>CAZEPI010000003.1:0-356175 GCA_964514115.1 uncultured Pirellulales bacterium | reverse complement strand
CAACATCACCGCTGCTGCACTTTCGTCGTCCGGAGCCTCCATAACAATCACAGCATCATGGGAACCTATGGTCCAATATATCTCTTTGACTGTTACTCCGGCCTTTTCAGCCATAGGTTTGAATTGGGCAGCTCTGTCAGGAGAAACCTTAAAATCTCGGATCCCTTGTTGAGTGAAATTTACTAAAGAAATGAATGTAGCCATAATTCAGCTCCTTTCTTTCTCATCTTCTTTAATAATGAACAGTGAAGCCAAGTTGAGAATATATAGTTTTGTCAATGGTCAGATCACCATTGCCATTTTATACTGAGCCGACCAAATTGAACACTATTTTCTGTGACCACCACGATGTTGCTACGGCATATGCCCTTTTCCCTGCCGCGTCTGTCGCAAACACTTCGGGTCGGTCTTATCAGTTAATAATGGCGCAGTGCGCGCGCTGAACACCGCAAATTTCCGGGTTCTTCACGCACACCTGAATTTTGCCAGCATTCATAAGTTCCTGTTTTTCATGGCCTTAAAAGAATCAACAATTCTGTAGAAACCGCGCCACCGCACTATTTGTTGGTTGGTCGCGTAATTCTTGTCTGAGGTAGCTGCGGAGGCCGTCTGGTACCCCGCAAGGCTTGGGTTATATCCTGAATCGGCCGGACAGATACACCAGCCAGATGCGTTCGAATCAGTCCCTCTTCGACCGAGAATCCCCTGCGGCTATAGCGCTCAATAGTGACCGTGTCCAACGTCGACCGACCCTATTGGGGACCTTCAACTTTGTCTTGGCTGCCCACAACAGTAACCGGCGCGATCTTTCCGAGCGGCTCGGCCAGTTTCTCCGCCTCCCCGACGACCACGATAACCAGCCTCTGCGGATGTACCGTGTCAGCCACCAGGCGTTGGCAGTTGCTGCTATCGGCTTCGGCGATGCCGTCGAGCCAGCGGTCAAAGTAGTCGGCCCCAAGATTCTGCGACTCTATCAGCCACAGATCGCCTGCTATCTGTTGCGGCGTCTCGCGCCCGCGAAGAAAGCTGCCCAAGATATCCGACCGGCTGTTTTCAATCTCCTTTTCACTTGGTGGCTGCTCCCGGAGTCGGGCTATCTCATCTATCAGCGCTGAAACCATTTGTGGCGTGGACTCTGTCCGCGTGAACGTCCCCACGGCAAACTCACCGGCAAACCGCCGCGTATCGTAGCCGCCCCACACGTAGTACGTCAGGCCCTTGGCCACGCGAATCGATTCATTCAGCCGGCTGTTGAAAGACCAGCCGAAATAGTTGCTGACTATCCTGCTCACAAAATACCGCTCGTCGCGGCGAGTGATACCGAGGTGTCCGGCTCTTATCTGGCTCTGGACGCTGCCGGGTCGGTCAACCAGATAGATACGTGTCTCTTGCGGCTCACGAAGCCTCACAAGTTCGATTGCGGGCTTTTCACCGGCCGCGCGCCATCCGCCGAACGTCTTGCGCGCAAGCTTCAGGGCCTTTGATTTGGAGATGTCTCCAGCCATAATCAGCACAGCCATGTCAGGCCGTGCAAACTCGCTCCACCACTTCTGCAGGTCGTTCACACTCAGCGCCTTGACGTGAGAAACTTCGCCTGTGGCCGTGCGTGAATACGGGTGTTCGCCGTACAGGTACGTTGCGAATTCTCTGTCCGCGACGTACTCCGGCTCGCCAGAGCGCACAGTAAGCACCGTCAGCAACTGCCGCCTGAGCTTCTCGAATTCATCCGCCGGGAAGGTCGGCTGTAGCGCTGTCTCGCCCATAAGAGACATCGCCCTCTCTACCTGCTCGGTCAGGCAGCTCATCCGAATACTCGCCGTATCCATGTCGGCCTCGCCCGAAAGCGATACTGCATAGGTCTCAAGCCAATCGACCAGCTCGGCCTCACTGTGGAGGCGCGTCCCCTTCGTCAACATCTGCACCGCCATCGACGCCGTCCCTGGTTTATCTTCACTCCAGGCGCCAGCCAGCAAGCCGAGTTGGACCGTGATGAGTGGCACCTCGCTGGTCGGCACAACGATGACTTTGAGGCCATTTGCCAGCACTTCGCTGCTGTAATCGGGTGTCAGCCGGGGCGTTTTCGCATCGCTTATAGGCGGCGACCTCGGATAATCGTCAGTCCTTTTTAGGTCGCCGCGCCCCGGCGGTTGGGATACGGCCTCACCATGTGCTGCCGCAGCCGTATCCGGCTCGACCTCGGCCATCAGGGTCGCATCCTGCTCGCGGGCGCCCTGAATTACCTTCACCTCCAGAGCTCTCTCCGGCGACAGATAATGCCCGGCTACCCGAAGCAGGTCGTCCGCGGTCACGCTGCCAATCTTATCCATCCAGCGATTCGCCTGCGAAACATCGTTGCACTCCACCGCGGCCCGACCCAGCATATGAGCCTTGTTCGCTATCGTCAGATTTGCGGTCACCATATCACGCATCGTCTGGTTTTTTGCCTTGAGAAGCTCTCCCTCGCTTACCCTCTCTTTCCGCAGTCGTGACAATTGCCTCCACATTAGCCCCAGCACTGCGTTGGCATCCTCTTCGCCAGTCGGAAGGACTGCACTGATATCAAACAGGCTGTCCTGCTCCAGCGACAGGTGCATCGCTTCGGCCCCGACGGTGAGCTGTTTTTCCGCCACGAGCTCGCGATAAAGCCGGCTGCTCTTGCCGCCGCCGAGTATCTTCGTCAGCAGGTCCAACGTCGTTGTATCTTGATCGCACAGCGGAACGGTGCGAAAAACAATATGAACCTGTGGCGCAGGTGCATTCTGCTCTTTAATAACTATCGAACGACGCTGCCGTTGTCTCGGCTCGGTAACCTCAACGCGATTCGGTTCTTCGTATCTCGGTATCCACCCAAAGTACTGACGCGCAAGCGCCTGCGCATTCTCGTGAGATACGGCGCCGGCAATTATCAGCGTCGCGTTGTTGGGGACGTAATACTGCCGCCAGAAATCCTTCAGCTCAGCAACCGATGCCGCCCGAAGGTGCGATATTTTGCCTATCGGCTGCCAGCGGTACGGGTGAACCGTATAGATGTTGTCTAAAAGTTGCTCGAAAAGCGTCCCGTATGGTGCGTTAAGCTGTATCCGCCGTTCCTCCTCGACTACCTTTCGCTCGGTCGCAAACGCCTCGGCGTCTATTTTCAGAAACGTCATCCGCTCGGCCTCGAGCCACAGCGCCAGGGCAAGCTGCTCAGCCGGAAGCGTCTCCACATATACCGTCCGGTCGAAACCCTCGTAGGCGTTGCACATACCGCCGACCTTGTTAATCAGCCCGAAGTGCCCCATCGGACCCAGACGGTCCGTCCCGCGGAACATCATGTGTTCGAACATGTGCGAAAAGCCCTGACGGTCCGCCCGCTCGTTCTTCGAGCCGACGTGATACCAAACCTGAACCGACACTATCGGGCACGAAAAATCCTCCAAAGTTATCACCTCCATCCCGTTGTCGAGTACTGTCCGACGGTAATCTAACAGCGTGTCGCTGCTCTGATTGCCCTGCTGACAGCCGCCTCCCGACACGAGCATTGCCGCCAGGAACACGCCGAGCAGAACAAGCTGAACCTTATTGTCGGTCATGTCCAAATCCTTCCTCAGTCTGCGTACGTCTTGGCGAAGAGCATAGGCGACTATACGCTGTACATCGGTCTAAGTGTTTGTCGCTGTTTTATGCGCCAATAGTATCATATGCTCACTTTATCCCCGTGAACGGCGAGGTCAGTCTGTCTTCAATCCATTTTTTGTCGATTGTTATGCCCAAATGGTCGTGCTGCACGGGGAATCCTGGGTCGTGAGCGAGGGCTTTTTTGTACCAGGAGACTGCCTCTTGTCTGTTATTCCGCAGGTCATTGATGTGGCCGATCCAGGTCATCGACGCAAAACATACAATAAAATCAGGGTCTGTCGCTTTTTTGAACGAGTACAGAGATTCTTCGTAGTGCCCGGCGTCAAACAACACCAAACCCAGCTTGAACCACGGATCCGGCTCTTGATATTCGGTGCCTCTGGCTCTTCGAAAGCATTCCAGGGCCTTTTCCGGCGCGCCCTGCCAGGGCAGTTCGTCTATTGCGCGCGCGATTCGGTCAGCAGAAGCCTCGTAACTCGCCATGATTTGCTTGTCCTGTTCATCGAGCACAAATTCTGTCGAGCGGTAGCCGGAATCGATCCAGGTATCGATGATTGCAAACACATCGTATTTCTTGTACTGGTGGACCTCGCCTTCGATAACTGTGAAGGAGGCTTTTTGATATCCGTTTTCTAGCAACTGGTCATGTGTCCTTCTGGCCAATACCATCGGCATTGAGGTATCGTTTTGGCCGATGCATATCAAGACAGGAATATTAGCAGTCAGCAGGCTTGGAATCGGATCGTAGAACTGCGCTTCTCTGTCGATGTGAAAGGACTCCCACGGGGCAAAGCCAAAGCCATAAGGGTTGCTCTTCTTATACTCGCCCTCAAATGATTCTTCGTCGATCTCCAGAAGAGTGGTCATGATTTGGCCCACCTGTTCGAATTCGGTCCTTATCTGCTGGTCAGACCAACCTTTCATTCTTCGCAAGACATCGGTTTGATACCAGTCTTTCCATGACTGCGTCTTGAAGTTGAAGGCCCCTGAACCGGAACCGAGAAGAACGCATGCGGCCGGTTGTTCTTTCAGCATGGGCAGCACTTTTGTAGCGACAAGACTGCCCTCGCTGTAACCGACGATGACCAGGTCCTGGGCAATTCTGAGCTGTTCTTTGTTTTTCAACTCGCGTATGAGACAGCTTATGTCGAGGGCCAGATCATTTAAATTCGGACGGGGGATCCTTTGGGAGTCAACGAAACTTCTTTTCGCCATAGTGGCAACTTGGTAGCCCTTCGAGGACATTATATCCAGGAATCTGGCGTAGAAGTCCTGCTTTTGTGATACGATGTTGCCCTTGCCGTCCCAGCCAGCCCATTGATTGCCCCTGTGGTCGTATGGTGTGGAACCGCTGATGAACACTATGAGCTTTTGGCCACTTTTTGCATCGCCCAGAACTTGGGCGGGCAATTCGAGGCCGTCGAAGGTTTTGACGGTAAAGACAATCGCAGAATCTGAGGCATCTTCGCTCTGGGCCAGCGTTTGAATCTGTGAGCATGCTATGATTATCAAGACTAAGAGCCACTTGAAGACCTTCTTTCGAACCTGGCGTGATACCTTCATCCTTTTTCTCCTTTCTAATTCAGGTTAATAATACCGAAATCCTACAATCTGAAGGTTACGGTTTTGCTACGGTGTTGTGATTTGTCTGGTACTTTCTTTGGGGCATTGTCTTCCAGCGGGACGGACAGGAGGATGGCGATACCATAAGGCCACGAATGCAGCCTCGGTAATCTTCATAGCGCGGGTGTAGACAAGTTCATTTAAGAGCCCATGAGCAATCTTTCGGAGGCATTTGGGGTCGGTCTTGCCAGTCAATTAAGTTCAGTGCGCGCGCACCGAACACGCCAAATTCCAGGGTTCTTCACGCATGCATCGTCTTTGCCAATCAGCCAAAGAGTAACTGTGACAAGAACTGTGCCAACGCTGTCCCCGTGGTGTATAATGAACGGCTGGTATTACGCAAAATGGGCTGCGAAAAATTTTTTCGTCGAGCCCGATAAAACAATGCACCACCCTGCGCCAACGGCCAATTTGCCCCCGCTTTTGCGGGGGAGCGCGGTTTTCATTGAATCGCGGGTGCCTTTCTGCAATAATATACTCAACAAGCCGTATTAGGGGGACTTGACAAGGGATGTATTCGGAAACGGAGGTTGGGTTATTAATCACAATGAGCAGAGCAATTGACGGCTATTGAGAATAATGCCACTTGCTCTGGTGTATTTCGTACAGGGGGATAATGATGAATACCATTAGAATCGGCACTAAGATTTCAAGATGCTCAGGGGTTACACTGCCATTGATAATGATCGCGTTGGTTTTGCTAATAACTATGGGAGCGGGCCTGACGCAGCTTGATATGCAGAGTCGCCTGGCGGCGATTCGCAGCGGTGATGAGATTTCAGCAAGGGTCGCTGCGGATGCCGGGCTTGTTAAAGCTCTTTCCGAGATGAACAAGAAACTCAGGGTAAAGCCGTGGAACGACAACGATCTGCCACAGGCGGTTGATGAGGCGATACCGGATTCTGACGGGGTCTTTAGCTACACAGTTACGGGCAGCAAGGGGGGTGGCTACAGGATTAAGTCTGTCGGACAGTCCGGCAGGGCAGAGAGGCAAGTCAGCGCCACGTTGAAATTAGAGGCGCCGTTTGAGTTTGCGGTGTTTACCAAAGAGGGGATAGGATTAAAGAACGGCACGAGGGTAGATTGGTACAATAACGATGCGGACGACGAGCCGTTTACAGTAGGGACGAACAGTATCGCCGCCGGCAGTATCGACGCGAAATTGGGGGTTGTCATTAACGGTGATGTTGCGGTTGGTGTCGGAGGCGACCCGGATGTTGTAATCAATTCGAAGAAGCTGGCCACCATAACGGGCCGAAGTTACGCCTTAGGCAAGCCGAAGCTGATGCCGCATGTGCTGGTCCCTGATATGCTGGCCCTGTCTTCTTCGAATGGGGCTATCTCTCATCCGACTACTGTGTCGCTCTCCGGCAAATACGATAACGTCCGCATCGGCAACTCGGGGACGCTTACCATAGGCGGCCCCGTGGCTCTGTATGTTCCCGGCGATATTATTTTGGACAATTCTGCTTCAATAGAAATCCTTGATAAAAAGGATGCTTCGCTGACTTTATATTTGGGCGGCAGTCTTATCTGCAAAAATGGCGGGACTATCAACAACCGGACGCAGGACCCGAAGCGGCTCAAGATAATAGGGCTCGAGGGCTGCCCTGAGATAGACTTCAGGACCAACAGCACTCTTTACGGTGCGATATACGCTCCGGATGCGGACATTCGTTCGCACAATGCCGTAAAGCTTTACGGCTCGATTGTGGCCAACAGCTTCATCCAGGATGTTGCAGCGGACCTGAACTATGATGCCTCACTGCGGGACGTGGGCTATAACGACCTCGGCGTTCGTTTTGAGGTCGACCGGTGGTACGAAGAATAGCTCCTTTTGGAGCAGGTGTTCAACCGAAGGGCCGCAGAGATTATCTGCGGCCCATTTTTTTGCCAGCGCAGACGTGCTGGTTGTTGCCATTTCGCCTGTCAAGCAAACGGGAGTAGCCGGAGTGCCTTCTCGAACTGTTTGTCGGCGACTAATTTGACGGAATTGACTTGAGCGCTGGATTTACCGCCAAGTAGGGCGAAAAAAAAATAAGGAAGACGGAGTCCCCCCCTGCGCGATGTATCGTAGTAGCGTTCAACCCCGTCTCCCTCCGAAGAAGAGAGGAGAAGAGAGCATTGATTTTCAGCCGCGTCTGCCCTTCACTGCTTTCTCTATGTAAAGTATAGAGTAATTTCGGCCGAATCCAAAATGCGGCGTGACTAATTTTTATCTCTTATACTATTGGGCCAAAGGCAGATGTGGCTGGCGATTGTTTGCGACAGGTTCGTGGGCTGATAATTGGGCGGGCCGGTATGTGCCGGGGGCAACAGCAACAAGGTATGAGTGAAGGGAGCGAGGCGTTATTGTGTGTCGTTGGTTACCTGTGCAGGGTCTCTGTCTTTCTCGATTGCTTCGATTTTCTTTACCCTTCTCTTGTGTCTGCCGCCGGCAAAATCGGTGTCGAGCCAGACTTCAACCATTCTTCGCAGAAGCACTTCGCCGAGCAGTTCGCCGGAGACGCAGAGCACATTTGCGTCGTTGTGGTGACGTGATATCTGGGCGCTTAGCTCATCGTAGCACAGAGCGGCACGGATGCCCTTTACCTTGTTTGCGGTGATGCTCATCCCAATGCCTGTGCCGCAGGCGAGGATTGCTCTGTCGGCGCGTTTGTCAACGACGGCTCTTGCCGCCAGATAGGCCGGGTCCGGATAATCGACAGGATTACTGTCGGTCGTGCCGACGTCAATAACTTCATGGCCAAGCCCCGTTACGATACTTGCAATCAACTGCTTGGCCTTGAAGCCGCGATGGTCGCTTCCAATTGCTACCTTCATATTGATAGTTCACTAATCCTTTTCTTCACTGCGTTATCAATCAGCTCTGCACAATTATCATAAACCTGCTGCGATTGGCCGATGGGGTCAGGGATGTCCGTGTCACCAGCGAGCACGATGCACTTTTCTGCGGCTTTGCTGCTAAGGTCGCAGACTGCTGTTTGGTGCATTTGTGCAAGTGCGAAGACAAGGTCGCATTGGTCGAGCAGATACGCACTTAAGCCGGTGCTGCGGTGGCTGGTTATGTCAATCCCCTTGGCTTTGCAAGCTCTTATCGCTTCGGTAGTTGCTGGCATTCCGGTCAGCCCGATAGTGCCCGCTGACGATACTTTATACCCTCTTTCTGCCAGCTCGTCAACCTCACAGCCGAGTTTTTCTGCCAAGTATTTTTTGAACATAGCCTCGGCCATCGGGCTTCTGCAGCTATTGCCGGTGCAGACAAAGAGGATATGGACCTGCGCGAGCTGCTCGATTTGGTCTTTCGGCAGGGCGCCTTGGCGGAGGATTTCGAGGCCTTGTTTACCTATTTTAACAACGGAGCTCGGCTTTTTGTATTTGCAGGGGCCTGCGTCGAGCAGCATATCGATTTTGCCGTCGAGGTGCTTTAGGGCCTGGTTTGCCTCGACCGGCGGCTGCTTGCCGGCGATGTTGGCGCTCGGTGCGACCACCGGGTTAAGGGTCGCTTCGAGAAGGGCAGAGGCGACCGGATTATCCGGGCAGCGAATGCCGATGGAGCTATCCTTGTAGAGATTCTCAAAGACGTCTTTTCGCAGGTTGTTTTTTAGCTGTTTGAGGTCTTTGTCTGCCAATTCGAATACGATGGTCAGCGGGCCGGGCCAGGCGTTTTCGACTAATTTCCTTGCGCGAATGCTCATCGAGGGGACGTACTTTTCGGCCTCGGCCGGGGCCGCGATGTGCAGCGTGTAGTATTTGTCCGGACTTCTTTGTTTTAGGTTGTCGAGCTTTTTCAGCGAGTCGTCCTGCACTCTACAGGCGATGCCGTAAACCGTCTCGGTGGGAAAGGCGACCAAGCGGCCTTCGTCTATCAGTTTCGCGGCCTGCTCTATCGCAGCAGTATCGATTTTACCCGGGTTGATTGTCACAACCTTTGTCTTCATACCCGCCTACGATACAGCAAATCCCCCCATCCCGCAAGCCGGGTCAATCTCGTGATGACCCATTTTTAAGGCGGTTTTGCGTATAAGGCCGGTATCCGGAATAAGAGGTATTTGTGAAGTGACTGTGGGGTCCTGAGGGGAGCCGGCGAAGGGGTCCAAGGCGGTTGAATTGGCCATTGAGCGGGTGTGTGTCAGGCCGGGTGACCTGTCACGCAATAGCTCGCCCGAGCGACGCGGCAGGGCGGATTCGCAGGTGTTCGGTGGTTGTATGTCGTCTGTCCGCTGTCCTCGATTTCTTAAGGCCCACAGCCCCAAAGCCGCTCTTCGCTGAGCATCATTAGGCCTTCGAGCCCGACAGTGCCATCGGCGGGCGTGGCTGCGTTTGTTGAAGTGCCGTTTCACGGCCCGGCGATACGGGGTCTTGGACAGGCGTTTGGGTGCTCGGCCGAAGGTCGCCTCTATCTCGATGATGAAGCTCACAGAACGAAAGACCAGACGAAGGAGACAATATTCTCAGTAAAAGTCATAAGACAATCAGCTACCCGCCAACAGGGGATATGAGGACCTTGAAGAAAGCGCCAAAAGCCGAGGGTAAGAAAGAAAAGCATTCCGAACTTGACCTCAAGGGATGAAAATGCTAAGATTGTGTTATAGCGCGCTTCAATGGCGCGTTGGGGCCGCTGGTGCTGGGTGCGGGCTGGCGGCCCACTTTTTTGTTGATTTTTTTGGTGAGCGGGTTTATCGTATAATGGTTAATACAGGAGTTAATTATGGATACACATTCAACACCGAAGTGGAGGGAAAGCGGATGCGCGGGTTTCGATTAGGGCGGATTAAATCTTGCAGTTTTAACTGGAATGGGTATAATTGCAAACCGGCAGTGGATTCCAAGAACAGAGAAGATTGAGAGCTTATGAGAGCTTAAAGAAATAGGTGACTGTCCCCGTTTTCCCCCCGTTTTCCCCTTGGTGGTGCGGTTTGATATAATGATGGGCGGGTGTTGAGGGCGCTGGTTTTGGGTGTGGGCTGGCGGCCTACTTTTTTGTTGAATCCAGACGAGCAATCGGTAGAATAGCAAAAGTAATGGATATTGCTATTTCACATAATAGGGGATAGTCTTATGTTTCTGAAAGACATTCGTCGAGAATGGGCCATTCAAAAAGCTCTAAAAGAGTTTGCGCGACAGCGAGTCTGGTTGGTGCTTCAGCCTGGAAACGTATGGGTCATCGAAAACGCCGCGCGAGACGATGAAAATACTGACGCTGCGCTAAAGACCTGCTACATGCGGGGATGGGTCGAGCCGTTAGTTAACTCACTTCCAAAGGGGCGACTACAAGCCGACGGCTCTCTTCCGACCGGTCCCCTGTATGATAGGAGCGGTCCGTTATGGAAACTGACAGATTCTGGATGGGCGGCCATTCACCGAGCCCATGAGTGGACACTAATTGGAATTTTAATCGCCGCTCTCGCATTCTTAGCTACGCTTGCCTCGTTATAGGCAAGAACAGTTAGCTGCTATGCTGGGATGCTTCGCTGTGTGGTTATAGGTGCGTGAGCAGAAAGGGAAATCGTGAAGTGGCTGATAGTCGTAATCATGGTCTGTGCTATCGTTTATTTTCTGGCCAAGTCCGCAAAGACCAGCGGGAGGCGGAAGACAGGAGCGAGGGGGCCCACGAGGCCGAGAGTTAAGAATGACCTTGCGTGGCTGGAAGACCGCTGGAAGCTGGCGGAAACGCAACGGGAGAAGGGCTCAAGCGGGATGTTCCCTCGCTGGTATTTTGACCAGGCGACAGAGCGACAACTTGCCAAGCTTGACGAACTCGGAGTGCCAGTTAAAAGGAGAGGGCTTACGAAAGGCCAGGCATCAGATTTGATTGGCATCCACGAACCTCCTGAAGAGGCCTCGCTAGAGGTTTTAAGATTTTTCAAGGTGGCGACAAGAGGTATGAACGAAACGAAGGCAAGGCACGAAGTGGCCTTGATATTTGCTGACGAGGCGAAAGCCCGGGCGTGGAAGAATAGGCCGGCTTCCGAAATACAAAAAGCGTTCTTGGCGTTCTTTGACCTGAAGCATGAGAAGGGTATTACACATGCAGAGGCATCTGTGGTCATATCGAATCAGGAATCTGCTCTGGCGGAGAAAAAGGACCCCTTGCTTGACGAATGGGAAGCGTTCGAAGAGATAATTGATGAACTTGCCGACCCCGGTTTTCGAGAAGATTACGAGATTAAGAAACCGACCATTGTTCTTGTCAAAAGAGCGCTCGATGATTTGCACAAAGAAGGCAAATCCTACCGTGCGGCGGCAGAGGAGATCGACATTGTGGTCGATAAGATGATCAGTCTGAAACCTAGTCTGCGCCGGGGGTAGCTAAGCAACAACCGCCTTAGGCACAAGCACGGGGGTAGATCCCGCCGCAACGTATCAGGCAAGACGCAATATGTGAAGTAACGTGTTGCGTAATTAACTGAACGTCCCGCTAACAACGTAGGGCGGGAGCCGGTGTCTATGTCGGGTAGAGCCAAGGTTTTCGGTATTGGCGTTTGAGGAGTTTGTTTGCTTCGTCGTCTCCGGGGCAGAGCTCTTTTTGGCCGTCCCATTCGATGCTTCGGCCGAGCTTGTAGGAGAGCATCCCCAGAAGGGACATCGTCGTCGAGTGGTGGCCGATTTCGATATCGCAGACGGGGCGGTGTTTTTTCTCTATTGCGTCGATGAAGTTTGCCCAGAGCTCGGGGACGTTCTGGCCGCCGGGGCGGTGGAGCTTGGCATCTTCGTGGATTTGCTTTTCCTTTTCATCGAGGGGGTAGAAGGTCCAGCCGTCGCCCCAGCCGACGTGGCAGACACCCTTAGTGCCGTAGAAGTAGCAGCCGATACGCGCCTTTTCGTTATTGTTGCCGGCGTACTGGCGGTGCTCCCAGGTGGCGATGAGGTCGTCGAATTCCCAGTGCACATCGAGCGTGTCGGGGGCATCTGCCAGGGCTTTTGGGTCTCGGTTGTAAATGCCGCCGACCGCGCTAACGGTAGTCGGGTGCCTGTCGTCGCCGATTACCCACATAATCTGGTCTGTCCAGTGGACCCAGTCGCCTAACTGGCCGTTGGCATAGTCGAGGAACTGTCGCCACTTGAGAGGATGGAGTGCAGGGTTATATGGCCGATAGGGGGCAGGGCCGCACCACATATCCCAGTTGAGCCCTTCGGGGGGCTGCTGGTCTGGTATTATCTCATCCGGCTGGCCTGCGCCTGCGGCGCCGGATACGAACGCGCGGACCATGCCGATTTTTCCTGCGCCGCCGGAGGTAAGAAACTTGTATGCGCTGATGCCGTGCGGAGTGACTCGGCGATGCGTGCCGACCTGGACGATGCGGTCGTTTCTTCGGGCGGCGTTGACCATAGCACGGCCTTCGAGGATGGTGTGGCCGACGGGCTTTTCGACATAGACGTGTGCGCCGGCGTCGCAGCAGGCAATGCATATAAGCGGATGCCAGTGGTCGGGCGTTGCGACGATGCAGATTTCGGGTTTTTCTTTTTCGAGCAGCTCGCGATAGTCCTTGTATTTCTTCGGCGTGCTGCTGGCCTTTTCTTCGATGAGCGCAACAGCGCTATCGACCATCGACTGATCGACGTCGCAGACGGCGATCATATCGACCGTTCCGGACTGCAGGGCCATTTCGGTGATTGTCTTTCCCCACCAGCCGCTGCCGATGAGGGCGGTTCTGTATTTTTTGGCCTTTTCGGCGCCGAGGATGATGGGCGCAGCGAAAGTGGCGCTTGCGGCGGCTGTTATGAACTGACGACGATTCATCTGCATTTGACACCTCCGTATTTCAAGAAGTTGTTTTTCATTTTGCCTATGCCGGCAGAGAGTACAGAGCCGGCTACTTCAAGAGGTCTCAGGGCGAGCGCTGATATTTTACGGGAATTGTGAAGCATCGCCAGTCAAAAAGCTTCCAACAGATGTCTGCAGTTCGATAAGGAAGGTAAGAAAGAGGGAGGGGTGGAGCGGTTGGATATGGGCCGATAAAAAGCGTGTCCGTCTGAGTCGGGGGGGCAGTGGGGAAGAAATTTTCGGAAAATACGTTATATTGCCTAAATCTACTAATCTCTCCAAATTAACATTGCCGATGAGAGTAACATTGAAGGAACGCTTTTATGGGAGAAAAAACGATGGAGACGTTAGTAGAGCAACGCAGCAGGCCGAGGACGCCGGTGTCGTGGCCGGTGAGCATGTGGCTGCCGGAGGCGAACCGGTTCTTTAACGGCAGGAGCATGAATATCAGCAGCAACGGTGTATTTGTGCGTTTGCCTGTGACGACGCCGGTGCGGAGAGGGCATATCGTGGAGATGAACTTCCCGCGCAGTATGCCGCTTGCGAAGGAGAAGGGTGCGTTTGCGAGGATTAAGAGCGGGCGTATCGTGCGGATTGAACGCGGCCAGCTTGTGGACGACGCGACGATTGGGGTGGGTATCATGTTTGATGCGATAGAGGCATAGCGGAGCTTTTCTGCTTTTTGGTAGATAGCAACAGTTGTTATTTTACTAAAGGGAGAGCCAAGGGAGGGAGAATTGACCGACGGCAGAGCCGGTTGACGTCGGTCTCTTTTTTTGCGCTGCGAGCCAGAGATGGGACAGCGTATCGCATATCGCGTATAGCGTGTAGCGGAAAGCGGACAGCGAACGGGGAGATATTCAAAATGTGGAATTGAGAATTGAGGATGAAGGCACAGGCAGTCCAGAGGACGCCTTGCGGCGGATGCCCATGCCGTGTGAGGTGGTTTTCTTTTGATTTTTGGCTTGCGGGGTGGTGGAGTGCGGATATAATCGGGTGGCGTTGGGCTGGATTGTAGTGCGAAAACGAGCGATTGCGGGCGGTTTAACAGGTAAGCTGGCAGGAGGATAAAAGGATGGCGTGGACTGTGGGCGACAAAAAAGTTGAGACGAGGAAAAGTACTAATACGAGGATTGTGGAATTAGGAGGGACGGGGCAGGAAGGTGGAGCAGGACATAATGTGGAGAAGAAGATGAAGGGTACACGAAACCTGGCAGGCGGAATGGAGATGCTGGAGCTTGAGTTTCTGCTTGGTGTGATAGAGCGCACTGACGGAGCAAACAAGACCGATGTTGAAATGCGCAAGCTCAGCTTCAACGAGATTCTTCGGCGAGGGCAGCAGACAGAGATAGACAGCGGCGTGCTATCGTTGTATGCGGTGGACGGCAGCGGGCTTTACGGTAAAGGCATTCAGTGTGCTGCGATGCAGGAACTGACGCGGCGAACGACGTCGAAGGGATAGCACGACGGGTCGCCGACGCTCTGAAGCTATGGCGACGGAGCGTGGAGGATTCCAGAGAATGGGGGGGCGGTTTCGGCTGTGTCGGGCGGAAGGATCCGGAGCACTCGGCTGATGTTTGCGAGAGATGATTTCCGGAGAATGGGCGCTACGAGAAGTTTGGGCGCGATATGGGTATTTGCGTTGAAGATATGTTGGCTGCGGCTGGTGTGGTTGAGGAAGCGATATGGATTCAATTGCTGGTAGTTGTGATATTGGCGGCAGGTTGGGGCTTGTACGCAGCGGTCAGGGCGCAAAGGCGGGGATTTGCTCATGGCGATGGAGCGCATAGGATGGAGATGGGAAACAAATTTGAGCGGTTGAGAAGGAACGTGAGGCGGCAGGTTCGCGGCTGGGCCGATGGGGTAGCGGAGAAGGCGAAGGAGGCGATAGCGGGCGTGGAGCTTGCGAGAGTGGCCCATATGGAGAAGCAGAAGCCGACGCCGAGCGTAAGGAAGGTGGTTGGCGGCAGAAGGGATGTCAGCAGCGGTATGGAGTTGTTGCCTTCGGGATTTTTGGTTGGTGTGGTAGAGGATTTGTCGGGTGAGGACGAGGGGGATGTCACTATACGGAGATGCTGTTTTGATGAGCTGGTGCGGCGGGGGGAGCTGTCAGTTGTGGACAGCGGGGCGCTTATAGAATATGCGGAGGACCTTGAGGGGCGTTACACCAAGCAGATACAGTGCGAGGCGATGAAGGAGCTGGCGAGGAGGACGATGGATAAGTCGTCGTCGCGGAGGGCCGACGCGGTTGAGGTGGCCGGGACCGGTTGAAATGAATGCGGTTGACCTGGTTCTTAGGGCGTACTGGGAACGGTTGCACGAGAAGCTGATTGAGCAGAGCGAGGCGATTGAAGCACAAATAGGTCCGCTGCTCGACGAGGAGATAGACAGGAGGGGCTACCGGGATTTGGCAGAGCACCGGAGGTATGAAGCATATCACGAGGCGTGCGTTGCGTTTTTGGCGGAGCGGATAGAGGCCTATAACCCCATCGGCATCCAATATACTTTTGACAAGGCGCGAAGAAAGGCGGCGTTTGAGTTGGAGCAGGGGCTTGAATGGTACAGCAGCAAGGCCGAATGGGAGGAGCTGGTTGATGGCGCGAGAGCGAGGGCAGAGGTTCTTTCGGGCGATGAGGCGCTGGGCGAGGCGGCGGCGGAGTTGATAGAGGAAATGGGGGCGTATCCGGACCGGAGCATAATATCGGTCTATGAACAGTCGCCGGGGCTGCAAAAGCTGCCGGATTACGTTGTCGCGCGAGCGATAGAAGCGGTGATACGCTGAGGCCAGAAATTGGGTATTGGACTTGTCGTTTACTATACTTTACTGAGGCAGAGGACCTGCGCGGAGAGACTGGCTACGGGCGGAGGGAAGTGGAAGATTTTCGGACCTGTCCCGAAATGGGTGTGCGGGAGGGGAAAGTAACTGTCGAGCTTAAGGCAATGTGGAATTTTGCCGATGGGTTTGTTGCTGCTGAAATGAGGCGGTGAACCCTCATCAGCTTATGTCTCGGTGCAGGGGCGGCCTGGGCAGTGCGACAACGATACGGGCAAGTTTGGAGGCGGGTGTAGCAGGGCAGGAGCGGTGTGTCGAAGATTAGTGGGACCATATGGATAAGAGTACACTAAAATGGTTGTTGCTGGCGGGTGTGGTTATCTGCGGGATGCTGGGCTACAAGATGGCCACTAAGTCGACCGGCAGAGACACAAAGGGTGAGGAGCTTTATGAGAAGCCGCCTGCTCGGTTTGGTGTGGTGACGGCCATTTTATACTGTGATGACGACCCGACAGTGCTGATAGAGGATGAGGTTCTCCACGAGGGTGAGACAATCCACGATGTGAAGATTGTCGATATAAGCAGAGATAAGGTCAAGTTCGAGAAGTTTGAGGAGCAATGGGAGCAGAAGGTTCAGGAGCCGGCCAGGCCGGAGTGGTGGAAGAGGAAAGCTAAAGGGGACTCTGCGTAGCGGCGGTTCTCATGCTTCGCAGAGCAGCATTTGTTGGACTGATAAAATAACAGAGTAAGGTCTGAGGGCAGGAGGTGGGATTGGCAGTTGGCGTGACAGCCGACTGCCAATTTTTTTTGCGCCGATTTGGAAGACCGGAGCAGTGGGAGTGTGGTGCGTTTGGCCGGGCGGCGAGGATTAGAGAACGAGGCCGATGAACAGGAGCAGAGCTGATAAGCACGCGAGGGCAAGTGTTATTCTTGACCACTTGTCATATCTTACGATTGCGGGGTGCACATCCTCGAATTCGTGGTAATATTCATCGAGGTCACTGTCGTATTTCTTCTTCATTTTGTGGTTGAGGCAGAGGTATGCGGCGAAAGAGATTACGAAGGCCGGTCCAGCCGTTAAGTATATCAGCAGTTGGATGTAGCGGACAATGTGCATTTTGGTTCGGCGGCTATGATACCATTGAAGCGGATTATGTGAAACTCAAAACCCATGTGGCAATACTGGTCCGCGTGGTTACGCCGGCAGCCGGCGTTTGGCGGGGGTATCAGAAGTTGGGGTCGCAGGGGATGCCGAGTGCCTTGAACAGGAAAGTGTAGGTGTCGGCAGCTTCCTGTATTTTTTTTGCCGTCGGCTTTCCGTGGCCGTGGCCTGCCTTTGTTTCGACGCGAAGGAGGATTGGGTTGTCGGCGCGGGTTTTTCCCTGGAGTGTGGCGACGAATTTCTTGGCGTGCGCGGGGGCGACGCGGTCGTCGGTGTCTGCGGATGTTACGAGAATCGGCGGGTATGGGACGGCCTCTCTTACGTTGTGCAGGGGTGAATAGGCGTAGAGGTATTTGAATTGCTCGGGGTCGGCTTCGGCATTTCCGTATTCGGGAATCCAGTATCGGCCTACGGTGAATTTATGGAATCTCAGCATGTCGGTGACAGGGACTTTTGGGACAACCGCGCCGAAGAGGTCGGGGCGCTGGAGCATACAAACGGCGGTGAGCAGGCCGCCGTTGCTGCCGCCGATGGTGGCGAGTTTCCCGGAGCTTGTGTAGTTTTCTGCAATCAGGAACTCAGCGGCGGCGATAAAGTCATCGAAGCAGTTTTGCTTTTTGTCGAGCATTCCTGCCTTGTGCCAGGTTTCGCCGTATTCACCGCCGCCTCTGATATTGGCGACGGCGTAGATGCCGCCTTGTTCAAGCCAGACGACAGATGAAACGGAGAAGTACGGATTGTTTGCGATTGCGAATCCCCCGTAGCCGGTGAGCAGGGTCGGGTTTTTGCCGTTGAGGCGCAGGGGCTTCTTATAGGTTATGAACATAGGGACACGGGTACTGTCGCGTGATTCATAGAAGAGCTGTCTGGTTTCGTACGCGGATGGCTCGAAGTCGATTTGTGGTTTGCGAAAGACGGCGGGTTGGTCGGTTGTAAAATCGTAGCGGTAAATGGTTTTGGGAAACAGAAAGGAGGCGAAGGAGAAGAACATTTCGGTGTCAAACTGGTTGCCCGAAATTCCGTAGACTGTGCCGAGCGTGGGCAGAGCGATGTCGCGGACCAGTGTGCCGTCGAGGTCGAAGATTTTCAGCAGATGGTGGACGTCGTGCATATAAGCGACGACGAAATGATTGTTCACAAAGGCAACATAGTCAATAACGTCGTCTTGCTGAGGGATAATCTGGCGCCAGTTGTCACAGGCCGGATTGTTGACGTCGATGGCGATGATTCTGCCGCGAGGCGCATCGAGGTTAGTGTGGAAGTAGAAGGTGGAATCGAGGTTGCCGATGAAGTCGTATCTTGCGTCGGCCTTATCCAGCAGCTTGACGAAGGATTCCGAACTACCGACAGGCCGGTAGTATACGCGATTGTTCGGGTCCGTGCCGTGATAGACGTACAGTATGAGGAATTTGCCGTCTTCGGTGACGATGGGACTAAAGCCAAGCTCCTTGTTTTCGGGGTCTTCGTAGATAAGCACATCTTCGGATTGCGGTGTTGCGAGCAAGTGGAAGTAAACCCTGTTGTAGTTGTTGCGGTCTTCGGGCGGGACGCTGTTGGGTTCGGGGAAACGGTCGTAGAAGAAGCCGGTGTTGTCGTGCTTCCAGGCGATGCCGGGCCATCTGCACCATAGCAGTGTCTCGTCACTATCGGTCTGTGAGTCAACCCGGCGGATTTTTATCCGCTGCCAATCACTTCCGCTCTGGCTTAGCCCGTATGCGAGGAGCCGGGCATCCTCGCTAAGGGCGGTTCTGGCGACAGCGAGTGTGCCATCTTCGCTGAGCAAATTCGGATTGATGACGACGGTCGGCTCATCCTGCGGCTTGTTTTGCATGTAGAGGACGTCCTGGTTCTGCAGGCCGTCATTTTTCCAGAAGAAGTAGCGGCCGGCCTTTTTGGCAGGTGCCGAATACTTGGGGTAATCCCACAGGTCGGTGAGGCGTTTGACGATTTTATCACTTGCCGGCGTCGAGAGGTATTCAGCGGTCAGCTTGTTTTGCTGTCCGACCCAGGCGAGTGTTTCTTCGGAGTCGGGCTCTTCGAGCCACCGGTACGGGTCGGGTACTTCAAGGCCGTGGTACGTGTCAACGACGTTGCCTTTTGGGGCTACCGGGTAGCGAAGCTGCCCCGGCTCCGGGCGGCAGGCGGGGACAAATACAGACAAGGCTGCTGCTGCCACGGCCAGCAATGCACAACAGCCATTTGTTTTACACACTCTTCTACACATTTTGCACTGGTAGGTGTAGGTGAACAATCCGTCGGGTTCTGTAGTGTCACTCGAGAAATCGAATTGTAACCGGCTGTGTTGAGGTTGCAAGTGAGGTTTCTCTGCGACTGTCGTGCCGGTGAGCTGTGCCGATGGCGGTGAAAGCAGAAGGGCTTGACATCGGAGAGCCCATATAGTAGCATTCTGGCTTTTCCTAACCTTTGGGAGTTTGACTATAGTTCATAAAGGAGGCAAAGATGTTTAACGGTATATTCAGGGTACCGCAGCCGAAAAATGAGCCGATACTGGGTTATGCGCCGGGTAGTGGGGAGAAGGCGGCACTAAAAGGCAAGCTAAAGGAATTGCTGGCCGGGGAGGTGGAGGTGCCGATGATAATCGGCGGCAAGGAGGTGCGAAGCGGCAACTTGGCCGACATTCGCTGTCCGCACGACCACGGCCAGCTTCTGGGCAGGTACCACCAGACGAACGCAGAGTATGCGATAAAGGCGGTGGATGCGGCGGAGAAGGCCAAGAAGGAATGGGGCCAGATGCCGTGGGAGTCACGGGCGGTAATTCTTCTCAAGGCGGCGGACCTGCTTGCGGGCAAGTACAGGATGACTCTTAATGCTGCGACGATGCTCAATATGAGCAAGACGCCTCATCAGGCCGAGATTGACTCGGCGTGCGAGCTGATTGATTTTTGGCGGTTCAATCCGCACTTTATGGAAGAGGTGTATGGCGACCAGCCGATGTCGACGCCCGGTATATTGAATTATATGGAGCACCGGCCTCTTGATGGGTTTGTCTTTGCGATAACGCCTTTCAACTTCACGTCGATAGCGGGCAATCTCCCGACGGCCCCTGCGTTGATGGGTAATACGGTGGTGTGGAAGCCGGCGTCGGCGTCGGTTCTGCCGGCGTACTTCATTATGAAGATTCTCGAGGAGGCGGGGATGCCTCCGGGAGTTATTAATATGATTCCGGGGGCCGGGCCTATTGTGGGGCCGCCGGTCTTGAACGATGTTCGGTTAGGTGGTATTCACTTTACGGGCAGCACGTATGTGTTCTCGACGATATGGCTGGCAGTGGGCAGTGACATTCGCAAGTATGTCGCTTATCCGCGGATTGTAGGTGAGACAGGCGGTAAGAACTTTATATTCGCCCACGCAAGCTGCGACATGGAGGCGTTGGTTGCTGCGACAGTGCGCGGGGCGTATGAATATCAGGGACAGAAGTGCTCGGCGGCGTCGCGGATGTATGTGCCGGATTCAATCTGGCCAAAGGTCAAAGAGAGGGTGCTTGACGAAATCAAAGACGTGAAAATGGGAGACGTCTGCGATTTCAGGAATTTTATGGGCGGGGTGATCGACAAGAAGGCATTCGACACAATAGTCGAGTACATCGAATATGCCAGGAGTACGCCCGGCCTGGAGATTATCAGGGGGGGCAAGTATGATGACTCCAAGGGGTACTTCATAGAGCCGACCGTTGTGGTAAGCGCCGAGCCGAAGTCACGGCTGATGGCGGAGGAGGTATTCGGGCCGGTGCTGACCATTTATGTTTATCCGGAAGGCAAGTATGATGAGACGCTTGAGCTCTGTGACCAGACGTCACCATACGCACTGACCGGTTCGATATTTGCTCTGGACAGAGGGGCGATAGTCAAGGCGATGGACGTGCTTCGTCACGCGGCGGGCAACTTCTATGTGAACGACAAGCCGACCGGAGCGGTGGTGGCGCAGCAGCCATTCGGCGGCAGCCGGGCGTCGGGCACCAACGACAAGGCGGGTAGCTGGCTTAACCTCGAGCGATGGGTATCACCTCGTGCGATAAAGGAGACGTTTTTGCCGCCGAGAGACTTCCGGTATCCGTATATGGGTGAGAAATAGAAGCCGGTCGAAGGGACAGGACGATAAATGAAGGGCGAGGTCCTCGACGGTCTCGTCCTTTTTCTATGGCAGTTGGAGATAGACCGGTTGCACGGAGCAGCACGAGCGGTATGATGAGTAATCGACGACTGTTTTGCGGGGGCTAAGGCAAGTGGCTGAGTCGAGCGGAAAACCGGTGGTAAGGTCGCGGAAGCGGAGGTGGCTGCTGTGGTTGCTGGCGGCGGTGGTGGGCGTTTTGCTTGTTGGGGCGGGGCTGTATCTCTGGATTTATGGGTATGTAGTACAGTCGGTGGCGGCGCGTCGTGTGCAGGAGGTGGTTGAGCGGGTGTGGGACGGGCCTGTTGTCGTGCGGGCAGTGAAGATGGGCCATACGGGTGTGATTCGTGCCAAGCGGATAGAGTTTTATGATGAGCTGGGCGAAGTTGTTGTCGAGGCGCGTGGTGTGAGATTGAGGATGGAGAAATGGCTGAGCGCCAACCCGGTCATACTGGAGGAGGATATCGAGGAGGTGGATGTCTGGCTGAGGGCCTCTGAGCAAGGGGTGAACCTGCCGCTTCGAATCGGAGACAAAGCCGACGGTAAGCGGTGGTCTGTGCGACGGGTGCGTATCGGAGAGGTGGACGTTCAGGTTGCCGGAAGTGAACTGGGCAGGATTGCGTGGGATGGGCTGGATGTCGAGCTGCAGCGAGCAGAGAAGGGGTATGAAGTATCGGTCAACCACGGTATTGAGGAGGAGCGGTATCAGCTTGCTATAGACGGGATACTGGATGAGCTGACGGGGGAGCTTGATATAACACTGAAGTTAGAGCAGGTTCTCTTGGCGCCGCAGACGGCAGTTATGAAGGAGATACTGGGTCTGCCGGGCGAGTGGATAGGGCGGGGAGAGGTAGACACTGATTTGGCGCTTCGAGGCCGTCTGGATAATATACGGGGGATGGTTCGTCGCGGGCGGGTCCGGCTAAGCGGCTGGTCTGTAAATGACGACGGCAGGGAGCTTGTGGAAGGGCTCGAAGCGGATGTTGACGTAAATGACACCTATTTGGCGCTGACGGATATTCGGGCGTCGGCGTGCGGGGGTCGTGTGGAGGGGGCGTGTTCGTTCGATGCGGGCGAGGACGGTATATCTGATATTCAGGGGCGGTTGCTGATAAAGGACGTCCGGACCGCTGAGCTTACGGAGCTGTTGTTCGGGCAGGAGAAGCTCTCGGCGGGCAAGATTACGGGGCAGATGGAGTTTGTAGGTGGGGAGCCGGGGATAGCGAATATTCAGGGGCGTGGCGTTGTATTTATTGACAATGCGGATATGGGGACGATTCCGGTAGTGGGGAAGATGCTTGCGTTTGTGGGTTTAGAGAAGCTGGGGATGGTCGAGATGAGCGACGCGGAGGTATCCTTTGGGGTCTCGGATGGTGTGGTGACAATCGAGCGAGGGCATATGTCGAACAAGCTAAGTGCGATAGAGGCCGAGCCGGGCGGGACGGTGGATATGGTGAAGGGAGAGGTGGATATGCGCGTGATTGTTCTGGTGGTGAAGGGGATTGATGAGACGCTTCGGTCGATACCGGTGGTGAATATATTTTCGGCGGTGAAGGACAAGCTGACTCGGCTGAGGGTAAAGGGGCACTGGTCGGAGCCGACGGGGAAGCTAATCAGCAAGGAGCCGGTTCGCGATATTGCAGCCGGTACGGTTGAGTTTTTCGGTGGGGTGGTCAGGAGCGGCGGACAGTTTACAGACGGTGTGCGCCAGATGTTCGACCTGGTATTCAACGGGGGCGGAGATGATACAGAGGTGGGCGAGGTTTCAGTTTACGGCTCCGATGACGAGCATTAGTTTTTGAATGTTGGGCAGTACTGTGAGAGAGAAAGGAGGTCCTGGCTATGGGCGGGAATAGAAGCAGGATGTCGAATAAGGCGGGGCTGCCGCCGGGGACGCTCGTTCACATCGGCGAAAGAAAGGCCGAATCGGTCAGGATTACGGTCATCGACTATGACGAGAAGCGCCTCGAAGAGAAGCAGGTCGCGGCTGTTGAGGAGTGTTTTCCTTTTAAGTCAACGCCGACCGTAACATGGGTAAACATTGACGGTATTCACGACGTTGAAATTATTGAGAAGATAGGCAGGGAGTTTGACCTGCACCCGCTCATTCTGGAGGACATCCTCAATACAAGCCAAAGACCCAAGATGGAAGATTTAGAGACATACATATTCGTAGTTCTGAGAATGCTCAGCTTCGACGACAAGAAAGGTCGCGTTGAAAGCGAGCAGGTCAGCGTGATTTTGGGGCGCAACTTCGTGATATCATTTCAGGAGCGTGTGGGAGACGTGTTTGAGATTATCAGAGAGCGGATAAGAAGTGCGAAAGGGCGTATTCGAAAGGGCGGGGCGGACTATCTGGCCTATACCCTCCTGGATGCGATTATTGACAGTTACTTCGGGATACTTGAGAAGTTCGGGGAAAGAATAGAGGGTATGGAGGAGGAGCTGGTCAAAAATCCGACGGAAAAAACGCTTGGCCAGATTCATTCTATGAAGAGAGAGATGATAAACCTGCGAAAGGGCGTCTGGCCCTTGAGAGAGGTGGTGGGGGGGCTTGAGCGGAGCGAATCGGACCTGATAGCCGAGTCCACAGGCGTCTTTCTGCGCGATGCGTATGACCATACCATACAGGTTATCGACGCAGTGGAGACTTTGCGGGATATGGTTGCCGGGATGCTCGATATATATCTTTCGAGCGTGAGCAACCGTATGAATGAAGTTATGAAGGTGCTGACGATAATCGCGACCATATTTATTCCACTGACATTCATCGCCGGTATCTACGGAATGAACTTCAATCCGGAGAAATCTCCCTGGAATATGCCGGAGCTGAACTGGTACTGGGGATATCCGGCGATTATCGTTGTGATGCTCCTGGTAACGGGGGGAATGGTAATCTACTTCGGGAGAAAGAAGTGGCTGTGATTTTGCGTAACGTACGACAGTGGTAAAATGAGGAGAGCGGATAATGAGTTGGGTGCTTTTTATCGTTGTACTCGTTGTGTCGTTCACAATAGTGCGGATAGGCGCGATTGCGTTTCAGCTTACGGGTCTTGAGTGGTCGTTAGCGAAGTTTCAGGCGTTGTCGTGCTTTACGGGCACGGGTTTTACGACAAAAGAGGCCGAGCTGATTACGGGCAACACGCAGAGGCGGCGGATAGCGTCGGTGCTTATGGTGCTGGGCAACGCCGGCTTGGTGATTATGATTGCCACGTTTGCCAATTCTCTGAATCCAAGGCAGATTGTAGAATCGAGATTAACCAAGCCCTTGTTGCCTTTTGTGCCGGCCGAGCTGGTTGTGATTGTTAATATTGCAGTAATTATCCTGTCTGTTTACGTGGTTTATAAGGTGTTTACGCATCCGGCCTTTTCGAAGAAGATGACGGATTTTCTGCGCAAGAAGGTTATCAAGAAGGAGCTCTTCAAGCGGGTATCGTTTGAGGAGCTGTTTTTGGCGACGGGTGGTTACGGGGTGTCGAGGGTGACGGTTCGCGGGGGCTCGCCGGTGGCGGGCAAGAGTCTGCTGGAGGCAAATCTCAGGAAGCTGGATGTAATGGTTCTTGCTATTGTCCGTGGGGAGAAGACGATGGCGAATCCGGGCCCGGATACGAAGATTCACCAGGGCGACGAGGTGATATGCTTTGGCCGGCTCGAGAATATAAGACAGAAGCTGACGTGATTCGGATATAATACAGGGGGGCGTCCGAACCAGATACGTTGTAAGCGTGGATGCGCGTTTCGGCGGATTGAGGTGTCTGCTTTAGGCATCCTGCGTCTGGTGGCTATTGACACGTCCTTGGGAGGGCCGTATTATTTATCGGGCGATTTTCATTTTGGGAGTACGGACGATGGCTAAGCATAAAAAGAGCTGGGAGAAGCGGCTGAGCAGTGAGCCGGATGAGCTTATGGTTGATTTTGTGGAGTCGGTGTCTTTAGATGCACGGCTGTATAAGTATGATATTGCCGGCTCGATTGCGCATGCGCGGATGCTTTGCAAGCAGAAGCTAATCAGCAGGGCGGAATTAGGGGAGATTAAGAAGGGGCTTCTTGAGATTGAGGCCGAAATTACGGGCGGTAAGTTCAGGTTCGACAAGCGATGCGAAGATATTCACATGGCTATCGAGGCGGCTTTGGTGAAGAAAGTCGGCGAGGCGGGCAAGAAGCTTCACACGGGCAGAAGCCGCAACGACCAGGTTGCAACGGACCTTCGCTTGTGGATGCGCGATGAAATTGAGGTTCTGCAGGCCGAGATTACGAGACTCCAGACGGCATTTGTTAAAACGGCCAAGAAGTATGTTGACGATATTATGCCGGCGTACACGCATATGCAGCGAGCTCAGCCGATTTCGATTGCGGCGTATCTGCTCAGTTTTGCTGAGGCGTTCGAGCGGGACTATGTGCGATTTGGTAATTGCCGACGGCTACTGAATGTCTCGCCTCTCGGCAGCGGGGCGGTGGCGGGGACGACTCTGCCGTTAGACAGAAAGAGTACGGCAGAGCAGCTTGGCTTTGCGGGGATTACCTACAATAGTATCGATGCGGTGAGCGACAGGGACTTCTGTGCCGAGTTCACATTCGATTGTGCGCTTGTGGCGACGCATCTGTCGCGGTTGGCTGAGGACTGGATAATCTATGCCTCGAACGAGTTTGGGTTTGTCCGAATAGACGATAGTTTCTGCACGTCGTCGAGTATGATGCCGCAGAAGCGCAACCCCGACGTGATGGAGCTTATGCGGGCAAAGACGGGTAGGGTCTTCGGCGCATTGATGGGCATGTTGACGGTATTGAAGGGCCAGGCGTCGGGCTATAATCGGGACCTTCAGGAGGACAAGGTTTATATTTTTGCCGCGGCTGATACGACCAAGCAGTGTCTGGCAATGGCGGGCGCGGTGGTGCAGGGCAGCAAGTTCGATACGAAGCGGATAGCGGCGGGTCTTGACGAGGGTTTCCTCGATGCGACGGCGCTGGCAGAGTACCTTGTCGGCAAGGGCGTTGCCTTCCGCGAAGCGCACGGCATTGTCGGAGCGCTGGTTGCCGACTGCGAGAAGAAGGGCAAGAAGCTCTGCGACCTTGGGCTGGATGAGTTGAAGAAATATTCACAGGCCATGGAGAAGGATGTTGCGGGGTGGCTTGGTGCTGCAAACGTGGCGGGCAAATACTCTACCGAGGGGGCGGCGGGGACAAAGCAGGCGGCAGAGCAGGTTGCCTACTGGCGGCAAATTCTGGCTGAGCGATGAGTATGAACGAGGACGAGATAACCAGCTACTTCGCGCAGCAAAGCAAGCTTTCAGGGGAGGATTTTCCGATAGGCATCGGTGATGATATGGCCGAGGTTCGGCTTGCCGATGGGTTGAGCGTTTTGGTGACGACCGATATGCTGCTGGACGGTGTTCACTTCGATTTGGGCAAGGCGAGCTTGCGGCAGGTCGGATACAAGGCGATGGCGGTCAGCTTGAGCGATTGTGCGGCGATGGCAACGGTTCCAGTGGCGGCGGTGGTAAGTGTGGCGCTTCCGCAGGGGTTCGTGGAGGGGGAGCTTAAAGAGCTTCATGCAGGGATAGTTGAGGCGGGCAGCAAGTACGGATGTGAGCTTATCGGGGGCGACATTACGAAGTGGAAAGGTGGGGAGCGGTTTGCGATAAGCGTTGCGATGCTGAGCAGGCGGGGAGCGGGCCGGCCGATAAGACGCTCGGGTGCGAAGGTGGGCGATGCTATTTGTGTTACCGGGACTCTCGGCGGTGCGCTCGCAGGCAAGCACCTGATGTTTGAGCCGAGGGTGAAAGAGGCGCTAAGGATAGCCTCACTGGCCACTGTCAATGCGATGATAGACGTCAGTGACGGTTTAAGCAGCGACCTGAATCGCATCTGCAGGGCGAGCAGGGTCGGTGCAATAGTGGAGGCGGAGCGAATACCTTTATCCGACGAGGCCAAAAAGACAAACGACCCTCTTGGCTCAGCGTTGAACGACGGGGAAGATTTCGAGCTGCTCTTTACTCTCTCGGAGGAACAATGCGAAAAACTGCTGAAGAGTTGGGATGGCTCGCCGGGCATTAGCAGAATAGGCACGGTTACAGATACCGAGGTTATGGAGTTGCGAACGCAGGGCGGGCAGGTGCAGAGGTTGGCAGCAGGAGGATATGACCACCTTATCTGAGCGGCGATGTGGTCTCCAGTTGAACGTGTTCTATGGATATCGAGGTTACATCTAATTGTCCCGATGAAACGATTGAGCTTGGGCGGCGGATAGGGGAGCAGTTGCATGGTGGGGAGGTGTTTGGGCTTGTGGGTGCGTTGGGGACGGGCAAGACTCATCTTATCAGGGGTGTAGCTGCCGGTGCAGGGGCGCAGCAGGATGGCAGGGAGGTGGGCAGCCCGACGTTTGTTTTGGTCAAGGAGTATGCGGCTCGACTGGACATATATCATATCGATGCCTACCGGCTGGATTTGGTGGAGCAGTTCGAGCAAATTGGATTTGACGACTACTGTTATCCGGAGTCAGTGGTCTTGATCGAGTGGGGCGACAAGGTTGAATCGGCATTAGAGGGTCTGGAGTATATCAGAATAGAGATGGTTCACCGGGGGCCTGAGAGCCGGCTGATACACATCAAAAATCTTCCCGAGCACATCGTTCTCTGAGCATTTTTTTCTGCAAAGAGCAAATTCGCCACCTACTTTTTTCGCCGGATAATGGCGGTGTCGTCAGAAAAACTTTCCAAGGTCCGATATGGTCGGGCTTTGGATTTGGCGATATGCAGGCAATAGTGTATAATTTAATAAAACGCACTTTCAAAATGCCGCGTGCGGGGGTTTAAGCGAGATGAGACAAGTGAGGGAGGTAGTTAAGTTAGCACGCCTTAGCGTTCAAGTGGCGGTTGTTTGGCGTCGATGAATTATCGGAGCCGCGGGCATAGCGGTGTTGATTCCTGGCGGGGAAAGACAATGAAGTCAAGAATTGGTTTTACACTTATCCAGATGTCATTGTTGGGGGCGATTCTGAGTACGGCTACCGGCATCGTGGCTCCGGAACTGAGTGAGATGGGATTGGGAGTGAAGGAGTCGGACTTCTTGGCGGATTTGCAGACGATTCGTTCTCAGTTAGAGCTTTACAAGATTCATCACAATGGTCAGTTGCCGCCTACGGACAGTTTTGAGAGCTTCAGGTCGGCTCTTACGGGCAGGGATGCGGGTGGCGGAGGTCCTTATCTGCTGACGATTCCGGCCAATCCGTATAGCGGTGACAGCATTGTTCGCTTTGAGAGTGGGGCGAGTACAGCTGGCTGCGGAAAGGCTGGCTGGGTATTCAATACGACCAGTGGGGCTTTCCAGGCCGATGATAGCCCGAAACACGCAACTCTCTGAGATATGCTAAACGGCTCACCGATGTTGGTGGGCAGGGTCCGCGGACGCAAGAGAAGCTGAATTGTCTGACCTGCTTGAGATTCAAGCAGGTCAGTTTTTTTCGCCCTACTTTTTCAATAGACCTCATTCGAGTGGCAAGGCGGTACGCCGGAGGAGTATTGCTGCCTGGGTCGGCAATTGGGTGGTGGTCTTGCCGGGTTGCGATGTGATTTTGGGAACTGATGAGAGCGGGTATCTGGAATTCTTATCGGGCTTTAGTTGTGGCGTGGCGAAAAAAAGCCGGCGGCGGCCGGTTTTTGGCAGCGGCGTGGATACTGATTGGAGGCCGGTGTCGGCGAAAAAAGCCCGGCTGAACGCCAAGAGGGGCTGCTTAAGCGGGATGGCGAACCGGACGAATAACAATGGGGTAGCTGCGACCGTTGTGCGACGGCTATTACAGCACCGGAGACACCCTGCAGCTCGGATAAGAAGGTTGTTTGTACTGGGACAGAAAGGGCAGGGTAATGTCGGCCAAGAAGGTTTTGGTTGTGGACGACGAGGTTCACATCGTTTATGTGGTGGCGATTAAGCTCCGAAACAACGGCTATGAGGCCATCACTGCAGGGGATGGTGCCGAAGCTTATGCGCTGGCCTGCGAAGAGGAGCCGGACATAATCATCGCGGATTTTCAGATGCCGGTGATGACCGGTCTGGAGCTTATAGAGAAGCTCCGCAGCAACGGCCGGACCAAAGACATACCGGTGATACTGCTGACGGCAAGGAGTTTTGCCATCGACGACGAACGACAGCAGCAACTGCAAATCTCACAGTGCATCACCAAGCCGTTCAGCCCAAAGGAACTCTTGAGGACCATCGAGGATATTCTTTATCAGAGGGAATTGATGTTGGGCAAGTAACGCTGGGCACGTGAGCGATTTGCAGTCTTATGGTTTTCCCTGAGGATTCTCGGTTTGTTTGTGTGACTGTATTTTCGGTTGGAGCGAGCAATGCCGGCGGTTAAGACACAAACGTTATCGAATGCCAAGCTGCGTGAGTCGAGCGCGTTCGGCAAGAGGGTCAATGCATTTGGCGGCAATTTTGTCGTTTGTGATTGCCGTGGGGAGATCTTGTTGCTCTGCGAGGGCGGCAAGTTTGATACAGACGAGGCACTGCTTGAGGGGTTTTGTTCTCGAAGAAGTCAGCGGGGCGACGAAACACAGCAGGTTGGGCGAGAAGTTCGGCATTGTCTGGTGGACGAGCGATTTGTCACAGTTGTTCTGCGAGACGACGGGCCAGGTGAGCGAACGGCTCTGTACGGTGTTGTTGACATAGGCCAGCCCTGCGGAACACGCAAGGGCGACAGAGACAGCTGGGTATTGTTGTTTGGACAAATGCTGGAGCTGTTCGCAGAGAAGTTCCGGGCGCAACTAAGGGCGGAGCAGCAGATAGATATGATTAGTACCGAGCTGGCTCAGACGTATGAAGAGCTGGTCCTGCTCTACAAAATCAGCACGAATATGGAAATTGTTGAGCCGGATGTGAATTTCCTCCAAATGGCGTGCGACAGCTTGACGGATATTGTCAGCGTGGAGGGAATAGCCATACTTCAGGAAAGGGTGATTGAGGAGCAGCAGCGGTTTATTCTCGTGGCCGGCTCCGGACTCATAGATATAGATGAACGGATGACGGTGTTGCTCTATAATCGTTTGGCTGAAGTGATGCAGCAGGGCAAGGAGGCGTTGCTTGACAGCGAGGTTGATAGTCCGTTCGTGTATGAATGGCCGAGCAACATAAGAAACATCATTGTTGTACCGTTGTGCGGCAGGGACAAGCCGCCTTTCGACGAGGAGCGCAATTCGGCGGACCGACAGTTGCAGAGTGCTTTGATGGGGCGGCGGGCCTGCTCCAGCGGACGCATAATTGGAATGATGGTTGCCGTAAACCGGCTTGATAAGCAGGACTTCGACACGACTGATGTGAAGCTGTTCAATTCTGTTGCCAGCGAGTGCGCGGTCTTCATTGAGAACAACCGACTTTTTAACGACCTAAAGGAACTGTTCGTTGGTTCGCTCAAAGCGTTGACCAGGAGTATCGACGCCAAAGACCGCTACACGCGCGGGCATTCCGAAAGGGTCGCCTTCATATCGAAGTGGCTTGCCGAGCGCCTTGCCGAAACAGAAAACCTGGCGCCGGAGCAGATACAGAAGATATACTTAGCCGGCTTGCTGCACGATATCGGCAAAGTCGGGATAGACGAGAGTGTGCTGTGCAAGAAGGGCAAGCTGACCGAGCGTGAGCGAAGCCGGTTGCGGATGCACCCGTCGATAGGCGCAAATATTCTCAGCGGCATCAAGCAGATGCGGGATGTGATACCGGGCGTGCTCTGCCACCACGAGCGGGTTGACGGCAAAGGATACCCCAACGGTCTGAAGGGCGACCAGATACCGCTGATGGGTAAGATTATCGGTCTGGCCGACTGCTTTGATGCGATGACGTCGGAGCGTGTTTACCGCGATGCGCTGAATATCGAAGGTACGCTTGCGGAGATAGAAAGGCGGCTTGGCAGCCAGTTCGATGAGAAGGTGGGCCGGGTTTTTATCAATAGCGATGTTTATCACCTGTGGGATATGATGAGTCAGGGTGTCAGCACTGCGTACGGGGCTGATGATTTTTCGCGGTACGGGACCGAGGCCATTGGTGCCCTGGTCAGGTAGTTAGCATCTCATATCGCTCGAGACCGTCTAAAACGGCGGTTTTGGCGTCACTTCGGTTATTCGGGATGGGAGGGGCCTTGCCGTCCGTTTTTTTCCCAGCGCCGCGTTTTGGGATCAAAAAGGACTTGCAAGCGTAATAATGAACGCTTAGAATACTTACCCTGCTTCTTGCGTGTAGCATTAGAGGATTGTTGACTAACCGGACAACTGCACAGGGAAACGTAAAGAAAAGGTTTGTTGTAGCAATGCTGACAAAGACGGAAAAAGGTAACATTATCAAGGATTTCGAGATACACGAAGGTGATACGGGTTCGCCGGAGGTGCAAATTGCACTGCTGACGCAGAGGATTAACGAGCTTACCGAGCATCTCAAGGAGCATCGCAAGGACCATTCTTCGAGGCGCGGGTTGCTGAAGATGGTCGGGACCAGGGCGGCCTTGTTGAAATACGTCAGCAGGAAGGATGTCAGACGTTATCGCCAGATCATATCGCGACTCGGCTTGCGCAAGTAAATTGCCTGTTGCCGGCAGGCCGAATACCGCCTGAGAGTCGAGAACTTCCAACCATTAATGGAGTAGCTTATGTGTGATGTTTGTAGAGTGGAAAGAGAAATTGGGGGCAGGACACTGTCCATTGAAACGGGGAAAATCGCCAAGCAGGCCGGTGGGGCTGTTATGGTGCAATACGGCGAGACGGTTGTGCTGGTCTGCGCTGTAACCGCGCCGCCGCGTTCGGAGGATTTGGGCTTTTTCCCGCTGAGTGTGGAGTATCGTGAGAAGCAGAGCGCCGCGGGCAAGTTTCCCGGTGGGTTCATAAAGCGTGAGGGTCGGCCGACAACGAAGGAGATTTTGACGGCCAGGACGATAGACAGACCGATACGCCCCTTGTTTCCTGAAGGATACATACAGGAAGTGCAGATTACCGCCAATGTTCTGAGCGCCGACCAGGAGAACGACCCCGATGTTCCGGCAATGATAGGTGCAAGTGCGGCTCTTAGCATAAGCAAGATACCGTTTATGGGGCCCATGGGAGCGTGCAGACTGGGCAGGGCGAACGGCGAGTTTGTCGTCAATCCCACACACAAGCAACTCTCTGTCAGTGACTTGACGCTTCTGCTGGGAGGGCACAAAGAGGCAATCAATATGATTGAGGTCGGCGCAAAGGAGCTGAGTGAGCAGGTGATAGCCGACGCGGTGGCTGAGGCGCACAAGACCATTCAGGTGGTCTGCGATATGATTGAGGAGCTTGTAGCGAAGGTCGGTGTTGAGAAGGAGACGCCGCTTGTAGAGGGTGATGAACAGTTGCATGCGAAGATTGAGGCCGAGATAGCAGACAAGCTGTATGACCTCCAGCAAATACCGATAAAGCAGGAACGAGGTGATGCGGTTGACGAGATGTTTGAGCAGGTTATGGCCGAGTATTGTCCTGAGGATGAAAGGGAGGCATCGGCTAAATACAGCAAGGCGATGGTCAAGCGCATCTTAGGGAAGATTGAGGGCAAAGTGCTGCGGCAGATGGTTCTGGACGGCAAACGGCCTGACGGAAGGGGGTATAAAGATGTTCGCCCGATTACGTGTGAGGTGGGTCTTTTGCCTCGTGCTCACGGTTCGGCCTTGTTTACCCGCGGTGAGACGCAATCAATTGTAAGCGTGACTCTCGGGACGGTTCGGGATGCCCAGATTATTGATGGTTTGCTTGAAGAGTACCATCAGAGTTTCACGCTGCACTACAACTTTCCGCCGTTTTCCGTCGGAGAGGTGCGTCCGATGCGCGGGCCCGGGCGGCGTGAAATCGGCCACGGTGTTCTTGCCGAGCGGGCTCTCGAACAGGTCAGACCGCCGGAGGAGGAGTTTGCCTACACGGTCAGGGTCGTTTCCGATATTACCGAATCGAACGGTTCGAGTTCGATGGCATCGGTCTGCGGCGGGTCGCTGGCACTGATGGATGCCGGCGTGCCTGTGCGAAAGGCCGTTGCGGGCATATCAATCGGTATGGTTGTCGGTGAAGACGGGCGATATGAGCTTCTTACGGACATAATAGGAGCCGAGGACCATTACGGGCATATGGACTTTAAGGTCGCCGGCACGGTTGATGGCATCACGGCCATTCAGCTTGATATAAAAGCCGAGGGGCTGGAACACAATGCTATGGTTGAGGCGTTGGAACGAGCCAGGGAAGCACGGCTCAGTATTCTGGAGCAAATGTCGAAGGTCATAGACAAGCCGAGACCGGAGCTAAGCGCATATGCACCCAAGCTGATAACGGTGGAGATAGACCCCGAGTACATCGGCAAGATAATAGGTCCGGGCGGCAAGATGATAAAGAGTATTCAGGAGCAGACCGACACCACGATAGAAATCGAGGAGGATGGGACTGTCTATATAAGCTGTGTGGGCGGTGACGGGCATTTAGCGGCGAAGGAGATTATCAAATCTATGACGGAGCCACCTGTGGAGGGCAGGATTTACGAACGTTCGAAGGTTGTGTCCGTGAAGGACTTTGGCGTATTTGTTGAGTTTGTGCCCGGCGTTGAGGGGTTGTGTCACATAAGCGAGTTGAGCGACGGCTATGTTAAGAGCGTCGGGGACGTTTGTAAGGTTGGTGACATTATACCGGTTAAACTGCTATCAATAGACGAGCAGGGCAGGTTCAAGCTTTCTCGCAGGGCTGCTCTGGCTGAGCTTGGCCAAAAGGAGGGAAAGGAGAAGCAGCCGGTCAAAGAGAAGTAACAGTGATTCAGAGAAGCGAGGATTCATCTGTGTTTGGCTGACCGGTCTGACGCAGGGTTTGGCCGACAGAGATGTCTTCTCTGTTGTTGTTGTATCCTGTTGCGGTCTCGCAATTCTGTGGATCTGGTTCGATAAAGGGTGATTGCTGGGGCTTGACTGCGATGACAGGTGCTCAGGGGCAAAAGATGTTTGATTCCAACGGTCAGCATTCTTCAAGTCAGGCCGAGGAGCTGAGTCGGCTTCTCGGGGAGCTTGCGCACGAAATCAAGAATCCTCTATCAACTATCAAGGTGAATCTGCGGCTGGTAGAGGAAGAGCTGCAGGGCTTAATTTCTGATGGGTCTGTGGCAAGTGGTGGCGAGCGAGCACGGCGGCTGGGGCGCGCGAGCAGAAAGGTATCTGTTATTCAAAGGGAGACGGACCGGCTGGAGCAGATTCTGGAGGCCTTTCTCCGTTATGTTGACCGGACGGAGCCGCAGTTGCAGGGCGTGGACATCAACGGCCTTGTCAGTGACATGGTCGATTTTTATTCTCCTCAGGCCCACAGTTACTCGATAACGCTTCGTCATCAGCTTCATAACGAGCCGCTGGTTTGCAGAGTGGACGTGCATATGCTAAAACAGGCACTGCTGAATCTGTTTATCAACGCCCAGCAGGCAATGGAGAATGGCGGAGAGCTCATGGTCAGAACCGGCCGCAAGGGCGAAAAGGCGCAGATACAGGTATGTGATACGGGCAAAGGAATTAAGGCGGACGGGATTGGGCGTATATTCGATGCGTACTACTCAACCCGACCGCAGGGCAGCGGTCTGGGTTTGCCTACGGCAAAAAGAATTGTTGAATCACACCGGGGAACGATAATCGCTGCAAGTGAGCCAGGTAAGGGGACGTGCTTTACTATAGAGCTGCCTATAGCTGCGGCCTCATTGGAGCAGACAAAAGGCGATGAGTAAAGAATCGCTGGTACTGGTGGTTGACGATGAGCGGGAGCACGCCGACGGGATTGCCGAGGTGCTTGAGAAGCTCTGCTCGCGGGCGATTGCCGTATATGACGGTGATGACGCACTGGAGATACTGCGAAGCGAGAGGGTCGATGTAGTGGTGACGGATTTGAAGCTCGAGGGAGACGTTGACGGTCTTTCGATTCTCGAGGAAGCGAAGAAGCAGCCAGGCCCGACCGAAGTTATTCTGATAACGGCTTATGCGACCATAGAGACCTGCAAGGAGGCGATGCGACGGGGTGCGTTTGATTATTTAGTCAAACCGGTTGATATTGACCAGCTTCGCAGCTTAGTCGAGCAGGCGGCCGGCAGAGTGGCAAGCGCGATTGGAACCAGGCGGCAGCGGAGCAGAGCAGGGAAGGGCGAGTTTGTTTTTGAAGGTGTGCGCGGCGAAAGCCCGGCTATGCAGGGCGTCTTCGAGGTGCTGCGACGGGTCGCACCGACCAATATAGCCGTCCTGATACAGGGAGAGTCAGGAACAGGCAAGGAGCTGCTGGCCAAGGCGATTCATATAAACTCCAACCGCTGGGACAGGCCGTTTAGGCCTGTAAACTGTGCGGGGCTTGCCGAGACACTGCTGGAGAGCGAGTTGTTCGGGCACGTGAAAGGGGCCTTTACAGGTGCGACAAATGACCGAAAGGGACTGTTTGAGATAGCCGACAAAGGGGCTCTTTTCCTTGATGAGATTGGTGATATGCCGCTGAATATGCAGGCGAAGCTGCTGAGAGTAATTGAAGATGGTGTGGTCATCCCTGTCGGCTCTCACAAGCCGGTAGTGGTGGACGTGCGGATCATAAGCGCGACCAATCACGACTTGAGTAAGCTGGTGGGTGAGAAGAAATTTCGAGAGGATTTGTACTTCAGGATTAAGGGGGTGAGCGTGTTGCTTCCGGCTCTGCATGAAAGGCCGGAAGATATACCGGTGTTCGTGGAGTACTTCCTTAAAGAGGCCGCGACGGAGACCGGCTCATCAGTTATGGGGATAACAGACGCCGCGATGAACGTTCTTAGAAACTACGAATGGCCGGGCAACATCCGGCAGCTCTGCAACTGCATCAGGACTATGGTTGTGATGTGTGACAGAGAGCAGCTTGACGTTCAGGATATTCCGCCGGAGATACATCAGGTCAGGCGGCTGACGGGTACGGCCAGGCCGGGAGGTAATTTTGGGGGGCTGTCGCTGGGCGAACTGGAAAAGCAGGCCATTATCGATACGCTCGCCAAGACCGGCAATAGTCGTGAGAAGGCCGCCAAAATACTGGGTATCGGCGAGCGCACGCTCTACCGCAAAATAAGAGAATACAATCTTTAGCTTGTTGTATCTCGTCACGGTTTTGTCCGCTGTGTGAGATTTGCCATGCGAATCAGGAGCTTGTGTCTTACCCTTGTCATATCGGCGTGGTTGACCATTTGTTTGTGTTCATGTCACGTCAAACCGGTCGGACCAGCCGAATGCCCGCAGTTGCTCGTAAGGCGCGTGGCCGACGGTGTTCTGCGGGATTTTCGAAAGCCGCTTCATTTCAACTGGGGCGAAGGTGTTTTGCTTGCAGGAATGGCGCAATCTTACGAGCTGACCGGTGATGAGCGGTATCTTGAGTTTGTTCGGCGCTTTGCCGACTATTGGCAGCAGCAGGGTGTCACGGCGCATATCTCCAAATGTGGGCGTGGCTGTGCATGTCTCTGGGGTCCGGGTCTCGCGTTGGCTATGCTGTATGAGAATACGCAAGACCAACGTCATCTGGCTGTGGCTGAGCAGGTCGCCGATTTTATTATGACCGGTGCGGTCCGAACCAGAGATGGGGGGCTTAGTCACAGTTGCCCCGAGGCGGAACTCTGGGTGGATACGCTTGCTTTTTCCTGCCCTTTGCTTTCATGCCTGGCTCGGCTGACTGAGCATCAGGAATACGGTGAGGAAGCGGTGCGACAGTTGAACATTTACGCTGAGCATCTTCAAGACGCCGACACCGGCCTTTACTACCATATATGGTCTCAGCGAAGCGGGCGGCGCATGGGCGAGTTTTGGTGCAGAGGTAACGGTTGGGTTGCAATGTCTTATGCCTATGTCTTGAGCAATCAGCGGATGTGGACGACTCCGGGCGAGATAGCCAAAGACGCTTTTGAGCGACACTTGGCTGGTTTGGTTCGACTTCAGGATGACCGGGCAGGTCTGTGGCACACTATAATTGATGACCCGCAGACATATTTGGAGACTTCCGGCTCCGCCATGATACTATATGCCATGATTGAAGCGAAGCGGAACCGGCTTGTGGATTTGCCGCTGGAACAGCCAATTGTCAAAGCGTGGCGAGGGCTGGAAAAGAGAGTGGATGAACACGGCCGAGTGGTTGGTGTTTCTGCTGGTGCACCGGGTCCGCTGCGCTCGGACTACTTGGGTGAACCGGGAACATATCCGTGGGGGACTGGGGCGTTCCTACTGGCGGCTTGCGTATACGCTGAGAATTGCCCGGATAGCTAACCTCGGTTCGATGGTTTACCTGTGATGTGCCGAGAGAAGGGGCCTTATCTGGAGGCCTCGACAAAACCGTTTCCGGAGAACCAGAATCGTCCGGGCGAACGGTCGAAGTAAACCAATTGCTCATACTCTCGGGCCTGGTATATCCTGTCGGGTTTGCCAAGTGCCTCGATGAGCTCCGCCTTGGTCGTGTCCGGCGGATGGTTGCCTTGTCTAATGGCGTTCAGTCGATTGGCATTAGGTGCTGCGGAGCTTACCGAATTCGAGCTTGTATTCACAGAGCTGACAGTACCTGGGGATACCTGGTTCTGGGTCGGCTCGGAGGAGCTGGTACTTTCTGTTGATTGTGCGGTTGGTTCAGCGTTTTCGGAATTCAGCCGCGTATTTTGCTCCTGGAGTGTTTCGAGTTGGCTGCTGAGATTGCGCAAGACGGCGTTGGCCGAGCCAAGCTGCTCAGTCAGGGCCTGTTTTTCCATGCGGACTGCGTTGAGGTCGTTGTCCAGACTTGTCACGTTGCTGTACAGCCATATTACCGTGGCCATTGCAGGAAAGAAGATAGCCAGTGACATTGCGGAGAGTAGCTGCCACTTTCTTTTCGCCCTTTCATTTTTGCGGGCCGAAGTTTCCTCTGCCTGGAGCAGTTTCTCAAGCAGTTGTTCCCGTGATGCAGGTGTGCTGCTTTCGTCTTTGCTGTCGTCGCGTGTTTCGATTTCGACGAGTTTCTGTCCGTTTTGCTCGAGAGTTGGTAAGCGGTTTTCCCTCACCAAGCTCTCCACCTGGTCGGTTGTAACGCCTTTCAGCGCGGCATAGTCCGAAATCGTAACCGTTCGGGAGCTCTTATCGTCTGTGATTTGAGCGGTCATTGGATAGTCCTTTGTTATTGGCGGTGATATCTATCTTTTCGGTCTGCGGGGTGGATTTTCTTTAGGGCCGGTCGTGCCGCACCTACTTTGAATCGCTGGTGTTGACCCTTATCGGAGCCTTCGAGCCAAAGTAGGTGCGGCACGGCTGGATAAGCGACAGAAGGTTGGGTTCTCTTTTTCTAAGCCATTCGGGTAGCTGGTCGGTCGTTACATTCTGCCAAAGTCCTTTTTTCTCTCGGCGTGCCACCGCTTCGAGTTGCTTGTATTTGTGGTAGAGCCCGTGACGAAAGCGTCGGTCCGCGTAGGCAAACCCCTCCAGGAGCAGCACTTCGTTGAGGAATCTTTTGTCTGGCAGTTGCACGTAGGCGAGCAGCCGGCCGTAATAGCCGCGCGTGTCGTTATCCTCGTCGAGAAAAACGGTAACCTGTCTGCCGATGGTCAGTTTTGTGGTGAAGTCGGCGGCCTCGGTGCCGAAATACATCACGCCTGTTTTAGGGTTTTTTGTTTCGGGTGTGTCAATTCCCCAGAGGCGAATTCGTGTGTGGTCGGACTTGCCGTCGGGGACATCAATGTCGAGGGTGTCACCATCGACAACCTTAATGACGGTGAAGGTTTTGCCGTGATATTTTGCGAAGTCTTGAGTGGCGGCCTGGGATTGGGTGCTGGGCCGGCTTTGCCATCTCTGTCTGAAGGGGCTGTGGTCGAGCCAGATCACAAATGCTGCGCAGAGCAGACACAGCGCAACTATGGTGGCTCGTTTACGTCTGCTCATTGCGTGGCGACTCATTGAAGAAGCTCTCTGTGTTCGCGTTTGCCGGCTGGGAGGGCTACTTGGTTCGCTGCCTGGCCGGCTTGTCGAGCTCGAACGCATCGCAGACGGCCTTGAGCGCCTTCTCGGCCTGGTCTTTATCCACGATGCAGCTTATCCTGATTTCGCTCGTCGTGATCGAGTCGATGTTGACCTGTGCCTTTGCAAGTGCTCCGAACATTGCCTCGGCGACGCCGTAGTGATTTCTCATGCCTACGCCGACGACCGAGACCTCCGCGATGTCGTCTCTGATGAAGACACTGTCGCATTCGAGCTCGTCTTTAATCTTTTCGATTGCCTCCTGAGCGGCCTTGAGGTCTGATGTGCTGATGGTGAACGAGAGGTTGGCTTTCTCGCTGCTTACCTCAGTCTGCATTATGTCGTTGACCACGACCTTGGCATTTGCCATCTGGGCGAATACTTTTGCGGCATTGCCGGGCTTGTTGCCCACGCCGACCAGGCTGAGTTTGGCCAAATTTCTCTGGATTGTTGCGCCTGATACGACTACGCCTTCCATTTGTGGCACCTCGTGAGTAATAATTGTTCCTTCGGTTTCTTCGCTACTGCTTCTTACATGGATTTTAACATCATATTTTTTGCCGAACTCGATGGCCCGGCTGTGCATAACGCCGGCACCGAGACTGGCCAGCTCGAGCATCTCGTCGTAGCTGGTTTCTTTCATCTTTGCCGCCTTTGGGTAGATGCGAGGGTCTGTAGTATAGATGCCGTCCACATCGGTGTAGATTTCGCATTGCTCGGCGCCGAGCACAGCGGCAAGGGCGACGGCGGTTGTGTCTGAGCCGCCTCTGCCGAGCGTAGTTATGTCTTCTTCTTCGTTTATACCCTGAAATCCGGCGACAATGACAATCCTGCCTTTGTCCAGATGTTTGCGTATTCGGTCTGCATCCACGCTCTTTATGCGTGCTTTGGTATGTGCGCTGTCGGTCAGCATGCGGATTTGACCGCCCGTAAAGCTGATTGCATCGTAACCCGCTGCGTCGAGGGCCATTGCAAACAATGAGACCGATTGCTGTTCGCCGGTACTCAACAACTGGTCCATCTCGCGTTTGGGCGGGTCAGGGTTCAGCTCAAGTGCGTCTGCGACGAGCTGGTCCGTCTGCTTGCCCCTGGCCGATGCCACCACAACCACTTGATAGGCCTGCTGGACCGCCTTGATTGCCCGTTCGGAGGCCTTTTGAATTTTCTTTGCGTCGGCGACCGAGGTTCCGCCAAATTTTTGAACAATTATTGCCATATGTGCCGGTCAAAAAACCGTGTGTTTGCTGCCGGTTCGAAAGTTTTTTCGAGTCCGGCTCTCAACTTTTGAGGAAATATTCCATAAGTTCACAGCCGTTGTCAATCCTAAATCCGCTCTGGGCGGCATTTGATTCGCAGAAGGGCTTATGGAGAACACCCTTCACATCGGTTCCTGCCATAGCGAAGGGTACGGGTTCGGGTGAATGGGCGCCGTTGCCGACCGGTGTCGGATGGTCGGGCAGGACCAGTATTCGCCAGTTGTCGTACTGACGCAGCGCCTCAAGGACCGGGCCCACGATGTGTTTGTCAATTCGCTCGATTGCGGTCTTCTTCATCTCTGCGCTGCCGCTGTGCCCCGCTTCATCCGGCGCCTCGATGTGGACAAAGACAAGGTCGTATTTTTCGAGGGCGTGTATGGCTGCCTGTCCTTTGCCTTCGTAGTTGGTGTCCACAAAGCCCGTGGCACCGGGGACGTCTATGAGGTCGAACGATATCAGTTTCGCCAGACCTCTGACTAAGTCAACTGCGGTGATTGCAGCACCTTTAATGCCGTACCTTTTCTCAAAGCTCTCCAGCCCGGCCTTTTTGCCCTGTCCCCAGAGCCAGATTGAGCTGACCTGGTTTTCTCCGAGGTCCCTTCGGACTTTGTTGATTTCGTGGTTGTCGAAGAGGTGCTGTGAGCGCGCCATCAGGTCGATGAGCGTCTCGGCTCCTTTTCCGCGAGGCAGGATTTTCTCAGCGGGCCGGCCTATGTTGTCGTGCGGAGGATACGTATGAACGTCGAAATCTGCGTTCTTGACCACGAGAAGGTGTCTGTAGCCAACGCCCGGATAAAACCGAATCCGGTCGCTGCCGAGGTGCTCGTTGAGGTCTTCTATGAGTTTTGTGCCTTCCTCGGTGGAGATGTGTCCTGCGCTGTGGTCGGCCATTTTCCCGTCGGCGATTGTGACAAGGTTGCACCTGAATACCCAGTCTTGCGGGGAAAGCCGGACGTTGCGTGCGACCGCCTCGATTGGTGCTCTGCCCGTGTAATATCGCTTCGGGTCGTAGCCGAGCAGACTCATCTGAGCAACGTCGCTGCCCGGCTCCATTCCCCTGGGGATTGTGCGCACGATACCCTGGCGGCCCTCGGTGCTTATCGTGTCCATATTTGGGGTATCGGCGGCCTCGAGGGCCGTCTTGTTGCCGAGCTGTTCGAGAGGGTCGTCGGCTGCACCATCGGGCACTATGACGCCGTACCTGGTCACGAGTCCTGGTCCTCCGGTATGTCAAGGATTCTGATGCAGATCGGTCTGGTGCAAATGGTGTCGAGCCGGTCAAGTCCGTCGAGTGCCGCGGTTACCTTGTCCTGTTTGGTGGGATGAGTGATAATCACGACGGGCACGGTGTCATTTGGACCACAGCCCTCGTGCTGCAGGGCGCCCGATATACTGACGGCGTTATCGGCGAGTATTCTGCCTATCTGAGCGAATACGCCGGGCTGGTCCTTGGCCATAAGGCGTATGTAGAATCTGCTGACTAAGTTGCCGATTTTGTTTATCAGCGGCTCGACTTCACTTCGCGGCTTGAGCTGCATGTGCCTGAAAGTGGTGGCCGAATTTCCCAGCGCCACTTCGATAATGTCGGCCACTACCGCGCTTGCAGTGGGCATCATACCCGCGCCTCGGCCATAGTAGATTACCTCGCCGACGGCGCTTGCGAATATGCTGATTGCGTTAAATGAGCCGCCCACCTGCGCAAGACGATTCGACTTTGGTATGAACGACGGATGCACCCGCAGCGAGGCCCTGCCGTTACGCTTCTGTGCGATTGCCAGCAGCTTGAGCGTATAGCCCATCTCTCCGCCGAAGCGAATGTCATCTTTTGAGATTCCGTCGATGCCCTCGACATAAATGTCTTCGAGCAGAATTTCGTAGCCGAACGCGATGGAAGCAAGAATGGCCAGCTTGTGTGCGCTGTCACCGCCGCTGATATCGAGGGTCGGGTCCGCCTCTGCAAATCCCTTTTGCTGGGCCTGTGCCAGTGCCTCGGCGAAATCCTCGTCCCTGCTGGTCATATTCGAGAGGATGTAGTTGCAGGTTCCGTTGACGATGCCGCAGATTGCGGTGATGTCATTCGCCGCTAAGCCGGTCCTTATGCCGGAGATGATTGGTATTCCGCCTGCACAGCTTGCCTCGAAGGCGATGCACCTGTTGTTTTTCAGAGCGGCCTGGTATAGTTCGCTGCCGTGCTCAGCCAGCAGGGCCTTGTTGGCGGTGACAACGTCCTTGCCGGCTGCGAGCATCTTCAGTTGTATGTCCTTTGCTGCAGTGGTTCCGCCGACCAGCTCGACCCCTATCCGGATTGATTCGTCGCCGAGCAGCTTGTTCAGGTCGCTGGTTAAAATGCCCTCCGGCAGCTTGACGGGTCGGTCTGACTCGGTGTCGGTATCAACCACGCATGCAAGCTCGAGGCGCACGCCCGTCTTGGCGGCAATGCGGTCGGCATCTTCCAGCAGTATCTTAGCGACACCACAGCCGACGGTGCCAAAACCGACAAGCCCAACTCTTACCTTGTCCTGTGCCATTTCGTTTATCTCTTCATTCGTATCTCGTCTTTGTCACGCGAAGCCGCTACATTACCAACTGCCGGCGTTGCAGTCAATATGCAATAGGGCCGGTTCTTTGGCCTTTTGGGCCCCTGTTTGCTGTTGCCGGAAGCCGCTCTGCGTGCTATTCTGACTGTTGTCCAATACCAGGAATCAAATGTAAGGGAGCCCGCAGTGCACTTGCATCGCTTTTACTGCGAAGCATTAGCCCAGCCGACGTCGGAGCTGACCGGGGCGGAGGCGCATCACCTTATCTCGGTTTTGCGTCTGTGGGTGGGGGATAAAATAGAGCTATTTGACGGGGTAGGGGGGCTGGCAGTTGCCGTTGTGCAGACAGTGGGCAGGAAGAGGGTGACGTTAGAGATAGAGCGATTAGAGCGGGCCGAGCAGCGGACTAACGGCAGGATAATCATTGCAGCGAGTATCGCAAAAGGCGAGCGATTCGATTGGCTGATAGGCAAGTGCACCGAGCTTGGCGCAGACCGAATCTGTCCGGTTATCTTCGAGCGGACCGTCAAGCTTGCGACAGGTTCGAGGGTATTGAATAGGTGGGAGAATATCGCAATTGCCTCGGCCAAACAGTGCGGGAGGTTGTTCCTGCCGGTGATTGATGGGCCGATGCCTCTGAAGCAAGTAGTTGAGGCGGTTAAGAGCGATTACGCGCGGTGTCGGCTTGTGTTCGGCAGTTTTGCCGGTGACGCAAAGTTGCTGACAGGCGTGCCGTTCGGTTGTGAAGATGTGGCCGCTTTCATCGGCCCTGAAGGAGGATTTGCCTCTGATGAAGAGCAGCTTTTGAAGAAAGCAGGCGCCGAAGGCGTCTATTTGACTGAGACGACCCTGAGGGTCGAGACTGCGGCAGTGGCTCTTGCTGCGATACTTGGTGCTCAACGGAGGATAGCTAAGTAGCCGATATAGGGGGTAGTTGTCGGGGAACAGGCTAGCGGTTCTATCGGGAGGTCGGCTATGGGTAACGTGCTGCTTGAGGATGTTGAGTACAGGATAGAGGAAACGAAGCTCGGGGTATGGCGGCGGTATGTGTATGAGAGCGGGGCGAGCTTTCACGAGTTTGTTTCGCACAAGAGCTGGGGGAATCTGCCGTTGGTGCATATCACGCGGGGCAAGTGTCCGGAGACGGGCAAGCGCATCTGTGCGAGAGGCGTCATTGCCATCGGTTGCTTCGCTCGCGGAGTCATCGCTATAGGGGCGTTATCTGCAGGGCTTATGGCTGTCGGTGCTGTATCGGCTGGGCTGGTTGTATTCGCGTGGATATCACTGGCTGTGGTCTTTGGGTTCGGGCAGGTGGCGACGGGTATTGTCGCGGTAGGGCAGATGGCGATAGCGGCCTATTTTGCGCTGGGCCAGTTTGCTGTTGGGTATATTGCCATCGGACAGGTTGCCTTCGGCAAGTATGTGCTGGCGCAGATGGGTTTTGGTGAGTATGTTTTCAGTATGGCGCGTAAGGACCCTGAGGCGATAGAGTTCTTCGAGTCATTCCCAGTTATTGGGCGATTCATAAGAGGGTAAGCATGAGGGAGGGATATGTGCGGACTGGGCAAGTATTTCAGTGAGGCGAGGCAACGGGCGAAGCGGAGGAAAGATGCGTGGAATCTGCTGCTGATTCCGTTAGGGATAGCGGGAGTCGGTGGGACATGGGTGTTGCTCGCCTTGGCTCTATTGAGAATGCAGCAGGAGTTGATACCTGATGATGTGATACTTGCCAGCTATACGCGCATCGGCAGCATCCTAATGTTTGTCTCGCCGTGTATCCCATCGCTTGCTGTCGGGATGCTATTGGCGAATCTGCTGGCGTGGTGTGTGAAGGCGGCGAGGGTGACATTTGAGAAGGAAGGCGAGGGGATTAAGGGGGCATCGTTTGCGGAGGCGATGAAGCATTTATGTATCGCGGCGGTAATAGTGCTGGTTATTTTTTTACCTGTTGGGATATGGGGCGCGTTCAATTATTTTTATGTGGCCGCAGATGGTGTGCACGTCAATCCTCTGTTTTCGTTCAGTGAGCGACATTACAAATGGGTCGACATCGAGAGCGTCAGCACGCGCTGTTTAGCCGAGCGCGATAATCTGCACCTGAATTACGTGCTCGGTATGAAAGATGGTGCGAAGATCGACTTAATGCAGGAGCCGCGGCTGAAATTCGTGCGTGTCTATGACGAGATTAAGCCCTATCTTCAGGCCCAGCCGGACATACGATACAGTTGTCAGGTTACGAATCGCGATATCTTGCGCCTGAAGAAGCGATATAGTCCTGCCGATGCCGAGCAAATCCTGAGAGTGCTCGGTAAGGGGAAATGATGAGCTCATCGCAGTGGTTCGGCGTTTAAGATTCGGGATAAGTCATCCGCTCTCAAGAATGCGTCGCGGCCTTGGGGATTGTGTTTTGTGAGCATCTTGAGGCAGGCCTTGAATTTTTTGTCGAGTGGTGCGACGAAGCGGTTTGGATTGTCTTTCTGCGGCTGAGTGAATTCGAGCTGGTAGGCGTGCAGTGTCAGGTGGTCGATGAGGGGCTTTTCGGTCCTGTCTTTGCCCAGGTGGTAGTCCTGCTTAAAGTCGGAAAGCAGTATGGGGTATGTGCCCGCGTAGAGCGGGTCGATTGCCAGAGGCAGGCCTATGCTCGCCAGGTGCACGCGAATCTGATGTGTCCTGCCGGTAACCGGGTGAGCTGTCAGCAAAGCCACTGTCCCGAAGTCAGCCAGCAGCTCCCATCTCGTTACCGATTCTTTGCCCCTTTTTCGGTCGATTCTCATAAGCTCGGTGTTCCTGCGATTCCGGGCCAGCGGCGCATCTATGACGCCTTCGTCAGCGGTCAAGGCGCCTTTAACCAGAGCCAGATACGTCTTTTTGACCTGCCTCCGTGCAAAATAGGATGCAAATATGCTTTGGGTTGTGCGGTTCTGAGCGAGGAGCATCACACCTGAAGTATCCTTGTCGAGGCGATGGACGAGCCGCAGCTTTGTTGGCTGCGGGCCGAGCTGTTCGCCGAGTATCTCTATAAGCTCCGGCTGGCCCGAACGGTCTTTGGTCACCGACACACCCGTCGGCTTATTAATGACAAGGATGTCCTCGTCCCGATATATGATTTGAATTGAAGCTTTCGGCATTTGCGCTGCGTCCGGTCGAGGGTGTTTCTACGTTTCTTGACTGCTAATTGCCGATAGCTTATAATATTGTGTTTCGGATGTGTAGCGTTTAATGGACGGAGTTTGATTCTATGGCAAAGAGCAGGCATAACCAGTGTGAGAAATGCATGGGGCTGTGCTGCAGGTATTTTGCACTGCCTATTGATACGCCGGAAAGCGAAGAGGACTACGATGATATCAGGTGGTATCTGTGCCACGAAGACATAACGGTTTTTGTCGAAGACGGCGACTGGTACCTTAACATCAAAAACAAATGCAGGCATCTGTCCGAGGACGATTACCACTGCCAGATTTACGACAAGAGACCACGAATTTGCAGGGGTTACAGGCATAAGGACTGCGACTTTGTGCCCGGCGAGTATGACTATGAGCTGCACTTCACCAGTGACAGGGAAATGGAGGAGTATATGAAGATAAAGTTCCACAACAACATTAAGGAAATTCCTGCAAAAAGAAGATTACGCAGGCCGAGCAGAACGCTTAGTGAGAAGAGATGAGGATACCGCCTGTCAAAGGGACAAGAGATTTCTATCCGGAGGATATGGCCGTTCGGAACTGGATAATCGACGGCTGGAAGAAGGTCTCGATACGCAACGGCTTCGAGGAATATGACGGGCCTATTTGCGAGCACCTCAAGATGTATCAGTTGAAAAGCGGGGACGAAATCGCAGAACAGCTCTTTTCATTGGAGGACCGGGGGGGCAGGGAGCTGGCAATCAGGCCGGAAATCACGCCCACGTTAGCCAGAATGGTCAACCAGCGGATAAACTCTCTTGCCAAGCCCATCAAGTGGTTTTCGGTGCCGCGGCTCTGCCGGGCGGAACGGCCGCAAAAGGGTCGCTTTCGCGAGTTCTTCCAGTGGAATATCGACATCATCGGCGAAGCTGCCGGATTTGGCAAAGTTCTTGCGGATGCGGAGGTGATATTTACCACCGTTGATTATCTGCGAAGTGTTGGACTTACTAGTAAGGACATAAAGGTTAAGATATCAAGCAGAGAACTACTGGCGGCTTACCTTAAGAGATTAGGTATCCCAGAAGATAAACTCGCGTCTGTATACCCCGTGCTCGACAAGAAGGCCAAACTGCCCTCGGCGACGTTCGAAGAAATCCTTAAGGAACAGGTTCCCGATAAAGAGATGGTCAGCCAGATACTGGACTTTATGAACGTTGGCTCGATGCCGCAGCTTGAAGAGTTGTTAAAGCACAAATCAGACCTGGACAATGCTTACTTGGATATAAAGCTTGTTCTTGACCATTTAGATACGATGGAGGTAGGCGATTTCTGCGTCTATGACCCGAGTATTGTCAGAGGGCTGGCTTACTATACCGGTATTGTCTTTGAGGTACATGATGCCACGGGTGAGCTTCGGGCGATTGGCGGCGGGGGGCGGTTTGACAATCTGCTGCACGATTTCGGCGGCCCCGGCATTCCGGCGACCGGTATGGGTATGGGAGACTGTGTGCTGGAGGTCCTACTCAAAGAGAAAGGGCTATTGCAAACACAGTTGTCACAGCACCGACTTCAGTTTTTTGTTGCCTGTGTGCATAAGGACTATCGGGATGCTGTGGTTAAACTGGTGACCAAATTGCGCGCGGCAGAGCGATCGGCTGCATTCAGTTACAAGAATACCAAGCTGGGTAAACAGTTGGGAGAGGCGTCTGAACTCAATGCCCGGAGAGTGGTGATTGTTGGTGAGGAGATTCATGAAGACAAGCTTGTTGTGAAAAACATGGCGACAGGCGAACAGCAGTTGATCGATCTTGGAAAGTTCCTTCAGGAGGAGTGTGAGATAAAGCTTTGATGAAAGATACCGCACCCAACCATTACGAGAGGGCGTTCGAGAACTGGCTGATTGAGAATCGCGTTGAATTCGTCGCGATGGATGAACAGAAGAGGGCGGCCTTTGGCAAATCCAATATCAAGAGCTTCGATTTTCTGATATACCTGCCGGATGGACGAATAATCATAGCTGAGGTCAAAGGCAGGAGTTTCAAAGGAACAACTCTGGCCAATCTCGCCGGTCTTGAGTGCTGGGTCACAACTGAAGATGTAGATGGGCTGTCTGCCTGGCAGGAGGTGTTCGGCGAGGAGCATAAAGCCCTGTTCGTGTTCGCCTACAGAATTGAGAATGTGGATGTCGATTTGGACGGCAGGGCGGCCTTTGATTTCGACGGCAACAGATACGTGTTCTTCGCCGTAGGTCTGGACGACTACAGGAAGTTTATGAAGCGTCGCAGCCCCAAATGGCAGACAGTCACCTTGCCTGCTGAGAATTTCCGCGCTGTCGCCGTACCGATAGACGAGTTATTGCTTTGATGCCGATCCTTCTGTCTTGGTGACAGTGCTCTTTTGCTGCTTTTGCTCAGTGTTCTGCTCGTCGCACGGCTGCTTCTTTTCCTGCTCTTTGAATTTAAGTGCCGCAGAGTTTATGCAATAGCGCAGGCCGGTCGGCTGGGGTCCATCTTTGAAGACGTGGCCGAGATGAGCGTTACACCTGCTGCATAGCACCTCTGTTCTTGTCATCCCGTGGCTTGTGTCAGCCTCCGTTTGTGTGCTCTTGTCTGACGTCGCTGCCGAGAAGCTGGGCCAACCCGTACCCGAATCGAATTTCGCCTCGGAACCGAACAGTTCATTGCCGCAAGCGACGCACATGTATTTCCCATCTTTGTTGAATTTGTAGTACTCGCCTGTAAAGGGCCGTTCGGTGGCCTTTTTTCGCGTTACCTTGTATTGCAGCGGTGTGAGCAGCTTGCGCCATTCGGCGTGGGTTTTTACAACTTTGCCTTCCATATTGGGGTCCTGTTGCTTCGGACAACTAATCAGTCTTGCCGCACCTGGGCAGCACATAAGGTTCTGTTTTTGTCTGGCCCCTGCAAAGGCGACCAACAGCAGGGCAATGCCCATCCACAGTGCAATTGACAATATGTTTCTGCTCATGTGTTATATCCCTTTGCCTACAATGCGCGTCATTATGATATGATACGAAGCCGCCAATTTGCCTGTTCGTCCACTAATAATGCGATTTGCTTTTTCCAGTGTGCTCTGCGTCCTCCTATTGCGTGAGTGGCGATTTTGAATGGACTCCGGGCCGATTTGCAGCTAAAATCCGCATATCCCGGCTGTGGGCCGGATTTCGTGATGTTGTGGTCGAGCTTGGAGGAATTGATAATGCTCAGGAATCTTGTGTGTTTAGCTGTAGCTGCAATTGTTGTTGTGGGCTGTGTGAATGTCCAGGCCGAGAAATGCAACTTGCAGCAGCAAGCGGAATGTCGCAAACCGGCCCAGGTCCTTCGTCACGCTGTGCTCTTCAAGTTCAAGGAAAACACGCCGGCTGAGAAGGTGGCGGAAATCGAAAATGCGTTTGCGGCTCTGTCGAGTAAGATTGATGCAATCCGGGATTTCGAGTGGGGCACGAACGTGAGCGTCGAGGACCTCTCGCACGGCTATACCCACTGCTTTGTTGTTACCTTTCTTAGCGAAGAGGCCAGAGCCGAGTATCTTCCCCATCCGGCCCACAAGGAATTTGGGTCACTGCTTCGAGGACATCTCGAAGAGGTCACGGTAGTTGACTACTGGACAGGCCCTTAATCGGCTCTTTGGTCTGCGTCGGCCGGTCCGAGCTGAGCCGGTCTGGTGTCTGAATGAATGCTGTGCACCGAAAGAAACTGATTGTTTTGGTCTATGTGGCGCTTGCGATAGTGACCTTCGCTGCATACGCGCAGGTGTTGCAGAATGACTTTATTGACTTTGACGACGACCATTATGTCACCAAGAACGCCGACGTAAGGGCGGGCCTGACCTGGCGGGGCCTGCGTTGGGCTTTCACCACCACGCACGCCTCCAATTGGCATCCGGTTACCTGGCTCAGCCATATGCTGGACTGCCAATTGTTCGGGCTTGAGCCAGGTCGGCACCATCTGACGAGTCTATTGCTGCATATAGCTAATGCGTTGTTGTTGTTTGCGGTTCTGAGCCGGATGACGGGCGCATTTTGGAGGAGTGCTTTTGTTGCTGTGTTGTTCGCGCTGCACCCAGTTCACGCGGAGTCTGTGGCCTGGATATCGGAACGCAAGGACGTTCTCAGCACACTTTTCTGGTTGCTTACGGTCGCTGCCTACTGCGAGTATGTTAGTTCCACAAAGCGCAGGTGGTATTTCGCGGCCTTGGTTTGCTTTGTCTTAGGGCTTATGTCTAAACCTATGTTGGTGACGTTGCCCTTTGTTTTGCTGCTCCTGGATTATTGGCCCCTTGGGTGTTTTGGTGGTGCGCGATTGTCCGGCGGTTGTAATGAACGCAAGCCAAGCGGTGAGCCAGTTCGCTCGCGGGTATTCCGGTCGCTGGTCTGGGAGAAGACGCCCTTTTTTCTTCTGTCGGCCATATCCTGTATTATTACCTTTTTTGCCCAGCGCAGCGGTGGGGCAGTTGCGGCAATGGAGATCGTTTCTGCAACCGCCCGGATAAACAATGCAATAGTCTCGTACGTTCGGTATTTGGGCAAGCTGATTTGGCCAAGCGGTCTGGCCCTATTCTACCCACATGCTCGCGACACAATTCCTGTTTGGCAAGTGCTTGGAAGCGTCTTACTGCTGCTCGTTATTAGCGTTGCTGTACGTTACTTGGCCCGGAGACGCAAATACCTGCTTGTTGGCTGGCTCTGGTATCTGGGAATGCTGGTTCCGGTCATTGGTTTAGTGCAGGTAGGCGGCCAGGCGATGGCCGACCGTTACACGTATCTTCCTTATACCGGGCTTTTCATTATCGCTGCCTGGGGCGCCGTGGAGTTTGTGCCGAAGCAGCGATTCTGCAGGGTTTTGTTGGCTGTGGTTGCGGTAGTGATAGTTGCGGCTCTCGGTGTGCGCACGAAGGTTCAGACATGGTACTGGCGTGATAGCTTTACGCTATTCAAACACGCGTTGGATGTTACCGAGGACAACTACAGGATGCACTTTAGTCTTGGCAAGGTCTATCACATGGAGGGTCGGCTCGAAGAGGCCATCGGCGAGTATCATAAGTCTTTGAGTATCCGTCCGCATTGGTTCACTACTCTTTACAATCTTGGCACCGCGCTTTTTCAACAGCACAAGATAGAACAGGCAGTTGCTTTTTATAGAAGTGCGGTCGAGTCGAACCCGGAGTACGATCCCGCTCTGAATAATCTGGCATGGCTGTTGGCTACTGCTGAGAATGCCCGGGTTCGTAATCCCGCTGCTGCCGTCGGTTATGCGGAGCGGGCCTGTTCGCTGACTGAGCACAGCCGGCCGGATTATCTTGATACGCTTGGCGCGGCATACGCGGGCTGCGGACGATTTGATGAGGCGATTGCCACGGCCGGGAAGGCAATCGAACTGGCCATGTCTCAGGGCCTGTCACCTTTGGCAGAGGAGATTGAAGACCACCTGCAGCTCTATTTAGCCAGCAAGCCATACATCGAACCATCTGCCGAGAAGCATTCTGAGTAGATTCAAAATCTCTCGCCAAGCATTCGCTCATTCTATATATTGTGCCTGATGAGGATTGTTGCCGGCTCAAGAAGAGGTACAAAGCTGCTTTCGCCCAAAGGTATGGCTTCTCGTCCGATTACCGACCGGGTGAAGGAGTCTCTTTTCAGCGTCCTGCTGAGATACGGGCTGCCGGCTGAGAGCACAGTAGCGGACCTGTTTTGCGGGGTCGGCTCGCTGGGTCTTGAGGCCCTGAGCAGGGGGGCGGCATTTACAGCGTTTGTCGAACGTGACCCGGCGACAGTGGAGGTACTGAAGAAAAATATCGCAAAGTGTCGTTTCATTGAGAATAGCGAAGTCCTTACGGCAGATGCGTACAGGACGGGAGCTGTCTGCGACTCGGCTCGTGGCGCGTGCAATCTTGTTTTTGTGGACCCGCCATACGCTGACAGTACGGATGCCGAGTTGTGCTCACCTCTGGGAAAGTTGTTGGAGCTTGTTGGTTCACAGATGGCAGCCGGCGGCTTTGCGGTTGTGAGAACTAATCGCCGAAAGGCTCTGTCTGATGAGTATGGTCTGCTCAGGGTTGCGGAAAGGCGGCAGTGGGGGACAATGGCCGTGACGATATTTGAAAAGGCGAGAGAATGACAAAGCGAAAGCCGGCTATAAAGATAATAAAGCGATTGCGCCGCGAAGGGTATGAGGCATTGCTGGCAGGGGGGTGTGTGCGTGATATGCTGCTTGGCAGGGCTGCGCATGATTACGACGTGGCTACGAACGCCAGGCCGGCAGAGGTGATAAAGCTGTTTAAGCGGACACTGAAGGTCGGTGCGAAGTTCGGGGTTGTCATCGTCCTGCTGGACGGCAAGCAGGTCGAGGTGGCGACTTTCAGGACAGAAAGAGATTACGCCGACGGCAGACATCCCGGCAAGGTCAGGTTCACCGATGCTGCCGAGGATGCGGCCAGAAGGGATTTCACCATCAATGCGGTGTTTTACGACCCGATTGAGAAGAATGTGATAGATTACGTCAATGGGCGGGCTGACCTGAGAAGGGGCATAATTCGCACGGTCGGTGAGCCCGACCAGCGATTCGGCGAAGATTTTTTGCGCATGCTTCGGGCCGTGAGATTCTCCACCAAACTCGGTTTTGCACTCGAAAGGCAGACCAAAGCTGCCATCTGCAAAAACGCCGGGCAGATTACTAACGTAAGCGGCGAGCGCATCGCTATCGAGCTTGAGGGAATCCTGGTCAGTCCCCATCGTGCCGCCGGACTTGCGCTGCTTCTTGAGACCGGTTTGGCTGAGGCGATTTTTCCGGGACTTGGTGGTCGGTGCGCCGAACAAGGCCTGGCTGTGACAGGGCGGTTGCGGCAGAAAGTGGACTTTGCTTTGGTGCTGGCTTCGGTCTTTGCCGGATGCGAATCGGATTTTGCGCTTGAGAAGTGCCGAGTGCTGAAATTGAGCAGAAGCCGAACCAAACACATTAGGTTTCTCCTGGCAAGCAGAGGCAAGCTGTTAAATGAGAATATGTCCGTTGCCGAGCTAAAGTTGATTCTGGCTGAGCCGTATTTTTGGGACCTGTACGAGCTGCAGCGAGCTATCCAGCGGGCAACTGATGGCGCGATAGGGCCTCTAATCAAGCTGCGAAGACGTATAAAGGCCCTTGGTGATGTCGAGTTGAAACCGAAGCCCTTGCTGGACGGCCACGACCTGATTCGCTTAGGGGCGGTGCCGGGGCCTGCCTTTGGCCAGTTGGCTGAGGAGATATACATCGCCCAGTTGGAGGGGACTCTGCAGGACCGCCGGCAGGCCGAGAAGTGGGCGAAGAATTGGCTCGATAGGCACAGAGGAATTTAGAGATTCTGGCTGAAGATTTTGGCATACTGGTACCTCGGTCTGTTTTGCCAGTTGCCCTTGTGATAGACGTAGCTGACAATCAGCGGCAGTACGCTTGTCGCTTCGGCAAAGACCATCTGGTCATGACCGCTGTCCACCTTGCCCCACGAACGTGCCTCTTTCAGAGTTGAGCCGGAAAGGGCGCCGTCACGTTCGTCTGCAACGGTAATCTGCACAGCGTACTTGTGCATATCGACGGCTTTGCCCAATACTTCGGCGCATATAACCGTGTCCTGGATGAAGTTCTTCGGCACGCCGCCGCCTATCATGAAAAGACCGGAAACGTGGGATTTCATCTTTATCTCGGTCAGCTCTCGAAAGTCCTTTACGGAGTCTATGGAGACATGGCTGTGTGGGTTCTCGACCTGGTGCTTGACTAAGCCGAGCCCGGCGCTGGAATCCGAAAAGGCGGGGCAAAAGACCGGCACATCGTTCTCAAAAGCTGTCTGAACAAGCGAGTCGGGCTTCTTTGCATTATCGGCAAGGTATTTACCCATTTCTCTGATGAATTCTCTTGAGGAGTAAGGTTTCGGTTCAAGAGAATCAGCAATCTGCCTTACGGTGTTGTCGCAGACCTGCAACTGCTCTTCATCGATAAAAGTGTCGTAGATTCTGTCAATGTAAAGGTCACGAAGCCGGCTGTCATCAACAAAGCGACTGCCTTTGTAGTGCCTGAACCCGAGCGCCTCGAAGAAGTCCATATCGACGATTGTCGCGCCGGTGGCGACGACCGCGTCGATCATATTATATTTGACCATATCGGCGTAGATGTGCATACAGCCAGCAGCGCTTGTGCTGCCCGCGATGCACAGAAAGATTGTGCAGTCTTTGTCGCTGAGCATCTGGTCGAAAAGCTCCGCCGCCTTGGCCGTATCACCTGCGGAAAAGGACATACCCTTCATTGACTCAATTATTGCTGTGGAGTCAAAATGCTTTATGTCTATGTGCTCCACCGGCTCGTTTAGAAAATCCTTCTTGTTCATACCTCAACCTCTAAGCTTATAACTCAAGAGCTTATACACCAGCTTCGCCGCCAAAAAATCCGGCGATTTGTTGGTCTCGCTGGGGCAAAGCTCAACGACGTCAAATCCCACTATCTCTTTTTTGTCTGCGAGGGCTTTCAGCAGGCCGAGCACGGTGTACCACGACAAGCCCCCCGCCTCCGGCGTGCCGGTCGACGGCATAATCGCCGGGTCAAAAACGTCAAGATCAATTGTAATATACACTTTCTCCGAAAGGCGGCTCAGGACAGTCTCAATCCAGTCGGTCGTGTTGTATATGTCTTTGGCGAAGAAAATGTTCTGTTTATCCGCAACTTCTTTCTCCGACGAATCCATGCTGCGGATACCCACCTGCACAAAAGGGCATATCTCTTTTATTCTGGCCATCACGCAGGCGTGATTGAATCTGGAATTGTCGTACTCGTCTCTCAGGTCGCAGTGGGCATCGAGTTGCAGGACGGTTAGACCGGGATGACGTTCTGCATGCGCCCTTACACTGCCGATGCTCACCGAATGTTCACCGCCGAGGACAACGGCGAACTTGTCCTGCTGGAGATGACGGCGAACCGTCCGTGCAACTGCTTCGACCATTTTTTCCGGCGGCTGGTCTATTGTAATTGGCTGGTCCGTGTACATTCCCGCTTTGTAGGGTTCTGAGTCCGTTTCGATATCATAAAGCTCCATATTGGCGGAGGCGGCGATTATTGCTGCGGGACCTTTTTCCGCCCCTTTTATCCAGGTGCTCGTCCGGTCATAGGGGACAGGTATTATGACCACCTTTGCGGTCTGGTAGGTGGAGTATTCTCGGCTGATATCTCCGTAGTTTGTCGCCGTAGTCATAGTGTCCGCCTTGCCGGTTGTTCTGAAGGTTTGAACGCCCAGCTTTTCGTTGCCCCGGGGCGATTGTTAGTCGAAGAGGAACATTGCTATTGCGACGGTTGTGGTCCAGAGGTCTTTCTGGCCTCGCGCGGTCTGGGTTATATTGGAGGTTCGGATAATCAGCCCGCTGGACTTATATACCTGTTCCTTCTCAGACCATGCCTGGTTCGGGTCCACTTCTAAGCCCAGTGTTGTGCCAAGCATACCGGCCGCCAGGTCCTCTGCCATATCGGCCGCTTCACGCTGATTCATTCCATAGCCGTGAACTTCGCTCAGGTAGCCCCAGTTTGTTCGGTCTTTCGGCACTGCTATTCCTACCGAGGCAGCCACCAGCCGTTCGTGCTCATTTGTGTCGGCCCTGGCCATAACGCAATAGCATATCTCACCGGGCGTTACTTGCTTTAGTCCGCTCTCTCTGCTTATGACCTTGCACTTAGGCGGCAAAATCGATGAGACCTGGACCAGATTCTGCTGGGCTACGCCTGCGGCACGCAGCGCCTCTTCGAATGACTTCAATTGATATTTGTGGCGTCCGACACCTTTGGTTAGAAATGCCTTTGTGGGGACAAAGTGCTTCATCTTACTCTCCGCAATAACACGACAAAGACTTTCTGTCGCCGGAGCCGTTACATACCCGGCGATTTCAGTTTGCTTATTACTGGCTAATTCGCTGAATGTAGCAAAGCTATGCGCGGATTATATGATTCATCGGCTGATTGACAACAGAAAAAGCAAAGCTCCTCAGTTTTGTTCCTGGTTGGGCAGGGGTATTGATTGAACGGTCTTTGATTAATCGTTATACTTTCCCAATTCAAGGATAGAAAAGATGCAGGCGTTTACTCTCTTAATCAAACCGTCCGGCTCTGAGTGCAATCTTGATTGCACGTATTGTTTTTACAAGAGCAGGTCCGCTGAGATTGGCGCCGGCAGACAGCGCATGAGCTTTGAAGTGCTTGAAAAGCTAATCAGGGGCTATCTGGCTCTGGATTTTGGTGTGGCTGGTTTTTCGTGGCAGGGCGGTGAGCCGACGCTGATGGGTCTTCGGTTTTACGAAGAGGTGGTTGAGTTGCAGAAGAAGTATGGCCGGCCGGGCCGGCAAATCGGCAACGCACTTCAGACAAACGCGGTTCTGCTTGATGACGAGTGGTGTCGGTTCCTGCATAACAATAAGTTTCTCGTGGGAATCAGCATAGACGGCCCGAAGAAATTCCATGACCACTACCGGGTTGACCATGCCGGCTGCGGCACCTTCGACAAAGTGATGCGGGCGATCGAAAACTGCAAGCGATACAAAGTGGAATTCAATACCCTGACTCTGCTAAACGATGTCAACGTGGAACACCCGGAAGAGCTTTTTGACTTCTTCGCGGACAGCGGTGTTAGGTTTTTGCAGTTCATTCCCTGCGTTGAGCTTGATGAAGAGGAAGGTGGCGTGACCGGTTTTTCGGTTACGCCGCAGCAATATGGTGATTTCCTGTGTCGATTGTTCGACCGTTGGTATGAATATGGGCCTGAGAAGGTAAGCATTCGCGATTTCGACTCAATCCTGTCTTTCTATGTTACCGGCGAGCATACTATCTGCACCTTTGGCAGACAGTGCAGTCAGTACGTCGTTGTGGAGCATACGGGAGACTGTTTTCCGTGCGACTTCTTTGTCCAGCCGAAGTGGCGGCTTGGAAACATAATGGAAACGCCGATTGAGCAATTGGCTGGCGGTGAGAAGAAAAGAAAGTTCGGGCGTTTGAAGCAGAACCTTTCCAACAAGTGCCTGCTGTGCAGTTCCCTGTCCGTCTGCCGAGGCGGCTGTATGAAGGACAGGGCACCCTTCGACAGGGACAGCTTCGGCAGGGAAAGCTATTTCTGCGAGGGCTACAAGCGTTTTTTTGAGTACAGCGGCCCGCGGTTCATGCAGTTGGCGGCGTCGGTCCGCGCTGCGTCGAGGCATTTACCCCAGCCGTTCCTGTAAGGTGAGAGTCACGAAGGAGAATGTTAGATGCAGATACATATTGTTGATCAGGCTATCATCATCCTCTACCTTGTCGGCGTTGTCATCGGCGGCGTACTGCTTTCTCGTCGCGCGTCACAGAATATCGAATCATATTTCCTCGGCGGTCGACGAATTCCGTGGTACATCCTCGGCGTTTCAAACGCATCGGGAATGTTCGACATCACCGGTACGATGATGATGGTAACCTGGATGTTTGTATATGGCCTGAAGAGCGCCTACATAGCATGGGTCTGGCCTACGTTCAACCAGGTCGTCTTCATGATATTCCTTGCAGTCTGGCTTCGTCGCAGCGGTGTGATGACCGGCGCAGAATGGATTCGTACTCGCTTCGGCGACCGGCTGGGCGGTGAGCTGTCGCACGTCAGTGTCGTCATCTTTGCAATTATCGCAACGATTGGTTTTATAGCATACGCCTTCAAAGGGATAGGGAAGTTCTCTGACATCCTTTTGCCCTGGGATTTTTCTGCCGACACTTATGCTCTTATCCTTATGAGTATCACCACGATTTATGTGATTCTCGGAGGCATGTATAGTGTTGTTCTGACCGATGTGATTCAGTTCCTGATGCTGACGGTTGCCTCGGTTTTCATCGCGGGCATCGCCATAAGCAGAACCGCAGGTATCAACATCGCAGATTATGTACCTGCTGGCTGGACGGACCTGTTCTTCGGGTGGCGCCTCAACCTGGACTGGTCGAATCATATCCCTGCTGTTCAGCAGACCATCGAAAGCCAGGGCTACTCCCTGTTCACGATTCTGTTTATGATGTTTTTGTTCAAGGGAATCCTCGCCAGTGCCGCAGGCCCGCCTCCGAACAAAGATATGCAGCGAATGCTCGCGACTCGCAGTGCCAGAGAATCGGCTCTTATGTGCTTCATTGTTTCTTTAGTGCTCTATGTGCCACGTTACCTTATGATCGCAGGTGTGACCATCCTTGGCATCGTTTTCTTCAGCGACGGCCTGAATGCGATGGGCAGCAACGTCGATTTTGAACAGATCCTGCCTTTTGTGATTCGTGAGTTTGTTCCCGTTGGGCTGGTCGGCGTGATACTGGCAGGACTCATTGCCGCCTTTATGAGTACATTCGACTCGACCGTCAACAACGGTGCCGCCTACATCGTCAACGACATCTACAAGCGCTACATCAGCCCGAATGCAAGTGAGAAGCGCTACGTAGTTATGAGCTATATCGCCTCGTTTGTAATTGTCGGTGTTGGAATTGCGTTCGGCTATATGACGGGCTCGATACACACCGTGACGATGTGGATAACAACCGGGCTTTACGGAGGATACGTTGCGCCTAACGTCCTGAAGTGGTACTGGTGGCGCTTCAACGGATATGGGTACTTTGCGGGGATGATTACGGGAGTATTGTCGGCAACGCTGCTTATGATTCCGAAGGCGTTCTACGGTAGAACGACATTGATGGATATGGAGTATAACACGGCACTGTTTCCGGTGATTCTTGTGCTGAGTACGGTTGCGAGCGTAGCGGTGAGTCTATTGACAAAACCGGATGAAGAAGAGGTGCTCAAGAATTTTTATAAGCGTGTCAGGCCCTGGGGATTCTGGGGGCCTGTGGTAGAGATGCTGCGGCAAGAGGACCCCGATTTCCAGCCGAACAGGGCGTTTAAGCGCGATGCATTCAACGTGGTTGTCGGCATAATCTGGCAGCTTAATTTCTACCTTATCCCGATATACCTGGTGCTTCGGATGTTCAAGGCGATGTTGGTCTCGCTGGCCGTTCTGGCGGTAACGTCGGTTATTCTGAAGAAAAACTGGTACGATAAGCTACCCGACGACTAAAAAATCGGTCTTACGGCCCGATAGGGCGGTTTTTTGTTGACAGAAGCGGCATTTCTCTATAGTATGAAGGGGCTAAGGACGATTACTACAAATACTTACGTTTATCCGAGCTAAAAGCCCAAGAAAGCTCTCTGGGCAGGGGGCGTGACAGTATAGAGGTTGTGTAATATTGTCTGGGCTCCCTGGTTGCAGGGGTAGGTGATGAATCAGATTGTGTTTTGGAGGTATTTCGATGCTTAGGTCAAGAAGTTGTGGCGTGGTGCTGTTTATCGCAGTTGCGATATCGGCCGTTGGTCTTGGGGCAACCTTCGAGGAGAGCTGGAACGACCTGCTGCACTACGCTGCGATTGGGCGATTGGACTTGGCCAAGGGACATGCCCAGGCGGTTCTTGACAGTCAGCCGGACCCGATTGAGCTGCTCGAGCTTAGCCAAGCCAATCCCAGGGGCTATTCGCTTCTTGTGAAGGCCAGAGAAAGCTCTGCCGATTCTGAGCTTGCCGAACTCTGCGGGCAGATAGTTGATATTGTCGAGCAGGGCAGATTCGACAGGCGCACCGACCCCAGGATTATTATTGAGGAGATTAAGCGGCTCAGCGGCACATCGAGAGGTCGGGTTGCGGCTATCAAGCGACTGGAGAACGCGGGCGAATATGCCATAATGTTTATGCTTGACGCAATGGCTGACCCCGAGCGCAACGAGGAGCTTCCTAATATTATATGGGCACTGTCGCGCATCGGCAGAGATTCGATACGTCCGCTCGCGGCGGCCCTGCAGACGAGCAATGTTGCGGTCAAGGCCGAGGCAATCAGGGCGCTGGGCAAAATCGGCTACCCGCAGTCGCTGCCGTATCTCAAGTACATTCTCGAGAAGGATGATTCTCCTGAGCTTCGCGGGCTTGCTGAGCAGAGCATAACAGATATAGAGCCCGCGGCGGTGAGTCTTTCAGCGGCAGAGCTGTTTTATCGGCTTGGCGAAGATTATTACTATCACGCCGAATCGCTTGCCCCGGCTGAAGATGCTGATTTTGCGAACGTCTGGTTTTGGGACGAGCAGGAGAGCAGACTGATGCGCAAGGAGGTGGACAGGAGCTACTTCAACGAGCTTATGACTATGCGCTGCTGCGAGTGGGCGGTGAAGGCCGATGCGGGCTTTGGCCAGGCCATCGGGCTTTGGCTTGCCGGCTTTTTCAAGGCCGAGTCGGCCGGTCTTGATATGCCTGAGTATTTTGGTCCCGGACACGCCGACGCTATGACTTATGCGACCACTGCCGGACCCGAATACCTTCATCAGGCCCTAGCGCGTGCAGTGAGAGACAAGGACGCCTATGTGGCTCTGGGCATCATAGAGGCATTGGGTACCACGGCGGGGCAGAGTTCGTTGTTCTATGCGGTTGGCAATACACAGCCGTTGGCGGATGCCCTTTCATTCAATAATCGGGCCGTAAGATATAGCGCTGCTATAGCCGTGGCTGCAGCCGGGCCCGCCCAGCAATTTCCCCAGAGCAAGCTCGTTGTTGAGAATCTTGCCGAGGCCATCGGGCAAAGCGCCGAGCAGGTCGGCGAGTCAACACAGATGTGGAATGGTCAGTTGGCAGATAGCTATGCGGTACGGGCCGCAAAGGTAATGCTGAAGCTGGGACAGACCAGAAACCTTGTTCTGGACCTGTCGCCGGCTGAGCCGGCCCTGGCTGAGGCAACGAAGGACAAGAGGCCCGATGTGCAGATGCTTGCGGGTCAGATACTTGCGTATCTGCGAACCGCGACTGCACAAGAGGCGGTGGCTGTTATGGCCCTGAACGACGAGTATGCCCAGGATGTCAGAATCTCTGCATTCAATTCGCTGGCGGTCTCAGCCAAGCAAAACGGCTCACTTCTGGATGGGGCGACTATCGAGTCTCTGTACTCGCTGGTTGGCTCCGACCAGGTTGATGCGGAGTTGCGTGCCGCGGCGGCGGCGGCCTATGGTGCTCTTAATTTGCCCAGTCAGGAAGTGAAGAACCTCATTCTTGACCAGGCGCGCAGCTAAAATGGGGATGTGAAAACTTCGGGCGGGAGGGTCGAGCGCGCGGTTATGGTGCGACTGTGGTGTGGCCCTGCTTTTTGGAATGGGTGTTTACATCGTTGGGTTCGGGTGGTCGTTCGGTAGCCGGCTGATGGCTTGGCTGAACTGTTTTTCTGCCTTGGTGTGCTTTCAGCATGTCAATAACCGCGTCTTTGCTGGTCTGCTCGGCCGGGTCGGAAATCGCAACCGTATCAAGCAAGTTGCACCACCAGAGAAGATAAGATTGCATCTTTGCCTCCTCGAACTTCCTGGCGTCAAAGCCCATACTGTTGACAAGGGAGTTTTCGGACAGGGGGGTTGTGGATATCAGCAGAGCGGCGAAACTCCAGATTAGAAATCCGGCCAAGAAGCCCAGGAAGCCCGAGCCCATGGTTTCGAGTATTCTGGGAAACGTGACATTGAATTGACCAATGAAAAACACGTACGCTATGCCATGCAGAATGAGAAAAGCTGCGACGGCTACGGCGAGTGCGCACAATGCTTTGCAGTAGGCCGTGTCGGCCGCTGCCGGTATCATCTCAGCAACGATTGGATTGAGGTGGATGGCGATATATACGGCGATTACGAGGTTGAACAGCAGCGTCCAGCTCTGGTAGAACCCCAGCTTGACAGCCGACGCCGCAATAAGCGCCGCGACCAGTATACCTAACCAAAAAGCCATACTCTTAACCTAACACTCTATTTAGCTCCTCGAGGCTTGTTAGCCCTGATACTACTCTGAGCAGTCCCTGCTTCTGCAGGTTGGACCTGCCTTTCTGCTCGCCTTCATTTCTCAAACGGGATATGGAAAGTGTATCACTGGCAATGCCGGTTTTGATGTCTTCGGTCATAACGAGGATGTCGTAAATTCCGGTCCTGCCGTAGTAGCCGGTTTCGTGGCAGTTGTCGCAGCCCACGGCCTGGTGTATGTTGGTGTAGTTGATTTTGCGTCTTTGAAAGTCGCGCATTTGTGTTCGGCTGAGCTGAGCAGGAGCCCTGCAGTATTTGCAGAGCCGGCGAACGAGTCGTTGTGAGATAATCATATCGAGGCCCGAGGACAACAGCAGGGGGCTGACACCGAGGTCCAGCAGACGCACCATAGCCGAAGCGGTGCTGTTGCTGTGGATAGTTGCCAGGACAAGATGGCCGGTCTGCGAGGCCTGCAGCGCTATTGCCGCAGTCTCCTCGTCTCGTATTTCGCCCACGCAGATGACGTCCGGGTCCTGCCTGAGAATGCTGCGCAGGGACTTGGCAAAGGTTATGTCGGCTTTCGGGTTGACCTCAATCTGGCTTGTGTTTGGCAGGACATACTCTATTGGGTCCTCTACGGTGATAACGTTGCGAGTGAAAAAGTCAATCCTGTTGAGCATGGCGTACATCGTCGTGGTCTTGCCGCTGCCGGTAGGCCCGCACATTAGTATCATTCCGGAGGGCTTGCTGACAGCTTTTTCTATGATGTTTCTTTGCTTCTCCACCAGCCCTACGCTCTCAAGGGTGAACATGCCAGCATCCTGGCTCAGGACCCTTATTGACAGCTTTTCGCCGTTCAACACGCCTGCGCTGGCAACTCTGAACGATACGGTATCGTCGGTGGTCTTGGCAAGGAACGCGCCGTCCTGGGGGCGTCGCTTCTCGGCGATATCCATACCGGAGACCGCCTTGATGCTGTTGACGACGGCCTGGCAGGTCTTGCCGTCGAGCTGCTGGACCTCTCTAAGGACGCCGTCCACACGAAATCTAACCGTATAGAGAGATTCGCTTTTTGGGTCGATTAGGATGTCACTTGCTCTGTCCTCGAGGGCATCCCAGATTATTTGTTCCGTCAAGTCGAGGACGTGACTGTCCTGCCGTTTGGTCTTGCCGTGGCCGTATATTTCCTTCAACTCGGTCCCTGAAGTGTCGAGCAGCTTTATATCCGCCCGCTTGCCGGTAATGCCCGACGATTCTATGCTCGCCCTTATGCCTTTGAGCCGTTCGGTTATCATCCGAAAGAGACCACCTCGCTCGTCGGCGGGGGTCTTCTTGATATCCACCACCAGAATTGCGAATAGCACAATTGGACCCAAAAAGAGAGCAGCGAGGTTGACGACGCCCTTACGGTGCTTTGGCACGAGGGGGCTGAGTTCGATTCGCTGGATGCAATGCAGACAGAGATATACCCACGCTACAAGGAGAAGAAGCTTGATGGGACTAAAGGCCAAAAGAGCGCCGGACAGACCGCAGGTGGGCCCCACAACCGAGCTTAGGCCCAGGCCTGTAGGGTGCGGGGCCGTGAGCCATCCTGTCACTACCACTATCTGCATACTGTCTCCTCAAATGGGTGAATGTCGAGGAGCACGCACCGAGACACGTTAAACTAACATATTTGCCCTGCGACCGCAAGCGAATTCCTGCAACTGCTCTGCCTGGAGTGCCAAGGCCCTGATTCTGCGGCGCCGCGACTGTCTTTACAAACATCGGCTTTATTTGCCTTTTCCTGTTAGTTTTTTGCCCCGGTCCCCGAAACCTGTAGTCCTGGAAATTGCAATTTAACGGGATTGACATACGTCGGTCGTCGCTGTAGAATCCGAAGTGAACTAACAGAGTTGAAATTCGAGGGCTGGTTATATCGGACAGATTCATGGTGAAAATAACACTGCCTGACGGCAGCACGATTGAGGTTGCTGAGGGTACAACCGCACGGCAAATCGCCGAGCAGATAGGTTCGGGTCTGGCTAAGGCAGCTCTTGCAGCCGAGATCAACGGGCAACCGGTTGATTTGAACACTCCTGTTAGCGAAGACGTGGAGCTTCGCATCGTAACTGCCCAGGACCGGGAAGGTCTCGACATTATGCGCCATAGTTGTGCGCACGTGATGGCTGAGGCGATATGCAGGGTCTGGCCCGAGACAAAGCTCGTTTACGGACCGAGCGTGGAGGACGGCTTCTACTATGATGTTGACCTCGATGAGCCCATACGCCCGAGTGATTTTGAGCGTATTGAGCATGCTATGGCGGAGATAGTCGAGGCCGACAAAGCGTTTGTGCGCACGGACTTGTCCAGAGCAGAGGCGCTTGAGAAGCTGGCAGGTGACAAATATAAGACAGACAATGTCAATCGTGCCGAGGGTGACGTTATCAGCTTCTATTCGGCGGGTGATGGTTTTGAGGACCTGTGCAGGGGGCCGCATGTGCCGAGTACGGGCAGGGTCGGAAGTTTCAAGATTATGTCGGTGGCAGGGGCGTACTGGCATGGCGACCCGACGCAAAAGATGCTGCAGAGGGTCTATGGCACCGCCTGGCCCAGCCGGCGAGAGCTTGAGGATTACCTTACGCGGCTTGAAGAGGCAAAGAGACGCGACCACCGTGTTCTGGGCAGGCAGTTGGATTTATTTAGCTTCAACGAAGCCGGCCCGGGCTTTGCATTTATTCACCCTAAAGGGACGATTATTTGGAACGCCATAGCGGAGTTTTTACGGGGTATGCACGATAAATATGGTTATGAGGAAATTAAAACACCTGTCATACTAAATGAACAGCTATGGCACAAAAGCGGCCACTGGGATAATTATAAAGAGAATATGTATTTTACAACTGTTGACGATGTCGGTTATGCCATAAAGCCCATGAATTGTCCGGGCCTGTGCCTGGTTTACAGAACCCGTAAGCACTCATATCGTGAGTTTCCCATGCGGGTTGCCGAGCTTGGCGTGGTGCATCGACACGAGGCCAGTGGTGTTATGCACGGGCTTTTCAGAGTAAGGCAGTTTACTATAGATGATGCTCATATTTTCTGCACCCCCGAGCAGATAGAGTCTGAAATCATAGCCGTCTTCGAGTTTGCCTTCGAGATATACAAAGCTTTTGGCTTCGAAGATTTTCACATTGAGCTTTCAACCAAACCACAAAAGCACATAGGTTCGGACGAAGTTTGGGACATCGCTACAGGCGCCCTCAAAGACGCTCTGGCCCACAAAATAATTGAATACAAAATCAACGAGGGTGATGGTGCCTTTTACGGCCCCAAGATAGACTTTCATGTAAAAGACTGCCTGAAAAGGTCCTGGCAATTAGGCACAATTCAACTGGATTTTTCTATGCCTGGGCGTTTCGGTTTGGTCTATACCGACAAAGATAACACCGAGAAGACGCCGGTGATGATTCACCGGGCCGTGCTTGGCTCGTTTGAGCGGTTCATAGGTATTCTCATCGAACACTACGGAGGCGATATGCCGCTTTGGCTTTCGCCCGAGCAGGCGAGAGTCCTGCCAATCAGTGAAAAGAGCAATGATTACGCCGAAGAGGTAAGAGCGAAGCTCAGCGGCGAAGGTCTGCGGTGCACCTGCGATTCGTCCGACGAGAAGATAGGGGCCAAAATCGTCAAAGCACACGGTGAGAAAATCCCCTATATGCTTGTGGTCGGACCGAAGGAGGTGCAATCGCATTCGGTTAATGTCAGAATCAGAGCAAGCAAGAAAACCTCTTCGATGGCGGTTGACGATTTTATTGTCGCTGCAAAACGCAAGATTGCCGATAAGGAAATAGAGCTGGCGGTTTAGTTGCCGACAGCTATGGTGGGAAGATAGGAGAGTTTCAGATTGTTCTTTAAGAAAGGTAAGGTGATAAGCAATTAGAGACCGAGGCCTAAAAGTAAACGGAGGGATTCGAGCCCGACGGGTACGGCTCGTAGATGAATCAAATAATCAGGTTGGCGTTGTCGAAAGACACGTTGCACTCGGCAAGGCCCGGGATGTAGGTTTGGACCTGGTTGAGGTCGCTCCGACAAGTGACCCTCCTGTCTGCAGGATAATGGATTACGGCAAGTGGCTCTACGAGCAGAAAAGAAAAACGAGAGAGTCACGCAAGAAGACTCAGCACGCCGGCAGCTTGAAGGAGATTCGCCTCAGACCGGAAACCGACCCGCACGACCTGGACATCAAACTTCGGCACGCCCGCGAGTTTCTCGAGAAAGGCCACAAAGTGCAGTTTTCGATGTTTTTCCGGGGCCGACAGATGCTCCATCAGGACAGGGGATACGATATGCTTAATGGCATCGTCGAATCGATGGAGGATCTGGCAAAGGTCGAGAGACCGAGCAGGATGAGCGGGCGTCGGATGACGTTGGTGCTCGTGCCGAGGCACTGACGTTGCCCGATAGGTTGCAGAGGATTGATTTAGGGGGAGCGCGGCGGGCTATTTTTTGCCCAATTCTGCCGTTATTGCCCTTGACCGGCCAGCGGGGATTTTGTATCCTTCCGTGTTTACGAGATTTTCCGGCATTGCTCTAAGACGACAATGGCCGGGCGTTTTCCTGAGGAAATTGCGATGCCTAAGCAGAAGAGCCATAAGGGGTTACGTAAGAGATTCAAGCTCACGGCCAGGGGCAAGGTCAAGTACAGACATTCGTTTGGCAGTCATATTATGAGGACAAAGAACGCCAAGCGCAGGAGGCGCATCTCCAGTCCAACCATTATGACAGGCGCTATCGCCGAGAAGGTCAAGGCGAAACTGGGCGTCTGAAGGATGGGCAGGGCTTGTCCGGATGGAGCGATAGCCGGTTCGATTAACTGTGAGAGGGGCCTGCTTCTCGGCTCGAGTCTATTTTGCCGGAAGGCGGAATCGGGACTCGCAAAATCAGCTGCCGCCAGCGGCCCATAGCAAATATTTTATGAAGGAAAGCTGATATGCCAAGAGTACGAAAAGGTGCCGCGAGGCGCCGGGCAAGAAAGCGCATTCTAAAGGCGGTCAAAGGTTATCGTGGTGCGGCCGGTCGGCTTTACCGGCTCGCGAAAGAAGCCACCGTTAGGGCACAGGTCAATGCTCGCGTCAGCCGTAAGCTCAGAAAACGCGACTTCCGCAAGCTCTGGATTACCCGCCTCAGTGCAGCATGCCGGCAGCGAGACATACGATATAGCCAATTTATCGACGGCTGCAAGAAGGCGAACATCCAGCTTAATCGAAAGATGCTCAGTGAAATAGCTATTGCCGACCCGGACGGCTTCGACGCCATAGTTGCAAAGGCCAAAGCCGCTGTCGGCTGAGCAATATGCCAGACGCCCCCTGTTTTAGGTGATGCCTGAATGCTTGAGCAGTTTGAAAATATGGGCAAAGAGGCGCTGCAGGAGCTTAAGGGAATCGACACGCAGCTCGCTCTGGAGGATTTCCGCATAAAGTACCTTGGTCGCAAGGGCAGTATAACGAGGATGCTCAGCCGGATTGGCCAATTCCCTGCTGAGCAGAAGCCGGCGGCCGGACAGCTCGCCAACAAAATCAAAAAAGAGGTCACCACCGCGTTTGAGCAGGCAAAAAAGACGCTGTCTGAATCGCAACGGAAAACGCGGGAGTTCATCGACGTCACGCTGCCTGGTATACGGCCTGCGATTGGCAGACCCCACGTAATCACCCAGACTATCAGCGAGCTGCTTGAGATATTCGGGCGTATGGGTTTTTCTGTTGCCTACGGCCCGGAGGTTGAGGACCAGTGGCACAATTTCGTCGCGCTGAATATCGGGCCGGAGCATCCTGCCAGAGACCCTGCCGACAACTTCTACATTACCGACGATATGCTGCTTCGCAGCCAGACCTCGACCATTCAAATCCGTGTGATGGAGAATACCAAACCGCCCATTCGAGTTGTCGCGCCGGGACGTGTGTATCGGCCGGATACCGTGGACGTGACGCACATGTATATGTTTCACCAGCTCGAGGCCCTGGTCGTGGATGAGGGCGTGAGCATGGTCGATTTGAAAACGACGATTGACCAGTTTATTCGTGCGTTTCTTGGACGCAGCGCGAAGTGGCGTTTTCGGCCGAGTTTCTTTCCGTTTACAGAACCGAGCGCAGAGGTGGATTTGCTACTGGCCGACAAGAGCGGTAATGAAAGCTGGGTTGAGATGGGCGGCTGCGGTATGGTTGACCCAAATGTCTTCGATGCGGTGGGAATCGACAACGAGAAATATACCGGCTGGGCCTTCGGCTTCGGAATCGAACGCCTTGCTATGCGAAAATACGGTATAACCGATATCAGATTGTTTTTCGAGAATGACCTGCGCTTCCTTAAGCAGTTTTGATTCGCAGGGTAAGCCGTATTTGGGCGTTGTGATTGGCTGAGCTGATTGTCGAAGCGATGCGTGATTTGTTGCCGCCTAGGTATCGCTGGATGGAGATAGGAATATGAACCCTAAAGGTATAATTCTTGCAGGGGGTAGCGGGACGCGGCTTTACCCCATTACAAAGGCCGTGAGCAAGCAGCTTGTGCCCGTCTATGACAAGCCGATGATTTATTATCCGCTGACGACCCTTATGCTGGCTGGCATAAGGCAGATACTCGTAATCAGCACTCCGGCCGACCTGCCGCTTTACGAACAGCTACTTGGTGACGGCAGCCAATGGGGTATTGAGCTTCGCTATGCTGAGCAACCGAAGCCGGAAGGACTAGCCCAGGCGTTCATTATCGGCAGGGATTTTATCGATAGCGCGCCTGCCTGTCTGATTTTAGGCGACAACATCTTCTATGGTCACGGCCTTATCGATTCGCTGACAAATGCCGTCAATCAGGATGAAGGCGCCGCAATCTTCGGCTACTGGGTCAAAGACCCGCAGCGATACGGGGTGATTGAATTTGACAAATCGGGCAATGTTCTTTCCGTCGAGGAGAAGCCAGAGGAGCCGAAATCCAATTACGCTGCCGTCGGGCTGTACTTCTATGACGCGGAAGTTGCCGAGATTGCTGCAAGCATCGAACCCTCGGCAAGGGGTGAGCTGGAGATAACCGAGGTCAATAGCAGATATCTGAAGAAAGGCAAATTGCGTGTCGAACTGCTTGGGCGCGGCATTGCCTGGCTGGATACCGGTACACCTGAGTCGATGCTGCAGGCAGCCAACTTCGTCCAGACGGTCCAACAGCGTCAGGGGCTGATGATTGCCTGTCCCGAGGAGATTGCCTTTCATAAGGGGTTGATTGATGCTGAGCAGGTAATGAAACTGGCCCAGCCGCTTGCAAAAAACTGGTACGGCAGATACCTGATGGCACTGGTTGAAGAGCATAGCTAAATGAATCTCGAAGAAACCGAATTGGATGGCGTCGTTATTCTTAAGCCCCAGGCCTTTGAAGATGACAGGGGCTGGTTCCTCGAGACCTGGAGCCGAAAGTGCTACGAGCAGGCAGGCATCGAGCAACCCTTTGTCCAGGACAACGTCTCGTTTTCCCAAAAAGGGGTACTGCGGGGTCTGCACTTTCAGAATCCCAATGCTCAGGGCAAGCTTGTTCAGGTCTTAAGCGGCGAGGTCTATGATGTGGCTGTTGATATACGTGTTGGTTCGCCGAGTTTCGGTAAGTGGGTTTCGGCTGTTCTGTCGGCCTCGAATCATAAGCAGATGTATGTTGCGCCCGGATTCGCTCACGGCTTCTTTGTGCTAAGTGAGACGGCTGTCTTCTCGTACAAATGCACGGATTACTACAACCCTGCCACCGAGGGTGGCATACTATGGAACGACCCGGACGTTGGTATCAACTGGCCCACTAAAGAGCCGCTGTTGTCAAAGAAAGATGCTGCCTACTCATTCCTTAGAGATATACCGGCTGACAGTCTGCCTCGCTATGAGGGGGATAAATGAGGGACGCGCCGGAGAAGGTGGTCATCCTGGGCGGCAGGGGGATGCTCGGGGCCGACCTGGCTGCTGAGTGTGAGCGCCAATCCATTCACGCGGCGATTCTTGACCTTCCTGAATTTGACATAACCGATGAGCAGCAATTAAGTCGGGCTGTCGAAGGCGCAGAGGCGGTAGTCAACTGCGCTGCTTATACGAACGTCGATGGCGCCGAGAGCGAGACGGAGCGTGCATATCAGGTAAATGCCGAAGCGGTAGGGCGGCTCGGCGCTCTTGCGGCCAAACACGGGATATGGGTGCTGCACATTAGCACAGATTTTGTATTTGACGGCAGGGGTGATAAGCCATACGTCGAGACCGATGCGCCTAATCCGATAAGCGCTTATGGCAGGACAAAGCTGGCCAGTGAGAAACTGCTGATTGAAAGCCGCTGCCGTTACTGTATAATGCGCCTTGAATGGACTTACGGGATGCACGGAAATAACTTCATCAAAAAACTTCTTAAAAGGGCAAAAGACCGGCATCAACTGACTGTAGTGGACGACCAGTACGGCTCGCCGACCGCGACAACAGAGGCAGCCAAGGTGATTGTCAGACTGTTGCAGCTTCGCGCCGAGGGCATTTACCATTTTGCTGCTGTGGGATTCGCCAGCAGATTTGAGATAGCAAGGTTTGTTCTTGAAAAGATGCAGCTACCAGTAGAGCTTGTCCCGTGTAAGACGAGTGGCTTTAAGAGCCCTGCGGCAAGACCGTTAAACAGCCGGTTTGACTGTGCCAAAATTCAGGCATTGCTCGCCGAGCCGATTACTCCCTGGCAGGTGCCGCTGGAGCAGTTTCTGAGGCGATTATGAAAAGAATTCTTGTTACAGGTGGTGCGGGCTTTATCGCAAGCAACTTTGTGCGAATGGTGCTTTCGGAGCATCCGGAATGTCTCGTCGTCAATCTTGACAAACTGACCTACGCGGGAAATCTGGAGAACCTCGCGGGCCTTGAAGACCATCCGAATCACAGGTTTGTTAAAGGTGATATTTGTGACGGGTCGCTCGTCGAAAAAATCATCGATGAGCACAAAATAGAGGCCGTAATCAACTTCGCTGCGGAAAGCCATGTCGACCGTTCGATAACTGCGCCCAAGATTTTCATAGACACGAATGTTACCGGCACGCTTACGCTGCTTGAAGCAGCGTGCGATAAAGGGGTCAGGCGCTTTGTTCAGATATCCACCGATGAGGTTTACGGTGCCCTTGGTCCGGACGGCAAGTTCACCGAACTGACTCTGCTTAGCCCAAACTCCCCTTATTCGGCGAGCAAGGCCGCTGCCGACCATCTCGTCGGCGCCTTTGGCCGAACATGGGGGATTGAGTACAACATCACTCGCTGTTCCAATAACTACGGGCCGTACCAGTTCCCGGAAAAGCTGATCCCGCTGATGATTAACAATGCCCTCAACGACAAGGAACTGCCTGTCTATGGTGACGGCCTGTATGTCCGCGACTGGCTGTATGTGTACGACCACTGCACTGCGGTATGGAAGGTGCTGACAGAGGCAAAGCCGGGCGAAGTCTATAACATAGGCGGATGCAGCGAAAAAACCAACCTTGAGGTTGTCGAGATGATTCTCGAACGGTTAGGCAAGCCCAAATCGCTCATAAAGCACGTAAAGGACAGGCCCGGACACGACAGAAGGTATGCCATCGATGCCTCCAAGATTACAGATGAGTTTGGGTGGCAGCCGTCGGTCGATTTCGAGGATGGGTTGAACAAGACCATAGACTGGTACAGAGAAAATGATAAGTGGCTGGCTAACGTTGTCTCCGGCGAGTACCAGAAGTACTATGACTCTATGTATTCGGGTCGGTGATGAAACGGCAGGGGGCGGCCTGGATGGCTGAGGTGGTAAAGTCCAAAGCGACCATTTGCGTTGTCAACTATAAGACCCTTGATTTCACTCGGCTGTGCCTGCGCAGTATCCGCAAGTTTACCCACTACCCGTATGAAGTTATCGTGGTCGATAATGACTCCAAAGACGAATCGCTTGAGTACCTCAAGTCCCTCGAGTGGATACGCCTGATAGAACGACATCCCAAGCCGGGTGAACCTCGCGGAAGCTACGATGAAGGTGCGGCCCTTGACCTTGGGCTGGCTGACTGCAACACCGAATTCTATGTGGTTATGCATTCGGATACCTTTGTCCAGAGGGACGGCTGGCTGGGTGAGTTGATAGGCCGTTTCACGGATGATGATGTCGCGTGTGTCGGTTCAGGCAAAATTGAGCTTACACCTCGGTGGGTGCAGGCACTCAAGAAGGCTACAGACCTTAAGGCCTTGCAGCGAAGGCTTTTTGGAAGCGCCGCCGAGCGCGCAAAGTTTCGTTATCACAATCGCACAATATGCTGCCTTTATCGCACCGCTGTCTTGAAACGTGAGAAGCTCTCTTTCCTGATGGGTAGAGACCAGGGCCTGACGGCAGGCCAGAAGCTCTATTTTGAGCTTCTGGATTGCGGCTGTGAAACTATCGAGCTGCCGCCGTCGGTTATGGCCCGCTACGTAATACATCTTGCTCACGCTACTCAGGTGGTCAATCCCCAGGAATTTGCATTGAGTCAGAGCAGGCGGCGAAAAGTCTCCCGTGTCATTGACAAAGTAATGTCTTCTGAGATAATCCAGGGTGTCCTTGCAGATGATACACTTGACCATTAACAGGAAGTTGTGTTCTTGAGACCTGGAGGGTCCTATTATGAAGGGTATGGAAGAACCGATGCAGAGCGTTGATGAATCGGTAAAGAGTCTTCTTTCCGGCGGGGGCAAAGATATCCCGCTTTTCAAGGTTTTTATGCCGGAAAGTGTAGTGGAGCCGGTGCGTCAGGTTCTTATGAGCGGCTACATCGGTGAAGGGCCCAGGGTGGAGCGGTTTGAAAAGGAGCTTGCGCCTTGGTTTGGGAACGAAAATGTCCTGGCCGTCAACAACGGAACGGCTGCTTTGCATTTGGCGCTGCGACTTGCAGGCGTGGGTTACGGTGACGAGGTCATATCAACCGCTATGACCTGCTCGGCTACAAATGAGCCGATTCTGGCTATGGGAGCCAGGATAGTATGGGCCGACATAGACCCGTGGACCGCAAACATTGACTACAGGGACGTTGCTCGAAAAATCACACCCAGAACCAAAGCCATTGTGTGCGTCCACTGGGGCGGATACCCCTGCGACCTCGATGAGCTAAACGCCATTGCCGCCGAGCATGGTATCAAGCTAATCGAAGATGCCTGTCATGCATTTGGTTCGACGTATCACGGCAAGCCGATTGGCTCGCATTCGGACTTTGCCTGTTTTTCCTTTCAGGCCATAAAGCATATGACCACGGTTGACGGCGGGGCTTTGGTCTGCAAATCCGAAGCCGACCGCGAGCGAGGCCGGCTGCTTCGCTGGTATGGAATCGACCGAAAATGCAAACGAACCGACCTGCGGTGTGAGGCAGACATAAAGGAATGGGGCTGGAAGTTTCATATGAACGACGTCACCGCAGCCATCGGCCTTGAGCAGCTCAAGTACGTCGCCGATACCCTGCAAAAGTACCGTGCAAACGCCGCCAGATACGATGATGCCTTCAAAGACCTTACTGCCGTAAGGACTCTCAATTACGGCAAAGACCGGCTGAGCAGCTACTGGCTCTACACAATAAGGGTAAAGGACCGCCCGAGGTTTATGGAGTATATGAGACAAAAGGGCATAACCGTCTCGCAGGTGCACGCAAGAAACGATTACCACACAATGTGCAAAGAGTCGCGGACTAAACTACCCGGCGTTGATGAATTCACGTCCGAGCAGGTCTCTATCCCCGTCGGCTGGTGGCTCAGCGAAAAAGACTTGGACAGAATCATAGGGGCCGTCAGAGAATACGACCAGACGCAACGTTCGCGAATCACCGAAGTGAAAACTCCACCGAGCAAGAAACGGCAAAACATAACACAAAAGAAACTGCAATAGTTTCTTGTCATTGCATGACCCGGCGATTACTCCCTTAAAGGCGCCAATTCGTGAATCTGCTTATTGCCACAAATAAACCCGAAAGAGCAAGCTACCGTCAGCGAATTGGAATATATCTGGACCTCTTGCGCAAGTCCGGCATAGATTGCGAGGTTGTGGCTTTTCGTTCGGGTGTTTTCCCGCGCCTGAGAATGCTGGCCCGAAGCAGGCGATACACGGCTCTTTTCCTGCTGAAGAAACGGCTCAACCCTTTGGATGCGTTATGGGTACGATGCTGTTTCAAGAAGATTATATATGACCTTGATGATGCCGTTATGTACAGTGACAAAACGCCGGCTATAGAAAGTCGGTCTCGCCGGGCGCGTTTTGCCCGGACGGTTCGGCTGGCCGATATGGTAATCGCCGGCAATCAATACCTTGCAGAGCACGCGAGGAAGTTCAATGACTCCGTATATCTTCTGCCCACAGGACTTGTCGTTGATGATTATAGGTGTAATGCGCGGCGAGAGAATGACGGGAAAATCAGATTGGTATGGATCGGGAGCACGGCTACAGTCAAGTATCTTCAGGCGATTAAGCCAGCTCTTGAACAGGTCGGTTCTATGTTCGGCAACATCACGCTGAGGATAATCTGCAGCACCTTCTTCGATTTGCAGAATATGCCGGTGGAGAGGTGTGTCTGGTCGCCACAAACACAGGTTGCTGATCTGGTTTCCTGCGATATCGGGCTGGCGCCATTACCAGATGATGTCTTTACCCGCGGTAAGTGCGGATTCAAGATTCTGCAGTACCAGGCGGCTCGGTTGCCCGTGGTTGCTTCGCCGGTGGGTGTGAACGCAGAGTATGTCAAGGATGGTCTTACAGGTTTTCACGCACAAAGCACGTCGCGGTGGGTTGACAGGATTGCCGAGTTGGTCTCCAACGCCGCTTTGAGAAGACAAATGGGCGAGGCAGCCGGGGCAGACGTTCAAAGATTTGACGTTGGCGTCATAGGCGAGAAGCTCACCCATTTGATTACACAGTGCCTGGACAACAGAGCATACTGAGTCGAATTTAACTGCTGAACTTTTCTGGTGGCGGTGCCGCGTCGCGTCAGCCGGCTCCTTTGGCGCCGAGTTCTCTGGTTTCCATTGGAGGACTGTAGTGCTGGTTACTACCTTTGTACCGGGAATCCAATCGATGCGTGCTCTCAGTTTGACAGACTTGACGAATAGTCGGTTGCTGGTTGAGGTTTTGCGGCGATTGGATACTTGAGCAGGTACAAATAGAAATCCTCGTTGTCCCAAATACTTCCCTGAAATTCTTTGAGCTTCGTCATAAAAGTAAATGGTTTCGCAAGCTCGTAATTGAGAAGAATCAATACGTCCGACCTCTTGCGATGAGCAAACGCCTGTACCTCTTCGAGCAACATCGCCTCAGCAAAGTCTTGGCCGAGTTTGCCGTCGAAGACTACGAAAGAACCGTACTGTTGCCTTCTGGCGTAATATATGGGGCGGTCGAGATATCCTGCAACTGCCGGTGTTGAGGTGTCGGTATCTCCCAGAATCGGCAGATTCGCCAGGCCGTTGCTCTGTATGTAGCGGGCTGTATTCTTGCTTTGCGAAAAAGGACGAACCCAGTCAATCGCGCTTGCACCTATGCCGACGGCCAGGTGTATCACCAACAACGTGTTGATGAAGCTTCTCTTGTGGCTTTCGGCAAAGTTTACTGCCTTCGCGAAAAACGATGTTTTCGGTTCGGAATCCTTGCTGTAAAGCTTCTCTAACCAAAGACATACGATGAGTAAAATGAAGAAATGCCCGTGATGTCGGACGTACCCCACGTATAGCAGATACTTGAAGAGCAGCATCATAATGACTGTAAGGCAGGCGAAAAAGAATACCACCCTTTTCCTCGTGAACAGTAGCAACATAAAAGGCAGCAGAAATACGGAGAAGATGGAGGGCAGTGTCCTGCCCGGGAAGATGTTCGAGTCCCAATAGCAGTACCTCAGTCGCGGGATAGGAACAATGCCCTTCCAGACGGTCGCCAGCGTCTCGGGCAGGCGGTCTGCGTCGGTTTTCGCTGCCCACATATTTCCATATTGACCATTCGACTCAGGCGCAGCAATAAGTACGGAAACAAGAACTCCGAGCGAAACCAGAAAAACGCATACGGCTATCGTCCACCATTTTCCGTGCAAAGCTGCCCTTGCCTTTTCATCGACCACGAGTTCATAAAGCAACATGCATGTCAAACAGACGGCTATTATGCAGCCGTAGGCATTTGTCTGACAAAGCAGGGCGAGGATCGCAGAAAGCAAGAGATACCTTCTGCGCTGGCCAAGACCAAGGGTCGCACAAAAACAAAAGATTAGCAGAATCCCCATTCCATAGTTTCTGCTTATTACAGCATACTCATAGACGGGAAAGTAGCCGAAGATGAACAGCAGCTTGTGTGTTCTCTTAAGGGGCGCGAATCTTAAGAAGACATAGGCCATCCCGGTTGCTATCAGAAGGTGCAAAACCTGCATCGCTTGGGGGTTGTGTGTTAGTCTGCTTAGAGGATAAAGCAGCAGATGCCACAGTGGCGGGTGTCCATCGTATCGTAAGTTATGGAACAGATCTGACAAGGAGTGACTATCCTTGGCAATTAGCCAGTGCTGCATCTCGTCGAACCATATTTCGTGACCGAAAATAGTCACTGTCACAAAAGCAACATAAAGCAGCATCGCAAGGCGCAGAAAGGCCCTGTCGTCGTATGAGTCGACCTTTGCCTCCACTTTGGACAGAATCCTCCTTGGCCTTAGCAAGAAAGCCATTCCTTTGCCTCCGGTGTTCGACCTGTTCTGTCCTCACCTGCCCGGTGCATCAGCGTCCAAGAATGATTATACCCAACTTATCTGCGAGCTCTATGGTTTCAGGTTTGTCGATGAGTATTGTCTTGTCGGTCTCGACGACGAGGCATTTTCCGCCGTTTTTGGCCATACTTTTAATCGTCTCAGGGCCTACACAGGGGACGTCGAAGCGCATATCCTGGCTTGACTTTGCGGCCTTGAGCAGTGTCCAGCCGCCGGCTTTGCACAATCTTGCGGCCCGCTCAATCATTTCCGCCGTGCCTTCAATCGCCTCGACTGCGATTACCTCTCTTTCCTTGACGATGATGGCCTGGCCTATGTCCATCTCGGCTATTTTCTTGACTATCTCCCAGCCGAATTCAATGTCATTTTGACGAGACGGCCCCGGCTGGCGCTTAGTCATTACGCCTGCTGTCGCGAGGTGCTCTTTGCAGTGTTTCATCGAATCTTCGAGGATTATACCTCCGCTGGCCAGCTCGTCCGCCACCGCAGCCAGAAGTGTCTCATTCTGTTTATTCCTGCCGCGAAGCCGCCAATACCAGATTCTCAAAGCTCGCCAGTCAGGCAGGTATCGCAGTATCCGCCAGGGAGTAAAGATTCTGCGTTTTGCCACCCTGCCTGCCATAATCGTTCGCGTCACTCCGTGCCTTCTCAGTTTCCGTATCCAGCTTCCGGGACGCGCAACAGCCACCGAGTAGAACTTATCCACCTCACCAGCTAATGCCGGCTCGGCGCTGCCTGCAAGACCGACGCATATAATGCGCACGCCCGTCGCCCTTGCACCGGCTGCAATGAGAAACGGCAGGCGACCCTGGCCTGCAATAAGTCCCAGCACGTCTGCGCCTTGCATCAGTCCCCTTGAGATGGCGAGGCCATATATTTGTTTAACCGTGAGGTCCGGATAAGTTACCGACTGTGCGACCAGTCAACAGGATACTACTGCTGCTGCGAATCACCGGCTTTGTCTCCAGCCGGACCCATTAGTTGTTCAATCCGTGACTGGAGGTCTCGGATGTTCTGGCGCATATCCGGCAGGTATCGTATCATCCCGTATGCTCTTTTCGCCTGGTTTGCGTCTATCGCAGGGGCCCCGAGAACCACCTTGCCGTCCGGAATGTTGTTGATTACACCCGCCTGTGCGCCGATGATCACGTTGTTCCCGATGTTGATATGGCCGACTAAGCCCGCCTGACCGCCAGCAATGCAGTGATGGCCCAGAGTCGTAGAACCGGCGACGCCGACCTGGGCCACCAGCAGACAGTGCGGCCCAATCCTGGTGCCATGACCTATTGCCACTAAGTCGCCGAGCTTACTGCCCTGGCCTATTATTGTATCGCTCAAAGTGCCCCTTTCGATGCCGCAGCCCGCGCCGATTTCCACGTCGTCTTCTATCACCACTATACCAATCTGCGGTATCTTGTGGTGAACGCCCTCGTGGCTGGCATAGCCGAAGCCGTCCTCTCCGATTGCAGCATTTGCATTGATTATCACGCGGCTGCCGATTTTGCATCCGTCATAAATCGTGACGTTGGGATAGAGTATGCAGTCGTTGCCGACCTGGACGTTCTCGCCGACGTAAACGCCGGGATACATAATACACCCGTCACCTACCCTGGCGCCGTCCGCTATTGTGACAAAATTGTGGATGTGGCAATCCGCACCTATCTTTGCACTGTCTGAGATTGAGGCATGGGGGCAGATACCGACCTTCTTGTGTTTGCGGTGCCCGTGGAGCAGGACCATTATTTGCATAAAAGCATAATATGGGTCGTCCGCGATTAGCAGCGGCACCGAGGTGGTCACAGTGTCTTTGCCTACAATGACCGCGCTAGCTTTTGTGGTGCGAAGCTGTCTTTCGTACTTTTCGTTCGTCAGAAAGCTTATATCTCCCTCTGCGGCTCTGCCCAATGTGGCCGCGGCACGAATCTTGACTGCTTCGTCACCTCTTGTCCGCCCCCCGACGTATTCAGCAAGTTCGGCCAGAGTCTTTGTTGCCATAACAGCACCTTCTACCCAGTGAGAAATTGCAAGCTATAAGTCGTTGCCGCTTCCACAGATTCCGGCAAACGAACGAAAGTTGGCTTATTATACCAAACGGCTAAGCATGGTCAACACCGCCGATGCCGAAAAACGGATTTGCCTTCTACCCGAGCAGGGCCCTCAGGACCTTCTGCTGCGTTTCCTTTGATGGACCCCCAGAGAAGCCCTTTTCCGTGCTCTTAACGAGCTGCACCGCTGGGCCAATGGGGCCATATACTTTCGGGTCGGTTGGGCCGAAAATCGCTGTCGTTTTGGCTCCAAGCCCGCCAGCAAGGTGTGTAATTCCGCTGTCGTTACCGACGAACGCGTCGGCGCAGTATATAACTGCCAGCACCTCGGTCAGCGACAGGTTGGTGAGCGTTTTGCTGGTCTGTTCGATTCCGGCCCGTTCAGCGTCGCCTATTCGCTCCATCTCAGCCGGTCCGAGCAGAAATACCGTTTCAATTCCCTCCGCTGCAAGCTGCTTAGCTACCTCTAAGAAGTTCTCGAGGTGCCAGCACTTCTCTCTTCCGCCGGAGCCCGGATGAATAATAATCACCTCTCTGTCGGAGCAAACGCCGGCTTCAGTCAGGAGCTCCCTGCCCTTTTGAATGTCGGTCGGTCTGGCTCCTATGAGGGTCTCTGGGAAGCTCCTCTGAGGGCTTCGAAGTGTCATCCCGCTCTGAGCGATGAATTGCTCGACGTAGAACTGCGTCAAGTGTCCGCCGTGGCCGGGCGGCGGCTTCATTGACAGGGTCATTACCTCGGCGCTGTGACTGCAATTGACTGTAAAAATCAGGTTCTTCTCGAAGTGGCTGTCCGGCCCGCCCAGGAACGTCGCTATCCACGTGTAATTGACGAAGGCATTTATCAGCGGGTCACAGTCGATAAGGTCGAACGTCTTGGCGTCTGCAAAGAGCCGATGCAGTCCCATCGTATCTATCGAAGCCACCCCCTCAACACAGGTTCTGCCGGGAAGAAAACCTATGTACTCGGTGTGTCCCACCATATCTATCCCGCCCAGGCCGAGTGACTGTTTCATGAACCGGGCCAGCGGCAGGGTCAGAATGCAGTCGCCGATAGCGCCGCCCTGTAGTATCAGGCCTCGCTGACTGGCCTGTAATGCCTTAGCGGCTCTCTTTCGGACCTGGTCCACGATGTTGTCCTTGGCAGGCATATCGACAAATCGCCAAATTCACAGAGAAAGTTACACGGCCTTGAGACTATGATACCTGGTTATTGCGGTCGCCCGTCCGGTTTTTTTGGTTTTGCCCTCGGTAGATGCCTCCGGCAGGATACCGACAGACAACGCTGCCAAGACCACTGCCGATAATGGACTTGGCCATGCCTAACGGCATTGTACCGGAAGAAACGGTTTGCTGCGAACATTTCTGTGGTTTTTTGAGGCGGATGGGCTTGCGGTGCCAAACTCGGCCCGATTGCGCATTGTGCCGCGGTCTTGCCTGTTGGGGGGTTTAGTCAAAAAAACGACCGGGGCCTGCAGAAAACTGCAGGCCCCGGATTGATGCGTATTCACCCATCCAACTGATTGGTTACTAAGTGATCAGCGTCTCCTGCGAAGCAGAGCCAATCCACCAAGACCAAGCAGTGCGATTGTTGCCGGCTCGGGGACGATATAGATATCATCCACGCTCATTGTGCCGGCATTCGGTGCCAGGGGCCAGTGCGTACCGCCGGTGGAGTCTACCCTGTACGGGCCGCTCGCGCCGGAATTGTCGCTGCCCATGCTGAAGATGTACAACTGAATGTCCGTAATGGCATCCATGTCGTCGATTCCGGTCGCATGGCCGGACCAGGTGTACCAGATAATCCCGTCGGGAGTCAGGACCAGCTCGGTCCACTCGCCGCTTAGCGCCTGCGGAAGTGCGTTGAGCTTAGCTACAAGGTCGGGGTTACCACTCGTGAACGTGGTCGCCTCATTGCCGACGAGACCCATCAGATCTCCTGACGGCCACCACCAGACACCGGTGCCCGCGGCCCAGTCAATTGAGGGAATCCAGGCCTGTGCCGCCTGTCCGCCGGCATCCATAAACTGCAGCAAATAGAACTCCACATTCGATACGGCGCCCGGATCGACGGCCATGTGCAGCTCGAAACCGCTGCCGTAGGATGCGAAGTCCCAGCTACCCGCTAAGCTAAGCGCAGCCTGGTTCTCGACGCCAAGGTCAGTCGAGTCTGTGGGATTGGCCCAGCCACCGCTGATGTCCCAGTCAAAGTCCATATAGGCAGTGCCTTCGTACGGGGTGTCACTCATCAGCAACGGCGTCGCCGTGTTCGTCGCCTGGCTGTTATCCAACCACGCCGTCTCAATGGCGGGTTGACCCCAGTAACTCTCAAAATCGTCAACTCCCGTTGCTGCAGCGGAGGCGACTGATGCAAAGCCCAGCAAGGCAATAAGCCAAAGTAACTTTTTACACATAATCTACTCCTCCTTCTTCGGAATTCAAACTCTTCTCTTCTGTGATGCTTTGGCTCCAAGCCAAAAACATTTACGTCGTTCTTGACAAACACAACACACTCTGACTGCACATTGCGCTGTCTCGAACAACAAGCACAACTTTGACTTTCACCCTACCTTGTGCCTGTTAAACGCAACCGTTCTCAGCTTCGCAGCTTAACCCTCCTCACGAGGGGGCTGTTCTGACTTGTAATATCTACACATTGCGTGCCAAAAGGCACCTCTGAATATACTCACTTTACCAGATTGCCCAGCTTTATGTCAAGAAAAAATAGCAGGCGTCGAAAAAAATTTCTCCTCCTGCACATAAGCATAACCGCTTATAGGGCAAGGGATTACGATAGCCGCCGTTCTTTTGCAATACTCCTGAGGTTTTTTTCGACATTGCGGCCCTGGGATTCGTCTGTGTTTTATACCACAGTATCGATCCAGGCCCCGCCTGCGACCCGGCTTTTGCCGTGACTGTCGATATAGACGGTTGCCAGTTGCCCGGGCGTTATTGCTAATACGGGCTGGTCGAATTCAACCAATATGCGGTCATCCTCCACAGTGACCGTAGCCGGTGCCGCTTTGCTGTTGTACCGTATCTTGACCTTTGCTCTGAAAGACCCGCTGCGTCTGTCAATGAGCCAGTTGACATGGCTCGCTGTCAGCCGTCGGTGCAGCAACGCCTGTTTCGGCCCGAGCGTTACCGTGTTTGTCGGAGCGTCCAGATTTGTGACATAGTACGGCTCACCCATAGCGATACCGAGGCCGCGGCGCTGGCCTATGGTGAATCGATGGGTACCGCTGTGTCTGCCGAGAACCTTGCCCGAACCGTCCACTACATTGCCCGGCCGCACTATCTCGGGACACCGCTGTTCGACAAGGGCAACGTAATCATCTTTCGGCACAAAGCATATCTCTTGTGATTCTTCTCTTTCTGCTGTGCCAAGACCCAGTTGCTCGGCGGCCTTGCGAGTCTGTTCTTTGGAGTATTCTCCGAGAGGAAATCTGACATGTCCCAGCATCTCCCTGCGAATCATCGCAAGTGCGTACGACTGGTCCTTGCCTTCTGCCGCGGCCGCGAAAAGCCCTGGTCCGTCTGCTGTGGGCAGGATTTTCGCATAGTGTCCAGTGGCGAGCGCATCTGCGCCGTGAGTTTGTGCAAACTCCCACAACTTGCCGAACTTGATTTGCCGGTTGCAAACGACGCATGGGTTGGGTGTTCTGCTTTTACGATACTCGTTGGTAAAATGGTCGATGATTTCATCGAATTCCTTGCGCAGGTCGAGCACGTGGAGCTTTATGCTCAGCTTGTCGGCCACCTCCTGTGCACTCGATTCAGCGTGCCTGCCCTGGTCACTCGTGACCATGAATACCCCTGCGCAGTCATAACCGGCCTGCAGCAGAAGCGCCGCCGCTACTGAGCTGTCCACGCCGCCGCTCAGTGCGACCAACGCTTTCTTCTTGCTGTTGGCTGGACTCATAATTGGCTGACAGCAGTTCTGCCGGCGTGGTGGGTTAGTCCTGGGGATATACGATTATTCGGTCGTGCACGATGGCCACCAGGTCGGCTTTGCCGTCGGCAGTGACGTCGCCGGCCTTGAGTTGGCGCGGCTCGGCCGTCATCTGGCTTTCCTGTCTTCTGTCGCGGTAGCTTTTCTCTTCAAAGACTTTGAATCGCATTGTTGGCAGGGGTTCGCCTTGTGCGTCGCAGGTCAGTATTTCGATGTGATTGCGTACATACTCGACCATAATAATGTCAACACGACCGTCGGCATTTATGTCTCCGGCAGTCAGGTTGCCGTATTTGCCGTCCTTTATCTTCGTCTCGTAGCTGAAGTTCTGCTCAAGATAGTGTTGTCCCCGGCGCTCGGGCCTCGGTGTGCTGATTGCGAACTTTTCGCCGTCGAACAGCAGAATGCTTTTAGCTTCGCCGCCGGTTAGCGCCTCAAACAGCATCTTCACTCCCGCTATCGTGTTCCATTTGCCGACGTTCAGCTCTTTCTCAAAGCGGTAGGTGTTGTCGTTGCCCATTGTCAGTATCTGGAGTTTGCCTTTTTGTCCGTCGAGCAGCACGATGGCGGCGGATTCGCTGCCGCCCGCTGCTGTGTCGAAAGCTCCGACGGCACATATCGCATTTTCTCTGCTCCTGGCGTTGTACTGGTCGATAACGGCCCAGCTTTGCTCGGCCGAGAAAACCAGGCTCCGTGCAAAGTTGTTCTGGGCCGCCAGCAGTTCGTCGCCGGCTTTGCCGTCCACATTCGCTACGGCAGTTGACCTTACCGTTGCATCCTTTATCAAACTCATCTGGGCTTTTGTTGAGTCCGCGAGCGCAAAGACTCCGGCTGAGGTTTGCCGAATGAGTATCGGCAGCTCGTACTTAACGAATATCAAAACATCGCGAAGACCATCCTGGTCCACATCAACTGTTCCCAGGCCCGCCGGATTTGACGTAAGCCCAACGATTTCAACCAGCGTCTCGGCACCTACGCTGTCGTTGCCTGCTCCGGCTGTCCGGCCAAGACCGTATTTCACACGCAGCTCTCGCTTGTCGGCGTCGCCCCTGGATACGTACACGCAGTCGAATAGTCCGTCCGCGTCCATATCCGCAAGCTCCACCGCGACCGGCTCGCCGGTAATCTCTATGGGTTTTGGGAACGATAACCTCCCCTCGATAAGCTCACTGATTCCTATTACCTTCTCTTTTATGCTAAGCGCCGCCACCTCGGCTTTTCCGTCCCCGTCGATATCAGCGGCTGAGAGATTGTCGATATCGGCAAATGCCGGGAACCTCACCGGCTCGCCCAGGCCGAGCTGCGACAGTTGCCTGTACAATATCAGCTCGGCCGCCTCCGGGTCGCTGATTATGATATCAATCATGCCGTCACCGTCGAAGTCGGCTGTGGCCAGGTCTCGCTTGCTGCTATTCTTGCCCTGCGGCAGGGGGTACAGCAGCATCGGCCAATCGGCCTCGCTCTGCTTTTCCGTCTGAACGCTGTAGCAGAGCAACCTCTTGCCCACAACATCTACGGTCAGTATTTCTTCCCCCGGCCGGCCGTCTATATCCGCCAGGCGGAAAACCCACGGTTTGTCGAGGAAGAACTGCTCGTAGGGACCAAGCTGCTGCGTCTCGAGCCCAAAGCGTACGTGCATCGGCTTTTCAGGGTCATCTGTTAGAACAACCAAGTCCTGCAGCCCGTCGCCATTCAGGTCGCCCGCGTCGATTCCCAGCACGCGAGCCACGCAGGCATACTTATCCGGTTCGGCAAGTGTGCCGTCTGGTTGCTGCAGTATCGTATAGACACCCTGAGAGCTTGCCAGGGCCAGGTCGTCTCGCCGGTCATTGTTAAGGTCCGCGCAGACGAGCACCTTTCCCGCCGACAGACCGTCGTCGATTTCTATTTTTCTTCTGGTTCGCCATCGCAGTTGCTTGCCTTTTGTATCCTCACTTTCGGCAGGCCTTTGCAAAATTACATAAAGCCCGCGCGGCTCACCATAAAACACCAAATCCAATAGCCCGTCCGAGTTCAGGTCTCCACACACCAGTTGATATACCCTCTGCGAGACCGGTACGCTCTGGCGCTCGAAGCGGGTGGGCGGGACAAGCGCATTTATATCGACGTCATTCGGGTCCACCGCCACCTCTGCTTCGCCCGGACCTATCTGCTCTTTCTGGACCAGTACCTCAATCTTGGCTTCGCGGTTGTTCGCAACCACGATGTCATTGCACCCGTCTCGGTCAAAGTCGGCAATGTGCAGGTCCTGCAAGCCCCACTCCAATTTCACCATCTCCATCTCACCGAATCCGTAGTACTGCGCAAGCTCGTTTACATCGACGGCCTGGTCACTGCTGCGAACGGGGGCTTGTGCCATACTGCTGCACGATGTCGTGCCCAGACCCGTCAGCCAGAATGCACCTGTCGCAAATAGTAATACCTTCGCTAAACGCACGATTCACCTCCACACAAAATCTTGTGAAATCCAAGCGCTGTCAATATACAACCCACCCCCGACGGGTTCAACCATTTTGCCCTTGTTGTCACTCTCAGACGCACCGTATGAGGTACTTTGCCTTACGTCTCCCGGCCCAAAGTCAAGAACAGTCCACTACTGCTCTTTTTTCGGCTGCAACAGACCCTTGAATCCTTCGATGACATCCTTTCCTGCCTCGCCTGTGGTCTCAAGGAGCTTTTGGCCTTCCTGCGTCGCCGCCTTGCCCAGCTCCAAGGATTGCTTCAGCGTAGTATCCATGGCATTGAGCATGTCGTCAGGCAGCACGCCTGCTCCTTGTCTTGTGATACCTGTTGCTAAGGCAGCCATAATCTTGCTGACCAAAAGGGGAATGCTGAGCTTGTTCTTGGTGCCGAGGTCGTTCATCTTAATTGGATCGAGGGCCAAACTGACCGTGTCTGCTTTTCCGGGTACCGGCAGCAGCTTCACCTTCACATTGATGTCGCTCATCTCGAGCTGGTCTACCTGCAGGTCCTTGCCCTTTTCTTCTGCGGCTTGTTCTTCTTCCGCGGGCAACCGTTTTATTATCTCCTGCACATTGTTCGTCAGACCCTTTTGCTCCATAGTGAGCTGAACGCCGTTGAGCTTTATTTCGCTGATACGCACCGGCTCGCCCATGAGCGAACCGATGCTCGCAACCACGCTGCCCTCGCCCAATTCCAGAAGGGTCTCGTTGGCATAACCCTCGGGATTGCTAACAACCAGTCCCTTGATGGCGAATCTGCCGCCAAGTATTGACAGGTCTATGTCTTCGATGGTGACAGCCACGCCCAGCGTCTCGCTTGCCGCTTTTTCTACGGCGGTTTTGATCATCCCTTCACCAAAGACATAGAATCCTGCCACCAGGAGCACTATCAGTGCGACGAGCACTATGGCTACAATGCTGATTGTCTTCTTCAGTCCTTTCATTTCTGCTGCCCTCCAAATATTGTCGAATGATGAGTGCACATCCCTACTGTGGGGCTTTTATTATTCCCATTCATCTTTTGTTTTACGGCCATTCTTTTGCTGCTCACCCACGCCTTGCAGGCATACTTGGCTGCAACTGAGCGCTTATGTCTGTTGCGGTCCGTCGCCGACGAGCGGCCGAATTTTGGTCACCTTAAAATACACAAAGTGCTTGTTTGGCTCATCGGATTTGTGCCTGCGTGGGCCTAGCCCCAGGGGGTGTTGTTTTTTTATCTCCGCTATGCGCTTTGGGTCGGCTTCCTCTCCACACGCCACAAGGTAAAGCCGTCTGCCCCTGTAGCCCGGGCCTTTTTCAATAAATAAATACGCTGCCTTGGGATTGGTCTCTATGTTCAGATGGCTCAGCCGTTCGAGCATGCTAAACACAATCGTCTCTTCGTCAATTACGTACGGTCGGGCATAAATGGCTGCGTCCACATTCCCCTCTATGTCACTTGTTGCCAATACGCCCATTCCCTCTGCCTTTTCAAAATACTCCGCCAATTTCATCATCTATTTCCTTGTCCTGACAACATCATCTCCTTGGCCATTTTACCATAGCACACCCGCAGCACAACAGCCGGCACAACCAACCAGTTTGGCTTGTGAAACTCCAGCGGACAGGCCGTTCATTCAGCAAACGTATTCCTTCCGGCCGAATTGTCTGCGAGAGCGATAAGACACGCAAGTTCACCTTTCCGGCTCCACGCTGCTGTGACGGTCAATTCTCCGTTTCCTTGTTTAGAAGCTCCAGCCGACGCCAAGTATATACTTCACATCCGTACTCCCTGCATCTTGTGCCGGCGTGGAGTCGTAATCAAATATCACCTTGAAGTTTGTGAACATCTTTTCAGTAATCGACGCCCGCAGTTCTGCCGTCGTTGTCAGGAAGTAGTCGGAAACCTGCTCTATACTGGGATAGTATGTCAGGTCATTGATGAACAGCAGTGTCTTGGTCAACCTTTTGTCCAGGTGATATCCGAGCTGGGCCGATACGTTGCTTGTGCTGTCCGTCTGGTCGTCGAATTTCTCATACATACTGGCAAGACCGGCCTCGGTCGAAAAGTTGAAGTCGTCCGATTCGACCCACTGATAGCCGCCGCCTGCACCCAGTATGACACGCCGGTCGAGATTCGCGATGCGGTCCTTTTCGTAGCGACCATCGAGATAGCCGAAAAATTTCTTTGTGAAGAAATAGTCATACTTGCCTCGCATCCGCCACTCGTCTTCGGTTGTCTTCTTCTCGCCCGTGTCGGGGTCCTTCTGTTTGCCTCGGATGTAATCAGCGCTAAGCAGCGAACGGTCCTTTTCCGTCCGTTTTTTGAGGTTTACGCTCAAGCTCTGATTGTCAGTAACGGTATTGCCTCGCGTGGCTGTGATGCCGCCTGATATATCACCGTGCCACGTTGGCTGTAGCTTTGCGGGCGGATTGATTGATGCAACTGTGCTTAGGTCAAATTCCTGCGGCTTGAGTGTTTCATCACCCGCGATACCAAACCTGCCCGATTCCGACTTGACTATCTGCTGGTTAAACGCCGTTCCGTCAGCGAGGTGGACCTCTATCGGCTCGTTCGTCTTCAGCGTTGCTATATTTGCAAGGTCAATCGTCAGCGTGCCTGCCAGTTCCGATTCAAACGTCAGCTTCCCGTTGACAAGGTGCTGGACCTTACCGCTGATTTTATCTCCATTGACCAAATAGACCTCATCCGCAAGCACCGCCGTTCCTGTAACAGCAATGCATAGCAAGACGATCCATACGTGCTTATCCATGGTAATTATCTCCAACACAAAATAGAACTTCCGCCTTAAGTGTCATAGCACCCGACTTGATGTCACCGCTTCGGCGTTTCTTCTGCCTGATTGTCTCAGCTTGCCTCCTTCTTTATGTGAACGTCTTGTTGTGGGAACGGTATCGTCAGGCCGTTGCTTTCAAGAGCAAGTTTTACTTTCCCTGTAATGTCAAAGTATGCATCCCAATAATCTGCTGCCTTGACCCATGGCCGAACAACAAAGTTCACGCTGCTGTCCGCCAGCTCTACCACCGCAACCGTCGGGGCAGGCTCCTCAAGAACACGCTCATCATTGGCCAGAACTACTTCAATCACCTCTTTGGCCTTCTTTATGTCATCTTCATAGGAGACACCAATCACTAAGTCCACGCGTCGCGTCCCGTTCACAGTGTAGTTGAGGATATTGCTGCCCGTTACCTGCGCATTCGGAATCACTATCCTTATGTTGTCCGGCGAGTTCAACACCGTATTGAATATCTTCACCTCTTTGACTGTCCCCTTTGTTCCAGCCACCTCCACAAAATCGCCGACCTTGAAAGGCCTGAATATTATCAAAAGCACTCCTGATGCGAAGTTCGCCAGCGAGCCCTGCAGAGCCAGGCCAACCGCCAGACCAGCGGCACCGAGCAGTGCCACGAACTGCATCGTGTCGATGCCCAAAGCTGATATTGCCGCAATGACCACCAGCACCAGCATCGCCACATACGACAGGTACTTTACAAAGCTTACAAGCGTTGGTTCAACCTTGGCTTTTTTTGTTGCGTTTGCTATCAGCTTCGATATCCACCTTGCCAGCCACCGCCCAATGATAAAGATCGCCAGCGCCGCCAGAATCTTCAGCCCGTACTTCACTCCTTCAGTGGCCAGAAAGTCCTTCATGGTCTGCCAAGTGTTTTGTACGTTCTGCATCGTCGTCTCTGTCGTATCGCCCGCCGATTCCGCCTCTTGGGCCGCGGCGGTGCCGACGCAGCACAGTGCGATGGATAGAGCGGCTGCAACTGCCCAAAACCTAAGCGTCACTCTCATTTTCTTACCCTTTCAATGGTCAGATGTGTATCCCACGGGTTCATTGTGGGGCGCACAATGAACCCAAATTAGCTTGTGCCTGTTCACAATTATTGTGGGCAAAAGGGCTAAGCGCTGCCCACTCTACCCTGTGCCCTAAATCTCTAAGCCGGACAGGTCTCCACCTTTTTCTTTCAGCTTGTCGTAGTAAATCTGGAACCTTTCCTTCAGGGCAGAGACCGACTTGTTCAGGTCGTCGATATCAGCCTTCAGGGCCTCGGCCTCGCCTCCCAACTGCTTGGTGATGGGGATCTCCTTGAGTTTGGCCATGATTTTGTCTAACTCTGTGGTCTTGGCTTCCAGGGCCTGCTTGTACCGAGTTGCCATAGCTTGAAGCTGTCCTGTATCCATCTTCTCCGCCTCGGCCTTGACATCAGCTATTGGCCTATTCTCATCGGCCTTCTTCCCGCATCCTGCCAGGGCCAGAACGACCAGCGCCGCGACACAACATAATAGAGTCTTTCTGTTAATCAGCATTTCTTTCCCTTTCACAGACTAGGTTCTGTCTGAAAACTGTCTCGAGGAGTCAGCGCGGCCCAATGATTTCCGCTTTGGGCCCCGATTTTCGCTCAAGAACAGCGGTGAGCATATCGCTGTGAGCGGTGCAGGCGAGTTTTCAGACAGAGCCTAATTGAAATAAACTGAAATTAGGCTTTCGGCCCGGTCAATATCCGGCATTTCACCTACGTCCTGCATATTTCCCAGGTTCTCAATTCTATTAGCTCATAAGATGACCCTACAGAGTATGGCTGTAAACTTTCACACTTTTCTGTGTTGATGTCAAGTCTGTTGACGCCAGAAAAGTGATTCAATAACGACGTCGTTCAGACACGCCGTAATCGCGTGTCCCGAAAAAGCGCGGGTCATACAGTAAGATGCCCTGAATCAGCGTCTCTGGGCTATGGCTTCAGCTAAATCCTTATCGACATCGATGCCGAGCTGCTCCGCTTTGGCCAGATGCTCGGCAGCTAAGCCATACTTCTGCAGTCTGTAAAATGTAAATGCAAGGCGATGATGCGCATCGCCCATATCGGGCTCAATGCCAACCGCCTTCAGGTACGCATCGGCCGCCTCTTCAAGCTTACCCAGATTTGAGTATGCCGAACCGATATTGTAATACGTTATTGCATCGTCGCCTGTCAGCCCGATCAGCTTATTGTATAGCTCGATGGCCTGCTCGTATCTTTGCGCTGCAAAGTGCGCGTTTGCCAAAAGCGCAATCGCCGGGACCATATCCGGCTTTATCGCCAGCGCTTTGATGCACGCCTCGACTTCATCGTCGCTGCGCCCTAACCGGTTGTAGCAGACAGCCAGACCGTAGTACGCCTCGGCAGACCTTGCGTTGATACCGACCGCCTCTTGGTATCTGTCTATTGCCTCTTCATATTTACCCATCTCGCTGTAGGCCCCACCCAGGTCGCAATACAGACCTGCGTTGCCCGGCTCGATGTTCATCGCCTGTATCAGCGCAGCTTGTGCCTGGCCATATTGCTGCTGCTTGCAATACGCCATAGCCATGTTGCGGTATGCATCAACGTAGTTGGGATCCAGTTTGATGCAGTATGCGTACTCGCCAATGGCATCGTTAAGCCACTGTCGTTCAGCATAAGCGTTGCCCAGATTGTTGTGCGTCTTTGCGTCATTCGGGTTCTGTTTCAGCGCTGTGCGATACTCGCCTATGGCATCGTCAACTCGCCCCTTTCGCAGATAGATGTTGCCGAGGTTAGTGTGTGCCTCTGCCAGCGACGGGTTTATCCATACCGCCCGCTGCAGCGCCTCGGCTGCCTGCTCCAGGTCGCCGACGCTTATGTACGTGCTGCCGAAATTATTGAACAGACACCCCAACGATTGAAGCTTATCCAAATTCCTGAGGTAAACGGTTTCGTTGTCGTCCGTCGGCACGCCGAACTTCTCAATATAGTGAGAATCCGGCGGATGGGCTCCTTTGCTCGTTGTCTCGATATTGAATCGCACGTTGCCGTCGTCATACCTTACAAAGAAGTGCCCCGGCACAACCACGCCGTACAAAGGCAGCCCCAGCCGTTCGCCGATGGCAAGATACAGAATCGACAAGCTCAGGCAGTAACCCTGCTTCTTATCCATCACCGAATGAAGAAACAAATCGTCCGGGTTGTCCGCCTCTTTGACCGTGCTGAATTTCAATTCTTCGAACAGGTATTTGTTGATTTCCTCAATGGCCCTGGTCTCTGCCACGATTCCCTTCTTGTCCAGTCTATCTCTAAGCTCGAAAGCCATCTCATCGAGCCGCTCCTGGTATTGCCGTCCCTGCACAAACTCGCTCCACTGCTCCGATATAATCAGCGCCGCTGTCCCTATGTCAAGCTCCTCCGGCTCCAGACGCAGCACCTGCTCAATAGAACGTACGTACAATCCCCGCACATTCTCATTAGCAAGTGGTTCGTCACCCAGGCAGCTAACCACCGTCGCCAATAGAACAGCGGCAATTGACAGTTCGGCTCTCATATTCTAAAGCTCCTTTTCGACTCCTCCATCAGCCGCTTCAACGATGATGGTTCTACGTGCAAATAAGTCTATCTGTTTCCACTTGTTGCTCCTGAAACGCAGGTAATTCACCATCGCCATAACCGCTATGCTGATTACTCCGGCTAACCAGGGCCCTTTTGACCCCATACCCGGCGCCACACTGACTACAAAAAAGCCCCCAAACGCCAGCGCCAGTACCCCGATACCCGATGCAATTGCTACCCAGATAGTGTCACCCGCACCTCGCAGTGCGCCGCTATATACCGTTCTCGCCGCATAGAGAATCCCGTATATTGCAGCAAATATCAGAATCTGTCGGCCGACGTCTATAACCCTATTGTCGGATGACCATACCTGCATAAGCTGTTCTCTAAATGCTATGAAGCATATACCCATCAGCCCCGCGTAGAGCAGCGCAATCCGTACCGTAGTGGCTGTCTGTTTTGTAGCCGTCTCGCTTTTGCCGCCACCTATCGACTTACCCACCGCCGCCGTCAGCGCAATTCTCATCCCAATTACCGGCATAATCGCTAAGTTCGTGCACGCAAGCGCTGCGCTCGTTGCCGCCTGCGCCTCCTTTCCGAATCTGCCCACAAGCCAGAACAGTATGACGACCCAGATTGCCACGTTCAGCATAAGCTCCAGCCCGGCAGGAATCCCCACCTTCAGCAAATCGCCTATCTTCTCCAGGTCAAGCCGCAATGAGTGCCTGCTTGCGTATTCCGTGTCTATCCCACGGCCGAGAAAGAACCACATCCTTATCACAGCACCGACTGAAATTCCAATAACTGTCCCCCAGCCCGCTCCCGCTATACCCATTGCCGGGAATCCGAACTTGCCGAAAATCAGGACATAGTTTGCAGCCACGTTTGTCGCCTGCGAGCACAACGCCGCGTACATCGCAATCACAGGCCGGTGTATCCCCATGAAAAACTCGTTCGTCGCCCACACGAAAACCACGACGGCGTTCGCATAGAGCATTATCCTGAAGTATATCACCTCCAGGGCGACAACTTCCGGCTCATGCCCCATACCGGCAAATATCACCCGGGCCGCCGGCCAACCAATCGCTAAAACTACCCCCGCGTAAACCACGCCCATGTATATCGCCTGCCAGCAGTAGCTCGAACACTCGCCTTTGCGACCTCTGCCCAGGCTCTGGCTTGCGAACGTTGCCACGCTGACAAACATCCCAAGGATAAATGCCCCCGGAATGAAGCTGACAAAGCCCGCCGGTATCACCGCCGCCAGGGCAGCCGTGCCGAGCCGCGAAACCATGAACCGGTCCACGAATTGCATCACGGTAAACGAGACCGTCGTCACTATCATCGGCCCGGCTAACTTCAGCATATACCCAAGAGACGTCTCATCAGCAGGGCGGTGCTGCTCGATTTGAACCATTGGACTTGAATACTCAGCCATCAGCCAGCCCCAACTTCAAATGTCTTGTGTCACTTCACCTGTCCGACTGACTGATGCTAAGCTGTTTCGATGTCAATTTCAACAGAATATGCGGCAATACCCTTACTGCTCGGACTGCAAGCCGAGCTTTTCTGATATGAGTTGCGGAGAGATTCCCGCAACCTCTACCTGCTTGACCGGATTGGTTTGCCCCTGAATTATACTTAGGGTTGTTTTCTTCACGCCCAGCTTCCCGGCTAAGAAATCCAGAAGGGCTTTGTTGGCCTTGCCTTTTTCAGGCGGCGCTGCAACCTTGACCTTCAGCATACCGTCCAGAACACCCGCGATTGCCGTCCTGCTGCTGCCAGGCACCACCTTCACCGTGAGGACAAGTGCCCCGTCAACCTCTTCTATTTCCAAACGCACGGTTTTCTTCCTGTCTCATGACGTGTGACATCCAACTTCTGACACGCAACCTGCAACTTATTCTATCATCTCGCGCAAATTCGCACCTATTGCCATTTGCACGTATTTTTCTATCTGCTCAGCCAGTTCACCCAGGGATGCAAGCTGAAAATCCTCGTAGTGTCCCTGCACCAAATCTCCGTTCAGCGCCCTTTTTTCGATTTTAACGCGAATCACCGACGGCTGGTCCTTACCTTTGCTGAAATCACTTTCCTTGTGCTCGCTCAGCTCTACCCGCCAGTTTTCGCTGATGAACAAAAGGCACTTGCCGGTATAAATGGCCATGGGAAAATAGTCTCGCAATAATCTCAGTGTTTCCATAGTCAACTAATTAAACGTCTGCTGCCATTGCTTGTCAAGCTCCCCAAGCGACTTACCGTATATTTCCTGCAATATCCCGATGTTGTGTGCAGCTTCAGCGTCGTTGGAGGGGTTTTTGAGACGGCTGTATGCCTCTAAGAAGTTGTCTTTGCCGAACTCTTCGATGAGGAACTTCACGAAGCTCGCCGCCTGGGGATAAGATATCCCAGGTTTGCTGCGACGTGAACCAATTTCCGGGTAGGTGAGCAGCTCGCTCAATTCTATCAGTTTCTTTTCCTCCCTGAGCTTCGAGACTCTTTCGCAGATGGTCGCATTGGCTCCGCCGAGTTCTTCCAGTGCGTGCGCGCCGAGTCTTTCGGACATATACACTGCAAATCCTTCGTCGAAGATAGCTGGCGGGCGCCCGTGTTCATACATGAGGATGTGTGTCGTTTCGTGGTAGGGGTCCAGCTTGTTATTCCTGTTATACACCTCGACTATGGTTTGCCCGTAGGCTAGCCCCATCCCGCGATGCCCCATTTCGGCGTATTTTGTTTCCTCGTCCTGGAACAAGACCAGGCAGATGCGTGTATCGGAGGGCTGCCCGATGAAATGGCTGATTTCCCTGAAGCCGCGTTCTTTTTCTCTTGCTATGCTGTCAATGTCGGCCTTTGCCGTTGAGTCTTCGTAGAAGTAGATATCAAAATGCTCTGTTGTGTATTTCTGCAGCATCGGCAGCAGCTTTTCTTTCCAGTCGCCGCCGTCAAAGAACAGGTAGTCAATTTTCCAGACTCCGTCAATTTGCACAAAATCAGCCATCCACGTCACATCCCTGCGGCGTTCGTTCAGAATGACCCGTCCTTTGTGTTCGTATAGAGTCTGCGCCTGAAGGTTGGCAAATTGCATCTGCCGGAATTTTTCGGCGAATCGCGAGAATGTCTGTGTCTGTGAGCCAAACGCTCTCTGTCGGAATTCATTCGTCAGCAGCAGCATCGCCGGACCATCATTACAGTCGGCGACGTGTTCCTGCATTTGATGCAGCACTTCCCGGGCGCCGCGTGCGTGCGCGACAGGCGCTTCTGCAAGGGGTTCGTGCAGCAGGTCCTTCTGTTCGAGGTCGGCCAGATAATACACGACCTTCTTATAGCAGTTATCGGGGTCGAATGTTTGCGGCGATTGCGGCTCGTAGAACCGCAGACGCAGAATTGTCGCGCTGCAAATGTCTGCCGGCAATTCGTACTCGAAGTGGAGTGACTTGTATTCTTTGCCTCTCAGCGGTTCGAAGAATGGTTTACCCCAGCCCCCTTCGGTGCCTCTGGTCTGGATATGGATTGCGAAAAACCGGTTTTGTTGCGACAGGTTCTGCACTTCGACTCGCAGGCCGTTTTGTCCTGTCTTGACCGGTTCAATCGTCAAGTTGACAATCTTTATGTCAACAGCCGCAGATATCGCCGGAAAACAGACCGAAGACAGAAGCACTGCTGCTGCACACAGTGACATTTGACAGTGGTTTCTATTCATGGCTTACCCCGTGGTTATTGAGTATTGTGCTTAATCCATACTGTTGTATTAACTCGCGTGCGCTACGGAATTGTTACGGTGATGGTACATCTCTGTTATTCTTTGCCCGGGCGGCTAATCTGGTGGTCGGCCCGCAAGGAGTCCTGGTGCATTGCTGAAGGGAGGCGCAGTGCTCGGCAGGTGGGTGTCAAAGATGCCAGGGACTTCGCATCGGCCGGCTCAGTATTCGGTTTGCCTCATCATCGTTGACGAACAGCTCTTTTTGCGGGTCCCAACGCAGTCGTCGCCCCAATCGAATTGCAATGTCGCTCAGATGACATATCGCGTCGCTCCGCACAGCAGTTTCAATTGGGCATATCGTTTCTCTGCCACCCTTGAGGCAGTCGAGAAGATTCTGCCGATGGTCGTCGCTCCTGTAAAGCCGAATCTCTTCGGGGCTTATCACCTCCTTCAACAGCAACTGCGGCTCCGCGTAAATGTTGCCCCGCCCAACGAGCACCCAACCTTCGCTGCCTACGAACATTACACCACAGCCCGGTACCAGGCCACTGTGCGGATATGACCGGAACTGCCAGGCCTTGTCCATTGCTGTCTTTGTCCCCATGTATATCAACTTGACGCCGTTGGCATACTCTATCTCAACGTCCCAGTCTGTGAAAGTGTCCGCCAGGCCATCTTCAGGCAGGGTCCCCGTCCCCTCAATCTCGACCGGCCCTGTATGATCGGTGCCATTGCCCCATTGCGCAATGTCTATATGGTGAATCCCATATGCGCCGCTGATTCCGCCAAGCGAATAATCGTGAATGTGCGTCCACCATCCGTTTGTTCCCATATCGCGCGAAGCACACCGCTGGTAGCTGTATGGCGTCCACGGTGCAGGTCCCAGCCATCTGTCATAGTCGAATTCCTCTTTGGGAGGCACTGACTCGTTCGGCTGATTCGGAAACGAACCGCTCGTCAGCGAACCCACCATGATAGTATGAAGCTTGCCGAGTCTGCCGTTTCGCGCCAGTTCGCACGCTTGCCGGAATCTGGCATCGCTTCGTTGCTGGCATCCATGCTGAAACACTACGCCATTTTTGTTCACGGCATCCCGCACTGCCTTGCTCACGGCGAAATTCACATCCAGTGGCTTTTCACAATACATTGCCTTATGTCTATTTGCCGCCTCAATCGCAATCAGGCCATGCCAATGCTCCGGTGTAACTATGGTGACAGCGTCAATGTCCTCCCTGGCCAGAAGCTCGCGAAAGTCATTGTATGTGGTGCAGTCTTTCGTTCCATACTGCCGGTTCACCATCGCTTGAGCCCTGTCCCGGAACATCTTGCGGACGTCGCACGCGGCTACAATCTGGACATCTTCAACGTGCAGCAAGCTTCGCAGGTGGTACGTCCCCATCTGCCCGACCCCGATACAGCCCATCACTATCCGCTCACTCGCCGCGACTGCCCCATCCTTGCCCAGTGCTGCCGCATTGACGACGTATGGAAAGGCCAGTGCCCCCGCCGCACCCTTCAAGAAAGCCCTTCTCGATATTCTGTCCATATCAATTACCTTGCCTTCACCAGTCAGTTCTGGTTAGAACACTTCTGTCGGATTATAACGTGCAAATGGTAAATCGCAAATCGAAAACCACCATTCCCCATGTCAACTGGTCCTGCCTGTGCCACCCTCATCTCTGAAGGCATAGACCCTATCCTCCCTGAAAATTCCTCTCTGGTTCCGCTGTACGAAAAGAGATGGATAGTCGTGAACCCGACGCAAATGCTTTGCTGTGCGGCGAGCATCTTCCGTTACATCAACCCTCGGCCTGTCCTTTTCTCAGAATGACAAGAGGCAATGCCAGATATAGACGTATGCTAAAGCGTCAACGTCTTCCCATACCTTTTTGATAAGCTCGGCATCGCCCCTTATCTCGCCTAATTCTTTTAGCTTCTCTTCCCACGGAAATGCCACCCCCGGCTTTCTGACGGTTTTGTCTTCTTCGGCCATAGTATGGATATCTCCTTGTCGCTATCTGCCTGGCAGGTAATCAGTCATCGCTTATCAATAATCAATACACGCCATACCGGCGTGTCGCCTCCGTCATTGCCCGCATATTCTCCACCTTCGCGTCGTTCTGAATAATCGCACTGGCGTCCATAATGTACCCGCCGTCACCCGCCACGCCGTCTATAACCTTCTTGCAGTAGTCCCGCACCTCCTGCTCCGTGCCCATACTCAGCAGCGTATTGGGTATTCCCCCACTGATGCAGAACTTATGCCCAATTTCTTTGTGGACGCGGAATATATCCCCGCGGTCGCAGTGATACACAATGCACCCGTCCGGCAGCTCCGCAAAGCTTTTCAAATGCGCATCCCAGTTACCCTCTGCATAGAACAAGACCTGGTAGCCCTTCGACCATATCGACTCGATAATCGGCCTGACCGTCGGCCAGTAGAAGTTGTTGAAATGCTCCATATTCACAAATGGCACGCAGCCGCGATGCATCCAGTAGCCAATAGGCACTTCTTTCGACGCCGCCGACAGCGCCACCCACTCTAAGTGCGGCATCAGTGCTTCGCACGCCGCCATAACCTTTTTCGGCCTCTCGTGCAAATCCGTCAGCAAGCCGAGGTATCCCCGCAGCTTATCCGCAATAATATCAAGCGGCGCCTTAAATATCCCGGAAATGGCCGACACTGTCCCGCACTCGGTTCGCAGAAGCTCATTTTGTTTGCCGAAGGAGTTGAAGTATTGCAGCATTGCCATACCGCCCTTGAGAAATGAGAGATTGTTCTCAAACGTGGTCGGCTCGCCGATTTTGCTTACATACCTGGATGTCCTCGGCAGCCAGATGTTGAACAAGAATCCCGTCGGGTCCTTGATTAGCTCATCGTACTCATCCGGCTTCATAAACGCTTCTTGTTCAGGTGGCTCGAGATACTGAAACCCGCGGTCAGCCGGAACCTGCAGTCCGGGTACGCCGTAATATTTCGTCCCGATTGCCTCGGTCAGTCCGGTCCAGACATACACCATATTGCTCACTACGGCGTCCCAGTCAAAATCCGCAGCACATTTCCTCGCCGCGATAAACGCCTTTTCGTAATCGTGTGTCACCTCCTGGCACGTGAAACCTGCATATCTGGCCGTGAACTCCGCCACGAATGGCCGTATCGGGACCATATCCGGCTTTTCATTTCGCATCGCTGTTACGTAACGCTTCAGCCGCTGCTCATACAACTTATCTTTGTCTTCTGTCATAGCCACTTGCTTCTTCCAATAGTGTTGTCAGCCTACTGTTTTGTGCCTGCCTCAGTCAAGTTTGTCCGCTGCAATCATGTCCGAATAACGCCGCCACGTTTCCATAGAACGCTTGAGGTTCTTATGCACATCGCCCTGGACTGCGTAGCCCTGCAGCCCGATTGGTCCCTCAAAGCCCAAACGGTTAAGTGCCTTCAAAAAACTGTAAACGTCAAATGTTCCCTCGCCGAGCGGCTCTATCGAGCCGGCCGTTGATGAGCCGTTAATCGTCACCACAGACAGGTACGGCATCACTTCACTCAATAGCTTTTCCATATCTGCTGGGTCCCCGGTGCGCAGCCAGTGATACAGATTAAATGTAACCCCAACATTTCGGCGATTTGTCTCCCTGGCCAGGCGAAGCGCATCTTCCACGTCGTCCATCCAGAAGTCCACATGCGGATAGAGCGCCACCTTTACATTCTGCTCTTCGGCATCGTCGGCTATCTCGGTTATGAGCTCCACGGCGTCATCGTCCCTGTAAGCATTCAACGAACTGTAGTTTTCCCTGGTAATGGCCAGCCATATCGTTCCGTTGTAGCGGCCCAGTACCCTGACTGCCTCCATTATCGAAGGCAAGTTTTGTTCTCTTGCGTTCTCCACACTGATGCTGAAGTACACCGGAAATACCGCCAACTCGTTTCTGCTCAGCTCGGTTACAAGGTCTTTCAATGCGTTGCCCTGTTGTTTGGGATTTGCAGGCCAGAAAGCGATTCCCGCATAGCCCAGCTCCTTGACCATTTCAACCTGCTGTTGAGGCATAGCATGATTGGCATCGATTGTCGCGGTATCCATTGCGAAGAAGGGGTTTGTAAGCCCCATCTTGTCCAGACTGATTGGCATTACCCAGATGTTGCGATATGCCACCGGGCCATGGTCGCCCTGGAGCAGGAGTGGTCCGATAGCTGCTTCGGTCTCGGATACGCTGCCGCGGGTCGGGCCGCTTAGCTCTACGCCTTCGTGGATAACCTTACCGTTGTGCTCGACCTTTACAAAACACGCGTTCAGGATTTTGTTGCCTCGCGGGTCGAAGCGAGGCGCCCTGAAAACGACGTCCAAGCTCTGCCACTGGCCCGCCGGCAGCGAAGCGTTCATCCGAGGCGAATGACCCTCATAGCCCTTCGGTGTCCGATTCTCGTCCCATCGCTGATAGATGCCGCCGCACTCGATTCCCGGATAGTCGCCTTTTTCCCTGCCCCAGCTATCAAAAATCTGAAGCTCATAACGTCCCTGAAAATAGACGCCCGAATTTGAACCCCTCGGAATCATAAACTCAATGTGTGCCCTGACGTCTGCGAATTCCTGCTTGGTGACAAGCGGTACGGTATCGCCCATTCTGCCGTTTATGATTATCCCTGCCCCCGGCCTGGTGGTTAGTAGCTTCGTGTTTCGAGGATTTATGGAAACCTCACCTACGATTCGCCATTCGCCTGTAGGCGGCTGCCACACGGTCGCATCCGCGCCCGTCAGTTCGATGCGCTCGATAGCGCTGCCTGCTACAGGCAGAAGCATGCACAAAACTATGGTAATGCTCAACTGTTTCCTGCTAATCCAGCTCATAAGTCGTCAGACCTCGTACTAATCTCTCGTTATAAGTGCCAGCGGCCTCGCATCGGCCGTGACAGCATCCGGTTTGCCTCCGCATCGTCAATGAAGCGTTCGGTATCCGGGTCCCAGCTCAGCTTTCGGCCCAGCAGCATCGAGATATTTCCCAGATGCAGCACGCTGCAGCACCGATGCCCAATCTCAACGGGAAAGTACGGGGCTTTCCGGCTTTTCACGCAGTCGAGAAAGTTGTGATGCTCGCCTGCAGGGCAAGTATAAAGGTGAATCTCGTTTGGCCCGATCACCGAGTCAAGAATCTCCTTCGGTTCTCCTTCGAGATTGGCTCGCCAGCCGGTATTGCCGACCCAGCCGTCGGTCCCCTCGAACCGGATGCTCGGCTCAGTCGATTCGACTATCATTTTGACACCGTTGGCGTACTTGTACTTGATGTGAAACTCCTTTGCCACATTGTACAGACCCTTCGCGGGAAATGCACCCTTGCCTTCAACCTCCACAGGGCCGGTGTGCTCCGTGTCGTTGCCCCACTGCGCCGTATCGACCAAATGTGCCCCCCAGTCAGAGAGCATCCCGCCGGAGTAGTCCAGAATCCATCTAAAATTCCAGTGGCATCGAGCTGGCGTATAAGGCGCTTCCGGTGCAGGACCCAGCCACATATCATAATCAAATCCTTCGGGGACCAACTCCGGCTTCCATTTGCCGCCAGGGTCGTAATCCCCGTGAATCCAGTACCCGCTCGGCAGCCCCACTCGAATCGTATGCAGCTTGCCGATGCGGTCGTTGCGAACTAATTCCGCCATGCGATGGTACACATAAATCGACCTATCCTCAGTTGACATCTGAAAAACACGATTGTACTTCCGTATGACCTTGACCAGCTCCTGTCCTTCCCGCACAGTTAGGGTCGGTTTTTCCATCTGCACATCTTTGCCCGCCTTCGCCGCCATTATCGCCATCGGTACATGCCAGTGGTCGGGCGTGCTTATCATTACCGCATCTATGTCGTTCCTGACAAGCACTTCGCGAAAGTCACGGTATATCGCGCAGTCACTGCTGCCGTACGCCTTGTTCACCTCATTCTGTGCATCGAACAGCCGTTCATCATCGACCTCGCATACCGCCGCAATCTGCGCATCCGGCTCGGCAAGGAAGCTCTTCAGGTTCATTTCTTTGCCGTGTTCGCCTATGCCTATCATCCCGATTGTAATCTTATTGCTCGGGCTTACCGCTCTGTCTTTGCCCAATACCTGCGAAGGTACATAGTACGGCAGAGCGACGGCCGCACCCACCGCTGATGAAGCCTTCTTCAAGAATTGACGACGCGTTGTCTTGCCCATGAAATCATATCTCCGTGCCCTTGACTTCTTTATTCGACTTTGGCTTCGGTGTCATCGGCATTTCGCCTTTGGCAAGTACCTTATCCCAGTCCACCTTACCCGTTGTTTGCATGACCACAAACAGCGTGCAAATGCACAGGATCGTAATTGCAAGGCCCGTGTAGCCCTCGAAGAAGAATGTGTACGAGAAAAACACAAGATAAACAAGCTGACACACGGCAATTTCGACAAACGCCATGCGCGGACCCACAACCAGCCGCATATACGAGATGACCAGGAATATCGAAACCCCGGAGCAAATCCAAAACGCGAGATGTATCGATATGTGGTCTACCAGATATGAAAGAAGCAGGTGAAAACTGAAGAACGCCACACCAACAAAGAAGTAGTTCATCGGATGAATATTAACCTTCCTGATGGTCGTCAGCACAAACAACAGAAAGAAAAACAAAAACAGCGACACCGGGGCCGCAGCGGTCACCTTGCTTGCCCATGGGCCGGGGTTCAACCTCTGTGGGGTCACCATTCCTATTTTGACCCCTGTCAGCAGATTGGAATACTCCCACAGAAGTTTCCATCCGTCACTTGTCTTTTCCTTGTTGGTCGGTGAGATGCTCCCTGATGGAAAGTCAATCTCGTCGAAATCAGTTGTCAGCACCAGCGAAAAGTTCTTTACCTGGCTCACATTCACACCAAAGTCGTAGGACCACCTGTCTAATCCCTGCGATTTATACGAAATCTCCAGAGTCTCTACTGCACCGCCGGCTACCGTGATATCTCTTGTGATTTTGCCCAGGTTCAGGTCGACGTCCTCGACCTCGCTGCCGCCAACTGCCAGCCGAAAATCATCGTAGATAGCTTCCACGCTTGGGAACGTGAATTCAACCCGCATCTCCCGGGCCTCGTTGGAGGTGTTGGCAATCTCATATCTGCCCGAGAATGTCACGTTGTACGTCGAATACCAAAGCAGTCCTTTTCTTCGGTGGTCAAGTTTCATATCAACCTTGATGTCGCTTGCCTTAAGTGCCGCGCAGCTGCCTACTGTGCTGGTGCCTTGTCTCGCTCCTGCCGGGCTGCTGGCCACAGTCGGAGCAAGCTGTGTCTGTTCCGTTCCCCACAATTCCCCAATGCTGCCTCTTAGCTTGACATCCTGTGTCTCCGTCCGGACAAGCGTTATACCTGAAAGGACGAGCCACGCCGCTGCGGTGCACGCGTAAATGAACGCAATCGCAAATATCCGCCGACCCATAACATGCCCTCCAAATGTCATCCCACTACGCTATTTGCTTGGTTTCGCAATAAATGAGTACTTGCCTGAACCAACCTCATACACAACTACGTCACCTTCCTTCCTCAATAGCTTCACGCCCTCCGCATCGGCTGCCGGCCTGCCGCCTTCAGTCACCGATGCCGAATCTTCAGTGGGCACATATATTTTCGCCGTTGTATTGCAGGGAATAGTCACGTCAAGCCTGAAACTGTCCTTCGCCCGCTTCCATTCGCTGTGTATCATCCCGAACAAGCTCATGTGTGAAGCCCTGACATATTCAAGATCACCCAGCAACACAGGTCTAATCACAATATGCCTGAATCCGGGTCTATCCAAATCGGGCCGGATACCAGCCAAACACTCATACAGCCATATATTGAAATCACCTAACAGCATTACGTGATTGCGCGAATTCATCGCAGGATCTGCCGTATTGCCGTTCCACAGCTCCCATATCGTTGTTGCACCCTCCTCGATCATATACCCCCAGCTCGGGTAATCCCGCTGTGTCGCAAACCGATAAGCAATATCACCTCGCCCGTGATTGGTCAGAGTCCGCATCAAAAATTGCATACCCACAAGTCCGCAAGGTATATGTCCGCTGTGCTGACCTTCTATCTTCGCCACCAGGTTCTCCAATACGCGCTGCTCATATTCTTGAGGCACAAGCCCGAACGCCAAAGCCAGCACATTGACCGTCGCCGTGTCGTTACTATATGTCACTGTGTCGGGGTTGAAAAATCTCTTCTGGAATGCCTCCTTTATCATATCTGCCTGCGCGGCAAAGTGCTTCGCGTCCTCTGCTTTGCCTAACAGCTTTGCATAATGGGTCATTAGCAGGTGCTCGTAATAGAAAAACGTCGTCCCAAGATACGCCTTTTCTGTTATCTTGTTGGGGTCCTTCGTATGAATCACATTCGGGTCGTTCGGCGGCACGCACCAATCACCATACGTGTCTCTGTTGAGAATCCCATCCTCAAGGTAATTCGATGTCATGTAATCGACCCACTTCTTCATAGTAGGATAGTGCTCACGCACGATTCGCAGGTCTCCATACTGGTCATACAGCATGCCGGGCAGGATAATATACGTCCCACTCCACGTCGCGTTATCGCCGGCCCACGTGATCACATCTTTATACAGAGGCCAATATGCCGGACACACATCCGGAAGACTCCCGCTCGGCTTCTGCGCATCCCTTATGTCACCAAGCCACTTCGAATACAACGCAGCAATATCAAAAATATAGGTTTCTCCACGAGACCCCGTCGCCCTGTCACCAAGCCACGCATGACGCTCATCGCGCTGCGGACAATCAGTCGGCAAGCTTCTGTAATTGCCCCTGATGCCCCAGACCGCATTGCGGTAAATCTGATTGATAGTCTCATTCGAACACTCAAATGTTCCCCTCTGCTCGATATCATCGTGAACGACTCTTCCCTCAATCGTTGTCAAATCCGGTTTGCCCGGATAACCGGTCATCTCGACATAGCGAAATCCGTGATACGTAAACCTCGGCTCCCATTCTTCTACGCCCTCGCCCTTCAGCGTATAGACATCCGTTACCTTGGCAAGCCGTATGTTGTCCATGTAGAGCGTCCCGTCGTCCTTCAGCGCCTCGGCAAATCGCATCTTCACCGCCGTTCCCTTTGGCCCTTCAACTTTCAGCCGTACCCAGCCGACCATGTTCTGGCCCATATCAAAGATGAACATTCCCGGCTTTGGTTCGGTTACCTTAACCGGCTTGATTATCCCTGTCACCCTGATTGGCTCTGCTTTCTCTGCCTCTATTCGCTCGCTCGGCCTGCCCACAAGCTCTGCATCCAGCCATCCCGAATCGTCAAATCCCGCCTCGCTCCAGCCCGCCTTTTCTTTCCTCGCATCGTACTTCTCTCCGTCGTACTCATTGTTCTCTGTGATTGGCCCGTCCGAAGTTACCTTCCAGCTCTCGTCACTTACGATAACCTCCTGTGTCCCATCCTCATAGTCAATCTCAACCTGCAGCAGCAGCTTCGGAAGCCCGTAAAGCGGATTCGGCAGACGCACGTCAAACATATGCGTCAAACGCGGCGAGAAATACCGACCGTTACCGAGAATTACACCGACGGCATTGCTCCCCTTCTTCAGATATTCCCCGACATCATAAGTGACATACAGCGACCGCTTGGGATATTCCGTCAGACCCGGTGACAACACCCGGTTCCTGATTTTCCTTCCGTTGATATACAGCTCGCTCAGCCCCAGGCCGCACATGTAAGCTGTTGCACGCACGATGGGCTTCTTCACCGCAAACTCTTTGCGCAGCATCCTCGCCGACAGCCGCCGATACTCCGTATCCGGATCGTCTCCGCCGACGGCTCTATCAAGCCCTATCCACTTCGCCCGCCAGTCGCTCTCCTCAAGTAGTCCCATGCTCCACCAAGCTGGCCCACTCCACGCACCCACCTTCCCATCCTTGTCCCATATCTTCACCTTCCAGAAATATTGCGCGTTCGAGTGCAGCGGTTTTCCCGCGTATTCGATTTGAATGTTCGCGTTCGATTGCACCTTGCCGCTGTCCCACATCGTTCCCTTGTCGTTAGCCATTTCACCCTTGTGCGTTGAGACAATCAGTCGATATGCTATTTGCACCTCGCCGCGCCTGTCCGACTCGATGACCCAGCTAAGCCGCGGCCGTTCTGCGTCTATCCCTATCGGATTGACCCGATACTCGCACCGAAGATTTGTCACACTCGCCCCAAATGCCGCACAGGTGAGCAAAAGCAAAACCATAAAAACAGTTGGTTTTGTCATATTCAACTCCATCATTTATTCAACTGAGCCGATTAGCTCTCTGACATTCGCTATGTTGTGACGCTCGCAGTATTTGCCAATCCCTTCGATAATCTTTACCGCGCAATTCGGCTCGATGAAACTTGCCGTGCCCACCGCGACGCAGCTCGCACCTGCCAACATAAACTCAACCGCATCCGATGCCGTCCGTATCCCGCCGCCACCCAGAATCGGCACGCCTTTTTCTTTGGCAACCTCGCTATAGACCTTGTTCACCATATAGACCGCAATCGGTTTTATTGCAGGGCCGCTAAGTCCCCCCGTTCGGTTGGCAAGCACCGGCCTGCGGGTCTCGATATCAATCACCATTGCAGTAAAGGTATTGACCAAGCTAAGCGCATCAGCCCCGGCCTCGACCGCCGCCTTAGCCGTTATGCTTATATCCGTCACGTTCGGCGTCAATTTTACCATCAGCATTTTATCGCCGCACGCTTCCTTTACCGCCGATGTTATCTCCTTGACTAATCCCGCATCGGTGCCGAATGTTATCCCGCCTTTCTTTACGTTCGGACAGCTTATATTCAACTCGAAGCCGGCTATTGCCTCTTCGCTCGCTAATCGCTCGGCCACCGCTACGTATTCTTCGATTCTCTCACCTGCTACATTGACAAACACCGCCGGCTTCATCCGGCTCAAGACAGGCAGCTTCTCCTCGATGAACTTCTCTAATCCCACATTCGCTAAGCCGATAGCGTTTAGCATCCCCGCATCGGTCTCGATAATTCGCGGCGTGGGATTTCCCTTGCGTGGTTTCAGCGTTACGCTCTTGGTAATAAACCCGCCGAGCGCATTTACATCCATAAAGTCACTTAGCTCGTCGGCATAGCCGCACGTCCCCGACGCCGTCCACACCGGATTCGCCAACTTCAACCCCCCAAACTCTACCGTCATATCAACCGTATCACTCATATCCCTTGTCATTTCCGCGCAGCCGAGAATCCAGAATCCAAAAAATCAGTGTCTATCAGTGCCTGTCTGAAAACTTTTTTCCTTTTGTGGCAATTCGTGTTAATTCGTGGTTAAAATACGACTTCCTTTGCATCGAACACGGGGCCGTCTTTGCAGCACAGCTTATAAACCGTTTCACCCGACCCATCCACCCTGCACTCCACTGCGCAGCTTTGGCAGAGGCCTATCCCACAGGCCATCAGCCGTTCCATACTGACCTGACAATCGATACGTTTCTCTCTTGCTATCTGCGCCACCTTCGCAAGCATCGGCTCAGGCCCGCACGCATAGATAATGGTCTCAGCAGCAGGGGGGTGGCTTTCCTTCAGCCAGTCGGCTAAGCAGTCCGTCACCATCCCTTTGACGCCGGCAGAACCGTCGTCGGTCGCGACGAGCGATTCTACTGCGTATTGCGAAAACTCAGCCAGCCAAAATCCCAGTCCCTGCGAGACCTTGTCCCTTGTTACCTCAAAGGGCAAATCGTCCACCGTCTTTGCCCCTGCAAAGCCAATCGGCTCCATCTGCGGATAGTCGGCTGTCAGCACCTGTGCCAAATGCTGCAGCGGCGGTGCACCCATCCCGCCAGCCACCAGAAGCGCCTTGGTCTTGCCCTGCGGGACCCAAAAGCCCCTGCCTAACGGCCCGATTAAACTCAGTTTGTCACCGCTGCGCAGGGTCGTCATCCGCAGTGTGCCGGGGCCCAGCACGCAGTACAAGACGTCAAGCTCTGTTGTGCTGCCGTTTCGGGCGACTCTGGCAAAGCTAAACGGCCTTCGCAAAAGCACCTCCCGCCGAGATGTATCGCGAAGCTGCTCCGGTATCTGCTCTGCCGGCGGCAGGGCGGCTGTGCTTACATCAAACTCGGCAAACTGGCCCGGCTGGGCCTGGGCGAACGCGTCGCCGCCCGGCCCGGCAAGCTCCAACCCCAACTGCCGGTAGCAGGCCCTGATTTGCCTGTTATATGAGACCCTCGCCTCGAATTGCCCCTTGATTGTCTGTTCGTCTGTAGCCATATTAGCCCACCGAAAACCACATAAAGCTATAAAAAAATCGGCTGGCCTGCAATAACAAACCAGCCGACCCCTTTTTGGCACAATTCCTTCACTTCCTGCCCATACTATTTCGCCAGTCCTATCGGGCTGAACAGGATGTAGAAAACCACCGTGATAATCACCACTGCAACGGCGGCAAGCTTTGCGCCATTGCTTGTCTCCAGATTCAGGTCCGTCTTCTGCTCGAACTTCACCGGTTCCTTCAGCGGCTTGACCAGAGTAATGATAATCATCACAACGATACAGATACCGAAGCACACCGCCATTCGATTCAGGAAGTTGTTCAACAGTAATTTCAGTATCGGCACTTCCATAAGGCCCCTGTGCATTGAGACCAACTTGAATGCACTATACATAACCATGTTCGTCAGCAGCCCGACAGCGCCCACAACCGCCGGTGCTCTGCGGACTATAAGACCGAACGCAAACACCGCCAGGATGCCGGGTGATATGAGTCCCTGGCCCTCCTGGATAATCGTAAAGATGCTGTTGCTTATCTTCGGATTACCCAATTGAGGCGCCAGCATGACCGCGACGAACGCAAAGACGACAACGCAAAGCCGCCCAAGGAACACAATCCCCTTCTGCGATGCCTGTGGTGAGATGTACTTCTTGTATATATCCATCGTAAAGATCGTCGAGGCCGCATTCAGCATGGCCGCAAGCGAGCTTACCACCGCGCCCAGCAACGCCGCCAGTACGAATCCAAGCAAGCCAACATTCTGCGGCAGCACCGTCGATAGAAGCTGTGCCATAGCGGTATCATACTTGTACGCAATGAAGGGCTCCTTTCCAGTCTTCTTATTCTCGGCTTTAGCCAGTGCCTCTGCCTTTTCGTTGTAGGCCTTTACTTCTGCCGCGAGAGCGCCGAACGTGCTGGCCCATGACTGGTCTTTCTCTGTGTCGAAGACAAGAATCTTTTCAGTATCTATGGTTGTCTCCAAGAACTTCTGTTCAGTCATTGGCAACACACATGGATTCTTCGTCTTGACGCTCTTGAGTTCTTCTTCGGTCGGGTAGAGAGCAATCATAAACCTGCCCGGCTCCCAGTCTGCAATCACGTCTTCGGTCGGTTCCTTCACCACGTCAACAAGTGTGGTTGCAGGATTGGCCTTGAGGTATTTCGCCATCACCGGGGCGTTGTCGGCAACTGCCGCATTCTTCATATCGGTTGCATAAAGGTTAAACGCGATGATACCAGGCACGACAATCACGAACGGAATAAGAAGCTTTAGGAATGCAGCGAACACGATTCCCTTTTGCCCTTCCTTCAGCGAAGACGAACCGAGCGTCCGCTGCGTGATGTATTGGTTTAATCCCCAGTAGTAAAAGTTCGGTATCCACAGGCCCAGCATAAGAGCTGTCCAGGGGAGCGTCTGGTCTGTGCTCGGCAGGAACATGTTCATCCGAACCCTGTTCAGATCCCAGAACCGTTCGACCGCTCCCGTCCCTTCCTTCAGCGTCTGAATTGCCACCGCACCGGTATTGACATCGACTATCTTCGCCGCCTCAGTTACGCTGCCCAGCTTGTCGAACGCAAAGTACATAACGAATCCGCCGCCGAGAATGAGGGCGCTTCCCTGAATCAGGTCCGCCCAGGCACAGGCCTTAAGGCCGCCGCTGACCACATAAACCATAGCAATCAGCCCTATGACCAGCGAGCCGGTGGCAAGCGACACGTTATAGCCCATCTTCTCTGCCATGGTGCTGATTGTCACCGCTCCGGCATACGTCACCGAGCCGAGTAGCAGCATGTATATAAGTATCGTGCCCACCGCCATAATTGTCCTTGCCGTTGCGTTGTACCGATACTCTAAAAACTCCGGCATCGTAAATATCCCGGCGCGCAGAAAATACGGCAGAAAGCAAAACGCCACCACCACCAGCGTTATCGCCGCCATCCACTCGTAGCTCGCAATTGCCAGTCCAATATGGCTGGCGGCATTGCCGCTCATGCCCACAAACTGTTCTGTCGAGATGTTTGCCGCGATGAGCGAAAACCCGATAAGCCACCAGCTAAGCCCGCGTCCAGCCAGAAAGTAGTCCTCGCCCGTCTTTTCATGTCGGCTTTTCAGAATCCCCAGACTGATCACGCATACGACAAAGCCCACAAATACAGCAATATCAAGCCCGCCAAACTCCATGACAAGTCCTTTCCTTTAGTCCCTCATTTCACTTCTTCGCAAGAGAGCAAATCGCTCGGATTATAGCTTCTCGTGCCTCTGCCGCAACTATTTTCCACGGTTGCTCCTATATGTTCTGCTTCATTTGTCTCGCGCGAGAAGGGCAGTTTATCTTTGACGCACGCTAACGCTTCGGGTATTCTCTGCCGATATGATAGATGTGTTCTTTGATTAACCCTTTTGGGAGGACAGCGAGCTATGAAATGTCCGGCGTGTGGAAATCAGTTACAGCAGGTCGCCGCAGGTGATGTCACGGTCGATGTCTGCAAGGGCGGCTGCGGCGGAATATGGTTCGATAATTTCGAGCTGAAGAAGTTCGATGAGCCGCACGAAGAGGCAGGCCAGGCACTGCTCGAAATTGAGCTTGCCCCCAATGTCTCCGTCGACCACAGCAAACGGCTCAACTGCCCGAAGTGCGACGGCGTTGTCATGATGAGACACTTCTTCAGTGTCAAAAAGCAGGTCGAGGTCGATGAATGTCCCAACTGCGCCGGCTTCTGGCTCGATGCAGGAGAGCTGCGAGCGATAAGGGAACTTTTCAAGACCGAAGCCGAAAGGCACAAGGCCGCTGAGGAATACTTCAAGGGTGTCTTCGGTGACGAGTTAGCGGCGCGCGAGGCGGAGGACCAGGCGAAAGTGGAAAGGAGCCGCCGGATTGCCAATATCTTCCGCTTTATCTGCCCGAGCTACTATATTCCCGGCAAGCAGAACTGGGGCGCGTTCTAAATCCCTTGTTGAGCGTGCGGTGTCTCTGGCGGGAAGCTGTTGGCCTTAGCTCCCGGCTCGTGGCTGGTAATCGCAAATAGGGTCGTCTGCAAGGTAGTCGCCGTAAATGGCCATTGCCCGCGCCCTGCAGCCGCCGCAAACGCCGACATATTCGCAGTCCCTGCATTTGCCTCTGTAGCTGGAGGTGTCGCGAATCTCATTCAGGAATTTGGACTCCAGCCAAATCCTGGCAAAGTCAAAGCCATTCTCAATGAGGTTGCCAGCCGAAACCTCCAAAAAGCCGCAGGTCTGAACGTCCCCTCGGTAGCTGACGAATCCGAACCCTCTGCCGCCCATGCAGCCGTTCGCCTCAGCCGCAAGACCCTTCGCCTTCGCCTGTTCACAGACTCGCGCAAAGGCAGGCCCGCAGGTTACCCGAACGTCTACTTCTCCCTTTAGCTTTATTCTCAAAAGCTCGTTAAGCAGCAATTCATGTTCAACCGGGTCAAGAACGGCATCTTTCATTCTCCTGCCGCGGCCGGTAGGAACAAGAATAAACGGGTTAAAACATCCTGCACCGAGCCGCCTGGCAAGCTCGGCTATCCCAATGACTTCGCCCGAGTTTAATTTGCTAAGCGTCGTATTAATCTGAAATCGCAGCCCGCCGTTTCTCGCGGCCTCGGTGGCCCTGACGACGGCATCGAAAGCGCCTTCGCTGCCCCGGAGCTTGTCGTGACTTTCAGCAGATGAGCCATCGATTGAAAACGAAAGGGAAATTACCCCTGCCTTTTTCAGCTTGGCGATTGTCCCTTCGTCGATCAGGTATCCGCAGGTCGCCATCACTGGCCGAAGCCCCTTCTCACGGGCGTATTTTATCAGCTCGTAGATGTCCTGCCTTTCCATCGGCTCGCCGCCGGTAAAGATGATGACGCAATTGCAGAACTTCGCTATCGCCGCCAGTATCTTTTTACACTGCTGGGTCGTAAGCTCGCTGTTAGCTCCTGTAGGCCCGGCTGCCGCCCGGCAGTGCCTGCAGTGATAGCGGCACCGCCGCGTCACCTCGAACGCAATCAACCGCGGCTTGAGTTTATCATCACTGGTCGGCACTGTCTGTACTTCGTTGCTCATTGTTCTTCTGCCCGCTTGAAAATCTTCCTCAGTTTCACGGACCAATGTAGCGAACGTCCCGCCTCCGGTCAACTGCCCGGCAGCATCTCGGCTCTTACCGTGCGGCGCAAAGCGCATGCCGGAAATCGACACAGGTAGGCCCTCGCAGGCTTTGCCTGTCACACCGCCGGGCCTTCGGAGCTATGCTTCGCCTTGGACATCCCTCACGGCAGGGCGGGCTCGGCACACTAAAAAAGCCAGCTGAAACACCTTCAGCCGACTTGCCCCCAGTACACTGGGCCCGGAACGATTCGAACCTGCGAGGTTGGGGCCCATTCGACGCGCTGCGCTGCCTCGACACACTCGACAGGCTCAGTGCAGGCGGTGCTCGGTACAGGTTGCTCAGGGCAAGGTGCGGGGACGGGGGTCTTTTGTTGGGATTTGGGGGAAAAATGCGGAAAAAGATGGGGGGTGGTTGTTGAAAATGAGGCCGTTGGGGGGAGGTTTTCTTGTTGATTTTTTTGGTGAGGGGGTTTATCTTGTAATGGCCAATAAGGAATTAGATTATGAGGACACATTCAACACCCAAGTGGAGGGAAATTGCATGCCCGGATTTCCAAAGCGACGGCCGGAGGTAATGGCATTAGCCACCGCAATAGAGGCCGAGGCAACGTTAGCAGGTCAGCCCTGCGGGGCTGAATTGGAATACCGTGTCATCGCAGGCAATAAGGCGGGCGATGGCCCGCGTTCTAATTGGGTGATGGAGGTTTTATGAACCACGGATTCCTTCGACAAGCCCGCCAAACAGCGCGGCGGGTAAACTCAGGGCCCCCGGTTTGTCGATTGGAAGAAGCTGTCCCGTAGGGGTCTGCGCTACGCTCCGACGGGCGGGGGGAAGACTTGGATTTCTGGAGGCCGGATGACGACCTTTATTTCTGGGTCCCGGCTTGCGGATTGCCGGGATGGGGGGTGGTGGGATGTTCGATTGAGTGCGGGTTTTGTTGGATTTGGGGTGGATTTGTGGAGTGGTGATTGACGGCAGGCGGGCCGGCCAATAGAATGTCGGGTTTTGGGCGTTAAGGGCGGGAATGAGGAGAAGTAGCAAGTAGCAAGTAGCAAGTAGCAAGTAAAAAGTGAAAAGTAAAAAGTAAGAAGTAGAAAGTAAAAACGCCAAGGTTTATTGATAGAGGAAAGGAGACAGACGGTGGGAACGAGACAGGCGATGTTGGCGGTTGTATTGGTGGTAGCGGCAGCGGGGGTTTGCAGCGCGGCGACGGATGAGCAGCTTGCTGCTGAGAATGAGGAGTTGAAGGCGAGGGTGGAGAGGTTGGAGAAGGAGCTTTCGGAGATAAAGGGGGTATTGGAAAAGCGCGAGGCGGCACCAGCAATAAAGCCGAAAGCCGAGGAACTGGCCGAGATTGAAGAGAGAGTCACGAAGCTGGAAGAGAAAAAGCCAGTCACATCGGGCTTGGATATCGAGCTTTATGGTTATATCAAAGCAGATGCATCTTATGATACGTCGCGGACTAACCCGGGCAATTACGTGGTCTGGGTTGATAGGGAGAATCAGAACTCGAACGACGATGAGTTTAATATGACGGCGAATGAGACGCGGCTTGGTATGCGGATTAAGGGGCCGGAGGAAGAGGGGGTTCAGACGGCAGGTCGGGTGGAGTTTGACTTTTACGGCAGCGACGCGGCTGAGAACAAAGCGAAGATACAGATGCGTCATGCGTATATGACGATGGACTGGCCTGAGGAGCAGTTCAGTATTTTAGCGGGTCAGACGTCGGATATATTCTCGCCGCTTGTTCCGCGGACGCTGAATTATACGGTTTTGTGGGACGCGGGGAATATCGGATATCGGCGGCCTCAGATTCGGCTGACGAAGGGGATGCCGTTTGGTGATGAGAGCAATCTGAAACTGGAAGGTGGTGTGGCGAGGACGATAGGTCGTGACACGGGTGCACCGGCTAATTCGGAGTCGGGGGAGGATGCCGGTTATCCGAGCTTGCAGGGTCGTGCGAGCGCGACTTTTCCGTGGTTTGGTCCGAAGGCGACGACGGTTGGTGTTTCGGGTCACTACGGCAGAGAAGAATATGACCTGAACACGAGCGGAACGAGCAATAAGAAGTTCGAGAGCTGGTCGGTCAACCTTGATTTGACACAGCCGGTGAGCGACGATCTGACAATCAAGGGCGAGTGGTTTACCGGCCAGAATCTGAATACCTACTTCGGGGGGATAGGCCAGGGTGTGAATACCACGCTTTATAAGGAGATAGGCAGTACGGGCGGGTGGCTTGCGGCAAGCCTGGGGCCTTACGACAAGTGGTCGTTTAATTTAGGGGTGGGGATGGATGACGTGGATACGGGTGATTTGAACAGCGGCGACAGGACGATGAACCGGTGCGTGTTCGGGAACGTGCTTTACTCGGTGAATACGAACACTGAGGTCGGCTTTGAGCTGTCGCACTGGCGGACAGAATACAAGGGCAACGGTGACGCCGAGGCGCTGCGGGCACAGGGTTCTTTCATATACAAGTTTTAAGTTTGTATTTTGGGGTTGACAGGAGCAAGCAGTTTCCAGAATATACATGGCTACTTTGACTGAGGCGACCAAGACATAAACGCGGCTGCAAGCGGAATTTGAAGGTAAAGGCCGATTGGCAATGACAGCGTAACGGGAGTTTAGTTAGAAAGAAGAGAAACACCGCATAATTCGGGGCGTGATAACCATCAATTAGTAAGAGAAGGAGAAGTGATATGGCAGAAGAGAAGAGAGGCATTGATTCTTTGATGACAGAAGGCCGGACGTTTCCACCGCCGGAATCCATCAAATCGAATGCGTATATCAACAGTGTGGAGCAATATGAGCAGATGTGGGAGCAGTCGATAGAGGACCCGGACGGATTCTGGCTTGAGCAGGCGAAACGGCTTAGCTGGTCCAAGGAGCCGACGAAGAGCCTGGAGTATACATGGGACACGAAGAGCCGGAAGATTGAGCATACGTGGTTTGCAGACGGCGAGCTTAATGTTGCATATAACTGTCTTGACCGTCATCTTGGGACACCGACGGCGAAGAAGACGGCGTTGATATGGCAGGGAGATGAGGACTCGCGTGTTAAGAAGTATACATACGAGGAGCTTCACAAGGAGGTGTGCAAGTTTGCGAACGTGCTGAAGAGCAAAGGGGTAAAGAAAGGGGACCGGGTAGCGATATATCTTCCGATGGTCGTGGAGCTTCCGATAGTAATGCTCGGGTGTGCGCGGATAGGAGCGATACACTCGGTGGTGTTCGGGGGGTTCAGCGCGGATTCACTTCGCGACCGCATCAACGATTCGGAATGCAAGCTGCTGGTGACGAGCAATGTATCGCTGCGAGCGGGCAAACATATTCACCTGAAGCAGATAGCAGATGAGGCGCTGAAGGAAACGCCGAGCATTGAGAGCGTGATAATGGTGAAGGTGAACGGTGATGCGTGTGATATTAAAGACGGGAGGGACGTGTGGTACGAGGAGGAGATGGCCGGGGCGAGCGAGGAATGCGAATGTGAGCGGATGAATGCGGAAGATATACTATACATTCTGTACACATCGGGTTCGACGGGCAAGCCGAAGGGTGTGGTACATACAACAGGGGGGTACCTGATGCACGTTACGCTGAGTCACGAGGTGATATTTGATGTCCACGATGATGATATTTACTGGTGCACGGCGGATATCGGGTGGGTTACAGGCCACAGCTATATTGTCTATGGGCCTTTGGCCAATGGCGCCACTTCGCTGATGTTCGAGGGAGTGCCGACGTATCCTGATGCGGGCAGGTTCTGGCAGATATGCGACAAGTTCGGCGTGACGGTGTTTTATACGGCTCCGACGGCGATACGAGCGTTGATGCGACAGGGGGATGAGTGGCCTGCGAAATATAAGCTTGATACGATGCGGATTTTAGGGACGGTCGGTGAGCCGATTAACCCTGAGGCATGGATGTGGTACTATGAGAAGATAGGGCGCAGGCGGTGTCCGATAGTAGATACGTGGTGGCAGACAGAGACCGGTGGGATACTGATAACACCGCTGCCGGGAGCACATACGCAAAAGCCCGGAAGTGCAAGCAGGCCTTTCTTCGGTGTTGACCCGGTGGTTCTGCGGGACGACGGGAGGCAGTGCGAGGCGAACGAAGGCGGCAAGCTCTGCATTCGCAAGCCGTGGCCCGGGATGTTCAGGACGATGTGGGGGGACCACGACAGGTTCGTGGACACGTACTTTATGATGTTTGCGGATATGTACTTCACGGGCGACGGGTGCAGAGTTGACCAGGATGGCGACTACTGGCTGATGGGACGAATCGACGACGTGGTAAACGTGTCCGGTCATCGTATAGGGACAGCAGAGGTAGAGAGCGCTTTGGTGAGCCATGAGAAGGTTGCAGAGGCGGCCGTATGCCCGATACCTCATGAGATAAAGGGTCAGGGTCTGTATGCGTTTGTGACTCTGAAGGAAGGAGTGGAGGAAAGCGATGAGCTGAAGAAGGAATTAGTGCTTCACGTTCGCAAGGAGATAGGGCCGATTGCGGCGCCGGAGGCGATACAGTTTGCACCGTCACTGCCGAAGACTCGTTCGGGTAAGATTATGCGAAGGATACTTCGCAAGATAGCGGAGAAGAATACGGACAACCTTGGTGACATAACGACGCTGGCGGACCCGAGTGTGGTGGAGGCGTTGATAAAGGGCCGCGGCTAATTATCGATGGAGCGATTTGTTTAGAGAACTGTTCGGCCGGGTGCGCAGGGGCAACCTGTGCATCCGGCTGTTTTTTCCGAATCAATCGAAAGGGATTGAGATGTCCGAAGAGAAAGTGATGAATCGCTGGTTGGTGGTTGTCGGCGCCCTTCTGATTCAGCTCTGCCTTGGCGCGATTTACGCGTGGGGAGCTTTCACCGGTGCGCTGCAAGATGCTGAAGGTCCTTTCAAATACACTGATACGCAGACGTCGTGGATATTTTCAGCAGGCCTGGCAACGTTTGCAATCGTGATGATTCTTGCGGGGCGCTTACAAGATAAATATGGGCCGCGGATTATAGCGATAATAGGCGGTCTGCTGTTGGGTGCGGGGTACATCATTGCCGGTTTTACAGGGACAAGTTTCGGCTTGATGCTGTTTTTTATCGGCATCGTCGGTGGTGCAGGTATCGGGATGGGTTATGTCTGCCCAATTGCTGCGTGCGTGAAGTGGTTTCCGGACATGAAGGGGTTGATAACAGGACTTGCCGTTGCAGGATTCGGCGCGGGCGCTTTCATTTTTGTCAAGCTGGCAGGTTCATGGGGCAATCTGATTGCCAATCGCGGCGTCAACGGCACATTTCTGGTTTTTGGAATCATCTTTGCGGCATCGGTTGTCGTCGGGGCGTTTTTATTGTCGAACCCGCCAAGCGGCTGGAAGCCGGCGGGCTGGAATCCGCCTGCACCGAAGGAGGGCGGCAAGAAGACGGAGGTGAGAGACCTGACGCAGGGTCAGACGATTCGCACGCCTCAGTTCTGGATGATATGGCTGGCGTTTGTTTTCAGTGCGGGCTGCGGCTTGATGGTGATTAAATGTCTGAAGAATTTCGGTGAGTTTGAGGGAGGTCTTACCGCGGCTGCTGCGGGCAGCGCCCTCGGCTTGTTGGCTTTGTTCAACGGGCTTGGCAGAGTTGTCTGGGGGACGGTTTCGCAGAAGATTACAGCGCGCGTTTCGGTTATAGTGATGTGCGTACTACAGGGGTTGATGATGTTTGTTTTGCTGAGGATGGGTACATCTGCGACGACGCTGGCTATTGCCGCCTGCTGGATAGGTTTCAATTTCGGCGGGAACTTTGCTCTGTTTCCTCTGCTTACGCTGGAGAACTTCGGCGGCAAGAACCTTGGTGCGAATTACGGCGCGGTGTTTACTTCGTATGGCGTAGGCGGGATTGCCGGACCGGTAATGGCGGGGAGGGTATGGGACCTGATGGGAACATATAAGACGGCGTTTATAATCGCGGGTATCGCGTGCCTTGTTGCCAGCGGTCTTGCCTTAGTGTTGAAGCCGGTGCGGGCCGAAGCAGTTGAAGAAAGTGCGGTTGCCACAGGGGATAGTATTTTATAGAGCGGTTTGTTTTTTGAGGCCCGGCAGCGAAGTAAAACAGACATAAGACCCAAGACCACAGACATAAGACGGAAGCTTGTCAAACGGTTAGAATGATTGAATTGGCCCGGTGGTTAGAAGCTGCCGGGCTGTTTTTGTTTAGGTGGTCGGGAGGTTATGTATTGGGAAGACGTTTTTCTTTATTGTGGCAATGGTTTTATTGAGAGCGGCTGCGACGCTGTCCTTCTGCTGTTCGGTGACGGGGAGGTTTCTGTCTCGCAGGCCGCCGCGCCATTCTGTTGTCTGGAGCATAACGCCGCCGAGAGCGATGTTTATCTCGTTGTCATCGTACTGGCCTGCGAGGACGCTCCAGGCGAGCGCCCAGGCGCGGACGGTGTTTTCGACGTTGTAGCCGCCTCCGCCGGTCATAAGTATTGGCTTGTTGAAGGAAAGGAGGTGGTTGATGATTTCGACGTAGAGGTTGTTTGTGAGGCGGAGGTTTGCGAGCGGGTCGCCAGCGAGTGCGTCGGCACCAAGCTCGAAGACGATGACGTCCGGCTCGAATGCATGGATGAGTGGCAGGACGAGGGTTTGGACGGTGTCCAAATATGCCTGATCGTAAGTGCCGATAGGCAGGGGGGTGTTGATGCAGTAGCCCTTTCCCTCTCCTGTGCCGATTTCGTCGGCAAAGCCGGTTCCCGGAAATAGGGTGCGCGGGTCTTGGTGCAGGGAGATTGTCATGACGTCGGAGCGGTCGTAGAAGGCATAAGCGACGCCGTCGCCGTGGTGGACGTCAACGTCGAGATAGAGGACTCTTTTGTTCTGCTCGGCGAAGATGATGCAGGCCAGAGCAACGTCGTTGATGTAGCAGAAGCCGGAGGCGTTTTCAGGGTGTGCGTGGTGGTATCCGCCGGAGGGATTGAAGGCGTTCTTTGCCTGGTCGTCGAGGATCATTTGTGCGCCGGTGAGGGTGGCGCCGGTTGCGAGGAGGGCATATTCGTAAAGTCCTTTGAAGACGGGGCAGTCGGACGTTCCGATTCCCATATTGAGGGCTTCGGGGTCGAGCTTGCCTTTAGAAGCCTGCTGGAGGGCGTGCAGGTAGCGTGCGGAGTGGAACTTTTTGAGAACGAGCCGGTCGGCGGGGCGGGGCGGGACCTGTCGGGTGTTTGGTCCGGGGAGCAGCCCCATTGAGCCGAGGGCTTTTGCGACCTTTTTCGCGCGGATGGTGTTGAAGGGGTGTTCGGAGGGGTAGCGGTATTTCTCAAGCTCTTTGGAATAAACGAAAACTGATGTGTCGCTTGCCAAGATAAAGCTACCTTTCTTTTTCGGTAAGGTCGTACGTTATGTTGTAGATGTCACCATCAAACTCGGTGTTTACCCTGTATCCGGAGTTGTGGAAGACGGCAAGCATAGGTTTATTTGAGGGCAGGACTTTTGCGTAGAATCGTTTAACGCCTCGCTTCTTTGCAATTTGGGTGATGTAGTCGAGGAGGAAGGTGCCCATACCTTTTTGCTGCCATTCGTCGTGGACGATGAAGGCGACCTCGGCGGCCTGTGTTTTGGGGTCAAGGAAGTACTGCGCGATGGCGACTATTTCTTCATCGTCAACGGCGGGTACGACGCCAACGATGGCGAGATTCTGCTCGTAGTCGATGTTGGTGAGCTGCTGGACGTCTTTGTGGGGGAAGGTCATAGTATGGGTCATGTAGCGAGTTTTGACGGATTCGGCGCTGAGGGAGTAGAGCATTTCGGAAAGCGCAGGTTCATCGGTTGGTTTGACAGGTCTGAAGAAGATTTCGGTTCCGTCTTTTAGTGTGTCGTATTTTTCGAGCTCGTCGGGGTATCTGACCTGGTCCCAGGCAAGCTCGATTTGGTCTTCGTAGATGTATTTCTGAGTTTTAGCGGCCTGGATGAGCTTGTTTCTAAACTTAGGGTGGGCGATATTTATAAGTGCCAGAACTCGCTCTCTGATGCTTTTTCCGTGGAGGTAGGCGACGCCGAATTCAGTGACGACGTAGTGAACATCGCCGCGAGTGGTGACGACGCCGGCACCTTCGGTGAGGTGGGGTACGATTCTGCTGATTTGGTCATCTCTGGCGGTAGAAGGCATAGCGATGATGGCTTTACCAGCCCTGCTTCTTGCGGCACCACGTATAAAGTCGATTTGTCCGCCTATGCCGCTATAGAACTGGTAGCCGAGGGAGTCTGAGCAGACCTGTCCGGTGAGGTCGATTTCGAGTCCGACATTGATGCCGACCATTTTTTCGTGCTGGCTGATTAGCTGGGAGTCGTTGACATATTCGGTGGGGTAGAATTCGAAGAAGGGATTGTTGTCGATGTAATCGTAGAGGCGGCGGGAGCCCATGCAGAAGCTGGCGACAATCTTACCGTGATTGATATTTTTTTTTGCACAGGTGATTGCACCGGATTCGATGAGGTCGATAATCCAGTCGCTGAACATTTCGGTATGAATACCGAGGTCTTTTTTGTTTCTGAGGGATTCGGCCAGTGCCTGGGGGATACGTCCTATTCCGCACTCGATGGTGCTTCCGTCATCGACCAGCCGGGCGATGTTCTGGCCTATTCGTCGGAGGGTATCGTCCATTTCCGGGGTTGGGATTTCGATGATTTCTTCATCGTGTGGGACGAGGGCATCGATGGAGTTGACGTGAAGGAAGCTGTCGCCGAAGGTTCTGGGCATTCGGTTGTTGACCTGAGCGATGACGAACCTGGCATTTGCGGTGGCGGCTTTGACGATATCGACGGAGACGCCGAGCGAGCAGAGGCCGTTAACGTCGGGAGCAGTGACACTGAGCAGAGCGACATCGATGGGGATTCTTCCGGATTCGAATTCGGCGGGGATTTCAGAGAGGAAGATAGGGGTGTAATCGCCGATTCCTTTGCTGAGTGCATCGCGGACGTTGTCGGCGATGAAGAAGCTGTTCATTTTGAACTTTTCGCGGAACTTTTCATCTGCATACGGGGCAGCCCCCATAGTGAGCAGACTTACGATGTGGGCATCATAGATGTGTCCTGAGTGTCTGACGAGGGCATCGACGAGGTGCTGTGGCTGGCCGCATCCGGTGCCGATGAAGATATGCGAGCCGGACTTTATGAGCTTCATCGCGGCGGCGGCGGTGGTGATTTTGGATTTATGTTTTGCTTTCCAGTCAAAATGCGGCATAGGATGTTCTCGCTTAAGTTTTTTGGACGCTTATACGAGCATCAACGGCGACGGGTGTGGTTCCTTCGGGTCCGACCATAAACGGGTTTATATCCATTTCCTGAATCTGAGGAAATTCAGTAACGAGTTGAGAGAGTCGCTGGAGGCCTTCTGCGACGGCGTCGATATCGACACCTTTTTCTCCACGGACGCCTTTTAGCATCTTGTATGTTCTGGTGTTGACGAGCATTTGCTTTGCTTCGGAGGCGGTGAGGGGAGCGAGGTAAAAGGCGACGTCCTGAAGGACTTCAACCATAGTACCGCCCATACCGAACATCATAAGGGGTCCGAAGTGGGGGTCTCGGTGCATACCGAGGATGACCTCTTTTCCTGTTGTGCACATTTCCTGAACGAGGACGCCGAGGATGTTTGCATTGGGCATTTTTTTGGAAATTCTATACATCATCAGGTCGAAGGCGTCGGTGACCTGCTGCGGGTTTTCGAGTCCGACCTTGACGCCGCCGACGTCGGATTTATGTATGATATCGGGCGACCAGATTTTTAGGACGACGGGATATCCGATTTGCTGAGTGATGTTTATGGCCTGTTCGGCGGTGGCGGCAATTGAACCCTTAGGTGTGACAAAGCCGTAGGCCTCGATGATTTCCTTTGATTCGGCTTCGCCGATTTCGCGGACGTTCTGGCGGAGATGTCTTTCGACGATGGCTTCGACTTTTCGTCGGTTGACGGGGAATAGCTTGACGACGCGTTTTGGTCGGGCCTTCCACCTGACGTAGTCGGACATAATCTTTAGTGTGAGGACGGCCTTTTCCGGCGAGTCGTACTGGGGGATGCCGCCTGCATGCAGAATCTCGACGGCCTTTCTGACCTTTTCGGTGCCGAGGAAAGAGGCGAGGACGGGTTTCTGGGGGTTCTGCTTTGCGATTTTGACAACGGCTTCGGCCGTTTCGGCGGGTTGGGTCACCGCCTGGGGGGTGAGCAGGACGATGATGGCGTCAACGTTTGGGCCGTCGATGGCGACCTTGAGGGCAAATTCGTATCGGTCCGGCAGGGCGTCTCCGAGGACGTCGATGGGGTTGAGTATGTTGGCAGCGGCAGGGAGGCGAGAGCGGAGTTTTTCGATGGTTTGCTGTGAGAGCTCGGCGAAGGTGAGGGCGTGTTTTTCGACGGCGTCGGCGGCCACGATTCCGGCGCCGCCGGCGTTGGTGATGACGGCGACTCGCGGGCCGGCGGGCAGTGGCTGCATAGCGAAGGCCTCGGCGAAATCGAACTGGGACTTGATTGAGAAGCAGCGAATGATACCGGCTCGCTCGAAGACACATTCGTAGGCGGTTTCGCTACCGGCGAGTGAGCCGGTGTGCGAAGAGGCGGCTTTTGCGCCGGCGGCGGTCCCTCCCGACTTCATAAGCAAGATGGGTTTTTTCTGCGAGATGGCTTCGGCCTCGCGGACAAAGGCGTTACCATCAGAGATGCTCTCGAGATAGCCGGCAATTACTGTTGTTTCGGAGTCCGCGGCAAGGGCTTTAATGACGTCGAGCTCGTCGATGTCGGCCTTGTTGCCGATGCTGACGAGCTTGCTGAAGCCGATGCCGTTTGCATTTGCCATATCGAGGATTGCGGCGAGCAGTGCGCCGGACTGTGAGAGATAACCGATGGCGCCGACGGCGGGCAGGTCACCGCCGAAGCTTGCGTTGAGTTTGTTTGCCGGCGCGATGACGCCGAGGCAGTTGGGGCCGATGACACGAATGTTGGCTCTTCCGGCGATCTGGATGACCTGCTGTTCGAGCTTTTTGCCCTGTTCGCCGATTTCCTTGAAGCCGGCGGTGATTATGATGACGGCCTTTGCAGCAATTTTGGCGCACTGTTGCATAACATTGGGGACGAATTTTGCGGGTACGACGATGACGACGAGGTCGGGCGTTTGACCGATAGAGTCCAGGTCAGGGTAGCAGGTGAGGCCTTCGATGGAATCGGCTTTTGGGTTTACGGGGAAGACTTTTCCTTTGTAGCCGGCGTCGATGATGCTTTTGAGGATTTCGTAGCCGACCTTGCCCTGTTGTCGGGATGCGCCGACAATGGCGACGGAGGCGGGATTGAAGAACTTTTCAAGCATAACAACCGGTAGCTTCCTTTCTTAGCCGGTATGGGCGGGTCCGGCGGTTTATGAATTCGAACAGCCCTGTCAAGAACGGAGTATTTTAAGAAAGCGAGGGCATAAATGCAAAAGAATTTGTACGAAGCGCGGTTTTAGAATAGATTAGGCGGTCGCATATAAGGAGTTGTGGGTAATGGAAAGAAGCGGCAGATTTGTGATTCAGGAGCACAAGAAAGAGGGGCAGGAGGTTCACTGGGATTTGATGTTAGAGGCGGGGGAGGTGCTGGAGAGTTATCGGCTGGAGCTTGGGCCGGAGGAGCTAAAGGAAAGGGTAGTGCGGGCGGAGCGGATTTTTGACCATCCGCTAAGATTTCTGACATACGAAGGTGCAGTGAATGAGGGAAAAGGGAATATCAGGATAGCAGAGGCCGGGAGGTACGAATCGCGTGTCACTGAGGAAGGACAATACAGGATTATTTTCGGGGGGGAGGTGTTGCGAGGTGAATATCGGCTTGTGCACGTTGAGGGACGAAACTGGGAGATAAGAGGGGAACGCGGTTGACATTAGGCAGGTGGGGGTGTAGAATGGGTGGCGAAACAGAGGGAAAAACCGGCTAAGCAGTGAATCGTTACTCCGACAGGAGGGAATGAATGCTGGCTAAGAGTGTTTTTGGCCTTTTGGCTGTGGGGTGGGCTGGTTGCGGTGCGCTTAGAGCAGGAGATGGGCAGATATGATTAAGGCCAGGTGTCCAAACTGCGGCCATGGAGTAGGGGCTCCCGAGAAATATGCGGGCAGGCGTGTGCGGTGCCCGAAGTGCAAAGCCGTAATGCGGATTCCACCGGGCGCTGCGACAACCCCAGGGCCCACGGTGGGGGGTCTTTTGCAGATGTGACGAGCTTAGTTATGTTTATTACGTGCTTAAGGCGCAGAATCCATAGGAAAGCTTGAGTTTCAAGAGAGACCTGATACTTTGCCAGAAACGAGGGTTAGTGGTGTGGCTGAGCAAGGATACATAATGCCAGATGGGAGGTTCCAATGAATACAAAAAAGTTTTGGCTCATTGTCTTGTTATTCTTTGTCGTTGCTACAGCATTAACAGGCTGCAAGCGCAAGGGAGCCAGTCCTTCGCAAACGTCTGAAGGGGAGGCCTTACACAGCGCAGCCTCAAACCGTAATAGAACGGCTGACGTTGAGAGGATGCTTGCAAACGGTGTGGACGTTGACTCCAGAGACAAAATGGGCTGGACGCCATTATATCATGCCGCCGGCTTAGGACATACACGTACTGTGGAGGTTCTCATCGCTTATGGAGCAGATGTCAACACGGAGGATAATAAAGGTGAGACGCCTCTGCATGTTGCAGCTCAAAGTGGTTTTCCGGAGATTGTAAAACTACTGCTGGATGCAGGTGCAAATGTCAACGCCAAGACCAAGGAAGGAATGACGCCGCTGGACTACGTAAACAGGGAGATAAGGCGCTTAGAACAACTGATGCACGCTCGTCCGGCTGAGGGGCCGGGCAAAAGAATAGCAAGTTTTGCTTTGGAGCAAATACCAAGCCTTTTAGAGAATTCCAAAGCCTGCGCAAAAGTCCTCAGTGAGCATGGAGCAGAGTAATTCTGTTCGGCCTGGGACTGACCTTTCTGCCATTTATCTTCTATCCAGTCCTTGCATTCTCAGGCGAGTAGTCACGGGGGGCGTTTAGATTCCGACCGGTTGTCTGCTATTTGGGGGGAGGTGTTCAATCCTGCGGCGGCGGTTCGTCTGGTTCTTAGTCTTCAATGAAGGGTTTTTGTGCTTTGTAGAGGGCGAGGCGGTTTTGGATTTGGGTGGCGAGTTCGGGGTCGTGGGATTTGGCTAATTTGAGTGCTTTTTGGGCGGCGGATACAGCGTCGTCGAATCGCCCGACGGCGGCATAAGCGGCGGCAAGTGTGTCGAGCGAGCGGGCGTCCTTATTTTCGGTTAGCGCGCAGGCCTTTTGTGCCAATTCCAGCGAGCGTGAGCGCTGGTCGGTGGTGGAGTCGCTCTGTGTAGCGATGGCCCAGGCGAGCAGAGTCATTGCGTTATGTTCGTCGGGTGCGGTGTCCAATAACTGCTCAAGCTCGGCGGCGGCATCATCCGGGCGGCCGATTCTGGTCAATGCCTCGGCAAGCTGGTAGCGGGCCCGCAGGTAGTCGGGGAAGCGTAGCTTCGTCTGGCGGAGGATTTCAACGGCCTCGTCGGTTCTGTCGGCCCTTAGAAGGGCGGCGGCGATGTTGCCATAGGCGGAGGCGAAGTCGGGGTCGAGGGCGGCGGCCTGCCGGAAGTGAGCGATGGCGTCGTCGGTTCTGCCGAGACGGGCCAGGGCGATCGCAAGCTCGTTGTGATAGATTTGATTGTCGCTTTGAAGAGCAACTGCCTTTTGGAATTGGGCGGCTGCCTGCTCGGTTCGGCCTGTGGTGAGCAGGGCCTTGGCGAGATAGAAGTGCAGGTCCGAGTCATCCTGCTGTTTTTGCACCGCCTGACTGAGAGCGTCAACGGCCTGGGCGGCAAGGTCTTTGTCGGCGAATGCTTTGGCGATGACGGCATGGACGGGGGGCAGGTCGGTATTATCCTGCAGGACCATCAGGCCGAGCAGGGCCTGCCAGAAGTCGTGCTTCAGCCGGATTGCCTTTATGTAATGTACGGCCCCGTCTTCGTATTTGCCCTGGGCGATGAGCGAGCGTGCCAGTCCGTAGTGTGCGACGCAGTTGTTCTCGGTGACTTCGAGTGCGTGGTTCATAAGAGTATCGGTGTTGCGCCAGTAGGTGAGTTGGCATCTTGTCGCCACGGCCAGCGCAGCGATGGCGGCAAGGGCGGTGGCGGTGAGAATCCGTCGGTTGTATCTGAGCTTGCGAAGGAGCTGGGGCACGGTCCAGCCGGCGATTATGTAGAGTCCGATGTAGGGCAGATATGTGTAGCGGTCGGCCATCGACTGGCCACCGACCTGGACGATGCCGACGACGGGGACGAGCGTGCCGAGGAACCAGAGCCAGCCGACGAGGAGATATGGGTGTCCTGTGCGCCAGCAGAAGAATAGAGCGGTTATCAGGGCAAGAATGAGAGCAGCAAGCGCGACGGAAGTTGTCGCGATGTGCAGAGGAAACGGGTAGTAAGGAGCGAGGTTGGCAGGCCAGACGGCCATAAGGATATATTTGACGTACGAGACGAATATATTTGACAGGCGAATGCCGGTGCCCAGGGCGGCGCCGACGACCGAGCCGCCTGCTTGTTGGACGAAGAATGTCACCATACTTGAGATAGCGGCGAGGATGAACAAGGGCAGCTTTTCAGTGAAAAGATTGATAATTGACAACTTGTCCGGCGTACCTTTAGCAAAGTTGGATTGATGACCGATGATTTTGCTCTTTGACGTTTTTGGTGAGGGGGGTGGCTTCTTAGGGACAAGGGGCCCACGGGCAAGATGCCCGTGGTACGGGGCGAGGCGGTTCAGGGGCCAATAGTCGATAAGCAGCAGGGCGAAGGGCAGGGTTACGAGCATCGGTTTTGCCATAAGTCCGAGGGCGTAGAGTGTGATGGTTGCGATGTACCATTGGCGCTGATTTGTTCGGGTGTAACGGACGTATGCGGACATTGTAAGCAGCCAGAAGAGCGCTGCGAGGATTGTCTTTCGCTGGGATATCCAGGCGACGGCCTCGACGTGGGCGGGATGCAGGGCGAAGGCGGCTGCGACGAAGGCGCTCGGCCAGACGGCACCGGTGAGCCGGCTCAGGAGCAGGAAGAGCAGCAGGACGTTTGCGATGTGGAGCAGGACATTGACGAGGTGTGGGGGGCCTGGGTCAGTGCCGGAGAGTTCGCAGTCGAGCATGTGTGAAAGCCAGGTGAGCGGGTGCCAGTTGCTGCTATGGGCGGCGGTGAAAGCCCAGTAGAGATTTTCGGCGGTAAGGCCTTTTGTGACGTGTTGATTTTCGAGGATGTAGGCCGGGTCGTCGTAATCGACGAAGTCATAGTTTCGCACAGGCAGATAAACAATAAACGTCACGGCAGCGATGGCCGCACAGATAATCAGAGTATGCCTGTTTTTGCGGGCTGGTTTTCTCATAAGCCGGTCGGCAATAGTATCCCCGATGCCGCCGGCTTGTCAAATCCAATACCCTTATGGGGTTTTGGCCGTATGTTCGGACTAAGAAAACGGGCCGACTGTGCAGAAAAAAGGCCGGGCGGTATCCCCGGCCTGTGGTGCCTGTATCGGTGTGGGAGCTATTCCGTCGGGACAGCTTCCATTTCGGCAAGCTCTTCGGCGGGGATGTTCTCTGTGGTAAGGTCGCCCCAGATGACTCGGTACTCGCTATCGGAGACCTTCCATCGCAGAAGCACAGCATCGCCGTCGTCTGGAGTAACCACGTCACCGTAGTACACGGGGTCCTTTCCCTCCTGGAGGAGCTTGCTGTAGAACATGAACGAGCCATAGAGGGGCATCACTTTGCTTGCCAGCTCCTGCGCTTGTTCTTCGGCTGGCTCGCTGTTTGGGTCGATTGCCATAGTCTCCATCAATGCCTGCATGGATTCCGTCATAATGGTCATCATGTCGAGCTTGGTCGGGTACTTTCCGCCGCTGATTTCGGCAAAGAGGCGAAGTGCCTCGACGGCACTTCCCTCATCCTGGGCCGGTATCTTCACTTCTATTAGCTTGTAATCGTCCGGTATGTTTGGCTCAAATACTTCAGGGCCCAGGTCCACGTGCCACTCAAAGCCGTCCATTACCATTGTCTGCTGTATTTGCTCCTCGCCCACAACAATCTCCGCCTCCGTCTCCATTCTGACAGGAAGCTCGGTCTCCACATCGACCCACAACCGCCCCACAAAACTGTCGTACACACCCTGAAACGCCTGCGGATTGACCATCTCGATACCCTTGACCTCTATACCACCGATGGTGTCTTTGCCAAGCTCGGCGTATTCGTCGGAGACGAATCCGGTGACCATATACCTCGGGTCCTGGCTCTGCCGTCGCCAGTCGTCAAGCTGCTCATCGTCCATTAACATTCGCATATACTGTTTGGCTTGCGGCACAACGGTTACCATCAGCTTTTCTTCCGGCTTCATGTACATCCGCATACTCAGATTTCCATCGGTGAAGGTGTCTATCCTGAAGCCGTATTCTGACGAAGCATACGTCTCCATCTCCATGTCCTGTGTCCCTTCGGGCAGTGGTCCGCCACTTTGAGTTATGTGCGTCCGGCAGATGTACGCTTGTATCTGTTCGACTCTGTCGGCGATCTCGGCCCAGGCACAGCAGGTCACCGAGGGGCCCTGGCCGGTGAAGAAGTGAATGCCGAGCGAGACAGCGATAATGACCGCTGCTGCTACGGCCAGTTTCATAATCGGCCTTGCCATTACTATTCTCCTTATGTCGTGCGGGCGCCTGGTGGAGACGCGCGGAGCGGACTGCGAGGCAAGCATATCAATGGCGTCGGGGTGGTCTTGCTTCCACCTGTCGAAGTCGGCCGGTGGCTTCTTCGCGCCGATGGCCTTGACCAGGGCCTCATCAAGCCACTTGTCGTCGTTATGCCTTTTCATAGCCCGTTCCTGTAAAACCGTTGCGTCTCAGACGCGCCGCAATTTTCTGTTTTGCTCTGATTATTCTGCCGTTGACGGCCTGCTGGGATATTCGGAGGATGCCCGCTATCTGCTCATAGGAAAGGTTGTCGTAGTATCGCAGGACTATCGGCTCTCTGTCGCGTGGGCGAAGCTGCCAGACGGCCTGTCGGATTGCCTCGCCAATCCCGCTGTGCTCATTGCCGGCGGTGGTGCTGCGCCGCTGGTCCAGTTCGAGATGTCTTTTTTCCTTTCTCATCATCTGCCTCGATACGTTCCTGCAGATGCCGCCTAACCAACCGCCGAACCTGTTCATATCCTTCAACCTTCCGAGTTCTCGGCAGGCGACCGCGAAGCTCTCCTGTGCGGCGTCTTCGGCCAGGTCGATATCTGCCAGCGTCGAGTAGGCAAGCGCGACTATTCCATTGTAGTATCGCTGGTAGAGTGCCCCGAAGCTCTCCACGCAGCAGTTCTGCGCCGCCTCGACCAGTTGCTGCTCACCGGATGGTTCTGTTTTCTCTGTCACCTGCCACCTGTCAATTGCGTTCTGTGCTGATATCAGCTTCCATAATATAGTGTAATCGGCGGTGGAAAATGTGCGCAAAAAGCGAAAATTTCCTGCGAGGGACCCGCCGAAAGCGAAAAAAGGCCGGGCGCGAGGCCCGGCCTTTGTGGAATGTCGGTCGCAGTCTGTTTGTCTGGACTGCTTAGTCTTTTAGTTCGCGGAGCCAGATGTTGCGAAAGCGGACGGGGTTTCCGTGGTCCTGCAAGCTAAGAGGTCCCTTGTCGTCGTGGGGGCTGTATGGTGTGACACGGTGTTCGTTAATCCAGCCGGTCTGGCCGTCAAGCTCGACGTTATTGTGAACGAGGACGCCGTTATGAAAGACGGTAAATGCCGCCTTTCGGACGACTTTGTCGCCTTTGAAGATGGGCCTTCGGAAGATTATGTCGTAGCTTTGCCACTGGCCCGGCGGGCGTGATGCGTTTGCCAGCGGGACTGCCCGGCCGTAGAGGGCGGCGCATTGGCCGTCCGGATATGTGCGGTTGTTATAGGAGTCGAGGATTTGCACCTCGTAGTGGTCTATCAGGAAGACGCCGCTGTTGCCGCGTCCCTGTCCGCGTCCCTTGACTTCTGAAGGCGTGGCAAATTCGATATGAAGCAGACAGGAGCCGAACTTTTGTTTCGTTCGGATGTAACCGGCGTCCTTGACGGTTTCGATGTAGCCGTCGCCCACCGTCCACGGGAAAGGTCCGCTCGGGTTCTTTGCGCCTTCCCACTTTGAGACATCGGTGCCGTCGAAGAGTATGATTGCATCGGAAGGCACCTGGCCGCACTCGATTGATTCAACAACGGGCGGCGCGGGATGATTCATATCGTGAACGAGCCACCTGCCGGTATCGGTTTCGACCCACTGCCACTTCGCCGGGCCACAGCCGACAACACTCAGACCAAAAAACACAGAGACAAGACATAAGACAACAGCTTTCATCTTTCACTACCCTTTCATTACCATATTTCGCGGAGCCAACAACAATATCCTTTTCGTAAAGAGTAACGATGAGGCTACTTTGTGTCCAGGATTAAGCGAAGAACCCCGCAAAATCGGGAATGCCCTCATGCGAGAGATATCTGAGCTATGGGAAACATTGTATTTCTTGCCGGATTCCTGAAAACCGACTGTCCAATCACAGGATTTCGAACGAACGTTTCAAACAAATGTTTTATACTTTCGTATGAAACATTTGTTTAAGGAGATCGCTATGGCCCGTTCCGGTACCGATAATAAGCTCAAAAACCAGGCCGAAGGACACAAGGACGCACGTCTGCGCCTGCTCGGCGCTGCTGAGCAGCTTTTCGCCGAGCACGGTGTCGATGGGACATCGATTCGTGACCTGACCACCGCGGCCCAGTCCAACCTTGCCTCCGTGCACTACCACTTCGGCTCAAAAGAGCATCTCTACACCGAACTTTTTAGAAGCCACCTTGCCGAAATGCGGGAAACGCGGCTGGGCAGTATCGACGCCGCTATGAACCGCCCCGAAGGGGCCGAGCTGACCGACCTGCTCAGGGCATTCTCTATCGCATTTTTAAAGCCCTTCGCCGACCCGGAGGCGAGCCGAAGATTTATGAAGCTGTTTGCACGCGAAATCTTCGAGCAACGCCTGCCGAAGGCCATGTTTGTAAACGAGCTTGTCGGCCCTACTCTCGACGCTCTCGGCAGCGCGCTAAAAAAGTTGTGCCCTTATCTTGATGAACAGGCCGCTCAGCATTGTATTATCTCACTAATCTCTCAGCTCGTTCACATTATCCACGCAAAAGGTATCCTCGGTGGCCACGACGGGCTCGACCTGCCGGCCCTCGACATCCCGCAGGCCGTCGAACATATCGTAAAGTTCTCCGCCGCCGGAATCGGCTCTTATCAGAAATAACAAAAATGAAGACCGACTACCAACATCCTGACATCCGTCTGCTCTGCACCGCGGTCGCGTGCTGCCTGCTGGTCACCGGCTGTATGGTCGGGCCGAAATACTCCAGGCCCGAGACCCCGGCAGATACAAACGAGGGCTTCTACGCCGCCGGTATCCACAGCCACGACCCAAACGCTCTGCCACAAGTCGATACGTGGTGGGACAGCTTCGGTGATGACACGACCTCCCGGCTCGTTGGCGAGGCCCTCGAGAACAACTACGACCTGAAAGCCGCCGCCGCGAGGGTCCTCCAGGCCGATGCCGTCCTGGCCGAAAGCCGAGGCGCACTCTGGCCCGATGTCTCCTACAACCTCTCGCGAACCAGAAACAAGATGTCACTCAACTTCGGCACCGGACGCTTCGGTGCACTGACTACCACATACGCACAAAGCATCTCCGTCGCCTACGTCCTTGACCTATTCGGCGCGCTGCGGCACGTCGAGCGCGCCGCCTGGGCCGACTTGCTCTCCGCCGCGGCGAACCGCCAGGCCCTGACAAACTCCCTCATTGCCTCTGTCGTCACAGCCCGCGTCAACATCGCTACGCTCCAGCGGCGGCTCGACATCGCTCGTGCAAATACCGAGACCAGAAAGAAAACTCTCGAAATCGTTGAGAGACGCTACAGCCGAGGCCTTGTCGGACCCGTTGATGTCCGCCTTGCAAGAGAAAACCTCGCAGCCGCCCAGGCCGCCGAACCCGTCGTCGAACAGTCCCTCGCACTGGCTGAGCACGCCCTCGATGTCTTGCTCGGCAAGCGCCCCGGTTCTTCCGAAAAGCTGCCCGCCACTTTAGCCGACCTGCCCGACTTAGGGGCCGTCCCCATCGGCCTGCCTGCATCACTGCTCGACCGCCGGCCCGATGTAATGGCCGCCGAATTTGCCCTCAAGGCAGCGAACCAGAGAGTCGGCGTTAGCATCGCCCAGCTCTATCCCAGCTTAACACTCAACGGCTCCGTCGGCAGAAGCGCCGACATCTGGGATGACCTCTGGATAGACGAAACCGAAGTCTATTCGCTCGTCCTCAGTGCTGCCCAGCCCATCTTCAAAGGCGGCCAGCTCCGCGCCCGCGTAAGAGCGGCCGAAGCCCGATACGAAGAGCTTGCTGCAAACTACGCCGCCACCGTCCTTGTCGCGCTGCGAGACGTCGAAGATGCCCTGGCCTCCGAGCAACTCCTTCAGAACCAGCTCGAATACGCCCGCGTTCGACTCGCCGAGGCGCGCGCCGCCGAACAGCTCTCACAGGAAAGGTATCAAAGAGGCGTCGAAAAAATATTGACCGTCCTCGAATCCCAAAGACGGCGTATTGCCGCCGAGGAGCAGCTCACCCTGCTCAAGGCCCAACTCTGGACAACCCGCGTTAATCTCCACCTTGCCGTCGGCGGAAACTGGACAGACGACCGAATGCAGAAAAACAAAACTTCATAGTAAAAGAGCTCAAAGATGAATTCGAATACACCACAAAAAGCAAAATCAGTCGGCTTCCTTCGTGAGCGTCTTAAATCGTTCTATCGCCGTCATCCGCAATTGTCCATTTCCCTGCTCGTTCTCATCGCCGCCGGCTTCATCTCGCTGCTGCTGATTGTAACGCGAAAGCCGCCCGAACGAGTCGAACAGACAACAATCGCTCCGCTGGTCGAAGTCCGGCGTCTGGCCCGCCGCGACATCCCGATGGTTGTCAACGGCTACGGGACCGTCGCCCCGAAAGTCTCGGTTGAAATCGCCCCTCAGGTTGCCGGAAAAGTCGTCTGGGTCAATCCTCAATTCAAACCCGGCGGCTTCATTGCCACATCGAAGCCCATCATCGAGATCGACCCGCGCGACTATGAGCTTGCCGTGCAGCAGGCACAGGCGGTAGTTGCCGAGGCCGAGGTCGCGCTCGACACGGAAAAAGCCGAAGCCGCCGTCGCTGAAAAGGAGTGGTATCAGCTCCATCCGGACACCGAGCCGACCTCTCCTCTGGTCCTTCGCCAGCCGCAAATCCGCCGTGCCGAGGCGGCACTCGAATCCGCCGGGGCCCGGCTGCAAACCGCCCGGCTCAATCTTGAAAGAGCCGTTGTCTCATTACCTCTTGACCTCCGCGTCACCGCCGAACAGGTCAACCTCGGCCAGTATGTCGCGGCAGGACGTGCAGTCGGCTCCGGCTACGGTATCGAGACGGTCGAAATCGAAGTACCACTCGAAGATGCCCTGCTCGCCTGGTTCGACATTCCCGAAAATCCTCTGCCCTTAAACGGAAACACCTCGACAAACGGCGGCTCACCGGCCCTTGTAATCGCAGACTTCGCCGGCGCCGTCCATAGCTGGACAGGCCAAGTCAAGCGAACCACAGGCCAGGTCGATAGAACTTCTCGGCTTGTCTCGGTTGTTGTCGAAGTGGAACATCCTTTCGACTCCTCTGCAAACAGGCCACCGCTGGTGCCCGGCATGTTCGTCGAAGTTCAAATCCAGGGAAACATGCTCAAAGACGCCGTCGCCATCCCCCGTAACGCCGTCCGCGAAGAAAATACCATCTGGCTTGTCCGGGGAGACGAATTGCATATCCAACGCCTCGAAATCAGGCGTGCCGATAAAGACTTCGCTTATGTCACTTCGGACCTGTCCGACGGCGACCTTGTCGTTGTCAGCTCTCTCGACGCCGTTACCGACGGCATGAAAGTCCGCACTCAGCTTGACACGCAAACCGAGCAGCAGCAGTCAATCACCAAAGGCGATACCAATGACCTTGAGGAATCATCGCAATGAACGACACCGGCCAAAACAAGGGTCTGCTTGCCTGGTTTGCGTCGAACCACGTCGCCGCCAACCTCCTGATGCTCCTCATCATCGCTGCCGGCCTGCTTACTATTTTCACCATGAAGGTCGAGTTCTTCCCGGAATTCGACCTCGATATGATTACTGTCTCCGTCCCCTACCTCGGTGCCTCTCCCACGGACGTTGAAGAGGGCGTTATCCTGCGTGTTGAGGAGGCCATCGCCGCCGTCGATGGTATCAAGAGAATGACTTCTACCGCCGCTGAGGGTATGGGAATGGTGCTGGTGGAAGTGGAAGAATACGCCGACGCCAAAGAGGTCCGCGATGACATAGAGGCCGAAGTCGATAGAATCATAACCTTCCCCGAGGAGACCGAAAAAGCAATAATCACCGAAATCGTGTCACGCTATGAGGTCATTACCATTGTCCTCTACGGCGACGTCTCCGAAAAAACACTCAAGAAACTTGCCGACAGGGTCCGTGACGACCTGACCGCGATGGACAACATCAGCCAGGTCGATGTCGCCGGCGTCCGACCTTACGAAATCTCTATCGAGGTCTCCGAGGAGAACCTCCGTCGCTACGGACTGACCTTCGACCAGGTCGCACGCGTGGTTAGAAACTCGTCTATGGACCTGCCAGCCGGTTCGGTAAAGACCTCCGGAGGTGAAATCCTTGTCCGAACGGAAGGGCAGAGATACCACGGACCGGAATTCGAGAGAATCATCGTCATTTCCCGAAACGACGGCACGAAGCTGCGGCTTGGTGACATCGCCGGTGTCAGAGACGCCTTTGAGGATACCGACCTTTATTCGAGATTTGACGGCAAGCCCGCGGCGCTGGTCAAGGTCTTCAGGGTGGGCGAGCAGGGTGCCCTTGACATCGCCGATACGGTCAAGAGCTACGTCGAAGAGAAGAGCAAAACACTGCCAGCCGGTGTCTCTATCGCCACGTGGCAGGACCAGTCCGATATTCTCCGCGCCAGGATTCGTCTGCTTACCAAAAACGCCTACTGGGGCCTTACGCTCGTCTTCATCTGCTTGGCGCTTTTCCTCAACATCCGCCTTGCCTTCTGGACCACGATGGGCATACCCATATCCTTCCTTGGCGCCTTCTACTTTTTGCCCAAGTTCGACGTCTCAATCAATATGATGTCGCTCTTTGCCTTCATAATGTCACTGGGTCTCGTCGTCGATGATGCCATCGTCGTCGGTGAGAACATATTTGCTCATCGCCAGCGCGGCCTTACGCGCTTCAAGGCTGCCATAAAAGGTGTAAGAGAGATGTGCGCCCCGGTCACTCTCGCCGTCCTCACCACCGTCTTCGCATTTACCCCTCTGATCTTCACCGCTGGCATTATGGGCAAGATTATGCGGGTCATCCCGGTAGTCGTTATAAGCGTCCTGTCCATCAGTCTTGTCGAGGCTCTTCTTATCCTCCCCGCCCACCTGTCGGCAGGGGGCTTCAGAGGCGAATTCATCCTGTTTCGTCTTGCCGAAAAGCTTCGGCTCAGAGTTGAACGCTCGCTGCTCAGCTTCGTCAACGGCCGATTCGCACGCTTCGTCGAAAAGGCCGTAAAGTGGCGATACGTCACCCTTACCGTCTCTGTCTCCGTCCTTGCCATCGTCATCGGCTGGATAGCCGGCGGATATATCAAGGTGGTCTTCTTCGACCCCGTCGAGGCCGACAATCTCGTCGCTATCCTCACAATGCCCCAGGGAATCCCCGTAACGCAGACCGAACGCGTCGTCTTCCGGCTCGAACAGGCGGCAGAACAGGTCCGACAAGAATACGATGCAAAGAGATCCGACAAACCCTCCATTTTCAGGCATGTGGCTACCACCGTCGGAGCTCAGCCCACGCAGGGCCAGCGGGGGCCCGTTCGTGAAACTGCCGGTGCAGGCGGCGCACACCTTGCCGAAGTGAACATTGAGCTGATAAGCGGTGAGCAGCGCGACCCCAAAACCGAATCTTCCACTGATATGGAAAACCGATGGCGAGAACTGGTCGGCGAAATTCCCGGTGTCTCCTCCCTCGACTTCATATCCAGAATCGTCAGCACGGGTGAGCCGATTAACGTAGAACTGTCGCATGAAAATTTCGGCGTGCTGCTAAAGGCCGTCGAAAAACTAAAGACCATCTTCAAGGAGTACTCCGGCGTAAGTGACATCAGCGACAGCTTTGAGGAAGGAAAGGCCGAGCTCAAGCTCAAGCTCAAGGACACAGGCCGGACTCTCGGTCTTACCCTGGCCGACCTTGCACGACAGGTCAGGCAGGGTTTCTACGGAGAAGAAGCGCAGCGAATCCAGAGAGGAAGAGACGACATCCGGGTTATGGTCCGCTACCCCGAAAGCCAGCGAAAGAGCTTGGGCGACGTCGAGAACATAAGAATCCGCCTTCCCGACGGCACTGAAATACCCTTTGGCCAGGTCGCCGAGGTTCAGTACGGCCGCGGCTATGCCGCCATAAAGCGCGCGGACAGACGAAGAGTCGTCAACGTCACCGCCGACATCGACCAGGCCACTGCCAACGCCGCCGAAATCAACGCCGACCTCGCCGCCGATGTCTTGCCACGACTCATTCGGGAATATCCCGGACTACAGTTCAGATTCGCCGGCGAAGAACGTGAGCGAAATGAGTCTCTCAGAAGTCTGATGATTACTTTCCCGCTTGCCATGCTCGCCGTCTACGCCCTCCTTGCCGTGCAGTTCAAAAGCTACCTCCAGCCGGCTATCGTAATGTCCGCAATTCCCTTCGGCATCGTCGGCGCCGTCATTGGACATATAGTTATGGGCTTTGTCTTTATGACAAAGTTCAACCTCTCCATTCTCTCTATGTTCGGCATAGTTGCTCTCTCCGGGGTTGTTGTAAACGACTCCCTTATTCTTATCGACCTGATAAACCGCGAGCGAAGCGAAGGCGTCTCTCTCGTCCAGATCATCCGCGACTGCGCAACCCGAAGGTTCCGACCCATTATGCTAACAACGCTCACAACCTTCTTCGGTCTTGTCCCTATGATGCTTGAACGCTCACTGCAGGCACGTTTCCTTATCCCTATGGCCATCAGTCTCGCCTTCGGCGTCGCCTTTGCCACTATGATAACGCTGTGCCTGGTCCCATCGCTCTACATGATTCTTGAAGACTTCAAAGCCCTGTTCTCTCGAAAAGACCAGCCCGACTAATCCTGCCCCGCAGTTTCGCCTGCTCCCTCTTTGTAGTTCGATAACCTCTTTTGAGACCGCAGGATACGACCCCCCCCCCGGAAACAGAAAATTTGTCCATCTTCTGAGAATTTTCTGGCCAAACCGTCAGAAATGGCGCATAATATCTTCTGTTCGGATGCGCGAGCAGCAGCGCCTTCACTCAGGCCGTCTGTTCGACCACCCACGGAAAGGGGCCTAAAATGGCAACTGTCACAAACCACAAGCCGAATCTTGAAATCCTCTGTGACCCTGAAGCTCTGTCACACCGCTGCCTCGATATCTTTGTCGAATCCGCGCTAGAATCCATACAGGCAAATGACCTCTTCTATGCGGCGATATCCGGTGGAAACACTCCTCGCCGATTCTTCGAGTTGCTCGGCTCTGAACAGAAATCAAAATCCCTTCCCTGGCACAACATCCATTTGTTCTGGGTTGACGAAAGGTATGTCCCTCCTGCCTCGCCGCACAGCAACTTCAAGCTCGCCGCCGATACCTTCCTCTTTCAGGTCAGCATACCCGAAGCCAACATCCACCGAATCCACACCGAATTCGATGATTCCGGCGTGGCCGCCCAGCAATACGAACAGACTATCCGAAAGGTCTTTCGCCTAAAGCAAAACGAACTGCCCAAATTTGACCTTATCGTCCTCGGTATGGGTGCCGACGGGCACACCGGCTCGCTCTTTCCGAATAGCTATGCTCCGTTCGACAAGGAAAACCTTGCCTGTGTCGTTTACCTGCTCGACCAGAAGCTCCCCGACCACCTGCTTAACCGAGTCACCCTGACCCACCCCGTTCTGTGCAATGCCGAGCGCCTCGCTGTTCTTGTCAGCGGCGAAGAAAAGGCCCCGATACTGAAGGACGTCCTCACCAACGAACCCGACGAGGTCCGCTTTCCCATACACATTCTCTGGCCCGTACTCGACAAAGTCACCTGGCTCGTCGATTCTGCCGCCGCAAAACTCCTCCAGAAAAGCTAACTCGCCCCCTTCAAATCGCTGGTCTGTCGGGGATGAGCAGTTTCATACCCGGTGTTAGTTTGTCCGGGTCGGACAGTACCGACCGGTTCGCCTCGAAGATTCTTTCCCACTGGTCACCCGAGCCGTAGTAGTCCTGCGATATCCCGAACAGCGTCTCGTCTTTCTGCACGATATGATACCTCGTCTCCCCGCCCGCAGCTTCTTTCGTCGGCGTTGCGAGTCCCGGCTGACGCACCTGGTCCGGCAGATTTGATGTCTGCGTCTCAACAGACCGCTGTTGTGGGTCTGCTCGCAGCGCCCTTGCCTCGGCACCCAATTCGGGGCGTGTGCAAAGCCATACCGCCGCTGCCGCCACCGCCCCAAACCCCACATACAGCCCTATCTTAAAATCCCGCGTCATCGCGCCACCAGTACGGGCAATGACCCCTCTGCCCGCAAGTTCGCCTAACTGCTCAGCCCCTCGCCTTCTGGCTCCTTTGTCTGCTCTTGCCTTGCGCCTTAGCCGTTCCCAAAAGGAGTATCGGCGAGGCAATTGCAATTGATGAGTATGTCCCTATCAGCACGCCGAAGCCGATTGCAAATGTAAATCCGCGAAGCCCCTCACCGCCGAATATGTACATTATCAGCACCACAATGAACGTCGTAAAAGACGTCAGAATCGTCCTCGACAGAGTCTGGTTGATACTGCTGCTGATTGTCTGCGCCGTCAGTTGCGCCTTCCTGCGGTTCTCACGTATCCTGTCAAACACAACGATAGTGTCATTCAGCGAGTAACCGATAAGCGTTAAAAAGGCCGCTATTATCGCAAGGTTAATCTTGAAATCACCTACCAGCAGCGTCTGGCCGACCGCCGTATATGCAATATAGGTGCACGCCGTCACCACACCTAACGTGATGCAGACATCGTGAATCAATGCCACTATCGCCGCTATCCCGTATCGTACATCGCCGAACCGCACCCAGATATATCCCACAATCGCGAACAAGGACAGCACAATCGCAATGAGCGCACGCGTCTTCGCCTCCGCACCCACCGACGGATTTATCTGAGTAACGACCATTGACCTCTCAAGCTCCGCTGCTGCAATAACCCTCCTCGTTTCGTTCTCCTCGAACCTTTCCCACTCCTCGTCGCCTATCTGGCGAAAGCCCGCCTCCGGAAGCGCACTTACATACACAAAAGACTTGACCGGCTCGTTCGGCTCCGGCACCGAAAGGTCGCTGTTTAAGAGCCGGTATGAATACCAGTCCATCTCCCGCATATCCGGCTTGGACCGCAGCTCCGTCAGCCGCCTGTGTATCTCCTCTGGCGTCGCCGCAAGCCCCAGCTCACAGCTTATCTTTATCCCGCCTGTAAACTCCGCCAATTCCGGATGCAATTCTATAATCTGCTCGCTGATTTTCTCTTTGGCTGTTATCGTCGGCTCCAGATTGCGCTCGGCCACTAAGTCGTCACCGAATGCCTCCAAAATCGCGTCATTGACCACCTCTTCGACCTGCGGCTGAGAAATCTCCGCGTCTCCAAACGCCGCCGCCAGAACGTCCCTGACCACCGACTGGTTTGGCTGGCTCGTTGTTACCACAAACCTGCCCGAGCCGTTCTGCCTGGCAACCAGATTGCTCAGTGTCCCCCCGACCTTTTCCTCTGCCTGCCTTATCGCAGCCCTTACACTCTCGACCGTATGATTGCCCGCCTCCTCAAAAGTAATCTCTGCCGTCAGCCGGTTCGTCTCCGTCGTCGTTATCCCAAACTGCCTGTTCGACTTGCCGACACTATATACGTTCGCCGCCGCAAGGGCCGGATTACCGAGCTGCGATGCCACCTCCTTGAACTGCGCCTCCACGTGCTCACGTGTCGTCGGCTCTCTAAGGTCAATCTGAACGCTCGTCCCTCCCGTAAACTCTATGTCGTACTTGTTGTTCTTCGCATTATCCCTCGTAAAGAACACCACCAGCCCCGCCGCCATCAGCAAACCCGATATCGTCAGAAACACAGGCCGAAGCTTCATCCAGTTCACATTCGCGTGGCGGATAATCGAGAGCATCACGAGATGGTCCTTGATGATTCGCCTCGAAACAAGAAATGCAAAGACCACTCGCGTTACAAATAGCGCAGTGAACATGCTCGACAGAATTCCCAAAATCAATACTATTGCGAAGCCCTTTATCTCCTCGGATGCCACCCACAGCAGTATCACCGCCGTGATAAGCGTCGTGATGTTGGCATCGAGAATCGTCCTGAACGCTCGCTGGTAGCCGTTGCGTATCGCTATCCGAAGTGACGAGCCACGTCCCTGCTCCTCGCGGATTCGCTCGAAGATAAGCACGTTGGCATCGACGCTCATGCCTATCGTCAAAATTATACCCGCTATGCCGGGCAGCGTGAACGTCGCTCGGAGACCGGCCATTATCCCGAGAACAAACAGTATGTTCAAAAACAGCGCCACATCGGCAATTGAACCGGCCAGCGTATAGTAAACCAGCATGCAGGCCACGACCGCCGCAAGACCTATCAGCCCGGCCCGTATGCCTCTGTCGCGGTTGTCGGCGCCCATCGAAGGGCCCACCGTCTTTACCGATATCGGCTGCTCAATCAGCCGCGCCGGCAGCGTCCCCGCCTCTAACTTGCTCACCATATCCTGCACTTCGGTCTGCGTGAAGCTGCCCGTAATCTGCCCGCGCGTATATATCCTCGTCTTGATGTTCGGTGCCGATATCGCCACGCCGTCTAACAAAATGCACAACGGCCTGCCGATGTTATTGCCCGTCACCTTCGCAAACAGCCGACCGCCTCGCTCATCGAGTGCAAAGTCTATCGCCCGACGACCCTGCGGGTCCTGACCGGGCGCCGCACGCTCAAGACTCCAGTCCTTCTCCTGTGCGTTATGAAGTATCGCCTCGTCCTTTTTATTGCTCGCCAGCACGTACAACTTGTCCCCGAACGGCGCAACCACTGAAGAACGACCCTGCTCATCCTGCGCACGCCATTGCTCGGCATTCTCTACCTCGCACCAGACATACTGCTCGTCGGACGCATACTTCGGCCCCTTGCTTTTCAGCGTCTCAACGTACATCTCCAGCCGGTCCGTGCTCACCTGCTCATGGCCCACCGTGGGCAGAATCCGAAATTCCAGAATGCCGGCGCCCTTGAGCATTCGCTGGAGGTCCTTCGGGTCGTCGAGTCGGCCTCTGAACGGGTAATAGACATCGTAGGCAATGACGAGGCGGTCGATTTCGTCGGCGCGGTTTGGGAATTCGGTTTTTAGCTGCTCGATAGCGGCCTGCCTTCGAGCCGACCCGGGCTCTGCCATCCCGAGTATGTAGTCTATCTGGTCGCCCGAGATATTCAGCCGGTCAAGCGCCAACTGCGTCTCGTCATACCGCACATTCAGTCCTTCCTCCGGGCCGGTCAGTTTGTCAACGACCTTGGCCCACTGACCGTAAAGACCGACATACTCGGCGACCAAATCAAGATTCTCCTCGGTCCCCAAGACCTCGGCGGCCTGCTCCCTTAGCTGCTCGTCCGTCAGGTTGCTCCATTGCGGCGCTTGAAGTTTCACCAATCCGACGTTTAGATTTGCATCCTCCACTGCCGTCGCCGCCTGTTTGAGTTTTTCTGAAAGCTCGTTACTTTGGCTGCGAAGCTTTTTTCGCTCGTCATAGACACCGGCGAAGTCCTGAAGTATTTGCAAACGGTCGTTTGAGTCGCGGGCGAATTCGGCGAATTCCTTTATCCGCTCGTCGGCTGGCCTGGCTAAGCTGCGCAGGATTTTGTCGCGGTCAACGTTCTCTGCCAGCAGCGCGTCATGTGCCTGCTCATACGCCTGACGTTTCTCGCGCGTCTCGGCGTTGGCCAGAGGCATCTGTATCTCGAATCGCGTATTGCCCTGCGGACGCCATATCAGGTTCTGTATGTTCGCAGGGTCCACGCGCCTTCGCAGTGTCGTTATCATTTTGCCTGCAAGGCCTCTCCTTTTGTCGGGGCTTAGGTCCTGAGCATCAATCTCATAAACCAGACTCGTGCCGCCGCCGAGGTCCATACCCTGCTTGAGCGTCTTGCCCGGCGGATAAAGCGTCCAGCCCGCAAGGACGGTCAGCAATACAATCAGTCCGATTTTCCACGAAAGATTCTTGTCCATAGTTTTTTCCTGTAAGTGCCGGCCCGTCTGGTCTTCTCTGGGTCTGCTTAGTCTGCCTGCGACACATTCCTGCCTATCGCCGATGAGGCCACCTTTATCTTGGTGTTGTTCGACTCATCCACCTTCAGCGTTATCTCATCGTCCTTGACGTCCACGACGGTTCCGATTATCCCGCCGATGGTGCGGACGCGGTCGTTTTTCTTCAGCGTCTGGACCATCTTCCGGTGCTGCTGCTGTTTCTTTCGCGGGCCCCTGAAGAGTATGAAGTACATCACCACGAACATCAGGCCGATGAGCAGGTAGTTGTACATCATCGGGCTTTTCCGTGCCGGGGCCTGCTGAGCCGCTGCATTGCTGTCCGCAGCCACGGTCATAGTCTCGGTCCGGCCCTGCTCGGTTACCGGCTCGGAGTCAATTGGCCCTTCACCTTCGCCTTGCTGGGCTAATATCCACATATTTCTCATTTTGCTTTTCCTTAACAAATTCCGGCTATTTGCAATAAACCCAGGATGTTATAGCATCGGCAAACCATAATCAACAAACTTTTCACCGATTTGGGCAGGGCGAGGCGAACACGGGCCAGTTGCAGCTTGTTTCGAATTGACGTGGAGTTGGCTGTTGGGTATTGTATGTTCGCGAAAGGCGGGAGGATAGCGTAATTAAGGACGTGATATGAGCAAGGCAAGGAAGCAAAGAGACAGGAATGAGGGAAACATATCACTCGGTAGCGCAGCGGATATGCTCGTCAAAGCCGCGAAGCGGATAGTGCGCCAGGCGAAGACGGAGGAGGAACTGAAGATAAAGTTTGAGCGGGTACTCGGGCCTCTGGTGGAAAGCGCAGGTATCAGTTTTGACGAGCGATACGAGCGAGGCAGTGAGGGGGCCAGGACGATACTTAAAGGCAAGCGGCCTGATGCCCTGCATGGGCAGGTAGTGGTGGAATATGAGCCGCCGGGGTCGTTCAAATCAAGACGACGGATGGAGCACGCGTACGAGCAGCTTAGAGAATATGTCAGCGCCGAAGTGAAAGGGGCCCGGAAGGGCGAGTCGGAAGGACCCGTGCGGGTAGTGGGTGTTGGGTTTGACGGCGGCTCGATATTTTTTGTGCGCTGCAGGAGAAAGGGTGCTAGCAAAAGTCGAAGAAGGGCCAAGCTTGATTTTGTAATGGACGGACCGTATTTGTTCACGCAGGAAAGTGCGCTTACGTTTGTTACGTACCTGCGGTCACTGGCAAGAGTGCCACTGACAGCGGAGAGGTTGGCGGAGCGGTTTGGCCCCAAGAGCGAGGAGGCGAGGGAGGCCGTTGGGGCATTTGTTGATGCGCTTGAGCATTGGGCAACGGCTCGCGTTAAGGTCTTCTTCGGGGAATGGAAACGGCTCTTCGGGATAGTATATGGAGAACAGTTCGCAGGAGGCAGCGAGCAGAAGACCAGGGTGCTGGCAGAGATATATGGGGTGGAGAAAGGTCCGGACTTTCAGGGGATACTCTTCTGCGTGCACACGTATTTTGCGCTTCTTATGAAGCTGATTGCGGCGGAGCTTCTTTCGGTTCACGAAGGCAGTTTCGGCAGTTCGTTGGCAAGAGGACTTGTCCACGCGTCGAAAAAGGAATTAAGCCGGGCGCTGGAGGAGATAGAGAACGGGGGGATATACCATAAGCGCGGGATAATGAATTTTCTTGAAGGTGATTTCTTTCGGTGGTACCTCGAAGCGCTGAAGTCGCCGCGTCTTGAGGATGCGATAAGGACAGTAGCGCGGCGACTATCGGAATTCGAGCCGGGAACGACGACGATTGAACCGGAGGTCACGCGGGACCTTTTGAAGAAGCTGTATCAGTATTTGGTCCCGGACGTTGTAAGGCATCATCTTGGCGAGTACTACACACCGGACTGGCTCGGCGAACTGGTTTTGAATGAGGTTGGCTACAGAGGAGATACGCGGAAGCGTGTCCTTGACCCGGCGTGCGGTTCCGGGACATTCCTGGTATTGGCGATACAAAGAGCAAAGGCATTCGGGGAGAAAAAGAAGGAGCCGAAGGTTGAAACGGCAAAGCGGATAGTGAGCAACATCTGGGGATTTGATTTTAATCCTCTTGCAGTTATCGCGGCCAGGACCAATTACCTCTTTGCATTGGGAACGCTGACGAAGGAATTAGGCGAGTTTGAGATACCGGTTTACCTTGCGGATTCCGTGTTGTGGCCGAGGCGAACCGGGCGGCAGATGACATTGGGCGGCGATGGCGCAGTGGAGATACAGACATCGGTGGGGACTTTCTTTGTTCCGAAGATCTGGGTAGAGCAGAGGGGACATCTGATGGGCCGGGCGGCACCTGTGGTGGAGGATCTGACGCGTCAAAGGTGTGGTGGGGCCGAAGCGCTGGAGCGGTTCAGGAAAGAGGGGCTTGCCTTTGGACTGCACGAGAAGGTTGTGATGCGATTCTACGAGCACGTTCTGGAGTTAGAGCGCGACGGCAGGAATGGAATATGGGCGAGGTTCTTGAAAAACGTCTTTGCGCCGATGACAGCAGAGAGGTTTGAGTATGTGGTGGGAAATCCCCCCTGGATACGGTGGGGATATTTATCGAGCGAATACAGAGACGCGACATTGGAGATGTGGAAGGACTATGGTCTGTTTTCGCTAAAGGGCCACGCAGCGCGTTTGGGCGGCGGCGAGAAGGACTTTTCAATGCTGTTTACATACGCGGCGGCAGACCACTATCTTTCGCCGAACGGCAAGCTCGGATTTCTGATTACACAGGAGGTGTTCAAGTCAAAGGGCGCGGGCGAGGGTTTTCGCAGGTTCCGGCTTGGGGACCGAGAGACGCTGAAGGTGTTAAAGGCGCATGATTTGGTGACTGTTCAGCCGTTCGAGGCCGCTGCAAACAAGACGGCGGCGATATTCCTGAGCAAGCGGGGAAAAACGGAATACCCGGTGCCTTACACAGTTTGGAAGAGAAAAAAAGGCGTTGGGCGAGTGCCGACAGACCTGCGGCTGAGGGAGGCAAGGAAGCTGCTGGAGAGTCAGGAGCTCGTTGCCCAGCCGATAGGAAAGCCCAACGGCTCGTGGCAGACGGTCGGCGAAGGCGATTTGAAACTCAAGAAGATCGAAGGGGCGAACGAATACAAAGCGCGCTTGGGTGCGCGTGTCGAACCCTACGGGGTTTTCTGGCTGGAGGTTGAGGAGGTGCTCTCGGACGGCAATTTGATAGTCCGCAATCTGGTTGAGAGGGGCAAACGCAACATAAGCCGGGTAACAGAGAGGATTGAGCCGGACCTGGTTTTCCCTGCGGTGTGCGGTGCAGACATTGAACGATGGGGCGCAGGCCCGAAAGTCTTTGTTCTGATGGCGCAGGACCCGAAGAAAAGCGAGCCATATTCCGAGAGAAAGATGAAGCAAGACTGGCCGAAGACCTACAATTACCTGACGCGGTTCAGAGATGTGCTGCTCTCACGTGGCTCGCGGACCGTGAGAGAGTTGGCCGAGCGCACGGCGTTTTACGCGATGTTCGGGATTGGGGAGTATACGGTTGCGCGTTACAAGGTGGTGTGGAAGCGGATGGCGAGTGATTTGGTGGCGGCGGTGATAAGTCAAGCGAAGACGGAATTCGGGTGGAAGAAGGTTATACCGACGGATACAACTTCGCTGATTGCCGCTGAGGATGAAGACGAAGCGCATTATATATGTGCGATTTTGAACGCGGGGGTCGTGGGGCGGTTTATCAGGTCATTTTCGTCGGCGGGCCGGGGGTTCGGGGCGCCTTCGGTAATGGAACATGTGGGCATATCGAAATTCGATAAAAATAATTCGCTGCACAGGCGGCTGAGTGAGCTTTCGAGAGGACTGCACGAGTTGAAGAAGCAGGGCAAAGAGGCAGAGGTCGAAGCAAAAGAGCATGAGGTTGACAATGCGGTAGGAGACCTGTTTGGATTAGCGCCGTCGTGACCGCAAGCCAGCGGAGGATACAAGCCGCGGGGCAGGTGTCGTGGTAAGCCCTCAGATAGCTCTCAAACGCTTGTGTTGGTCAAATCAGGGGTTCCAGTCGTCGAAGATTTGGGCGTAGTCGGCCCAGTTGACGCCGTCTTTTTGGTCAACATCCATACATGTTTCGCCCCAGGGGCAGGGCGGCATATCCTGGATTTCCGATTGGTCAAGCGCCCTGTCGTAGATGCGAACGTCATCGATACTGCCGGAGATGGTGTGGGTGCCGTCAGCGAAACCTCCTATAGCAAGGTCGCCGCTGTTGACATAAAGCGACGAAACAGAGAAGCCGCCGGTCACTTCCGGGTGACTGCCGTTGACGTACAGTCGCATCTTCGGAGATTTGAAAGTCGCTACAATGTGCGTCCAGTCGTCTGCGGAAAACGAGCTGACCGTTACAGATTTCGTTGTCGCGTTATCGTCCTTGCGCAGTGTGAGCGTGAGCGAGCCATCGGCTGTGGGGTCGTAGTAGAGCGTGTAGCTGCCGTTGGTGTCGGCGGCGCTTACGGAGCCCTTGTTAATCAGAGCGCCTGGCTGTGTGGGATTGAGCTTGACCCACAACGAGATGGTGAAGTCGTTGGACAGATTGAGCGTGTTGTCGTTGGGGCAGGTGACGACGTCGCTGCCCGCGAAGTCGGCCGCCGAAAGGGCCATACCATCGGTCCAGTTACCGTCCGAGACGCCGTGGTTCGTACCGGCCGAATCACTGACGACGGTTCCGCTTGCCTCGTCGAATCTCCAATGTGAAATCAAATCATCGGGCGCCGGGTCCGGAAGTGCTCCCGGCCTCCAGTCGCCGAAAAAGCCGAGAATGTCCTGCCAATCCAGCAGGAAGTCACTATTGATGTCTCCTTTCGGGTGTACCCTTTCGATGGGTGCAAATGCTGCTGCCGAATGCGCAAGGGCCGTCGATACCGACTCGTCCCACTTCATATTCAGTGTTCTCGGAGCCGAGGCGATTCTCGTGCTGCACGCCGCCGCCGAGCCCTGAGCCGAGCTGTTCCAGCGACTCATCTGCAGCGAGCCTGCTGTAAGCTCACACGGCTCGCCGCTGCCGACGATGTCAATCAGCCACGCGCCGTCACTGAGGGTCGTTATCTCGGTCGATATTTCCGCAGCGTTCGGGTCAGCACCTGCAGCAACCACTTCCGCTGCTTGCTGCCTTACATTGAATAACGAGATGGCCCCGGCGGTAATGTCATTAACCGCACCCGTGTAGCTTACCTCAACCGTATATGTGCCGGCTGCCGGCAGGTTGCCGTCGAGCATATAGTAAAGCTCGGTTGCCATCAGATTTGTGCCTCCCGCGGCGGAGCTGCTGCCCGGGACCGGATTCGTGTAAATGCCGTTATAGGTGACACTATCAACCACAAGGTCGGCTGAGTTCGAATCCTCAGCCACAACGCCAACCACCAGAACGCGGTCGTTGCCGTCACCGATTGTGTGCGACCAGCCAAGTACGCTCGTCTCGGCGGCGCTATCTGATACCGAACTGGCTGAGTCGAACTCTATCGTCGTAAGACCTGCACCAAGCGGAAACATCGGGTCATAGTTGGCATCGCCCGGGTGCATCGGCAGCTGTGCCTCATCCTTCATCCACGTCAGAGACATTGTCCCCGTAAACGGATAACTGCCGAAGAGAACATCAGCCACTCCGTCGCCCTCGGTGCCCAGGAACCAGGCCATCACTACGGCGTCAAAATTATCCAATATGTTCGGCTCATTAATGTCGATGGGTCTTCCAGCGACTATGACCAGTACTTTCGGACCGGTTAACGCCGCGACATTCGACACCATTGTACGGTCGGCGCCCCAGATGGCATCCAAGCTTTCCGTGTCGCCTCCCCATTCCGCGTATGATTCTTCTCCGACCACCGCTATGGCAACGTCTTTGCCTTCGCCGCCTGTTCCATCGACGCTATATGTAACGCTGCCCGGGTGCACGACTGCGTTTTCGATGCCACCGAGAATCGTTGTCCCTGGCGGAAGGAGCGTATCCGGCGCGCCCGCCCAGTCTATCGTCCAGCCGCCGCACTGAAATTTCATGTTGTCGGCCTTGTCGCCGGCTACAAGAATATCGAGATTCTTTTTCAACGGCAGCACATTACCTCTGTTCTGCAGCAACACACAGGCCTTGCGGACGGCCTCACGCGCCACCGCCCGATGAGCCGTCGAGCCGAACGTCCTGTTGTTGGTAATCGTCCTGTCCGTCAGCGGCTGGTCGAATACTTTCGCGCGATACTTGACGCGCAGTATCCGGCGCACCGCATCGTCTATTCGTGACATCGGCACCTCGTTATTGTCCACAAGGTCAGTCAGCTCGGTAAGGAACGTCAGCCAGTTATCGTTTTCCATACTCATATCGAGCCCTGCGTTAATCGCTGACTTGATGGCGTCACGGTCGTTACCATCGATGTCATAAATCGCCCCATAGTCGGATACAACGATACCGTCAAAGCCAAGCTCGCTCTTCAATACGTCCGTAAGAAGATACTGATGATGGTGCATCTCTACGCCCTGATACTTGCTGTAGGAGGCCATAATTGCTTGGCAGTTGGCGTCCAGTGCCTCTTGATAAGGCGGCAGATGAATCGCGCGCAGGTCCGCCTCGCTGAGCAGGCAATCGCCCTGGTCCAGCAGTCCGTTAATGCCGGTTCCCCAGGCCGTCCCTCCGTCGGCAATATAATGCTTTGCCGTGCAGGGGGTGAAATCTACGCCGTTGTAAGGTGTCTGAATTCCCCTGATAAGCTGTCCGACCAGCTCGTCGTGAATCTCCGGGACTTCGCCCCAGCCCTCGTAGGTCCGGCCCCAGCGAATGTCCCGCGGCACAGCCACGCAGGGCGCCAGCGTCATATCACATCCGGTCGCCGCCATTTCGAGAGCCGTTACTTGGCCGATGCGATACATCAGCTCCGAATCGCCCGTCGCACCTAAGCCGATGTTGTGCGGAAATATCGTCGCTCCGTAGGCATTGTTGTGACCGTGAACTGCATCGGTTGCCATCAGCAACGGTATGCCGAGCGGCGTATCCAGCGCTCCCTGCTGAAGCGGGTCCAATCGGTCCGCCCACTTCGTCGGACAGGGCAGCGACTGGTTGATACCAACGTTTATCAGAATCGCACCTACCCGATGCGTCTTTACCGCGCAAGGGTCGACCTTCGTCTGAGCGACCATTAGCATCTGCCCGACCTTTTCGACGAGTGTCATCTGCGACAGCATCGTTTCGACTTGCGTCTCGATATTGGGATCCCAGGCATGGGCCTGGCCACAGCACGCGAGCAGAACAAGGACGACTAAAACAGGCAGAACCTTGCCTGTCACTTTGCAATTGAATCTCTGCATTTTTTCCTCCTCAGCCACGATATGCGCCTAAATGCTATTTAGTGCTGTTCGCGGGCCATCAGTTTACATGAGGCGTCAATCAGCACAATAGCAGATTTGCCGCGAAAATTCAAGCGTTTTTTCCTTCCGGCGTTATGGGTAGAAGCGGCTGTAGGCGTTGAGCATATTTTCGGCCCAGGTGGAGAAGCTGCCATCGCGGATTTGCCGTCTGATAGTAGCCATTAGGCGCTGGAAGAAGCGGAGATTGTGGAGCGAGGTCAGGATTGGGCCGAGCATCTCGCCGATGTTGAAGAAGTGGCGGATGGTGGCCCGGCTGAAATTCGTGCAGGCATAGCAGTCGCAGCCGGGTTCGATGGGTTCGGGATTGTCGATGTGCTCGTTGTTTCGCATTCGCACCGGGCCGTTTTCTGTAAATGCGTAAGCGTTGCGGCCGTTCCGCGTCGGGATGACACAGTCGAACATATCAACGCCCGCGCGAACGGCTGCTATGATATCCCTCGGCATCCCGACGCCCATAAGATATCGCGGCTTGTCGGCCGGCAGCAGGGCGGTGGTGTGTTCGGTTGTTCTTATCATATCGGCGTGACTTTCGCCGACGCTCAGGCCGCCAATCGCGTAGCCGTTGAAATTCAACCCAACAATCTCTTCAGCGCAGTCGCGTCGAAGCTGCTCGTCAATTCCGCCCTGCACAATTCCGAAAAGTAATTGATTTGGATTTGCGTGCGCAACTTTGCACCGGCCCGCCCAGCGGGTTGTTCTTTCGACGGCTTTTTGCAGGCGCCGGCGCCGGCACGGGTAGGGGGGGCAATCGTCGAGGCACATAATGATATCCGCCCCTAAGCGATTCTGTATTTCTGTTGCCTTGTTTGCGTCGAGCTTGACCTTTGTGCCATCGACGTGACTTGCAAACTCCACGTGCTCGTCATTGATTTGCCTAAGCGAGTTGAGAGAGAAAATCTGGTATCCGCCGCTGTCAGTAAGTATAGGGCCGTCCCACGCCATGAACTTGTGTATCCCGCCGGCGCGCTCGACCGCCTCCACACCCGGCCGAAGCATCAAGTGATACGTATTGGCTAAGATAATCTCGGCACCGCTCTGCTTTAGGTGTTCAGGTAGCACCCCTTTGACGGCCCCGCTTGTCCCCACAGGCATAAACGCCGGGGTCTGCACCTGGCCATGACCCGTACGAAGAACTCCCCGCCGGGCGGAACTTTCCGTATCCGTCGATAAAACTGCAAAATGCCCCATCTCGGTAGAATAGCATAGTGCGCCGGATTTGTCACCCGAGCGACCTGCCCTTCGACCCTTCAACCGCTCTCACGGCAGGTACAGTCACTCGTCTGCAAAACACACCAAATCGAGCAGGTTGAGGCGGCGAGGGCATACGATGCGGCGGCGAAGAGATTGCATGGGGAGTTTGCGTCGGTGAATCTGGGAGGGGATTGATAATTGATACAAGAGTTTGGGAGCCGTCTTGACGATATAAGCAAGGGAGTTTAGGATAGGGTTATTATATTGATTTGGCGTTGCAGAATTGGGCAAGGAGACAGATTTTGCGATGGAAGAATTAGAGCTGCAAAAGACGCGACGTGCGTTGAGCGGCTGGCCTATGGTGATTGCGTGGGCCGGGATGCTGCTGTTTGCGTGTCACGCGAGCACGCATATGGTCGGTGCGGGTGATACGTGGGTGGCAATGGCGTGCGGGAGGCACTTTATAAATCAGGGGGTGGATGCGGTTGAGCCGTTCAGCGCCAATTCACATAAACCCGGGCCGACGGAGGAAGAGGTGAAGACGTGGCCGGGCTGGGCGCAGAGGATTGTCGATACGGTTGGGCTGGAGACGGTGAAGAAGTGGCATCCGACGGGGTGGGTCAATCAGAACTGGCTGACGCACGTTTTGTTTTACTGGCTGACGCATTTGTCGCCGTTTGCAGACGCGGAGGAGTGGTCGTTCAATGCGTTAGTCTATTGGAAGTTTGCACTCTACATACTCACGATTATATGCGTTTACTATACGGGGAGAGTTTTAGGTGCACATCCGGCATTGTCGGCGGCTTTTTCGTGCTTTGCGTTGTTCATAGGGCGTTCGTTTCTGGACATACGTCCTGCGGGGTTCTCGAATCTGCTGGTGGCGGCATTTTTGCTGATTCTGGTTTTGACGACGTACCGCAGCAAGCTGTACGTATGGCTGATTGTCCCGCTGACGGTATTCTGGGCGAATCTTCACGGCGGGTACATATACGTGTGGATTGTGCTTGCACCGTTCGTGGTGCTGCATGTTCTTACGATACTTCCGCGGCGATGGACGGTGGCGGTGCACTGTGTGCTGACGTGGCTTGGGTTGTATATGGCGGTGTACAAGTTCACGAGCCACGCGCCGTATAACGGTGTAGCACCTCTTGACGACAAGTTTTTTATTCTGCTGGTCCTGCTTGCGGCGGGGGGGCTGGTGATGGCCGGGCTAAAGTCGGTGAAGAACCCGGCGATTTACGCATATCACATCATCGTTTCGCTGATAGTGTTTCTCGTACTGTTCAGTCGGCTGCTTACCGAAGGGCTGTCGAGATATCCGAATGAGATTGCCGAATATGTGCAGAACAGCCAGAAGGGGTTCGTGATAGCATTTGCAGCCGCTGTTGCCGTTGGGATAATCGTTTCCCTGTTGAATAACCGGCTCGTCCAGCTAAAACCGAAAGCTATCATACATACAGCCGCTGCGGGTTTTGTGGCGCTGGTAGCGGCGATTGTCGTTAACCCGTTTCACCTGACGAACATCACGCATACGTTTATCATCAGTGTAAGCGAGAACGCGGAGGGGTGGCGAAACGTTCACGAGTGGTGGCCGGCGTTTGCGTGGACGAATCCGGTTGGGACGGGGTTTCCGTTTATGATAATGCTGATACTGGCGGTGGGTCTTTTGGCGTTGTACCTGTTTGGCCGGCTGCTTGTGCCGAGGCTGGTGAAAGGGCCGAAGAGCCAGCTTGACCTGCAGGAGCGGCGATTCGGGATTCTGGTGCGCATTCTTGGCTACGGTCTTGCGATATTAGTTTGCTGGGCAGCTTCTATTTCGCTTTCGCTAACGGACGTGAGCATTCCGGGCTTTCTGGTTTGCGGGCTGTTTGTAGCAGTGCTGCTGGTGAGTGTGCGGTACTCTGTTCACTTTATCTACCTTTGTGTTCCGTTGATTCTGTTTGCGATGTACACGGGCAATCCCGACAAGGGATACTACGGGCGGTTCTTTTACACGTTTATGATTATTCCTGCCTATGTGGTGATTTGTGGGGTGGCTTTGTTGTTAAGTCCGCAGCGAAAGAGGAAGTGGACAGAGATGATTTTTGTCGCGGCGACGGCGATTGTCGGTTTGATAGTGATACGGGTGGCGATAAATCCGTTCGGGTCGGCCCAGCCGGTCTGGCATTTGGAGCAATTCGTCAATCCGCCGCGGCTGTGGCATCCTATGTACGAGAGGAATCTGCGTGAGCTTACGCTGTTTCACAACGAGCATCTGTTTACGGTTCTGTATGTTCTAAACGGGGTGGCACTGGTCGGATGGTTCGCAGTTCCCTTTTTGAAGAGTCTGTTCGGCTGGGGTGCAGGTGACGGACGGGAGGCGTCTGAGGCGGTCGGCGACAAGCAGGAGGAGACATACAGCTTAGGCAAGATTGATTTGGCGATGATAACGATTGCTGCTATGACTGTTTATATGGCGGTTCGCTCGCGGAGGTTTATCCCGATAGCGGGGATTGCGATGTGTCCGCTGATGGCGATGTTAATCGACCGGCTAAGTCGAGTGGTGTCGGCGGCACGGAATTTCCACAAATCAGGGCGGCTTGTTGTACCAAGTATGCGGCGTGGCCTGCAGCAGTTTTTCGCGACAGCGGGGCTTGTTGTTGTGGCAGTGCTGGGGATACATTGGTGTATGAAGTTCAAACGTGTGTATCTGGACCCCTGGCCCACAGAGGCACGTCTTAACTCGGCGTTTATCAGGATGACGGCGTCACACATGAAGCCATTCTATGCGTGCCAGTTCATTCGGGACAACAAGCTGGAAGGCAAGATGCTGAACTACTGGACGGAGGGCGGGTTCATTGCGTGGGGACAGGTGCCCGACCCGAACACCGGTCGTACACCGCTGCGACTTTTTATGGACGGCAGAGCACAGGCGGCGTATGACTACAAGGCCTATATTCGGTGGGCGGAGATTATGGCGGGCGGACCTACGGTGCAGGAATCGCGGATACGAAAACGACGGCTTACGAAGCAAGAGTATCAAGAGGTTGGCAAGTGGATAGACGAGCAGCTTAAGCCGCACGACGTCTGGCTGATTATGATGCCCATAACGCAGTTTAATACACCCTTCGTGCGAGCCCTGGAGTCGATGCCGCGGAAGTGGCCCATGGTATTTATCAACGACAAGCAGAAGCTTTTTGCTGATATTGAATCACCACAGGGCAGGAGGCTTTTCGACGGGGTTATGACGGGTCAGACAAAGTACCCGGATGCATATTCGCAGAAACTGATTGTGGCTTATCATTTGCTGACCTACGGCAGCAACAAGGCGGCGCGGAGTCAGGGCTTAGAGATGGCCATCGAGGCCTTTAAGCTCAATCCGTCAAAGACGCCTCTGGAGCTAATCCACGCTTTTCGGAGGTATTCGGGGGTGCGTGAGCGGGTCAACGGGTTCTATCGCGCGTGGTTGGATGATTTTACGGAAAACAAAGACAAGTACGCGGATGAGCACGGATACTATCATCGGCTGACAGGCGGATTGGCTGCGGCCGAGTATTTTGAGAACGTTGCAAAGGCCAAGGGTGATGCGGAACTGGCGGCGTTTTATCGCGCGAAGAAGGAGCAGTTTGTAGGTGAATTTGACATCGTCAGAGATAAAAGGTGGTGAGCCGTGTGCGCCAAGAGCGTGGCGAAAGAATTGAGTGAGAAGGGCGAAAAGGGCGATGTATCAATCAGCGTCTTTTTCCCGTGCTATAACGAGCAGGAGAACGTCGAGCGGACGACGCGGCGAGTGGTGGAGGTTCTGGAAGGGCTGGGGGCCGACTACGAAGTAATCATTGTCAACGACGGCAGCAGCGACAGGACGGCAGAGATTGCGGACCGTCTTGCTTCGGAGAACAACCGCATCAAACCCGTTCACCACCCTGCGAACCTCGGCTATGGGGCGGCGCTTCAGTCGGGCTTCAAAGCGGCGACAAAGGAGTTGGTTTTCTATACGGACGGGGACGGTCAGTTCGACATCGGTGAGCTGCCGGGCCTGATTCCGTTAATTCAAGAATATGACATCGTCAGTTGTTATCGGCTGAATCGGCAGGACCCGATTATTCGGAAGGTCAACGGGTGGCTGTGGACGAAGCTTGGATGTATGCTTTTTAAGATGAGGATTCGCGACATTGATTGTGCGTTCAAGCTGTATAAGCGCGAGATTTTTGACAACATCAAGATGTCGAGTACCGGTGCGCTGATTGACACGGAGATACTTGCGAGGGCTGTTCGCAGGGGCTATACGATCACCCAAAGAGGCGTGCACCATTACCCGCGGACAGCGGGGACGCAGACAGGTGCAAAGCCAGGAGTAATACTGCGTGCCTTCAGGGAATTGTTGAAGCTATACAATCAGATTCGAAGGGGCAATTAGGCGCTCGATGCGCAAACGGTTGCGCAAGAATGGCTAACAAGAAAGTCAATCTATTCATCTACGGGTCTCTGCGCGACGCGAACATATTTCATTCGGTCAGTGGGTTGAGATTTACGCGCAGACCGTCGAGAGCGAACTCGGGAAATCTTCTGGCTGAGCCGGCGTTCTTAGCGGGGCACAGGAGAGTGAGCCCGGACAACGTGTATTTCTACGCGGTGCCGTCGGAGTCGTCGCGGATTGAGGGGCATGTGATTTACGATGTGCCGGTGTCGGCAATGGCGGAGATCGACAGGTACGAAGGCAAGCGCTACGACAGAGAGACCGTGAAGGTGAACACGGCGAAGGGACCGGTGGAGGCCCAGGCATACCTTGTCAGCCACGAGTCGATGGAGAAGCACTTCGGGGACAGGTTCCACGTGAATCTGATACACGAGCTGTGGCTGCGCAAGAGGATAGACAGGCTTATGAAGAAGCACACGCGTCCGGGTGAAAAGACGCTGGATGCGGAGCTTGAGCGATTAGCCGACCGAGAGCTGCTTGGGACCACGGAGCGGGACCTTGTGATGAGTCATTACCGCAAAGACGCCGTGAGCGACTACTATCTTGAGCACGAGCTGGACCGGCCGAGGCCCTCCATAAAGCACCTGTATGATGACCCCAACGTTGAGAGTTACATCAACAACTATCTTGCGCTGGTGATAAAGCAGGTTCTGCTCAATCAGCTCGACGAGAAGATACAGTCGCACTACAGATTCGAGCTGGAGCACATGCGAAGCTCAGAGAGGCACTTCAAGCGTTCGATAAGTCTGCTGATTTCACTTCAAATGATAAACAACAACGCGCCGTCGGTTGAGCTGATTGTGCAGAGGGCTCTTCAGGCGATGCCCTACCGGAAGTACGACCTTATTGACTACGTGAAGTATGCAGTGCGGGCGGCTCGGAGCTTGTTTGACAGGCGTGTTGTGGAGGACCAGTTGTCGCATATCGGCTCGAATTTTCAGGCGGGTCTTGTTCCTCTGGGCTGTGAGATTGAGCTGAGCAATGTTGGTGCGGCAGCGGTTGAGCCGCAGGCGAGTGTGCAGAAAAGGGCCGACCCTGTGTATGACGGGTTCAGGTATTTCCACGATTTTGAACTGGATATTCTGTCGTGGAAGCTTGGTGGTTATATCGACGACCACACCGGCTCGACGGATACCGGGCGGCGGCTGGGATTTCTTGAGCTTGCTCCGGGTCGGCTGAACGTGGCAGGCGAACTGTCGAGACCTGCGACGTCGGACCCGTGGCTTCTCAACCAGCTCATTCACGAGATTACCCTTTTCTATGACGTTCAGCCGCACAGTCTGCACCTGTCTTTCCAGTTGCGAAAGAACCAGGTAGGCAAACAGCAAGTGCTTCCGCTGGGGTTTGTCAAGTGCCTTCTTGCGCTGGGCGGTGGGCCTGAAATGAAGGAGGCAGGCCGGTTGTGGGTCTCGCGGATGGGTTACGATGAGATAACTAGGAAAGATTACGGTGAAGAGCTGGTCTTTGCAAGAACAAGCCAAAGAAGATGGTACCTTGGTTCCGACGTGCTTGCCGACAAGGTGCCGGCGCAGGCGACGACAGACGTTCAGCAGTATAAGTTTATCCGTCTGGAGCAAAGGACGAACTATGAGCCGCTGATTATGTGCCTGAAGGGGCTGCAGCTCGGATACAATCCGGGGGACTATCTGACGCCGGAGCAGTTAGCCAAAAGCGAACGGCTTCGTCGCGAGTATGCAGAGCTAAAGGAGTGGGCAACCCAGCCGACGCAGATACGTCCGCGAACGATAGGCGCACTTCTTGCGACGGTGGCCGAGGGGCTGATGAACGAGCGTCACCGCCAGCCGGCGCACAGACTGCATTACATAAACTGGGCGCTGGGGGCAATCAACGTCCAGTTGCGGATGTTCAACGAGCAGTTGAAGCAGGCGCCGGAGCCGGCTGAGTAGCTGCGTGGTCAGTGTGGACGCTTTTCGATGAGAGGCATTTCTTTCAGCCGGGCAATCGCAAACTTTGCCACTTCGTTGTGGTCAAATGCCATATCCTCAGGCAGCTTGTCTATGGGGAACCATTTTGCCTCCGAGGCGTCGTCCCCGCCCTTTATGCTGTCTAAGCCGCGGCGAGCTATACCAATAAAGGCGACTGTGACTTGTCTTCCTCGTGGGTCTCTGCCGCATTTGCCGAAGGTGTGCATCTGGTGAAGCTCGACGCTGGTAAGTCCTGTTTCCTCGGCAAGCTCTCTTGCGACGGCATCTTCAAGCTCTTCGTGGATACCGACGAAGCCGCCGGATATGGCCCACTTGCCGGCGAAGGGTTCGTTCTTGCGTTTGACTAAAAGCAGCTTCCAGGCGTCGGCGAAGTGGGCGAAGACCACGGCATCGACCGTAACCATCGGTCGCGGCCAATCATATATGTACCTGCCCTTGTTGTTCATATTTTCTGCCTCATTAGTTTGACAGGACAAGTATATGCGCAGCGGGCGTCGATACAAACGCAAAATCACTGCGTCACTGCGAGGGGTTGTGGCTGGGGTTTTGGTTTTACGTTCGGGCGGGGTTTGCTTAGAATGGAGTTGCTATGGAGTCGTCTGAAAACACTTTTGAGCAGCGGCACCGCACGGCGCGGCTGCGGTTAGCTGATGGTTTGAGGGGGATGGTTGTATTGGCCGACGGGGCAGGGAGAACATTGACGACCGACGGCTGGGCAAAGGCACTGCGTGAATTGCGAACACTGCTGCTTGGGTCCGGGCAGACGTTGAAGCTGCAGGGCGATTCAGGTGTAGTAGTCAGGACGATTCGGCTGGAAGGACAAGACATCGAGGTTGTGGTCAAATGGCACCTGCCGAGCGGTTTCTTTCGAAGCGTGCCGCGGGCCCGGGCGATAAGGAATCTTAAGACCGCCCTTCGACTGCAGGGGTGCGGTATCGCGGTGGTTGGGCCGCTTGCGGCTTTGGAGCGGCGAATCGGGCCGTTTACGACGGCGAGCATATACATAAGCGAGTATGTCACCGGCAGCGAAACGCTCTACTCGTTTGCGACAAAGACATTGCCAAGTCTGGATGTGGAGCGGACGAGTGTGAAGGGGCAGCTTTGCCGGCAGATTGGTTCGATTTTTGCGAAGCTGGACAAAAGCGGGCTTTGGCATCGGGATGCAAAGGCATCGAACTTTTTGGTGCGCAGGGACGGCGGAGGGGGGTATGAGGTTGTGCTTGTGGATATGGACGGCATCAAGCGGTATGTGGTGAGGAGGAAGGCGCGGCAGTTTCGCTGCCTGTGGCATCTTGCAGCTTCGCTGATGGATGTTGAGACGGTGAGGCCGGGCGACTACTTGCGAACGTTCGTTATGTACTGCGAGCTTGCAGGGATACCGAGAGAGAAGAGGCGCGACGTTTTGAGGTTCGTCAAGAAAAAGGCAGAAGCGAAGCACAAACGAAACAGGGCCAGGGCGGGTTAGGTATGACAGCGGGAAAACTCAGAACTATTTTGATTATAAAGCCCAGCGCACTGGGTGACATTGTTCAGGCGCTGCCGGCGGCGTCGGCGCTGAAGAGCCGGTGCGCCCCTGGGGCTAAGCCCGGGATTGCGGATGCGAAGATATCGTGGCTGATTCGGCCCGAGTATGCGCCGCTGTTAGAGGGGCATCCGCATATCGACGAGCTGATAATCTTCGACCGCCGGCTTTTGGGCAGGGCGTGGCATAGTCCGTCGGCCTTCGGCGCCCTTGTTGCTCTCATTCGTCGACTAAGAAATGCCCGATTCGATGTGGTGTATGATTTTCAGGGGCTTTTTCGCACGGCGGCGCTCGGCTGGCTGAGCGGTTGTAAGAAGCGGTTCGGGATGGCGGATGCGAGGGAGCTTGCGCACCTGTTTTATACGGATAAGATACCACAGGAGCAGCAGAGTATTCATTTGGTGGATTATTATCTGAAGATTGCAGAGGCAGGCGGAGCCAAACGCGGCGGCGAGCCGGAGTTTGCACTTGCTGTTGACGCAAAGGCCGACGAGTCGGTTGGGGCGATTTTGGCAGGGCATAATATCGAGCGGGGCAATTACGTTGTGCTCGTGGCCGGGGCGGCGCGCCGGAATAAGCGCTGGCCGATTGGGCGATTCGCCGAGTTGGCGGCCAAAGTGCGTTCGCAGTTTGGGGTGCCTGTGGTGGCCGTTGGCTCATCTGCCGAGGCCGAGTATATTGAAGGACTGAAAGCCGGGGCTAATGGCGGGGTGGTCAACCTGGCTGGCCAAACTACGATTGCTGAATTGGTCGCTCTATTGAGGTCGGCCCGAGTGGTGGTCGGTAACGATACCGGCCCGGGGCACATCGCCGCTGCTTTGGGTAGGGCGGTTGTGATGATTTTCGGCCCGACCAACCCAGCCAGGGTCGCACCTTATGGCAAGCATGATTCGGTCGTCGCCATCGACCCGGACGGCAGGGGACTAAAGCCCGATAGCTACAACCCCAGACACGATATCCGTAACATCGCCGTCGACGCCGTCTTCGAGAAGGTTTCTCTGCAAATGCGAACCAACGCAACAAAACGGTAGGGCGGTCCTGTTCTTTAATCACCCACTGACCTCATTGTTTCTGAGCAGCGGGCGCAGATGTCGGGATGGTCGGGGTCGGCCCCGACACTCGGCCAATAGTTCCAGCAGCGCTGGCATTTGTCGTTTTCGCTCTTGCGTGCGGTTACCTTCGTTTCGCCGTCGATTCTCTCCAGCCGGGCCTCGCTTACAATGCAAAGCGCTGCGAAGTTGTCGAGCCCGAACTGCTCGACGAGGTCGGCAAGGGCTGGCTCGGCGCAATGGATTGTGACAGCGGCTTCCTGATTGCTGGCAATGGTCTTATCCTGGCGCAGGGCCTCGAGGACGCGGAGGACCTCGTCGCGCAGTGACATCAGCTTTTCCCACTTCGGCTGGTCGCTTTGCCAATCGACGGATTCTTCGGGCTTGGGCATCAGGGCGAGGTGGACGCTGTCTGTATCCTGCGACTTATACGGCATAGCGGCCCATGCCTCCTCGGCGGTGTGGACGAGAATCGGCGCGAGCAGGCGGACGAGAGCGTCGAGGATGTGGTGCATCGCGCTCTGGCAGCTTCGCCGTGACGGGCTGTCGGAGGCGTCGCAGTAGAGCCGATCCTTCAAGACGTCCATATAGATGTTGCTCATCTCGACCGTGCAGAAATTATAGAGCAGGGCGAAGACGCGATGAAAGACGAAGTCGTCGTAGGCCTGTGTAACATCCGAGGTGAGTTTAGCAAGCTGCTGCATGGCCCATTTGTCAATCTCGAACATTTGCTCGTAGGGGACGGCGTGTTTGGCGGGGTCGAAGTCGTAGAGGTTGCCTAAGAGGAAGCGAAGGGTGTTACGAATCTTTCGGTAGGCGTCCTGAGTCTTGCCGATAAGCTCGTCGTTGCAGCGGATGTCCTCCTGATAGTTGACGCTGGCGACCCACAGCCGAAGGATATCAGCGCCGTACTTGGTGACCTCGTCCTGTGCGTTGACGTAGTTGCCTAACGACTTGGATTGTTTCATACCCTTTTCATCGACGGTAAAACCGTGCGTGAGGACGGCCTTGAAGGGCGCCGTGCCGACCGACCCGAGGGCGGGCAGCAGCGAAAGCTGGAACCAGCCGCGATGCTGGTCGCTGCCTTCAAGATACAAATCGACGGGGATGGGCCAGCCGGCCTTTTCAGCGACGCTGTACCAGCTACAGCCGGACTCGAACCAGACGTCGAAGATGTTCTCTTCCTTTTGCAGATCGTCTAAGCTAAAGCCGGCGGGCAGGGCGAAGTTATCTCCGAGAATCTCTACGGGCGAGTTGGTGAACCAACTATCCGAGCCGCGGGCGGCGATGTGCCTTGCGACGGCAAGGATGGACTGCTTTGTAAGCAGGGCCTCGCCCCGGCTGTTGACGAAGACGGGGATGGGCAGGCCCCAGCTTCGCTGTCTGCTGATGCACCAGTCGGGGCGCGACTCGAGCATTCCTTCGATGCGTTTCTGTCCCCAGGCGGGAATCCAGCGGACGTTTTTGACTGCCTCGAGCGCCATATTGCGCAGCGATTTTGCGGCTGCGGCTGTCTCTTTATCGACGCTGACAAACCACTGCTCGGTGGCGCGAAAGATGACGGGCATTTTGCTTCGCCAGCAGTGCGGATAGCTGTGGAGCATTTTTTCTTCGGCGACGAGGAAACCTTTTTTTCGCAGGTGGGCGTTTACTTCGGTATCAACTTCGAGGACGTTTTTTCCGCGTAGCCATTCGGGGACGGTATCGTCGTAACAGCCGTCGTTGTTTACGGGTGAGTAGATTGCGAGCCGATACTCCCGGCCGGTCATATAGTCTTCGACACCGTGGCCGGGGGCGGTGTGGACCAGGCCGGTGCCGTCTTCGGTGGTGACGTACTGCGCGCAGACAACCATATAGGCATCCTTTTCCGTCGGGTTTTTATCGACAAATGGGTGCATGTAGCGCAGACCCTCGAGCTTGCTGCCGCGGACTTTGTTTTCGCTGACGGAGTATTGGCCGGCTTTTAGTCCCGCTGCTGCGACGACGTCTTCGAGGCACTCGGCGCCGACGATTGAGACGCACCGGCTGTCGTCTTTGGTATAGCGCAGCGTTACGTAGTCGAGAAGCGGATGGACCGTGACGGCCAGGTTGGCGGCGAGCGTCCAGGGGGTGGTCGTCCAAATCATAAAGTAGATGTTGGCCTCGTCGGTGACAAGGCCGAGCTCTTTCAACTTGGCGACGGACTCAGCAGCGACGGGGAAGTTGACGTATATGCTGGGTGATTCGATGTCCTTGTATTCTAATTCGGCTTCGGCCAGCGCGGTTTCACAGCCGACGGACCAGTGGATGGGCTTTAGCTGTTTGCGGACGAGCCCTTTGGCGACTAATTCTGCGAAGACCTCGAGGATGCCGGCTTCGTACTGCGGCTTGAACGTCAGATACGGATTATCGAAGTCACCGAAGACACCCAACTGCTGAAACTGTTTGCTCTGGATTTTGATGTACTTGCTCGCGTATTTATAGCAGCGCCGGCGGATTTCCGGCTTGCTCATCTGCCGGATCTCTTCGCCCAATTCGGTCATTACCTTCGACTCGATAGGCAGCCCGTGACAATCCCAGCCGGGAACAAACGGGGCGTCGAAGCCGGTCATCGTCTTGTACCGGACGACGAAGTCCTTCAGGACCTTGTTGATGACGGTGCCCATGTGGATGTCGCCATTGGCGTAAGGCGGGCCGTCGTGGAGGATGTAGAGCGGCGAGCCGCTGCGGGCTTTGCGGATTTTGGCGTAGATATTGTCCTTGGCCCATTGCTTTTGCATATTCGGCTCATTCTGCGCCAGATTCGCCTTCATCGAAAAGCCCGTCTTGGGCAGGTTGAGCGTATCTCGGTATCCTTTTGTTTTATCTGACATTGCGATTTCCTTTGCAGCGGGTTTGCCCAAAAGGGCGTATCATAAATCGTTATTTTACAGGTGTCAACGTTACCGTGACCCAACCGGAGTCGGCCCAGCCACAGGCAATAAAAAAAGGCCCTGCGAAGTTTGCTGCTCCGCAAGGCCTTTAAGTTTCAGTTTGGCTCTGTCAGAGCAGCGGCATAGGGTCTCCTATAATAATAATGATAAGCGCTATGACGTAGGCGGGGATGTTGCGCACCGTATCGGCTGGCCTAACGCTGCCCTGATTTGTCTGCCTGTCGCTGCTCATAGATTTACCTCTAATCGCTGCACAACTTAGCACCATCTTCGGCCAATGTCAAGCAAACCTTGAGAAAAATGCAGGACGAACCAACGGCTTGGCTGCCTGTTAATGCCGCTTGGCGCATCTGCTGGCCAAGAACACGGCCTGACTGAGGCGTTGGTTTTGATTGTCATTTCTGTTTTTGTTCGGTATAATCTGGTTTTCATGGCTGAGTATGATTGCTGAGGGAAGTTATGGCGAAGAAGGAAAAAGTGGTATTGGCGTATAGCGGCGGGCTTGATACGAGCGTGATATTGCCGTGGCTGCGGGAGACGTACGGGTATGAGGTGATAGCGTTTGCGGCGGAGTTGGGGCAGGGCGATGAGCTTAGCGGTATCAAGAAGAAGGCGCTTGCCAGCGGTGCGGCCAAGTGCGTGGTGAAGGACCTGCGCGCCGAGTTCGTGGAGGATTACCTTTGGCCTTTGTTGAAGAGCGGGGCGGTGTATGAGAACGGGTACCTTTTGGGGACGAGTATCGCACGGCCTTTGATTGCCAAGCATCAGGTGGAGGTGGCGCACGCAGAGGGCGCCACGGCGGTGGCGCACGGGGCGACGGGCAAGGGCAACGACCAGGTGCGGTTTGAGCTGACGTATATGGCGCTTGACCCGTCACTGAAAATTGTTGCGCCGTGGAAGGACCCGAAGTTTGAATTGAGAAGTCGGGAGGCGGCGGTTGATTATGCAAAGAAGCATAAGATTCCGATAGAGCAGTCGAAGAAGAAGATTTACTCGCGCGACCGGAATCTGTGGCACATAAGCCATGAGGGTGCGGATTTGGAGGACCCGGCGAACGAGCCGAAGGACGAGCTGTTTGTGATATCGAAGCCGGTGTCGAAGACGCCGAATAAGCCGGACTACGTAGCGATTGGATTCGAGCAGGGCGTGCCGGTCAAGCTGAATGGCAAGCGCACCGACGGCGTGAAGCTGATTGAGACGCTAAACAAGTTAGGCGGCAAGCACGGCGTTGGGCAGGTGGATTTGGTTGAGAACCGGCTTGTGGGTATGAAGTCGCGCGGGGTGTATGAGACGCCGGGCGGAACGATATTGGTTACTGCGCACAAGGCGCTTGAGGCGCTGAGCTTAGACCGCGAGACGATGCACTACAAGCAGCAGGTTGCGCTGAAATATGCGGAATTGGTTTACTATGGGCAGTGGTTCTGCTCGCTTCGCGAGGCGCTCGATGCGTTTGTGGATGTCACGCAGTGCAACGTCACCGGCGAGGTGAAGGTGAAGCTGTTTAAGGGCCGGTGCACACCGGCGGGGGCGAAAAGCCCGAAGTCGCTCTATAGCACGGACTTAGCGAGCTTCAAAATGGGGGCGGAATACGACCCGACGGATGCGAAGGGCTTCATACGCCTCTTCGGTCTGCAAATGAAGGCCTCGGCACTTGCCAAAAGGGCAAAAAATAGCGGATAGCAAGAGACAATGGGGGATTCTCTATTCCTCCAAGATGATTGGTAACCTCCATATATTACCAAAAAAAAGTGAGAAAATCCTTGACATTTGCAAGGAGGGTGTGGTAATTTGAAGAGCAGAGAGTTTGAGGCGTAAAGAGAGGTCTGAGCAGGCCGTGTGAGATATCAGAAGGCGGTCTGGAGAAAGGAGAAGGGCAGAGATGAGGAGGTTGTTAGTTATAATCCTTCTTTTTGCCATTACGCCAGTGGCAAGTGCGATCATGACCTTTGAGATTCGCGCTGCAGATGGTGTCACGCCGATTGATTGTAATACCGAAGACCTGTATTTGAACTCGACATACAAAGGAGGACAAGAAAATGAAACAACTAAGGTTAGTGCTAATTGTGGGCTTCGTACTAATCCTTGGTTATGGCAGTGTAAGCCAAGCAACGGTAATCCAGTGGGAAATTTCGGCTCAGGGGAACGGCCATTATTACGAAGTAGTCAACACACAAATGTTTTGGACAGATGCTAATTCGGCGGCAGAAGGCAGTACTTATTTCGGGCAGCCCGGCTACCTAGCTACGATTACCTCGCAAGCTGAACAAGATTTTATCATCGACAATGTAATTAGCGCGCCAACAAGCTATTGGCTTGGCGGATACCAAGACCGCAGCGCACCGGATTACGGGGAGCCAAGCGATGGATGGCAATGGATTACTGGTGAGTCATGGCAGTACACTAATTGGGCTTCTAATCAACCTGATAATGACTTAAATGAGGAAGACTATCTTCAGATTTATAGCGAAGAATACCCATACTGGAATGACATTCAAAACACCGCCAACTGCCCCTACATTGTGGAGTATGCGCCCGAACCGGCTACGATTGTACTGTTTGCCTTGGGTGGATTGTTCCTGCGTCGCCGCAAATAGAATCGCGGCCCACGATGTTAATCGGCGTGCTACTCGGGGAGAGGCAATGGGGGGTAACTACAGACGTTTAGTTGTTTAGTGCCGGTCTTGTTATGCTTAGCTTTCTTCAGTTTCCCACACCTGCGGAACTGGATAAAGTTTTGCTTGCGAAGAGATTCTTTGCCGCTACAATACGTCAAAACGCACCATTGAGATTGTAGTGGCGCAAAGGAGGCGTCGTGGGTGTACCGGAATGGATTTGGTTTGGATTTTTGTTTGCGTTCGGCTGTTGCATCGGCAGCTTTTTGAACGTGGTGATATACCGGCTGCCGCGTGATAAATCGCTTGTCAGACCGCCATCATCCTGCCCGGCGTGCGGCGAGCCCATCCGATTTTACGACAACATTCCGCTATTCTCGTGGCTTGCTTTAGGGTGTCGGTGCCGGCGGTGCAAGGCGGCGATATCGCCGCGATATTTTATCGTGGAGCTTTTGACGGGTCTGACTTTCGTGGGAGTGTTTCTGCTGTTTTTCGGGTCGGGCCTGCGTACGGGGGTACCGGATTTTTTCGAGGGCGGCTGGCTTATCTACTTAGTTTCAATAACGTTGCTGAGTGGGCTGATTGCGGTGTCTGGTATTGATTTGGAGCACTGGATTATTCCGCTTTCTATATGCTGGTTTTTGACGGCGGCGGGGGTAATTGGCTCTGCGGTTGCGGGATTGGTGATAGAACCGGCCGTCATTACTCAGTATCTGCTGCTGCCGAGCACGTCGGATATGCTGCTGAGGCCAGCTACCATCGGCTCGTTGGCTGCGGGCGCGCTGGTGGGAATCGCGGTATCGGTGGTTTTGGTGGGGCGGGGGGTGTTAAAGAGGAGCTACGAGGGCGATGAGGGGGAGGGGATGGCGGAGCAGCGGCCTGAGCTTGACGACGAGCGATTCGACCATCGGGTTGAGATGTGCAGGGAGATATTGTTTTTGTTGCCGATTATCCTTTGTTCGGCTGGTGCTTACTATGTGGTCAGGCGGGTCGAGCCGGTGGGCGAGTGGTGGAGCGGCTTTTGTCAAATCCCGGCGGTATCGGGTCTACTTGGGAGCGTGTGGGGATACGTTGTGGGTTGTGGTATTGTCTGGGGGACGCGGATTTTAGGGACGTTTACCTTCAATAAGGAGGCAATGGGATTAGGCGATGTGCATCTGATGGGAGCGGCAGGGGCGGTGTTAGGGTGGTTTTTTGTGATTGGGGCGTTTTTCGTGGCTCCTTTCTTCGGGCTGGTCTGGTTCGCGGTGCAGATGTTTTTCAAAAAAACAAGGCAAATTCCATACGGTCCGTTCTTGTCATTGGGCGTGTTGACTGTTATGATTCTACACGACAGAATAACGGCGTATCTGGCATTTATGATATACGGTTAGAACCACGTGATATCGAGTTAAAGGAGGTATCGAATGCGAGGCGGCAAAAAAATGACATTAGCATTAATCGGTCTTACAGGTTTGTTGCTGTTACCGGGGTGCACGGACTGGAAGAAGAAATACGATGCGCTTTACGTTGAGCACCAGAACCTGCAGGGGCTTCTGGAGCGTGAAAGGTCTGCGACGGGGCAGCTAAGTGAGCAGCTTTCTTCGGGCCAGCAGACAATTGCGGATTTGCAGAGGCAGATAGCCGAGCAGAAGAAGACGCCCGCCGAGGCAACGGGGTTTGGAGAGGGCTACGATGTGGCTTTCGACCCGGCTGCGGGGACAATCACGGTGACACTTCCGAACGCAATTCTTTTCGACTCTGGTAAGGCAGTTCTTAAGAAGGCGACGAGCGCGGAGCTGGACCACATCTATTCGGTGCTGCGGCAGAAGTACGCGAATAAACAGATAGATGTTGTGGGGCATACGGATTCGGACCCGATTAAGAAGTCGCCGTGGAAGGACAACTGGGAGCTTTCTGCGCAGCGGGCCCTTACGGTATCGAGATATCTAATGTCACGCGGTGTTGCCGACGACAAGATTCGTGCGGTCGGCTGTGGGGAGGCGAGAGCGATTGCCTCGAATTCGACGGCCAGCGGCAAGGCGAAGAACCGCAGGGTCGAGATAGTCGTTCATATAAGGTGAGATATCTGCCCCTGGGTTAAACGGCAACTTACGGGGTTTTGCAAATCAAGGCCCTTACGTCTGTAAGGGCTTTTTTATTTTGGGGTGAAGGCGGCGGTTTCGATTCGGCCTTTACTGTCGAGCGAGACGGTGACGGTGCCGTCGGCGGGGGTGTATAGGATTTTTCTTTTGGTCGTCGGCTGAATGACTCGGTGTTTTTCAAGGTCGGTTCGTCCGCAACTGCAGATGACGATTTGAGAGCCGAGGGTGTCGAGGAAGTGCCTGTCGAGGGTTCTTACTGAGCCGTGATGGGGGGCTATGACGACGTCGGCTTTTAGCTGCGGGTGGAGATTCAGGAGCCATCGCTGGGCAGCTTGCTCGATATCGGAACAGATAAGGATGGTGCTTTGGCCGAAGCGTATCAGTGACACCGTCGATTTGTCATTGTCGCTGAGCGCTGTATTCGCGGCTGCCTCAGGGCTTGGCCAGAGAATGTTTACCGTTGCAGGACTTTTGAGACTCGGGTTTTCAGGCAACTGTTCTATCTCAAAGCCGTCCTCAGAGAGAGACTCGGCTAAGAACTCGCTTGGGCGGTCGTCGCTTAGCGAAGCGAAGAATGCCTCGTTGGCGAATATCCGGCCGACGGAGCACTCCTCGGCCAGCTCGGGTATTGCGTTGATGTGGTCGATGTCGTTATGACTTATGAAAATGGTGTCAATTCGGTTGGTGCCGCGGTATTGGAGGAAGGGCAGGATAATTCTGCTGCCGACGTCGGGGCTGTTGAGCGAGCCGGCGTCGAAGAGGATATTGGCTGTTCCGGGAAGCTGCGCGAGGACGGCCTGGCCGTGGCCGACGTCGAGGGCCGTGATTATGAGATTGGGTCTGTGGGTCCTTTGCCATTTGAGTGTGCCGAGTGAGAGCAGAATTGCGGCTGTGAGGATAGTGCAAATAATGCGTTTTGGGGCGGGGCGTTTGAAGTATGAAAAGCCGGCGAAGAGCACAAGGGCGTAGTAGAGGACTATCAGCCGGGCGGGCGGATGACCTATCAGGATTTCGGAGATATTGAGGTGGGCAAAGAGCTTGACGAGCAAGATGAATATCCATGCAAAGAAGGTCAGGAGCAGGGCCAACAGTGCCGCCGCTGAGGGCAGGAGGAAGGATAAGAGAATCTTAAAAAAGCCCAGTGTCAGAATCAGGGCAACAAACGGAAAGGTCAAGGCCGTCCAGAGGCTTGTTAGCCAGTTTATCGTGTGAAAGTGATAGAGAAGGACCGGCGCGCTGAGTATCCAGCCCGATAGTCCGGTGGAGAATATCTCGAGGAAGGGTGATCCGAGTAATGAGACTACCCTGTTAAAGGGCTTGGTCTTGACGAGATCACTTAGCCAGGAATGACTGGTCAGCAGCTCATAGAGGAAGAGGTGAAAACGCTGACAGAACAGGAGGATACCTGTTACGGAGGCGAAGGAGAGCTGCCAGCCGGCTTCGAACAGGGCGGTGGGGCGTAGGAGCAGAAGGATAATCGCAGCAAGGGAGAGCGAGTTGAAGTGGCTGGGGCGTTTATTGAAGAAGAACGAAAGGCAATAGACCGCTGCGATGATAGCGGCCCGCAGGGTTGGGTCTCTTGGAGGCACGACGAGCAGGAATAAGCCAAGGGCGATAAGGCAGACGGCAGCGCGGGCGGGCTTCATCAGGCCGATGACTTTGGACAGCCACCATACGACGCCTATTAAGATACCGAGATGCATACCGGAGAGAGATATGAAATGGAGCAGGCCGGTCCTGCGAAATGCGAGGTAGGTCTCGCTGTCGATATTGGCGCGGCAGCCGAGCAGCAGCGCTTCTACAAGGCCGCGCTGGTGCGAATCGACGGGGATGTCGTCGGCAAGTGCGGCTGAGGCGATTTCTCGGGCCTTGTTCCTGAGCCGAGCGAGAAGCCCTTTGCCGCCGGGAGCGAGCATTTCGATTGCGTCGCGGGTGGGGACGAAGGCGGAGATATAGACGCCCTTGCGAGCGGTGTATTCGGCGATATCGAACTGCCCGGGATTTGTTGCGCCGGTGAATCGGTCCAGCCAGCAGTAGAGCCGGACGAAGTCGCCCTGGTTCAGGTCCATAACCGGCTCGTTGACCTGCACGCGTATCCTGCCGCTTGCTTTTCGCCAGCCGTCAACGGCCTTGACCTCGACAACGTCGAGATAGAAGCTGGTCGGTGAGTCGGTGAACTGAAAGGCGTGAAAGTCCCAGTCGGGGCGTCGGTTGATATAAGGCCGGGTGACAATTGTACCGCGGACGGTCGCCAGAGTGCGAGTGGGGCCGACGAGATTGCGAACATCGTCGTCAGCCGGCCTGTTGAAACTGTACAGGCGGACTGCGCCGAGGCAGATACAGCAAAACATCGCGAGATATGCGGTTACGTAAGCGGCGGGCAGGTTATGAAAGACCTTGCGCTTCAGCAGCAGACAGATAAGAGCAGCCAGGGCAAGACCAGCCGGCAACATCAGCCAGGGCCGGACGGGCGGGGTGAGATAATTCTGGCCGATTATACCTGCGATAAGTCCGGCGGCGCAGGGCAGCAAGGGTGCGGTGGCGATAACCCGGCCGTGGTAATTGCCGATACCCCGCTCGAGCTGTCTGTCTATGTGGGCAAGTCTCTGTCTAATCCGGTCCAAAGCCCGCCTTGCCTCCTGATGTTTGGGCTGGTGGGTAGTTATCCTCCGGCCGCAGCACTATTCCTTCGGCAGGATTGTCCAGCCGTGTGCGGGCAGGTCAACGAGCCAGCCGTCCAGCCAGTCATATTGCGGATGCTCGCGGAGGAACTCTTCAGCGTCGAACTCTATATCACAGGAATGTCCCCACTTGGCGGCGATTCGCCACTTTTGAGCCATTTCTGAATCGACCACCTTGCCATCGATAGCACCGCTCGGCCGATAAGGCGAAGGGCTGTACGGGAGCATCCCGTCGTCGAGCTCCATATGGCCGCAAATGGTTCGGCAGCTCGGGTTTTCCTTTTGCAGATAGACGTCGTAATGGTCTGCGAGCATCTTTTTAGCCGATTCGACGTCGATGGTGCCATAGTTTTGCTCCATAAGCTGTCGCCACCTTGTGCGCCTGGCAACGCAGCTATTGCGTATATCGTCGTAGGTAGCGTCGGTTTCCCGCCGCAGGATTTTGATGTCGTCGGCGACATTCGAGCCGGTGAAGTAGCCGTCGGTTTTCTTCGTCAGCCGGTGGTGCTTGAGACCTAATTCGAGCTGGGCGATTTCGCCGCTCTTTGTATCGCCGAGCAGCCAGGAATTGGCGTAGGCGCCGCTGTTGTCCTCAATCATAATCTGTGCCCACTGGTCGATACTGTCGGCGTACTGCATCGCCCTGCGTGCTCTTTCAAAGACGGGCCTTCCTTTTTCGTTGAAACCCTTGAAGCCGCTAATGGTGGTTTCTGTCCCTATAAGCCCTGCCGAGGTGATGAAGAAATCGGTCGCGCTGTATATGCACGGCCCCCAGGACTGCATAAGAATGTTGTTTCCTTTGTCGGGGACGATTTCGACGATGATGTTGCAGAAGCGAACCGTCGCGTAGGGTGACCAGGTGTTGTGAGCCATGACTATCTTTCCGCCAGCGGTCGCGTCGCCGGTGGCGACGAATGCACTACAGCCGGGTCCATCGTCTCTGATGTTGTCCTTTTCCTTCGGGTACCAGTACCAGGCGATATCGATGAAGCCGTTCATAAGGAGCATCTGGTCGTAGGTGATGTCTTTGCCTGCCCTTTGCATACCAGCGACCATACCCTGCATCTCGGCGACGTACTCCGGGGAGACCTTGTTCTTGAATAGCTTTGCTGCGGCGTCGGTGAAGAAATCGATTTTCCTGCCTGAGTAGAAATGCTGGGTGTAGCTGAGCGTCCGCCAGAAGTCTTCAATCTCGTCGGCTGTCAAATAGCCGCGCTGGAAGCCGCGCTCGAAGGGCTTGCCTTCTGTGTGGATAAAAATCCAGCCGTTTTCTTCGTAGCGATAGGCCCTGCTCAGCCAGGTGTCTTCGTTGGCGGCGATATAGTCGGCGTCCGGTTGGAGGATGTATTTCGGGGCGCAGCCGACGACGGCAATCAGGCAGAACTGGACAGCCAAAACAAGCGATTTCCTGTGGCTATTCATAAGGCACCTGCGAGAGAATAAAGTGACTTTTCGACCATTTTTCATGTTTTCCTGTTGACAGTTGAATGAGACCTCTGGTAGAATATATGATTATATAGGTTGGTGTCAACTTTCAGGAGGAATGATTATGACACATCTGAAGGCCCTTGTTGTGATTTTGGCGGTACTTGTCTGCCTGTCGGTCGCAAACGCCGAAACCGTTTATTTCCTTGTTGCCGAGGCGAACAACCCTGCCCACAGCGATTCGTATGTCCTGCCTTTGACCGGGCCGAACGATATTGCCCACGCCAGAGACCTTATAAAATACGGGACTGCTGCGGGCGACTCGAAGGTCGTGGCGGAAATCGATTGCAACGTAGACTGCATAAATAGAGACTATCTCAGCAACGAGAAATGGCCGTGGAGATGGCATGTCACGGAAATCGAAGGATTCGCTGATATCGTCCTCGAGATTTTGAATGGCTGGCCCGGTCTTGTGGACAGCGATTGCCAGGGTTGGGTTAGTGATACAGGCGGCCTTATCGGCTTTTGGACCTATACTGTGGTGGCAGAGCTGGGCACGGACCCAAACCATTGGTATCGTGACCGTGACGGCGACAGGGACGTAGATTTCGAGGACTACGCACGCGCGGCTAATACGAGTTTCGACCTTAACGACCTGGAGGTCTTCGCCGAGGCGTGGCTCAGCCCGTATGCGAAAAGGCCGAAGGACTATTCCCTCTCGTTCGACTGCTGGAATTGCCCCTATCAGTGTTACGGGGACGCCGACTGCAACACGGAGAAGTACGGGGTGAAAACCGTTCGCATCGGCGACAAGGACCTGACGATTTTGATGGACGCTATGAGTAAGGGTGAATATGACCCCTGCGCGGACTTTGACAGAGATTTCGATGTGGATGAAGACGACCAGGCGATTTTGACGGCGAACTGGCACAAAAAAGACTCAGATTTTGGCGAACTGTGCCCGACCGCCCCATCCTGTCTTGTGGATTAGTGATAGCAGGGCGTTCGCACACAAGCTCTGCCCTGTTAAAGGCCGATGTATTCCTTCGGGGCGAAGTTTGTCTCCATAGTCCAGGCCAGCGCCTTGGCGTTTTTGAGGGAGTATATCACCAGTACGTCGTAGCCCTCTTTATCGACCCACTCTTTTAAGAAGGGAAAGTCGCGGACGAGTTGTTTTTTCAGCTCTAAGTCTTCGAGGACCTCGGCGACGCCGGATATGCGGATTTGTTTGCCTTCGTCGGCACTGTAGAAACACAGTTCGACGTCGGGATGTTCCGTAAGCTGGCGGTGGACGTCTTTGTTTTCGCCGGTGCTGAATATGATGCCGTTTTCGTCGGCGCGGTAGAGCATCATCATTCGCACGTGCGGCTGATTGCGTTCGGCCGTTGCCAGTGCGAAGACAGGATTCTTCCGGATAAACTCAAAGACTTGCTCTTTAGTCATAAAATCATCTCCTGCTTACGAGTTTTGCCACAGAGAGCACCCGCCTTCGCCCAATGGCTTCGGCGGGCAGGCAGAGACCACAGAGATTATACGTTTTTTGACACGGATAGCTATGGCATAAATTGACACTGCGCTTTGCTGAGGTAAGCTGCTTTTTGGGCAGCAGGGGGTGGCGAGTGTACGGGGCTCTCCGCCGTTGGGTGGGTATTATATTTTCAAGCTGAGAAACAAAACAAGCTTTCTTGCCGGTGGCAACCTAAAAATTGGCCCGCTGGGCGATGTTCTTACCAATATCGATGGCGGGCGCGAACGGTTATGGCCATTCTATTTTAACAGAGCCTCCATTGCCGCCCAACCGTTCTTCTTCGCAAAGTCGTCCTTTGTGAAATTCGGCGTGTCGAACCATCGAAAATCAACCGCCTTCCGCGCGGTACCATCTCGCTTGGGCTGTGCTATATATGCCCTGTAAACGGCTCTTACCCGCTTGGAAAGCTCGTCATGCGGATAAACATAGAATTCCTGGTCATTCTCTGTAGCAACATTTACGAGAACAACGAACAGCCGTTTATTCCTATGATCCTTTTCCATATCTTTTCCGAGCTTCCATCCCTGTTTGTTTGCCCGCGTCTTCACTTGCACAGCGACCGATTTACTACCCTGTGCGTTGGTGACCACGATGTCGTAGAGTGGATTATTCTTCGGTGCTAACACTGCGACATAACCCCTTCGGCACAATTCTGCACATACGTAATGTTCTCCCGAAGTCCCAATTAGATTCAGCGATTTGGCCATGATTTCCGCCTTTCAAAAGTATGCTGCTTACCTTGTTAAATTCACATGCTTTTTGCATCGAGACGTTTGCCGGACGGAGAGATTCAGAGTCAAAGAGATGGTTTATTAATAGCCGAATCCTTCCGGCCTCAAGGGGGTATTATATGCCTAAGCTGAGAAACAAAACAAGCTTTTCTGCCTGTTGCCGTCTGAAAATTATCAAGTATGGCGATTTCCCTTGTCTTTGGCCAAGGTTAGCGGGACAATCCTGTTTCCGCGGACTATGAAATAACACTTGGTAAGACGAAAGATGAAAAGGATTGGCAAATGACGAACGATGAAATTTACAGAAAAGCTATTCCGGAACTTTGGCAGAAAACTTATGGCAGAATGGAACATGATGAGAAACAGGCAATAGAGTTATTTGACAAACTTCTTGATCGTGGCATTGAAAGTCATTGTGATACCGTTAAGGAACTATGCAGGGAAGCCGGTTATGATGAATACGCAAGCGAAAAAATAGGGCATATATATGATGTTATATCCCTGTACAAGGCACACCAAGAATCGTCCATGGTATACTGGGATATCAATGAGCTTTTAAGCGATTGAAGCAATCCAATACTTTTTAATCTGACTATGCGGGCTGTAGAAATAATAATTGGTTGGATGGATAACTATTAGAATGACACTTTCTTAAAAAGGGCGCTTATATCTTTCCTTATAAAAAGCTCTTATAGTTTCACTTATATTCGGTTCATGTTGAATGTATTCCCAAGTTACGTCGATTTTTTCTCCAACCTCGTTAATTCTATAATATTCTGGCACGCCTTTTCTGCCTATAGGGACTATCCATCGGCCTATCGGTGCCAGAAGTTTTCTTCTGAGCTCCTCTGGCATATTGGTTGCCCTTGCCTTGTCAAGATTGGGGCCTAGAGTTTTTTTGGAAATAATAAAAGACTCGTGCATTCGCCGTATGTAATTCATAAGGCTCAATTTAACTTGTGTTAATAGGTCCTCGGTATTCTTAAATATTAAACACGAGTGTCCTTTTTGTGGATTCATTGCTTGAGATAAGAAGCGCTCTAACCTTGACTCTCTTTTTGAAGAACAAGATTTAACACATAAAATCATCTCTTTTTTGACCAGCTTGTCTCCTAGTGCGATCTCGTACTCGGCGATTGTTGGCTCGGAATACCGGATGCCAAAGAGTCCTAAGTAAACATCGCTCTTCAAGACTTGATCTTTTGTTAAACAGCTAACGTTTTCTTTTCTGCCAGATAGGTCTTTCTCGAATGTCCTAGCCATAAACAATGTGGAAAGTAGATCATCTTGCGTATTAATGGTTTCCCTTAGTGTATCTCTTTCAGTTTGGAATTCCTCCTGGGAGGAGCTTATAAAAACGATCTTTTTCATAGGTCGATTCATCGTAAGTCAATTTTATCTGAACGACAAAAAGAATTATCCCGTCGCAAGCAGCGGGGCTAAACAAAACTCTCGGCTTTCTTTTCACAGACCGTTTTTGTTAATATTTGAAGTGTCTTCACTCTCGACGCTAAATATTCCAACTACCCTTTACGGATTCTGTAATCGGGGTAGTTGCGGGACTCTTGGTTTTTCAGCAGATGTGCTGACGGCTTTTTCATATCCGCCGATTATCTCACCTTCCTAACCAATATCAATCCCAAAACCGGGCCACTACCCAAATGCGTGTCAAAAACTGGATTCCTGCTTGCGCGGGAATGACAAAGGAATCGGTGATAATCTGCGTGAGTCTGTGGTTAGAGAATTTGTCCCCTTGTGGCTTCGTGGTAAAAATGAATCTCTGTGGTCTCAGCGGTGGGTAATGCGTTCTTTGCCGTTCATGTAGGGCTGGAGGACTTTGGGGATAGTCACGGAGCCGTCGGCGTTCTGGTAGAGCTCGAGGATGGGGATGAGGATTCGCGGTGAGGCGATGACGGTGTTGTTGAGCGTGTGACAAAACCGTGTCCCGTGCCCCGTGGCCCGTGACCCGGCTTTCGGTTTGTAGCGGAGGTTCATTCTTCTGGCCTGGAAGTCGTGGAATTTGCTTGCGCTGTGGGTCTCGCAGTAGTTGCCGCGGGAGGGCATCCAGGCCTCTATGTCGAATTTTTTGACCTGTCCTCTGCCTAAGTCGCCGGTGCAGACGTTGGCGACGCGGTAGGGCAGCTCGAGGGCCTGCATTACGGTCTCGGCGTTGGTCAGGATTTCTTCGTGGAATTTTTTACTTTCTTCGGGGTCGTTTCGGCAGATGACGACCTGCTCGACTTTGTCGAACTGGTGGATTCGGTAGAGGCCGTAGGTATCTTTGCCTGCGGCGCCGGCCTCGCGGCGAAAGCAGCTCGACAGGGCGACGTATTTGAGAGGCAGCTCATCTTCGGCGAGGATTTCGCCCATTCGATAGGCGGTAAGGGGGACTTCGGCTGTGCCGGCGAGATTGAGCTGGTCTTTTTCCATTCGGTAGGTCTGGTCTTCGGAGCCGGGGTAGTAGCCCGTGCCCATCATTGCCTCATCCCGTATAAGCAGGGGGACGACGAGGGGCACATAGCCCCTGGCTACCATCACGTCCATTGCGAACTGGAGCAGCGCCCAGTGCAGGCGGGCGCCGTCGCCTTTTAGGAAGTAATTGCGTGTGCCGGCCAACTTGACGCCTCGCTCGATATCGATGATATCGAGGTCAAGGCCAAGCTGGACGTGGTCCTTCGGCTCGAAATCGAATTTGCGGACTTTACCCTCTTTTCTTATCTCTACATTTTCGGTATCGTCCTTGCCCAGGGGAACATCATCATCGGCCGGCTGGGCCACCTCGAGCATCAGGGCATCAAACTCCGGCTGGAGGTTCTTTGCCTGCTCAGCGTACTGCGGCTCCTGCTCTTTTAGTTGTGAAAGCTGTACAAGAGCGGAATCCTTTTCAGGGCCGGAAAGTTTGGGTATCGATTTTCCGATGTGGTTTTTCTCGGCGGTGATATCCTGGAGCCGCTGCTTCGCGGCGAGCAGCTCGGAATCGATTTTCAGCAGCCGGTCTATGTCAATATCGAACTTTTTGTCTTTGGCGGCTTTTTTGAATATTTCCGGATTTTTGCGAATTCGCTTTATATCTATCATAGTTTAATTTTCTTCGAAACGTCTGATGATGACAACATTATTCTGTCCGCCGAAGCCGAAAGATTCATTCATTACGATATCTACTTTGCATTTTCTCGGCTGGTTGGGGACGTAGTCCAAATCAAGCTGCGGGTCGGGGTCAGAGTAGTTGGTAGTGGGCGGTAGCGTGTTTTCGCGGATGGCAAGGACGCACGTAATCAGCTCGGCAGCGCCTGCGGCCCCTATCAGATGTCCCAGCATACTCTTGACGCTGCTTGCGGGTATTTGCTTTGCTCTTTCTTTGAAGACGGCCTTTATGGCGATGGTCTCGATGGAATCGTTTTCAATTGTGCTTGTGCCGTGGGTATTTATGTAGTGGATGTCTTTATACGTGATGCCGGCGTCGGCTATGGCGGCCTGCATTGCCTGAATGGCGCCTCTGCCTTCTTCGTGCATGTCGGTGACGCGAAATGCGTCAGAACTGCTTCCGTAGCCAATTACCTCGGCCAGTATCCGGGCGCCGCGTTTCTTGGCCGAGCTTAAGCTCTCAATAATCAGTATCGCTGCGCCTTCGCCGAGGATGAAGCCGTCTCTGCTTGCGGTGAATGGACGCGAGGCCGTTTCGGGGCTGTCGTTTCTTGTGGAAAGGGCAGTGAGGCGATTGAAGCCGGTAAGGCCGAGCGGGTGTATCATCGAATGGGCGCCTCCGGCGACGACCACGTCGGCAGCACCTTTGCGAATCATCATCATTGCCTCGCCGACGGCCTGGGTGCTGGCGGCGCAGGCGGTAAGGCAGCTTCGCACCGGGCCGCGGGCGCCGGTCAGCATGGCGACGTGCGCCGACGGCATATTTGATTCCTGCTCAAGCTCGTGCATCGCGTGCATCTTTGCAAGGGCGACGTCGGTCCACTTGGCCAAATCCATCCGATGTTCATCGTCGCGCCAGCCGTTGACAATGGCGTTGAAGAATGCGTCTGTATTGACTGCACCTTCGCCCGCTCCGAGGTAGATGCCCATTCTGGCTCGGTCAATCCCGTCAGCTGGGTTATCGGTTTCGACGTCGATACCGGCCTGTCTGCAGGCCTGGGCCGTTGCACCTATTGCGAAGCTGCTGCCGCGATTGCTGTCTTTGTGAAGCTGCGGCCGGGTGGTGTATTTGGTGAAGTCGTAATTTTTGACTTCGGCGCTGAATGTCGTCGGGAAGGTGGAGGCGTCGAAGATGGTCGTCTTTGCGGCACCGCTTTTTCCCTTCATCATCGCTGCCCAGACACTTTCCACGTCGTGGCCCAGCGGACAAACAATGCCCATGCCGGTAATTACGACGCGCTGTTTTGTCGATTCACTGGTCATAGGTGTTTGTTTAGCATTCACACTTTTTTAGAATGACGGCGGCGGTTTGTCCACCGTAGGTGTAGCTGCAGGACAAAATGCAGCGGACCTCGGCGGCTTGCTGCTGTGTTGAGATATTAAGATTGCAGCCGTCGGCCTTGTTTTCACAGTTTATTGCCGGCGGTATTCTGGCGTCGCGCATTGCAGACAGACCCGCCACGACGTCGAGGGTTCCGCTTGCAGCGCCGGTGTTGCTTAGCATACTCTTTGTCGGCCAAACGGGTATTTCATTAACGGCCCGGCCGAGGGCGGCTTCAATTCCGCGGGCTTCGGCGATGTCGTCTTCGGGTATGCCTGTGCCGTGTGGAATAATCAAATCGAGGTCGGTCGGCTGTATATTCCCATCTCCAAGGGCCTTTTCAATCGCAATCTGCACGGCCTTGCCGTCCGGTTCAAGTCGCTCGTAGGCGGGGTTGTGGCTTATGCTGGAGCCGGTACCGACTAATTCTGCGTATATTCTTGCTCCTCGTTTTTTGGCGTTGGCGGCAGTTTCGAGGACAACCACGCCGGCCCCTTCGCCGAAGACTGAACCGGCTGCATCGGCGTCGAAGGGCCTGCACGACTTGGCCGGCTCATCGTTGCTCACGGTCGTTGCGCGTTTCAGGAGTATCTGGCGGAGCATAACGATGGGATTGACCTTGGCCTCTGCTCCGCCGGCGAGGACGATGTCGGCATTGCCGCGGGCGATGACGTCAGCGGCCTCGGCAATAGCGAGGTGGGCCGATGCCTCAGCACAGGTGATGGTGTTGCTCGGGCCCTGCAGGTCGTGAATTATGCCGATGTGGCAGGCGAGCATGTTCGGCAGGTACTTGAGCAGCCAAAGAGGAGTGACCAGCTCGATACCTTCTTTGCCCCATTTTTGGATATCGAAAGCGGCGTTGGTAGCGCTGTGGGCGACGGCGGGGGCAATCTCTTCGAGGTCGCAGCTTATAAGCCCTGCACCCAGATTTACGCCGGCACGTTCGGGGTCGATATTGACTGCATCAGGGTCTATCGCCTTGGTGACAAGGCCGGCGTCATTGAGCGCCTCAAGGGTCGCTATCACCGAAAGCTCTATGTCCCTCGACATCAACTTGGTGGACTTGCGAAGTGCTTTTGGGACGCAGTCGCGGATTTTGTATTCGCCGACCTGGCCGGCCAGTTTGCAGTCGAATTTGACCGGGTCGAAGGCGGTTATTGTGCCGATGCCGCAGGCACCGCTGCAAAGTCCCTGCCACATCGCCGGTGCGTTCAATCCGAGCGGGCTTACCGCACCAAGACCGGTTATTACGACACGGGCCGATTCCATTGCGTCTGTCCTACTTGCCACCGTCAAAAACCGGCCCCTGGAGAAGTGACTTGAACGTTTCGGTGAAGACGAAGTTTTCTTCGGGAAACTCTTTGCCGGCGAGGTTTTTGTCGATATGGCTGAACATCAGGTCAATCTCGGCAATGAGCTTGTCCTGGCAGGTGATTTTTCCAGTGGTGCCGGCGGCCTCGTCGGCGATAGTCTCGATGTCGGCCTCGAGCCGCAGTGTGTCGCCGGGTCTGACAAAATCGAAGAATACTGCCTTTTTCACCTTCGCAAGGATGACCTTCTCTGCGAAGTTCTTCGCCTCGCCGACGAGTATGCCCGCGGTCTGAGCCATTGCCTCGATGCAGAGCGTCTCGGGCATTACGGGAAAGTGCGGGAAGTGGTCGTGCAGATGCTCCTCGGCGAGCGTGACGTTCTTTACCGCGACGGCCCGTCTGCCGCTTTCAAACTCGACGAACTTGTCTATCCAAATCCAACGCATAATGCGTCCATAATAAAACAATCGGCAGGATTGCTCAAGAACAAGCTGCCGACGCAACGGCGGTGAGAAGCCGGGTGCTCAGGCCGGCTGGAGCCTTGTCTCGACGAAATTGACAATCATTCCAACCGTGAACAGGTCGCCGAGTTTATTGACGTTGGGGTTGTTCTCGAATCCACTGATGTCGATGTGCGGCATTTTGCTTTTAAGCTCGCTGAGACCTTTTTCGGTCAGCTTGCCGTTCTCCACAAACTTGGGGTTGTCCATCAGGGTCTCGGCGGGAAAGAGCTCTTCTCTGGGAATCTTGATGCCGAAAGTCTTTTCAAGGCGGAAGACTATGTCGAGAAAGTCGATGCTCTCGGCGCCCAAATCACCCATCAGCGTCGCCTGCTCTTCGACTTCATCGTCATCGACACCCAGGGCATCGACCAGCACTTCCTGGACCTGCTCAAATACCTGCTCACAACTCATTGCCATCTTGTGATTGCCTCCATATCCTTACTGAAGATGTTTCCTGTTTCTTGGTTCCGTGGTTTGCTCAGGGGCATATCAGCTTCCACCTCAGCTTCATTTGCTCGATGATTTTCGCGTCGGTGGCGGCCATGCGCGGGTCCCGGTCGGCTAAGTTAAAGTGCCTAAGGGCGATTTTGGCTTCCACGACCGTCCGGTCATCCGATACGCCCGCGGCGGTGAAGCTGCTGACGTTATCGGCTATTGTTTTGGCCTCGACGGTATATTCTATTTGTCCGCCGGGCGGCAGAAAAGACTTGTATTTCACGTTACGCGCCTGCTCGAGCAGTATCATACTGTGCGCAAAGCTCTCAAAGTCGCGTACAAGCCAGGAGGCGGATTCGACCAGACCTTCGAGGAGCAATACGCCCGGCATGACCGGGAACGTTGGGAAATGGTCGGCGAGGTACTCCTCGGCAAGCGTTACGTTCTTTACCGCCTGTATCCGCTTGCCTGACTCCAGTTCAATGATTTTATCAATTAGTATGAATCTCATTACTGAATGCCGTCCGCTAAACGTCGAAGCGAAGCCTGCCCGCCACGCTTTCTGACAGGCGGAGACCCCTACGGGCAAGCAACCTTGAATCCGCAAACCGGGGGCTGTCCGCTGATTGTTGCGGCAATTGTAGTAACAGCGCGACGGTTTTCCAGTCTTTTTTGCCCTCTTGTGATGGATTCTGCCAAAGTCCGCATCATCCGTTACCGAATAAGTCCGATAAGAGCTAACCCCCCATGGAGAGGAAGAGACATCGGATACCGCTTTTAGACGAAACGACTCCCGTAGGAAATTCAAAATCCCAAGGACGGTAGGTGTGGGATAAACCTCTATCCACTTCTTCACTTAGGAGACTTAGAGATGTCGCTTAGACAATGCAGTGAATGCGGTAACACCGTCAGCAACAAAGCCAAGACCTGTCCTCATTGTGGAGCTAAAGTCGGGAAATCCGCATGGTGGACAGTTGGGCTGGTTAAGCAATTAACGCCGGGCCTTCGGAGCTATGCTTCGCCTTGGACATCCCTCAGGGCAGGGGGGCTTAGCACACTAAAAAAGTCGGCCGAAATACCTTCAGCCGACTTGCCCCCAATATACTGGGCCCGGAAGGATTCGAACCTTCGACCAACGGATTATGAGTCCGCTGCTCTGCCGCTGAGCTACGAGCCCTGAACAACAGCAGTCTATGACCCGACCATCGGATTTTCAAGTAGTTTTCAATCAGCCCAGCGGTTTGTGGTTTGCCCTGCGGCTCACAGGTTCTCCTGGATGTACTTCACGGCGTTGCTGAAGAGAGTCATCCCGTCGGCGTGGCCGTTATCTCTGTTTCGTGTCCAGCGTGGATGCTGCGTCCGATGGATATGTCTTTCCGGGTGAGGCATCAGCCCCAGCACCCTGCCCGTCTTGTCCGTCAGGCCGGCAATCGACTCCACAGACCCGTTTGGGTTGATGGGGTATCCGCCTTCGTTGCCATCTGCGTCAACATACTTAAACGCGACCTGACCTTCCGCTGTGAGCTGCTCAAGCGTCTGCTCACCTCTCGTCACCACTTTGCCTTCACCGTGAGCAATAGGCAGATATATCCTTCGCCCCGGCTCGATGAAAACGCACTTGTCGGTCTGCGGCTGAAGATAGACCCACCTGTCCTCGAATTTGCCGCTGTCGTTATACGTGATGGTCACCGTCTGCTCAGCCGCAGCGCCGTCTCCCGGAAGTATCCCAGATTTAACCAAAACCTGAAAGCCGTTGCATACTCCTAGGACTAATTTCCCTGCTTTAATAAACTGCTGCACCTGCTCGAACAGATGATTTCTGATTTGGTTTGCCAGTATCTTGCCTGCTGCTACGTCGTCGCCGTAGCTAAATCCGCCCGGAAAGACCATTATCTGGTAATCCTCTAACAGTCGCTTATCCTCAATCATCCGGTTTATATGCACTCGCTCGGCCTGTGCACCGGCCTGCTCAAGCGCAAATTCCGTCTCCATATCACAGTTTATCCCGGCTGCTCTTAGAACTACCGCCCTGATTTGCTCCATTGTCCACCTCTCTGTCTATTGGTCACGCCTGTCCGAAGATGGCTGTTACCAGTCGAATGTTTTTTGCCAGGCCTGCTTGAGTGAATCGACGTCGGCCTTGATGACTTCTTTGCCGTCCGCCGACTTTATCAGGAGCACTTTCTCCTGCGTTACCCTGCCGATTTGTCCGAACGGCAGGTTCAACATCAGTTTTGCGAACTCGCCGTATTTGTCCGGCTCGACCTCAACGACATACCTGCTGTTCGACTCGCTGAAAAGCTGCGTATCGACACGTTTGCAGTCGTCACTCTTCGGCAGACCCCGCAAGTCGGCCTCTATTCCTGATCCGCCCGCAAAGGCCATCTCTGCCAGCGCAACGGCAAGGCCGCCTTCCGAACAATCGTGACAGCTTGCCACCAGACCGTTTGAAATCGCCTGAGCGATTCTCGCAGCAATCTTCGGAGCTTTCTGAAGGTCCAGTTTCGGTACGTTGGCGCCGAGCTGCTTATGGAGCTTATAATAGTGTGACCCGCCGAGTTCGTTCTTTGTTTCGCCGACTATGAACAGCGGATTGCCCGCTCTCTTCGCATCCATCGTGACGCACTTGTGGACGTCTTCGACAATCGCCATCGCGCTTATCAGGAGCGTAGGTGGTATTGAAATCCGCGAGCCGTCCTCACACGCAAATTCATTGTTCAGGGAATCCTTGCCGGATACAAACGGCGTCTGATACGCCATCGCGCCGTCATAGCAGGCCTGTGCTGCCCGGACCAGCGGCCCCAGTGTCTCCGGCCGCGTACAATCGCCCCAGCTAAAATTGTCCAGAAGGGCAATCCGCAGCGTATTGCCGCCCACACATATTATGTTGCGTATCGCCTCGTCTATTCCCGCAAGGGCCATCCAGTACGCGTCAATATCACCATAGCACGGGTTCATCCCGCAGCTTATCGCAAGCCCGCGATTGGAATCGAGCTTGGGTAGAATCACCGCCGCATCGCCCGGCCCGTCGTTGGCCACACCCGTCAGCGGCTTGACCACCGAGCTGCCCTGAACCTCGTGGTCGTATTGCCGAATCACCCACTCCTTGCTCGCCACGTTATATGATGACAAAATGCCCAGAAGCTGCTCGCTGTAGTTGTCCTTTTCAGGAATGCTCGGCTCTGCCGACTGTGGCTCCTGCCAGACGGCTTTGCGCGAGTACTTTGGGACACCGTCGTGCAGAAACTCCATATCAAGCTCGCCGACCTGCTCGCCCTTGTATCGCAGCTTCAGCTTCTTGTCACTTGTGAATTTGCCTATGACCGTCGCCTCTACGTTCTCGTCGGCGAAGATTTTCATTATGCGCTCAAGGTTCTCCGGCTTTACCGCCACGACCATCCGCTCCTGCGCCTCGCTTATCCATATCTCGGTATAGCTAAGGCCCGCGTATTTCAGCGGCACCGTCTCGAGGTCCACTTGGGCTCCTAAATCTTTGCCCATCTCGCCGACCGCGCTGCTCAGCCCGCCCGCACCGCAGTCCGTTATCGCCTCGTAAAGTCCCTGTTCGTTCGCCTGCACCAGCACGTCGAGCATCTTCTTCTCCGTTATGGGATTGCCTATCTGAACCGCGTGCGAGAAAACCGTCTCGTGTTCGTGCGTCATCTCGCCCGAAGAAAAAGTCGCCCCGTGAATCCCGTCTCTGCCCGTCCTTCCCCCTACAACGACGATTATGTTTCCACTCTGCGGGTGCTTAAAGCACTTGTTCTTGTCCATAACCCCGATGTTGCCGCAATAGACCAACGGATTACCCAGATATCTGTCGTCGAAGTAAATCGCACCGTTGACCGTCGGTATCCCCATCCTGTTGCCGTAGTCCCGCACCCCTGCAACCACCCCCTTCATAATTCTTCTGGGGTGCAATACCCCTTTGGGAATCTCCTCCATCTTTTTGTCCGGCTGGCCGAAGCAGAATATGTCTGTATTTGCAATCGGCCTGGCACCAAGCCCCGTCCCCATCGGGTCCCTTATCACACCGCCTATGCCCGTCGCCGCACCACCGTAAGGGTCCAGTGCCGACGGGTGATTGTGCGTCTCAACCTTAAAGCAGACCGCGCTGCTCTCGTCGAACTCAATCACACCGGCGTTGTCGGCAAATACCGATATGCACCACAGCTTATCTAATTCCTTCGTCGCCCTGAAAACCGTCTCCTTCAGCAGATTATCAAAGTGAACCTGCCTGCCGTTTATAGTCATATCGATTTCGCTCTTGAGCGTCTTGTGGACGCAGTGCTCGCTCCACGTCTGTGCTATCGCCTCAAGCTCAACGTCGGTCGGCTCTCTTCCGAGCTGGCGATAGTGCTCCTGTATCGTCCGCATCTCAACAAGGTTAAGGAACAAATCCTTGTCCTTGCTCAGCTTCACAAGCCCATCATCATCCAGCTCGCGGATAGGCCAATGCACGACCTTCAGTTCGTACGGCTTTAGGTGAGGGCTCGGCGGCTCGGCTTCGCTGCCGATTACGCAGACCTCGATACAGTCGTTAGCTAAAATCTTCTTCGCAATTGTCTCGGTTTCTTTTTCGCTCAACTGCCCGAGGATGACGTACTTCCGTGCGGTCCGAACGTTATCCGGCCTTACCCCCATATCAACCATCGCAGCGGTTACCGATTTGGCCACGGGGTCGGTCACGCCGCTCTTGAGGTGAACCTCTATCAGCGTTGCTCGTGCCAGGCCCTTCGGCGCACCGCTTCTGCCTATGTAATACTCCTCGCAGACAGGGTCGCTCAAAAGCTCCTTAGCCAGCCGCTCCGCAAAGTCCTTGTCAAAACCTGTCCCGAGTGCAGTCGGGGGATCGGCCTCTATCAGATATACCTTTGCAGACTGAACCGCCTCGACCGATTCAATCCCAATCTCCCTGATATCCTCCAGCACGCTGTTGCCGTGAACGTCGGCAAATCCCCCCTTGTTGAAGACCTCAAACCTCCATTGCTTGCTCATATAAGCTCCCTCTTCTTCATCTTGTATTTCACCATGTCGCTGCGTTTTCTGCGCGCCGCCTCCAGCAGCTTCTCAATCTCTCGTTTGTCTCCTTCGGTGATGGCCCTTTTCAGTTTCACCAACTCGCGCATAATCCTGTCTATGCCCCGGCGGCTGTTGTTCGCATTGGTAAGCAGCACGTCGGCCCAGATATTCGCCGGCCCTGATGCAATCCTCGATGTGTCCATAAAACCCTTGCCGGCGAATCTAATGTCCTTTCCATTGCTGGCGTTTATCAAAGCCGCGGCTGCTATATGAGGCAGGTGGCTTACGTTTGCAAGAACCCTGTCATGCTCACCTGGCGTCATTACTTGCACAATACACCCAAGTGCCGACCAGAACCTCTTGAGTGTCTCGACCGCCTGGCGGTCTGTATTCTTTGTCCGTGTCAAAATACACAGCGCCTTGTCGAATAAATCGTCCCTTGCATATTCCACACCTCGCTGCTCAGAACCGGCTATAGGATGTGACCCGACATAGCGAACCGTCTTTGGCAGTTTGTCCCTTGCCCATCGATGAGGCATCTGCTTGGTCGAGCCAACCTCGGTAACGATACACCCCGCCGGCAGCGAATCGGCTATCTCGCCGAATATCTGCTCGAATGTGCATATCGGCGTTGCCAGAATCACTAAGTCCGCTCCGCGCACGCTTGATGTGATATCACCAACGACCTGGTCGGTGACCCGCAGCCGTTTCGCCTTGGCACGTGTCGAACCACGATGTGTATAACTCACCGTCTTAACGCCCGCCAGCGCGCGGGAAACCGCCAATCCAACAGAACCGCCCAAAAGACCCAAACCAATAATCGAAACCTTTTGTAAGTTCCACACAATAAAGACCTTACAGAAATTAAAACAGCGACGAATGCCGGTTAAAAAGTATAGCAGCACACCGGTAATGTCAATTTTTTTCTTTGATTTACCCGCGCAAAATGTTAGTATCCGCCGATTATACTGTATGGCTGATGGAACCGGCTGAACTGAGAAGAACCTGAACCCGCATTGTGCGGGCAGGATTTTTTTATGAAAATCCTTATTTCGTAGAGAAAAGAAACTGGACCGTTTATGCGGTCCGTTTCTCTAAAAATGGCGATAGCTAAAAACAATAACCAAATAGGCGATGGCGACTATCTGGATTTCGAGGAGCAGGTTGCCGCCCTCGACCGCCAAATGAACGAGCTTCGCCGGCTTGGTTCCATAAAGGGCATTGATTATTCGGCTGAAATACGCCGGCTCCAGCGCGAACAGGTCGCCGAGCTAAAACGCATCTACTCAGACCTCACCGCCTGGCAGACCGTCCAGGTCGCACGCCATCCCAAAAGACCCCTCCTTGCCGATTACCTCAACCTTATGGTCAAGGACTTCAGGGAGCTTCACGGCGACAGGTGCTTCAGCGACGACCGCTCAATCGTCACGGGCCTCGGCCAAATCGGCAGAGAAAAGGTCATTATCGTCGGCCAAAACAAGGGAAGAACGACAAAAGAAAAAATCGCCTGCAACTTCGGCTGCCCAAATCCCGAGGGCTATCGAAAGGCCGTCGCAAAAATGAAATTCGCCGCAAAGTACGGCATCCCCGTCGTTACTCTTATCGATACCCCCGGTGCCTACCCCGGCATCGGCGCCGAGGAACGAGGCCAGGCTCAGGCAATCGCCGTTAACCTCTTCGAGATGTCACGACTGCCCGTGCCCGTAATCTGCATCTGCATCGGCGAGGGCGGCTCAGGCGGGGCACTCGGCATTGGGGTCGGCGACCGCCTTGCCATGCTCGAGTTTGCATACTACTCGGTCATCTCTCCGGAGGGCTGTGCCGCTATTCTCTGGCGAGACGGCTCGCAGGCCCCCGAAGCCGCCGAAGCCCTCAAGCTGACGAGCAGGGACCTGCTGAAATTGAAGCTCATCGATGAGATAATCCCCGAGCCGCTCGGCGGCGCACACCGAAATATCCACGACACCGTCTATAACGTCGAAAGATACGTCGTCAGGTCGCTCGCAGCCCTTAGGCGAATGAAGACCGATGACCTGCTCGAAAAAAGATACAACAAGTTGCGGGCTATAGGGACAGACCCTTCCATCCGCCTGACCGGCACCACGCACATCGCTGATGCCCGCAAGTCCACCATCCGCAGCGTCCCCGGCAAAGCTCGTCCCGTCCCTTCAAAGGTATAACTGTCACTGGTCTCACCCGCTCGACGGAACAGCATCGCTGTTGAGAATCCTCCTTTGTGGCTTTGCAACTCAAAGGTGAGAAAACTACCCGCCCGCACTCAGTGAACGTTTTATATTCCACAGTTCCGCTGCGACCTTTAAAGCGCTCCTTGCCGGCGAAAGCCGACTGTCGCGGTCACAGCTCCACTCGATTGGAAATTCCTTTATCCGGTATCCCTCTTTGAGAGCCCTCAGTATCACTTCCACGTCGAACATAAAACCGTCCGTCCGGCATTCTCCATACAAATGTCTCGCCGCCTGCCCCCTGTAAACCTTGAAGCCGCACTGACTATCCGTAAGCTCCGCCGGAACCCCCATAATCCTGACAACCACCCAGTGAAACGCAGCCGAGCACATACGTCGATAGAATCCCTGTCCCCGGATTATTTGCGTCCCGTTCATCTTCCGCGACCCGTGTGCTATCTCGCACTGGCCGCTGGCTACCATTTTCAGCCCCCGCAGCACATCTTCATAAGGCACGCAGCAGCCGCTGTCCGCAAACATCACAAACTCCCCCCGGCTGGCCTGTATCCCCATCCGCACCGCGTAACCCTTGCCCCGATGCTCACCGCCGCTTATCACTCTAACCGAACTGCCCACCTCCGCCTCTTGTCCCGCCTGCCGTGCTGCCTCAGCCGTCCCGTCCCTGCTGCCGTCGTCAACAATGATTATCTCTCCGTCAATCCCGTTTCTTCTCAGAAACTCCCACCCCGCCGCAATGTCACCGCCTATCTTCCTTCGCTCTTCAAAGGCCGGTATAACCACAGATAACTTCATCTGGCCCCTTTGCTATTGACCAACAGAAAAGACATTGACCTTACGGCTGACCAAAGTGGTTAGGCTAATTGGAAACGGGCCTTCGCTTGCCCTATTAAATAGAAGCTGCCCGTGATACAAATGAGGTCCTCCTTGCCCACGGCGCTGCCCGCCAGCCGAAGCGCCTCGCCTAAGCTCGCCGCCGCCTGGCACATCTTGCCGCTTATCAAACCGTATATCTCCGCCAGCTCGTCCGGGCTCATCGCCTTGGCCGAGCTGCTGCGAGTGAATATCACCTTGTCCGCCCCGTACTGAAGCTCGCGAAGCATGCCTTTGACGTCCTTGTCCTCGTTGCAGCCGAATATCACCACCATCGAATCGTAAGGTATGTTCTGCCCGATCGCGTGGATAAGAGCACGAATACTCGCCGCATTGTGCGCCGCGTCTATCAGTATCCGCGGGTCTTCGCAGACCATCTCCATCCGCCCCGCCAGCTTCACGTTAGACAGACCCTTGACCACCTTGTCATTGTCAACCTTGAATCCGCTCGCCTTGAGCTTGTCAAGCATCGCAAGGGCAAGGCCGCAGTTTATCGCCTGGTGTATCCCGTGCAGAGGCACACGCAGGTGTTCAAACCTGCTCGTCGGCGTAGTCAGACAGATACGGTTGTGAGGCCCGTGTTCCGGTGAAGTCTCAAAGCGGTGCGAAAAATCAATGTCCCCGCCCGTTACACTTATCGGCGCCTTCACCACCGCCGCCTGCTGCCTCAGAACTCGCATCGCCTCGGCTTCCTGCTGCACCGTAACAATTGGAATCCCTTTCTTGAAAACACCCGCCTTCTCCATAGCTATCCTGTCAATGCTGTCTCCCAACTGAAGGTGATGGTCTATGCTCAAGCTCGTTATCCCAACCACTTTCGGCTTGATTACATTTGTGCTGTCAAGACGGCCCCCGAGACCCGTCTCTATCACCGCAATGTCGGTTCCCATATCTGTAAAGTGCATGAACGCCAGCGCCGTCATTATCTCAAAAAAAGTTGGAGCCCCATCGACCGACATCTTCTCCACCGGCGCATATATCCGGTTCAAAAGCCTCAGCATCTCGACCTTGGTTATCATTTTCGAGTTGACCGTGATACGCTCATGCAGGTCAAGCACGTGCGGCGAAGTGTACAGACCCACTTTGTACCCGTTGGCCTCGAGCATCTTGGCAAGCATTGTTGCCGTGCTGCCTTTGCCTTTTGTACCGGCTATGTGGACTGTATCGATTTTCTTGTGGGGACTACCTACCAGCGACAGCAGCTTCTGCATACGCTTAAGATTAAACGTATCGACGTTGTACCGCAGATGCCTCTCGTTCTCGTAGTCACTCCGCGCGAAAAGGTATTTTATGGCCTTCTCATAGCTTTTGAACGGCTTTTTGCCCTTGACGGCGGTGACTCTCGAACTGCGGCTGGTACTTCGTTTCTTCCGAGTTCTGACTCCAGATTTTACCATAGACACCGTATTATAGCACCAAATTCGCCCACGAAGCAACGCAAAGCACATTTACGCTGAAAAAAAACACGCTGTAAAAAACGCATTTCCTGTAACCTCTCCTAATAACAGAGCTTAAGGCATATCCCCAGCTCGAATGTTTGTCTCACTTAGCGAATACGCCATTAGGAGAAGTCCGAATACAATCATGTATGCTTATAGTATGGGGTTTCGAGCTGCCTAATGCTCACAAAACTCACTGCAACTACGCTCGCTTGAGATGCCCGGTTCAGTTTTTCGGCCATTTGGCATTTTCACTCGGCACCTGTGACCTCGGGGCCAATTCGCCCAAACATTCCGCTTCAACTCCTTGTTTGCTGTTGTGCCTATGCTTTGCGGCCAACAAGCTGCATCTGATCAACTGACGCCCTTAAGGTTGACCCTGCTGGCCATCTTTGGTACAATGCATCGAACTTCCTGTCGGTCTGACTTGCGATGGGGGCTTTGAGATAGGTGCTGATTTGCGCCACAACAGGAGGACGAATCCGGCTGTCTGACGCAAAAAATCTTTGATTTTCCCAACCTCAAAGCAACAGTCGCACGTATTTTTACTATGGTCTGTGTCTATCCTTGTGCCGATATGTGATTAAAGTCGGGCACTTGAGTGGAGCTTGCTTCGCTCTGCTCGATGCCTGGAGACCCCGATTTAGGGTGTAGCATGTGCGCTAATCGACAAAGAAACCTGCTCCGTGTCTTGCTCGCAGCCGTTCTGCTCGTCGTTGTGCTGCCGGGTACCGCCCAGGCATATATCGGCCCCGGCGCCGGATTTGCCGTGATGGGTTCATTCCTTGCGATGTTTGCTGCAATCCTCTCTGCCTTGCTCGCCCTGTTCACCTGGCCGCTCCGCTACCTCATCCGCGCCGTAAAACACCGCCACGCCTTTGCCCGCAGCCGCATCAAAAGGTTTGTTATCCTTGGTCTCGACGGCATGGACCCGAACCTCACCGAAAAATTCTTCGCCGAAAAACGACTGCCCAACCTCGCAAAGCTAAAAGAGGCCGGCTGTTTCAAACGCCTCGCTACCACAGTCCCCTCTATGTCCCCCGTTGCCTGGTCGTCGTTTCAAACCGGCTCAAATCCCGGCAAGCACAACATCTTCGATTTTCTCACCCGCGATACCAAAACCTATATGCCGAAGCTAAGCTCCGTCGATATCAAGGGGCCACGAAGAAAACTGACCATCGGCAAATTCCGGATACCCCTCGGCAAATCCGACATCCGGCTGCAGCGAAAGGGCGTGCCTTTCTGGAAGACCTTGGGCAAGCATGGCATCTTCAGCAGTGTCATCCGCGTCCCCATCACCTTCCCGCCTGAAAAATTCTACGGCGTCGAGCTCTCTGCTATGTGTGTCCCCGACCTCCGCGGCACACAGGGAATGTTCTCATTTTATACCACAAGGTCAAGCGACCAAATCGAGCACACCGGCGGCGAACAGTTCTCGGTCAGCAGGACCAACGGCACTATCCAGTCGCACCTTGTTGGCTGTGAAAGTCCCTTCCGAAGCGACGGCTCTGCACTGCGATGTCCTTTCAAAGTGAAAATCAAAGATGCTCAATCGGCCGTCCTTGTCCTCAACGGCCAGCGCCACCTGCTAAAAACAGGCCGCTACACCGACTGGATAAAGGTCTCCTTCAGGGCCGCACCCACCGTTAAAGTCAAGGGCATCTGCAAATTCATGCTCATAAGCGCCGAGCCAGAGTTTAATCTCTATGTCACACCCATCAACATCGACCCCGAAAAACCCGCTATGCCGATTTCCCATCCAAATGTCTTCTCGACCTACCTGGCGAAGAAGCAGGGACCTTTTGCTACCCTCGGCTTGGCCGAGGATAGTTGGGCGCTGAACGAAAAGTTCATCGACGACAGCGGCTTCGTCCAACAGTCTATCCAGATGGACAACGAACGTGAAAAGATGTTCTTCGATGCACTCGACAAGGTAAAGCAAGGGCTCTGTGTCTGTGTCTTCGACGGGACCGACCGCCTCCAGCACACCTTCTGGCGGCAAATCGACGGCGACCACCCCCTCTACCAGCCGCAGTTCCGCCAGGCCGTCCCCAACGTAATACAGGACCTCTACATCCGTATGGACAAGCTCGTCGGCAGGGTCCTGAAAAAATGCAATGATAAGAACACGGTCTTTATGATTATGTCCGACCACGGCTTTAGCACCTTCCGCTACGGCGTTGACCTCAATCGCTGGCTGGAACAAAAAGGTTACCTAAAGATAATCGAGGACAAACGAGGCGAAAAGAACCTCACCAGCATTGACTGGTCCCAGACACGTGCCTTTGCGATAGGACTAAGCGGCATCTTCCTCAATCTGAAGGGGCGTGAGTCCAAAGGTATAGTTGACCCCGGCGACGAGGCCGCCCGGCTGCGCGAAGAAATTTCAGCAAAGCTCGTCTGCTTGGTTGACCCCAAAAGAAACCAACCGGCCATAAAGCAGGTCTATAATGCTATGGAGGTCTTTGACGGCCCGTATAAATCCAACTCGCCCGACCTGCTTGTCGGCTACCATCGCGGCTATCGCGCCTCCTGGGAGACCGCCGTAGGACAGGTCACCAGCGAAATCTTCCACGAAAACACTAAGCCCTGGAGCGGCGACCATTGTATCGACCATTCTCTTGTCCCCGGTGTGTTATTCTGCAACAGGCCCATCGATTCCGAAAAGCCCCGGATTATGGATATTGGCCCGACCGTCCTCGATATGTTCGGCGTCGATGTCCCTAAGTATATGGACGGAAAGCCCCTCAAGGTTGCAGACGCGCAAACCCAGAAGCCCAAAACGAAAAAGAATACGGAGAGTGTAAAATGAGCTCTTTGAATACAAACAGATTCAACCGGCGAGACTTTCTCAAAAAGACCGGTGCAGCAGCGGCATTCGCCGCTGGCCTTACTCTAAACCCCGCCTACGCAGCCACAAACAAAGTAACCGGCCGAGGAAAAAAGGTCATCATCATCGGCATCGACGGTATGGACCCCATTCTCTCCAAACGCCTTATGGATGCCGGCAAGCTGCCCAACTTCGACCGGCTCCGAAAGCAGGGGGGCTTCAGCGTCCTCGGCACAAGCATCCCGCCGCAAAGTCCCGTCGCCTGGGCAAACTTCATCAACGGCGCAGGCCCCGGCTCGCACGGAATCTTCGACTTCATCCACCGCTATCCCGAAAAGCAGTGCCTGCCCTTCTTCGCAATGGCTGACACCGTTGCCGGTGCGGGTTACTGGGAAATTGGCGATTACAAGCTACAGCTTCCCGTTTGGCCGTTCAATCACAAACCACCGCAGACAATCCTGAACCGGCAGGGCACCCCATTCTGGGACTATCTCGACCAGGCCGGCATATACTCTACCTTCTATGACCTGCCCTCGAACTACCCGCCCAGCCCCTCCAAGTACGGCCACCACAGATGCCTCGCCGGTATGGGCACGCCCGACCTGCTCGGAACCTACGGGACCTATCAGCATTTCGCCGAAGACGGCCCGCTACGTACAAAAGACGAGGGCGGCGGAAAACGCTCTATGCTCTTTTTTGAAAATGAAACCGCCCACGGAAAAATCATCGGCCCGCCAAACACGTTTCTCGTCGAGCCCGAAGACACCGCCGTCGATTTCACCGTCCATCGCGACACCGACGCAAACGCGGCCCTTATTGAAATCCAGAAGCATCGCATCCTCCTTAAGGAGGGTCAGTGGAGCCACTGGGTCCGGCTCGATTTCAATTTCGCTTACCCGGGCCCCAACGAGCACGTCAGCGGTATCTGCCGTTTCTATCTCCAGGAGGTAAGTCCCAACTTCCGGCTCTACGTAAGCCCCATCAACTCCGACCCCTCTGATTCCCACCTCAAGGTCACTGAGCCCCCCGAGTTCATCAAGGAAACCTCAGACCGGCTCGGCCTGTTCTACACCACCGGCTTTCAGGAAGACCACAAGGCCTTGTCAAACAAGGTCTTCTCCGACGAAGAGTACTGCACGCAGGCCACGTACGTCCTGGCCGAACGCCTGAATCTGCTCGATTATGCCCTCAAAGACTTTGACGACGGCCTGCTCTTTTTCTACTTCTCCAGCACCGACCTCCAGTCCCACATGTTCTGGTGGGATTCCAACCTCGAACACCCTGCTCGTTCCGCACCCGATGCCAAAAAATACTTCGGCCACATCCACGACCTTTACGCCAAGCTCGATTCCGTCGTCGGTCGCATTCTCGACCGGTATGGTGACAAAGCCGCTATTTTCGTTATGAGCGACCACGGCTTTGCAAACTTCAAGTGGCAGTTCAACGTCAACACCTGGCTGCGCGATAACGGGTATCTAAGCCCGCCCGATGCGACCAATGTTCTGGCCGATGTTGACTGGTATAACACGAAGGCATACGGCTTAGGCATAAATGGGCTGTACATAAACCTCAGAGGCAGAGAACGCGACGGCGTCGTCGAACCGGGCGATGAATACAACGCTCTCTGCGATGAGCTGGTCACAAAGCTCGAAGCCGTCCGCGATGAAAAAGGAAGAAAGGTTATTCGCCAGGTACATCGCGCCGACAAAGCATACTCAGGCGCCGCCGTCAACTTTGCCCCGGACCTCATCATAGGATACGCTCGGGATTTTCGGGCCTCCTGGGATACCTGCCTCGGTGGCATGGGCGGGAAAATCCTGTATCCCAATGATTCTGCCTGGAGTGCGGACCACTGTGCGGATGTCCTGGAGGTGCCCGGCGTATTGTTCTGCAACAAACCGATTGCCGCCGCCAGCCCCGCACTTATCGATATGGCGCCTACCGTCCTTACCGAATTCGGGCTTGATATACCGCCCTCTATTGTGGGCAAGAGTGTCTTAAAAACCTGATAGTTGTTGATGTGACTGTCTTTGGAGGTCATCGTATGGCCAAAGTAAAGATCGACTCGAACCTCTACAAACGTGCGAAAGACGCTGCCGAGGCGGCGGGCTACTCCAGCATCGAGGAGTTTGTCTCTCACCTTATCGAAACAGAGCTCGCCAAACATGAGTCCTCCGATTCGGATGAAAAAGTGGCCGACCAGCTTCGTGGATTGGGATACATCGAGTGATTGATACGCTGAAGCAGCTCATGGACCTGATAGGCAGTGTGCTGACGCCTATCGTAGCGTGGATCAATGTGGCGGTCAATGCGCCCGGCCGGCTGCTTACCGGCTTTATGAACGCTGTGCCGGGATGGCTCTCCAATACGATTATCTCCGCAGTTGCCGGTGTTGTTTTGCTGGTCATGTTCAAGTACACGTCGAACCAAAAGGCCATCGGCAAGGTCCGCGACGGCATAAAGGCGAATATGCTCGCGCTGAAACTGTTCAAGGACAGTATCGGCGTTACGCTGAAGTCGCAGGGGCAGGTTTTTAAGGGTGCGTTTCTGCTGCTTTTTCATTCGATTCGTCCTATGGTCTTTATGATTGTCCCGGTCGTACTGCTGTTTGCTCAGCTTGCTTTGTATTATCAGTTTCGTCCGATGATGCCCGGCGAGGAGGCGCTTGTAACGCTGGAGCTAAACGGCGATGCGGATGAGCCGATGCCGAATGTTCGGTTGGTGCCTTCGGAGGCGGTTGAAGTTGTTACGGGGCCGGTGAGGGTATTCTCGAAAAGAGAGATTGTCTGGAAGGTGCAGGCAAAGCAGGCGGGCCTTTCTGATTTGAGCTTCCAGGTGGCCGAGCAGCGGGTCGGTAAGCAGCTTGCGGTCGGCAACGGCTTCATGCGCGTAAGCCCCAAGCGGCCGGGGTGGAAGTGGCTGGACATCCTGACCAATCCGGAGGAGGTGCCCTTTGCCGGCGATTCGGCCGTCCGCTCTATCAGCATCGAATATCCGCCGCGCGATTCCTGGACCAGCGGGACGAACTGGTGGGTTCTGTATTTCTTTGTCGCCTCGATGGCCTTCGCCCTCATCGTCAAACCATTCTTCAAGGTTCGCATCTGACAAGCCGGGCCACGTTGCTCGGCCCACGGCCCACGTCCTGCGTGCGGCGAGAGGGGTAGAGACGCACATTTCTTATAAGTTCTGTTGTCATATAGAGTTGCGTTCACGGTTTACCTATCTTAACTTTGGCTTTGTTTGGCTTTGTTTTTGGGCTTTTTTCGTAGCCGGAGGCGGTTTTCTGTTCGTAAGGCGTTTGTTGGTATAGGGTTAAGGCCATCTTGCCTATCTTAACTTTGGCTTTGTTTTGCATAAAAGCCGTCGCGCGGCCCACGGGCCTCGCGGCACGAAAGCCGCGACTCGTGGCTCGGTCCTCGTGACTCGTCCCGTCTTCGCTAAAGCTTCGCCGGACAGGTCGGCGGGTAAAATTGCGTATTTCGTATCGCGTATTGAGTCCTCCGAGTTTTGAATATGGTATTTAGTTTTCATTGTTCATCAACCACTATACAGGAGGGGAAGTTGTGTGTCAAGTGAAAAAATTTTCTTTCACCACGAAGGTCACGAAGGGGCCATAGTGTTCAGCCGGAGTGCTCTCAGCCAAGAGCTTGCTCGACGCAGGCGTCTATGCGGCCCTTTTGCTTCGGTCACGGAAGCGGACGCTTCCATTTTGGTCGGCTGAACCTGGGATGTGCAATAGCAGACAGAGGACAGAGGACAGAGGACAGAGGACGGAAAACAGGGAACGGGGGTCGGGGGTGAGGGGTCAGGGGACAGCGTACAGCAATGGATTTTTTCTACCCTCTACTGTCAACTGCTCTAACCTCTACTATCTCGCGCAGCGCTGAATACCGGGTAAAGGGCATTAATAAGGCCGGCGAGAGCCGGCCAAGTAATACGATTGCAGTTGTATTGTGAATTTTGCCACGAATTGCACGAAAAAGTTTAGACACTGATCTACACAGATTTGATATTTTATGGCCGGACACCTTTAATTCCCCGGCTATAATATCACTTCGCCTTTTCCTTATTTTTCTTTTAGTTTCGCTAATAATTCTTTTGTCTCTTTGGTCATTGGTGTAAAACTGCCCGCAGGACCATCGGAAGTAAATAAAACGGCAAGCCGTGTTACCAGCGCACCTAATAACACATAACCAAAAATGACTTGAAACACTAATAATATTTGCCCCGCCATGCTTTGCTTGTCGGCATACATATCGCCAAAGCCAAGGGTTGTCATAGTAACTACAGAAAAATAACATGCACGAACAAAGTCTGAATACCAATGGCCTGTCCCACGTAAGTCATAAATGAGACCTGGCACAAAATAATAGACACATGCAAATGCTATTGCCAAACCAAAGAACCAAATTATTATTCGCCACGTGCTAATCCCATACTTGCTTATGAACCAGAACAGGCGAACCGGCCACCTCAAAATCTTATGCTCTGTATACCAATCTCTCCAGTTCATTCGCCTGATATTATATTTTAAGCAGGTTTTTGTTCCGGGATCAATACGCGTATTCTCCAAAGCCACGTGGCGAAAGTCTGTATTTTCATCGATCTTACAATACAAAAAAGTTGTAGAGCCGTTCACAATAGCTACCTTGAGTATAGCCCCTTGCATTTCAGCGCACCGGAGGTTAACTCCTTGCAGATTGGCACTCAAGAGGTCAGCACCTTGCAGTTTGGCGCACTCAAGTTTAGCCTCTTGGAGATTGGCAGCCCAAAGTATAGCCCCCTGCAGATTGAATCCCGAGAGGTTAGCTCCTTCCAGCCATATCTCCTCAAGCGGATTTCTGTTTCGCCACTTGTTCCACTCGGCTATCCCCTCCGGCCCCTTTTTCGAGCATTCTAACAGTCTGTCGTATTGATCCTGATTAAACTTTGCCTGTTCGTCTCTTGGTTCTGACTCGCTGTTATTTTCCTCGGTCATTGTTTTGCCTTTTTCTTAATTGGCCTTAACTCCAGATTCCGCGTGTGCAAATCCGACAGGTCGGGACTTTCAACAAGTTGCACACCCTACACGGCTAACGGCTGAGTTTTACCCAAATCGACTTCCAATCCAACTTATCAATAAGATAACTAAGATTCCGCCTACAACTCCGCACATAACATTGAATATGATCGGATGCTTTTCCCTCCAAGTTGGCTGCTCCTTTAAAAATGCAAGGATGTTCTCTGTAAACTCATGCCTTATACCGTGGGCGTCTGCAGCTGCGTTAAGCTTAGCAATATCTTCCTGCATTGTGAGGTACCCATATTCTCCTCTGTAATCACCGGCCTTTTGCTTTGCGTCTATCTCCTTGGCAATGTGTGTAAGTTTGGGCGTTGCGACAAATTCTCTGAACTCCTCCGAGTCAAGATAAGCAAAGAAGTAATCTCCACGGAAGTCAGATGAGGCTTCTTCTTTGGCCGCTTTGCGATTCCACGCATTCCTGCGATTGCTTCCCTTTATGATAATCGTGTTTGGATAATTAATGTCATCTACGACTATTTCCTCTGTTCTGAGAGAACCCGTTTCCGACAGTTCAAGGAACGGTTTTTCGTTACTGGTTGTTACCTCAATATTCCTAAACTCAGTGAGTTTTGCTAAAACTCGAAACATCGGTTTTGGCCTAGTGTTGCTCTCTATTCTTGAAGTATCTAAGTCTTTGTTAGGAAAGACGGCTTGCTCAATTCGGGGTGTTACAGTTCGGCATTGGAACTTCCGTGTTTCAGAAGGGATGAACTTTACTGCTGCCCCGTGACTGGTTGAAATAAAAGCATCTATCAGAATTGGTTTCTCTTTGAGAAATGAGAAATGCTTTTGATATGCACGAAGCACCTTACTCTGCACTAAATTCTCATATCTTCTAAGAAATGTTTTCCCATACGCCTCCATTTGTACATCACTCACGACTTTGTTAGCATTCCAAACCCTGACCCGGCAGAACACACCTACTGCCATAACAAACACTGCTACGCACAGTACCAAACCTATTAATTTGTGTTTCTTAGATTTCCGCAACACAGAATCCTTTTATCACCTATAATAATGGAGGAATCTCCTCACCACATGGTTTGGAACTAACCAAACGACTCAATCTTTTCTCCGCAAATCTTTTCTGTCACCTCGTGTAGTTTTTTGAGGTATTCGGCAGATGTGCGAGTGCTTTCTTCATGGCCTGTAATTATGCGGATTTTGGATAGGGCTGCAAGGGATTTGTTTTTGAATCCGGGCCATTCGATGGTTCGGCTACGCTCACCACAGGCGGTTCGGGGGTGCTCACTACAGGCGGTTCGGCTACGCTCACTTCGACGGGCTCAGTGCAGGCAAGCTCCCCGGCCTACGACTTGCCGGGGCGAGCAGGGCAGGCCCTTCGACGAGCCCGCCAAACAGCGCGGCGGGTAAACGTCGCTACGAGAGGATTTACATGCGGATGCGCGGAGTTAGAATAGGATGGTATGGGAGAGTATTACGTGTATATTCTGGCGAGCGAGAGGAATGGGACGCTATATGTGGGGATTGCAGCGGACCTGAATGCTCGGATGACACGACATAAGGATGGGAATGGGAGTAAGTTTGTGAATGAGTACGGTGTGGGCAAACTGGTGTATTACGAGAAGCATGAGAGCCGTGAGGCGGCGGCGCTGCGTGAGAGGCAACTGAAGAAATGGAATCGCCGGTGGAAGATAAGACTCATCGAAAAGATGAATCCTGAATGGGAGGATTTACAGTCGGGGTCCTCAACAGAGAGGCAAGGAAGCTAGAGTTGGGGATAAACGGGGGTAATGGGCATTGGAGGGGATTGGTGGTTGACAGGGGGTGTGGGGGTTCTTAAAATGATAGTTTTCGTATTTTGTCAGCGGAAGTGGGTTGACAGGCCATTATTTGAAAGGAGCAGATATGAAGCTCAACCGAAGGTTAAGGATGGGGATGGTCGGAGGCGGGCCGGGGGCTTTCATCGGCGAGGTGCACCGAAAGGCATCGCGGATGGACGGTGAGATTGAGCTTGTGGCAGGTGCCTTCGATATCGACCCTAAAAGATCGAAAAAGCAGGGCAAAGAGCTTGCGCTCGATGCGAAGCGTGTCTATGCCGACTACAAAGAAATGATAAGGGCGGAGTCGAAGCTGCCCAAGACGGAGCGAATCGATTTCGTTGCGGTTACCACGCCGAACAACTGGCACTACAGAATAGCCCGCGATTTTCTCAAGGCCGGCTTTCACGTAATGTGCGAAAAGCCGATGACGATGACCTCCAACGAGGCGAAGCAGCTTGCGGCATTAGTGAAGAAGACGAAGAAGGTGTTCGGCCTGATGCACAACTACACCGGCTATCCGATGGTCAAGCTGGCAAAGGATATGGTCAACCAGAAGAAGCTCGGCAGGATTCGCAAGGTGGTCGTGCAGTATCCGCAGGGCTGGTTAGCGACAGCTCTTGAGAGGACGGGACAGATGCAGGCGTCGTGGCGGACGGACCCGAAGCAGAGCGGCGCGGGCGGGTGCGTCGGTGACATCGGGACACACGCGGCCAATTTAGCGGAGTATATCACGGGGCTGAAAATCACGCACGTCTGCGCCGAGCTGAGTACCTTCGTTGCCGGAAGAAGACTCGATGACGACTGCAACTGCCTGATAAAGCTCAACAACGGGGCGAAAGGTGTGCTGCATGCAAGCCAGATATCGGTCGGAGAGGAGAACAATCTGGCGATATGGGTCTATGGCGAAAAAGGCGGGCTCGAATGGCACCAGGAGCACCCGAACTATCTTTATTTCAAGCCGTTAAGCGGGCCGGAGCAGGTGTGGAAGAGAGGGAATCCCTACATCGGCGAATTCAGTGCCGCGGCAGGACGAAACACGCGTATTCCTTCAGGGCATCCGGAGGCATTCCTCGAGGCATTTGCAAATAACTACAGCAATTTCTGCGAAGCGGTCAAGACCGTTATCGAAGGCAAGAAACCGAGCGCCCTTGCACTGGATTTTCCGGATGTCGATGACGGCGTGCGGGGGATGCTGTTTATAGAGACAGTGGTAGCAAGCAGTAAGAGCAAACAAAAGTGGACGGCGATGAAGAAGTAACTGTTCGGAACAAGGAGAATAATCATGGCAAGACCAGTGACACTATTTACGGGGCAATGGGCGGATTTAAAACTGGAACAATTGGCGAAGAAGGCGGCGAGCTGGGGATATGACGGCCTGGAGTTGGCCTGCTGGGGCGACCACTTCGAGGTGGATAAGGCCCTGCAAGATAGAAGCTACTGCAAGGCGAAGAAGGATATGTTGAAGAAGTACGGCCTGAAGGTCTTTGCTATTTCAGCGCATCTTGTCGGCCAGGCGGTGTGCGACAATATCGACGAGCGTCACAAATCAATCCTGCCGCCGGACGTCTGGGGCGACGGTGAGCCGGAGGGTGTCAGAAAAAGAGCGGCACAGAAGCTCATTGATACCGGTAAGGCGGCCAAAAAGCTCGGGGTAAAGGTGGTCAACGGTTTTACGGGCAGCTCGATATGGCATCTGCTTTATTCGTTTCCGCCGGCGGCGCCGGATGCAATCGAGGCCGGCTACAGGGATTTTGCAAAACGCTTCAGGCCTATCCTGAATGCTTTCAAAGAGCTTGATATCAAGTTCGCCTTAGAAGTGCATCCGACGGAGATTGCTTTTGATATTGCTTCGGCGCAGCGGGCGCTAAAGGCAGTCAAGAACCACAAGGCATTCGGCTTCAACTACGACCCCAGCCACCTCGGGTATCAGGGCGTCGATTATATCAAGTTCATCCGGACTTTCCCTGACCGCATCTTCCACGCGCACATGAAAGACGCGTGGTGGGGACACGGTGACGGAAGCGTTGGTGTCTTTGGCGGCCATACGGAGTTCGGCGACCCGCGAAGATACTGGGATTTCCGCTCTCTCGGGCATGGCGATGTCAGTTTCGAGGATATTATCGTCGCCCTTAACGACGTCGGCTACAAAGGGCCTCTCTCCGTTGAGTGGGAAGACAGCAGGATGGACCGCGAGCACGGTGCTGAGGAGGCGTGCCAGTTCGTCAAGAGCGTTGATTTTAAGCCGTCGGCAATCGCGTTCGACGCGCAGTTCGATAAATAGGGCAACACGAAGACAACTAACAGCCATTTAGGTATCGTCAGCAAATGAGTATGACGCGACGTGGTTTCCTCCGCAAGGCAGCCGCCGCGGGCGCTGCCTTATCTTTGCCACACCTTGTCCCCTCGTCTGCGCTTGGGAGCACGCGCAGCAGTGCTGCGAGCGAGCGTATCGTGATGGGCTGTATCGGCGTAGGCGGGCAGGGCACTTATAATATGAGTGCCTTTATGGAAAACCCGGACGTTCAGGTGGTGGCAGTCTGTGATGTTGACAAAGGTTTTGAAAAGAACGCCGGCGGAATGGTCGGTCTTATGCCGGCCAAGAGAGCCGTTGAAGAGTACTATGCCGGAAAGAACGGCAAGGGGGCATACAGTGGCTGCGCTGCTTACGAAGACTTCCGCGAGCTGCTTGCGCGAGACGACATCGACGCTGTTACCATTTGCACGCCCGACCACTGGCACGGCCTTATTGCTGTTGCCGCAGCCCAGGCGGGAAAAGACATCTATTGCGAAAAACCCCTGACCAACACCATCACCGAAGGCAGAGCTGTCTGCGACGCTGTAAAAAAGCATGGCCGTGTCCTGCAGACCGGAAGCCATGAACGCTCAAACGACAGCGTTCGCTTTGCCTGTGAGCTTGTCCGCAACGGCCGCATAGGCCGGCTCCACACCATCGGCGTAAACATGCCCAACAGCGACGCCCACCACCGTATGATTATGCAAAGCACCGATGCAAAGCCCGTCACCGACGTCCCCGAACACTTCAACTATGATTTCTGGCTCGGCCCCACACCTAAAATCGCATACATAAAAGAACGCACACACTTCTGGTGGCGATTTGTTCTCGACTACGGCGGTGGAGAGATGACCGACCGCGGCGCTCACATAATCGACCTCGGCCAGCTTGCAAACAACACGGACGACACAGGTCCGGTCGAATTATCGGCAAGCGGCAGGGCACCTGCCGACGGTATCTACAACGCCTTTATGGAGTATGATTTCGAGTGCACATACGCCAACGGTGTGCGGCTCATCGGCAAGAGCATAGGCCCGCGCGGCCTCAAGCTCGAAGGTACCGACGGGTGGATATTCATCCACATCCACGGGGGACGGCTCGAAGCCGACCCGCCATCACTGCTCAAAGAAACCGTCGGCCCGAACGAAATCCATCTCGGAAGAAGCCCGGAACATCACCGAAACTTCCTCGATGCCGTGAAAGCTCGAATCGACCCAGTTGCGCCTGCAGAGGTGGGGCATCGGACGGGCACGATTTGTCATTTGCTCAACATAGCCATGCTTACCGACTCGAAACTGGTTTGGGACCCACACCGCGAACAGATTACCAACAATGCCGAGGCGAATCGCATGCTCGCAAGACCTATGCGAAACCCCTGGCAACTTTAACTGTTATCATTTGGCTTGGACACGGCTACACCTGCCGGCGTCCGTGAATTGTGAGGTTGAAAATGTCCGGTACAATAAAGTTCAATCGTCGTCGGTTCCTCAAGACCGCCGCCACAATGTCCGTTCCTCTCTTTTTGCCGTCAAAGGTAGTCTCCGCCAGCGTTTTGCCGAGCGACAAAATCACTCTCGGCCACATCGGCATCGGCGGGCAGGGCGGGGGGCATCTGCGAGACTGCCTGACGAGAGAGCAGGCGAAGGTCATTGCCGTCTGCGATGTCGATACCGAACGCAGGCAGCGGGCGCTTAACAGAGTGAATCAGGCATACAGCAATAACGATTGCACGGCTTATCGGGACTTCAGAGAGCTACTGGCGAGAGATGATATCGATGCGGTTTTCATTGCAACACCCGACCACTGGCACGCAATAACGGCAATAGCGGCGGCCAAGGCCGGTAAGGACATTTACTGCGAGAAACCTATGACACTGACTATTGCTGAGGGAAGGACGATGGTCAACGCAGTAAGGCGTTACAATCGGGTATTTCAAACGGGCAGCCAGCAGCGGTCGGGGTTTTTCTTCCGACACGGCTGTGAGCTTGTGCGGAACGGGTATATAGGTGAGGTGAAGCATATAGTCGTTGGTGTTCGCGGTCACGCCCGGGACTGCGACCTTCCGGCTGAGGCGGTCCCCGAGGGGCTCGACTGGGACTTTTGGCTCGGCCAGGCGCCTTACCGTCCCTATAACTACACTGCCTTTAGACGCTGGAGAAGCTACTGGGATTACTCGGGCGGCTCGGTCACTGACTGGGGTGCACATCAGTTTGACATTGCTCAGTGGGCGCTCGGGATGGACAACAGCGGCCCGATAGAAGTCTATCCGCCGGCCGGGGGACACGAAATCAGGTTCGTTTACTCTAACGGCGTTTCGGTTGAGCGAAAAGAGCCGGTTGACTACAGCGAGTATTCCATCCGCGTAATCGGCACCGAAGGGGAAGTTGAGATGCATCGCGAATGGCTTCATACAAAACCGCGAGAGCTGGTTTTGCACACAATCGGCGCAAACGAGAAGCATGTGTACCGAAGCAATGACCACAAGGCTAATTTCTTCGACTGCATCCGCTCCCGCCGCAAAACCGCAGCCGACGTGGAAATCGGGCATCGCTCCGTGACCGTCTGCCACCTCGGCAATATCGCCTATCGCCTGAACAGAGCTCTGAAATGGAACCCACAGGCGGAGACCTTTGTAAACGATGCAGAAGCCGACAGAATGCTCCGCCGCACTATGCGAAATCCCTGGCATTTGTAGTTGATTAGTGAGTGAGGATTCTTGGGACATGAAAAAAGTCAGTCGACGGCGGTTTCTCAGAGAATCAGCCGCCGCTGCGGCGGCCCTTGGCTTTCCATACATCGTCTCGCCGTCGGCCCTTGGTGCGGCAGGAACCGCTGCGCCAAGCAGCCGGATTACGATAGGTTGTGTCGGGACCGGTGCGAGGGGCAGGAGTCTCTTGAGGAGTCTTCTGAATGAGGACAAGGCGCAGGTTGTGGCAGTATGCGATGTTGACGCCGACAAGAGAGACCAAGCCAGGGAAAGGGTTGAATCTCATTACTCCGAGAGCGGGCGAGACGGCTCTTACAGGGGATGCGCGTTTTACGGCGATTACCGGGAGCTTCTGGGGCGAAGCGATATTGATGCTGTAGTAATCGCCACACCCGACCACTGGCACGCAATCAATGTGTGTGAAGCAGCGTCGGCGGGCAAGGATATCTACTGTGAGAAGCCGATGTCTCTGACTGTGACTGAGGCCCGAGCGATGGTTCGCGCGGTCAGGACGCACCAGAGGGTATTTCAAACGGGAAGCCAACAGCGCTCTGCATTCGAATTCCGGCACGCCTGTGAGCTTGTTCGCAACGGATATATCGGGCAACTCGAGAAGATTCAGGCCGATATTGCGTTGGAAGGCTGGCCCATGTGTTCCAGAGAATGCGAACTTGGAAGTGAGCCGGTTCCTGCCGAGCTCGACTGGGATATGTGGCTTGGTCCCGCTCCTGTGAGACCATACCACAGCGAAATAGCGCCGCCAGCAACCGTCCGTGGATTTCCTCACTGGCGGTACTTCCGCGATTACTCGGGCGGACTGATGACAGACTGGGGTGCACATGGCTTTGACATAATCCAGTGGGCCCTGGGGATGGACCAGAGCGGGCCGGTGGAGGTGATACCGCCTGCGCAGGGGACGGGAGGGACGCTCATTTATGTTTATGCAAACGGCATTGAGGTTCGGCGTGAGAGCTTCGGCGGCGGTCTCGGCCTTTTGTTTACCGGTACGGAAGGTTCTGTCGAGATTCATCGAGGGTCGATCAAGACAAAGCCGGCATCTCTTGTGAGAAAGGTGATCGGGCCAAACGACGTACAATTGTATCGCAGTAGTAATCACTATTCCGACTGGCTCAGCGCCATCTGCACTCGCAGCAGACCTGTAGCGGATGTGGAGGCCGGATGCCGGTCTGTAACCGTTTGTCATATAGGCAATATCGCCACTCAGCTCGGAAGGACGTTGAGTTGGGACCCGGCAGCCGAAAAGTTTGTAAACGATGCAGAGGCCGACAAGATGCTGCGCCGTACTACGCGAAGTCCCTGGCATTTGTAGTTGATTATCATTAAGGACTGTTCCAACGTGAAAAAAATCAGTCGACGCGGGTTTCTCAAGGAATCAGCCGTCGTAACGGCGGCGCTTGGCTTTCCATATATCGTTCCGTCGTCGGCTTTGGGACTGGCTGGGAGTGTTGCCCCGAGTGAACGGATTGTGACGGGTTCCATCGGTGTCGGCAGTATGGGAGGGGGTCATCTGCGCACATTTCTGGGTATGCCCGATGTGCACGTAGCTGCCGTCTGTGATGTTCGCCAGAGCGCCGTCGCCCGTGCGAAGGAGAGGGTCGATGGCAGATATGGGGACAGTGGCTGTGCAGGTTACGGTGATTTTCGCGAACTGCTGGCCAGAGACGATATCGACGCGATAGTGAACGCGACGCCCGACCACTGGCATGTGCTGATTGGGCTGGAGGCGGCGAGGAACGGCAAGGATATGTATTATGAGAAGCCCTTTGGGATGAGTGTGGAAGAGGGGAAGGTTCTTCGCGGCGAGATACAGCGAACGGGGTGTGTGTTTCAGTTCGGGACTCAGCAGCGTTCGAGCTACAACTTCAGATTTGCGTGTGAGCTTGCGCGTAATAAGAAGATAGGTGAGCTGCGGACGGTTGTATTAGGCGGGGTAGGCGGATGGGGGCGGGAAGATGTGCCACCGGAGCCTGAGCCGATGCCGGAGCCGGTTCCGGCGGGTTTTGATTACGATATGTGGCTCGGGCCTGCGCCGTGGGCGCCGTATAGTGAGCGGCGGTGTTCTCGAAGCTGGGGGAGCATACGTGATTACAGCCTCGGGGGGTTAGGCGGCGCGTGGGGTGTACATGACGTCGATATTGCACAATGGGTGTGTGATGCAGACGACTCGGGGCCGACAGAGGTCGAGGGGACGGGAGAGGTTCCTTCGGACGGACTTGCGACGGTGGTGACGAGGTGGACGGTCAGGCACAGGTATGCAAACGGAGTCGAAATGCTGCATATGGACGCCAAGGCGGTGAGGGATTACATGAAGGACAACGGGTATCCTGAGCTGCCGTGGATGGGTGTTATGTTTATCGGTAGCGAGGGGTGGGTTTTTGCCAGTCGCCGAAGCATTTTCGCAAAGCCAAGCGCTCTGCTGCGGACTGCTTTGGGACCGGACGACAGACGATTGTATTTCAGCAACAATCATGCCCGCAATTTCATTGACTGTGTGCGGTCGCGGAGAAGGACTATTTGTCCGGTTGAGTCGGCAGTGCGGTCTGATACGGTGTGTCATCTTGACGATATGACGATTCGGCTTGGGCGAAAGCTGCGATGGGACCCGGTGAAGGAGGAAGTGGTGGGTGATGATGAGGCGAATCGGATGTTGTCTTACTCGATGCGGGCACCGTGGCATTTATGAGAATTCGCGTATAAGGATGTGTGGATTGTGAAGAGGTTGAACAGACGAGAGTTTTTGAAGAGGGCGCCGGCGGCGGCAGCAGCGATAGGGTTTCCATATGTGGTGTCGAGTTCGGTTTTCGGGGCGGCTGCTCCAAGCAGGAAGATAACGATGGGCTGCATCGGGACGGGGTGGCAGGGCACGACGAATCTGCAGGGCTTTCTTAATGAGGCCGATGCACAGGTCGTAGCCATCTGCGACGTGGACAAGAACCATCTGGAGAACGCCGTTCGATTGGTGAATGAGAAATACGGGAACAGTGACTGCGTCACATATCACGATTTTCGTGAGCTTCTGGCGCGGGATGATATTGATGCTGTTTCGTGCGGTCTGCCGGACCACTGGCACTCAATACCGGCCATAGAGGCCGCGGAGGCCGGCAAGGATATCTACAGCGAGAAACCGCTTTCACACTCGCTTCGCGAAGGCAGGGCGATGTGCGAGGCAGTAAAAAAGTACGAGCGTATCTGGCAGACGGGAAGCTGGCAGAGGTCCGTCCAGAACTTCTGGTTCGCCTGTATGCTCGTTCGCAACGGCAGGATTGGAGAAGTCCGGCGCGTCGAAGTCGGCCTACCCGGCGGACATACCGATTTTGCGGGGACAAAAGGCCAGGACGAAATCCAGCCGCCGCCACCGGAGCTTGATTATGACAGATGGCTTGGCCCTGCGCCTTACTTCCCGTACGTCACCTCGCGAGTGCACAAGAACTGGCGATGGAATCTTGCCACGGGCGGCGGGCAGATTATGGACTGGATAGGCCATCACGGGGATATTGCGCACTGGGGGCTTGGCCTGGATTATGAGTCACCCGTTGAGGTCGAGGGCAAAGGGGCATATCCAAAAACAGGCGTTTGGAATACTGCCACAAAGTATCATGTCGTCTGTAAATACGCCAACGGCATTGAGATGCTACTCGGCGGCGGTGTGGGGCTTCGCTTCGGGACGAAATGGATTGGCGAGCAGGGCTGGGTTTGGGTCGATAGGGAACGGATCGAAGCCGAGCCGGCGGCGCTACTCAAAGAGACTTTCGGGCCTAATGATGTGCAGCTCTACCGTTCGCCGGGACACTACAGGAACTTCCTCGATTGTGTCAAGACGCGGAGGCAGACCATCACGCCCTGCGAGGTTGCCCATCACTCCGTCATACCCGGTCACCTCGGCCAGGTCTCCATGCTGGTCGGGAGAAAAATTAAATTCGACCCGGAAACCGAGACTATCATCAACGACCCGACCGCCAATGAAATGCTGAGTCGTTCGATGAGAAGCCCGTGGCATCTGTAATTTCGATAACACAAATGGAAGGACTAATAATGAGCGCCAAAGTCAGAATTACAATCGGATTACTTCTCGGACTGTTGGTCATCTCTGCATTTGATAATGCTGCTTTTTCCCAGTTGACCGACAGCCAGCGAGAACAAATCCAAAGCGCGGTACCTGAAAAGGCCTCAGTTGAACCCAGGCAGCCGCGAAAACTGCTCGTCTTCAACCTCGACATCTGGGACGGCAAGGTGCGGCAGGGCCACGAATCCATCCCCGCAAGCAACTACGCCTTTGAGCTTATGGGCGAAAAGACCGGTGCATACCAGGCGGTCTTCAGCAGCGACGTATCCGTGTTCAAACGGGAGAACATAGGACAGTACGACGCAATCTGCTTCAACAACACCTGCGGCGTTATTTTTGACGATGCGGAATTGAAAAAGTCGCTGCTCGATTACGTGTATGGGGGAGGCGGCATCATCGGTATCCACTCTGCGGCGGCGACTTTTGTCCAGTGGCCCGACTATCACTACTGGCCGGAGTTCGGCGAAATGCTCGGGGGCTACGAAGACGGCGGGCATCCGTGGAAGGGCGATGAAGCCGTGGCTATAAAGATCGACGACCCGGACCACGCGATAAACGCGGCCTTTGACAGGAAGTCGTTCGAAATCACCGACCAGATTTTTCAGTTTCGCGCGCCTTACTCGCGCGAGACGGTGCGAGTGCTGATAAGCATCGACACGGAGAAGACCGATATGGACCCCAGTCGTCGCTTCCTGCCCGAGCGACAAAAGGACAAGGACTTTCCCATAAGCTGGGTCAAGGACTACGGCAGGGGGCGCATCTTTTTCTCTGCTTTCGGACATAATCCCGATACTTTCTGGAACCCGATGTTGCTGAAGCACTTCCTCGACGGTATCCAGTTCGCACTGGGCGACCTTGATGCCCCGACAACTCCGAGCGCCAAGCTCAGCGGTGCGGTGCGCAACCGCGAAACGCTCGATTGGCAGCTGGGCATCCAGAGCTACAGCTTCAAGAACAACACGTTCTTCGAGGCCGTTGATAAGACCGTGTCTCTGGGCCTGCGATACATCGAAGGCATACCCGACCAGAAGGTAAGCTCCGACCTACCCAAGAATCTCGACCCTGACCTGACCGACGACGAGATTATCAAAGTTCGACGTAAGCTGCTCGACGCCGGTGTCCGAATGCCGGTTTATTACTTCCACAAAATTCCTCCCGACGAGCAATTCTGCACGCGGCTTTTTGAATTCTGTCGTAAGCTCGGCGTCGAGACGATTGTCGGCGAGCCGGAGCCGGAAGCAATTGATGTTATCGAGAAATTCTGCGAGAGGTACGATATCAACCTCGGCATTCACAACCATGGCAAGGGGGTTTCCCCCCTCTACTACGACCCTGACAATGTTTTGTCCGTCGTCGGCTATCGCAGTAAGCGAATTGGCATCTGCCCGGACATAGGCCACTGGATTGAGGCGGGCTTTGACCCGGTTGAGGCACTGAAGAAGACCAAAGACAGGATTATCTCCATTCATCTTCGCGACGTTGACCAGGCCGGGGCCGAGGGACATGATGTTCCTCTGACCACCGGTGTTGCCAAGCTGGATGAATTTCTCAGACAGGCGTATGAGCTGGAGATTAAACCCACACTCTGGGCGATGCAATACGGCTATGACTTTGACGACAATGTCAGCGAAATTGCACAGTCGGTCGAGCTGTTCGATAAGGCAATCCAGCCGATAGTCAGCTATCATCGTGCCTATATCGGGCGGACCAGAGGCGCCCGCCGTCGTGCGGAGGTCAGCGAGGAAGAGCGGGGAAAAATCGAGAGTGCAATTCCCGCTTCGGCTCCCGCGAAGGCCAAAAAGCCGCGGCGACTGCTCGTCTTCGACCGTAGCATCGGGCACGGAAAGCACCCCTCCGTCCCTCACGCCAACCTCGCTGTTACTCTTATGGGCCAGAAGACCGGCGCGTATGAGACCGTGGTGACTGAAGACCCATCCGTCTTTGAGAAAGAGACGCTCAATACGTTCGACGCGGTTTTCCTGAACAACACGGTAGGGACATTCCTGGACAGCGACGAGCAGCTCCGAGAGAACCTGCTCGACTTTGTCTATTCGGGGGGCGGCCTGCTGGGTAACCACGCGACGAGCGTTGCCTTTAAGACAAGCCCCGGCTGGACGGAAACCTTTCCGGAGTTTAGCCAAATGCTCGGTACGGCAGGCGCAAGCCACCGCCAAGCCGACGAGGTTGTAACCGCCAAGATTGACGACCCCAGCCACCCTCTCAATGCCGTCTTCGGGGGCAAATCCTTTCAGTTCACCGACGAATTTTTCCGGTTCCACGAGGTATATTCGAGAGACAAGGTTCGCGTACTGTTCAGCATCGACGTTGACAATACGGATATGAATCAGGGACGGAGCTTCGGGCCGTGCTTCCGTGACGACAACGACTATGCCCTTGCGTGGGTAAAGTCCTACGGCGCAGGCCGAGTTTACTACACCACCATCGGTCATAACCCATTTGTCTTCTGGGACAAGATGTTTTTGGAGCATTTTTTGGCGGCGATACAATTTGCTTTAGGTGATTTGGAGGGTCCTACAGTGGCAAGTGCGAAAGTTGATGAGCCGGAGCTTGCGGCGGAGAAATTGGGATGGAGGCTGGCGGTTCAACACTGGTCGTTTAACCGGTTTTCGTTTTATGAGTCAATCGAGAAGGCAAGGTCGCTGGGACTTAGCTTTGTTGAGGTTTACAGTTTCGGGCCTGACGCTGGGCAGGCGATATCGCCGGAGCGCAAAGATGAGATGTTCACTTATGCTATGAAGAAGGAATTGCAGCGGGAGGTGAGGCACAAGGTCGATGAGGCGGGGCTTAGGATGCTGAACTGCTATATCGGGGATTTCGGCAAGACTGAAAAAGCGACGCGGAAGATATTCGAGTTCGCAAAGGATATGGGTATCGAGACTCTTGTCGGTGAGCCGGGGCCTGAGCAATTCGATATGCTTGAGAAGCTGTGCGATGAGTACGATATCAATCTGGCGATACATAACCATTATCAGGGTACGAGCCAATACTGGGACCCGAAGTATCTTGCGGGGTTGCTGAAAGGGCGTAGCAAGCGGATGGGGGCGTGCCCTGATACGGGGCACTGGCTGCGGGCGGGGGTTGACGCGGTCGAGGGGCTCAAGACACTTGAGGGGCGGATACTGGATGTGCATCTGAAGGACCTGAACGAGGCGGGTAACGTCAAGGCCCACGATATTCCGTGGGGGACGGGCAAATCGGGTGTTGCGGCTATCTTAGCTGAGCTGAAGCGACAGGGATATCGCGGACCTGTCGTGATTGAGTACGAGCACAACTGGGAAAACTCGCTGCCTGAAATTGCCCGGTGCATTGAGTTCTTCAAGGAAACCGTGATTGAATTGGCGAGGTGAGAAAAATGAAAAGCACTCATTGTAGAGACAGTCGCCTGAACCGACGGGAATTTCTTGCCGGGACAGTCGGTGCAGCGGCGGCGGTGAGTATTCCGTATTTTGTGCCCTCGTCTGCTCTCGGCGGGACAGGTAGGGTCGCGCCCAGCAACAGGATTGTAATGGGGTCTATCGGGCTGGGTATTCAGGGCACGGGACTAATGGAGGATTTTCTGCGCGAGAGGGATGTACAGGTCGCGGCGGTTTGCGACGTGCGCCGAAGCCAACTGGAAAAGGCCAGACGCATCGTAGATACGTATTACAGGAATTCAGACTGTGCTGGCTACGGTGATTTTCGCGAGCTTTGCGGTCGAAGTGACATCGACGCCGTGGTGATAGCCACGCCGGACCACTGGCATGCGTTGATAGCTATCGAGGCGGCGAAGAATGGTAAGCACATGTACCATGAGAAGCCGATAGGCTGGAGTTTCCGGGCGGGCCAGAAGGTTCGTGAGGTGATTCAGCGGAGCGGCGTTGTATTTCAGTTCGGCACTCAGCAGCGCAGCGGAAGGGACTTTCGCTTCGCCTGTGATCTGGTCCGCAGCGGCAAAATCGGAAAATTACATACAATCCTTGTCGGAGTTCCGGGCGGCGTGACCGTCCCGGCCCAGCAGGAAGAGCCGATACCGAAAGGTTTTGATTACGACATGTGGCTTGGACCGGCCCCGTGGGCACCGCACAGCTTCGAGCGGTGTCGGCCATATACCGACAGGCCCAACGCAATCTGGACACAGCAATACAGCAGCTGGTATCACATCTCGGACTACTGCATGGGATTCATAGACAACTGGGGCATCCATCATATGGATATTGCGCAGTGGGGACATGGGACCGAAGATACGGGTCCTGTTGAGATAGAAGGCAGCGGTGTTTTCCCGACCGAAGGTATGGCAGACAATGCCCTAAGCTGGAAGGTCAGAAACAGGTTTGCCGACGGCGTTGATGTCTGGCATATGGATAACTCAAACAGCGAAAGGCATCCGGAGCAGGTCACTCGTGAGTTCAACCAAGGCGTGCTGTTCAAGGGCAGCGATGGCTGGGTGTATGTGAAGCGCGGCAGGATCGAGGCAACTCCAAAGTTGCTGCTGCAGGAGGAGGATGCAGTGGCTGGTACTCTTGGGCGAAGCGAGGACCATCAGCGTAATTTCCTTGATGCGATTGGCGGCGGTTCGAAGACGATTTGCCCGATTGAGGTTGCGGTTCGCTCCGATACGATATGCCAGATTGACAACATTGCAATCAAGCTTGGCCGTAAGCTCAAGTGGAACCCTGAAAAGGAAGATTTTATTAACGACCCTGAAGCAAGCCAGATGCTCGACCGACCTATGCGAAGTCCGTGGCATCTGTGAAATTGGTGACCGGTGGAAAAACAGTAGTGTATATGCAAACCAAAACCAGCAGACGTGAGTTTCTTAAGACCACGCTTGCCGCTGTCGGCGGCGTCGGCTTTCCGTGCATAATCCCATCGGCCGCTCTCGGAAAGGCCGGCACCGTCGCACCGAGCAACCGCTTGTCCATAGGCGTCATCGGCGTCGGTGGGATGGGCACCGGACACGTCCGACAGCTCCTCGGATACCCCGACGTGCGGGTCTCCGCCGTCTGCGACATCTGGCCTGTCCGGCAGCAAAAGGCGAAGGCATTTGTCGACCGGCATTACGGCAACTCCGACTGCGCCGCCTACACCGACTTCCGCGACCTGCTCGCAAGGAGCGACATCGACGGCTGCGTCATCGCCACCTGTGACCACTGGCACGTCCTCGTCGCACTTGAGGCCGTCCGCAATCATAAACACGTTTACCTCCAGAAATCTGTGGGCGTCTATTTCGGTGAAAATCAGGTCCTGCGAAAGGAAGTAAAACGCACCGGCGTCGTCTTTCAGTTTGGGACTCAGCAGCGCTCCGACAGCAGGTTCCGATTCGCCTGCGAGCTTGTCCGAAACAAGCGAATCGGAAAACTCCACACGATTATGGTCGGCTCCATCCCAAGCTGGTTTGTTCCCAATTCCGCCCCCGAGCCGGTCCCCGAAGATTTCAACTATGACCTCTGGCTGGGCCCGGCTCCCTGGGCTCCGTACAGCTTTATGCGATGCGGGCCGCGGGCCGAGGGCGCGGGCGCCTGGTACGTTATCTCCGACTACGCCATGGGCCACATCTCCGGCTGGGGTATTCATCACGTCGATATCGCACAGTGGGGCAACGGCTCCGACCACACAACACCCGTCGAAATCGAAGGCACAGGCACCATTCCGACCGACGGCCTGACCGACACCCCAACAAGCTTCGAGGTGCTCCACACCTACGCAAACAGCGTCCGACTTGTCCACATGGATACCAAAACCGCCCGAACCCGCGCACCACAGTTCTGGTTAAACGAAGGCCTTGGCATACTCTTTCTTGGCACCGACGGCTGGGTCTTCGTCTGCAGAGAAGGTCTCTACACCCATCCCAAATCCCTCATGAATACCGCCATCGGCCCCGATGAAATCCGCCTCCATTCAAGCAACGACCACATGAGAAACTTCCTCGATGCAATCACAACAAAAGCACAAACAGTCTGTCCCATCGACGTCGCCGTCCATTCGGATACAATCTGCCATCAGGGAAACATCGCAATTCGCCTCGGCAGAAAACTAAAATGGAACCCCGAAAATGAACGCTTCATTAACGACGACCAGGCAAACCGCATGCTCACCCGCTCTATGCGAGGCCCCTGGAAATTGCAGTAAAGCTAATCGCCCGTTTATTCATAGCTCTGGAGTTGAGAAAATGAACTCGCAAATATCTCTTCTAAAAGTGCTTGCCGTATCGACTGCACTATTCATCGCTTCGCAGCTCGTACCCGCTGCGCAAAACCCTTCGCCTCCGATTCCGCCAACCCGCGCGGATATCGAAGCTATTCTTGAAAAGGCGCATAAGCCCGATGTGACTGAGCAACTGGCTGAGTTGAACATCGTTCTGCTTGCCGATGTCAAGGACCACGGCGAAAACGAACACGATTATCCTCTCTGGCAAAAACGCTGGGCGCTGCTCCTCGGCGGCGAAAAGGCATCGTCCGAGACCCAGGTAAACCTCTTCGGCCCACCAATACCCGCTGATAACCTCTCGGCAGAGGCCCCCAATGTCACTCTCACCACCGCCTGGAACTGGCCCAGCGAAGAGCAATTCTACTCCGCAGACGTTATCGTCGCCTTCTGTTACTTGAAGTGGAACGAAGAGAGATTCGAACAAATGCGCCAATACCTGGAGCGCGGCGGTGGCGTTGTTCCCGTGCACCCTGCAAGCTGGCCGGATGAGACACATTTTCCGAAAGCCGCGAAATTGCTCGGGATAGGTGGCTACAAAAAGTTTCGGCACGGACCGCTCGATATGAAAATCACAACCCCAGACCACCCCATTTGCCTCGGCCTGCCGGATGAGATTCACTGGCTCGACGAAACATACTGGCCGCCCACCCCCTTTGCCGAAGGCGTCACCATCTTGGCAACCTCCGACGAGATAATCGACAGCAACGGCCTCAAAGAGCCCCAGCCCGTCTTCTGGACTCATCAATACGGCAAGGGACGTATCTTCGGCTGTCAGCCCGGACACTACACCTGGACATTCGACGACCCATACTTTCGTATCCTGCTGCTCCGCGGCATCGCCTGGGCCGCCGGTGATAATCCGTATCGCTTCGACTCGCTCGTGCTCCGCGGTGCGCGGCTGTCCCGGAAGGGACGCCCTCCGGCGAGCAAAGAAAAATCCCCGAAACAGAAATCTGACAAATAGAATGTTTGCGAGGTTCGAAATGCCTGCTCACAAGAATATCAACAGACGAAACTTCCTGAAAACCACCGCCGGCACCGCCGCCGCACTCGCCTTGCCTTACGTCGTTCCCTCCTCCGTTCTCGCAGGTGCCGGTTCGGTCGGCCCCAGTGACCGCATTACCATCGGCGTCATCGGCACCGGCGGACAGGGTACGTGGAAAGTCAAAGAATTCCTCGGTATTCCACTGGCTCAAGTCGTCGCCGTCTGTGACGTCCAGCAAAACGAACGCGAAAATGCCAAGAAAATCATCGACGAAAAATACGCCAGCACCGACTGCATTATGTACAACGATTTTCGTGACCTGCTTGCCAGGGACGATATCGATGCTGTCTGCATTGCCACTCAGGACCACTGGCACGCACTGATTGCCGTGGCGGCCGCAAAGGCCGGAAAGGATATGTACTGTGAAAAGCCACTCGGCGTCGCGGTCACGGAATCGCAGGCCATCCGAGACGCCGTCCGAAAATACCACATCGTGTTCCAGACCGGCACCCAGCAGCGCTCCGAGAGAAACTTCCGCTTTGCCTGTGAGCTTGCACGAAACGGTTATCTCGGGAAAATCCACACCGTCAAAGTCGGTGCTCCTGGACCGGTTTACAAGCGTGAATACCTGAATCCGCCCGTCGAAGAGCCGGTTCCTCTCGGTCTGGACTGGGATATGTACCTGGGCCCGGCACCTAAAAAACCCTTCAACGGTGGACGAATTTACGGTATCGACTGGTATCTTACCTGGGACTATTGTGCGGGCTTTATTGTTAACTGGGGCGTTCATCATCTTGATATCGCCGTATGGGGCTGTCCCGCCGTTGCCGAGGTGCCCTGTGAGCTTGAATTCACCGGCAGCTATCGCCACGACGGCCTGACCGACAACATCTACGACTGGAGCGGTGAATTCCGTTATGCAAACGGATTGAAGATGGTGTATATCAGCGCTGATGAAGGCACCGAGGCCTGCGGGTGCACCTTTTATGGAGAACGCGGCTGGGTCCACGTTGACCGTCCCGGCATATGGGCCGAGCCTGCGTCCTTGCTTCAGATGTCAATCAAGCCCGACCAGACTCTACTGTACGAATCGAACGACCATCGTGCCGATTTCCTAAGATGCGTCAAAACCCGCAAAGACCCGGTCTCGCCGGTCGAAGCGGGGCATAAGGCCTCTGTGCTCGGTATGATTGCAGAAACGGCCGTGCGGTTGGGCAGAAAGCTCAAATGGGACCCCAAGGCGGAGAAATTCATCAACGACGACGAGGCAAATAATCTGCTCACCAGACCGATGAGAAGCCCTTGGCACTTATGAAGGTAATAATCGTTGGAGCATAAACAGATGGCTCGCAAAAGAAAACTGGACCGCCGCCGGCTTTTGGCAGAGGTCGTCGGAGCGACTGCTGGCTCAATAGCCTTTCCCCGTTTTGTTCTGTCATCGGCACTGGGCCGTTCTGGCTCAGCGTCCGCTAACGACCGTATAGTAATGGCCTCGATTGGTGTGGGCGGCCAGGGTACCCATAACATGAAGGCCTTTGCAGGTCATCCGAGTGTACAGGTTGTTGCGGTCTGTGACGTTGTCACCCAAAAAAGGGAGAAGGCTAAGGCCATCGTTGATGCTATCCAGGGAAGCACCGACTGCAAAGCCTACGGGGACTGGCGTGACATTATCGATCGTGATGACATTGATGCTGTTTGCATCTGCACCCAGGACCACTGGCATGCCCTGATTGCCGTTGCCGCTGCAAAGGCCGGCAAGGACATTTACTGTGAAAAGCCGCTGGGTGTAGCTTTCGCAGAATCTCAGGCGATTCGTGATGCCGTTCGTAAGAACAACCGCGTTTTCCAGACGGGTACACAACAGCGCTCCGGTCGCAACTTCCGTTTCGCCTGTGAACTCGCGAGGAACGGCTACCTCGGCAAAATTGAAACGGTAAGGGTCGGCGCCCCCGGCCCAACCTACAAGCGCAGCTACATGGGCCCACCGGTGGAAGAGTCCATCCCGCGCGGACTTGATTACGAGATGTACATTGGCCCTGCGCCGATGAAGCCTTACAACCCCAGCCGCTTGGCATTTCCCGATTGGTACCTGATTTGGGATTACTGCGCCGGCTTCATCGTCAACTGGGGTGTCCATCACCTTGATATTGCCGTCTGGGGCTGTCCCGATGTGGCTGAGGTGCCATGTGAGCTTGAATTCACAGGCAGCTACCGCAATGACGGCCTCACAGACAACATAAACGATTGGCGAGGTGAATTCCGCTATGAGACTGGCCTGAAGATGATCTACACCGACGCTGTCGAACGCACCGACCCAAACGACGGCTGCGCCTTCAAGGGAGACCAGGGGCGGGTCCATGTAAATCGCTACGGAATCTGGGCAAAGCCTGCCTCTCTGCTCGACGTAAGGCTGAAATCTTCAGATACGCGGCTCTACGAATCCCGGGAGCATCACGATGATTTCATTAACGCCGTCAAAACACGCAAAGACCCGGTCTCGCCCGTCGAAGCAGGCCACAACGCCTCTCTGCTCGGTATGATTGCAGAAACTGCCGTACGACTGGGCAGAAAGCTCAAATGGGACCCCAAAGCAGAGAAGTTCATCAACGACGACGAAGCAAATAATCTGCTCACCAGACCAATGAGAAGCCCCTGGCACTTGTAAACAATGGCGGAAGGCGTTAGTATATAGGGCTTGTCATAAGACAACCTAAGGAACCGAAAGGAGCTAATATGAATCAGCTAAGAATCGCACTTCACTCATCGCCGATTCCCGTAACTCTGCTGGCCGGGTTTTTCTGTCTGGTGTTCGCCTCCGCCTCCTTTGGCCTCGGCTCACCCCGAAAGCTAAGGGATCTCTCCGCGGACGAGAGCAAGGTAATCGAACAGGCCGTCCCTGAAAAAGCAACCGCCGTCCCACAAAAGCCAAGAAAAATCCTTGTATTCTGGCTCTGTACCGGCTTCTATCACGAGTGCATTCCCGTCGCAAATAAGGCCATCGAAATCATGGGCAGGAAAACCGGCGCCTTTGATGTCGTCACCAGCGACGATATGGCTATGTTCGACCCCGATAATCTCAACCAGTTCGACGCGGTCCTGTTCAACAATACCACAAAGCTGCCCTTCAAAGACCCGGTTCGAAAACAGGCCCTGCTTGACTTTGTAAAGAACGGCAGAGGCGTCATCGGCATCCACGCCGCCACCGACAACTTCTACGATTGGCCCGAAGCTGCCGAAATGATGGGTGGTCTCTTTAGCGGACACCCCTGGACTTCCAAAGGCACCTGGGCCGTCAAAATCGCCGACCCCGACCACCCCCTCAATGCCGCTTTCAACAAACAGAATTTTAAGATCATAGACGAAATCTACAGAATCAGAAAACTGAACCTTGAAGAAAACTGCCGCGTCCTGCTCCGCCTCGACCTCACCGACCAAGCCACTAAAAACGCCAGCGGCGTAAAGGAATCTGATATCGACAACCCCGTCTCCTGGATTCGCAACTACGGAAAGGGAAGGGTCTTCTATTGCGGCCTTGGACATAACAACGAAGTCTATGCCAACCCCGTTGTACTGAGGCACTATCTCGACGGTATACAATATGCCCTTGGCGACCTGCCCGCGGATGCAACACCAGCCGAAGCCAAAGGAGAAAAGCCAAAGACCGAATGACCTGATTGCGTTGTAATGATATGTATTCAATTGTTAAGGGAATGAAATCTTACTGTTTCTTCTGTTCGACGCGTTTAGAAAGGAAAAAATTATGAACCGTTGGCCCAAAGCTCTAACTGTTGCAGTTGTCCTGCTGTCTTTCACTCTGGTCCCCGCAACTTCGCTTGCCGCTGACCTCGACCAGCTTGACGCATTGCTGAAGGAGATTGCCACCTACGACTTCGGCCAGAGCCGTGAGAACCTTACCAAAATCTCCGACATCATACGTGATACCGCAAACTCCTCTCCCGGGGACCTGAAAAGCATCGAGGGGAAACTTGCAGAGTTTGTAAGAGGCGATGCCACCTACGCCGCCAAGCAGTTTGTCTGCAAGGAGCTTTCGCTCATCGGCACCGAGCAGTCCGTTGCGGCTCTGGCGCCGATGCTCACCGACGAGCAGTTTTCCGATATGGCCCGCTACGCGCTTGAGCGAATCCCCGGTGAGAGTGTTGACGAGGCGCTGCGAGAGGCACTTGCCAAGGCCAAAGGCAAACCTAAGGTTGGAATAATCAACACCCTTGCCGTCCGAGGTGATACCAAGGCCGTCCCGACGCTTATCGAGCTGATAGACGACCCCGGTCCTATGGTCGCCTCTGCCGCCATTGCCGCCCTGGGGAGTATTAACGGCCCCGACGCTGCAAAGGCCCTTGGCGACGCAAAAGACCGGCTGAAAGACCCGCTAAAGACTACAGCCCTCGAAGCTTATCTAAAATGCGCCGACAGCTTTGCCGCCAAAGCCCAAAAGGAAAAGGCAATGGAAATTTACAGCCAGCTCTGCGATTCCGCTCAACCCCTGCCCATCCGCATCGCCGCTCTCAGGGGCAAAGTTACAAACGCCGACAACACCACCGGCATCGTCGTCGAAGTGCTCAAGTCGGATGACCAGCCCATGCAGACAGCCGTCATCGGCCTGCTGAGAGATGTCGCCAACACCGAAATGATAAAGGCCGTCGCCCCAATGCTTGACGACTTGTCCCTCACCAGCCGCGTCCAGCTTCTAAGCGCATTGGCCGACTGCGGCGACAAAGCCGCACTTGATGCCGTCGTTGCCGAAGTCCAGAGCCAGGAACCTGCCAGCCGCATCGCCGCACTGACCGCTCTCGGCACCCTCGGTGGTGCTTCAAACGTCGATATGCTCGTTGATATAGCCGCTACGGCCACCGGCGACGAGCAGCAGGCCGCCCGCGACTCGCTCTATCGGCTCCGCGGCGAGGATGTCGACCAGGCAATCGTTCAAAAAATCCCCGACGCCCAAGCTAAACAAAAAGCCGAGTTGGTCCGTGCTCTCGACCAGAGAAATATCACCGCGGCTGTGCCCACCGTGCTAAAGGTCGTCGCTGATTCTGAGCCGCGAGTGGGCGTCGAGGCAATCAAGGCACTTAGAACAATCGCCTCACCGGATAATCTAAGCGATATCATCGACCTGCTCATAAAGGCGACCGGCTCGACCGAGAGAACAGAACTTGAAAGAACCGTCGTCGCCGTTGCCCGAAAGATACCCGATGAACAAAAACAGTCGGACCTTGTGCTGGAAAAGCTCGACTCCGTCGAAGAGACAGCAGCAAAGGGCTCACTGCTTGCTGTCCTCGGCCGGCTCGGAAACGATAGCGCTTTACCCGTTCTGCTTGACGCCCTCAAGAGTACGGACGACAAAATCAAAGATGCTGCCATCCGTGCCCTTTCCGAATGGCCGAACGGCACCCCCGCGCCGAACCTGCTCGAAGTTGCAAAAACCTCCGAAAACCAGACGCATAAAATCCTTGCTCTTCGCGGCTATGTCCGGCTCATCGGACTCGAAAGCGACAGAGCACCGGAAGAGACAATCAAGATGTACAAAGAGGCAATGGCCCTTGCCCCTAACGTCAACGAAAAGAGGGCAGTCCTCTCCGGCCTGGCAAACGTCGAGTCTCTCGAGGCACTGCAGATGGCAGAAGGATACCTTGATGATGCTGAGCTTGCACCGGAAGCAGAATCGGCCATCATTAAAATTACAGAAAACACCGACGAAAGATATCCTGAGGAGACCAAGGCCGTGCTTCAAAAGGTGCTGGGCCAGACCAAGAACGAAGAGGTTCGCCGACAGGCACAGTGGAGGCTCAGACGCCTGGAAAGAAACTAATTTGAATCGATGACTATTGCTCCTGTCCCGTTGTCTTGAAAGCCGACGGGGCGGGGCATCCTGATTTTCGCAGAAGACCGCACTCGTACTTAATTTTTCTCAGGGGGCAAGTAATGAAAAGTTCAGACAAAAGCGTTAAGCCCAAAACCCACGCAATTTCCAGGCGCGACTTCCTCGGATCTGCCGCCACCATCGCTGCCTTTACCATCGTCCCGCGCCACGTCCTTGGCGGCGCCGGGCAAACACCACCGAGTGAAAGACTCAACATCGCCACCGTCGGTGCCGCCGGTATGGGCCACTGGAACACGCAGCGCTGCGCTGACGCCGGTGCAAACATCGTTGCGCTCTGCGACGTTGACGACAAGAGAGGCGCAGATGTTTACAAGGAATTCCCAAAGGCCAAGGCCTACAGAGACTTTAGAAAAATGCTCGAAGAGCAGGATAAAGACATCGACGCCGTTATCGTCGCTCCCCCCGACCATACCCACGCCGTCGCTGCAATGATGGCCATAAAACTCGGCAAACACGTCTATTGCCAAAAACCAATGACCCGAACCGTCTATGAGGCGAGAAAGCTTACCGAAGCAGCCCGTGAAGCGGGCGTCGCAACGCAGATGGGAAACCAGGGTCACTCCGGCGAAGGTATCCGGCTTATCTGCGAGTGGATTTGGGATGGTGCCATCGGGGCGGTGCGCGAGGTCCACGCGTGGACAAACAGGCCGGTCTGGGCACAGGGTATGGAGCGTCCGACCGAGACCCCGCCTGTCCCCTCATACTTCGACTGGGACCTCTGGCTGGGCCCATCGCCCGAAAGACCATATCATCCCACATATCATCCTTTTGCCTGGCGCGCCTGGGTTGACTTTGGCTGCGGCGCACTGGGGGATATGGCCTGTCATATTCTCGACCCCGTATTTTGGGCGCTCAATCTGAAATACCCCATCAGCGTCGAGGCCTGTTCATCCACTCGGCTGGCCGGCGAGGGCTGGGACAAAATCGGCGTCCGCGAGACGTATCCTCGCGCAAGCATCATCCGCTTCCAGTTTCCCGTTCGCGACGCCATGCCAAAGGTTGATATGCCCGCCGTCGATGTCACGTGGTGGGATGGCGGACTGATGCCGCCGAGACCGCCCCAGCTTGAACCCGACAGACAAATGGGCGACAAGGACGGCGGCGTCCTGTTCATCGGCGAAAAAGGCGTTCTTATGTGTGGCTGCTATGCTTCCAACCCGCGTCTTATCCCCGAAACAGCTATGAGAGGATACCAAAGACCTGAAAAGTCCATCCCCCGCGTCAGAAAAGGACCTGACGGTCACGAAGAAAACTGGCTGGCCGCCTGCAAAGGCGGCCAGCCGGCGTGCTCAAACTTCGATTACGCAGGCCCCTTCACCGAAACCGTCGTCATGGGAAACCTCGCCCTCCAGAATCCACACAAAGTCCTCCGGTGGGACGGCGAGAATATGAAGTTCACCAATGACGAAACCGCAAACCAGTTCGTCCACACAGAATATAGAAAGGGCTGGACACTCTAAAATGAAAAAGCATCGCGTTTTCACTGACCCGCCGATGACTGTGCCGGTGGTGTTTATTCTTGCGCTTCTTGCTACGTTTTTTGCTCAGGGCTGTGCCAACTCTGCTGGCCGAAGCAAACCGGCCGAGGGCTTCGTCTCGCTGTTCAACGGAAAGGACCTTACTGGATGGAAAGGACTCGTAGGCGACCCCGTTTCGAGAGCCAAAATGAGTTCCGAAGAACTTGCCAAAGCCCAGGCAAGAGCCGACGAGCTGATGCACCGCCACTGGAAAATCGAAAACGGCACGCTCGTTTATCGCGGCCACGCCTACGACAATATCTGCACAGCCAAAGACTACGCCGATTTCGAGCTGCTCGTCGATTGGAAGATAGAAGCGGATGCTGACAGCGGTCTTTATCTGAGGGGTACTCCCCAGGTCCAAATCTGGGATGCCCATCGCAACGACATCGGTTCCGGCGGCCTGTTCAACAACAAAAACAACCCAGACAAACCAGTCAAAGTCGCAGATAAACCGGTCGGAGAATGGAACACCTTCAAAATCATTATGATTGGCAAATTGGTAATCGTCTATCTGAACGACCAGCTCGTCGTGGATACCACAGAACTTGAAAACTTCTGGCAGCGAGACAGGGAAATCTATCCCACAGGCCAAATAGAACTCCAGGCCCACAACTCAGTGGTCTATTTTAGAAACATATTTATCCGAGAGTTAAAGTAATTCCTGTTGCCCCGGCCTGGCCCGCTACACCGAAAGATTCAGCCGGGGCCGCAAATCGATTCACAGTAAAATGAAGCTAACCAGACGTGCTCTTCTAAAACGCACCGCCTTTGTTGCAGTTCCTCTGGTTATTCGGTCATCTGCCCTTGGCCTTGGTCGCTCGGTCGCCCCATCCAACCGAATTACACTCGGCTGCATCGGCCTGAATGGAATGGGCCTAAACGATATGCGCGGCTTTCTCAAGCTCGGCGACGTGCAGATACTCGCCGTCTGCGACGTCGATGCCACACACAGAGAAAGGGCCAAAGCCGAGGTCGAAAGGTATTACTCAGACGCAAATCCGCGCGCCAAATACACCGGCTGCGCACAGTACAACGACTTTCGCGACCTCATCCGAAGACCTGACATTGACGCCGTTCTGATAGCCACGCCCGACCACTGGCATGTCCCCATCTCAATTGCCGCGGCAAAGGCCGGCAAAGATATCTACTGCGAAAAACCCCTCTCCAGAACCATCGCTGAAGGCCGAATCCTCTGCAACGTTGTCAAAAAATACCATCGCGTCTTCCAGACCGGTACCCAGCTCCGCTCGGCCTGGCCCGCACGCTTTGCTTGTGAACTCGTGCGCAACGGCCGCATCGGCAAGCTGCACACAATAAAGACCTGTGTCCCAGCGGGCCGTGAAATCCCCCCGCAATCCAATATGCCCGTCCCCGACGGCTTCGACTACGACCTCTGGCTCGGCCCCGCCCCGCGCGCTCCTTACACTGAAAGGCGATGTCACCACTACTTTAGATATATCTTCGACTATGCAGGCGGCACCCTCACCGACCTCGGTGCCCACGACAATGACCTCGCACAGTGGGGCAATAATACCGAGCACACTGGCCCCGTCGAAATAGAAGGAAAAGGCACCTTCCCCAGAGACGGCCTGTGGGATACCGCCACAAGGTTCGAGATTAAATACACCTACGAAAACGGCGTCAAGCTCATCTGCGCAACTCGCGACATCGCAAATATGGACCAGGGCGTCCGATTCGAGGGCTCGCTCGGCTGGGTCTTTGTCCGCTCCTACATCGACGCCTACCCCAAATCCCTGCTCAGCTCCAAAATCGCCCCCGACGAAATCCATCTCTATCGAAGCGACGACCACCACAGAAACTTCATTGACTGCGTCAAATCCAGACGTGATACTATAGCGCCGCCCGAGACCGCGCATCGCTCCGTTACGATTTGCCATCTCGGAAACATCGCCCTGCGGCTCGGCAGAAAACTAAAATGGAATCCCGAAAATGAAACATTCATCGACGACCCCGAGGCAAACCGAATGCTCGCCAGACAGAGCAGAAGCCCCTGGGGTATCATATAGCTATCATCCCACTAAACGAATAGATGAAAAATGATGGTCTTTGCCTGATAGGAGAAAACAGATGATTGAAAGAACAGGAATAGCCGCTCTTTTCGTGGGTTTGCTGGTCCCGCCATTGTCCTGCGTCTGCTCAGCCGGTGAAATCTATCCCGGCTGGAAACTCGCCGTCCAGGCGTGGTCCTTCAATAAGTTCACTTTCTTCGAGGCCATTGACAAAGCCGCCGCCGCGGAACTGAGCTACATCGAAGCATATCCCGGCCAGCCGCTCTTCCCCGAAAACACCGAAGCAAAGCTCCACCACCTTATGTCTTCTGACCTCAGGCAAAAGGTTAAAGAAAAACTTGCCGACGCCGGCGTAACACTCATCAACTATGGTGTGGTCGGCCTGCCTAACGACGAAGCCGAGTGCAGAAAGGTCTTCGATTTCGCGAAAGATATGGGCATCGAAACAATCGTCTCCGAGCCGCCCGAAGAGGCCTTTGACCTCATCGACAAGCTCGCCACCGAATACGAAATCAGCGTCGCCGTCCACAACCACCCCGAGCCTTCGCACTACTGGAATCCCGATACCGTTCTGAAGGTCTGCAACGGCCGAAGTAAATACATCGGCGCCTGCGCCGACACGGGCCACTGGATGCGCTCCGGCATCAACCCCCTCGATGCTCTCAAAAAACTCGAAGGAAGAATTGTCTCCTTCCACCTGAAAGACCTCAACGAATTCGGCAACAAAGAAGCCCATGACGTCATCTGGGGCTCAGGCCTTGCCGATATCAAAGCCCTGCTCACCGAGCTCGACCGACAAAACTTCAAAGGCGTCTTCTCGGCCGAATACGAACACAACTGGGAGAACAACCTGCCCGAAATAGCCAAATGTGGTGAATACTTCAAAACAGTTGCCGCCAAACTGAGCGGTGCACAAAGGAAAGACCTCTTTGAAAAAGACCTCTCCAACGCATTCCGCAAACCCGACTCCTGGGCTTTCGATGCCGATGGTGTCCTTTCACCTGCCTCGGACGCACACGGCTGGGACCTTGACGTCTGGACCAAAGAAAGATACGGCAACTTCATCCTCGGCCTCGAATTCAAAGTCCCCGAAGGAGGAAACAGCGGCGTCTTTATCCGCACGGGCAGCATCCGAGACTGGCTCAACACAGCCATCGAGGTTCAAATTCATGAAACCACCGACGGTACTCCTAACGGTCAGTGCGGCGCCATTTACGACTGTCTCTCGCCGACAAAAATGGCCGTCAAACCGGCAGGCCAGTGGAACCGCTGTCGTATCACCTGCCTCGATAACAAAATCTACGTCACGCTAAACGACGAGCAAATCATCGATATGGACCTCAACCTCTGGACCGAGTCGCACAAAAATCCCGACGGCTCACCAAACAAATTCGACACCGCATACAAAAATATGCCCAGAGAAGGTCACATCGGCCTGCAGTTCCACGGAAACCAGATATGGTTCAGAAACCTCAAAATAAAACCTTTGGATTAACAAAACGCTCCCGAACTTTCTCAAAGTCGAGGAACAAAAATGAAAATGCACAAAGGTCTTTCCCGTGTTTCAACGGGTCTTCTCGTTGCAGCAGTCGCTTTCGCTGCTCTCTGTTGGTGCTCCCAAACGTCCCTCTTCGCCGATTCTCCCGACGCGGACGGCTGGGTCCGAATCTTCAACGCAAAAGACCTCGCCGGCTGGGACGGTGACACCAGATTCTGGTCCGTGAAAGACGGAGCCATCCACGGCGAAACCTTGCTGAAAAACCGACCCCACTCAAATACCTTCCTCATCTGGCGGGGCGGCACCGTCCGCGATTTTCAGCTCAAGCTCAAGTTCAAAATCCAGGGCGGTAACGCCGGCGTCCAGTTCCGCTCCCGTGATATGAGCCCGCACTGGACCAAATGGTCTGTTGCCGGATACCAGGCCGAGGTCTGCAACGAACAGCCGCAGGTCGGATTCCTTTATGACGAAGGCACCGGCAGGGGGGGCCTCGCTCGCGTCGGACAATTCGTCGTCATCGACGGCAAAGGAAACAAAAACGTCATAAAGCAAATCGCCGACCCGCAGAAGCTTGTAGAAGCCGGCTATTACAAGCCCGACGACTGGAATGAATATCTGATTACCGCCCTTGGAAATCACATTACCCTCGAGCTCAACGGCTACAAAACCGTCGAGCTTATCGACAACGACTACCAAAACCGCTCGCTCGAAGGCCTCATTGCGCTGCAAATCCACATGGGCCCGCCTATGGTCGTCGAATACAAGGATATCTATCTCAAACGGTTCGACTCGCCCTACGTCAATGCCGAAGTTCTGTTCGACGGGACCTCGCTCGACAACTGGCGATGCAGGCCAGACTCCTGGCGCATCGACGAAGAAGGTGCGCTGGCTGCCAAAGGCGACGGCGGTAACATCTGGACAAAAAAGCAATACGGCGACTTTATCCTCGACCTCGAATTCAAGAACGCCTTCAAAGGCAACAGCGGCGTTTTCTTTAGAACCGCAGACATCGAAGACGAAGTCCAGACCGGCATCGAAATGCAGGCCTTCGACAACTTCACCACTCAGGGAACGTATGATGTAAGTCGAGGCAGCTGTGGTGCTGTCTATGACTGTCAGGCCCCGCGAAGAAACGTCGTCAACCCGCCCGGACAGTGGAATCACGTCACGCTCACCGTCGTCGATAACTGGATAAACATCGTAATGAATGATGTGCCCATCATAGATATGGACCTCAACCGCTGGACCGAACTGCACAGAAACCCCGACGGCTCGAAGAATAAATTCAAAACCGCCTACAAGGACCTCCGGCGAACCGGATACATCGGCTTCCAGGACCACGGCGACAGGGTCTGGTATAGAAATATCCGCATCGTCCCGCTGGATACACAGAAGTAGCTGAATACATATAATACACCCTTTGTGACTCATAGGAGCGCCGTCTATGGGAAAACCGCTATCGGCCGAAAATCACCACCCCGACCTTACCCGCCGTACCTTTGTCAAAGCCGCTGCCTCTGCCGCTGCTTTTACAATCGTTCCGCGTCACGTCCTCGCCGGCTCAGGCCAAACACCTCCAAGCGAAAAACTTAACATCGCTGCGGTCGGCGTAGGAGGGATGGGGCGGAACAACATAAAGGCGTGCGAACACGAGAACATCGTGGCCCTTTGTGACGTCGATTGGGATAAGGCCGCAGCGCAATTCGAGGACTATCCAAAGGCAAAGAGATACAAAGATTTCCGCAAAATGCTCGAGACAGAGAAGAGTATCGACGCCGTCATCGTCGCAACTCCCGACCATACCCACGCAGTACCTACAATGATGGCCGTCAGGATGGGTAAACACGTGTACGTCCAGAAACCCCTGACCTATTCCGTTTACGAAGCAAGAAAGCTCACCGAAGCCGCCAGAGAATACAAAGTCGCTACTCAGATGGGCAACCAGGGCCACAGCAGCGAAGGTATCCGCCTCGTCCGTGAATGGATACAGGCAGGGGTAATCGGTGCGGTGCGGGAGGTGCACGTGTGGACGAATCGCCCGTTCGGCCGGTGGGGCTGGCCGCAGGGCGTCGAAAGACCAAAGGACAGTCCCTCTGTCCCGCCTGCTATGGACTGGGACCTTTGGATTGGGCCTGCTCCGTACAGGCCATATCACCCCGCATATCACCCAAGCAAGTGGCGCGGCTGGCTCGACTTCGGAACAGGTGCACTCGGTGATATGGGCTGTCACATTATCGATACCCCATTCTGGGCGCTTGACTTAGAGGCCCCCGTCTCCGTCGAAGCTACAACTACCCCTATAAACTCCGAAACGTTCCCCATTGCCTCCTTTGTTACGTTCAAGTTCCCCTCGTGGGGCGAGATGCCGCCGGTCACTATGATGTGGTACGACGGCGGGCTTATGCCCCCGCGGCCGGAGGAGCTGGAGCCGGGCAGAAGGATGGGCAGCGAGAGCGGTGGTATTCTGTTCGTTGGTGATAAGGGAAAACTCATCGCAGGTCCGACGGGCGGCGCACCTCGGCTCATACCTGAGAGCAAGATGAAGAAATTCGCCCCTCCTGCAAAAACGATACCACGAATAGAGGGGACACACGAGCAAGACTGGCTCGAGGCGTGCAGGGGTGGCGCGGCCGCCTGCTGCAACTTCGATTATGCGGGCCCTCTGACCGAGACCGTCCTGCTCGGCTGCGTGGCCGTGCGAACCAGACAGAAACTCTACTGGGACCATGAGAATATGGAATTCAAAAACAGCCCGGAAGCAACCCCGCTGCTCCACCGCGCCTACCGCAATGGCTGGTCTTTATGAAACTCTTTGGTTATCAGGAAAAGAATATGAATCCGAAATCCCAAACTCCGGCAGACAAGCAAACCGGCTTGTCTCGTCGCAAATTCGTCAAATCATCCGCGGCTTTTGCGGCGTTTACCGTTGTTCCGCGTTATGTGCTTGCGGGCTCGCGGCAGACGCCGCCGAGCGAGAAACTCAACATTGCCGCCGTCGGCGCGGGCGGTATGGGTGGTGCGAACCTCAACAATGTCAGCCACGAGAATATCGTTGCACTGGCTGACGTTGACGACGTCCGAGCAGCCGATACCTACAATGCTTATCCGCAGGCAAAGAAATACAAAGACTTCCGCAGGATGTTCGACAAAGAGGCAAATAACATTGATGCAGTCATCGTCGCCACTCCCGACCATACCCACTACGTCGCCGCGATGGCAGCTGTGCAGCTTAAAAAGCACCTTTTCTGCCAGAAACCCCTGTGCCATTCGGTCTATGAAACCCGGCGGCTCACCGAAGCCGCTCGCGAGGCCGGCATCCAGACTCAAATGGGTAATCAGGGACACTCCGATGAGCACATCCGAATCGTCTGCGAATGGATTGCCCAGGGCTCCATCGGCGATGTCACCGAGGTTCACGCCTGGTCCGACCGGCCCGTAGGCGGCCATCCATGGTCCGATTTTCCCGTTATGGCAAGACCCAAAGACAGGCCACCTGTCCCTGAGACGCTCGACTGGGACCTCTGGCTCGGCCCCGTAAAACACCGTCCGTATCACCCCATCTACTGCCCGCAGAGCTGGCGCGGCTGGTGGGACTTCGGCACAGGTGCGCTCGGCGATATGGGTTGCCACATCCTCGACCCCGCATTCTGGGCCCTCAACCTCGGCCACCCAACCTCCGTCGAGGCAACAACAACTCACTACATTCCCGAAATCAGCGGCGAGACCTTCCCGCGGGCTTCGATTATCCGCTACGAATTCGGCGGGCGCGGGTCGATGCCGCCGGTGAAGCTTACGTGGTACGACGGCCGACTCAAGCCACCAATTCCTGGTTTTCTCGAGCCGGGCCGAACACTCGGCGACAACGGTGCTCTGCTCATCGGAACAAAAGGCGCTATCCTCCATGGCTCGCACGGCGCGGGCGGCGCCCGTATTGTCCCCGAATCCAGAATGAAAGAAGTGGGCAGGCCCGCTGCTAAGATCCCAAGAGTCCAAGACGGCTCTGCCGGACACGAACGCGACTGGCTACGGGCGTGCAAGACGGGCAAGCCGGCAAGCTCAACCTTCGATTACGGCGGTGCGCTTACCGAAATGGTCCTCCTCGGCGTCGTCGCTATGAGGATAAAAGACCAGCACCTCGACTGGGACGCCCAAAACCTTAAGTTTAGAAACTGCGACGAGGCAAACCTCCTCGTCCGCCCCGAATACCACAACGGCTGGTTACTCTAATCCAGAATCCATTAACCTCTTTTGCCGGAAACAAAAAACCATGAAAGACAAAAACTTCAAAAGTCAAAATCCCAAAAGCACAATTTCACGTCGCAGTTTTCTAAAAACCTCAACTGCCTTCGCCGCCTTTACCATCGTCCCCCGCCACGTCCTCGCCGGTTCCGGCCAAACTCCACCAAGCGAAAAACTCAGCATCGCCTCCGTTGGCGCAGGTGGTATGGCCAGAGTAAACATCGACAATTGCAGCGGGTATGCGGGTGCGCCGGAGGACGAGGATGGAAATGTTGATACGAGCCAGCTGGACGGGGAAAACATCGTTGCGCTGTGTGATGCCGATTATCGACGAGCGGCCGATGCGTTTAAGACTTATCCGAACGCCACACGCTATAAAGATTTTCGCGAAATGCTTGAGAAGGAAGAAAAGAACATCGACGCCGTGATTGTTGCGACGCCCGACCACATCCATGCGCCGGCGTCGATTATGGCGATGAAGATGAAAAAGCACGTTTATTGCCAAAAGCCGCTGACCCACTCTGTTTACGAAGCGCGGAGAATGGCCGAGGTCGCAAAGGAAATGGGTGTCGCAACGCAGATGGGTAATCAGGGCCATTCCGGCGAGGAAATCCGGCTCGAACGCGAATGGATACAGGCGGGCGCAATAGGTCCCGTCCATACCGTCTATGCCTGGTCAAACCGCCCCGTCTGGCCGCAGGGAATCCTGAGGCCCGCCGAGATGCCGCCCGTGCCCACGGGCCTCGACTGGGACCTCTGGCTTGGCCCAGCGCCCGAAAGACCTTATCATCCTTCATATCTGCCCTTCACCTGGCGCGGCTGGCTTGACTTCGGAACAGGCGCACTCGGTGATATGGGCTGCCACATCATCGACCACGTCTACTATGCTCTGGACCTGACCGCGCCGACCACTGTCGAGGCCTGCGGCTCGAATCGGGTCGTTGAAAACTGGAACGTCGTCGAAAACAACGAAACCTATCCTGACGCCTCCATAATCCGCTACGAATTCGGCGCCCGCGGCTCTATGCCCCCCGTTACGCTCACCTGGTTCGACGGCGGCCTAAAACCCTCAAGACCTCCCGAGCTCGAACCCGAAAGAACACTCCCCGACGGCGGCGTCATCTTCATCGGCGAAAAAGGCACTATGATGGAAGGGCGTCTCATCCCCGAAGCAAAAATGCAGGCGTTCCAGCGCCCCGAAAAAACAATACCAAGAATCGACGGCTCGCATGAGCAGAACTGGCTTGATGCGTGCAGGGGCGGCCCGCCGGCGTGCGCGAACTTCGATTATGCGGGGCCTCTGGCTGAGGCCGTGCTATTGGGAAACGTGGCGCTGCGTGCGAAGCAGAAAATCGAGTGGGACTCTGTGAATGTAAAGGTGACTAACATGCCGGAGGCGAATCAGTTTGTCCGCAGGGAATACCGCACCGGCTGGACTTTGTAGTTGCCGGTGTGAGCACAGCCGGGTATAATGAATATCAGGTTTGCTGACAAACAGATATTGAGAAATCTTTGGAGCGTTTGAGAATCAGAATGAAGATGCAAGAGAAGAATACAGACCTGAACAGAAGGCGGTTTCTAGCATCCACGGCAGCGGCGGGTGCGGGACTTATCCTCTCGCCGATGGTCGTTGCGCAGAGCGAGGCAGGCGGCAAGGCGGATGATGTCAACGTTGCGATAATCGGGACGGGCGCGCAGGGTCGGGTTCTGCTCGAATCGGCGGTCAAGATACCAGGCCTGCATTTCAAGGCACTTTGCGATGTCTGGACCGAATACAATCAGAAGAATCAATCCCGATTCCTGAGGGCTTACAAACACGAGCATAACACGTATGTGGACTATCAGGAGATGCTGGACAAAGAGAAGGACCTGGATGCGGTTATCATCGCGACGCCGGACTTCTGGCACGCGGAGCAGGCGGTGGCCTGTCTCAAAGCGGGTCTGCATGTCTATTGCGAGAAGGAGATGTCGAATACGCTGGAGGGAGCGAAGAGCATGGTGCAGGCGGCGAAGGATACGGGCAAGCTGCTTCAGATTGGACACCAGCGAAGAAGCAATCCGCGGTATATTCACTGCTACGAGAAGATTATCAAAGACGCGAAGATGCTGGGGCGTATCACGACGGTGAACGGGCAGTGGAACCGGGCGGCGAGGCCACTGTTGGGCTACCCGGAGAAGTTCGCGATTGACAAGGCGAGACTGACGAAGTTCGGGTTTGAGAATATGGAGCAATTCAGGAACTGGAGGTGGTTCAAGGGTCTGGGTGGCGGTCCGATTGTTGACCTTGGCTCGCATCAAATCGATATCTACTCATGGTTCCTCGAAAAGAACCCCGCTACCGTCATCGCAAGCGGCGGCACCGACTACTATCCCAAAGACACACACCAGTGGTACGATACCGTCATGGCTATTTACACCTACGACACCCCCGATGGAACAGTCCGTGCCTTCTACCAGACTATAACCACAAACAGCAGCCAGGGGTACTTCGAAACCTTCATGGGCATCGAAGGCACACTGCTCATCTCCGAATCCGCCGGAAGGGGTGAGGTCTATCGCGAACCGACTGCTCCGCTCTGGGACAAATGGGTTAAGCATGGCTACGTCCTCGAACCCGAAGAAGAACAGCAACAAGAAGCCGACGCCGATGCTGCGGTCGATGCCCGTGAAAGTCCCAAACCACCGAGCTACGAGATTCCCGTTGAACTTACAGACCCCTACCACAAACCGCATCTTGAGAACTTCTTCAACGCCGTCCGCGGCAAAGAGAAGCTAAACTGCCCGGCGGAAATCGGCTACGAGACGGCTGTTGCCGTACTTAAGGTCAACCAGGCCATCGAGGCCGGATGCCGCCTTGAATTCAAGCCGGAAGAGTTTGAAATCTGACCGAACGCAGAAAGGATTGCGAAAGTTGAAAAAAGGATTGCTCTGTCTGATTCTTTTACTCGCACCGGTCTTCGCACTCGCCGCATCTGACCTGGCTGCCAAAAAGCTCGGCGACGTCAGCGACGGCTCTCTTGCCGTCCCCCCTCACAGAATCCCGCTTTTAACCGAAGCCGAATCCGAAGAAAATACAGAGCAAATCTATCCCGACGACGAGCCACTCCTGCCTTTCTCAACTCGCCGCACCTGCGGCGACTGCCACAGCTACGACATAATTGAGGCGGGCTGGCATTTCAACGCAACCGACGCGAATGCAGACTCGGGCAGAGCGGGCGAGCCATGGATTCTCGCCGATTCCCGTGCCGCAACGCAAATCCCCCTTTCTTACCGCCCCTGGCCCGGCACGTTCAGGCCGAACCAGCTCGGAATCACACCTGCCGGCTTCGTCCGTCTTTTCGGACGTCATCTGCCCGGCGGAGGCGTCGGCGAAATGCTCGACAAAAGCGATAGCCCTGACGAGGTCCTCCGTGCCTACGTCACCGGCCCGCTCGAGATAAACTGCCTGGCCTGCCACAATGCGCACTACGGGTATGACCAGGCCGAGTTCGCCCTGCAGATAGCCAGACAAAACTACCGCTGGGCCGCCACCTCCGCTTGCGAATTCGCCTCCGTCTCCGGCTCCACCGCACGGCTCGACACCTCATTTGATTTTAGAATGCCCGAAATGCTGACTGACCCGGATGCCTCACCACCGACCGTCACTTATCGCGAAGGTACTTTGGACCATAAGAATTGGGTCCTGTTCGACATCGTTCGCCAGGTGCCCGACGGGCGGTGCTATTTTTGCCATTCGACTTTCGACCCGGCTGGTGAACACGCCGAGAAATGGACGTTCGATGAAGACATACATATCGAAGCCGGCCTGACCTGCGTCGATTGCCACCGAAACGGACTACAGCACAACATCACACGCGGGTATGAGGACGAACAGGCCCAGTCTGAGAATCCCCTCGCTGCGGCCTCTACCTGCGAAGGTTGTCACCTCGGCCAACATACCGATGCACCGCTTGCAGGCCGTTTCGCCGCTCCTGTCCCCGAACACCCCGGCATCCCGCCCGTCCACTTTGAAAAGCTGACCTGCACCGCCTGTCACTCCGGGCCCTGGCCTGGGGATTCGGCCATCCGCACAAAAACCTCGCGAGCACACGCCCTCGGCGTACTCAGCTCAAACAAATCCCCCGATTGTCTGCCCCACCTGCTCTACCCTGTCTTCGCCAAGGACAACACCGGTAAAATCGCACCTCACAAGCTCTTATGGCCCGCGTTCTGGGCCGAAATCTCTGAAGATGCACTCGCTCCTATCGACCTTGCAATTGTAGAATCCGTCACCACGGGGCTTCTCAAAAGAGGCCCTTACGGCGATTGGCCCCAGCTTCCCGAAGAACAGCTCACGCAATGCCTCATGCTGCTCAAAAGCAAAATCTCACCAGACACTCAGCCCGGATTCGTCACCGCGGGAAAAGTCTATTCCCTTGACGACCAGGACAACCTCATCTCCAAAGAGCGAAGTGATGCAAAACCTTACCTCTGGCCCGTCGCCCACAACGTAAGACCCGCCGCTCAGTCCCTCGGCGTAAGACGATGCGAAGACTGCCACTCCACCGATTCGCCTTTCTTTTTCGGCTCCGTCCCCGTCGATTCACCCCTTGCCTCTGCCGACGGCGCCTCCGTCGAAATGCTCACCTTCCAGAAGCTCCCTCGCTTCTACACAAAGGCATTCGCCTTCTCCTTCGTCTTTCGTCTCTGGCTAAAAGTCGTAGCCCTGCTCTCATGCCTCGTTATCGCCGGCGTCCTGCTGCTCTACGCCTTAAGAGCACTCGGCTTCGTGGCCGCCGTCCTTGTAGGGAAAAAATGACCATATTAGGGAAGAGATGTTTATGTTTCGCACGGTCTCGATAATTGGCTTTATTGCCGCCCTTATCGCAATTGTCGTCCACTTCCTGCTCTGCAGGCCCGGAGCCGACCGGCTCTTCGGCAAGGACCGCTCAATGCACTTCCTCGACCCGGTCAGATACCTGGTCTTCCTGTTTACTCTGCTCTTTGTCGAACAGAAATGGAATATCATAGGTGTGCTCAGAAAGCTTATCTTCCTCCTTGCGCTTCTCTGTTTCGTTGTGCTCGTAATCACCAGCTTTGTCCCCGTAATCATTCTAAAAAAATCCATCTCCGGCTACTGGCTTATGCTCCACGCAACCGCCTCGCCTGTCTTCTCGGCCTGCCTGGCGATTCTGGCCGTAATATGGGCCGACAAAATGCAGCTCGACAAAAACTACTGGCCTTGGCTAAACACCATAATCCGACGACTACCCCGGTCCCCCGAACCTCCGCACGCCCACGAGTTAAAAGCCAAAATCTGCTTCTGGTGTATCATTTTCCTCGCACTGCCCGTAATCCTCTCTGCCGTTCTCAGCATGTTCCCTCTCTTCGGCACCGGCGGTCAGGAGCTGCTCCTGGTGCTCCATCGCTACAGCACCCTGCTCCTCGCCCTTTTCTCCATTGTATTTCTTTACTTGATGGCTCTTGGTGAAATGATTAAGACAGCGGCCGAGTAATGCGCTTGCACCAAGTCTGGCTGATAGGTGCGCGAGCGCAAGCGGCAATGTGCCGGGGCCGCGAGTAACTGAGCTTAATTAGGAGACCTGATTATGAGTAACGGAATGCTCCCAAATTACCTGAGTATGGCCAAGCCGAATCCACTCGACAAGCGGGCGCCATGGTACGCGAGCACGGCACCTGCTTACGCGGGTATTTTCCTGTGGGTTGTGTTCTACATGAATATTGCCGACGGGACGCTTTCTCAGGCGGGACTCGGCCTTAGTTTGCTCGCCCTTATTGTGGCTGCACTGCTGTGCTATTTCCTGTTTTACCTTGTCCCCGGAATGCTCGGTATGAAGACCGGCTACCCTCTCTATGTCGTCGGCTCCTCTACCTACGGAACCGCCGGCGGATTCCTTATGCCCGGACTGCTCATGGGCCTGCTCCAGTTCGGCTGGCTTGCTGTCAACATCGCCGTCTCCACAAGCTTCATCCTCCAGGCCTTCGGTGCTGACGCATCTCCCGGCAAACCCGCATTCATCGCCGTCGCCGTCGTCTGGGCCGCCCTCGCTGTCTTCGTCGCTCTAAAAGGCATTCAGTACCTCGGCAAGGTCTCGACGTTCCTCCCTATTGTCCCCCTCGTGATGATCATCATCGTTTTCTTCTCCAATGCCGGTAAGGCCGGTGATTTCCAAACGCTTCCGGACGCAGACCCTGTCGCCGGATTTCTGACTATGATTGCCATAGTCGTCGGCTTCTTTGCAACCGCCGGTGCTGCCGGTGTCGATTTTGGAATGGGTAACAGAAGCGAAAAAGACGTCCAGCTCGGCGGCCTCATCGGTATCGCCCTGGCCATCATTGTCGCCGGCGGACTGCCGCTTATTGCCGTTGCAGGCGCTCACGCCAAAGACCCGACGATGACAAGCTACACCTTCGACGCCGTCATCGGCGCTCAGGGTGGATTCCTCGCAAGAGCTATGTTCATCCTCTTCGCCGTTGCCAGCTTTGCCCCCGCCTGCTTCTGCTCCTTCATCGCCGGCAACAGCATCGGCACCATGTTCCCAAAGGTCAATAAGACACTTGCCGTCTCAATCGGCGCCGTTGTGGCAATCATCCTGGCGGTAACCGGTGTTGCCCTTAACCTTGTCGGTGTCTTCTCAATCATCGGCGCATCTTTCGGCCCCATCTGCGGCTCGATGGTTGCTGATTATCTCCTCAGCGGCGGAAAATGGGCCGGACCAAGAAAGGGCATCAACTGGGCCGGATACATCGCCTGGGCCGTTGGCTTTGTGGTTGCAATACTGCCCATGGTAAAGCCCGAGCAATTCGCTGCGATACGTCCGGCTCCGGTAATCGCCTTCATCATTGGTTTCGTCCTCTACCTTGTTTTGGCGAAGGCGGGGTTGCAGCCGCCTACTGTCGAATTGCAGCCCGCCGCCACCGCTGCCGAACCACCCGCTGACCGGGCGTGAAATCGCCTGTGAATGTAGCGAAACAAACGGCTGATGCCGTTTAACAGCAGACAGTAAGGCAGGGACTCCTTCCGGAGTCCCTGCTCTCGCATTCGTTGCTTGCCTTGCAGGAAAGTTAAGCATGAAAACTTATATCTACAAGCCGATAATCCTATCCGCCTGCCTCACTTTCGTCTCAATCTCCTGTTCGCTATGCCTCGCAAAGCCCATCGCCCGAATCACCGTCCACGCCGGCGACCACACCCGTATCGACACACCTGTCTCAATCTCCCTCGCCGACATCGGCGCCGAGTTGCCTGATATAGTGTATCTCGAAGAGGTTACCGACGAGGGGCCGCGACCCGTCGGATATCAGCCGGACCCCGCCGACCCAAACCGACTCTGCTGGCTGCTTCACGGAAAAACTCTTCCCGGCCAAGCCAAAACCTACCTGCTTACCGACCAACCCTCTGTCTTCGCAAAGTTCTCATACGTAAGAGCAAAAAAGAGCGACGACTTCGTAGATGTCGAAATGCCCGTCTTCCAGAAGAAAATCCTGCGATATAATCACGGCGTTATGCTTCCGCCTGAGGGCACCAGCCGACTCTACGGGCGAAGCGCGTTCATACATCCCCTGTGGTCGCCATCCGGCTCGGTCCTTACCGAAATCCACCCGCCCGACCACATCCACCACATGGGCATCTGGATGCCCTGGACGGCCGCCGCTTTCGAAGGGCGCAAGGTTGACTTCTGGAATCTGGCTGAAGGGCAGGGCACTGTCCGCTTTGTCAAATACCTCTCGACTATAAGTGGGCCGGCCTTTGGCGGCTTCCGCGCAGAGCACAAACACGTCGCCCTTGATCCGAACGGCGGTGACAAAATCGCTCTTAGTGAAATCTGGGACGTCCGCGTTTACAACATTGGCGGGCCGAAGGAAGGATACTGGCTGTGGGACTTAACTTCCACGCAGCGCTGCGCGACCGACTCGCCCCTCTATCAGCTCAAATACCGCTACGGCGGCCTGGGATTCAGAGCCACCTCCCAATGGCACGACGACAACTGCGATTACCTTACCAGTGAAGGAAAAACAAAAATCGACGGTCACGGCACCCGCGCCCGATGGTGCGATATGTTCGGGCTGATCGATGGCCACCACGAAGGCCTCACCGTCATCAGCCACCCCCAAAACTTCCGACACCCCGAACCAATGCGACTCTGGCCCGCCGATATGAAATATATCTTCTTCAACTTCTGCCCCTCCCAAATCGACGACTGGAAAATGGAGCCCGGCAAAGATTACGTCTTCAAATACCGCTTCTACGTCCACTTGGGCAAAATCGACGTTGAAAACGTCGAGCGTCTGTGGTATGATTTTGCCGAACCGCCGAAGGTAACTGTTGATATGCTCAACAACTAAACCGGCAGAATCAATGAAAAAAGGAACCACAGAAAAATCCATCCTCACCCGACGCCGTTTCCTCAGGTCCTCCGTATCTGCTGTGACAGGCGCCTTTGCTGTCCCCGCCATCGTCCCTGCCTCCATCCTCGGCCAAAACGCCCCCAGCAACCGCATCACCTTCGGTGCCATCGGCACAGGCAGGCAGTGCTACTACACCGACCTGCCCGAAATCCTCGCTTTCAAGAACACCCAAGTCTTAGCCGTTTGCGATGTGGACACAAGAAGGGTCGAGAACGCCCGGCGACTTGTCCTCAAGAACTATGCAGAGCAGAACCGTTCGGCCTCCTGCGATACGTACAAAGACTTCAGAGACCTGCTCGGGCGTTCGGACATCGATGCGGTGCTCATCTGCACACCGGACCACTGGCACGCACCGGTCGCAATCGCCGCCGCCCGCACCGGAAAAGACATCTTCCTTCAAAAACCTCTCACGTACACAATAGAAGAAGGGCGCATACTTAGCGAGACGGTCAGACAGTGCGACCGCGTTCTCCAAGTCGGTAGTCAGCAGCGCAGCGATGGGCGGTTTCATTTTGCCTGCGAGCTTGTCCGCAATGGCCGCATAGGAAAACTCCACACCGTTAAAGTCGGCCTGCCCCTCGACCCGCCAACCGGCCCACGACCACCTATGCCCGTTCCCACGTGGCTCGACTATGACTTCTGGCTTGGTCCGGCCCCTTATGCCCCCTATACCATTGACCGGGTCCATCCAGCCAACGGGTACGACAGGCCCGGCTGGCTTAGAATCTCCGATTACTGCCTCGGTATGATTACCGGCTGGGGCGCCCACCACAACGACATCGCTCAGTGGGCCATGGGCACCGAATACACCGGACCCGTCGAGATACAAGCCAGCGCCGAATTCCCTGCCGACGGAATCTGGAATGTTCACGGCCACTTCAGAATCGAATACGCTTACCAAAATGGTGTTACCCTAATCTGCGCCGACAACGAAACAAACGAACAGGGCGTCCTCTTCGAAGGAACCGATGGCTGGGTCTATGTAAGACGCGGCCTCCTCGATACAAACCCTAAGTCGTTGCTGAGCGCTGAACTCGGGCCCAATGAAGTCCACCTTTACAGAAGCGAGGACCACAAGGCAAATCTCCTTCGGTGCATCGAATCACGCGGAGTCCCCGTTGCCCCGGTCGAAGTCGGCCATCGCTCCTGCACCGTCTGTATCCTTGGGTATATCGCAATGAAACTCGGCAGAAAACTAAAATGGGACCCCGACAAAGAGCAATTCACGAATGACTCAGAAGCAAACCGTATGCTTTCAAGGTCCGCCCGAGCGCCCTGGTACCTGATTGGGTAATCACTAATTTCTTCGAGTTACTATGAAAACGACAACGGACATTTCAAAGCACAAGCTCTCTCGCAGGAGTTTCCTTTGCAAAGCTGCGGTCACTACCGCTGCGTACGCTTTGCCTGCCTTTGTCCCTGCCTCCGTCCTCGGTCAAAATTCTCCCGGCAACCGCATCAATATTGGAATTATTGGCGCAGGTATCCAGGGACCAAACAACATGAAGGGCTTTATGAGCTTGCCCGGGACGTTCATCCGCTCTATATGTGATGTTGACACCATACGAGTGGACAACGCTCGCAGGACCGCGCACGTGCCGCGAGAGCAGGGCCACAGCGACTTTCGCGAACTTATCGCCCGTGACGATATCGATGTTGTTGTCATCTCCACGCCCGACCACTGGCACGCCCTTATTGCCATAGCCGCCGTAAAGGCCGGCAAAGACGTTTACCTCGAAAAACCCCTTGCCTACTCCGTCACCGAAGGCCGTGCAATCGTCAACGCCGTCAAAAAATACGGTCGCATCCTCCAAACCGGCTCCCACCAGCGCTCCGACCGGAGATTCCGCTTCGCCTGCGAGCTTGTCCGCAACGGACGAATCGGAAAACTGCACACCATCAAAGTCGAAATCCCCGAAAACAGCAGACCAAATCCGCTCATCTGGAAAATTGACCTCCCACCTTGGTATCTCGATTACGACCTTTGGCTTGGCCCTGCACTGTTAAAGCCGTATGCCGAGCTGGCCGTCCATTACCGTTGGCACTTCATCTACGATACCGGGTCGGGGCAACTGACAAACTGGGGCGCCCACATGCTCGACATCGCACAGTGGGCCAACGACTCCCAGCGCACCGGCCCTGTCGAAATTGTAGGCAAAGGTATCTTCCCCACCGAAGGTCTCTTCGAGACACCGCTTCACTACGACATAAAATATACCTACGACAATGGTGTGGTCCTCTATTTGACCACCTGCCGTCCGGGTGGGCCCGAGACGGGAGTCAGATTCGAAGGAAGCGACGGCTGGCTCTTCGTCAGCAGAGAACGAATCCTCGCCAACCCGCCCTCCATCCTCAAATCGATAATAGGCCCGAACGATATCCACCTCTACCAAAGCATCAACCACCACCAAGACTTTCTCGACTGCATAAGGTTGCGAAAGCAGCCCGCCGCTCCGGTCGAGGTTGGTCATCGCTCGGCTACCGTTTGTCATCTCGGTGACATTGCGGTTCGGGCGGGGCAGAAACTGAAATGGAACCCGCAGGAAGAGCGGTTCACAAATTCGGAGGAGGCAAACCGGCTGCTTGGAAGGACGATGCGTCCGCCGTGGCGTCTTTGATATTCGATTCGCAAATGAACATTCAATCTCATAGAGGGGATGTGTTATGAAACGATATAGACTTGGACGGCTGTGTGCGGTTTCGCTGGTTGTTTTTTTAGCTGCGGCTTTGTGCACGGCTCAGGAGCAGAGAGGACCATCAGACGAGGAAATTGAGAAGATTACCGCTGCGGCACCAAACGAGCCGCGAGTTGAGCCGAATAAGCCGCGAAAGCTCCTTGTCTTTTCAAAATCTTACGGTTACTACCACACCGCCATCCCTTACGGGAAGGCGGCCATCAAAGTCCTCGGCGAAAAAACGGGGGCTTTCGAGGCCGTCATCTCGGACGATATCTCCATGTTCGAGCCCGAAAACCTCAGTCAGTTCGACGCCGTCTTCCTCAACAACATCAATGAGGAAGTCTTCGTCCCCGAGAACCTCCAAAAGCTCCCCCTGAAAGAATACCTCAATGCGGTGAATACCGACCGGCGACTGAAGAGGTCGCTGATTGACTTTTTGAAGTCGGGCAAGGGTCTGGTTGCCACGCACGCAGCCACGAACGCCTTCCAGCATTGGTACGAATATGGAAATATCATCGGCGCTCGATTCGACAACCACCCCTGGGAAGCTGGCTCGATTGTTGCCCTCCGCGTCGAAGATCCAAATCACCCGCTCACGCAGGCCTTTGAGAAACCCTTTTTTCAAATCAGCGATGAAATCTACCAGCACAAAAACCCATACTCCAGAGACAAAGTCCGTGTCCTCCTGAGCATCGACCCGCAGCGCACCTCCGTCAAGCTCGACCACGTCCCCTGGATTCACCGCTCCGACAACGACTTCCCAATCACCTGGATTAAAAGCTACGGCAAAGGCCGCGTCTTCTACTGCGCGCTCGGACACCAGCACGAGCTTTTCTGGAATCCCGTCGTTCTGCAGCACTACCTCGACGGCATCCAGTTTGCCCTCGGCGACATCAAAGCCGACACTACTCCGAGCGCAAAACTCCAAAAACCCAAACCCGGCGGCCGGTGATTGAGTTCACATCGCTTCAAAGTGAGGAATCGCTATGCAGAAAAAAACAGTCCGAGCAGGAATCGTTGGTGCCGGATTCGCCGCATCCTTCCACTTCGAGGCGGCAAAAAAAAACTATGCCGTCGAACCTGACATCGTCGGCGTCTTCTGCCGTACAAAAAAAACGCGAGAGGATTTCGCAAAGAAACGCGGCATACGTCCCTTCGATTCGCTCGAAGCCCTCATTGATGAGGTCGATGTCGTGCACGTATGCGTGCCGCTGGTTGCACATGAGCCAATTGCCGTAGCGGCTCTTGAGCGCAACAAGTTCGCAATCGTCGAAAAACCGCTCACCGGCTACTTCGGCGACGGCTCGGATACCTTCAGCGGCGACACCTTTCCGAAGGTAAAGGTCCTTGATAGTGCGCTTGAGACCATCGAGCGAATGCTGTCAGCCGAAAAGAACAGCAAAGGCGAAATACTGTATGCCGAGAACTGGGTCTATGCACCTGCCATTCAGAAAGAACGTGAAATCATCGAAAAGACCGGCGCCCAGATCCTCTGGATTCACGGCGAAGAGGCCCACAGCGGCTCACACGCATCCACGTATGGGTTTTGGAAATCCTCCGGCGGCGGCGTTATGCTCGGCAAGGGATGTCACCCGCTCACTGCCGCCCTGTACCTGAAACAGGTCGAGGGGAAGGCCCGCGACGGAAAACCCATCCGACCCAAGGCGGTTTCTGCCCGAACGCACGCCCTTACCCGCCTGCCCGGCTTCAGAGACGAAGGGCACATCCGCGCAGACTACCACGACATCGATGACTTCTCCGCCATGCACGTCATATTCGACGACGGCACGATTGCCGACATCTTCGCTTCAGACATAATCGTCGGCGGCATCCACAACTGGCTGGAAGTTGCCGCGAATAATCACCGCTCAATCTGCAACATCAATCCCAACACCGCCATGCAGACCTACAACCCTGTGGAGGAAAACTTCAAAGACATCTACGTTGTTGAAAAAATCGGAACAAAGCAGGGCTGGTCGACGCCGTCGCCGGATGAGGATTGGTTCACCGGCTACCCGCAGGAAATTGAGGCCTTCTACCGGACCATCGCCTACGGCGGGCCCGTCGAATCCAACAGCGCCCTTGCCGCCGACTGTATCTCCACTATTTACGGTGCCTACGTCTCAGCCGAACGCGCCGGCGCCGAAGTCGAAATAAAAGTCCTTTAACCCGCGCCTCTGCTCGCAGTCCCGGAGGGGACGCCTTCCGGCGGACGCTGCTCCGGAAAGATTGATGTTCTAACAGCACATAGGGCAACAAAATGACCGACCGGCAATGGCAAAAATTAAAGGCCGTCGTCAACGGCAACGTGGTAAAGCCAATCCCCGTCGCCTTCGTCATCGACAGCCCCTGGTTGCCCCCCTGGGCTGGCATCTCCACCCTCGACTACTTCACCTCCGAGCAGCTATGGTTTGAAGCAAACCTAAAGGCCGTCTCCGAATTCCCCGACGTCATCTTCCTGCCCGGCTTCTGGGCCGAGTTCGGGATGTGCACCGAGCCGTCGGCCTTCGGCTGCAAATGCTCCTGGCAGCAGGATGACCACCCCTTTCCCCATAAAATCATTACCGACCTTTCCCAAATCGATACCCTCGAAAAACCCAATTGTGAAAAAGACGGCATGCTCCCGTTCATCATAAAACGCCTCGAACACAACCAGGCCAGAATCACTGAGCAGGGCCACTCAATAAAATTCGCCGTCTCCCGAGGTCCTCTGAATATAGCATCCTTCCTCTGCGGAACAACCGAATTCCTCACCGCTATCCGCACCGAGCCGGACTCCGCAAGAAAACTTCTCGGCCTTGTTACGGAATTCATCATCGACTGGCTTCGGCTCCAGAAAAACTCATTGGCCTCTATCGATGGCATCTTCATTCTCGACGATATCGTCGGCTTCCTCGGCCCCGACGATTTCCAGACCTTTGCAAAGCCCTCGCTCGCCAGAATCTTCCAGTCGCTCGATATCACCATCAAATTCTTTCATAACGACGCCCCCGGCCTCGTCTGCGCTCCGCACCTGCCTGATATCGGCGTCAATCTTTTTAACTTCAGCTACAACCACTGCCTTGAGGAGATGAAAAAGCTCACCGGCAACCGCGTTGCTCTGGTGGGCAATATAGCTCCGCGAGAGGTTCTTGTTGACGGTAGCCCGCAGCAGGTTGTAGAGGCGGTCAGCGCCGCCGTGAAGGGGCTGGCGGACAAGACGCGTACCGTGCTTTCTGCCGGCGGCGGCCTGCCCGGCGGAGTCCCCACACAAAACATTCAGGCCTTTATCTCCGCGGCCTCCAAGCTATAATGTGCCCCAGCGAATAAGTGTTGCGCAACTCTTTCGAGAAAGGAATGCAAATGGCCTTGTTGCTTGGATTCGATGTCGGAAGCAGCTCTGTTAAAGCTGCTCTGCTTGATGCCGATAGCGGAAAGACCCTCGCCTCTGCAACATCACCTGAAAAAGAGCTGCCTATTTCCGCCCCGCGGCCCGGCTGGGCGGAACAGGACCCACAAACCTGGTGGCAAAACGTCGTCGTTGCGACACAAAAAATAAGAGCACAAACAAACTTCGACCCTGCCGACGTTAAAGCAATCGGAATCTCATACCAGATGCACGGCCTCGTCTGCATCGACAAAAATAAAAATGTCCTAAGACCCGCAATTATATGGTGTGACAGCAGGGCGGTTGAAATCGGAAATAAAGCCCTTGCCGACATCGGCCAGGAGAAATGCCTCAAGCACCTGCTGAACTCTCCTGGCAACTTCACCGCCTCAAAACTGAAATGGGTCAAGGACAATCAGCCGGACATCTATTCGCAGATTTACAAGATTATGCTGCCCGGCGACTACATCGCCATGAAAATGACCGAGCAGATTAGAACCACGCCTTCAGGCCTCTCTGAAGGTATCCTGTGGGACTTCAAGGCAAACGGCCTGGCCGATATTGTCCTGGACCACTACCAAATCTCAAAAGACCTCATCCCCGACCTTGTCCCCACCTTCTCAGCCCAGGGCGAATTGACAAAACACGCCGCCGACGAATTAGGTCTCAAATCCGGCACCCCCGTCGCCTACAGAGCTGGTGACCAGCCGAACAACGCACTCTCTCTCAACGTCCTCGACCCCGGCGAAATCGCCGCTACCGCAGGAACCTCCGGTGTCATCTACGGCATCACCGACAAGACAAACCACGACCCAAAATCACGTGTCAACACCTTCGTCCACGTCAACCACTCCAAAGAAAACCCACGCTACGGCGTCCTGCTCTGTCTAAACAGCACCGGTATCCTCAACTCGTGGCTAAAACACAATACCGGTTCAATTGACTACGACCAAATCAACGCCCTTGCCGCCGAGGCACCCGTCGGCTCCGAGGGACTCGTCATCCTCCCCTACGGAAATGGTGCTGAACGCACACTCGAAAACAGGAACCTCGGCGCCTCAGTGCACAACCTGAACTTCAACATCCACAACAAGTCGCACCTGCTTCGCGCTGCTCAGGAGGGCATCGTCTTTGCACTGAACTACGGCCTTGAGATTATGCGCTCCATCGATGTCACCGTTCGGACGGTACGCGCCGGCTGCGCAAATATGTTCCTCAGCCCGCTTTTTGCCGACGCCTTCGCAACCGTTACCGGCTCGGTCGTAGAACTCTACAACACCGATGGCTCGCAGGGCGCCGCCCGCGGCGCAGGTATCGGTGCTCAAATCTACAAATCCCCCGAAGATGCCTTCGCCGGATTGAAACCGGTCAAGACAATCGAACCGAGTCCCAAATTGACTGGACCCTACCAACAGGTATACAAAAACTGGAAGGAAATCCTCAATTATGAACTGCACGAGTCAAACTCGTAACATCTTACGCACGGTATTGTTCATTAATCTTTTTGTCGTCACTTTTTGCCTTTCTTCTTCGTTTGCGCAGTCGGGCGTGACAATCAGCGGAGAGCTTAAACAGTTCCATAGAGTAACGCTCACCTTCGACGGCCCCGAATCAGCCGAAGACGCCGACCCAAATCCCTTCCTCGATTATCGCCTCATTGTTTACTTCACTAACGGAAAAAAATGCTGCGCTGTCCCCGGCTTCTATACAGCAGATGCAAACGCCGCCGAATCAAGCGCACAAAAAGGCAACAAATGGCGCGTCCGTTTCACTCCCGACTCTCCCGGCACCTGGACATACATCGTCTCCTTCCGCACCGCCTCCCAAATCGCAATAAACTCCGACCCCGGTGCCGGCCAGGCGCTGCCGCCTGACGGAACTACCGGGACGTTTGATGTCGCCCCGACCGACAAACAGCCGCCCGATTTCCGCGCAAAGGGTTTCCTCCTCCATCAAAATGAACGCTGCCTCCGCTTTACCGGCACCGGGGAATACTTCCTCAAGGCCGGCGCCGATTGCCCCGAGAATTTCCTTGCATACGTCGATTTCGACGGAACCTTCGATGCCGGCGACGTCACCAGAGAAGGGCATAAACCTGGCGTGTCGTCCATCCACAAGTACCTGCCCCATGAAAGGGACTGGAACACAGACGACCCAACCTGGCGGGGGGGTAAGGGAAAATCCATCATCGGCGCACTGAACTACCTCGCCTCGAAACGCGTCAATTCCCTCTACTTCATCACGTACAACGTTGACGGCGGCGACGGAAAAGACGTCTGGCCCTGGACGGCCCCCGACCAGAAGCTTCGCTTCGATTGCAGCAAGCTCGACCAGTGGGAAATTGTCTTCTCGCACATGGACTCCCTCGGCATCGCTCTTCATCTTCTCACGCAGGAAACAGAAAACGACCAAGGCCTCGATGGCGGCGACCTTGGCATCCAGAGAAAGCTCTATTACCGCGAGCTTATTGCCCGCTTCGCCCATCACCCGGCACTGGTCTGGAATCTCGGCGAAGAAAACACCAATACGGCCGAGCAGCTCCGTAGCTTCGCTGCCTGCTTCAAAACCAACGACCCCTACAAACACCCGATTGTTGTCCATACCTTCCCCGGCCAATACGACAAGGTCTATAATCCGCTCCTTGCCAATCCCGGCTTCGACGGCGCCTCACTGCAAATGAACGAGACCGGCTCCGATACGCATGCTGAAACGCTTAAGTGGGTCCGCCGCTCTGCGCAAACCGGCCGCAAGTGGTTTGTGTGTCTTGACGAGTTCGGGCACGGCAGAAATGGTGTCAAAACCGATGACCTCGACCCCAACCACGAGGAAGCCCGCACAAACTGCCTCTGGCCAAACCTTCTCGCCGGCGGCGCCGGCGTCGAGTGGTACTTCGGCTACAAATTCCCCCACAACGACCTTACCTGCGAAGACTTCCGCTCACGCGACCGTATGTGGGACCTCACACGCTACGCCGTTGATTTCTTCCATGAGCATCTGCCCTTTGCCGAGATGTCCCCGGACGATTCGCTCGTCTCAAACGGTTACTGCCTCGCAAAGCCCGGCTGCGTCTATGCAATCTATCTGCCACAGGGAGGGACGTGCTCTCTCAATGTGACTGCCGGCTCATATTCAGTCCGGTGGTTCAACCCGCGCTCTGCAGGGCCGTTGCAGACCGGCTCCATCTCACAAATCCAGGGCCACAAGAATGCACCACTCGGCGACCCGCCCGAAGACCCACAAAAAGACTGGGTCATCCTCATCAAGGCAAAACAGTAAATCCGCCCCGGCAGGGCCGTACCGCCTGCCTTACTATACCTGCCCACACCCCTTTTCCGACCGCTGCCTGAAAATCCACGTGAAAAACCGTTGCCTTTCTGTTATCCTAATCTGCTTTGGTTTCTCTTGAAATCGCAGAGAGCCGGACTTGAAAGGAGCATATAAAATGGCTCAGGAAAAGAAATCTTTGCACAGCATCTGTCGCTGGACCTTCAACCCCGGACATGGCGGCTTCGTCCCCGCAGACATAAGGCCCGAATGGTCTGCCGAAAACTTCACCACCATCGATATGGTAAAGCTCATCAAAGAGAAGATCGCCCCGCGCCTGCCGGACAACATCGCCCTCGGCATCGAAGTCCATTACGACAACGAAGTAAACGAAGGCACCGCCGCCGAGCTCGCCGATGCCCTCATCGACGCAGGGCTATATCTGGCGATGATTACCCCCGGCGCACACGTCCACTACGGCTATGGCGGTATCGCCTCGCTCGACGGCGATGAAAGAAGAGCCGCCTGCGACTTCGGCAACAGAACCGTTGACCTTGCCTACGGCGCCCTCAAGAAATCCTGGCATCGGGACCTCGAAAAAGCGCCATCCTTCGTTATATGGAACGGCTCATTCGGTTACGACGTCGCCACGCCCGCAATCAGGCAAATGTACGGATACCTCAAGCAGAGCATCGCCAACCTTTGTATGTATGAGCACGAGCAGGGTGCCGCTCTCTACATCTCTCTCGAACCCAAACCAAACGAGGGACACCCCGCTATGCTAATCCCCACCGTCGCAAGCGCACTGCTGTTCTGGCGAAAGCTTGAAGAGCAGTTCGGCATATCTCGCGACAAGAAAGGCGTCAACAAAGAGTTCGGCCATTCCGAAATGATTGGTCTCGACCATGTTTACGACACCGTCGAAGAGCTCGACAACAACGCCGTCGTCCACATGCACATCAACAGCCAGGGCTACAACGACGGCATCATCCTCGGCGGACCCGGCAAGTTCGACATCGACCACGGTGCACGCGTCAACGGAATGAACATCGCTATTGCACGACTCATTCAGGACGCCGGCTACGCACGCTGGAAAGGCCACGATATGCAGCCGCGCGCCTACGACAACGTCGAACAGGCAATAGACCGCGTAATCAGAAGCATCTTAAGCTGGGAGGCATGCGAAGAGGCCGCCCGCCACCTCGACTCCGACCAAATCACAAAGTACATCCAGAAAAGAGAAACTGCAAAAGCTGAAGATATAATGCGCGCCGCCGTCGTCGACGCACAAAAATACTTCGACCAAATGTATAAGTGAGCACCAAAACTATGTCACAAAACAACCTCAATACATATAAGCCCCTGACACGTCGCAAGTTTCTTGCCGGCACCGTCTCCGCCGCTGTGTCGGCTTCAATGGCCCGCTCCTTGCACGCAGCAGGCAGCGACGCTATCCGATTCGCCCTTATCGGTTGCGGCAGACGCGGAAGCGGAGCAGCCGCCGATTGCCTCCGTGCTGACGCTGCCACCGAGCTCGTCGCTATGGCAGACGTCTTCAGCGGAGCAATTGCATCTGCCGGAAGCAGAGTCATGGCCGCAATGTCAAAGCATAAAATCCCGCGCGAAAGATTCAAAGTCTCAAGAGAAACATCGTTGACCGGCTTTGATGCGTACAAACGTCTGCTCGAGAGTGATGTGGACCTTGTTATCCTTGGAACTCCGCCGCACTTTAGACCAATGCACTTGAAGGCCGCCATCGAAGCCGGCAAGCACGTCTTTATGGAAAAGCCCGTCGCCGTTGACCCCGTCGGCATCCGCTCGGTCATTGAGACTTCAAAGCTCGCCGAACAAAAATCGCTCGCCGTAGTTGCAGGCACGCAGCGCCGCCATCAGCTTCATTACCTCGAAATAATCAAACGTATCCACAACGGTGACATCGGCGAAATACTCGCCGCCCAATGCTACTGGAATCAGGACGGCGTCGAGTTCTCTGAAAAACGACCAGAATGGTCGGATATGGAGTGGCAACTGCGAAACTGGTATTATTTCACGTGGCTATCGGGCGACCACATCGTCGAACAGCACGTCCACAACATCGACGTTGTCAACTGGGCGGTCGGCTCCAATCCCGTCAAAGCCCTCGGTATGGGAGGCAGGCAGGTCCGAGACGACCCCAAATACGGAAACATCTACGACCACTTCGCCGTCGAGTTCGAATACGAAGACGGCGCCCGCCTGCTGAGCATGTGCAGACAAATGAACGGCTGCTCAAACCGCATCTCCGAACACATCGTCGGAACAAAGGGAGCCGCTTATCTCGACCAGTCAATCGGAAGAATCAACGGACCCTATGATTACGAATATGATGGCCCAAACCCCGACCCCTACGTCCGCGAACACGCCGACCTCATCCAGAGCATCCGAAACAGCACACCCCTGAACGAGGCGGTCGAAGTCGCAAAAAGCACTTTGACTGGCATTATGGGCAGAATGAGCGCCTACACAGGCCGCGAGCTCTCCTGGGACTGGGTTATGCAAAAATCGCAACTCGACCTCTCACCACCCAGCTACGATTTCATCGACCTGCCCGTCAGGCCCGTCGCCGTCCCCGGACAAACGCCGCTGGTATGATCACACAAGACGCACCCTGTGAATATCGAAAACTGTGAACCTTTAACTTGGCAGTACGATTTAGGAATTAGAGAAATGAAAAATCGCAACGGTAAATACAAAGCCCAAATCTCACGTCGTCAATTCTTCACCGCCACCGCCTCAGCCGCCGCCGCGCTGGCAGCGCTAAACAAAACTTCTCCGCGCGCCTACGCCGCCGGCTCGGACATTATCCGCGTCGGCCTGGTCGGCTGTGGAGGCCGCGGCACCGGCGCCATTATGGACTGCATCAAGTCCTCCGAAGGTATCGAAATCACAGCAATGGCCGACGTCTTCAAAGACCGTATCGCCTCCTCCGGTGACAAAATCAACGGCGAACTTGTCGAAAACGACCTCCCTCGGGAGAAGTTCAAAGTCACCGGCGAGACTACCTTCACCGGTTTCGATTCCTATAAGCAGCTTATGCAAACCGACGTTGACATGGTCATCCTCGCAACTCCTCCGCACTTTAGACCAATGCACCTAAAGGCCGCCATCGATGCCGGCAAGCACGTCTTCATGGAAAAACCCGTCGCCGTTGACCCCGTCGGCATCCGCTCCGTTATCGAAACCTCAAAACTCGCCGAACAAAAATCCCTCGCCATCGTCGCCGGCACCCAGCGCCGCCATCAGGCGCACTACCTCGAAATAATCAAGCGCATACACGAAGGTCAAATCGGCGAGCTTCGCGCCGCTCAGTGCTACTGGAATCAGGGAGAGCTTTGGGTCAAGGAAAGAGAGCCCGAGTGGTCCGACATGGAATGCCAGTGCAAAAACTGGCTCTACTTCACCTGGCTCTCCGGAGACCACATCGTCGAGCAGCACGTCCACAACCTCGACGTAGTCAACTGGGCCTTCAACGCGCACCCCGTAAAGGCATACGGCATGGGAGGCAGGCAGGTACGCACTGACCCCAAATTCGGAAACATCTTCGACCACTTCGCAATCGAATACGAATATCCCAACGGCGCCCGCGTCCTCAGTATGTGCAGACAAATCGACGGCTGCTCTGACCGCGTCTCCGAATTCATCGTCGGCACAAAAGGCACCGTTTACACCGACGGCTCCAATGGCAAAATCGAGGGTGAAAACCCCTACGAACCTGAAGGCGAGAGCCCCAACCCCTACGTGCAGGAGCACGCCGACCTCATAGCAGGTATACGCGAACAAAAGCCCCTCAACGAAGGTGTCCGCGTCGCCGAAAGCACTATGACCGCAATCCTCGGACGTATGAGCGCCTACACGGGACGCGAAATCAAATGGGACTGGGCTATGGAAAAATCGCAGCTCGAGCTCTCACCGCCGAGCTATGAATTCGGCCCGCTGCCCGTCAGACCCGTCGCCGTCCCCGGACAAACCGAATTGATCTAAGCCGCCCGGCCCGAATATCGCTTCCGATGACTGTGCCTGAAAAACCAGCGGGTGCCAATTGACACCCGCCGGTACTTGTATTATCATAAGCTTGAGGCCATGTGCTTTTGTTGTAGCACAAACTAAAACACCTTATAATTAGGAGATAGCCCCAAATGTTGCTAAATGCACGCCACACGACAGCAAAAATCACCCTCATTATCCTCGTTGCCCTTGCTCTGCTCATTTGCTCGTGCAAGAAATCTTCTCCGCAAGGCCCTTCTGAAACCCCCGAAGAAACCCCAGCCGTCTCAGCCCAGCCCGGCACCACCGCTGAACCCCAAACCGCAGAAACGACGGCGCCCGAAACACCCGAAGCCACTACTCCGGATGAACCCTCCGCACAGCAGACAGGCGACCTCGAACCAATCCCGCTCAAGCTCCCAAAGCCGATGTTCGTCGGAACCCCCCAGAGCTTCCAGGGCATAACAAACCTCGAAAAACCCCTTGGTAAGCCAAGGTCTCCGTTCTACGCCCCGAAAGGCACAACCAATGTCGCGGCCGAAAAGCCCGTCGCAAGCTCCGACGATATGCCCATCATCGGCGAAATCGAGATGATTATCGATGGTGACAAGGAAGCCGCCGACGGAAGCTACGTCGAGCTTGGCCCATTCCTCCAGCATGTCACCATCGACCTTGGCGCAGCTCACAACATTTACGCTATTGTCGTCTGGCACTACCACAAACAGGCAAGAGTCTACCGCGACGTCGTCGTCCAGGTCGCTGATGACCCCGACTTCATCACGAACGTCCGAACCATCTTCAACAACGACATTGACAACTCCGCCGGACTCGGAACCGGCTCCGACATGCACTATGTCGAAACCTCCGAAGGTAAGCTAATCGACGCAAAGGGCGTCGTCGCTCGCTACATCCGATGTTACTCCAACGGAAACTCCTCCAACGATATGAACAACTACATCGAAGTCGAGGTCTACGGAATACCGGTTCAATGACCATAAGACCGAAAACCTCTTCTCGGCTGAGGGCAGTGCTCTTGGTACTTTCTCTCTGCCTTCTCTTCGTCGCGTCCTGCAAAAGGAAGGCCCTCGATATCCCCTCGGACCGGCCGGAAAAGCAGGGCTCCGCTGCACCGGCCAGCCCTTCCAAGGCCTACTTCCCGCCTGATTTGGTCCCTCTGGATATTAATCTGCCCGGGCCTATCTTCACCGAAACGCCGCGCAGTATTGTCGGCGTCAAAAACCTCGAAATCACTCCCATCCCACGACCCACATTCTATATCCCTGAGGGAACAACAAACATCTCGCTCGGAAAACCTGTAGCCGCGTCCGATGACATGCCCATTATCGGCGAACCGGAAATGATTACCGACGGCGATAAGGAAGGCACCGACGGCAGCTATGTTGAGTTCGGACCATTGCTCCAGCATGTCACCATTGACCTCGGCGCCGAGTTCCAGATATTCGCCGTCATCGTGTGGCATTATCACAAGGTCCCCCGCGTCTATCACGATGTAGTTGTTCAACTCGCCGACGACCCTGACTTCATAGAAAATGTGAAGACACTTTTCAACAATGACTACGACAATTCCGCCGGCCTGGGCACCGGGGAGGATAAGCAATACATCGAGACCTACGAAGGAAAACTAATCGATGCAAAGGGACTCAGGGGCCGTCACGTCCGACTCTACAGCAACGGCAATAACAACAATGACATGAACAACTACGTAGAGGTCGAGGTCTACGGCTTACCTGCAGAGTAAGATGACCAAAAAGTCCGTCATCCTTGCCTTACTCCTGCTCGCGCTGGCTGGCGTCCTGCGCATCCCTGGCCTCAGCCGACGGCCTATGCACGGCGACGAAGCCGTCCAGGCGTACAAGCTCGGCCAGCTCCTCGAAGAAAACTTCTACCGCTACGACCCTTACGAATACCACGGGCCGACGCTCAACTACTTCACCCTCATCCCCGCCTACCTCACCGGCAAAACCACCTACGCCTCCCTCACTGAGTTCACCGTCCGAATTGTCCCTGTCTGCTTCGGCATCGCGCTCGTCCTGCTGCCCCTGCTGCTCACAGGCGCCGTCAGCAGGTCCGCCGCCTTCGTTGCTGCCGCTCTCGCCGTCGTCTCGCCCGCTTTCGTATTCTACTCCAGGTACTACATCCACGAAATCCTCCTCGTCTTCTTCACCTTTGCCTTCATCGTCTGTGCATACCGCTACGCAAAAAGCCGAAAGCTCCCCTGGCTGCTGGCCGCAGGGCTCGCCGCGGGACTCGCACACGCCACCAAGGAAACCTGCCTCATCGCTTTTGCCGCTGTTCTCCTCGCACTTATCTTAAACGCCGCCCTCTACCCTTCCCGACGTTCGACTGCCCCTCGCGCACCGATAAAAACCTCCCATTGCCTCGCAGCACTCGTCGTGGCCCTCGGCATCTCAGCGCTGCTCAATTCCTCCTTTCTCTCAAACCCACCAGGTGTCTTGGATTCCTTCCGCACCTACGGCCTTTACCTATCGCGTGCCAGCGACACCCACATCCACCACCACCCTTGGGATTACTACCTGCGGCTGCTGTTCCATTCAAAATCGCTCACCGGCCCGCCCTGGACCGAAGCGCTCATCCTCATCCTTGCACTTGTCGCAATCGTACTGGTTTTCACAAAAAAACTCGTCTCTGACGCCCACCTTCCCTTCCTCCGCTTCCTCGCCTTCTTCACCGTCATCATCACCGCCGCCTACTCACTAATTCCATATAAGACCCCCTGGTGTCTGCTCACCTTTCACTATGCAATGATTCTGCTGGCCGGCTTTGCCGCTGCGGCACTGATAAAGCTCGCGGCCAAACCATTTGCTGTCTTCCTTGTCTCGCTCTTCCTTGCCCTTGCCGCCTTTGACTTGGCTTTGCAGGCCTTCCTCGGCTCGTACGTCTTCTACGCCGACCACATAAACCCTTACGTCTATGCCCACCCCACCACCGACGTCTTCACAATCACCGACCGAATCGAGGACATCTCCGCCGCCCATCCCCTCCGCCGCCGTATACCCATCGAAGTCGTTTGTACCGATGGTGACTACTGGCCGCTGCCGTGGTATCTCCGCTCCTTCGGCAACGTCGGCTGGCGAAACTCCGTTGACGAAATGACACGAACCGCCCCGGTCGTTATCGCAAACGGCGACCTCGAGCAGCTCGTTATTTCCCGACTCTTCGGTCTTGTTCCGCCCGGGCATAAAAACCTCTATATGCCGCTCTTCGACCAGTACATTGAGCTGCGACCGACAATCGAGCTTCGCGGCTACATAACAAAAGACCTCCTCGACCATTACCACAGTACACTTGCCCCCCGGGATCTCGCCCTCGAAGATTCTCAAACCCCCGACCCAAACTCAAATAGCAATTGACGTTTATAATGCCTCAGCCACAGGAACAACCCGGCTTTATCAATACCGACGCCCGCTCCATCCCCAACCTCCACCGCTTCGCCCATGAGGCAATGGCCGCCGTCTTTGAAATCTTCATCATCCACCAGAACAAGACCTATGCCGAGCAGGCCGCCTGGGCCGCCTTTGATGAAATCGACCGGCTCGAATTGCTCCTCAGCCGATACATCCCGAACTCTGACATCGCCCGAATCAGCTCGCTTTCCCCAAACACGCCCTTGCAAATCTCCCCGGAAACCCTTGAGTGCCTTCAGACAGCTATCCGAGTGTCCCAACAGACAAACGGTGCCTTCGACATCACCATCGGCTCGCTTTTCAATGCCTGGCTCGACGAAAACAAGACTCTGCGACATCCCTCGCAGTCTCAACTCGAATCCGCCAAAGGGCGAACCGGCTCCAACTTCCTGCAGCTAAACGGCGACGACTACACGGCCCAGGTCCTGACCGAAGGTGTTCTGCTCGACCTCGGCGCAATCGGCAAGGGCTTCGCCGCCCAAAAGGCCGCTGACCTGCTCGGCGAATGGGACATCACCGCTGCCCTTATCTCCGCCGGAAAGAGCACCCTCCTGCCACTTGGCTGCCCGCCCAACAGCCCCGGCTGGCCCGTCACAATAACGAACCCGCAAAACCCGACCCAAATCCTCGCCCGACTGAACCTAAAGGACACCACCCTGGCCGCCTCGGGACTGAGAAAAGGTGCCCACATCATCGACCCTCGCTCCGCAAAAGCCGCCGATGCAAACCTCGCCGCATGGGCCACAAATCCCGACTCCGCCGTCGCAGATTCCCTCTCCACCGCATTTATCATTATGTCAGCGGCCGAGATTGAACAGTACTGCTCCTCTCATTCCGAGACCCTCGCGCTGGTAATCCAAAACACCACGCCCCCGCACGGCGACACTCCTCAAATTATCTCCTTTGGCCCCTGGCAGAACCTTGGCCAAATCAACTTCTAAGACTCCCAGCAGAATGCTTGTTCCCGGGACGAGCCCTGATTTGTCGCGCCGATACGGGAATTTCCGCAGCCGTGTCAATTGTTGAGCTGTCGGCAATATGAAGGTTGGTTTAATATCGCGGCGCAGGATAGGGGTCGGCTTTTTGGGTGTTTGACTTTGATGCTTGACCCCTCAGTTCAGAAATACAGCCTTGATAGTTCCGTACTCTGTTAGACACGCCCAGATATAAACCATATTGGTGGCCGCCCAGCCGAACACTTCTTCTCGGGACATTTCTGTCCATGTCCGCCAGTAAGCCTTGAAGAAATAGTGAAACGGCAATCGGTGCCACAAGAACAGACGTCCGCTGACGCTCAGGTACTTTCTCCAGTCACCCATTAGCCATGCGGCCACGAGTAGCAGGACAGGCACATTAAGGACAAGAATTAACAAGGCCACCTCCCAATGTTCTGCGAACGCAAAGTCAGGCAGTGTCTTTGCAGCCCACTCATCCGGAATAACGAGCCAGCTCATAAGCAATATACACGAAAGATAAAAAATACCCGTAGTAATACGCAATCGCAGATTTGTCGGCTTGCGTCCCCTCCACTCTTTCTGATACTGCTCGAATGTCATGCCGCGCTTAGCAGCTTCTTCTCTATGTACGCTTACGCCTTTGTACATCGTAATGCAAAACGCTATTGTTCCAAAGACCACCGCAAATAAAGCAGTGAGGAATCCACTCGTATAGTAAAGACAAATCGCTATGATAATTAGCCCAGGTGACCCATATGCCAAGCGTATAAGTACTTCGGACGCCATCGACTTCTCGTTCGCAGGCGGCTCCGGCTGGTTGACTGAAGCGCGGTCAACCAGTTCGGAAGGGTTCTCCCGGCTCAACTCTTCGCTGGAATGATCCTCGATAGCGTTACACCTGAAGCTGGGGTTTTCTTGCTCAACGGGACGGTGGATTCTGGCTATACGAAAGACGCAGCCACACGTACACTTCGCCTTCTTCCCTACAGAGTCTTCTTTCAGGGAATACTTTTTGCCACAATTCGGACATTTGACAGCAACGCTCATTTGGTATCCGTTGCTTTTTGCCCCTGTCAATTTATGCGTACTGTGCTAACATCTTAAGGAAACCAGGAACATACACTTTCGTCTCGGCATTGCGTCATCCTTTCGCATTTCCAATTCCAGATTATAATGACTTTCCTTCCCTTTTTGCAACCCTGCATATGTGATACTCTGCATGTAACCTTAGCCAACTATGGCGCCGAGTAACACTGATGTCGCTATGCGGCATCCTCTTTGCATGTCCCATTCTTTACCAACCGCGGGGGGGGGGAATGACGGTCTGGAGGACTTTCAAAAAGAACAGCTTTGGCAAAGGGACTTAGAAGTGAGCGCCAAAACACTGTGATACCAGTGTCAAGCCACTGACCTTCAAAAGACTTGCATGGGCGTCGTGCATCGCTTATTCTGCCGCTCTTGAGCACCATCGTTCTTGCGGGCTTGCTCCCGCGGAAAACCAATTCACAAAACGTTTCTTTGCATACGTTTGCACAGGAAGAACAAAATGAAAAGAAGAGACTTCCTTAAATCCGCTGCCGCCGTTGCCGGTTCTATCTCCGCGATCACCTCGTTTGCCGGCTGCGGTGACTCATCTGCCAGAATCACCCACCTGCCCGGCCGGTCCTTCGCAGAAATAATCAGGCGCCTTGAGAATGATTACCTCTCCGTCCTCATCTTCTCCGATGGCTCGACAATGATTTTCGACAAGGTAAACAACGTCCACTGGAACACCTCCCCCGTCGCCATACAGGAAGAATCCTCCATCGACCTCGGCCACGTCTGGGCCCGCTCGGCACGCTCCTTTTGTGAGCAGTACCCCGGACGTTTCGCTGTCAAGCCGCGAGGTGACCGCTTCCAATTCACTCTCCTCGGCAGACAAAACCAGATCGTGGGCTACTTCCTTGCCGATATCTACCTTGAAGACGACTGGCTTGTCTTTAGAATCGTGCGCATAGACGATACCATCCCCTCGCTTGTCTTCCCTCCGCCCGTCATCTGCGACTCCCTTGTCATCCCAAGCGGCATAGGGCTTTGGCTGCGCGACCCGCCTGAAAGTGACCGCTTCGACAGAGAATTCTACCCCTTCTGGTCCGACATTAATATGCGATGGTTCGGTGGAATAAAAAACGATGCCTGCTGGCTCGCCATCCTCCAGCGTGGACTGCCCGACTCCGGCGCACTTAGAGTTAACCGCTCAATCTCGCCCGTCTGGCTAAAATCCCTGCGAAAATGGAAGCCCACATACTCCGTGCGCTACAAATTCACAAAAGGAAACTACGTAACGCTTGCAAAAATCTACCGAAACTGGGCAATCGAGAACAATATCTTCAAATCCCTTGATGAAAAAATCGAAGCCAATCCCAACCTTGCTCACTTCATCGGGGGCCGCCTCCTATCCTTTTTCCAGGCGAGACCACCGATGCGTAAACGCGATGCCGAGGACCTCTGGCTCACAAGAGAACAGGCCGAGCGCCGACTGGGTGACCGAATCGACATCACCTTTACTCACGCCGATGTCCTGAGACACATCGAAAAAGCCAAATCCCTCGGATTCAAAAAAGGCCCTGTAATCCTCCGCGGCTGGATTAACCGCGGCTACGACGCCTCACACCCTGACATTTGGCCGCCCGAAACCGCGCTCGGCCCCATAGATACGCTAAAGCAGATTATGGCCCTGCCCGAACCAATTGTCGCCGGGCTCCATGACAACTACCAGGATATGTACGACACCACGCCGAATTTCCCAAAAGGTGTCAACATCATGGCCAACGGCCGGCTTATGCCAGCCGGTTTCTGGGCGGGCGGGCAGGCATACGCCGTCAACTCTCGCAACGGCCTTAAGTACGCAAAAAGAAACTGGCAGCAAATCAGCACACTGAGCCCTAAGTTAATGTTCATCGACACCACCACCGCCATGCAAATGTACCAGTCGTATGAGAATGGAAACACCCTCACCCGCACCCAGGACCTCCGGTACAAAAGCGAGCTTCTCAGCTTCTTGAAACAGCAGGGTGTTCTCGTCGGCAGCGAAGAATCCGCTGATTTCGGTATCCCCCACGTCGATTGGTTCGAATGTCGCCACAGACGCTCAGACCAGTATGTCCCCCTCTGGCCCCTTGTCTTCCACGATGCCGCCTTCATAGGCCGATACACAAGCCGTTTCGGCGACCGTGCGTATCCTGCGTGGCTCGAGGATATGCTGTGGGGATACATGCCGCTGCTCTTCATGGATGCCGAGCGGAGAAACGAGGACCACTTCAAGAACACCTTCCACATCGACAAATGGCACGAAAAAATAGCCACATCCGAAATGCTCGACCACAAGTTCCTCACCGAAGACCGCAACCTCGAGCAAACCACTTTCTCCAGCGGCTGCTCAATTGTCTGCAACTTCTCCGACAAACCACAGCAGGCAGACGGCAAGACCGTCCCTCCCTACGGCTACATAACCGAAACCTGACCCTTCTCTCCGCGTTAATTGTTGATGGGGAGAACTGCTGTGCAGGGGCTGTGTTAGAGGGCATAGGAGTGGAGGCCGGCGAAGAGGCGGGAGAAATTGACCCAGAGAAGCGTAATGATAATGACTACAAGGCCTGTGATTGCCCAGGTGCTGTTGATGCGTGGGTGTTTTTTGCCGAACATAAAACGAAAATGCAGATAGCCGACGTAAACGAGCCAGGAGGCAAGCGACCAAAGCTCTTTGGGGTCCCAGCCCCACCAGTCGCCCCATGCCTGCTGCCCCCAGATGCTTCCGAGTATAAGCCCGAGTGTCAGCAGCGGAAAGCCGGCGCAGACCATTCGATATGTTCCCTGCTCCGGTTCGATGAGTGTGGTATTGGCGGCGGCGTCAGCTTTGACCAATTGTATAACGGCCTGGATTGCTGCCTTTGTCATCAGTATGTATGAGAGCATATAGACCATAACGTGCGGGCCGAAGAGGTGGCTTTGCAGCGCGGGGGGAAGCGGCATAATTCGCTCGCTGAAGACGAAGCCGGCAGGGAATAATACAACCGCGCCAATCAGCATATCTGCAGATGCCCCGCCGATGCGCAGCAGCTTACGGCAGAAGACCGAGACGGGCCAGACCAAAGCGCCAAGGCACAACAGCACCTCGAAAAGATTTTGCATAGGCAGGTGGCCAACGGCCAGCCAGCGATAGGCGACGCTGATGACGGAAGCGATGAAGGCGGCGAAGAAGGTGGTGTCACCTGCTCTTCGGCGCCGAAGCACCGTCGAGATAAAGGTGAGCAGATACATTGCCATCGCCATGTAAATCAGCAGACCCTGAATTGTGAACTTAATCGTCATTTGTTATCTGCGCGCCTTTTTCAATTTAACGAACCACATCTGCCAAAATACGCCGATGCATAGCAGGGTATAGCCAAGATAGACCACACTTAGTCCGCTGTCGGAAACCACCTGAAGGACGGTGTATTGGCTGGCCTGGTCGTCGTAAGAGTGCTGGTAGAAGATTTGGCCTGCGAAGCGCAGCGGATGGTTCACCTCGATGTCTTTCTCAGACGCCACGGTGCTGTCTTTGATTACCTGAAGCTCACTTATGTATTCGCGGATGGGGCGGTAGTATGAGAAGGAAAGTTTTTCGTCGGGATGTGCGTGGCCGGGAAAACGTTCGAATACGTATCTGGTTTTCGTGGCGCCGTCGGGGCCGGTCAGGCGCAGCTCAAGTGCGGGATTTTCATCGCCGCCCGGTGCATCGACGGCGATTCTTTTGTCGTTTTCGATAGTGAGCTTGAAGTTTCTAAACCGTCGCAGGATTGTGACTTTCCCGTATTGCGGCCCAAGGTCATATTCTGCATCGGTATTTGCGGGCAGTCGCCGGTTGGCTTTGTCGTCGGCGCTTGTCAGCAAATAGCCGGGTTCGTAGTGTTCGATTCGGAAGTCTTTCAGGCGGATGGAGAAAGGCAGTTGCTTTTCGGCGCCGTCGGGGAGAAAGACGATGTCGGTCTGGTCGTTTTCATAGATTATCATTCGGCCTGTACGGATTTTGTCGATGCCTAAGAGTGTGCTTTGGAGATGATGGCTTGCAACCGAGCCGTACATTGCGCCGATGAGGACCAACAGGCAGCCGGCGTGGATAAGCAAAAGGGCGGGGTGTTTTATCAGCCGGCCAAACGACCAGAAAGATACGACCAGCAGCAGCACAAAAGCAAACCAGTAAATCGAAAGCGGGATGGTGTTGAAGAATTGCTTGGCGCGGTCGGTGCCGATGAAGGCACCGTAAATACTAAAGCCGGCGAGCAGGCATATCCATACGAGAGCTGCCCAGAGCAGAATTGACTTTGAATTGTTCGTTGACGGCAAAACCGTTTCCTTTCGTGCACAATCGCAAGACACTGTTGGCGGGCGCAGCCGAAAACGATTATGTCACAAAGGAGGCGTTTTGCAAGTGCGCAAAGCGAATTGTCGGTGCGATGGCGGCAAGGATTATTCGACGTAACCGAGGGATTTCAGTTTCTCGAGGTCTTCCGGCGGGATGGAGCTCTGGGCAGTTGCTGCAGACGTGCAATGTTTTCTCCAGCGGTCGAGCTGTGCAACGAGGTTTTGGGTCTGGTGGGTGTGGCCGCCACAGACGTTGTTTAGCTCTCCGGGGTCAACCAGGAGGTTGAAGAGCTCTTGGGTCTGCTCTTGCGGCCCGTCAATGTATTTCCATTCGTTGTGGCGGATGCCGAACTTTTCACCTTTGACGTATGTTGCGACCTCGATACCTCCTTTGTAGTGGCGCCGGTAAAGGTAGAGGGGCTTTGCGAATTCGACCTGCTTCTTTTCGAAGATTAGCCGGGCGAACGATGGACACTGAAAGGGCAGTTTACCTGCGTCGATACCGGCAAGCTCAAGCAGCGTCGGTGCCAGACCGGTAAGCCCGACGGCTGTGCTGATGTTGTGAGCTTTTGGGATTAGCCCGCCCAGCCGGATGAGCAAGGGCACGCGAACCGCCTCCTCGTAGATATTGACACCGTGGTACATATGGTTGTGTTCCATAAGCCCCTCACCGTGGTCGGAGGTGATTACCACCAGCGTGTTCTCTTCGAGCTTCATATCTTTGAGACTTTGCAGGAGTTGGCCGATGGCGTGGTCTGCCGACGCGATTTCGGCATCGTATCGCCCGATGGCATCGTCGAGGTTGCCAGCCGACGGGTCCTTGGGCGCAAAAGCGCTTCTAAACGGCTCAATCGGCGAGTACGGATTGTGTGGGTCGAAGTAGTGGACAAAGAAAAAGAAGGGGCTCGAGCGGTCGCGGCTGTGCCTTAGCCAGTTGACCACTCGCTGTGAGACGAACTCGGCTCTCCGGTCAAAGGGCTCATCGATATAAAGCCCCTCCCAGCGGCCCATACGCGGCAGCTTGGCCTCTTCGGGGACGAGCTGGTCGTCGTAAAAGTCAAAGCCGTTGGCATAGCCAAACTTCGAGTGCAGCACAAAAGAGCCGACCACTGCGGCAGTCTGGTAACCGCGCTCCTTCAGTATCTGAGCAATCGTGGCGTGTTCGGGTGCGAGGGTAAATCCGTTTTTGATGACGTGGTGTGACATGGGGTACAGGGCGGTAAAGAACGAAGCGTGTGACGGCCCGGTGGTTGAGGAGGGCGAGTACGCAAGGTCGAAGACCGTCGCATCTTCGGCAAACGCACGAAGGTTTGGCGTCGTGTCTTTTTCATAGCCGTACACAGAGCAATGGTCCCGGCGGGTGGTGTCAATAGAGATGAGTATGACGTTTGGCTGTTTCGGGCCTGTTCCTGTCTTGCGACAGCCGCCTGTCGGCAGCGTTCCAGCCAGTGCAGCGGTCAGGCCGGCCATACCGCGGCCGAGGAACCGCCGCCGCGTTAGGCGTGTGAAATCACCCTTTTGTATTGTCCTGCTTTTCATTTTGATGCTCGAAGGGTCTTTGTTAGCCATATTTATAATATCGGCAATACGTCAGCCGGTCAAGGAATAATGGGCTCGCGGACCGCATCTACCCCTTTTTCCGGTATGATTTTCGGGGTATTTGCACCTGCCATGCGGCTGCCGAACACTTAGGGAAGTTTCCGTGTGTTATTATTCAGTTTGCGCTTGTTATCTGATACGGAACCCGCTAAAATATGAATTCGGAAAAAGTACACTGTCTGACAGGGGTAAACTGTGTACTCTGCCGCATTCAAACCCGGCATACCGGCGCATCTCAATTAGGAGGAGGTGAATTATGGATAGCCGCTCATCTAAATCAATCTCATCGAGACTGCTCTTTATCGCAGTCGTGCTGTGCCTGGTCCTGCTGGTCACGGCACAAAATGCTTTTGCGAGGAATCCCTATCGCAAGGAGTTTTTCAAGGCCTATCCCTCGGCCAATGGCTCGGTGCTGGATGATGTGCCGAGTCACGCCGGCCACTGCGGCGTCTGTCACTTCGATTTTGGCGGGGGCGGCACGCGGAATCCCTATGGCCTTGCAGTCGAAGGCACGCCGAATCGAGATAAAGACGACATCCTGTCGCTTGACGGTCTTGACAGCGATGGTGACGGATTCAACAACGGAACCGAGATTACAGACACGAGCACTTATGTAAACACGCCGACCTTCCCGGGCCTGAAGCCGGCAAATCTTTCGCAGGTTACAAATGTAGATACTGCGGACATTCAGAGTCACCTCGTCCCAAGCACAGGCGGTGACACAACGCCGCCTGATGTGACGGTGATAGCACCGGATGGTGGAGAGACGCTGGTAGGCAATCAGGCCGCGACCGTGCAGTGGATAGCCGGTGACGCAGGGGGAATTGCGGGAATTGATATATACGTCTCGTTGGACAACGGCTCGACATACGACCCGGTTGCGCTTGGACTTTCCAATACGGGGACGTACGAATGGTATCCCGCCAATCGGCCTACGACGCAGGCCCTGATACTTGTCGTTGCAATAGACAATTCATTCAACGAGGGCTCGGATACCTCTGACGCCGTCTTTACGATTGAATCGCCGCCGGGTGGTGACGCCCCGACGACGCTTCGGGATTTCGACCAGCCGGGAAGTCAGCCGCACGAGGCGGGAATATTGAATCCGCCGGCTGCCTGTGCCGTCTGCCACGGCGATTACGACCCGAACGTCGAGCCCTTCCGCAACTGGCAGGGCAGTATGATGGCCCAGGCGTCGCTTGACCCCCTGTTCAAGGCGTTGATGGTGGTTTCGAATCAGAATGCGCCTGATTCCGGGGATTTGTGCCTCCGATGTCACCTTCCTCGCGGATGGCTGCAGGGAAGGTCTGTGCCGACCGACGGTTCACAGATGCTCGATACGGACGCAAGCGGAGTGGCGTGCGACTTGTGCCATCGTCTTATAGACCCCTATTTTGACCCTGCGGCGAACCCGGCGCAGGATGAGGGCATTTTAGCAGGTTTGGTTGACCCGCCTGATGACGTGGCCAACGGTATGTACATAGTTGACCCCACGGGGGCCAGGCGTGGGCCGTTCCTCAACGCCAATACCGGCCATCCCGTACTGGTCTCACCTTTTCACCGCGAGGCCGCTCTGTGCGGGACGTGTCACGATGTGAGCAATCCTGCATTCGAGAAGGACCCGAGCGGCAACTACGTGCCGAATGCGTTTGATGCACCGGCGGTTGATTTTGCATCGGATGTGCTCGCGCCGGTTGAGCGCACATACAGCGAGTGGTTCCACAGCGCGTATAATTCACAGGATGGTGTCTATGCGCCGCAGTTCGGGGGCAACAAGGATTACGTTGCCACCTGTCAGGATTGTCATATGCGCGATGTGACGGGCTACGGCTGCAACTTCGGCACACCGCCTTTGCGAACTGATTTGCCGCTTCACGACCAGACGGGGGGCAATACGTGGATGCCCGCGGTGCTCTCGGCTATTTACCCTAATGATGTGAACGGCGCGGTGATGCAGACCGGTATCACCCGTGCCAGATATATGCTGCAAAATGCCGCGGATATGAACGTCGCTCAGGTCGGCTCGGATTTGAAGGTCACCTTGACGAATAACACCGGTCATAAATTGCCGACGGGCTATCCGGAAGGGCGGCGGATGTGGATAAACGTAAAGTTCTATGATGGTGCAAATCACCTTATCAGCGAATCGGGGGCCTACGATGTGAACTCGGCTGTCCTGACGAAGGATGCCGAAGTGAAGATTTACGAGGTCAAGCCGGGGCTGGATTCCATTACCGCGCCGCTTGTGGGTAAGCCCGAAGGGCCCTCGTTCCACTTTGTCCTCAATAACAAGATATACAAGGACAACCGCATACCGCCGAGGGGCTTTGCCAATGCGGCATTTGTGGCTTTTGGTGGTGCGCCCGTTGCATACTCTTACGCGGACGGCCAATACTGGGATGATACGTATTACGCGATTCCTCCCGGTGCGGCGCGGGCGGAAGTCACGCTCTATTATCAGAGCACAAGCAAGGAGTTCATTGAGTTTCTGCGGGACGAGAACACTACCGACACGACAGGTCAGGATATGTACGACATCTGGGTCGATAACGGCAAGAGTCCGCCGGAGGTGATGACCTCTGCACAGATAGACTTGATAGTGGCAGGGCCGGCAACGGACCTGAGCGGTGACGGGTTTGTCAACTTTGTGGACTATTCGATGTTCGCTGGCTACTGGCGCAACGACTGCGGCAGCCAGCCCTGCGGCGGGGCGAATTTCGACGACAGCAATCAGGCGATAGACGAAGGCGACCTTGCCGTCTTGGCATGGGACTGGCTGTTCGGTTATTGACATAGTGCTCTGTTGCATACAATTTGAGGAGCTGTCATTCCGCACTTGATGCGGAATCCAGGCTTTCGATAAACTGGATTCCTGTTTCCGCAGGAATGACCTCGACTTGTCGGGGTTGCGACAGAGCACTACAGCGGGAACTGCTGGCGTAAACGCGCGACAGTGGTTATACTGACATCTTTAGTCCGACGAGACAGCGGCGTTATGGAGCTTACCCTTTACAGCGTAACACACCATAAATGCCCGGTAGAGCAGCGGGAGAAGGTCCGCTTCAATGAAGGGCAGCGGCGGCGGGTTTTCGACAAACTTCGCTCTGGCGGCGTGCGCGATGCGGTGATGCTTGAGACGTGCAACCGCACCGAGCTCTATCTTTACGCGAAGAAGGGTCTGGCAAGCGATGGTTTTATGAGGGAGCTTGTCGGGCAGGTCAGGCCTGAGGCGTCAGAGGCGTGGGCCGGCTACAGCGAGCGGAAGCAGGGAATAGATGTGGTCAGGCACTTATTCGAGGTCGCCGCCGGTCTCGATTCGCAGATGCTTGGTGAGAATCAGATTCTCTCGCAGGTCAAGGCGGCTTATGGCGAGTCCATAGAAAGCTCGATGAGCGGCTTTATGTTTCATCGGCTTTTTCACCAGGCATTTCGGGTGGGCAAGGCGGTCCGCAGCCGGACCGATATCAACTGCGGAGCGGTGTCGATAAGCTTGGCGGCGGTTGAGTTAGCCAAGCACAACGTGGATTTGGCGGGCGGCTGTGCGATGGTCATCGGCGCCGGCGAAAACGCCGAGCTTGCTGCCAGGTATCTCTTAAAGGCGGACGCCGGGCGTCTTATTATCGCCAATCGCAATCCGGATAAGGCGAGGCAGATGCGGTGTCGGCTCGGGGCAGGTGAGGTGACAGGGCTTGGCGAGATAATGAGCAAACTGGATGAGGTGGATTTGGTGATTGCATCAACGGGTGCGGCTGAGCCGGTAGTGAGATACGAGCAGGTGCGGGAAGTTCTGGAGGGGCGGCAGAGGCCGCTGCTTTTGATAGATATCGCGGTGCCAAGGGACATTGATTCGCGACTTAATGAGTTTAAGTGCGCGACGCTGGTAAACATTGATGATTTGAGCGAGCAGATAGCAGCCAACAGGCAAAAACGAAGCAGAGAGGTCCCGAAGGCGAAGAGGATAGTCGATGAGTTTACAGAGAAATTCGCTCGCTGGCAGGGGTCTTTGGATGCTGTGCCTGTGATATCCCGGTTGAGCAAAAGGGCCGCTGAGCTGGCACGTGCCGAAGCGAGACGGTACGCAAAGGATTTCGGCGAGGGTAACGAAGAAAAGCTGGAGCTGTTTGCAGAGTCGTTGGCAAAGAAGCTGCTTCATGGGCCGATTAGCTTTTTGAAGTCGGGTGCGGAAGAAGAAACGGGCAGTGAGCCGGCTGAGGCGGCGGACTTGATAAACAGGATGTTTCGGGCCGACGAAGAGCGCGAGAAATGAGCAGGCGATTTGTAATTGCGACACGGCCGGGACGGCTCGCAGTCAGACAAACCGAAATCGTTGTCAATCTCCTGAAAGAAACCCATCCCGAACTTGACTTTCTGGTCAGGCAAATCAGCAGCAGGGGGGACCGTGACAGGCGGACCGCTCTTTGGCAGATAAAGAGCACCGGTTTTTTCACCTCGAAGCTCGAAGGTGCGCTGCTCGCCGGCGACGCGGATATCGCAGTTCACAGCTACAAGGATTTGCCGACACAGAAGCGCAAGGGCCTGAGTATTGCCGCTGTTTGTGACCGCCTTTTTGTTGAGGATTGTCTCGTAGCAGCCAAGCCAATACGGTCGATTGACGACTTGCCCGCAGAAGCAAAGGTGGGGACATCGAGTTTGAGAAGGGCGGTTCAGATAAAGCGGCTTCGGCCTGATATTGAGTGTGCTGCGATACGCGGAAATGTCACCACACGAATCAAAAAGTTAGAGCAGGGCGCCTGCGACGCGGTTATCCTGGCTCGGGCGGGCCTGGAGAGATTGGGGCTTGGCCGGAGAATCTCGATTGTGTTTGAGCCGACAGAGTTCATGCCGGCAGCAGCACAGGGGGCACTGGCGGTTCAGGTTCGCAGTAATGACAAAGAAACGGTGGAGGTTGTCTCTGCTATAGATGACGAGCCGGCACGGGTGACGGCTGATGCGGAGCGGCAGGTGCTTGAGTGTCTAAACTGCGGCTGTCACGCGCCGGCAGGGGTCTATGCCGAAATCACCGGTGCGGATATGAAGCTGACCGCTTTTTTAGCGGATGCCCGGGGCGGTGAATTCGTCAGAAGGAAAATCGCCGGGTCGGTGCAGGATGCACTTATGCTGGCGGAGGGACTTGCCGCTAAGATTCTCGACCGTATGTGAGTAATCTGGAGAATACCCTGTTCATTGAGTTGCCCGGATTTGTTACGGTTTGATGTGTTTGGATTTCGGATTTCTTCTTATAATGTTCGGAGCGGTTTTTCGTGGGGCAGTGCGTGATGTATGAGCTGTAAGCAGGGGCAAAAAGGGAAGGTTTATTTGGTCGGTGCAGGGCCCGGACGGGCGGATTTGATAACGCTACGTGGCGCGGAGGTGCTGCGCACGGCGGACTGTGTTATTTGCGATAAGTTAGTAAATCCGGCGATGCTGCGTCTGGCAAGGGCCGATGCGGAGATAATCGCTGCGCCGAAGAGGATAGGGTTGGGGTCGTTTACACAGCAGCAGATAAATGAGCTTATGGTGGACAAGACGCGGGAAGGGAAGACCGTTGTCAGATTAAAAGGCGGGGACCCGCTGATATTCGGGCGGGGCGGTGAAGAGGCCCGGCTGTTGGCCGAAGCGGGGATAGAATTTGAGATAGTGCCGGGGGTGACGGCAGCGAGCGGAGCAGCCGGCTATGCGGGCCTGTGCCTTACCGACAGGCAGTACAACTCGCAGGTGGTGTTTGTAACGGGCAGAGAGGCGGCGGGCAAGAGTGAGAGCAATATCGACTGGGAGTTTCTGGCCGGGTTCGGTGGGACGATAGTGTTTTATATGGGGATTGGCAGCTTAGGTGAGATTGCAGGGCGGTTGATGGAGTTCGGGATGTCGAGTGAGGTACCGGCCGCTGTCGTTGCGGATGCAACGATGGGCAGTCAGAGGATTGTGTCGGGAATGGTGGCAACAATAGAGCAGCAGTGCAGCGATGCGCAGATTGCGCCGCCGGGACTGTTGATTATAGGTCAGGCCGCGAGGCCGGATGAGCGGCTTTGCTGGTTTGCGAAGCTGCCCTTGTTTGCCAAGACGGTCGTGGTGACACGGGATGCGGAGGGTAATGCCGCGTTTGCCGCGAAGATTGCTGCAAGAGGCGGCAAGACGATTGAGGCGGAGACGATTAAGATAAAAACGCTTATGGAGAGCAACGCGTTTTTACAGGCACTTAGGCGAATAAAGGAATACGGCTGGGCGATATTTACCAGCGCCAACGGGGTTCGGATGTTTTTTGAAGCGGTCGGGAGATTGGAAAAAGATGCAAGATGTCTTGCCGGTGTGCGTGTTGCGGCTATCGGGGCAGAGACCGCCAGGGCGCTTGAGCAGTTCGGCATAAGGGCGGATTTTGTGCCGAGCATATATACGAGCCGGGAGCTTGCGCGAGAGCTTATGGACTTTGCGGATTTGCGGGGCAGGAAGATTGTGCTGTTTCGTTCGCAGCTCGGCTCGGCCGAGCTTGCCGAGATTTTAGGCAAGGCAGGGGCAGAGGTCGAGGATGTAGCGGTCTATACGCTTACGAAAAATACATTTGATGCAGAGCAGGTCAAAACGCAGATGACAAAAGGGCGGGTGGACTGGGTAACGTTTGCCAGTCCCTTTGCCGCTGAGTGTTTCGTCGAACAAATCGGCGAAGAGACGGTAAAGACAACAGGCGCCAAGGTCGCCTCGATAGGGCCTGTGACATCGGAGAAGCTGCGACAACTCGGAGTGCAGGTGGAAACACGGGCCGACGAGCATACGATAGACGGGCTTATCGCTGCCATCGAGCAGGTCAGTGTGAGGCAAGGGGGTGTTGGTTAAGCAACAGGGGCGGGTTTTTGAGAAATGATAAACGTCTCGAAATTATACTGCGGGCTTGCAGGCCAAAGCGACCAGCTGCGCTATGAACACGGCGAGGGGACGGGGCCTGTGGTGGTTTACAACTGCACGTCGAGGTGCAACCTGCGGTGTCTGCACTGCTACAGCTCATCGGGTGCGTGTCACGGTGACAGTGAGCTGAGCACCCGCCAGGCAAGGAGTTTTCTGGCGCTGCTGCCGCAGGTGGGCTGTCCGGTCGTTTTGTTTAGCGGGGGAGAGCCGTTGTTGAGAGAGGACTTGTTTGAGCTGCTCGGCGAGGCAAAGGGGCTGGGGCTTCGGACGGTGCTGTCGACAAACGGGACGCTGATTGACGCAAGGGCGGCAGAGCGGCTTGCAGAGGCGGCTGTGAGCTACGTGGGGATATCGATTGACGGGCGGGAAGAGTTTCACGATAAGTTTCGGCAGAAAAAAGGATGCTTTGCGGCGGCAATGCGCGGGATAGAAAGCTGCAGGCAGGCCGGTTTGCGGACGGGGCTTCGATTCACGATAACGGCCGAGAACGCCGAGCAGATCGAGGCGGCTTTCGATATAGCGGCCGACAGCGGGACGAGGCGGATTTGCTTTTATCACTTGATAAGGTCGGGCAGGGCGGTGGAACTGGAAGACCAGGCGCTCTCGTCGCAGCAGACAAGGCGGGTGGTCGAGACCATAATTGACAAGACGGATGATTTTGTCGGCAGGGGGGTGGTTGATGAAGTGCTTACCGTCGGCAATCATGCAGACGGGCCATTCATCTTAGTGACGATGGAAAGACAACAAAGAGAGGGCTTGGAACAAGCAAGACGGCTGTTGACTGCGGCGGGAGGCAACAGGATCGGACAGGGCATCGTCTGCGTCGGATGGGATGGACAGGTCTATGCTGACCAGTTCTGGAGGAATTATTCGCTCGGCAATGTAAAAGACAGGAAATTTGCAGAGATTTGGACAGATGAACAGGAGCCGGTCCTGGCAAAGCTGCGGAACAGAGATGAGTTTGCAGATGAGCGGTGCTTAGTGTGCAAATGGTTTTATTTGTGTAAGGGCAATTACAGATTTTTGGGCGAAGACCCTGCGGCCGAGAACTGGCTTAATGAGCCGGCGTGTTACCTTACGGACGAAGAAATCGGCCTCTAATAAGGCCGGGCATTTACGTTTGCAATTTCGGCTTTTGTGGAGTATTTTCAGTATCAGGTTTTTGTTCCTGGGAGCGTATGACTATGGGATTTCCGGAAGTGAGGATGCGGCGGCTGAGGAAGTCCGAGGGCATTCGTCGTCTTGTGCGCGAGACGCAGGTGGCCATCGATGATTTGGTGTATCCGCTTTTCGTGCGCCACGGCCGGGGAGTAACCGAGCCGATTAAGTCGATGCAGGGCTGTTTTCATTTTTCGCCCGATACGGTCGTCGCCGAGGCGAGAGAGATTGTGGACTTGGGGATACCTGCCGTGCTGCTGTTTGGCCTGCCGGCGAAGAAGGATGCGAATGGCTCGGAGGCCTGGGCCGAAAACGGGGCGGTGCAACAGGCGGTCCGGGCGATAAAGAAAGAAACGCCTGAGCTTGTCGTGATTACGGATGTGTGTCTGTGTGCATATACCGAGCACGGGCACTGCGGAGTTATCAAAGACGGCAAGGTCGATAACGATGCGACCTGCGAGCTTTTGGCTAAGGCGGCGCTATCGCATGCGCAGGCGGGCGCCGATATCGTTGCCCCTTCGGATATGATGGATGGCCGCGTCCGCGCGATACGCGAGGCCCTCGAGGCAAACCATTTCGAAGATGTCGCGATAATGTCCTACGCTGCCAAGTTCGCCAGCAGCTTCTACGGGCCGTTCAGGGACGCTGCCGACTGTGCCCCCGACGCCTCCACCGGCCTTGCCGACAGAAAGACCTATCAGATGGACCCCGCCAATGCCAGAGAGGCGCTTCGGGAAATTGCGCTCGATATAGAAGAAGGCGCCGACATCGTCATGGTAAAGCCCGCACTTGCCTATCTGGATATAATCGCCAGGGCCCGCGCTCGCTTCGATGTCCCCATAGCGGCCTATTTCGTCTCCGGTGAGTATATGATGATAAACGCAGCAGCCGACGCCGGCCTGCTCGACAGAGACGCAGCGATGACCGAGGCCCTTACCGCTATCAAGCGCGCCGGCGCCGACATAATCATCACCTACTTCGCCAAAACCGCCGCCGCCTCTCTCGCCCGACCATAACAGTTGCCATGTAAATCGCTCGCCTACGCTTGTGGGTGGAATATCAAGGCAGGAACGTATTTGAAGGTGGTCAATTCGGTATTGATAGAGATATGGCTGATGGAATGGCAGGTTATGAGATGGGAAGAGCCGTGAGGCCTGACTTCTGGACATCGGTGGCCACGACTATTCTGTTTAATCTCGCCTTTTAGGAATCATGGTTATGTCTAAGACTATTTTCAAAGCGGCCAATCTGTGCCTGGTGATTTTGCTCCTGTCTGTTTCTGCTGGTTGTACGGGAAGAAAACCCATACATAAAGCTGCACGGAAGGGAGATCTGGAGAAGGTAAAAAGAATAATCGACCGAGACCCCAACCAGATAAATGCCCAAGATTTGCTTAAAATGACCCCGTTATACCTTGCCTCTATGAAAGGGCATACCGAAGTAGTGGAATTTCTCCTCGAACATGGTGCGGATATCGAATTAGGCAATGACCTTAACGAAAGGCCCCTGGCGAAAGCCGCAAAATTTGGACACTATGATACAGTAAAAGTGTTGCTTGAGCATGGGGCGACAGCCAATTGTAGGGATAAGTTTGGCCGGGCTCCGTTGCATGATGCCGCTATGTGGAGTGGTAGAGATATAATAGACATCCTGATTTCGTATGGTGCCGATGTCTCTGCAAAAGATAATGATAACGACACGCCGTTACATCAGGCCGTTATGCTGGAAAATATGAAGGCGGCTAAAGCGCTGGTCGAGCATGGAGCGGATCTACTCGCAAAAAATGATTTCAACTACCGTCAACTATATATAGCTGCTACGCGGGACAATAATGAGGCAGCAGAGAGACTACTCAGACGTGCAACCCCTGGTTACAGAGACAATAAGAATAAGACCCCAAAAGAAATAGCATTGAAAGCGGGCTTTAAGGAACTGGCCCAATACCTCGAAGCAAAAGAAGAAGAAAGGTCAGCAGTCAAATGATTTCTCGGGTTACTATTTCGCTCCTCCTTTTACTGACCGCAGGATGTAAGGATCGCGCGCCGGAGTCGCTCGTCGGCAAGTACACCGCTGTCAGCGAAAGTTATCAGTACTTCCTGGAACTCAAGCCCAACAGGGCATATTCTCGGAGGATAATAGACCCAAACGGACAAGAGTATACAAATGTTGGCCGATGGGAGTCTGACTATCCGAGGAGCAAACATGAGCTCAGGATCAAGGGTTTCAAGTCCTTTTTATTTGGGCGGCAATAACGGTTGGCAAATAAGTTGAGCACGCCGGATGGATGAGGAAAGAGGCGTTCTCGTGCGATTGGCGTCAAGGGCACAAAGACGGTAAAAATGGTATCGTAATACACCAAAGACATAGTTATAACAGACCTGTAATTACATAAGAGTAAATCGACCTTGGAATACGATATACCGGTCATATCCGAAATAGGGACTCGATTGCCCTCGCGGTTTTGCGGCCGGGGGATTTGTGGGCGAACGGCTGGTCTCGTCGGCAGACAGGGGCGGCAGGCAAGTCGCGTGGGGCTTAACGGCGCGGCAGCGCAGGGGGGTGGAGGAGTAAGAAATTGTTTTTTTGTGATTGAACTCGGCTGGCAAATATTGTAGAAAAGACAACTGTTTGCGACAATGGTAGCCGAGCCCGCAAGGACCCGTAGCGAAACAGTGGTGTCAATTACCGCTTTTCTCAGGTAGGTCAGGTCGAAATGGTGCGTAAGCGCAGGAAAAAGGCACTGTATGAGGTAATTGGCGGTGAGCTCTATAAGCCCGGCTACGGCAAGAGCTTAGAGCCGTTGCAGCCGAAGACGGCGGAGCAGGCCGAGCCGCAGGAAGCGAAAGAGAAAAAGGAGCCGCAGTCGTTTGGCAGGCCGGCCGCCTGGCCCAAGAGGCCGAAACCGGTGCAGTTTAATGCGGGGCGAATTGAGTTTTCGCTGCCTTATACCGGGACGGTGGCCGTCGTCCTGACGATGATTGCTTTGCTGCTGCTTTGCTTTAGATTGGGACAGAGCATCGGTGCGAGGCAGACGGCAGGGCTTGGGGTCTCGGACGACCGGCCCGGCGCCGCGCAGCGCCAGCCGAGCTTGCCCGACGAAACAAGCCTCGCTGCCGACACAGCACCGGCGAGGGAAACAGCGCCAGTAGATACCTCGGCCGGAAGCAACAGGATTGTGATACAGACTTACCAGGCCAGAGCGCACCTCGAGCCGGTGAAGGATTATTTCAAGCGGTTAGGCATAAAGACCGAGATACTGAGAAGAGGCGAATGGTATTATTTAGTGACGGTGAGCAAATACGATAACCCGGAACGGACCGGGACCGACGGGTATCGCGCAAAACAGCGCATAATCAAGCTCGGCGAGAACTACAAGGCACCTGAGGGCTACGAGACGTTTGGAACCAGGCCGTTTCATGATGCGTACGGAATGAAATTCGACTAATAGGTGACAGGAGAAGTTTTTGATGTCGATAGACCGGTCGTTAAAGATTAAAGGGGCGCTGACGCGACACAGAAACGTGCTCAGCCGGGCTGAGCGGATTGACTCGTTAAAAGAAGATGAGCGGTGGGACGAAGGGGGGCCGGTGCTGGGGCTTCCAAAGGTTGCACACCGCAAGAGCCACGCAGGGCGAAAGAGTGCCGAGAAGGAGGCGGCAACCGAGGCCGCTGCAGCGGGAGCTGTTGAGAAGGCAGAGCCAGGTGAGGTAGCCGAGAAAACCGAGGATTAGAGTTTTTGAAAATAAGACGCCGCACTTTTGGCTGTTGAGCAAGCCGGGGGTGCGGCTTGTTCTCTGCGCAGGGCAAAGATGAAGAAGCTCCTTGCCGACAGGACGAAACGGATAGACGCCAGCGGAATTCGCAAGGTCTTTGCGCTGGCGGCCTCGCTGAAAGAGCCGGTGAACTTCTCGATTGGTCAGCCGGACTTTGACGTGCCCGATGAGCTGAAGGAAAAGGCGATAGAGGCGATACGGGCAGGAGCCAACAAATATACGCAGACCGGCGGAGACGAGCAGCTCAGAGAGAAGGTGGCGGGGCGGCTGAAGGATGAGTTCGGCTGGGAAAAGCCTGCTGTGCTGGTGACAAGTGGAGTCAGCGGGGGGATTCTGCTGGCGCTGCTGGCGCTGGTCAATCCCGGTGACGAGGTCATCATACCGGACCCTTACTTTGTGATGTACAAACACTTGGTCAATATGTTGGACGGCAGGTGCGTTTTCGTGGACAGCTATCCGGATTTCGACCTGCCGGCCGACGGCATTGCCCGGGCGATAGGGCCGAGGACAAAACTGATTGTCGTCAACTCGCCGTGCAATCCGACGGGCATGGTCTATTCACAAAAACGGCTGAGGGAGCTGGCTCGGATCGCCGCCGAGCACGACGTGCCGGTCCTGAGCGACGAGATTTATGAGCAGTTCTCGTATGATGGTAAGTGCGAGAGTATCGCCAAGTATTACGAAAACACCCTGGTGCTTCGCGGATTCAGCAAGTCGTATGCGATGACGGGCTGGCGATTGGGCTATGCTGCCGCGAACGAGCCGCTCAGTGAGCTGATAGAGGAGATGACCAAGATTCAGCAGTACACCTTCGTCTGCGCACCTTCCCCGTTTCAAAAGGCGGCAATCGCGGCGATGGATTATGACGTTAGCCCGCTCGTGGACGCATACAGATGGAAAAGGGACCTGATTTATGACGGGCTGAAGGACAACTTCGAGTTAGTCAAACCCAGCGGGGCATTTTATGCGTTTGTCAGGGCGCCAAATGGCGACGGAACCGCTTATGTGGAAAAGGCGATAAAAAATAACCTGCTAATTATACCCGGCAACGTGTTCAGCGAGCAGGATACACACTTTCGCATAAGCTACGCCACGACCGACGAAAAGATACAGCAGGGCATAGACATACTCCACCGCCTGCGGTAGGGGGGCAAAGGCGGTTGACTTTTGAGGGGGCGGAAGTTACAAATACAGGCCAATTGCAGAAGCAAGGTCCGGATCCTGGTGGAAACGGCCGCTGAAATATCGAGAAAATGTGCAGGGCGTGTAAAGGGTAAGAAAGATGGGCGTGCTGGGTAAGCTGTTCTCGCAGTCACCGTTTGTGATGCTTGGGGAACATTCAAAGAAGGTTCATGAGTGTGTGGAACTGATACGGCCTTTGGTGGATGCGTTTTGGGCCGAAGATTACGACAAGCTTGATGAGCTTCATAATCTTATGAGCAAGACAGAGCACGAGGCGGACCTCATAAAAAACGAGCTTCGCGACCGGATAAGCAAGGTGCATTTTCTTTCGGTGGGGCGGTCCGAGCTAACCAGGTTTGTGGGTTACCAGGACGACGTGGCCGATGCGGCGCAGGATTTTGCGGTCGTCCTGCTGCTTCGCAGGACGAGGATACCGCAGGAGCTCAAGGGCGATTTCAGGGCGCTTGCCGAGCAGGTGATAGTGATAAGTCAGCATATGATGGCACTTGCCGAGAAACTTTCGGCTCTTGCAGAGGGTTCATTTGGGTCTGAAGAGGTGCAGAATATGCTGGTGACGGTTGAGCGTATAAGTACAGAGGAGTGGCAGACGGATCGGCTTGAAAGAAAATTTGCGAAGAGATTCTATGGTATGGAGGACAATCTGGATTTTGTCACGATAATGTTTTTGGATAAGTACTGCAAGACGCTCAGCCGAATAGCAAATGCCGCAGAAAAGGCGTCGAAGTATCTTCGGTTAATCATAAGCCAGAAATAGCCAGTCAGCGGGGAGCCGGCCCAGGTGGAATTGCTCATCGTAGGAGCGGTCATAATAGCAGTCTATATGGCGTGGAATGTCGGCGCCAACGACGTTGCCAATTCGATGGCCGACGCCGTGGGCGCTAAGGCACTGACGATATTCTGGGCAATGATACTGGCGGGGATATTCGAGTTCTGCGGGGCGGTTCTGGTCGGCTCGCACGTGACCAATACGGTTCGAAAGGAGATAATCGAGTCGCAGGTATTTGCGCAAGACCCGATTGTACTAGCGCGTGGGATGGTCTGTGCGATGCTGGCTGCTGCGGTTTGGTTGAACGTGGCGTCCTTATTTGGTATGCCGGTATCGACGACTCACTCGATAGTCGGTGCGGTTGTGGGCTTCGGGGTGCTTGAGGCGGGGTTTTTGCACGTACACTGGGGCAAGCTGGCGGCGATAGCGGCGAGCTGGTTCATATCACCTTTGGCAGGAGGGCTGCTCGGCTTTCTCATATTCAAGCTGATAAGCCGGTTCATACTGTCGGTTGCAGACCCTGTGTCGGCGGCCCGCAAAGGTGTGCCGATATGCGTGTTCTTTACGGTGGCCGTAGTGGTCCTTGCGACGATATACAAGGGCTTGCACAACATTCATCTGAACCTCGGGGCGGGCGCCGCCATCGGTTTGGGTGTGACCGCGGGTCTTATCGGGGCCGCGGTTGCCTGGGCTATAATGAAGGCAAGGATTCGCTCGAGCCCTTACCAGAGCACCGAAGAGCAGCTTGGCACGGTGGAGAGGAGTTTTACGGCACTTGTGATAATGACTTCGTGCACGCTTGCATTTGCGCACGGGGCGAACGACGTGGCAAACGCAGTGGGGCCGCTGGCGGCGGTGGCGGAAATCGTGAAGTACAATACGGTCCCCGAGAAGGTGACGGTGGAGTTCTGGGTTTTGCTTCTGGGTGGCGGTGGTATAGTGGCTGGGCTTATGACGTTCGGGTACCGCGTGATACGCGTGGTGGCGACAAAGGTGACGGATATAACACCATCGCGAGGGGTCGCCGCGGACGTGGCGACAATGACGACTGTGCTGGCGTGTTCGAAGATGGGCCTGCCGGTATCGACAACGCACACTCTTGTCGGCGCGATACTGGGTGTTGGCCTGGCGCGGGGAATCACCGCCATAAACCGCAAAGTGGTGGGGCAGATATTTACGTCGTGGTTTGCAACGGTTCCCATAGCGGCTGTTCTGACGGTGCTGTTTTATTTAGCGGGCAAGTGGCTCTTCTGGTAACGGCCCGCACCCGTGGACAGTAACACTCTGACCGATGGTGGCAGGAGAGTGAACAGCGAACATCGAACTTCGAACATCCAACGGAGAACGTCCGACATTTTCAGCGAGCGAGATTGGGCAGGATTGTGCTTGCAGGGCAGGGCAGGGGGGTGTAGAATTCCGCGTATGAAGAATTTACGAAGGGAGACGGCGGTCTTTCTGCTTCTCTCGGCCTTATGGGCAACGGCTGGTTTCTGCGAGGGAAAGGCAAACGCGAATGCGGTTTTAGCAGATGAAAGGCATATCACTGGTTAACAAGGCCTCGGTTGTGCTGCCCGTCACCGGGTTGGTCATGTGGGTCCTTTCTCTGTTGACGGGGCACGTACTGCTTTATGTCTTTTGTTGCCAGTTTCTTTCCTGGACGGTTCTGTTTGGCTTGTCGGTCCTGTTGGCCTCTGTTTTGTGGCGATTAGTGGGACATGATCGCAAGGATGGACGGAAGATTACACGTAAGCGTTTGTACGGTACTGTTGTTATGTCTGTGCCGGCGTTTATCGTTGCGTCAGTTGTACTCTATGAAGAGATACTCGTCACATTTCGTGCAGCCAGCCGCATCATAGGTCTGGTTTTACTGCTCTGCTTTGCCGTCTTTCTTAATTGGAAGCTCATAACCAGATGCCGGTGGCATACGGTCATCCTCAGCGTGTTATTTGTTTCTTTGTTGTTCGCGGGACTGCACGCGATTGACTCTGTCGAGCCCGAGCTCCAAACTGCGAGCAGTAATGATACAATGCGGAAACTGGGGGCGCTGGGTTACGTGGATTGGACCGAGCCGGAGAGTGAAAATAACTTGAAGCTAAAAGGCGTGGTGAAGCATGATCCAACCCGGGCTTGGGAGGGTCTGAATCTCTATAATTCAAGGTCCCGTCCGGAAGCCCAGTTAATTGACATGGAGGGTAAGGTTGTCCATGAGTGGAAAATCAGAATAGATGGAGGGACTCAGTGGAGGAACGTAGAGCTTTGCTCGAATGGCGATCTGATTATTATCGCCGCAGACCAGATGTTAATCAAGTTGGACCGCAATTCCAAGATGAAGTGGTCGCTACCAATGCGCTGCCACCATGATGTTGCAATCGGCGCCGGCGGGACGGTGTATGCCCTCGCGCGAGAGGACGAAATTGTGTTATGGCATGGGATTCCCGTACCAATTATCAAAGACTTGGTTAACGTCGTGTCGGCAGATGGGCGACTGCGGGAACAGGTTTCGCTGTATGAACTGGCAAAGGAACATGTGTCACCGGGAAGGATTGCGTCAATACTCAAGTCAATCCTGGACCCGCGCACTCTGGGTGAGCTGATTTATCAGAGAACACAAGGTACTTATTATCTGGAGCACGGCACATGTTTCGACGTGCTGCATACCAATAACATCGAGATTGCTGAGAGGGACATTGACGGTTTTTGCCGTGCGGGTGACTGGCTTGTCTCATTTAGAGAGCCGGATACCGTGGCTGTTGTGGATAGTCGAAGCCGCAGTATTGTGTGGACGTGGGGACCCGGTGAGATAAGCAGACAGCATCATCCGACAATTCTGGAAAACAACAACATCCTTCTCTTTGATAATGGCGTTGCTCGCGGCAGTTCACGAATTGTTGAGCTTGCCCCTGTTGCGAGGGACGTTGTCTGGGAATATAAGGCAGTGCCGAAGGGTGATTTCTTCTCGAGAGCCCGAGGTTCCGTGCAGAGACTGGAGAACGGCAATACACTAATAACCGACAGCAACAAGGGCAGAGTATTCGAGGTGACGCCGGAAGGACAGGCTGTGTGGGACTTCTACAACCCCGAAACCAGGAAAGAGGATAACAAAAGGGCTGTGATATATCGAATGGTTCGTGTGGCGAGGTCCGAAGGGCTTGAGGTGCTGCTGAGCGGGGGAGATGAGCAGTCGGTTCCACTCGAGCCGAGAGATTGACGGCGAGTGGAAGCACACGTTCGGCAATCGGGTGCCGAGACTCAGGCAGGGGGGTGAACAGCGAACATCGAACAACGAACTTCGAACATCCAACGGAGAACGTCCGACATTTTCAGCGAGCGAGATTGGGCAGGATTGTGCTTGCAGGGCAGGGCAGGGGGGTGTAGAATTCCGCGTATGAAGAATTTACGAAGGGAGACGGCGGTCTTTCTGCTTCTTGTGGCCTTCGGCGCAACGATGGGTTTCTGCGCCGGGCCGAATGAGCCGGCGGCGCTTGAAGCGATGGCCGAAGAAGCGAATCAGGCACAGGACGAGGCAGAGCCGGCTCTGGAAGGGACGGCGGAAAAGCCGGTCGCCCAGGCCGTGGTGATTGTCTGCAAAGGGCTGATTGACGACGGGCTCTATAAGTCCATCAAGCGAAGAACCGAGCTTGCAATCGCTGGCGGTGCCGAGTACGTGATTTACAGAATAGAGACCTACGGAGGGCTTTTGGATGCAGCCGACAATATCGCAAAATACTTAATCTTGGATGTGGCTGATGAGGTAGATACCGTGGCGTTCATCACCACCGAGGCGATATCGGCAGGGGCAATGATAGCGGTATCCTGCCGCGATATCGTAATGCGTGAAAATACGACGATAGGGGACTGTGCACCGATTCAGATAGGGGCAACGCTGGAGGGCGTAGAGCGGGAAAAGGCCGAGTCGTTTGTGCGGGTGGCCTTCGACCGGGCTTCCGAAGCAAACGGTTATCCGCGGGCGCTTCTGCGGGCTATGGTGACAATGCAGGCCGAGGTCCACCGAGTAAAGAATAACGAGACGGGTGAGTATGAGTTTTTCGAGACCGAGGATTTGCCGAGCGATGCGGAGAAATACGACCTGGACGGCAAGGAACTGGTGGATAAGGAAGACGAGATACTGACACTGACCGCGGCGCGGGCACACGAGTATGGCATCGCAAGGGCTGTAGTTAAGGATATAGGCGGGGTGCTCGAGTATCTTTCGGCGCGGGACGGCGTGGAGTTTGAAGCCGAGCCGGTGGTGCTCAGGACGAACTGGTCGGAGGAAATGGTGCGGTGGGTTAACTCCCCGGCGGTGATGGCCATACTCTTCACGGTCGCGCTTTTGGGGCTTTATGTCGAGCTGAACACGCCGGGCATCGGCCTGCCGGGCCTGGTGGCGGTTATCTGTTTTGTGATACTCGTGGGCAGCAAGTATCTGATAGGGATGGCGAACTGGATAGAGGTGGCGCTGTTTGTTGTTGGGATTTGCCTGCTGGTGGTGGAGATATTCGTGATACCGGGATTCGGTGTGGTTGGGATGGCGGGGATACTGTGTATCTTCGCCGGGCTATTCGGGATGCTTGTGAAGAACCCGCCTGACCGCCTTCCCTGGCCGCAGACTGCGTTTGACTGGCAGTTGTTTATCAGCGGCGCCTGGGCGCTGGCGCTCGGATTTCTCGGGTTTATGGTTTTGGCGGTTCTGGTAACGAAATATCTGCCGCGGCTTGAGTTTTTAAGCGGCCTGATACTGGCACCGACGGGGGCAAAATCCGGCAGGGAGGTTGAGGTGAGCATGACGGCGCCGCCGGGTGGTCCTGCGGTCGGGCTCGAGAGAGGGCAGGTAGGCCAGGTCGTCTCGAAGCTGCGCCCTGCGGGAAAAGCGAGCTTCGGCGATGCGATTGTGGACGTTGTCGCAGAGGGTGAGTTGCTTGACAAAGGTACGAAAGTCAAGATAATCACGATACGAGGCAACCGCGTGGTGGTCAAAAAGGCAGAAAGCTGAGCCGAATATCGGCTTTTTTCGCTCGGCGCGTCGGAATCAGCGCCGCAGGCATGCGAAGGATAGAATCGTTGGGTATGGCGTGAGGATACGTGTATGGACTGGTGGCTTGTTTTTGCGGTGTTCCTGTATGTGGCTTCGGCCTTGCTGATCATAGCGGAGGTATTCGTTCCGAGCGGCGGCCTTCTGACGATATGCGCGGTTGCGTGCTTGGCAGGGGGGGTGGCGATATTTTTCCAGCACAGTGCGACGGCCGGCTGGGTCGGTGTAGTAACTGCCATTGTAATGATACCGACGATGCTTATTGTTGCATACAGGATATTTCCCAAGACGAGGTTCGGCCAGATGGTCATGCTTCGGCCCCGCGAGAGCAACGTTGGCGACGCGGTCCCGGATAGCAACCAGCTAAAGGAGCTTTTGGGCGCAGAGGGAAAGGTGATTTCGCCCCTGCGACCGGTGGGAATGGTCGATTTTGCCGGAGAGCGGCTTGAATGCGTCGCCGAAGGCGGATTTGTCGAGAAGGATAAAAAAGTAAAGGTTGTTCGTGTTCAGAGCACACAGCTTACGGTTCGGGTAATAGAAGAAACGTAAAAACTGAAAGGATAGAGTGATGGAGAACTTAGGGAGCATGATTGTCGGGGCAGCTGACGCGACAAGGGTGATTGGGGTGGCGCTGCTTGTCGTAATAAGTCTCATAGCACTGGTATTTCTTCTTTTGATGGTGAAATTCTTCCGGCTGTGGCTACAGGCGAAGCTCTCGCGTGCGGACGTGAGGTTTTCGGAGCTGATAGGGATGTGGCTGCGGCGAGTCGATATACAGACGATAGTCCGGAGCAAGATAATGGCCGTTCAGGCGGGCCTGGAGCTTACCACACGGGACCTGGAGAGCCACTATCTGGCAGGGGGGCGGGTGCCGAACGTGGCCCGTGCCCTGATAGCGGCGAACCGCGCCAATATAGCTTTGACGTTAAAGACGGCCACGGCCATAGACCTCGCGGGCAGGGACATTCTCGATGCGGTGCAGACCAGCGTCAATCCCAAAGTCATCGACTGCCCGGACCCGAAGAAGGGCAGAGACACGGTTGATGCCGTTGCGCAGGACGGCATACAGCTTAAGGCCAAGGCAAGGGTAACGGTCCGTGCAAACATTGAACGGCTGGTAGGGGGGGCTACCGAGGAAACCATCATCGCACGTGTCGGCGAAGGTATAGTCACTACAATCGGAAGTGCGATCGCCTACAAGTCGGTCCTGGAAAACCCGGACAAAATATCGAAGGCGGTGCTTAACAAGGGCCTCGATGCGGGCACTGCCTTTGAGATACTCTCGATTGACATCGCCGATGTCGATGTAGGTGCCAATATCGGCGCCCAGCTCCAGGCCGCCCAGGCCGAGGCCGATATGCGGCGTGCCAAGGCAGAGGCCGAGAAGCGTCGCGCAATGGCCGTTGCCAGAGAGCAGGAAATGAAGGCGATGGTGGTCGAGAACGAGGCGAAGGTGCCGCTTGCGATTGCCGAGGCATTCACGAAGGGTAACTTAGGCATAATGGACTACTATCGGCTTAAGAACATAAGCGCCGATACCTCTATGAGGGAGACTATCGCAAAGCCAGAAGACAAGAAGGAATAAACGGGCAAAAAGGGCTGATGCATTTTTGTCTCTGAGGTAATTCCGCCGGCAATCTCTGTGGGCCGGCGACAAGGAGCTTGACGTGGTAAGTACGTTACTAAACTTCCTCCGGGCACAGGGCAAGCGACTCGACGACCTTCTCGAGATGGTTCCGTTGCTGATATTCCTGGCGATATGGATTTTCGCAGGAATCGCCAAGTCGATGAGCAAAAGCCGCAAACGCCAGCAGGCCGAGCAGGAAGGTAAACAGCAGCCCGTCCCGACGGACCTTCGTGAGCTGGCGCGGCTCGCCAGAGAGCACTACCTGGCCGCTCAAAAAAAGCTATCCCCACAGCAGCCGCGTAAGCCCTCCGGGCCCCCACCCATACCCTCGGCCAGACAAGCGCCCCAGGTGCCTTCGCGGATACCTCCTCGTGGGCCGGTTCGCACAGTCTCTGCCAGCTTCCAAGCCCCTCGGCTGAAACCCGCCAGGCCCACACCCGAACCGTCACAGGTTGTCCCCGCGCCGCCACAGCCGACTGAGCCGCCAACACCGCCTAAGACACGCCCCTTCAAGGAGCAACCTCCCAGCACTACTAAACGTCCTGCCATACCCACCTTAAAATACCGCGGGCCGGAAAACCTCAGGCAAGCCATTATTCTCTCCGAAATCATCGGTAAGCCATTGTCCCTGCGACAGCCGCGAGACGAGATGTTCTGATATCACGCCCGAGCCGAGCGGGCTTTGGTGGGGTGAACCCCACCCACCCTACAGATTCCGGATTGCGGGTCCTTCGACTGCGGCGAGCCGGGACCGATGGCTGGCAGCATCAGGACAGGTTTGTACGGGAATGACAGAAAATACGATGAAGGGGGGCAGAAAAAAAACATCCCGAAAACCAATAGACACAAGGCAAGACCAACGAGACTGCGTGTTCAGACTTTAGTGCCCGCTTGTTGTTATGCCGACCTTGCTTTTCTCTTTCGTTTTCGGCTGGCGGTCTGCTTTTCCGGGTTCAGGGCGTCGAGCATTTGCTTTACGGCGCGATTTTCCGCTTTCGAGAGGAACTGAAAGGCCACAGCAAGGTCTCTGTCGTCCAGCGCCTGCATCCTTTTGATAGTGTAGCGGACAGACTCGGCCGCCTCCTCGCTTGGGTCAGCCAGCTCTATATCGTTGACCTCAGCAATAATCCTGCGCTGCTCGGCAGCCGAAAGCCGAGAAAATAACAGCAGACCACCAGAGAGGACATTGCGAAGCCCAAAGATGGGGGCAAGCTCTTCTTTGAGAGGCTGCGCTCTATCTGTCAAATTTACCGTCGTCGGTTTACGCATAGTTGCTTATTCTACATAAAAATTCAGTATGTAAACCCCGTCCACAGCAATATTTAGAATAGTCTGTTCGCTTTTTATATTTTTTTGAGTTTTCTATGTTGACGCGGGCCGATGTCTATCCATAATAGACGCTGTATTCAGGAGCATATCTTATGATCGGCTCGACTATACAAATCAGACTGCAAGGTGTGGCATTGACCGCGTTTCAAACGTACTGCGCCAGGCACGGCTTCGCGACCGCCAGTGAAGGCATTGAGACGATGATACGCGAACTCCTCCCTGAGTACCGCCAATTAGCTCAAACCCATACTAACAGCAGGCCGGTGGACAGTCAAGAGCAAAATGAACCTACAGCTTGATGATATTCCGCAGCGGTATCACCGGCTCTACCGCCGGGCGATGGGCGGGCATAGTCCAAAGGCCGCTATACACCTCTGGTGTCTGCAGTGCCGCTGGTGGAACGGGGACAACGTTCGGCATTGCTCCGACACCGAGTGTGAATTCTTCCTGTATAGACCCTACCAAAGCTCAAGGCGTGCAAAAAACAAGCTTCGCACCAGCAGACATCCGGCCAAGTCAACGCACCGGCGCCGATCAAAGTAAAGGCAACTCGCCGCCTTGTGCCCATTTGATGCAGCAGGCGATTACCAGGAGTCACACACCCATTCCTGGGTCCCGCTGGTTTCACACGGCCCGCACACTTGCGCCGAGCGGATTCGCCCCTCGACGGCGACCCTCGAACGACGCTTCTTGCCGGCTGAGCACACCGTCACGTCCCGGTGCCCGCAGTAGTATCGAGCATCGCATGCGGCGAGCGGGGCAATCGTTGCACGAGAAGACAAATGAAAGCGATTGACCGGACAATCAGCTACAACGCCGGGCAGCCCGCTTTTGACCGTACACCTAACGTCTCATAATATATGTTATGTTTCATTCGGCGGTAGGGGCCCTCAGGGGGGTAAATTACAGTTGTAACTGTGCATGTGCGTATGTTCCGGCTTGGGCAAATTCAACAGGCGGTCAGTGCGTGGCGGACGGTGTCGGTCAGGTTCTGCCACGTTATGAACGCCGGGTCGAGCAGACCGAGGTTTTGCAGGACAATTGAAATGTTGATGGCTGGTTCGGCCCCGGCGAGCGTATCACGCATATACTGCTGAAGGTTCAGCAGTGAGCAGGCGAATTTGACTTTGTTGCAGTAGAGCAAAGCGACTTCATAGTGCAGGTCCAAATCCCGCCGAGAGGGATATCCGGCATCGGTTAGCTGCTCGATGGCCAGGGCCGGCTCGTCGGTCTCATAGAGGCAAATCGCCAGTTGCGTCCGAGCACGTTCAAATGTCGAATTTAGCGCCAGCGCGGACCGGAAAACGCTGACGGCGTCGGTGAATCGGCCTATATGCATAAGCAGCTTGCCGTATCGGTAGTGCAGGTCTGCGTTTTGGCTGTCTGCGGCCAACTGGGTTTGGTGAGCGCCGATGACGGCCTGGAGCAGTGCCTCAGGTGTCGGGTCCGGCCTGCGCGGTTGTTCTGCGCAGGTCAGGCGATGGAGCTGCAGGACCGCCGTCTGGGCAAAGAGAACGGGACTGTTGGCTTCCACGGCGGCGGCCAGTGACAGCGTGACAAGCGATTCATGGGTGTCGCCCTGGAGTTTTTGTGCCGTAGCTAAGCCAACGTAGGCCTCGACTATGGCTTCGTTGATTTGCGCGGCCCGATTGAACTGAATAGCGGCGTTCTGTTCGTCGCCGTTGCGGAGGTAATGTGACGCAAGTTTTATACCGGCTTCAAGGGAGTCCGGGCAAAGGATAGCGACTCTTTCGTACAACTCGAGGGCGTCGCTGAGGCACCCAAGCCGGCTCAGCAGGTCGGCCTGGATAACGAGCAGGTCCGCACTTTCCCCCTGCTGGCCCAGCAACTCTGCAAACTGAGTCATTACTGTATCCACCGTCTCATGGCGTAATGAGTCTTCCAGTTCCATTCTGTAAGGGTCGAAGCGGAAGTTGTCCGGGTGTATGAGTATTGCGGTGCTGAAGGTGTCGGCGGCCTTTTTGTATTGTCCGGCGGTAATGTACAGATTTGCCAGCGTGAGCAGCGCATCGATATCATCGGGATATTCGCTGTTCATCAGCTCATACTGGCGGATGGCCTGTTCGAGTCGGCCGTTCTTAAAGTGAATTGCCGCAAGCCGCTGCGCGGGCATCCTGAGATGCTTTCTCAGCTTGACGCAGTCCTGGTAAAAAGCAATGGCCTGTGCTTCGTCCCGCTGCCTTTCGCAGCAATGGCCAAGGGCATAAAGGACCATAGTATTGCCGGGGCTGTGGCCATAAGCGGACTGCAGATGCGTCCGGGCCTCGGCAAGGCGATTGTCTTCAAGACACAAGGCGGCTGCGGCAAGTCGGCCCTTCACACAACGCGGGTTCTCCGCTAAATAGGAACGTAGAAGGTTTGCCGCCGAGTCGGTTTTCCTGGCGGCGACCAGAGCGATGAGCTTGTCAAAGATATCCGGCCGGCGGCCCGCGGCGGCGGCACCTTCCGGGCGGCTTAGCCAGTGCCATATTAGCTCGGCCAGGTCATTCTCGATACCTCTACCGAGAATCGCCAGTGATTGACCCATGATAACCTCGATAAAATTCGGGAAACCTTCCTCCATGCGGCAGGACGCCAATCAGACAGCGTTGCATCTCGATTCGCCCGTCCCTGAGCAATATCGACAAGATTATGACCAGAATTGACACGTTTTAGACCGCGAGCATGCTGAAAAGACGCAGAGTTTTGTGCTTTTGTGGCAATTGCGCGCTTTGTAACGGCTAAGATTGGTCGTTAGTCGGGTTTTGCGACGCGGGATTGCTTTTCAATCTCGGCCAGATATGCCAGCGTTCGCTCGAGCTTGTCGGTCAGGTGCTTTATCTTGAGCATTGTCCGGACACGGGTGAGCAATTCGAGCTTGTTGACCGGTTTGCTGATAAAATCATCCGCCCCTGAGCCGATACCCCGTTCAATATCGCCGAATTCATTCAGGGCGGTGACCATGATTATGGGGATGTGCGAGGTCTTCGGGTCCTCTTTAATCCTCCTGCACACCTCGAAGCCGCTCATCCGGGGCATCATAATATCAAGCAGCAGCAAATCCGGCTTTTTTTCTTTGACCACCTGAAGGGCCTCGGGGCCATCGTAAGCCGCAAGCGTCTCGCAGTTCAGGTCTTCGAGGTAGGCCTCGAGCAGCTCGAGATTCTCCTTGTTATCATCGACGATGAGCACGACAACAGATTCCTGTTCTTGGTCGCTTTTGAGCTTCTTCGGGTCCATCACTATGTTACTCCTGAGGTTTTACTTGAGTTCGCCTATCGCCTCGATGACAGCCGAGCAGAATGCGGGCAGGTCGTCGGGCTTTCGAGCGGTAATCAACTTGCCGTCGACGACGCATTCTTCATCGACGTAACCGGCGCCGGCGTTTTTGATATCGTCACAGATAGCCATAAAGCAGGTTGCCTTTTTCCCCTTGAAGATACCGGTGCTGCAGAGCAGCCATCCGCCGTGACATATAGCGGCAATAATCTTGTTTGCATTGACCATATCATTTGCGAACTTGATGACGTCTTCGTTTCTTCTCATAAAATCGGGCGCAAAACCGCCGGGTACAAGCATGCAGCAGTAATTGTCAGTGTCGGCGTCTTTGGCGGCTACGGTCGAAACGCAGGGATACCCTTCTTTCGAGGGGTATTCTTTGTCGGCTTCAGGTCCGACAAAATCGGCATCGATTCCGGCTTCTTTGAGTCGGTAGTACGGGTACCAGACCTCGAGGACCTGGTACTGCTGCTCGACCATAATAGCGACATTGTTATTTGCCATTCGGCCGACTCCTATTGTCTCTCGGCGTGGACCTCAATATAATCTCGTACTTCGGGGCGGATGTAAATATTTTCCAAATCGACGGCCTTACAGACGGCCTCGGCGCAGAGGGCGGCGGCATCAGCCGCCGACGACTGCGTGTCGAGGAAGAACATCCACTGTCCCTTTACCTTGCATAGCCCCCCTCCCCCGCCGCCGAGGGGTTCACTTCGGACCTCGACACCGGCTGTGTCAAGCAATTTCAGCATCTCTTCCAATATACGCTCGCTGTTCATAGATAACCGATAACGTTAAACACACTTTAGCGGCTGGCTTTACCCAGGCAGTACGTTTCAAGAAAAACGTCCCGCCGAGTCGATATAACCTGTGAGCGTTCAATTACGCACCGGCAGCGCTGTAATATACTTGAACAACCAGCCGCGTGCGAGAGAATTCTTGAGTTTGACCGGGAGGCCGCTATTGCCGAGTGTCATCGAGAAACGCAAATCCGTCCATAAGGAATTGGAGCGGCTCCGCAGGGAGAACGAGACGCTTCGGTCCTATGCATCGCATCTGGAACCACTGGCGAATCTGGGCAGTGCAACGGCAATGATAGCCCATGAGCTGAACAATCTTCTGACACCGCCGGTCAATTACGCCCGGCTGGCGCTGAAGAACCCGGACGACCAGGCCTACTGCGACAAGGCGCTGGCGAAAACGGTCAGCAACTGTGAGCGCGCCTCGAGGGTGGCCGCCGGCATCTTGGCTCTCGCCGGTGGAGAAGGTCAGGAGAAGGAGCAGATGTCTCTGTCCGAGGTCGTGGAGGAGGTCTTCGGGTGCCTTTGCCGTGACTTTCAAAAGGACAAGATAACGGTCAAGGTTGAGGTCCCGGATGATATCCGGCTCTTCGCCGTGCAATCGCTGATAGAGCAGATGCTCATGAATCTCATATTGAACGCCAGAGATGCGATGCTTGCCCAGGGAGGGACTCTGAGCGTAAACGCATCTGCGAGCGACGCGAACGTGACGATAGAGGTCGGTGATACGGGCAAAGGTATCGCCGCAGACGAGCTTACAAACATCTTCGATTGTTTTTACACCACAAAGCAAGGCAGCGACGGTCGGTCCGGCTCGGGATTAGGGCTGGCACTTTGTAAGAGGGTGGTCGATGCGCACAATGGGTCAATCACCGTGCAGAGCCAACCCGGCCGGGGGACGAAATTCGTTGTAACAGTCCCAATCGCCCGCTAAAATAGCCGCCTGAGATGGCAGAGAATCTTGGGCACATAATGCTGATGGTCCTATTGCTGGGCTGTTCGGCTTTTTTTTCGGGCTGCGAGACGGCGTTCTTCAACCTTTCGCGCAGGCAGACTGAACACTTCTCCAGGTCGGACCACAAGCTTCAGCGGATAGCGGCGGGTCTCTTAAGCAATCCAGGCCGGCTGCTTGGGTGTCTGCTTTTCGGCAACATGACGGTAAATGTCCTCTACTTCGCGCTGGCGTCGGTGCTGACGGTTCGGGTGGCAGAGCAAATCGGTCTTACGGCGGCGACGGCGGCGGCTGTGGTCAACTTCGCCCTGTTGGTCATCGTCGGCGAGATAATCCCGAAGTCAATCGCCTATTCCAACAGCCGCAATATAAGCGTTCTTGCCGCCCTGCCGGTCTATCTGTGCGTGCGTCTTTTTGGTCCCGTGGTCTCGGTGTTTCGCCTTTTTATAGAAACTCCGGCTCTTCGTCTTCTGCTCGGCCCGGCCAAACATCCCAGGCCCATTACTACGACGGAATTCAAGACACTGTTTGAGCACGTTCGCAAGCAGGGTTTAATCACTTCGGACGAGAATAAGCTGCTCACCGAAACGGTAGAGCTTGCTCATCTAAAGGTCAGACACACTATGTGCCCGCGGGTGGATATGGTTGCGTGCGACGTGACTGAGCCACCTGAAAAGGCCGAGCAACTCATGATGAGCAACAACCTCACCAAGATACCGGTCTATGTGAAGAACGTTGACAATATTGTCGGTCTGGTTCACCTTCGTCAGATACTGCTCAGGCCCGACACGACACTCGACAAGCTCGTTGAGAAGGTTCACTTTGTCCCGGAGCAGAAAACCGTCGAGTCTCTCCTTGAGTTCTTTCGTCGTGCGCATACGGACACCGCGGTCGTGGTTGACGAGTATGGCGGCATTGCCGGGGCGATACGGCTTGAGGATATTGCAGAGGAGCTGTTAGGCCCGATTGAAAAGGGCCGGGAGATAAGCCCTGCCGAGGTTATAGGCCCGCTCCGGTACCGCCTTGCGGGCAACTGTTCGATTCACGACTGGGCCGATGTGTTCGGTATTAACGTCGAGCAGATGAAGGTCTCCACACTGGCGGGATTGGTGACCGCCCTGCTCGGCAGAATACCGAAGGCCAGCGATGTCGCGCATCTCAACAATATTACGTTCACAGTGGAGCAGGTAAAACAAAACCGCATCAAAACCATAATACTGGCACTTGAGCCGATTGAGAATGACAGTGAGTAATCTTCTGATATTGCTTTTGTTGTTTCTGGTTTTCACGGCGCTTTCGGGTTTGTTCTCCGGTGCCGAGACGGGAATGTACCAGTTAAGCCGTCTTCGGCTTCGGCTTGGGATTGAGAAGCGTTATACATCGTACGTCGTGTTAGGCAGGGTGATGCGTGATACGCCGGCGCTTCTTCTGTCAATGCTGGTAGGGACGAATCTGGCGAATTGTTTTGCGACGAGCATAGTGACCTTTCTTCTTCTGGCCCGTGTCGGCAGCGAGCAGACGGCCGAGCTGATGGTGACAGTCATCACCTCTCCGATACTGTTTATCTTCAGCGAGCTTATTCCGAAGAACATCTTTTTCTATCGGGCGGATTTGCTGATGCCCTATGTGGCCTGGCCCCTGCTGTTGTTTCATAAGCTCTTCACATACTGTGGCGCGGTTGGCCTGTTGAAGTACGTATCCGGCTTTTTCGCGCGGCTCGGCGGTACACCGGCAACAACGAGGCGAACATCTTCGGCAGTTCGACACCCGCACATCGAGGCCATCATCCGGCACACAAGAGAGGAAGGAATACTCAGTCCCACACAGACCGACATCCTCAGCCGCCTGACGGTCATCTCGAGCATAAGCATCGGAAGCGTGATGACGCCGCTGTCGAACATTCAAAAGGTGCCGATTGAGGCCAAAAGGCAGGACCTGCTGAAGATACTCGAGAAGAGTCGTTTCACCCGCCTGCCGGTGTACCGGGGCTCTGAGAGCAACATAGTGGGGTTCATCAACATATTTGAGGTGCTGTGCTCGAAGTACCAGTTCGGGCATTTGCAGGGCTACATCCAGCCGATACGACGGCTCTCGGCCGATACAACGGTCGCAGAAGCAATCAGTGTTATGCAAAGAGAAAGACAAAAGATTGTGCTCGTGCAAAGGGCGGGGCGCTTTGGTGACCCCAGGCCGCTCGGCATCGTCACCATGAAAGACCTTGTCGAGGAGCTTCTCGGAGAGCTGGCGGAATGGTGAGACCAAAGAATGGAAAACAAGCGACCAGGGCCGCCGCGGCGACACCGGCGAAAGTCGCCGCAGTGCTCGGTTTTGCCGCGCTGGTGATAGTGGTGTTTATGAGCAGTATGACCAAGCACCTTGCTAACGACGAGCATATGCACGTCTCGGCCGGCGTTCTTGCCTCTCAGGGGTACAAGGTTTACGGGGATTTTTCGTATCTGCAGATGCCCTGCCACCCGCTGATTTACTCGGCGCTGTTTGGTTGGAGCGGGACGACCCACTACCTGTTTGCGGCCAGGATGCTTTCGGTGGCGGCCGGGATTGTGATTATGTTATGTATTTGTTCGGTTTACCGACGAACGCTCGGCGACAGTGGGGCCGCCGGGACGCTCGCCGGGCTTTGCGCGTGCACATTGTATGTATTCAACCCGTTTGTCAATCGCTATTACGGTTCGGCTTCAGACAGCGACATTGTTATTGCCTGTTTTGTGTTCTCCTTTTGGCTGTTCATCACAACCGACTTCAGCCGGCCCCGGAAATACGCACGAATCGCAATGATTGGGGCGGTATTGACGCTTGCCGGCTGCATGCGCCTGCCGAGCTTTCTGGTCCACGCTCTATTTCTGGTCTTCATAGCGGCTACGCCGACAAATGCGCCGCGGGAGCGGTTAAAGAGCATCGGCGTTTACTTGGCCGCGACCGCCGCAGTATTGATATGGCCTGTCTGGACAATAGCGCGGGCACCGGATGCCTTTATGGTGAACCTTTACGAGCTGCCGCTGATACACCGCCTTGCATACCGCAAAATGGGAGGGCCGATATTCGGAAAAACTGAAATGATACTGCTTTCAGTTACCCTGGAAGGTGGTATGCTGATTGCGGCGGCGGGCTTGTACATGGCCGCGGTTTTGGCCTGGAAGCGACATGTGATATGTCTTCGTCGTGGCGGCCAGATGCTTTTGTCCGCTCTTGTTCTGATAGCGGTTCTTGTCATCATTACGCTGCCGCCGACACTAACGCTGGCCGGAGTCTCGCTGCTCATTCCATCGGCGGTTATTTTCCTGGCATACCTGCTGTGTATGATAAAAGATTTGACCGCAACCACCGGTTCGGGCAGGCAGTTCAGGACCGCGGTGATGGTCTTTTTGGCGTGCGCTGTCACAGCGGTAGCCGTTGCGCGCCGACCTTATCGGCAGATAGCGAGGATTGCTGAGCCGGCGTCGTGGACGCCTATGCGGGTGCACCGCACCGCTATGCAGATAGGCCAAAGAACCAAAGAGCCAAAGCTGATTCTGACTCTGCAGCCCATCTATGCCCTCGAAGGCGGCTGCACCATATATCCGGCCCTGAGTTCGGGGCTGCTGGTGTATAGATATGCAGATGCCCTTTCCGACCGGCAGCGCCGGATAGCGCGGGCGGTCGGACCGGACACAATCCAGCGGCTTTGTGAAAGGGACCCGCCGTCGGCGGTGCTGTTCGACTCCCGCAGATTCTCCGGTACTTTGCTCCGCATTGTCAACGATAAAGACCAACAGGGCCTCTGGGAGCGAATCGACTACGACCACGGAGTTGTGGTTTTCTTCAGACGCGACACGGAAGATGCGCCCGACGAGACAAATGAACCGCCCACCCCTGCCCATCAGGCGGCTATAATCCAGAGCGAGGCTGCTGCAAGCACTTAGGCACTGCGCGCCCTATTTGAATTCGTCTATGATGGCTTCGGCGATATCGTTTATTGCGCCGCGGGTATTGCCGTTGGCGTTGTTGGCGAGTATGGAGAACAGGTAGTCGCCCTGCGCCGTGCTTGCCAGGCCTGAGAATGATTTGACACTGTCTATGTATCCGGTTTTTCCGAAGATTTTGGCACGGTACTCTTTCTCCTTGAAGTACTTCGCAATTGTCCCATCGACCCCCCCTACCGCCAGCGACTGCTGATACGTCGGCCAATAATCTTCCTTGTACACGCTCAGCAGGACCGTGGTAATGGTCTTCGCGCTGAGGCGGTTTTCTGTGCTCAATCCGCTTCCATCGTCGATGTGGAACTCGTCCGCACTGATACCGAGGTCCTGCAGATAGTGTAAGACAACCTGCCTGCCCGCATCCCAGCTTCCCCCCCTGCCGCCGGTCTCGGGGTGTGCGGCAATAGTCTTGAGAAGGCATTCAGCGGCTAAACCGAGACTGTCTTTGTTGCAGCGGCTCAAGACATCCTCTAACTTGGTTTGATAAACTGCTAACTGTCTGAACTCAGCGCCGCCGCGCATTTGCCCTTCGATGAAACGACCGGCAACTGAGATGCTGGCCTGCGGCAGACGCTCGGCCAGCAGATATGCAAAGAAGGCGGCCGGCCTCTCGATGGCTACGCGAATCGGCTGGCATTGCTTGTGACATTTGCCCAAAACCGTGATGGTATTCGTGCTGAGTTTCCTTGCGCACCAGACGGTATCGGGACCGCTCGACGCCGGCCTGGCATTGTTTATTAGCTCCACGAAGCTGGTGGCGGGATAGAGTGTCAGGCGGACCGCGCCACCGGAGCTTTCGGCAATGACCTCAACGCAGTTGGCATTGAAGTTCAGGCCTGCCACTTCACAGGCGTACCATCGATTAAGCTGGTCCTGCGGCCAGCTCGGATGGACTCTTTCGTCGTCGAAGACTGTTGTATCGACGATGATATCGTTGATGCCTGCAATGTTTTGGGCCTTGAGACGCTGCGCGATATCGTCCAGTATCCAGAGATGGTCTCGCCCATTCTGCTCGTCGTAGACCGCGTCACCCAGAAGCGGGTCTCCGCCCCCTATTACTACCAGCGTGCTGTCAGCCAGGCCGACCGTTGTGGTGTACTGGAAATCGGGTCCGAGGAATTTCAGGGCCGCGGCCGTGATAATCAGCTTCATATTCGACGCCGGCACCATTGCCTGAGCGGCGTTACGGCTGTAGGCGGTTCGGCCCGTCGCTCCCTCTACGACGTTAACAGCGAAGCTGACCTTCTTTTGTGACGGACGGTTGATTATGCTGTTGATGCGCGATGACAGCTCCGCGGCGCAGTTGTTTACCCCTGCTAAGCAAAACAGCACCGCCACGAGTAATGTGCGGAATCCAAATTTCATAATGGCAGCTTATTACCACAAATCATAGGACAATGCAAGTACCGTCAGGCAAATAAGGCAACTCTCAGCAAACGGTGCTGGCAAGCGTGTGCCCGGCCCCGTGCCCGGTTGTGCTCTGCCGCAGCATTTCTGCTTGCATACCCGCCCCGGCCACTGCATAATTGCCCTGAATTTAAGACGATAATTCAGGACACTGTTATGAGGATAGCGTATTTCGACTGTTTCGCCGGCGCTGCCGGGGATATGATAGTCGCCGCGATGCTGGACGCCGGGCTGGACTTCGAGCTCTTAAGAGATCAGCTCGCAACGCTCGGCCTGGAAAACCTGGAGCTAAAGACAACCGAGGTGATGCGGGCCGGGCTGCGGGCACTGAAGTTTGAGCCAACCACACACAACGAACATCACCATCGAACGCTGGACGACATAAAACAGATAATCAACAGCAGTCAACTGACGGATTCCGCCAGGACTACAGCGATTGCGATATTCGACAAATTGGCCCGGGCAGAGGCCGAAGTCCACGGCAAAGAGAGCTGCGAGATTCACTTCCACGAGGTCGGCGCGGTGGACTCGATTGTTGATATAGTCTCTGCCGCCGTGGGGCTGGAGGCCTTGGGGATAGAGAAGGTTTATTGCTCTCGGTTAAGTGTCGGCGGTGGGACCGTCCGCGCAGCACACGGCACGCTTCCCGTGCCTGCGCCGGCTACCGCGCTGCTGCTAAAAGGCATTCCGATAGTAGGCGGGCCTATAGACAAAGAGCTTCTCACCCCCACGGGTGCTGCAATTCTAACCCACGTAACAGAGCAGTTCTGCGCCCTGCCTCAAATGACGGTTGAGGCCGTCGGTTGCGGGGCGGGCACGCTGGACAGTGAGAGCTTTCCGAATGTGCTGCGTCTGTTCATAGGGCAGGTAGCCGACGAAGCTGCCGCCCAGGCGGATACTATTTACCTGCTTGAGACGAATATCGACGACATCACCGGCGAGGTGATAGGTGCGACGGCAGCGAAGCTGTTCGCCAAAGGTGCACTCGATGTTTACACAACGGCCATCAGCATGAAACACAACCGCCCTGCCGTCAAACTGTCGGTTATTTGCCAGCCGGGCAAGGCCGCTGAGCTTGAGCAGGTCATATTCGAGGCCGGACTTACCTTCGGCATCCGAAGACAGTTGATGCAGCGAAGCCGGCTGGCCCGCGAATTTATCAAAGTCACGACAGAACTCGGCAAAATAACCGTCAAGGTCGGCAAGCTCGACGGAAATATCGTAAACGTCAAGCCCGAGTTTGCGGACTGCGCCGGCACCGCTGAAACACATAACGTCGCCGTCGCCGCCGTTATCGATGCAGCGATGAAGGCCTACCACAACAGGTAAGACATACCGAATAATCAAGGTCCCGTCAGGCGAGCTTTAATTTCAGTCCCTTGTCTTGCGCTTGAAGAGCCCTCAACCACACCGGCAACAACTCTGGAGCCACCCACCAATTGAGCTTTCCGTCCAATAACCTCTGGCCCTGCACTTCGAAAACGAGGGTGAAAACAAGGTTAATTCGCACGCGGATTTAGCCGATAAAAGCAAGGCATAGTTACAACGGCCCGTACTCAGATTCTGCGGGATTGGGGAAGCTCGGAGAAGATCCAAAAAAGAAAACAGTTCTCACATTTAAACGAGGGAGCAAGAGTAATGGCCGAACGTCAGTGGTATTACGTCAGGGGCGAAAGACAGGTCGGTCCTGTCCCCCAGGAAAAGATGGAGGAAATGCTGAGTGAAGGTCACCTCGGAGCCGAGACGTTCGTATGGTCAGACCCGATGAGTAACTGGAGCCCCGCCGGCGAAGTGCACAGCCTCCAGGACTGCTTTACCGAAGACCATGCGAATCGGCTCGACTCGCATCAGACCAACAGCGTTGTTCCTTGTGCGGTAGCCGAGCCACAGGTGCAGACTCAGGTTGCAACACAAACAGCACCCCCTCCGCAGACCCAACAGCAGGTGCAGCAGGAAACTGGCGCTGGTCAGGTTGGCGTCAACTCACTGCTGTCGGGCGAGCAGCTTGCAATGTCAATTCCAAATGTGATTCCGAGCAGCCGGACAAGCCGGCGACCGGTGTCCACAGAGGCCCGACCGTGGGTCCGCTACTGGGCGCGATACATAGACATCTTCTTGTTTTCGGTTGTCGCCGGAGTCGTCCTTGGGATTGCCGCCCCGGCCCTGCTGGAACAACCGGACCTGGTCTTGGGAATGGGTATTCTCCTCGCTTGGGTATTCGTCGAAGCGATTTTCCTTTCCGGAACGGGGACGACACCCGGCAAGTGGATACTAAATACAAAAGTCCGAATCTCCACAGGGCGAAAGCTCACGTTCACACAGGCACTTAATCGAAGCTTCTCAGTCTGGTGGAGAGGCATGGGTACAGGTCTTCCCATCGTAATCCTCGTAACCCTCATCTTAGGTTACAACAAGCTCAAGAAAGAGGGCATAACGAGCTGGGACCGCGACGGTCAATTCGTCGTCGAGCACGGCAGAATTGGCGTGTTGAGAGTTCTGCTCGCAATGCTGCTGATAGTTGCATTCATCGCCCTGATAGTGATGGAACAGGCGGCTTCTATGCCCGCAGCTCAGTAGTAGGTAAAACCGGGCTAACCAGAGGGTTGATCTGCCGCCTTCGCCTCGAGAAAGGCAGTGAGGATTTCGGCGGCGGCAACGGCGTTGATCCGATGCTTTCTGCGTTTTGCCGACATTTCTACATCGGCAAGTTTTTCTTCTGCTGCAAAACTCGTCAATCGCTCGTCCTGAAAATACACAGATACGCCGAGCTGTTCTTTCAGCCCCTCCACAAAGTCGAGCACAAGCTTTGCCTGCGGGCCTTGTGAGCCGTCCATGTTGAGCGGAAGCCCCACCACCACCGCATCAATGCTTTCAGCGTCGAGTATCTTCTTGATTTCGGCAACGAGGTCCTTTTGCGTCTTGAGGGTTTTGAAGGGAGAGGCAATTGTTTCGTCGCGGTCACACAGGGCCAGGCCTGTATTCTTGCTGCCATAGTCTATCGCCAGATATCGCATCTGCTTATGCTCCCTCCGGCTCAGAGAAATTTCTCTGCCCCTCTTTTCTCAAGCAGCTCCAGCAGCTCCTTGAGGCGTGCGGTCTGGTCAACCGGACATACGAACGTGACATCGGGCGCGTGGACAACGACCATACGTTCCAGGCCGATACCCGCGATGAGATGCTCGCCATCTTCGGTTATCAGGATGCTCTCTTTGCAGCCCAGCAGTTCAGTTTGGCCGGCGATGACGATGTTCTTGTTTTTGTCCGAGGTAATGACATCAGCCAGCGCCGCAAAAGAGCCCAAATCGAGCCACCGGCAGTCGAGCCGGATGGCGTGGACATTTCGGGCTTTTTCCATAACCGCAAAGTCGATACTGATTTTGGGTAGCTTCCTGAAACTTTCGTCGAGTGTCTTTTGCTGGTTCGGACTATCCCATTCGGTCTGGATTTTCTTCAGGTGTTCACTCGCTTCCGTCAGAAACTCATTTAGATTGTCGAGAATCGTCTTTGCCTTCCAGACGAACATGCCGGAATTCCAGAAATACTCGCCGCTGTTGATATACGCCATGGCGGTTTTCTCGTTGGGTTTTTCCTTGAACGATTCGACCTCATAGATTTTGTTGTTGCATCCGGCGCACTTGCGGGGCTTGATGCACCTGATGTAGCCGAGCTGTGTGCTTGGAAACGTCGGCTTTATGCCGAACGTAATCATGCAATCGGGATTCTTGTTCACGAATTCGAGGGCGTCTTTGATGGCACTCTGCAGCGCCTCGGCCGGCTCGATAATCTGGTCGGCCGTGACAACGGCGATGGTAGCATCCGGGTCGTATTTAATAATGACCGAGGCAGCAAGTCCGACCGCCCCCGCCGTATCCCGCACCACCGGCTCGGCGATGACGTTGTTAGACGGAAGCCCGGTGAGATTCTCGCGGACAAGGTCGGCGTAGCCGGCGTTTGTCAAAACAATGATGTTGCGAGGGTCGAACATCGGCCCGAGACGCTCAAAGCACAGACGAAGCAGCGTCTGCCCCTCGAACAGCTTAAGCACCTGCTTCGGCCGGTCCTTTCGGCTCAGAGGCCATAACCTCTTACCTGTCCCCCCCGCCATCACTACCGCATAATTCATATCCGAACCTCCATTACCCGGCCCGTCGTCACTACAACCTCCGTGGCATCCTCAGCCCACTTTGCGCCGGCCGAACGAATTTTAGCACAGAAAACCCAAAACGCAAGGACGTAAGAACCATCTGACGGGCACGGCCAAACTGCAAGACCTTTCTGCAAGCCCCCACCAAGCAGCCCGCGTTATACAAGGAACCTCCGGTCGATTTCTGTCTTTGCCCGAATCTTTGCGGCGAACTGTTCGTAGGACATACCCTTTTTGTACGGGCCGGTCTTGCCCATCAGCGCAGCAGTTGCTTTCTTGCCTAATTCTACGGCGTCCTGATTATACGTGTTTACGTTGAATAACGCGCCTGTAAATGAGGTCGCCACCTCAAGCAGAAAAATGAACTGCCCGAGGGTGTAAGCGTTTATCCCGGGAAACAGGATTGTCATACAGGGCCGCCTGTCTTGAAGCAGTGCGTATTCGGTAGCTCGCTTCTCGACGTTGAGCAAAGTGCCAAGGTCTTTGTATTTGAGATAGTCCAGCTCATGTGCGTTTTTGAAGTTCGGACCCGTCTTGATTTTTCTGTTAAATTGTTCGACCTGCAGGAAGGTGAAGATTTTGTCGTTTGGTCCCTCGCGATAAAGCTGGACCTGGCTGTGCTGGTCGGTCGCACCAAGTGCCTTCACCGGTGTCGGGCCGACGTGCACTTCGTTGCCGCTGAGCGTCTTTGCCTTTCCTAAGCTCTCGGCCCAGAGCTGGCGGAACCAGTCGGCGAAATCTTTCAGGGCGTAACTATACGGCATCATGACGGTAATTCGTTTGCCGCGGTTGTAATAGTGGTAGTTTATCGCGGCGTAAATAGCGGCGGGATTCTTCTCGAAGTTGCGCCGGCGGCAGCGCCTGTCCATATCTCTTGCACCGGCGAGCAGTGAATCAATATCGATACCGCAGAAGCACGCACTGAACAGTCCAACCGGACTAAGGACGCTGAATCTCCCCCCGACGCCCTCAGGCACCTCGAGCAGCGGCAGCTTTTCATCTCTTGCAATTTTTAGGAGTGGACTCTGTTTGTCCGTTCCTTCGTTGTCATAGCCCGTCGTGATAACGACGTGGTCCTTGAGTAGCTCTTTTCTTGTGGGCTCGGTGAACAGTTTGCGAATTATGAGAAACTGTGCGACGGTCTCTGCAGCGGTGCCGGACTTACTGATGACGTTGAAGACCGTCTTTCTCAATTGGTCTTCCTTATCCAGCCACTTCAGGAATGAGCCAAACTGGTCGGGGTCAACATTATCGAACACGAACAGACGTGGACCTCGTCGCTGCCGGTCGTCCAGGTTGTGCATATAAGGATTAAGCGCCGTATGAAGCGCGATGTTGCCCAGTGCCGAGCCGCCGATACCCAGCACGACTAAATTGTCGCACTTGTCCTGAAACTCCCGAACGTAGCCCTTGACGGACCTGGCGAAGGATTCATCGTACGGCAGCCGCCCGTAGCAAGTCTCCCTGCGCTGCCTCTCCTTGTTTATCTCAGGGATGAGCTTCTCGGTCCGCCTGGCCAATGCCTTCCACTGTTTGGCGTTAAGGTTAATACCGTGTCTGCGTCCGATCACCTCTGACAAGACATTCTTATAGTAGAGTTTAATCTGCGATTCCTTCACCTCGTCACCCCTTTCAGTTGTCACGCATTTTGCGCCACGTCCATACGTCAGCGGCAAACCGTGGTTTATAGCCACATCACCGGCGGATTTCAACCACGCATTGCCGGATTATTCGCCCCCCAAAAGACGCGCGAGACGCTCTGCGTGCTCGGCAATCTCGGCGGCGTACGACTCGTTTCCCGCGAGATTAACGTTTCCCTGTGGGTCGTTCTCCAGGTCGTACAGCTCAACACCGGCGACTTTGCCATCCTCTACTCGGCGCCACTCGCTGTAGCGATATCGTTCGGTCCGCATGGAGTATGACGTCAGTGTTGCCTGCGGCCCGCCCTTGTACTGGCTAAGCGCGATGTCGCTCCAGGGCTGTGCCGGCTCTTTCAAGAGCGGCTTTAGCGATTTGCCTTCACAGTGGTCGGGGATAGACAGCCCCGCCATATCGGCAAGTGTCGGATACATATCGAGGAATTGGACAATGGCTGGGCACACACCCCTTTCAATACCGGGGCCAGCGAAGATAAGCGGCAGCCGGTTGGTGAATTCCCAGTTGACGTGCTTTGCCCAGATGCCGTTTTCGCCGAGGTGGAAGCCGTTGTCGCCCCAGAGGCATATCAGAGTGTTGTCGGCAATACCAAGCTCGTCGAGGGTATCGAGCAAACGGCCAATCTGCGCGTCGATATATGAAACGCAGGCGTAGTAGCCGTGCGTGAGCTGACGTTTCTTTTCTTCGGACAGTTCGCCTTGTTTGGGGATGTCCCCAAAGGCGCGGAGCTCGAATAAGTCTGTGGCCATGAAATCCTTGATGTTCTTGGGCAAGAACTGGTTGCCAGCAAGCTTGAATTTGTTAGCGTCGTACATGTCCCAGTATTTCTTCGGAGCGGCCAGCGGCAGGTGCGGTTTAATGAATCCCGCGCCGACAAAGAAAGACCTGTCTTTGTTTTCTTTTATGAAGCGAATTGTCTCGTCTGTTATCCAACCGTCGGGATATGCGTCGTCGGGGACATCGGCTATTTCGACAGATGGTGGTGCGGGCAGGTCTTCGAATCTGCTCTCGCGGCTTGCTGCGCCTTGGGCTCGCTTGCCGGCTTCTTCCGCAAGGTCCTTGTTCTTCCGGATGGCATAGGCGGTCGAACGCCAGGTATAGCCCTCAGGTGTGGGGAAGAAGGGCTTCTCATCCCAGGAATCACCGAAGTCCATTGGGTTGTTGAAGATTTTGCCGAACCGGGCGGTTCGATATCCGTTGTTTTTGAAGTGCTGCGAAAGGACCAGGCAATCGGGCACTTTCGAATCGGCATTCTCGAACCAATAGACACCCGAAGTATCGGGATAAAGACCCGTCATCACGCTCGCCCGAGACGGCCCGCAAACCGGGAACTGACAATACGCCCGTTGAAACAGCATACCACGCGCAGCGAGGCGGTCGAAATTCGGCGTTATGGCCTGCGTGTCACCGTAGCAGCCGAGGGCGCATCGCAGGTCATCGACGGCGATGAATAGAACATTGGGTTTTGTTTGGCTGGATTGCTCTGCGGCAATGATTTCAAGGGACAGCGTCGCGGCTACGAGCCCCCCTGCTGCCGACCGAAGGAACCGTCGCCTGTTAAATAGTGCACTGTTTTCATTTTTCATTTTATTGTTCTTCCTGCTCCTTCGGCTGATAGTCCGGATTTGGCTTTGGCATCTTCGCATCGACCAACTCGCGCCAGCTATGGAGCATCTCTCGCAGCTCGCCGGCCTTTTCGGGCATTTTCTCCGCGAGGTTATTCTCTTCGCCGATATCGTCTCTGAGATTATAGAGTTCGACGCTGAAGTCGTCGTACCACTCGATGAGCTTGTAATCTCCCATTCGCACTGCGCCGCCGGGCCTTCCACCCTGGTTGCCGTAGTGCGGGTAGTGCCAGAACAACGGACGCTCATCCAGTGCACCGCCACCTTTTAACAGAGGCACAAGACTTACCCCGTCGGCGTGCTGCTCCGGCCGCAGCGGCAGGTTCGCAATTTCAAGCATCGTCGGATAGAAGTCCGTGCTTGTCACGGCCACGTCGCACACGGAGCCGGCCCTGGTGACGCCCGGCCATTTTATAATCATCGGCTCCCGAATGCCCCCTTCGTAGAGCCAGCCCTTGCCGGCTCGCAGAGGCAGATTCGACGTGGGCGCCCCCTCGTTGGTGCTGCACAGCCCCCCGTTGTCGGACATAAAGATGCCTACGGTGTTTTGCTCGAGGCCGAGCTTTTTGAGCTTATCCATAATGCGACCCACGCTCTCATCGACACTCTCAATCATGGCGGCGTATATGCGATGGTCCTGGACCAATCGCATGCCAATCGTCTTATCGAAAGCCGAATAGGCCTGGTTCTCAGCTACCTTGAATTTGCAGTCGATTCTTGGCAGCCCATCGGCTCTTGCCCTGTACTTCTCCACGAGCTCCTTTTTCGCCTGGAGAGGAATGTGCACGGCGTAGTGTGAAAGGTAAAGCAGAAAAGGGACATCTCTGTTCTTCTCGATAAATCGAATCGCGTTGTCGGTGAGCGTGTCGGTGAGGTATTCATTGTTTTCAGTCCAGTGGCCGCTCTTGTTCCTCTGAATTTCGAGGTCAAAGCCCTGGTTGCGGGGCCCGGTTGGTGTGCGACCGTCTGTCAGATGCCATTTTCCGATACAGGCCGAAGTGTAACCGGCTGCCTTGAGCGCCTCGGCAATCGTCACTTCTTCCAGTGGCATATAGTGCAGGTAATCCGCGCCTATGAGCTTGCCACTCCTGTCGCCAGCGATGTAGTTCGTCAGATTTACCCGCGCAGGGTATTTGCCTGTCATGATCGAGACCCGCGTGGGAGAGCAGACCGGGCACGCGGCGTAGGCGTTGGTGAAGCGCATACCTTCGCGCGCGAGTTTGTCGATATGCGGTGTCTCGTAAAATCTGCTGCCGTAACAGCCGACGTCCATCCAGCCGAGGTCATCGATGAGAATAAAGACGAAATTGGGTCTTGCATGCCCCGACACCCGCATCTTCTGACTCGCAGCGCAGCCGCCCACCGCGATCGAAGCGACAGATAAGCCCGCTTTCTTTATAAACTCTCGTCTGTTCATCGTCTCCTACTCCACATCAGGATTTCGTTGTGGCATCTGTGCCTCCACTGACTTTAGCCACCGATGCAGCATGGTCTGCAACCGGACTGCCTTCTCCGGCATTTCGCTGCTCAAATCGTGCTCTTCACTGAGGTCCTCCGCGACGCTGTAGAGTTCAATCCTGCCGTCCTCGTAGAACTCGATGAGCTTGTAGTCACCGGCGCGGACGGCGCCCGAAGGCCTATGGCCGCTGGGATGATAGTGGGGATAATGCCAGTAAATCGCATCCCGCGTCAGCGATTTGGCGCCGGTCAGCAGGGGCAGAAGACTAATCCCGTCACTGCATTGGGCATCTTGCGCAGGCATTCGTGCCATTTCCAGTATTGTCGGGTAGAAATCCGTGCTGGTAACGGGCACGTCGCACACCGAGCCGGGTCTGGTGACCCCGGGCCATCTTATAATCAGTGGTTCGCGAATCCCGCCTTCGTATAGCCAGCCCTTGCCGGCCCGCAGAGGCAGGTTGCATGTGGGGACAAGATTCGCTGCGTGGCGGGGATTTGAAGCGGAGCCAATCTGTACGGAAAGCCCGCCGTTGTCTGAAAAGAAGACAACGACCGTGTCTTGCTCAATACCGAGTTTTCTGAGTTTTTCGATGACCCGGCCTATACTTTCGTCAACACTTTCGACCATACCGGCGTAGGGCGGATAGTCCTGAACCTGTCGCGTCACCATTTCGTTCTGTTCGACGAACCGGGGCCGGGCGGATGGCCCCGAACGGTAGGCCTTCCTTTCATATTTGCTGGCGAATTCTTTTTTAGACTGTATCGGCTGGTGGACTGCGTAGTGCGAGAGGTACAAGAAGAACGGTCTGTGCCTGTTGTCTTCGATGAACTTCAGCGCTTCGTCGGTTAGCCGGTCCGTCAGGTATTCGCCTTTCTTGCCGTCTTCGATGTTGAGTTTTTCGTCGCGTCTGCGATAAGGGTAGAAGTAGCTCGGCGGCTGGCCCTTTTCGTTGCCGGCGATGTTGATATCAAATCCCTGATGTTCAGGCCAGTAACCCTTGTCGCCAAGGTGCCATTTTCCGACAGACGCAGTTGCGTAACGGCCCTGTTTTAGCGCCTCGGCGATGGTGACCTCCCCGAGGGGCAGTTGCTGTCTGAATTCAGGCGGCCTGAGCTCTCGCGAGCCCGGGTCGTCCATACTCTGCAGGCCGGGAATCCAGTCGGTAAGATTAAGGCGTGCGGGGTATTTCCCGGTAAGGATGCTCGCACGGGTCGGAGAGCAAACGGGACACGCGGCATAGGCGTTGGTGAACCGCATACCTTCGCGCGCAAGCTTATCGATGTTGGGGGTTTCATAGAAGCTGCTGCCGTAGCAGCCGAGGTCGGTCCAGCCGAGGTCGTCGATGAGGATGAAGACGAAATTGGGTTTGTCAGAGGTTCGCCTGCGCCCGGCAGGCCATCCAGCACAACCGCCGAACGCAACACAGGCGGCCTGCAGACCAAGCATCCTGAGAAAGCTTCTGCGATTCATTGCATCACCCAAATCGGGAATAGCTATTTGCGGCCAAGTCCATGCCAGATAATAGTCTAACAAATACCTGCGTCAGCTCAAGGTCAGCTTAAGGGGCTGCCTTGCGTGCGGTACGAGCTCAAAAGTCGTGGACAATTCGCGGTCGGCAAGGCGCAAGGTTAGTCGATACCGTCCCAGGAAGCCGTGGAAGCGCAGCACACCGTCCGGCCCGGTGCGAGCAGTCGTTTTCGTGAACCATTTTCCTTTGATTAGCTGTTTCAATCTTTCGTAGGCGGGTTTTGGGGTCATATCTTCACGCAGCAGGCCCGCGGGAGCACCCTGCCAGGCACCCTGGTCGCAGAAATCCCACCAAGTGATTGCCTCGACGGCTGGGTGACTGAAAAGAACGCTGTAGAAGCGGGCGGCGTCCTCGGCCTGGCGCTGCTCGCCTTCGGGCGTGCTTTCCCACTTGAAGTTCGCATCGGCGCTGTGAAGTTCCCACCCCTGCTTACCCGAAAGAAAAGTTGTCTCGGTGAAGTGCAGCGGCACGCCGAATTTTGCGAAGTATTCGCAGGTATCCCAGGTTTTTTTGACGGGCCAGGCACCGCCATGCTGATGGGACTGGATACCTATTACATCGTAGAGTGGTTTTCTTACATCATCGGTGATTTTCGAGATAACCTTTTCGGCATAGTCGGGGTCGGTTCGGTAATCGTTGATGAGCAATGTCGCGCCGGGATTTGCAGTGCGCGCGGCCTTGAAACATTTACGCAGATATGCGCTGATGCCCATTCCTCTGATTGCCTCGCTCAGGTGAGGAGCGTTCTTCAAGCATTCGGGACGGTCGTAATGTGTGGCTTCGTTGACAACGTCCCAGATGTTGAGCCGGCCCTTAAAGCGGCAAACGCAATCGACGATACGCATAAGCTGAAGCTGCATTGCCTCGTCCGTGTCTTCGGTGAGCCATTTGGGGTCGTGAAAGTTCCAGGCAAGGGGGTGCCCCTTTGGGGTGACGTTGTTTGCTTTGCACCATTTGAGGATTTCTTCGGTTCGGGCGTAGTCGGGTTTGCCACGCTCGGATTCGTAGGCCCACCAGTAGAAAGGCAGTGTGGCAAAGTTTAGCAGCTCTGCAAAGCGTTCGGCGTAGGCGGCGTTGTCGTCGGGGATTTTGCAGCGGTTGAGCATGAAGATGTTGCAGCCGAAGAGAAATTGGTGGTTCGTTTGCTCAATGTTTACAGGCGAGCCCGCTGCGATGGGTTTGCCGTTTTTGTCGAGCAGATTCAAAGTGACATTGGCTTTTCGGTATTTTTCGACACGGGCGTCGGCACCGGAGAGAATTTCATCTTCGGTGATATCAGCACTTTCACCCCCCTGCCCTGCAGAACGGCGTGCATGCGCAACGAAAAGTGAAGCCGCAACGATTCCGGCGGCCTTTAGAAGGCTTCGACGGTTCATGAAGTTTTCCCACTTATATGTTCAACTGTTTTTTTACAGATTCCGGTTATACGGCCTCGTCATATATCTTGATGTTCTTGAACTTGCAGAAGTACTTGAGCTCTTTTGTGATGTCTCCGTAACAGGTAACGCGGTGCAGGCCGTTGGTCCAGTTCTGCCAGAGCTTTGTGATGTCACCATCGACCTTGACGGTAATCTTTGTGCGGCAGCCGCGGTCGTGCTCGAGCCCCACAGGTGCATCGACAATTTCGCCGGTAAAGTATGGCATAGTATCGGTGCCGAGCAAAATCGCCTGTGTTACCTTCTGCCCGACCCGCATCTCTACCTGCGGTACGACGCCCTCTTGGCGCTCCATGATTGTCCGCAGTTTATACGGCGTTTCAGGCCCGCCAGGACCATCCATCTTCATTGTCCCCAGGCAGTGCGCCAGGACAATCGCATTGTCGGATTCATCAACCGTGGGGTCACTGATAAAACCGGGCCTGCCTACAAGCCCCTGGTAGATAATGTGCGTCATCGCGGACCTCAGGTCTGACTCGCATATCCCGCCTAAACCCATATTGTTTAGACGCGTAAAGCCGATGCACGGGAAGGCATATCGCTGACAGAGCGGTCTGTACATACTGCCGTAGCAATCCGCCGTCATTACCGTTGCATCCTCCTCATCCAGCAGCTTTTCAAAAGCAAGCGCCAGCCGGCACGATTTAACTATCTCTTCTTCGGACGGCTCAACGACTCTCTCGGCGCCTTTTATCCATCGGTCGGCTTCCGCCTTTGCCCGGCTGTCATCGACCGCACCGCAAAGGTCAAGCACTCGTTCAAGTTTCACCGTTTTAATCTCTGTTCCAAATTTATCTTTTGCATCCCTGGCATAATCAACGAAAGAATGAGTTGTGAGATTGAGAATCTTGGCTTCTCTCAAATGGTGAATCGCCCTGAACGGTCTTATTGCGACGGCTAACTGTTTGTAATCGCTGGTGAGCATACAATCGACCTTCGCTTTCTTTCGCAGCTCCCCGAAGCCGGTCCATTCATGACCCGAATATGGAATCGCGAAAATCATTGTCGGCTTGCCGAATCCGATGATTTCTCTCAGGATTGACGATATGCCCATCTTCAGGTGAATCACGAGAACACCGTCGGCCTGGGCGATTCTATCCCTCAGCCCTGCAAGCTGTCCATTTGAGGTAACAAGCTCGTCAACGACCCAATCAACGTCTGCGAATTCATCCTGCATCTTGGCGAATTCGCTCTTGTACATGCGGATTTCACTCTCGAAATCCAGGTCCGGCTTTGGCCAAAGTGCCCACGCATCCGTGCCCCCCATAAACAACCGGGCAACCTTTACCTTCGAGGTCCTGCAACCGGGGCTGATTATCGACGAGCCGGGTGAATTCGCGGCAAAAGCGAGCATGCCGGAAGAAGCAAGGACAGCACCACCGGCAGCAGTCATCTGCATGAATTCTCTTCGATTAAGTTCACTTTCCATGTCAATCTCCTATACTTTAAGATTATGGGCGCGAAATTTTATGTTCCTGTTGTCGTTCGAGGACAGCTAGATGTACCCTGGCCCAGAGATGGTTCGGATTCAGTCCAACGGCCTTTTCAAACTCGCCCTTTGCCTCTTCGTACTCGCCCCTGCCCTGATATCCGAGGGCGGCTGTGAAGTGGGCCTCGGCAAGCCGCATCTGTTTGGTTTGGCTTTCGCCAAATTTCGCAAAGAAGTCCATAGTCGCGTCCTCGGTAAGCTTCTTTCGACCTGTTTCGATAAGCTCGTCGAATATTTCATTTGCCTTTTCGCCCTGCCCGGTCTCTACAAGAGCAAGTCCCTGGAACCACTGCGCATGCGGCCATCTCTCCGCACGGGCCTGCTCGGCCGCCTGCTTGTAATGCTCCTGCGCTTTTTCGCTCTCGCCAAGTCCCTCGCAGGCCGAGCTAATGCTGTAGTTAATTGCGCAGACGTGCTTGTCCTCTTCAAGCCGCCCTATCTCAAGATTCTCAGGAGTCTCCGCGGCGGCAAGGAAATCTTCCAGTGCGCCCTTGTAGTCCCCCGCGTCGTATTTTTGCCGCCCCCTCAATAGATGTGCATCGACGTAAACGTCGCGAATCTGGCCGCTGCCTTCCCAGGCGTTAAAGTGATTTGTCTTCAGATGTTCGATTGCCTCGTCATACTTGCCTACCAGCACCAGAGAGGAGACTAACTGAAGGTAGCTGTCGTCCCGCTGCCTGGCGGTACCAAGGTTTTCTTCGAGCAGGGCCAGGCGCTTGGCCGGCTCAACGCCGCCGATTTCCCGCAGCATATCAAACTCTGCAAGGACGCGGGCGTCTTTGCTGTTGCAGGCGACCGCCTTTTCATAGCTCGCAATCGCCCTCGGGATATCGTTCTCAGCGCGGTAGTAAGCCCAGCCGAGATTTCGGTGCACCGTCGCAAAGGAGGCATCGAGCCGACGGGACTTCTCCCACAGGTCTATAGCGTTATCGGGCTGGTGGTTATAGAGAAGATTGCCGAGGTAATAGTAGGCCCGCGCATCGTTCGGATTGCGTGCAATGGCCGCCTTGAGAACCTTTATCGATTCGAAACGGAAAGGAAAACACAACTCCGCCGGCATCTTCTCAGCAAGTGCAAAGTGCTTGTCCGCGTTGGCCCGGTCGGCGGTCCTCTCAAAGAGATACCCAAGATAGTAGTGAATCATCGGAAAGCTGCTCAGCGGCTCGCGACGCATCTCAACCGCACGGCTGAGCACGTCGACCGCGTCATTAAGCAGACCGGCATTTATATAATCGGCCGCTAACTCAAGATACGCCTGCGGGTCGTCTCGCATTTGCTTTGTCAGCACCTCCGGCATCGCATTAGCGTCTTCCTTGTCCCCTGCGGTTTTCTCCATAAGGTATAGCTCGTTTTGCGCCGTAAAGTTAATCGGGTCGTCGGTAAGGATTTCGCCGGCCAATTTCTTCGCATCCTCAAAGCGCTTCAGGTTTCGCAGCACAGCAACTTTGAGATACTTCGCCTGGTTATTCAGTTGGTTTGTCGAAAGTGAATTGTCGATTAGCCGAAGCGCCTCAGCCAAATCGCCCTTCTCACACGACATCTCCGCCAACTGATAATACCCCGCTGAGTGGAACGCATAGTCCCAGGTCGCCCGATAGAAGTTCTTGTACGCATCGTCGTTCTTACCCTGCGCCCTTTGAGCAATGCCAAGCTGATAGTACGCCTCGCAGTTTCGCGGTCTGGTGTAATCTTTGCCGATTCGCTCGACTGCCGTCTGCAGCTTCTTCTCGGCCTCGGCGAACATAGCTCGCTTGTTGTAGTCGATGCCGAGAGCCGTGTTCACCCGCGAGTCGCCCGCATCGCGCCTCAGCGCCTCTTCATAGTACGGATACGGGTCAATCGTCGGGTTGTAAAACTGCTGGATTCGCTGGCCAATCAGGTAAAGCTCCTCAACTGTCTCAACATCCTTCGGCTCTGCGGGCGGCTCAACCACAGGCGGCAGCTCAGGATTAAAGCTTTCTTCAACCGGCTGGTAAGAAATAATCTCTTTGCCGTCGGCAGCAAGCAGTATCGCTTCAAGGTCGGCCTCCTTAGTCCCTTCGGGTGCCTTGACCTTCTCGCTGAACGCTTTGTCGGGCGCTATCGTAACGGTTCGCTCATAAAGTGTCTTGCCTTGCGCCTTGAGCAGCACCTTCGCCTCTTCATATTTGCTCGTAGTGTTAAACCCGAACTCAGCAAAGCCGTCGTCGGTCAATTCGAGATTGACCGCGGCGTCGAGATTCGCGTTGCGAAAGCCGCCGATATCGCGCGCAGGATACCAGTACTGGATTACGGTCTTCACCTCGTAGGGCTTTATCCAGCTATAGTCCGGCTGATTGTCCGAGTACCCCCCTACCATCAGCTCAGCGTATGGCTCTGCGTTGTCGGCCAGTATCTTATCCCACATCTTCCCTCTCGGCCCGGGACTGAATTCCCACAGCTTCGCACTGGGGCTGATGTGCCGGTTGACGATGCTCACTACGCCCGCCTCTTTGCCGTGGTCGTATCCGCCGGCAAAGTCCTCCTTCATATCCCAGGCGAAAAACGACACCGGCTGAGGATGGTTCTTCCACCAGGACAAATCCACTCCCTCATAATCGACCCTGCGATATGTGCTGTGCCCAATGGGCCAATGGACAAACTGGTTCTTGGCGTGATATACCGCGTAGTCCACGCTGGGCGGGAAAATGACCTGATAATCATTGTTTGCATGCACCGCCACATTGGCCCAGTACAGAAAAGAGTATGTCTGTGCCGTTCTGTTGAAAATTTTCACTGTGATTTGCATATAGCTCTTGCCGGGATAGAGCGTGGCGCCGATTACCCACCTGGCACGGTGTCGCCATTCGGTTTCACCGAACCACAGTGTCTTCGAGCCGTCGGCGTTTTCGACCAGCGTGTAATCGACAGGCATAAAGGTTGTATTTCTGTGATGGTGCACCACACACCATTCGACACCGCCGGATATCCACGCCCCCAACATACCGATAAGCGCCGGCTTGATAACCTCCTGCTTGTACAAATAGTCATAGTCATTTGTCTTGTCGAGCGCGCTGAACAGCCGTCCGCCCAACTCCGGCAGGAATGATAGCTTGATGTATTCGTTCTCTAAATAGACCGCGTTGTACGTCTTATCCACCCGATTGTCTGTGAGGTTATCTAAGAAGGGATAGGGATAAACAAACTTCGATGCGCCCTGATACACCTCGCCCTTGAAGAACATCGGATTGGAATCCGGCTCGGCCACCTCGTATGTCGGCAGCGTTAGCGGCTCGGCCCATATCTTCACCCCCGATTCGGCGGAAGCCACCGTTGTATGGCAAAGTGCTGATATGAGAAGTGTGACGACTATTACTCTGAGAATTGCGCTAACCATCCGCCTACTCCTAAAAACTCACGGTTTCTTAAAGTTCTCAAACTGACCGATTTATGGTTAAAAATTGACGTAACTGTTTATTTGACAAAATGTTATATAACGCAAAAAAATCAATAAGATTAGCCATCCGCCGCAGGCAGATTCCACAATTCTTGTCCGCCATAGTTCGCGTCAAGGAACGAAGGCGGATTGCATTTTGCATTTTGATTTTTGCATTCTCAAACTTGCCATCGGTCAGTTTGAGTAAGGTTGGCGTATTTTAGCACGACAGAGGCGGTTTGTCCTCTGTGAAATTCCGCGATGACGACGAGTTGAAAACAGCAGCGAGGAGCCCCCCACACCCCCACAGACAGGTCGTCCCGTCGCAGAAACAACTCTGGAGTTTCCATCCTGTCTGACATACAATTGTGCTGTTTTTGTCTGGTCTTTGGGTTTCGTAAAGGAGATTGTAATGAAGCGACGAATTTTGGATTACCCGCCTTGTCTGGCGCTGGGTCTGATTGTCGTGGGGGCAGTAATGAATCTGAGCTGCGCACAGAAGCTCCAAAAACCGATAGAAGGGCCGTACAGCTTCTCGACTGAGATTGTGCCGGGCGTTCATCTGCTCGCGATGCTGCCGGAAGGCACGGAGCTGGCCCCTACTTATTTCGGGATGTGTGTTTATTTGATTGAAGGGGCAGACGGCCGAGATGTCCTTATCGATTCAGGCGAAAAAAATCAGACGAATACTCTGGTGCAGTTGCTTGCCTCAAAAGGCGTCAAGCCAACCGATATCGAGATGGTCGCCTGCACACACGCCCACAGCGACCACGTCGGGAGCTGCGCTTTTCTTCAGCGCCACGGCGCTAAGATTGCCATACACCAATTGGCCGGTGAGGTTGTCGATTCAACACCGCCCTTCAAGGACCCGCAGGCCGGGTATTCGCCCAGCCGGGGCCGGACAGTCGAGCCGTTCCGACCTGACGTCAGGTTCTCCGATGGGGATGTCTTGCGGGCCGGCGATATTGAGCTGCGTGTCCTCCACACGCCGGGCCATACCCCGGACTCGTCCTGCTTCGTGCTGAATCGGCAGGGCAAAACCATCCTCTTTGCCGGAGACCTCAACGGCTGGTACATCATCGAGTGGGGTTCCGACCAGAAGCAGATGCTGGCATCGGTGAGAAAGGCCCGTGACGCCAAAGCCGATTATGTCTGTCTTGGTCACAGGGTTGTTACTGAGGACCTGCCCGGCTACTGGGAAAAACTCGAACAAGCCGTCGCGGATGGCATATTCCAGTTGGTTGACCGCCACGATTACACATCCCATACCGCCCGCTCCGGCACAAAACTCCTCCAATCCAGGCCGGACCGGATAGACTGACCCCAGTCAGCGCCTTCCCATGCTCGGACTTAGAGTTTTTTCAGGTTAGCATGTTTCAGCATAAGTGATTTCGTCTGCCCGCCGTTAAATCTAAGCCCGCCTGGAAACTGTGTGACTAAGGATTGTGTCATAGCTTCCCGGCTGGCGTTGGCAGCCGAAAAAGGTCATTTCGACCGAAGCCCCCAAGGGGCGCAGCGGAGAAATCTCTTTTCTCAATCGGTCTCTGTGCCGACCCTCGCTTGCCCTGCCCGCCACCGCAAAAAATCACAAAAAATCACTTGACCTTCCGCCCCTTTCGAGCTAAAATGACCTGTAAAGATTCAGGAGGCGCTACGATTATGGCCCTTGCACGCACCATTACGGACCTCGGCCCAACGGCGGCAAGGCCCTGCCGCCAGTCAACGAAACTCAATAAGACCAGTGCCAAACCCGTAAACGCCCACAATCACATCAAAACAGGAGAGGTAGTGCAAAATAAGCTAAAAACCGAAAAGCTTATAAATAATTCGTCACTACTTAATTACAAAATGAAAGGAAGAAAGGCAGGCGCTCGTATCGTATTTGTATTTATTGCAGCAGGAGCTGCATATATCGGTTTTGGGTCAGTTGCTAAAGCCACAGATCCTAATACTGGTTATATGATTATAACCAATTATGTTGAAAGCGCCAATATAGGAAACAATTTAGATATGGGGCATCTTTCAGAGGGTGTTACAGATGGTTATGATGAAGGTTACGATAATGATTTTTTAGGTCCTATGCCAGGCGAGTCTGCTATCTATTCTGATATTGGTGATATAGAAGAACCTCCCGATGATAAACTTACGTGGGATTATAGATTGCCTTCAAGTGAAAAAGCTTTTCTTATCCAATTAGTTTATAATGGAACACTTGGTTCTGACGCAAATAATTATATCAATTTTTGTTTTCTTCCGGAGCTACCCGACTGGAAGTTTGGAAACAAACCAATGATTTTTGACTCAAATCTAGTGCCTTATGGTCCTGTTGTTGATATTAGAATGGCTATGGAGCATCAGAGTGATCCAAATGAATTAGACCTTTATCTGGTTAAGTTGCCTGCTGGAAATCATACTACTACTCCTTATGAATCCGGAACTTTGAGTATAGGAACTCGTCTTTTAGCTGATTTAGATGATAACGGAATTGTAGATTTTATCGATTTTTCGAGTTTTGCAAATGACTGGAAAAATCACTTCAAAGAAACACCGCAACCAAAGTGTATTGGAAATATCTCCGGACCAAACGGAATCCCGGATGGTTACAATGGTAAAGCTGTTGTGGATGAAATAGACCTAATAGAATTCGCCGAACAATGGTTAGTTGACGCAAATACCTGGTGAAAGGTTCTCTGTCATAAATCTTCGGAAAATCGGGCGCTTTTACCCATTTCCCTGGCACATTCAATCCGGCCACCGCGGCCTTAGCTCGGGACACGTAGGACCGTTTTTACTTTCGCCTTTCCACTTTTTATTCTCTGTGCTCTCTGCCTGCCCGCCATAGCTTCAGCGAAGGCGGGTGCCCTCTATGGCTAAAATTACCTAATTCTCTCTAATTAAAATTAGTCTAATCTGCGTAATCTGTGGTTAAAAACTCCGCGTCTTTTTGCCTGGCTTCAGGAATGAACGCCAAAGGCGTTCGCAGACGAGGCAACGGCCTTTGACGAAGCTCGCTTCGGGAAAATGGCCTTGCCGAAGAACGCCAAGCCGAGCAAAAACAGCGTTAATCTGTGTCCAAAAGTTCTTCGTGCCTTTGTGGTAAAAAAACCTCTGTGTCCTCGGCCTGCCCGCCGTAGTTTCAACGAAGGCGGGTGTCCTCTGTGGCTTAGATTATTCTATTCTCTGTGGCCAACCAAAATCCGTGTGAATCTGTGTTAATCCGTGTCTGAAAAATCCTTTGCGCCTTCGTGTCTTAGTGGTGAGAATCCCTGTGTTCTCTGTGGCTAAAATTCTTCCTGTTAAAGCTTTTTGAGTTTTGCGTATTTTAGCGCGAGCGACTTGACTTCTCCGCCGTTAAATTCGATGGTTACGACGCTGTTCTCGCCCATATCGTCGAACTCTTTTACGGTCCCGAGGCCGAACTTGCTGTGCACAACCAAATCGCCCCGTTTGAATCGGGGCGATAATTGATTATTGATGACTGATGATTGATTATTTTTTCCGCCGCTAAGACACGAAGGTGCGAAGGATTCTGAAAAATCGAGGCCAGAGGCGCGTACTGCGTCCTGTGAAAGGGCTGGCTCGCCAATGTCGGCAGTGAGCGATTCGATGAAGTCCATTCCCAATTGGGAGAGGAACCTGGACCGCATTGTGCGCTGGAGCTGGCCGCGAATCGTCCGGTAGCGTGCATAGCTGATGTGGAGATTCGATTTGGCCCTGGTTATCCCGACGAAAAACAGCCGACGCTCCTCCTCGAGCTCATCACCGTCGTCGCCGCTCCTTTCGTGCGGCAGCAGACCCTCTTCAACGCCGACAATAAAGACCGTATCGAACTCAAGCCCCTTTGCGGTATGCAGAGTCATAAGCGCGACCCGCTGCGCCTCCGGGTCATAGACGTCGGCATCGCTGAAAAGCGATATCTGCTGGAGCCAGTCAACCAAAGACGGCTCGTTGGCCTGCTGGTCATACAGAGCGGCGGCGTTTATCAGCTCGCCCACATTATCGAGCGCATTTTTGCCCTCTGCCCCTTCTGCCTCTAAAGACTGCTCAAGCCCGGACTCAGCAAACACCTGCTCAACGACAGGAGCCACCGGCCCTTTGGCGTTTTTTCTCAGCCGCCCAATCAGATTCGCGAATTCCCCGACGTGCTTGACCGCCGCGGCGCCTAAGGAGCTGATATTATCCGCACTCTTCATCGCGTCTAACAACCCGATGCCGTTTCGCTCTGCATACCCCCGCAATCTGTCGATGGTCACCTTGCCTATCCCTCGCGTCGGTGTGTTAATGATACGCAAAAAAGCCATCTCGTCATTCGGATTGGCCAGGACCTTCAGATACGCCAGCACGTCGCGGATTTCCTTTCGGCTGTAAAACTCAACCCCACGAACAATCTGGTACGGAATTTTATTCTTGATAAGCGCCTCTTCGAGGGCGCGGCTCTGCGCGTTAACCCTGTAAAAGACGGCGATATCGCCAGCCCGGCAGCCGTCCGCGATTGATTGCCTGACCTTCTCGGCAAGCCCCCGCGCCTCTGCTGCTTCGTCCTCGAAGCAGCAGATGGTGACATCCGCTCCTTCGCCGCACGTTGCGATGAGCTTCTTCTGCTTTCGGCTTTCATTGTGAGCAATAAGCGAATCAGCGGCCGTCAGGATGTTGGGCGTGCTGCGAAAGTTCTCCTCCAACTTCACGACCGTCGCATCGGGCCAGTCCTGCTCGAAGGCCAGTATGTTCCTGATGTCCGCGCCCCGCCAGCGGTAAATCGACTGGTCCGGGTCGCCGGTCGCGCAGATGTTGTTGTGCTCACTGACCAGCGCCTTGGCGATTCGGTATTGGGCGTGATTGGTGTCCTGATATTCATCAATAAGCAGGTATCGGAAACGATTTGAAACCAGAGCACAAACGTCGCCGCACCGCTCTAACATAAGAGCCGCCTTCATCAGCAAGTCGTCGAAATCAAGCGCATTGTTCTCCTCGAGCATCCTCTGGTACCGGTCGTAAACCCTCGCCAGCGCCTTTGAGAAAAAGTCCTCGGCCTGGTCTTTGAATTCATCGACCCCGAGCAGCTTGTTCTTCAACGCCGACACACCCTCGAGCATTCGCGCAGGAGCAAAATTCGTCGTATCAAGCTCGCAGTCCTTAATCGCCTCCCTCATACAGCGTCTCTGGTCGGCGTCGTCATAAATGCTGAAGTTGGGCAAAACGCCCGCCTGCTCGGCGTACTGCCGCAGCACTCGGACACAAAGAGAGTGGAACGTGCTGATGTGTGCCCCGCCCGATGCACCGAGCGCGACGGCTCTTTGCCGCATCTCCTCGGCGGCCTTGTTTGTGAAGGTAATCGCGCAGATGCTTTGTGGTCGCACGCCGGAGTCAATAAGAGCCGCAATCCGGTAAGTTATCACGCGGGTCTTGCCGCTGCCCGGCACGGCAATAACCAGTAGCGGACCTTCTCTGTGAAAGACGGCCTGCCTCTGCGAAGGGGTCAAATCCTCGGTGAGCTTCTCACGAATCGTCTGCTGGCCGAATGTGCTCATTGCGACTGTTCCGCTTCCTGACGCATCTGCTCGGCGATACTCTCGAACTGTCGGTAAAGCTGCGGCCTCTCAAGCTCTATTCGCGCCAGAAGCGCCCGCCTCAGTGAAAGTGGATACTGCTGGTCATTCAAAAAGTCGGTAAGAGCAGTATATTTCATCAGCTTGACGTCCGGAAGGTCGATGCGGTTCTCATCCCTGTACGCCTCGCGGTAATCCCTGTGTATCTGCTCTGCCATCTGTTCCAGCGCCGCTGCCTCGTCGTCATCCCGAACGGCATACCTGAAGTACGCCTCACGCAGCATCATTGCCACCATTTCCTGTGCGTTTGTATACGTGATGTTCTCAAGCTCCTCGCGGAGCCGCCTTTTCACATACACCTCGACCGAGGGGCTTTTGAACTCCTCACGCGGGTAGCGCTTCCGCAGGTCGTTGTAGATTTGCTGGGCCTTTTGTCTGTGACCCGCCTGATAGAAAGAAAACAACGCGTTTGTCAGGAAGTTCCTGTGCCCGATTTCGTGCGAACTCTCACCGGGCAGCTCATCGGTGTACTTGTCTATGATGTCCAGAATCGCCTGATTGTACGGCTCGAACATCCGCAGGTCCGGGCGAAGAAAAAGGGTCTTTCCATCAAGCTGTTCAGCCGCCACACTCGTATCAAGTTCCGCATCCTTGCTTTGTGGAAGGTCGTATATGAATATCTTGCCGTAGCGAAAAAGATTCTGCAGACTATGGCCCACTATCCGGTCCGTGTTGACCTCCTGAGACGAATATGCGTCACGACCGGTCTTTGTCGGGTCTTTCTCGCCGGCAACCTTCAGGCCCTTCACCGCCCAGTATATCGCATGCGAATCAGCGTTTCGCCAGTCAAGAGGCAGATGCTTGTTCGGGTCCCTGTAGTCCACGGGACCCACCATACGGTTTATCTCGTCCATCAGCGCCGGCTCGAGCTTCCAGATGTTCCTTAGCTGCCACGCCTTTGCAAAAATATCGAACTTGGCCAGGGCCGGCGTGCCTCTGAATTTATCAATGACTCTGAACGCCTCCGGCTTGAATCTCGCCGGCTTCTGCCTGAGCGAAAGGTAGTTGCCGATAAACTGCTTGTCATCCTCGAACGCAGCGTCAGCCGCTCTCAAAGCATCTATCAGCGGCGCGATGTTCACATCCTCGGCCACCTCCGACCACTGCTGCGGCGCCTCGGCCAGTTGCCGGAAGTATTCATTGGTCCCAGGGCCAAGAAGCGGCGTCATAGACCGGGCGAGCTGCAGCTTGTAATACTTGTGACAGTCGTCCATAAGACCGCCCACCTTGTGCTGGAAAATCCGACCAAGCTCGCGGTACAGGTTAATGTCCTTTGGATTGCGAGGTATGCCACGGTCTCGCAGAAGCTCGTAGCCGTTTTTTACCCATTGCCACCTCTGCTCCGGCTGCTCTGCCGGTATGGCAACCGAAATGTTGTAGGCCATGTTCCACGCCTGGAATTCCCAGACCTGGGAAAATCGCGGCTGTAGAATTGTAATCCACTCGGCAAGCTGTTTGGCATCGAAAAACTGCCCTTCCTCTTTAAGGCGGTCCGCCCTTATCCACAGTACATCGACCACAAGACCGCGAAACGCTCCCATCGCCACCGTCGCGAACGCAAGAGAAGGCGGTGCGTTCTCAAGCGGCTCGTTGCTTATCAGCTCCATCTCCTGACGCTGAGAGTTTATAAAGTCAAGCCGCATCCCCGCAGCACCGACCAGGGCCACGAATAACCCCGCACCGGCAATACATATTATTATGTCACGAAGCCGCATTCCGGATTTACTTCAAATAGTGAACAAAAATGGGCGACGTCTGTCCCGGCGGCACAGACCAACCGCCGGCCATTCAGCCCGCAGAGGCAATACTAATCTCACACTACTACTTTTGCAACTTCCCGGCGGCTGAAAATCAAAATCGCAAGAAGCACAAGCAGCACCGCCTTGATACACACCATCGAGACGGCCAGCCGCGCAAGCAGCCACCACCCAAGCAATCTGCCCGGTACAAGGTACTTCGACGGATTGAACTCGTCGAACCTCGGCAGCAGCATAATCAGCAGTTTAAGCCCGTGATTGTAGATGCCGCTCACGCTCTCGCTGACATACTCGAAGGATTCAATGATAAAACCGCTCATATTGGCGACCGTGAAAACCGCTAAGGCAAGCAGAATCGCCACTGGGAATGAAACAAACGAGCCCGCCAGCACCGCCAGCGCCGCTAAGAATACCAGCCGCAGCAGAATCAGCAGCACCGCACGCAAAAAATTGGCTGTGAAACTGTCCGCCTTGTAGAGCACCTCAAGACCGCCTTCCACCGGGAAAATGACAACCGTATCGTTCAGCGGAACATTTACAAACCCCACGGCTAAGTACCCGTCGTCCGCAACCGCGTCGGCCGGAACCTCTATCTCCCGGAACGTCCGTATCAGGTCCTTGCGGTCGATTGTATAAATCGGCGTCTCTATCCCTGTCCCGTAGCGAAGCTGACGCTCGTCGCCTACAAACCATGTGCCGTAAACCTGAAGGTCCGGCGGATTCACCGATACATCGTACTTGAATCTCACAAAAAAGTTCGGGTCCGTCGCCTCCAGCTTGACGTTGTAGAACCGCCACGTCAACTGCTGACCAACCGAAGCCGCCCGTTTGCTCATCTCTATGCGCCTGGCAAGCTCTTTCTTGTAATTCTGTAACGCCGCCTTGTGTTCCTCTATTCCTGCCGGCAACTGCCGACTCTGCCTGAGACGCTCAAACATCTCCTCGACCTCGTTACTGACATCCTGCTTTTCCGGAACAAGACTTGCCCGCGCCGTGTAGAACTCGTTCCGGACCTCGGTGAGTTCTCCCGGCTCGGCGTCAACGAACTTTGGCATAAAGACGGCGATGCCGTAAATGATGCCCGAAAAAACTGCCAGCAGAATAACATCCAGCAGGACTATACCTGCGAACTTTCCCAGGACGTACTGATAACGGCGAATGGGCTTGGTAATCACCGTGTATATCTGTCTCTGGCTTATGTCACTGCTTAACGAATAGCACGCCGACACAATCGTAAACAGGCAAAGCAAAAGCCCCGTCAAAGACAGACCATAGCTGACAAACGTCTGCAGGCGTCCTTTTAGCGTCCCGTCGCCGGTCATTTTCAGGCCCATAACCGGCAGCAGAACAAGCAGCAGAACCGTGAAAATCACCGCAATCTTCAGCCGCATCGTCTGTCTGATTGTGTTCTTAGCTACCGTCCAGATACTACGCATCGCCCTGCCTCTTCTCCTTGGGCTCACTGTCCCTCTCCGGCCGCAGCCCTCCGGCAAGCTCGTCGAGAATATCCTTCTTCATGCCATCGGAGCTTTCGACCTCCGTTTTCTCAGGCGCGCTCTGCTCGGGCGTAACCGGCTTTGGCGCCGCTGGCTGTGACTGCTGCGTCAGCTCGCGCAGCAGAGCGTCGTCCGGCTTTTGCTCAGGCCTTTCGATCGGCGTCGGCTGTTGTGTTGCTGGCGATTGCGGCCGCTCGGTGCCCTGGTCGCCGACGTCGGCTGATACGAGCTTATCGAGCACACCAGCCGCCCCGGCCTTGGCGCCGCCCTTGACGCTTAGAAAGTCGCTGATTTCTGTCCCGCTTTCTGCCCCGCTTGTCGGCAGTGCCTGCTGCTGCGCCTCGGACACAATGTTAATGAAGAAACTCTCCAACTTGTCCATCGGCGACGTAACCGCACACGTCGCATTCTCCTGTTCGGCTATCTCCTGTATCTTTCTTATGGCCGATTCGCTCAGACGACCCGTCATTATCTCTGTCTTGTCCGGCTGCTGCAAAAGCTCACGCACACGACCTTCCGCCTGAATCTTACCCCCATAGAGTATCGATATCCGGTCGCACATGTCTTCGACGTCGGCAAGAAGATGACTGCACAAAAGAACTGTCTTGCCTCGCTTCGCAAGCTCTAAGATGAGGTCCTTGATTTGCCTTGTCCCTATCGGGTCAAGACCAGTCGTCGGCTCGTCCAGTATGAGAAGGTCCGGGTCGTTTATCAGCGCCTGCGCCAGACCGATACGCCGCGCCATCCCTTTCGAGAATGTCCCCACCTGTCTGTTCGCAACACCCTTCAACCCGACCATATCCAGAAGTGCTTCTGTCCGCGTCTTCCTCACCTTGGCTGGCAAATGAAATAAGCTGCCGTAAAAATCCAGTGTCTCGCGGGCGGTAAGATACCGATAAAGGTACGATTCTTCCGGCAGAAAACCTATCCTCGCGCTTATCTCCGGGGCCGTGGCGTCACCGCCCAGACAAAACGCCCTGCCCTTTGTCGGATGCAGAAGCCCAAGCAGCACCTTCAGCGTCGTCGTCTTTCCCGAACCGTTGGGCCCAAGCAGCCCAAAAACCTCGTTGCTGCGGACCTTCAGGTTCAAATCATCCACCGCGAAGACCTTGTTCCGCCCCCACCTGTCCGAAAAAATCTTCGTCAGAGAAAATGTCTCTACCGCGTATTCCATAATTACTGCTTTTCACCAAACGGGTATTACGCTATGCGCACCTAACGTGAGCCTGTCGAACTACTTTCTTCTTCGTGCTGCAGATGCTCTCCGTGACGCACAAGCCGTGCACTGTTGAAGACAACCACCAGCGAGCTGGCGAAGTGCAAAAACGCCGCTAACGTCGGCAGGATCGCGAACGACAACGAAATGCCGAGCACAATAAACGTCACACCAAACGCAAGATTCCAGTTAATCACCTTTCTTGTCCGTCGCGACAGTCGCACGAGCGTCGGAAGGCGTCTCAAATCGTCGCTCATCAGCGCAATCGATGCCGAGTTTATCGCCACGTCGCTGCCCGCGGCCCCCATAGCGATACCGAGGTCGCCCGCCGCCAGCGCCGGTGCGTCGTTTATACCGTCACCGACAACCACGACCGTATGTCCCTGCTCCTTAATCTGCTCCACAATGGCCAGCTTGTCCTGCGGCAGGCAGTGTGCCTTGTAGTCGGTGCAGCCAAGCTCAGCGGTGACACGGTTGGCCACTTCGTCCCTGTCGCCGGTGAGCATCGTAACTCTCTTTATACCTATCTCTTCGAGTTCTTTGACGGCTTGCTGGCCCTCCGGCCTTGTCTTATCCTGCAGGCCGACCCACCCGATGCATCTGCCTGCCTTGCCCACATAGAGCGTGCTGAAACCCTGCTCTTCGTCCAGTGCCGGGCCCGCTACATTGCTCATATCGATTTTGTCTTCGTCGAGGAAAGTATCTCTGCCGACGATAACCGCAGCCCCGTCAACCGTTGCGGTAACACCCTTTCCCGGCGTCTCCTTGAAATCCTGCGTCGCCGACAGCTTTATATTGGCCTGCTTCGCCACCTCCTGCAGGGCCCTCGCTGCCGGGTGCTTACTCATCTGCTCAGCCGCCGCCGCCGTCGTCAGTAGCTCCGATGCCTCGACGCCCTCAGCAGGTGTCAGCTTTGTCACGTATAGCCGACCCGTCGTCAGCGTGCCGGTCTTGTCAAAAACCATAGCAGTCATCTTGCCGGCTACCTCAAGGTCCGCTACGTTCTTGACTAAGATCCCAAGACGGGCCGCAGCCGATATCGCCGCCACCATCGCAGTGGGCGTCGCCAGAATCAGCGCGCAGGGACATGAGATGACAAGTATGGTGATGGCTTGGTTCACGTCTCTCGTAAAAAACAAAATTATGCTGGCTATCATCAAAATCGTGGGCGTATACCATTTAACATACTCGTCGATAATCCGCATAATCGGGATTTTCGTCTGCTCGGCCTGGATAATCAGCGACTGAACCTTTCCCAGAGTCGTATCTTTCCCTGCCTTTGTCACCGTTATATCCAGCATACCCGTCAGGTTCGTGGTCCCCGCAAAAACCTGCATACCCGGCACCTTGTCGGCGGGCAGCGATTCCCCCGTAATCGTCGCCTCGTTTACCGAGCTAAGCCCGTCAACAACTTCACCATCAACAGGGATATTGTCCCCGGGCCGCACACGAACCTTCTCACCCGGACGAATTCGGCTCACATCGACCAGCTTTTCGGAGCCGTCCTGTTCGAGTCGATGCGCTTGCTTCGGCGTCAGCTTAATAAGCGACTCAATCGACGCCCTTGCCCCCAGCGCCGTCCTGCTCTCCATCAATTCGCTCAGAAGCATAAAGAACGCGACGGTCCCGGCAACAACGTACTGCTGTGTTGCTATGGCCGCGACTATCGCCAGCGCAACCAATTCATCCATATGAGTCTCGCCCTTGAGCAGAGACTTCAGTGCGTGCCAGATGATGGGCCCGCCGAGCAGCAGCGCACCGGCCAGCGCCAGCGCCTCGGTGTTAAAACTTTCCCACCTGAAAATAGCTCTTGCGATTAAGCTGTTCAACAACAGTACACCGCCCGCCAGTGTCCCAAGCAGCGCAATGCTCACGCGCACCTGTTTACCGTGAGTGTGTTCAACGGCCAGGTCGTCTTTGAAATGTAAATGCTCGTGTGCCATAAGTCCTTACGTAATTTATTCCTCTTGGCCCGACTGCGGTTTTATCCCCGGGTCTCTGTTCAGCATTATTCTTATCTCTCTGCCCTTGGCTCCGGCGGTGGGTTGAATAACCACCTTTTCCTCTACGTTGTCCAGCACATACTCGATGGCGTCCTGATATATCTTCTGCAGGACAAGCCGAGGACGCTTGCGGTACTCAGGCAGAAGCTGCTGCAAATAGTCGGCGTCGGCCTTGGCGTTCTCAAACACCCGCGTCCGGTAGGCACGCGCACGGGCAATTTTGTCCTGCCCCTCACCGGCAAGCTGAGACCACAGCAATTCCTTTTCTTCCTCGCTTGCCTCCGGCTCATCAAGCACAGCCAGAAGCTGCTCGGCTATCGGCCCTGCCGCCTCGTTCAGCGCCTTCTCCGCATACAGCTTCGCCTCGCTGACTTGCTTTCTGCTCTCCTGACTGGCCGTAATCGACGCCTGGAACGCTGCATTTACCTGACGAGGCCAGGTCATGTCATTCAACTGTACCGAAACAATCTTTATGCCGCTTTCAATGTCATCGAGCTTTTGCTGCGCCAGAGTCCTGACATGCTGTGTAACCGAAGCGACCTTCTCGAACATCGCTTCCTCAACCGTATAATTCACCATCGCTGTAACCACTGCGTCGGCGAAAATATTCCTCAGCAGCGGCGTAACACTCGGCTCTATCACGTCGGCGTAGTTCTGCCCCGCCTGAAGCTTCGTAATATCAACATAGATATTCTTATAGAACCGCTCCGGGTCGGTTATCTGATACGTCAGCTCCCATCTCGAATGAACTATGTTGTAGTCGCTCCCCCCCGACTCGAAGCCCGCGATTGCCTTCTTCTCGCCGCGGATTATACAGTACCCGTCTATCTCAGGAGTCAGCTCTCTCGGCACGTAGTCGGGGCTCCTCGGATTCTGATAATACCAGAACGAATCGACCGGAAGATTGACCTTCGTCTCAACCGGTATCCGAATGATTTCATTGATTGGGTAAGGTAGCAGAGGTTTCAGTCCGGGCCCTAAAACCCTGTCCTCGCTGATGCCGCGAATCTTGCCGAACATAAGAACCAGTGCCTTCTCGTTGTTCGCCACCGTCCGCAGCCCGGAACCGAGAAACAGGATTACCAGAATCCCCATTATGACCTTAAGAGCAACAAAGCTTACCTTGAGCGCATTGGAAAGGTAGGCATAGCCGAGAGAAAGCTGCTTGCCCGTGTATTCCTCGCCGGCTGCACCTTTTTCCGCGTCGCTTTCCGGCAGCCGATTGTCTGTATTGCTCTGTTCCGCCATCTTTGAAATCTCAAAAGTTAAAATGCAAAAATCAAAATTGACGAAGTCATCCCTTAGGGATTCCGCAATTTTTAATTTTTAATCTTTAATCTTTGATTTATCTCCCTGCTGCCCGCTCGGCTTGATATCCGGCATCTCCCTCAGTAGCTTGAACGGCTCGGTATCGGCGCTGAAAACAACCGTTGACCTTTCCGCCAGGATTTTCTTGAGCGCCTCGATATCACGCAGGAAAATAGCGAATTCCGGGTCCTCGTCGAGCATTTTGTAGTAAGTCGCGGCCTCGGCGTCGCCCTGTGCCCGGATCGCCTTTGCCCTCGCCTCAGCAGCTACCTCCAGAACCTTGCGCTTCGAATCGGCGTCGCTTCGGATTTTGCGGGCCTCGGCCTCACCCTGCGCGATAGTCGCCTCGGTCTTTCGATTGCGCTCGGCCTTCATCCGCTCAAAAACGTCATTGCTCACGTCCTTGCTTATCTTCAACTGCTTTATCCCCAGCGTCCCTATCTCAATCCCATAGATGTCTCCAACCGCGCCCTGAAGTCCGGCCAGCATCTCCTGCTCTATCTCATCAAACTTTATCTGGTTCGGGTCATTGTTCACAAACTCCGAAAAATTGTGACGCCCGATCACCTTGTTCTGCGTGTCGCTTATCTGGCTGAGCAGCTTGTTCTCCGCCTCGGTCACCGTCCCGACCGCATTGAAAAACGCCAGCGGCTCGGCGATTCTCCAGACAACGTACGTATTGACTACGATGGGAACCGCTCCTTTCGTGGGCGTCTCGCCGAGGTCGGCCTCGAGTACTCTCAGACGCGAATCAAACTTGTGACACCACTGGAAGGGCGGCGGCCACTTGAAATACAGCCCCGGCTCCGTTATCTGCCGGGTCGGCTTGCCGAATGTCGTCACCAAAACTGATTCGGTCTCACGAACCTGAAACGCCGTAAAAACCAGCACCAGGGTGACAAGCAGCAACGCTATAAAGATTGTGACAGTTATGTTCCTCATTGTTCAGAGCTCTCCTCATAGCCGCCAAGCTCGTATAAGCTCGGCGTAAGTTTTTCCTTCAGGTCAACAATAAAGATTTCCGTATCGTTTGTATCCACCGCGACCACGTATTTTCGAATACCTTCCAGCGATTCTTCAAAAACCGCTAACCGCTGCTCGTTTGCATATATCCTTTTTGCCGCCCGGTAGGCCTTTAGCTGGCTGGCAAAGCGCTCACCCGTCGCCTTGGCCAAAGTCGCACGCTCGTACGCATAGCTCTGCGCGCCGGCAAGTTCCGCGAAGATATCGCCCTGCGCCTCGGCAAAGGCCCGGTCAAGCTCGCGGCCAAGCTCCTCGGTTCGTTCTGTATCCCCGCTCTCTCTGACGTCCTGATACTCGATGGCGCGCCTATACAGCTCATCCGCTTCAGCTACTGAACCGACAAGTATGCTCAGCGTCATATTTCTGTCGGCCTCGGCCTCGAGCATAATGGCCTCTTTCTTCTGCACCGCACCGACCACCTTTTGATAATCCGTCGCTACCTCGACTGGCGGATGAATCCCCTGAAGACCCAGAAAAACGATTTCAACGCCCAGTCCCTCACTGTCCGCCGCCGCCTGAATCTTGTCGGTGAGCACACGCTTTGCCTCGGCACGACCTGCACCAAGCAAGCTCCTGCTGATAGCCGCGGCGCTGTCAACCTCGATGGTCGCACCCGCTGCGTATCTGGCAAGCTCGCGATAACATATCGCCTCGAGCTGTTTCTCGGCGTCGCTGTGGTTGTAAAGATATTCGTAGAGATTCCTGACCCGGTACTGCACCGGAACGCTGGCCTTTAGCAAGCTCACCGCCGCAGCTCCTTCGCCGCTCTGCGCCGCCGTCTGCTCGCTCGCCACCAAGACACTGTATTCCTCCTCGTAGTGTTCCTTGCCCCAGAGAAGCGGCTCGCGGACAATTTCGCCCGTTTTAGGGTCGGTCTTCGGAACGAAACCAATATAGAGCTGCTCGACTTTGGCGGTCGGATGCTTTCTGGCAATGTCGATGGGCCAGGGCCATTTGAAGGCAAGACCCGGACCCGCTAACCGAACATCTCCGTCCCCATCGAGTGGGTTGCCCCAATGCTCAATTATCGCCTGTTCGTTCGGGTTGATTACCACAACGCACGTGAGAAGATACATCGTCGCCGCCCCGAAAAGAACAAGAGGCACAAGCGCCTTGGCCAGCAGCTTATAGAACCACGTCTGAGAAACCTTAAAGCCAAACTGATAGTCTATCGCACCGGCCGCCGTATGCAGAATTTCCCCCGGCTCATTTATTATTCCGAGCAGCCGGCTGTCGAAACCCGCCCTGCTGTACTGCCCAGGAAGACGAGGCCGGTAGATATCAAGCACAACATTAAGGCCCGTCTCGGCGCCGAGGATAATCAGCATGACCGGAAGAACGTAATTTATCACGTTGATGACGACGAAGATTTTGTACTGAACAAGCGCTACCGCAATCGCCAGAACAAAGCACACAATCGCAGAGCCGAAAAGGAAACTGCCCCCCGCCCGCAGTGGCTTCCAGTGTGCCTGCGAAGACATACCCGTTGCGTATCGCGACACTAAGAAGCTGATGAATGCAACCGCGGTCATAACGACCGCACAGTACAGCGGCTGTTTGACCCACGCCGCGTTGACCGGCCCAGCGACCTTCAACAAATACACCCCAAGACCCGCCTGATACGCTGCCACCACCACGGAAAAAATCGGCACAAACCACTTCTCAAGTATCGCAAGCCGCCTCTGAGCCACAGCGAAAAGCCGTTCCTGCTCACCCTTCTGCTGAAAAATCGTCGAGCCGATGTCCTTCTTCGCAATCTGGCTCAGGTCAACCTTTTCCTGTTCAGCCAGCGCCCTTTGGTGAAACTGGATAGCCAGCACCAACCATATCAATGCCGCCCCAAGGAAAAACCAGCTCGACGCATAAACAGCGAACAGACTGCTCCACTGACCTATCAGCAGATTGACCACAAAGAACAAAAGCGAGGCAAACAAACCCGCCAGTGCCATTCTTCGTGCCGGCTTTGAAGATAACGCCATCAACTGCTCCCTGTTACTGCCACTGAACAAAAAACTTCCGTTTTAGTATTATCACAGGAACTTTGAACAACCTGTTTACAAATCCGCAACACGGTACTATAACAATATATCGCCATTTGCATAGATGCAGTTGCCCAAAAAATAGGCCCCAAATCAGTTATAACCGGCATAATCGCAACGTGTCACTACTCCGCCGAACGGCATACAGCGTGAAAAACCGCCGGCACGGCTTTAACGGAGCGACCAGAGAGGCAAGGGACTATGAAAAAGCTGTTTATAATTGCAAAGAACACCTTCACTGAAACACTCCGCCAGCCCGTCTATGCTATATTGATAACGGCAGCCCTGTTGCTTTTGTTCATTAGCCCGTCCCTGAGCATGTACACGATGGACGACGACAATAAGCTGCTGCGCGAATTGGGGTTATCTACGCTTTTCCTGACAAGTTTGTTCATAGCAATATTCACCGCCTCCGGTGCCGTCGCCGAGGAAATTGACAACAAAACGATAACCACCGTCCTGAGCAAACCGGTCCAACGTCCTATATTCATCCTGGCCAAATTCCTCGGCGTCTGTGCCGCCGTCGGCCTGGCACACTATCTATGCACAATAGCACTCCTGATGGCCATAAGGCACGGCGTTCTCGAGAGCTCAAGCGACACTCACGACTGGACCGTCATAGGAGCAGCCGGAATTTCAATAGCACTCGCTCTGCTGCTAAGTGCCCTTTTTAACTACATTTACGACTGGAAGTTCTCGTCGGCCGCGATAGTTTTGCTCGCGTTTTTCGGCACCCTGAGCATAGTCTTTTTGGCCTTTATCAACCGCGACTGGAAATTCGCACCCGCCGACAACGGAATCAATTCGCTCGACGTGTATGGCTCGGTCCTGCTCTACCTGGCCGCCGTGATAATCATCGCCCTCGCCGTCGCCCTTTCGACCAGATTCAACATAGTGGTGACACTCTCTGCCTGCATCGGGATATTCCTGCTCGGCCTGGTCACCGACTACGCCTTCGGACGCCTCGCCCAGGACCATCTGTGGGCAAAGCTCTGTTATTTCGCCATCCCGAATCTGCAGGTCTTCTGGATAAGTGATGCCATTTACGAAGAGGCCGCCGTCCCCGCCAGATACCTCCTCATAAGCGCCGGCTACGCACTGCTATATACCATCGGCATCCTCGCTCTTGCAATAGCCCTGTTCCAGAGAAGACAGGTCGGCTGACCACCCCACCGTCACGATATCCCACCCTGTTCAAGCTTTCTGACAAGTGCCACTTCGTCGCACTTTGCCTGCTTCGGGCACCGTGCACAGTCGCTCCACACCTTCATTGGAAGCAGCGCCTTGTCAATCAGCTCGAAGCTCATCTTCCTGAAGAATTCCGGATTAAGAGTAAGTGCAAAGACCCTGCCCGCCCCAAGCCCGCGTGCCCGTTCGATGGCCTCCCGCACCAGCATCTTGCCAACTCCGCATCCCTTGTTCGCATCCGCAACGGCAAGTGACTTTATCTCAGCCAAGTCCGACCAGATTACCTCAAGCGCGCAGCAGCCCGCCACGCTCCCATCTTCCTCGGCCACCAGAAACGTCTGTAAGCCCTTATAGATGTCCGCCAGCGAGCGAAACAGCATCTGGTCCTGCTCCGCATACGAGTTTATCAAAGCGCGAATTGCCTTGACATCACCAACTTTTGCAGTTCGTATGTTCATAGCGTCTGATTTTACCCGTCTGTGCCGGTCATGGCAACAGCGAAGCGGGCTTATAACCGTCCCAGGGATTGTGGGCGAATCTTTAGGGTTTATTCCTAAGTTCTTTTTATCAAACCACTTTCCGCAAATCGCACACACCTGCACTGCGTGTGACATAGGGGAGCTTGCCCACCTCTGGCGGGTTTACCCGCCACTTCGTCTGGCGGGCTTGCCGAAGGGACTGCCCCATTTCTTCGGGGGGGTGGGTAGTATAACTCGTAGCTCGTGGCCCAGTGCACTGCCTTTCGACGCCCTGAGCCCCTTCGGGAGAATAGCTATCAGTTGAAGTTTCACGAGTAATCCTCTAATCTAACGCAACACAAGGTTCAGAAACGATGAAATCGAAAGGAGTACATGATGTTTTGGAAGCCTCTTGTTATAGTCGGATCGCTTATCACCATTGTTCTGTTGCCGCAAGGAGGATCGGCGGCTGAGTTGCTGGTTGGAACGGCAGTGGTTGACATAACTGCCGCAGAGCCAGTTGCTGTTTCCGGCCAATTTCATCTGCGAATCGCCAAGACAATCGAAACACCGATCACCGCAAATGTGATCGCGCTGCAATATCGTGAAGAGGGTTTGTCTCCTGACTCGGCGATCATGGTCTCTTGCGACCTGCTTTACATCCCCTCAGAGGTCCTGGAACTTGTCCGCGAAACTGTACGAGCGCGTCTGCCGAATCTGAATACCAGAAAGATATTTCTCAATGGTACGCACACGCATACAGCGCCCGTGTTATTGTCTGAGAGGTATTCTATTCCGGAAGAGGGGGTGATACAGGTTGGAGAGTATCGATCCCTGCTCGCTGAGCGAGTCGCCGAAGCAATAGTGCAGGCATGGAACGGGCGAAGTGCGGGGAGCGTTACATGGGGACTTAGTCATGCTGTAGTCGGCTATAACCGCCGTGCAGTATATGCTGATGGTTCGGCGCAGATGTACGGCAGGACTGACGTATCTGCGTTCCGGAATCTCGAAGGATATGAGGATCATGATGTCGGCACTTTGTTTTTCTGGAATGATGCAGGTGAACTGATAGGTATCGTAGTGAACGTCTCCTGCCCATCGCAGGAGGTAGAGGGAAGATCCGCTGTGAACGCGGATTTCTGGCATCCAGTGCGGGAAGCCTTGCGTGAGCGCTATGGTGAACAGTTGTGTGTGTTGGCGTGGACGGGTGCTTCCGGCGATCAATCGCCACACTTGATGTATAGAAAAGCGGCCGATGAGAGAATGCGCAGGCTTCGCGGCCTGGATCGTTTGGACGAAATCGCCCGTCGAATTGTAATGGCAGTGGATGATGCCTACAAAGCTGTCGAGAATGATCGACATACCAGTCCGCAACTAATCCACAGAGTAGAGACGACCCGACTGCCGATGCGCCTGGTCACCGAAGCTGAGTATAACGAAGCGAGAAGGGCTGTCCGAAGGGCCGCTGTCCAGATCGATCAGAATCCTGAAACTGCCGCGCGGGAGTATCGCAGGATGAAATGGTATGAGACGACCGTCAATCGGTTCGAGAAACAAAGGACAGAGCCGAAGCCAACATATGAGATGGAATTACACGTCCTGCGGATCGGAGATGTCGCCATATGCACAAACTCCTTTGAGCTATTCACTGACTATGGGATCCGGATTAAAGCTCGCAGTAACGCGGTTCAGACATTTGTCGTGCAATTGGCGGGGCCGGGGACTTATCTACCTACGGCCAAGGCAATTCGCGGAGGTCACTACAGCGCCGTTGTTCACAGTAGTCTGGTTGGTCCGGAAGGCGGAAACGTCCTTGTCGATGAGACCGTAAACATCATAAACTCGCTCTGGACAGAATCCAATTGAATCCCATGAGACATACTGATTACCACAAGAAAGGTAATCTCAGGCTCTGACCGTCGAGAGGAAGCAAAGTCGATTGTTTTTTTCACCGGAAAGTTCACCGGAGGGCAAAAACAGAGGCCGTATCAGGAAAGCAAAAGTGACATAGGTCCTTATATTGCAAGGACCGCCAGCGAGAGGAGTCGAACCGCTACGTCCCTAAGGACACAAGGACCTAAACATTGCGCGTGCACAATTTCGGGGGCGCAGCTTAACTCTCAAAACCCTTCTCCTCTCCCTGCAGCCACGTCCCGTATGTAGTCCACGTCACCATATAACCGATAACCTTCCCCATACCCCACATTATAAACGGATACGCCGCCCACGCCACCAGGTCTTCATCGGTTATCTCATAAACATAATCGCCCCTTAGGCCCTTCCTCATCGTTTAGCCCCCAGCTCTGCTGGGGGTCAAAATCCCCCCTGTCATTCCGCACTTCGCCGTAAGGCGTCCCTCAGTGGAGATGCGGAATCCACATATTTACCCCCGCCTGCCCCCGCACGTAGTAGGCAGGGGGTCTTTGGCCGGGGGTGCCCACGTAAGGTATGCTTTTCCCTATTTAGCCCCACGTTTCACGTGGGGTCCCCATGTCCTACCCCTCCGACTAACTCTTTATCCCCTCAACTACACTTCTTGGGACGGTTACAGCTCCGCGCCGCCGCTGAGCCAATACGCACAACCAAAACACCACGCCCGGCAGGACTCGAACCTGCAACCTTCGGTTCCGTAGACCGACGCTCTGTCCAATTGAGCTACGGGCGCTCGCTAAACTCAGTATACGGTTGGCTGAGTGTGTTTGCAACCAAATTGGCTGTGTGCGCCGGCGGCGGAGTGGGGGAGGAATATCAAAAACCAAAAGGCAAAAGGCAAAATCACAGTGTAAGATTCAAAAATTGTTTGGATTTGACGCGGGGGCGGTTTTGGGGTATTTTGGGGGGCGGAATTGGAAAACACTCACGGGAGAACACCAGATTATGCCGGAAGATTCGGTTGGTTTTTGAGAGATGAGAGGAAAAGATGGGAAAGAAGCGGGGTAAGAAGAAGGATATCGAACAATATGAACATAAGGGCAAGAAGCGGGCTAATAATCCACCTGTTGGGCTTGTTACGCCGGAGACGGATGTAGATACAGGCAAGAAGACGTATCAGTACGACCCGCATTTGGACCCGCAGTTGCAGTGGGCTGGCAAGGCGGAGCATCTCTCTTTTGAAGTGCCAACTCGGTCGCTCCATGTCCACGAGCGGATAGACCCGCACTGTATTATCGAGGCGGTAAGAAAGAAAAACGGAGAACCGTATTTTGCAGAGAGCCTTTTTGCGTCATCCGAGGAGAATCCGCCGTTGCGCGACGCGATAGAATTCTATAAGCATCCGCATAACTGGTCGAACCGGCTGATAGCAGGGGATTCACTTTTGGTTATGAATTCGCTGATTGAAAAAGAGGGTCTTGGCGGGCAGGTGCAGATGGTATATATCGACCCGCCTTACGGAATCAAATACGGCTCAAACTTTCAGCCGTTTGTCAATAAACGAGATGTCAAGGACGGAAAAGACGAAGACCTTACTGCTGAGCCGGAAATGATAAAGGCGTTTCGCGATACCTGGGAATTGGGGATTCATTCGTATCTAACCTACCTGCGCGACCGACTGCTTCTGGCAAAAGAACTGCTCACAGAATCCGGCTCCTGTTTTGTCCAGATTTCCGATGAAAATGTTCACCTTGTCAGAAACCTCATGGACGACGTATTTGGCGTCAAGAACTTTATATCCGTAATACAATTCAAAAAGACAGCGTACCAAGAAACGGAACGTCTGGCGAATGTTTGTGATTTCTTAGTATGGTATTCAAGGGACATCTCTCGAACGAAAGTGAGAAGTCTATATAAACCTCGTGACCCTGAAATGATTATCTCAGGTTTTACATGGCTAGAGCTCTCTGACGGGAATATCACGAAAGCGCCGTTGTGCCTTTCTGAGGACCCACCAGATTCCAGAAGATTCCAAAGTTCGAATCTAACTTCCCAAGGATACTCTGCAGAAGGGTCACAACCTCTTGAATTCAATGGTAGAGTTTTCGATATAGGTGCAAATAGACATTGGAAAACTCATAAGCACGGGTTATTAGCACTCCAAAAGGCAGGACGGCTTTTTCCGGTCAGTAACACCTTGACTTTCAAGAGATACGAAAAAGATTTTCCCTTCGCCCCATTTAACAACATGTGGGTAGATACTGTGCGCAGCACTTTTGCTGCCGTTAAGAGATACGTCGTGGAAACGAATCCGAAGGTTCTGGAGCGTTGCATCCTAATGACGACGGACCCGGGAGATTTGGTCTTTGACCCTACCTGTGGTTCGGGGACAACTGCTTATGTTGCTGAGCAATGGGGGAGACGCTGGATTACCTGCGACACATCCCGCGTGGCGCTCACCCTGGGCAAACAACGACTGATGACCGCCCTTTTCGATTATTATGAGCTTGCGCACAAAACCGAAGGTGTCGCCAGCGGTTTCAACTACAAGACCGTTCCTCACATTACACTTAAGTCTATTGCCAACAATGAATCCCCGGCAGAGGAAACACTTTACTACCAGCCGGAGAAGGATTCGTCGAAGGCGCGGGTAACGGGACCGTTCACAGTTGAGGCGGTTCCTGCGCCTGCGGTGCGGTCGATAGACGAGATAGAGGAACGGCCTGCGAGCGATGAATCGGTGGTGCGAAGCGGGGAGACATTGCGACAGAGCGAATGGCGGGACGAATTATTCAAGACGGGAATACGCGGGCGAAGCGGACAGCGGATAGAGTTTTCGCGGGTCGAGCCGATGAGTGGGACGCGGTGGTTGAATGCGGACGGTGAGACGAAGGAAGATCCTTCGACAAGCTCAGGACAAGGTACGCCGCAGCGGGTGGTTGTTAGCTTCGGGCCGGAGCATAGTCCGATGGAGCAGAGACAAGTAGCGCTTGCGCTGGAGGAATCGCTGAATCTTGTGCCAAAGCCGAAGGTTATAGTATTTGCGGCTTTTCAATTCGACCCGGAGGCGGCGAAGGATATCGACGAGACGCAATATCCGGGCGTGACATTGCTTAAGGCGCAGATGAGTACGGATATGCTGACGGACGATTTGAAGAAGAAGCGGAGCAGCAATGAGAGCTTCTGGCTGATAGGCCAGCCGGACGTGAGGCTCCAGAAGGTTGCGAAAGGCGAAGATGCCGGTAAATACAAGGTCGAAGTGCTTGGATTTGATTACTACAACACGCGGACGCACAACATCGACTCCGGTGGGACAGACAAGATAGCGATGTGGATGCTGGACAGTGATTATGACGGCCGGAGCGTGTTTGCGAAGCAGGTATTTTTCCCGATGGCCGGGGCGAAAGAGGGGTGGAGCAAATTAGCGAAGAACCTGAGGGCGGAAATAGATGAGGAATTGATAGAGGCGTACAGGGGGACGGTATCGCTGCCATTCGAGGCGGGCGAGAATAAACGCATAGCGGTCAAGATAGTTGATGACCGGGGGATTGAGAGCCTGAAGATTATGGAGATTGATTGATGGGACAGGCAAAAATCGATCATTTAATAATCAATTCCCCTTATGAAGAGCCGAAGCACCACTGGTTTTACGAGCGGGAAAAAAGAACCTTCGATAAAAGAGATGGTCGTCGTCCAGCTGGGTATATAATCGCCACACCTGATTCGAAGTCATTTGACGACCCCGGAATTTTCGTACCACTCCCGTTGGTCAACAAAATCCGCTCTCGTGTTAAGACTTGGCGTGATAACAGTCATCGTGGCGTAACCAGCATAACAAAACGACTTTTAGAACACTGGTTTGACGGAAACCAGCGCGAGTATCCGTTCTTTTTCTGTCAGCTTGAAGCAATAGAGACACTTATCTGGCTTGTCGAAGCCCCGGCTTCTGAAAAGGTAGGAATTGATATACCGAAAGACGGAGACTTAGCCCGTCTATGCTCGAAGATGGCAACCGGCTCAGGTAAGACAGTTGTTATGGCGATGCTGATTGCATGGCAGGTCTTGAACAAGGTTACATATTCTCAAGACGCCAGATTCTCAAAGAACATTCTCGTTATCGCACCAGGGCTCACCGTGAAAGAGCGCCTGAAAGTTTTGTATCCCTTCGGAAAAGGCAATTACTATGACGAGTTTAGTGTCGTTCCTGCCGGTCTTATAGACAAACTGCGCCAAGGCAAAATCCACGTCATCAACTGGCACAAATTAAGCTGGGAAACGGAAGAACAAATTGCCAGAAAACGCAGCGTTGACAAGCGCGGTGTCAAAAGCAATGAGGCCTATGTGCGAGAAGTCTTGGGTGATATGTCCAAGGCCCAAAATATCCTGGTAATAAACGATGAAGCCCACCACGCTTGGCGCTTCAACCCGGAGGCTCACGGCAAGTATACGCGAACGAGAGATATGAAAGACAGCGCGGAGGAAGCAACTGTCTGGGTGGGTGGTCTGGACAGAATCCACGAAACGCGTGGTATCCTTAATTGCTTCGATTTCTCAGCTACTCCTTTTGCGCCGACGGGCAAACGGACTTCCGAAGAAACACTCTTTGGCTGGGTGATTAGTGATTTCGGACTGAACGATGCGATTGAGTCTGGCTTGGTAAAAACTCCCCGCGTAGTCGTCAGAGACGATGCCTTGCCGGACGCCAAGACATACAAATCTAAGCTGTATCACATCTATCAAGACCCCTCTGTAAAAGATGATATAAACCGCAAAGCCGACCCGCACGAACCACTCCCTGATTTGGTAAACAACGGCTACTATCTTTTGGGAATCGACTGGAAAGAAACAGCCGAAAAATGGCAAGAAGCCGGGCAGCCAACACCCCCTGTAATGATTTCTGTGGCAAATACAACATACACCGCCGCCCGGATAAAATATGCCTTCGACCACAAAAGAATACATATCGAGGAGCTTTGCGACCGTGAGCGGATATTGCATATCGACTCCAAAGTTCTTGAAACCGCAGAAGCTCAGGATGAAGCCATGTCTCCGGTCGGAGCTACCGAAGAAAATGATGATGAAGAAAAACCAAAGAAGAAACTGACTAAAGCGGAGCTTGCTGAACAGCTAAGAGAAATAGTCGATACAGTAGGTAAAAGAGGTGAGCCTGGAGAGCAGATACAAAAAGTAATTTCAGTCGGTATGCTTTCAGAAGGATGGGATGCCAAGACAGTAACCCATATTATGGGCCTGCGTGCCTTTACGAGCCAACTCCTCTGTGAACAGGTGGTCGGCAGGGGCTTGAGAAGAACATCTTACACCGACTTTGACGAAAATGGTTTCTACAGGCCGGAATACGTAAATATCTTCGGCGTCCCCTTTACTTTTCTTCCTCACGAATCAACAGACGAGAATGGCCCACCACCACCGCCAACACCCAAAACTGCAATAGAGCCGGTGGCCGAGAAGAAGGAATTTGAAATCCGCTGGCCAAACGTTATCCGTATCGACCGTGTGTACCGGCCTCGACTGTCACTCAACTGGGGGCAGGTTCAGCCCTTGGAATTGAATGCTTTTGAGACAGCACAAATAGCCGAGTTAGCACCAATAATTGACGGCAAGCCTGACGTTACGAAGATTTCACAGATTGACCTTGAGAAGTTGGGCCGAGAACAACGGATGCAGCGGATTATCTTTGAGGTAGCCAGGGATAACTATGACCAGATACAGAAGAACTGGAAGGGCAATAAGGAATACCTTTTGGCTCAGTTGATTAGGATTGTAGAGCAGTTCATTTCTAAGGGTAAGATTCAGATTACTCCGTCCCTCTTTCACCAAGATGAACTCCGGCGCCGTATAATCATAACGCTCAATATGAACAAGGTTGTGCAGCATATCGCAGACGCGGTCCGACACGACAACGTTGAATCCCTTGAGCCGGTTTTCGACCGCGACCATCCAATCCGGTGCACTGGCGATATGCGAACTTGGTACACTGGCAAGCCCTGCGAATATACGAAGAAATCGCATATTAACTTCTGTGTCTTTGACAGCACATGGGAGGCGACTGAGGCGTTTCAGCTTGACCGGAATGCCAATGTAGCGGGTTGGGCTAAGAACGACCATCTTGGCTTCGAAATCCTTTACACATTCAAAGGTGTTATCAGAAAGTACCGGCCCGATTTTCTCATCAAGCTGAAAACAGGCAATTTCCTTGTCCTCGAAACGAAAGGCCAAGATAGCCAACAGGACAAAACAAAGCGTGCATTCTTGGATGAATGGGTTAGAGCCGTAAATGAAAAGGGTGGATTTGACAAGTGGTGCTGGGCGGTTTCAAAAAGCCCATCCGATGTCATGGACATCCTTGAGGGCTCAAGCAGCAAATCGGAGAGGGTGTGAGAATCGGTAAATTGTGGGTAAACGCAAGGAAACGGATTTACGGAAAGGTGAAGACAGGATGAAGACGAGCAGGAGAGCAGAAGGGGTACCGGCGTCGGCGACGATAGCAGTGACGGCGCGGGCGCAGCAGTTGAAGGCGGCAGGCGTGGATAATTTAAGATAGGAAAGAGTCGTATGAAGGTTGAGTGTATATGAGGTATGCAGGACTTACGGATGAGCCGAAAAGGAGAAAGGGGGAACGTGGGGGCAGGAGGAACCCGCCAAACAGCGTGGCGGGTAAACGTCCAACATCGAACAGCCAACATCCAACAGGGAACAGCGAAATTAAGCTTGACCGGGTCGGCGAAACAGAGACAATTGCGGAGGCAATAGAGAAGCACGGCGGGTGGTCAATAGAATAGGAAATGGGAAGTGATGAAAAAGGCAAATGTAAGTCAAGGCGCATTGTTACATTTGAAGGAGATGTCAAATGAAGCGGGGCATGTTTGTAATCACGTTATTAGTTGTGCTGTATCCATCGATCGGATTCTGTCAGGAAGCTGATGAAGGCAGCGAGCAGTTGGAAGCGGCTGCGAAGCAGTTGGGACTTCACCGTATGCGATTGGAGGCCAAGGAACGCGAAGCAGAAGCCGAGTTTCGCCAGGAAATGCGAGAGCTTGAACTGGAAGAACGGCATCTTGACCTTGACCGGCAACGAGTAGAGCTAAAGCGTTCTGCCAATTTGAAGCATCGTGACGAAGGACGTCTTGTTCCATTTATCATCTTATGTCTCGTTGTCCACATTCTTGTAGCGGTTTGGGTTTATCAGGACATTCGGAAGCGCAACGCCGGCTCTGGTATATGGATAGTGATTGCTCTGCTGGCAGGACTGCTCGGTGTGCTGGTGTATGCTATAGTCAGGCTTGGTGATGGTCGGCAATCGCCGCCCACGCCGGCTGGTCAATAGAATAGAGGGGGTGAAGAAACAGCCAACGTTGAACAGGGGGTCAGGGGTTGGGGGTCGGGGGTCAGAGTGGACCCTTCGACGCGCCCGCCAGAGAGTGCTCAACGAAATTGAGTTTGACAGGGTGGGCCAAACAGAGACAATTGGGGGGGCAAGGAAAAAAATGCAAAAATGAAAATGCAAAAATCAAAGTTAAAAGGGGAAAGGGGTAGGGAGGAACGTCGAACATCGAACAGTTAACGTCGAACTTTGAACATAAGAAGGTGGATTTATTGAGAGGTGAAGGCAGGATGAAGACGAGCAAGAGGGCAGAAGGGGTACCGGCGTCGGCGACGATAGCGGTGACGGCGCGGGCACAGCAGCTAAAGGCGGAAGGTGTGGACGTGGTGAGCTTCGGTGCGGGTGAGCCGGACTTTGATACGCCGGAGTATATCAAGGAGGCGGCTATAAAAGCGCTTAAAGATGGCAAGACGAAATATACGGCGGCGGCGGGGATACCGGAGCTGCGGGCGGCGATTGCAGAGAAGCTCAGGCGGGAAAACGGGCTGGACTATGGGCCGGAGCAGACAATCGTCGATATCGGGGGCAAACACTCAGTGTATCTTGCCATGCAGGCGGTGCTTGATGCGGGTGATGAGGTGATACTGCCTACGCCTTACTGGGTGACGTATCCGGAGACGGTCAAGCTGGCTGAGGGTGTGGTGAAGGTGGTCGAGACGAGGAAGGAGAACGATTATAAGATGACGCCGTCGCAGTTGGCCGAGGCGCTGACGGAGAAGACGGCGATGCTGATTCTCAACTCGCCGAATAATCCGGGCGGGTTTACGTATAGTCCGGAGGAGCTTGCAGGGCTGGCGAAGGTGCTGGAGGGGACGGAGTGTGCCGTGCTGTCGGATGAGATGTATGAAAAGCTGATTTATGGGGAGACGAAGTTTGTGAGCTTCGCAGCGCTTAGCGAGGATGCGTATAAGCGGACGCTGACGCTGAACGGGTTCAGCAAGGCGTTTTCGATGACCGGCTGGCGAATGGGTTATGCGGCTGGGCCTTTGGAGGTGATAAAGGCGATGGGTCGGCTGCAGTCGCACATGACGTCGAATGCGGTGACGTTCGGGCAGTATGCGGCGATAGCGGCGCTGGGGCCTGAGGCGGCGGAGGCGATTGAGAAAATGCGGGCGGAGTTCGAGAAGCGCGGCGCGTATATGGCGGAGCGGCTTAACGCGATAGACGGGGTGGAGTGCAGTCGGCCTACGGGGGCGTTTTATTGTTTTCCGGATGTGTCGGCGCACTACGGGCGGAGTATCGGCGGGGTAAGAATCAACGGCAGTATGGATTTTGCCAAGGCGATTCTCGAGCAGGCGAACGTGGCTTTGGTGCCGGGGTTGCCTTTCGGGTGCGATAGAAATGTGCGGGTGAGCTTTGCGTGCTCGATGGAGCAGATTGAGAAGGGGCTGGACAGGATAGGAGAGTGGGTCAAATAGTGGCTTGTTACTCGGCCCCCGGCCCACGTGGGTTTATAGAAGGACACCCGGCTTCGCTAAAGCTACGACGGGCAGGTAATGCTGATTGACACTGGTTTTTTGACACGAATTCCTTCGACAAGCTCAGGATAGGGACTGATGATTGGTGTGGGGTCTGCTGAGGCGGGGCTAAACATTTCTTGGATTGCGGCGGGGAAAAAGGAGTTGCTTTTGGGCTGGCTGTTGTTAGAATGATGATTTGTACGGGGCGTGGCGCAGTTTGGCTAGCGCACTTGCATGGGGTGCAAGGGGTCGCAGGTTCGAGTCCTGTCGCCCCGATTGCGGCGATGCCGCAATAGAGCAGGTGGACATTAGAGCAGTGGAATAGTAGAATAAGAGAAGCAGAAAACAGGCGGGCCGCAAGGCCCGTTTGTCGGGCCGTCGGTTTTGGGTGTGGGCTGACGGCCCACTTTTTTTTAAGGTGCAAAGGCGGATTTGCGGGCAAGAGCTCTCTTGAACGAAGCGGCGGTGAGGGTGGTTATCGCTCGAGCTTCTTGTAGTACTCGGCTTCGTGGTCGGAGAGTTTGTTTTCGCGAATCATGGTCTGGATTTTTTGGGTGTCGATGTCACGTGGCTGGCCTGCAGCGCCGGAGACGAGAGTCGGCTGAGTGATTTGGAGGCCGACGACGTGCCTGAATCTGCTGAGTGAGACGGCTGAGACAAGCAGTGCAGCGATGACAACGACGAGTATGAATCGGCGGGACAGCCGTTTGGCGGCGGGGACCGGCTGCGGTGGTGGTTCGATTTGTTCGGCGGGTTCGGCAAATTCGAAGCGGCATTTGTCGCAGCAGATACAGTCGGTCCGGTCGGAGGCGGTGACGCCGAACTCGCAGCGTGCGAAGCGCTTGGGGGGCATATAGTGTTTTAGTATCGCAAGGTTGTTAAACAGCGAGAGAAATGCGCCTACAGGACAGAGATATCGGCACCAGAAACGCGAATACAGCAGCGAGCCGAGCAAAGCGACGGCGACGATAAGGGCCAATACAGGGTCGAAGGACAAGGTCCAGGAGCGCAGATTGAAGATGCGTATGAGCGGGTCAGAAGCGAGGGTGGTTCGGTTTCGGGAGAGGAAGAAGACAAGGATGACAATCAGAAGGATGATGTACTTGGCGAATCTTGCAATGCGCATCTGGTTTTGGGGTATTGGCTGTTTGAATCGCCGGGGCAGGAGGTAGCCGAGCAGCTCCTGGGCGGCGCCGAAGGGGCAGAGGTAGCCGCAGTAGATATTGCCGAAGAGCGCGACGGTGATGGGGACGGCAACGACGAGCAGAAAGGCGGCGCTAAGGGTGGGGGCGGGGGTGTTGAAGGAGAGGAGGGTTGCGATTTGTTCAGTGCTGTACTGGGCGTTTAGCAGGATGCCTGCGGCGACGAGGTTAAAGGAGAGGACGACGAGGCGTGTGCGGAAGCCGCCGCGGAAGATGACGAGGAGGGTGAGCAGCAGGCCAAGTGCGAGGCAAAGGGCGGCGGCGTCGGGGACGTATCGTGCGTGTCGGGGCTGCCGGCGGGCGGCGGGGCCGATGGTTTTGCCGAGGATATCACGTGCGAAGAGGTGGGCGGAATCTTCGAGAGCGGCGAGGACGGCCTGTGAGCTTACGGTGGCTCCGGTGACGGCGTCGATATCGGCAAAAGGTGCGGGCTTGAAGAGGGGACGTTCTTGCAGCGCCGCGTACCAGTCGCTTAGCATGTCGAGATAGGCAGGGGTTTCGTTGGAGTGGAGGATGTGGAAGTTGGTGAGTGTGCCGTTGGGGTCGAGGAAGAGGGCGAGATTTATTTTTCCGCCGAAGCCGCGGACATCGGGAGCGAAGTCGGCGGAGCTGATGATATAGCCGGCGTGCTGCTGATTCGGGTCATAGACGGCATAGTAGGTAACGGGGCGTGCGGTATCGGGCAGAGAGGTTCGGGTTTTCTGGATGGACATCTCGCCGGCGAGGGCCTGGGCGGTGTAATCGTCCAGAGCGGGCCTTAGCTTTACGGCGGCGGCAGTGAGCAGGTTGGAGCAGAGGATGACGGATGCGCCGATGCCGAAGAGGACGTAGCCGAGGCGGCGGATTTTGAAGATGGTGGTGTCGGCGAAGGAGAATTTTTCCTGTTTGAAGGTGCTAAGGACGGCGGCGGGGACATTGGAGACGATGATAAGGATAAAGACGAGCAGTGCATATCTTGTTCCGAGGACGGGCACAAGGGCCAGTGCGGTGAGCAGCCCCCCTGCCGCGGCGCCGAGATGGTCAGCGGTTTCGAGGCGGGCCGCGGCGGGTCCGGGCTCGAGGCCGATGTTTTCGAGGCGTCGGGCGGCGAGTGGAAAATAACAGCCGCCGCAGATACCGCAGAGCACAAAGGCGGCGGCAAAGAAGGCGTGCGAATGAATAGCCGCCGGCGCCAGGGCGATGAGCAGCAGGACGGCGGTGTGCAGGGCGAAGACAATGAGCAGAGGTGTTTGCGAGGCGAGCGGTGATTTTCTTGTGGGTGGCTTTGTAGCGAGGCGGGAGACAACGGCGGCGCCTGCGGTAAGGCCGGCCATATAGAGCGAGGATATTACGCCGATGTGGAGGTAGAGTGAGCCGAAGCGAATCTGATAGAGGTACATAAGGGTGACGGCGACGCCGATGCCGACGGCGCCGGTGGAGAAAACGAGGAAGGTGCTGTCGAAGCCGCCGGGGATTTTCTGCGGGCGGGTTTTGAGGATATACGTCAGACGCAGGAATACGAACAAGAGTATGGGGATAATGAAGACGAGCGGGCCTGCGATGATGAGTCGCTTGAAGAGTTTTGCGACCGGGGCCTGTGATTGTTTTGCGGCGAGCAGCAAGCTGTAGAGATGGGTCAGGGGACGGGCGTCACGATTGACGAGGAGGGTATCGGGCAGGTCGGCGGTTGCATAGGCAGCGAGCGCTTTTTCGGCTCGGTCGGGCAGGTAGATACTGAGCAGGCCCTGGGGAGGGTAAACCTCGGCGGCGCGGTCGATAGATGCAAAGCGGTCGCGGAGTGTGGCGGGCCGGCCCGTGAGGTTGTCGGCTTGCGAGACGAGAAACCAGGTGTCCTGGCCTGGGACAAGGACGGAGTTTGCGAAGACGGCGTGGAGGGTTGCCCTTGCGGAGGCGCCGATGCTGATAAGCTCTGTGCCCATGATGTTTTCGCCGCCGGGTATGCGAACCGCGAGAACGGCGTCGGGGGCGAGGGCGAGGTTTAGCTGCTGATAGAACTCGACGGTATAATAGCGGTTGAGGACGGAGCTGGTGACATCGGGGAGGTTAATGATTACAGCGTCAAAGGTCACCGGCGGTTTATCGAGAAGCGGACGGATGTCACCTGCGAAGGCGTCGAAGCGGGGGTCGGTTATTTTGAGCGGGTCAGGGACAAAATCGGTTACGCGACGGACGTATTGGCTGTCGCAGTGTGTCCAGGTGAGGTGCTGAATCTGCGGGAGGATGAGGAGCTGACGAGCGAGGGCAAGGCCTGAGCCGACGACGAGGACGTTTTGGGCATCCGGCTTCTGGGAGAGGACGAGCGCTGCGATTCGCCCTGCCTGCTCTTCGTCGGGCAGTGCTTCGACTACGGAGCCCTGGCTTACGGCGAGCCACTGGTGGTTGTAGGAGCCATAGAGGTATTCGGCCTGCGAGGTCTGGAACGAGCCGCGATAGGCGTCGGGGGGCAGCAGCTTTGCCCACTTGACGGAGCGGACGTAGTGCATCAGGGGGGCCTGGGCGCGAAGGAGAAGCGAGCCAAGGGCGAGGACGACGATGGTCAGTGACAAAGCAGCGGCTGAGAGGCGGTATGTTTTGCGCCGCTGAGCGGTACCGAGGAGCAGTGCGAAAAAGGCAGAGAGTGCGATTACGGCGATAAGGAGGAAGAAGACATCGGCTGAGTTTACCTTGAGGGCGAGCAGGATGGTTGTACCGGAACCGCCGACGAAGCTGCCCGCGGCTTCAAGCAGATATACGCGCGAGACGGCGGCGGCTGTTTTGCGGCGGAACCATCTGCAGGCGAGCGGGAAAAACAGGCCTGTTACGAAGCTGACCGGTGCGTTGACCAGTGCCGACCAGAACAGGACGTGGCGGACGGACAGGAGGGTATAGGACTGGACGCCGGCGATACGACGGAAGTGGACGATGAGCAACCACTGGAGGACAAAGGCGGGCAGATAGGCGAGCAAGAGCAGCTCGATTCGGGGCAGCAGGCGGTCGGCGAGGCGGTCTGCCTTTGCGGCGACGATTGCGCCGCAGCCGACCCAGAGGAACCAGCAGGCGAAGAAGATTCCGACGCTGATGTCGTTTCCTTCGAAGGTGGTGAGGAACTCGCGGAAGAGAAGGGTTTGAGCGCTGATGGCAAAGAGGCCGTAGCTGAAGACGACGAGGTGACGGGCCAGGCCGGAAAGTCGATGCGAGGATATGTCGTTTGCCTTTGCCATTTTTCACGTGCGGCGTACAGACGGATTCAGTGTTCTTCGCCGAAGACTTCGGCCTGGAAGACGAGGAAGGTTGCCCCTTCTTTGTAGGCATCGGGGGGCAGGCCGGCCTTTACGGACAGATGTTTTAAGGTCTCGTCGAGGTTCCAGCCCTGTTCGGGTGCGACGTGCGGGAGGAAGACGGCGGCGCGGCCGTTCTTGTTGAGGACAACGCCGTCGATTCCGATGCTGATGTCTTTATACGACGCGACCGGTTTGGGCTGGGTCAGGGCGGAGATTTCGACGGTGATTTCGGCTAATTCACCGGCGGTTACCGGGGCAAAGCGTCGGTCGTTGACGGCTGCGTGTATGGCGTTTTGGATTACGGACTTATAGAGGGGTCGCTGTGGGAAGATGTCGCCTATGCAGCCGCGAAGCTGTGAATTTTTTTCCAGCGTGACGAAGGCGGCGCGAGATGGCAGCAGGGCATCGGTTAATTCGATGCCGAGGTCGGCGGGCGTTGGGACGTCTCGCTTTTCGAGAAAGTATTCAATTGTTTTGCGGGCGAGCAGCAGGAGCTGGTGTTTATCATCGTCGGTCAGCACCGAAGAGAGGTCGGTATCGGATTCGACCGGTGGTTGAGCAGAGAAGGCGCCTGTGAAGAAGACGGAGAGGTAGCTGACGGAGTTGGCATAGTCACCGGTAAGTGCGCCGGAGGTTGTGTAATGGGCGAGGTGGGCTTCGGTGGTTTTGTCAAGCATTGAGAGCACAATTGCAATTGGGACAGCGCCGCAGATAGTGGCGCCGGTTTTTTGCCGATAGTCGAGAAAGCCGGGTGCGTCGAGAGTCTTTATGTATTCGAACGCGCCCATATCGAGTTTGTTCAGTTGGTCGGGTATGTTTTCGGTAAAGGGGACATAGCCGTATCTTTGGCCATAGTGGACGAAGTCGGAGCTTGCGATGACGAGCGTCTTAGCATCTATGAGCGACCTTATGATTTGGGCGGCTGTTTTGATGGTGTTTTCGGAGCACCGGCCGGCCACGATGGGGACAAAGCTGAAATCCGCGAAGCACTTTTGCAGCAGCGGCAGCTCAATCTGGACGCTGTGCTCGTACAGGTGTGCGCGGGGCAGGTTCTGGAACAGGTCGTGCTTGAGCAGCTTAGCTATGAATTCGGTATCGAGCGGGACCTGGCCGAGAGGACTCTGGTAGTGGGTGACGATTGGGACGCTGAGGACTTCTTCCATAGGCAGTTGATGGGTGGGTCCGATGACGATGATACGTTTGTAATTTCCCTTTGCGGCCTTTAGCGCGTAGGCGGCGGTCCGGGCCGAATATGCGTAGCCGGCGTGCGGGAGGATAAGGGCGATGACGTCGTCCCTCGGCTCGGTATCGGCGTTATCCATAAGGCCCTTGAGCTGTTTGGCGATGGTCTCTGGGTCGGCGGGGTACCAGCCCTGCCCGGCAAGGATGCAGGGTTGTACGGTTTTTGTTTTGTCGGGCGGCTGAACGGTCTGTTCGGCGGGCGGTTGTTCTTCGGCGGCGGCACGGCGGATGGTGCGTGCCCTGTTGAAGCCCATATACAAGGCGAACAGGGCAAGCATGACGATGGCGAAAATGAGCATCAGCGTTCGTGCAGTGCGTCTGCCGGCAGTGGGTTTTTGTTGTTCATTCATTTCAACCACTCCATCTGGCTATCGTGTTATTTGTTATGGTTTGGAGGCGTTTGAGAGAGCCGGGGTATCTGCGCAGGCGTCGGGCATAGGTAAACCTGCGAGGAGCGTTTCTTCGGGTAAGCAGGTGCAGAGCGGCGAAGGAGCCGACGCCGGACGCAAGCAATCTTTTGATAAACTTTCTGCGGTTCATTTCCACAATCCGTAAATGCTTTTGTTACAGTCGGGACAGCGGCCGTCTTTCAGGCGGTTCTGGACGATATAATAGCCGGTGCGTTCGATGAGCAGCTTGTGGCAGTCGGGGCAATAGGTGTTCTCGCCCTCTTTGGTTCGCAGGTTGCCGATGTAGACGAAGTGGAGACCCTCTTCGATGGCGATTCGGCGGGCGGCTTCGAGAGTTTCGAGGGAGGTGGGCGGCAGGTGTTGCATCTGGTATCGCGGGAAGAAACCGGAGAAGTGCAGCGGGATGTCAGCGCCGAGGTTCGATTTGACCCAGCGGGCAAGCTCGCGAATCTGTTCGGATTTATCGTTGAGTGTGGGGATGATGAGGTTAGTGACTTCGAGGACGACACCGGCGGCGGCCGCGTCGATAAGCGCCCGCTGAACGGGGGCGAGAGTGCCGGAGCAGACTTCGCGATAGAATTGCTCTGTCATACCTTTCAGGTCGATGTTGGCGGCATCGACGACTTCGAGCAGTTGCTTCCAAGGTTCGGGGTTGATATAGGCGGCGGTTACGAGGACGTTGCGGAGATTGTTCTGGTGAGCGAGCTTAGCGGAGTCGTAGGTGTACTCGTAATATACGACAGGGTCGGTATAGGTGTAGGCAAGTGAGGGGCAGTTGTTTTCGCGGGCGAGGCGGATGAGATGTTCGGGAGGGGCAAAGTATGCCCTGCTGTCTTCGGGATTTGCCTGTGATATTTCCCAGTTCTGGCAGTTTTTGCAGTGAAGGTTGCAGCCGACGGTGGCGATGGAGAGGATGCCGGTGCCGGGCAGGAAGTGGAAGAGCGGTTTTTTTTCGATGGGGTCGATGTGGATGGAGCAGGGATAGCCATAGACGACGGTTCGCAGGACACCGTCGAGATTGACTCTGACGCGGCACTCGCCACTCTGGCCGGGCTCAATCACGCAGTTTTTTGGACATAGTTCACACTGGACCTGCAATTCGCACCCCTAAAGCTTCAGAAGCTAACAGAATCACCTGCACAGCGACTGTAAAGTTGATTATACCAGATTTTGCCGGCAAAGCAGTTGTCAGTTTGGATTTAAGGCCAGACTACTACCAGTAAAAGCCGACATCAAGGGGCATTTGACTTAAAGGGGCCTATCGTTTATGGTCTGGAGTGGGAGCTGAAGTTATGTGCACGGTGTCAAATATGGAAGGTCTCAGGGCCACAAAGATACGCGGATTTCATAGGCGGGCGCTGGCGGTTATGTGCGTTCTGGTCGGCATTGCCGTTGTTCCGGTCGGGTGCAAACGGCGTGACACGACGTTTGTCGCGATAGGCACGGGGTCGGTGACAGGAATCTATTATCCGACGGGCGGGGCAATCAGCCGGATGATTAACAAGAAGTTCAAACAGTACGGCATCAAGGCGACGGTCGAGGCGACGAGCGGGTCGGTTTTCAATGTCAACGCGGTGCTAAGCGGCGACCTTGAGTTCGGGCTGGTCCAGTCGGACAGGCAATACCAGGCATACGAAGGGCTGACAGAATGGGCCGAGCTCGGTCCGCAAACCAATCTGCGCTCGGTTTTTTCCATTCACCCTGAGTCGATCACACTTGTCGCAACAGAGCAAAGTGGAATAAGGCGAATTGAGGACCTGAGAGGTAAGCGGGTGAATCTGGGCAACATCGGCTCGGGCCAGCTTCAAAACTCGAGAGATATTCTGGCAGCGGCGGGTTTGAGTGAAGAGGATGTAACTGCTGAATATGTAAGGTCGCTCGAGGCACCGGGGCTTTTGCAGGACGAACGGCTGGATGTGTTCTTCTTTACCGTGGGGCATCCGAACGGGAACATCAAAGAGGCGACAAGCGGCAGAATCCGAGTTTCAATCATTCCTGTTGAGGGACCCGAGATAGAGAGACTTCTCGAGAAGTACCCGTACTATGCGAGGAGCACAATACCTCGCTTGTTCTACCCGAAGGCGTTGAACAGCGAGGACATCGAGACAATCGGGGTTAAGGGGACTTTCGTGACGGCCAAGAACGTAAGCGAAGAGGTGGTTTACGCGGTAACCAAAGAGGTATTTGAGAATCTTGAGGACTTCAAGGTGCTTCACCCGGCTTATCAGACGTTGACTCGTGAGAATATGCTTGAGGGTCTGGCGGCTCCGATTCATAAAGGAGCTCTTCGGTACTACAGGGAGGCAGGGCTGGACAAATACATTGGCCCCGGGCTGATTGCCGATTAGCGTTTGTATTTTGCGCAGCTCAAGTTGGTTCGGAGCCACAGGTTTTGAGTATGGCGACAGGGAAGAAATCTGAAGCAGACCAGCAGTTTATTGGTGGAGGGGCGAGGCGCGGCCGAAGCGCAGGTAAGGTGGAAGGGTTAATAATCGCCGTTCTTTCGGTCGGCTGGGCGCTGTTTCAGCTTGCACTTCCGCGATTTGTAATACTCGACAGCATAACGGTGCGAGCTGTGCATTTTGCCTTTGCGATCGCACTGGTTTTCCTCAGCATTCCGGTCTTCAAAGCCAGGCGCGCAATTCGCTTTTTGCATTCGACAAAGTATGTGCCCGTCATCGACTACATTCTTGCAGCGCTCGGTGCGCTTTGTGCGCTGTACATCGTTCTCGATTGGGAGGGGATAGCAATGCGGGCGGGGCTGCCGATTGGGCGTGACATCGTTATGGCGATTTTGTTAATCGTCCTTCTGCTTGAGGCGGCTCGTCGAGTCATCGGGCCGGTGCTTTCGGTCATAGCGATTCTGTTTACTCTGTACGCTTTTTTTGGGCCTTATATGCCCTCTGTCTTTGCGTTCAAGGGAGTGACTTTGCGGAAGTATCTGTTTCAGACAGCCCTCTCGACGCAGGGGATCTACGGCATACCGCTGGATGTGTCGGCCAATACGGTATTTCTTTTTGTTCTTTTGGGCGCAATGCTGGATAAGCTGGGGGCGGGGCGCTTTTTCAACGACCTTGCAATTTCTTTGCTCGGCAGGTTCAAAGGCGGTGCGGCCAAGGCGGCGATTGTATCGAGCGGTCTGACAGGGCTTGTCTCGGGCTCGAGCATTGCCAATGTCGTAACGACGGGGACGTTTACGATACCGCTTATGAAGAAGGTGGGGTATCCGGCGACGATAGCTGCGGCGACGGAGATTGCTGCGAGTACGAACGGCCAGCTTATGCCGCCGATAATGGGAGCGGCGGCGTTTATAATCGCCGAATACCTTTCGGTGCCTTATGTGGAGGTGATAAAGGCGGCGTTCATTCCCGCGGTCGTGTCCTATCTTGCGCTTTTCTATATCACTCACTTGGAGGCGTCGAAGCGCGGGATGAAGGGGCTGTCACGAGGACAAATCCCGAGCGTGCTTTTGGTGCTCAATCGCGGCTTTTATTATCTGATTCCGTTAGTCGTGTTGATTTACGAGCTGATTTTTCTTCGCCACAGTCCGAAATTAGCTGCGTTCAATGCAATCGTGGTTCTAATAGGTATTGCCGTAATTCGCGACCTTGTCATTGCTGCCAGAAACAAGACGTCGTTTAAGAAAGCGATTGTTCAGAGCGCGGCTGCGATTGCCAAAGGTCTCATGGCCGGTTCACAGAATATGCTGTCGGTTGCGCTGGCAACGGCGGCGGCAGGGATTGTGGTTGGCGTTGTTGCAATGGGCATCGGGGGGATGATTGTGCACATCGTCGAGGTGCTGTCGGGGGGGAATATCTTTTTGCTGCTGGTTATAACGGCAATTGCAAGTTTGATACTGGGTATGGGTCTGCCGACGACGGCGACGTATATTGTGATGGCGTCGATAACGGTTCCGGTGATAATTCAACTGGGATTGTCACCGGGTACGATAGCAATTCCGGCGATTGCGGCGCATCTGTTCTGTTTTTATTTCGGGATTTTGGCCGACGATACGCCGCCGGTGGGTCTGGCTGCGTATGCAGCGGCGGCGATTGCAAAGGCCGACCCCATAGGCGCCGGGATAAAGGGATTCATTTATGATTTAAGGACGGCGGTGATACCTTTTATGTTCATATTCAACGCCGAATTGCTGCTGCACGGAGTGGGGAGCTTGGCACAACTGCTGCTGGTTTTCACAATGGCAACGCTCGGGGCGTTTGCTTTTGTCAATGCGGTCCAGGGGTATTTTCTAACGAGAAACAAGTGGTTCGAGGTACCGCTATTGCTGGCGGCTTCTGTGGTACTTTTCTGTCCGGCTGTGCTGACACGGATATTCAATCTGGACTACGGCTTTAGATACTATATGTATCTGGTTGGGTTGGGGCTGTACGGGCTGGCGTACCTGGTGCAGAGATTGAGATTGCGGGCATAGGGCCGGCAATGCTCACCACTGAGGTGTCAACCGGTCATTGGCGAAGCAAGAACGGGGGTGAAAATCTGCTGGATAAACGAGTCAGTGATTGGTAAAACAGATTACGGAATGAGATGAAGGATTGATAATGAGTGCAGAGCAACTGACGATATATCGCGAGCCGGAGTTTAAGCAGCCGCGGCTGGTGCTTGGTTTTTCGGGGTGGATGGACGGCGGGGATGTATCGACGGGGACGGTGAAGTATCTTCGGGATGCTCTAAAAGCGGAGGCATTTGCGCATATCGAGCCGGAGGGATTTTATATCTATAATTTTCCCGGTTCGATGGAGATATCGGCGCTGTTTCGGCCTCACACGCGGATAAAGGACGGTGTGATACTGGACTACGAGACGCCTAAGAATACGTTTTACTGCGCCGAGCAGGCGAACGTGATACTGTTTGTGGGCAAGGAGCCGAACTTAGCGTGGCAGCAGTATGCAAGCTGCATTTTTTCGCTGTGTAAAAAGTTCGGGGTAAAAAGCGTGTATTTCATCGGCAGTGTCGCCGGGCTGGCGCCGCATACGCGTGAGCCGCGAATAATGTGCTCGTTTTCCGATGAGCGGTTAGGGAAATTGACGAGCGAGCTTGGGCTGAAGTCTTCGACGTACGAAGGGCCGGCCGGCATCATCACATACCTGACGCATCGAGCGCCGCAGGAGGGGATTAGTATGGTCAATCTCGTGGCCGAGATTCCCGCGTACGTGCAGGGGTACAATCCGCGGTGCATCGAGACGATGATACGGTGTCTTGGGCGGCTGCTCGATTTGAAACTGCGGGTGGATGATTTACGGGAGGTGGGGGAGGCGTTCGAGAAGAAGCTCTCGGAGGTGGTGGCCGGTCAGCCGGAGCTGGCGGAGAAGATAAGCCAGCTCGAGCAGGATTACGACAATCAGGTATTCGATACGGAGATGGGGGATTTGAAAGACTGGCTGGAAGAAAAAGGCATCCGCTTGGACTAAGACCCAAAACACTCCTCTATACCCTGCTAAACTTCATCGATCCCCTCGGGACGAGCGTAATTGCCAGCGTGCTAAAGTTTAAAACTCTTTTTCCCATTGTTGGCCCCAAAACCAGAACTTGGTCTTACCGCAACTTTGCTGCAATGATTAAGTTTATCATCTGCCTTATAAGCCGTATCACTATCACTCTCGCGTAGTGTTATCTATTGTGAATCGTCAGTTTTTATAGGGACATTCTGGGTTCGTGTTTGACCCTTGATCCCAAAAATAACTACGAGGACGACAGATAAAACTAACAAAAAAAGTTCCCATAGAACCAACATTTCGTTGCTAATCTCTGCAAGTATATAAGGGCTGTCAACCAACACAGATTGCTGAGGAGACAAGATAAAGTGAAATCCTGCAAAGATTGGTTTACCAGTGCCGACATTTCCAAATGCAGCCTCGTACACAATCCACGGGGGGAACAAGAAAGAAAAAAGCATTAACGCTACTGTTAGCCACAATGCTTTTAGTTGCTTGTCATTCATAAGAGGTATTTTTTTAAAACTGAACGGGCCGAGCATTAGCATTCTTTTCTTTCTGGCCCATTTTTTGCTCCAGATAAATTTTTTGCAAACTAATAACCACGAGCAAATAATTGCCAAAAAGCCGGCAAATTGGAATGCCACACCAAATTTAATAGAATCTAACGGCTCAGTAATGACCCTGAATCTTAGGATAGCAACATAAAAAGCAAACCACATAGCTATGACTGAACAAAGAAGTATTAACAACACCTTAAGATTATGAAAGCTTAAACTACTGCGCTGCTCAGCTTTCGTTACATTTGATATATTCTTTTCAAGTTTCCATTTCCTCATTACGAAAGACAGTACGAAGCCAATGATACCACCGATAGTACCACCGATAGCTACTCGGAAAGGTGACACAATAATATTTATCCTTTTTGATAAAGCCACCTGGCCTGACTCAGGAAACTTATCTTTCATTTCGGGTGGAACCAACTCATTAATTGAAATTGCCTCTGAACCGATTTCAGACGAAATGCTAACACCCCAAAGGCTACCACCAACGATAGCACCCAAACACGTTAGTAATAGTTTCAGTTTCATATTTCCCACTCTCTCTGAAATAATCTCCTACTAACTAACCACCACCACAGGCCTTTTCGTGGTCTTCTTCCGTACACAAGACGCTCTCCCACGCTTGCCAAGAAGCTGTCCATTTAGTTTTGAAATAAATATGTCGTTGGCCTCGACTAACCAGGAGCGTTGCGCGTTTTGAAGCGATGGTACAAAGATGGCAAGAGCCAAACTCCAACAATCGCGATTCCAGCAAAGATTAAGCTCGTAATAGCCATCGCAAACCATGTGTGTGGATATATGATCCGGTAAGAATAGGGAATCTCTTCTATAAAACTCAAATCGTTAAAATTCGCTCCGACTTTACGTTCAAGTTCGTCGATACTGCTGAAGGGGCCCCACGCTTGAAGTGATTCCCTATTGATGGCAAACCATCCCTGTTCAGCTTCACCTACGATATATTGTTCTGAAACTGAAAACTTGTCTATGCCGCTGAGATGTTCGGTTTGTGAGCTTGAACTGGGCAATAAAAGCAAATCAAGGGTGCCATCTGTCATCCTCTGCACCAAGAAACCGGGCCAGCCCATTAGCTGATGGTTGGAATCCAATCTGAAACTTATGTCAGGTCCCTGTGCTGCCCAGAAAACTTCCCAAGTGCTCAAGGCCCAGAGCAAAAATGTGACGGAAAGGAATATTGTCTTCCAGACCTTCATCAGGAAAGGCCCATTGATCCCCGAGGACAAGTATGATTTCCGTAAACGTAGGCCATCTTGAAATTCTCGCTGCCGTCGTACTCGCACAGGACCTGCCAGTTCGGATTATAATAATACCGCCTTGTCTTATTGGAATCCAGAGAGTCTTTTGTCTCGATTCTTTTGCCGAGGGCGTCGTAGGCAAATTCGGTTACCGGCCGCTCCCGGTCATACGTATTCGACGGTTGCGGGAGGTTTGGGGGTAAGGTCGTAGAGGCAGCGGTTGACGCCGGGGATATCGGTGATTCGCGAGCAGATTTTGTTTAGTTTTTTCCAGGATAGCTCGGTGGCAGTTGCGGTGCGGGCGTCGGTGCTTTCGATGCAGCGGAGGACGATGATTTGGCCGAACTCGCGCTTGTTGTCGCGGATGCCGGTTGCATAGTCATTCAGGAGGACGGCCATATACTGGAAGGCGCCGCAGTCGGCTAATTCTTCTTCGACGACGGCGGTTGCCTTTCGGACGGTGTCGAGACGCTCGGGGGTGACTTCGCCGACGATGCGCGTAGCCAGCGCCGGCCCTGGAAACGGGATACGCTCGGATAATTCTTTGGGGACAGCGAGAAGGCGGGCGACTTCGCGGACGCCGTCTTTGCGGAGGGTCTTTAGCGGTTCGAGGACTTTGTAGCCGTAGGATTTTTCGGGGTCGATGCCGATTTGTGCGAGGATATTGTGCTGCCGTTTGATGCCGGCGACGGTCTCTTCGATGTCGGTGAGGATGGTGCCGTGGAAGAGAAAGGTTGCGCCGGATTCTTTGACGAGACGAGAGAATACTTTTGCATAGAAGGTGTCGGTGATGGCGTTTCGTTTTTCTTCGGGGTCGGTCAGGCCTTTTAGTGCGGAGAGGAATTCTTCGCGGGCGTCGATAAGCTCGACGGGGATGCCCATATCCGCGAAGATTTTGACGACGCGCTGCGGCTCACCTTCGCGCATAAGGGCGTTGTCGATGAAGACGGTTTTTAGCCGGTCGCCGACGGCACGGTGGCCGAGGACGGTGACGGTGGAGCTGTCCACACCGCCGCTGAGGGCGTTGATTGCGACAGCGTCGCCGACGGTGTTTTTGATTTCTGCGATTTGGTCGGCGATGAATTTCTGATAGTCCATTTTGTCCTCCATAACGTTGAGAGGTGGTCGATTGGTCGTTGTTTGAGAAGTTAATTTAGCAGGTGAAGAAGCGATTGTCATCAAAAAAAACGTGGGGGTCGAGTAGATACCCACGGGCAAGCCCGTGGCACTTGAAAAATCAAAATTCAAACTT
>CAZEPI010000002.1:0-361710 GCA_964514115.1 uncultured Pirellulales bacterium | reverse complement strand
GGAAAGTATCACCGCGGAGGCAACGAAGGTTCAGTCGGGGTGCTCTCACTTCGACAAGCTCAGTGCAGGCAGCCAAGGGCCCGCTCGCCGCAAGCGTCTATACGGCCCTTTTGCTTCGTTCACGGAAGCGGGCGCTTCGGCTTGGGTCGGCTGAACCCGGCGTTGCTCTCTCCCGGCGCGGCAGGGAAAATGTGGAAAAAGATGGGGATTGGTTGTTGAAAACGGGGGAGGGTTTAGCCACAGAGGACACCGAGAGCACAGAGATTTGCTTAACCACAGATTGCGCTGATTGTTTTGCCACGAATTTTCACGAATTGGCACGAAGGGTAGAAGAGTCTCACCGCGGAGGACGCAGAGACCGCGGAGGCTCACCACGAGGACACAAAGAAAGGGAACCACGAATTTTCACGAATTGGCACGAAGGGTAGAAGAGTCTCACCGCGGAGGCTTACCACGAAGGCACAAAAAGGGGGAACCACGAATTTTCACGAATTGGCACGAAGGTTAGAATGGGCAGATTGGCTTTGTGTTCTCGGTTAAGAGCCTGCTCTCCCGGCGCGCCGGGATGTGCGACTCTCTCACCTTGCCCACTGAACCGCTTTGCGTTTCTCCTCCAGAGCCAATCTGCCCTATGGGTGGAGGACTTTGCCGGCCTCGTCCACGCGGCCTTTGGCCTATGGCACTGAGCCACGATGAGTTAACCTCATGAAAAGCATGATGGAGTGGGCGGCACTAGTCTTTTGGACTAATCGAAAGGACTACGAGCATTTGAGTGCGGCCGAGCAGGAAAGTATCACCGCGGAGGCAACGAAGGTTCAGTCGGGGTGCTCTCACTTCGACAAGCTCAGGATCTTCGCTCCCCTGGGGATAAATGCGCTGTGGGATTTGGGGGTTGTTTGGATTTTACGCGGGGGAGTTTGGAGGGGATTTAATATTTATGATTTACTATTGAATATCTGGGTAGTCGAGGTGGGGGAAATAATTGATAATTAAGAATTGGGAATTGAGAATGCAGTCAGGGCCTGGAAGGCCGTGATACGTGAGGGGGTACGTCGCCGTGCCGGCGACGGCTAAACAGGGGCGGGTCTGATCTCAGTCTTTGCACACTCTTTCCATCACTTCTTCGAGACGTTTCCCTTGATCCTCCAAGTATTCTCTCAGCGAGTAGGCCTCCCGCAGGCAATAGCACGCTTCCTTGCCGTCCACAGAGGCGAGTAAGAGGCCCATGTTCGCCGCTGTTTGACAATAGAACTGGGGATACTCGTCTTTCTTTCTTATCTCAAGTGCTGCTTCGTAGCATTTTATTGCCGCCCTGACGTTCTCGGCTCGCTCTTGGGAAGTCGCCGCCGGAAGATATGTATAAGCATTCCCCAGGTTGTTCTGGGTTGTGGCATAATCCACCGGATACTCGTCTTTCTTATAAATCTCAAGTGCGGCTTCGTAGCATTTTATTGCCGCCCTGACGTTCTCGGCTCGCTCTTGGGAAGTCGCCGCCGGAAGATATGTATAAGCATTCCCCAGGTTGTTCTGGGTTGTGGCATAATCCACCGGATACTCGTCTTTCTTATAAATCTCAAGTGCGGCTTCGTAGCATTTTATTGCCGCCCTGACGTTCTCGGCTCGCTCTTGGGAAGTCGCCGCCGGAAGATATGTATAAGCAGTCCCCAGATTGTTCTGGGTTGTGGCATAATTCACCGGATACTCGTCTTTCTTATAAATCTCAAGCGCTGAGGCATAGTAATCTACTGCTGTTCGTATATTAGCGCCTCTGGCAAAACCTGTTGCCGCCGTGCGCAGGAGATATGTATTTGCTATACTTGCTTGAGCGGGAGCCTCTCCCTCAAGATCCTTCGCTTTGCGAGCGAGCTTTAAGGCGTCTGAATAGTACTCTGCGGCTTTCAGGTATTTCCGTAAGCTATAGTAACAGTTGCCTATCTGAAGATTCAGCGCACCGCATTTCTTATGATCATCTTCAAGATTCAAGCATTTCTTGAAACCTTCTATAGCCTTTATGTACTCTCCGTTCGCAGACAACGCCGAGGCCTCTTCAAATATCCGTCTCATTTTCAGATTCGGTGATTGAGGCAGACCGTCCACATAATAGTAATTGTTCACCGTCACATTCACCGTTGCGCTCTTGCCGACACCCTCAACCTTTATCCCGCCAGAGTGTCGGTCTGACCTATCAACCATAACCTCTTGCACAGCTCCGTCCCCAACTGCAGCCTGAGCAATGCCATCTTCGCCTGCATGCGATATTACTGGGCTTTTCTTAGCCGGCTCTCTCCCATTGCTACGGTCGAATTTCCACGAGATAAGCATTGCAACCACGCACACTCCGCAAAGACCAAGAAAACCTCCGGTACCGATCGAATCAATCATCACAGCAATTGCGGAGTTAGTACCGAAGACCCCTGCTACACGAAGTGACGGAACGGCAATGAACGATCCGAGCAGCCCAAGGCATGCCCAGACAAGCCGTCGATAAAACCGACTTGGGTGGTGATACAAGACAACCAGAAACGTGCAGACACCAATAGCGATAGGAATAATCGCCCAGTAAACTCGGTATGCAATGAGTACCTGGATAACTGTAGCCACGATGGCAGCACAGATAGCTGATACAACCGCATCCCTCACTGCTGATGTGTTTTTACCCATGCCATTTCTCCTCATATTTCCGCTTTTCCGCTGCCGTTTGATCTACGTAATTATTCCTCAAGGTCTCCTGAACCTGGGTGTCGTCGCTATTTTATCCGGCCGTGCCGGAGTAAGTAAAGCGAAAAACCCTGCGTAAAAGAGGGGAAATGAGCCACTTCAGGCGAAAATCCCCATTCGGCAAGCTCAAGATAGGTACGCTCACCACAGGCGGTTCGGGGGTGCTCGGCACAGGTTGCTCAGGGCAGGCGGTTCGACAAGCTCACCACAGGCGGTTCGACAAGTTCACCACAGGCGGTTCGACAAGCTCACCACAGGCGGGCGGCGGCTAAACAGGTGGGGGTAGTGTTGCCTGGTGCTCAGAAGGACAGCTTCAACCCGAGGTAGAACGTTCTGCCGGGGCCGTAGGGGAAGGAGTTCGGTGAGCCGGTATAGGCGAATGTCGGCGCATAGGTTTTTTCGTCGAAGAGGTTTTCAACTCGGAGGGTCAAGGTGGAGCGGCCTTTATCCATTCCCATCCATTTTGATACGTCGATGCCTACATTCGCGGAGAGCAGGGTCTGTGCCTCAGGGTCGGGATTGACGACAACGGCCGAAGTGATGTCCGGCGGCGTGCCGAAGTGGGTGAGAAAGACGGCGGCGGTGCCCCAGTCAGCGGTGTATGCTGTGCCAAGCTTGGCCATCTGTTTCGGTACTACGGTGGGATTCAGGCCGGCAGCGCCATCGTTTTCCTGGTGCATGAACGAGCCGAAGATATGCCAGTTTGGTGTGAAGAAGTGTTTGCCTTCAAATTCGATTCCGTTGAATTTTTCTACACCGCCGTTCATATACGACATGTCGGGGCTGGCACTCGTATCGTAAATGATGAGTTTGTCGATTGTGCTTTCAAAATAGGTGACAGCGGCATAGGTCTTCTCGTCGTGATAGAATAGCTGTGCGTCGTAGGTCTTTATCTCCTCGGGCACGAGGTCGCTGTTGCCCACGAGAATCCCTGGGTCATAGAGGTCGGTTTCCAATGTGACAGGAGCCCTGAAGGCCTCGCCGCGCAGCAGTTTGACGCCCCATTTGTCAGTGGGTGTGATGATTAAACCATATCGTGATACCCAGTCGGCGATGCCATAACTTGATTTATTCCATTGTGTTCCGGCAATGAACTTAAGGAGCTTACCCATTTTGTAATCACCCTGCGCATAAAAGCCCTTAGGCTCGTGCCGGTACGACCGGATGGATTGATATTGGTCGGAATCCGGGTGGTAGTTCGAGCGCTGCTCCTGCAGCCAGCCGAGGACGACGTTCAGGTTGTCCGTAGGATTGGCGAAGATGGTCGCTTCACCAAGTAAATCAGATGTGTTGGTGCCTACGACGGGCGATACCGGACGGGAAAGCATGTTTTCCTGAAGATTGTGGGTGGCGTTCAACTCCAGTGTTACTCGGTCATGCAGTGGGATTCGATACCCAAGGTTTAAGAACAACTTTCTATTGCTTATTGAGTGGTCTGGATTGGACCAGAGCGGCACAACCCCCAGTGCGAAAGAATCGAGGATGGACCCGAAGAAGTCAAAAGTCAGACTTCGATATTCCAAGTGCCCTGCGCCTGAAACGCTATTGTACTTTTTGTCATCCTCGCCATAGACACCCGCTGTATCACTCATATTGTAGGCGTATCCCTGCTCACCTGCGACTCGCATATCCGCAACGATTCCGAGCTCTCCGCGCCGTCCTGCACCTGATGCGGTTGCCTCATAGTATCCATGACTACCTACCATTGATGAGACCGAGAATTCATTCTGGTCTGGAATAGCCCGTGACTTGAGGTTGATGACACCTGTAAAGGCGTTGGTGCCGTAGAGTACCGAGCCGGGACCCCGAATCAGCTCTACACTGCCCAGATTTGTCAGCGGAAAAGCCATATATGTATTAACATTGTGACCCTGGGCGCTCTCGCGGATGGGTCGGCCGTTGTAGAGAATCAGAGTGTGCATTTCCGCAACGGTTGACATATCGCCGCGAAAGCCGGCGTTGTTGTCGCCGTACACAAAATCATCACGCGTATAGACGCTGGCCTGACGTCGCAGAAGCTGGTGGAGATTGCGGTCCCCGTATGTCACAATCTCTTCACGGGGGACAACGGCCATGACGCCGGGCGCCTCAGACAGCGGCTCGGTCTTCTTCGAGGCCGAAGTCACTTCTATTTCCATCAGCTCCTCGATGGGCATTTCAAAGAGGTCAGCATCTGCGGCCGGGTCACTGTTCCGGGCAAGTGCGTTTGCGGCGGTGGCAAGCAGGCCCACCAGAGCCACACTAATCACGACTTGCCGTATGGATGAAAGCTTGCCTGTGAACGTTACAGAATAGTTGTTCGACACCTTCATAATTTTAGGCCCCCTAAATCTGGTCACGTATGCTGCTTAAATCGACAATTGCGTTGCCCCAGTTAACCAGAAACAGGCCGGTTAGGCGTTGGATAAGCCCTCCTACAGGGTAAAACGGGAGAATCGGCGGCCGAATGGCGTATCGTATTGGGTATCAAAGGGATTTTCGGACCCGCGGCGGTATGAGCCGGAGTTAGTGGAGTTAGTTAAGAAGGGCCAGCGGGGGCGGGGCAGAGAGGTGAACAGTTGAACAGGAGAATCTGAACGTCCAACGTCCAACGTCGAACGCCGGGAAAGAGCGAACGCCCACGAGACACTAAATACGAGCCACGGACGATGAATAAGGCGCTATTTTTTTTTGAGGCCGAGCTGGCGGGCTTTCCTGCGGACGTGAGAGAACTTAAGGCCAAGCTGATTGGCTATGGTCCACATGCTGGTGGCTGGGTAGAGCCGCTTTAGCTGGGCTATTTCCCGCTTCGACCAGATATGGTCGTATCGCTTGCGAAGGCCAAGCTCGCGGAGCTTGGCCTTTACAGAAGTAAGGGAGCGGTTTAGCCGAGCGGCTATTTCAAGGATCTCTGTCTTTGGAAAGAGCCGCCTTATAAGCCGAACCTCATCATCCGAAAACGGCCCTTGCCTGTACTTTCTCTTTGCCATACTTAAGTCCTTAAATGCGGGCATATCTTACACGATTTCCGTCCACAGTGCCATATTGTTACAGCGAGAAAGAAAGACGGGGATTGGTTGGTGGAGACGGCATTTTGGTTGTACCGTAAGGCATGTGAGAGGTGTGCCTCTACAGGATGCCTTACGGCATGACGGTATGGGCGATTTGGTTTGCGGGGGAGTGTCAGGGTGGAGCGGGAACCCGCCAAACAGCGTGGCGGGTAAACATCCAACAGCGAACATCCAACGTCGAACAGGGGAGCCCCTTCGACGCGCCCGCCAAACAGCGCGGCGGGTAAACAGGTGGCGGGGGAGCGGGAAAGAGTATTCCTCGCGTGGGTACCCCGGCCGAAGACCCCCTGCTTAGTGCATGCGGGGGCAGGCAGGGGGGGGAAATCCTAAATCCTAAGCGCTAAATCCTAAACAAATTCAAAGCACGAAATTCTAATTTGCAAAACGGGGCAACGGCGGGTAAACCCCCCTCGACTGCGTTGGTATTGTTAGAGTTCAAGTGGTAGTGTTGTGAGACGAAGGGTGGGTTTTCTGATATAATGTCAGCAAGTGGTGTGAACCCGGGACAAGGTACAATTTGAGGTGAGTTGTCATGACAGCGGAATTCAACCGACGCAAGTTTGTGAGGTCGGCAATTGGGGCTTTTGCCTCGCTGCGGGCCTGGCCAGTTGTGTTTGCATCGGACGATATTGCAAAGGCGTCGTCGGGGCAAGAGAAGCTGTTCCTGCTGCGGTACGATACGGAGACCTGGGAGCCCGAGAAGATGCGTGGATTTTTGGAGAAGGTTATCCAGGTTCATCGTCGGGACGGGATTCCGGCGACGTTTTTCTGCAAAGGTGCGACGCTGGAGCTGATGGAGGAGCAGTTCAAGGTTTTCTACGAAGAGGTGAAGGACGATGGGCTATTTGACATTGAGGACCACAGCTATTCGCACATTGGATTAGGTTATGAGCAAGGCAAGCCGGTTGACGTGCTGAGGGCTGACTACGAGAGGTCGTTTGCAGTTCACGAGCGAGTTTTCGGTGTGCGGCCAATCGGAATCAGTATATGCGGGACGAGCGGTGCAGACGGGCCCAGCGTGTCGGGATTTGACGCGACGGAGAAGTCGCGGGCAGAACTGGATATGGTTGTTTCGCTTGGCGTGCGAATGATAAACAGCTTTCTCAGCGGTGTTGACGGGTCCAGGGTGTTCGTCAACTACGGCTCTCTGGGACATCCCGAGATTATGGGTTTCCCAAGCGCGTATAGTGATACGGCCTGGATGTGGCAGCGGCAGTTCGGCGAGCCGGTAGAGTACATCACCGGCGAAATGAAAAATCGCGCCGAGAAGAATGAGCACATGCCGTTGATGTTGCATGACTGGGTGGCATGGCTGCATTCACCCGACCAGCAACTGAGCCACGTCAGCAAGATTGTGGATGCGGCTCGCAAGCTTGGATACACGCCCGTTACTCATGTCGCATGCCTTGCGCAGAAGCAGCTGTGGGCCTGAGTGTGCGTGATGCACACACGCTGAGTTATCCGGCGTGCTCGGTATTGGCTTTAAGGGACCTCTTGGAAGCGTTTGACCTCGGCGAGGACGTTGTCTATGTCGATAAAGGGCTTGTAAACAAGTCGCACATGGAAAGTTCTCTTCTCGCCGGCCTTCTGGGGGCCGGAGTCGATGATGTAGTCCCACGCGGGGCATCGAACTGCCAGTGCGCCGCTTGCAGAGATCCACATTCCGAAGCTGCTGTCCTCAGGTGGACGAAAGATAAACAGCAGCACATACTCATCCACAAAGCCAAACATGAAGTTATCAAAGCTCTTGAGCTTGCCGACCTTAAAGCCGGCTCTCTCTGTCGCGGCGATTGTCTGGTCACTTCGAAATCGCTGCTGGCGTATGACGGGATTGTCAGAAAGGAATTCATGCCAGGGTTTTCCCTTTGGGTCGATTGGCCTGAAGAACATTGACGCGTCACCACCGTGTCCCGGGCTTGTGACCTCGAGCCATTGGGTTTTGTCTTGCCCTTCGAGAACGGCGTGCAAAAAGAGGGAAGTGTTTTGCGGCTGATTCATGTATGAAGCATAGAAGGTGTGAGATGATTTGATGTCATGGTCGGGCCAGGTTGTTATGGTCTGGTCGATGTAGGCATCGCCGAGTGTGAAGACGATTTCGTGATTAAGACCGGAAGCCTCAGAGGCATTCTGTGTGAGTTTGACGGAATAGTGTGAAGTCTTTTCAATCTTCATCGGTGCAACGCGAGGAGCATTCCAGAGTTCGTGGAGCGTGCCGGCCTCGGGGTTCGTCTCGGCCACCTCGAGGTTCATTCCGCAAGAGCCGAAGATGTTCTTGTTCTGCTCGTCATGAATGAGCGAAGCAAGCCCGTTCATGCCGGTAATGACCGAATCGCTCAGATGGAAGTATCTGTCTGAGTTGTCAACGATGCGAACTCGAAGAGGCGGCTTAATTAGCTCAAAACCGGCAAGTGCCGGTGGCTTGTCACCGGCGTGCAGTGCGGCAGGCGACAGCAGTATGGCGTTTACAGTCAGGACTATGCATGTGCTCTGCATGATTGTTCCTTTCTGAGGCAACGTAATGGTCCGGACAAAAACAGTATACACCATGGACGCCTGATGTATAGTGAGAAGCGGCGGGGCAAGCTACGGAAAGTTGACGCAAGCGAAGTCGTCGAGCCGACGAGAGTGCCGGACGTTCCTGGAAGGACATACCCCCTTGACGAATTGGCCACTGTTTCTTAGCATAGCGGGGTCTGCTAACCAGTTTGGAAAGGATTCGCTATGCAAACCGTTCTCCAGACGAATATCGCCGGCATCGAACCGAAAAGAGGCAAAGTCCGCGACATCTACGACCTCGCCGATATGCTCCTCATTGTCGCCTCAGACCGCATCAGCGCCTTCGACGTCGTTATGAAGACCGGAATTCCCTGCAAAGGCGCGGTGCTGACGCAAATCTCGCTTTTCTGGTTCGACTTCTTCAAGGACGACATTGAGAACCACGTCATCACCGCCGACGTCGCTGAATTCAGCGCCCCCTTCAACGAATTCGCCGACCAGTTGCGGGGTCGCTCTATGCTCTGCCGGAAACTGACGCCTTTGCCCGTCGAATGCGTGGTCCGCGGCTACCTTGCCGGCTCCGGCTGGAAAGAATACAAGCAAAGCCAGAGCATCTGCGGCCATAAGCTACCCGCCGGTCTGGAACAATGCGACAAACTGCCCGAGCCCATCTTCACCCCCGCCACCAAGGCCGAACTCGGCACACACGACGAAAACATCGACTTCCAGCGCGCCGCACAAATGATAGGTCAAGACGCCGCAACATACGTCCGCGACAAAAGTATCGAAATCTTCAAAAAGGCAGGCCAATACGCCGAGTCAAAGGGCATTATCCTGGCCGACACGAAATTCGAATGGGGCCGGGCCGACGACAAAATCATCCTCATCGACGAAATGCTCACCCCCGACTCTTCCCGTTTCTGGCCCGCCGACAAATACGCCCCGGGTCGAGACCAGGAATCCTTCGACAAACAGTTCGTCCGAAACTACCTTGAGAGCGTAAACTTCGATAAATCAGGCCCTGGAATCGAACTGCCCGACGACATCACCCGGAAAACTTCCGAAAAATACATCGAATGCTACGAACGACTCACAGGGAAAAAATTCGATACCGCCCTGTAGAGCTGTTTGAAATGTGTCTGGCTCAGAACCCATGACCGGCAAGCCGATTCGCAAGTACTCGTTCTTGATTATCTGCGCCTCTCTCGCTCTGGTCACCCTTGCTGCGCACCGGCCCGTTCTCTCAGCAAAGGCCCTCTTCTTCGACGACGAGCTGTATCTCACCGAAAACCCCCTCGTCCTTAATCCCGCCTGGACCTCCGTCAAAAAATTCTTCACTGAAGTGCTTAACCCCTCCACCGTCCCCGGCTACTATCAGCCCCTCACTATGGTCTCTCTTATGCTCGACGTCGCCGCAGGCGGCAGCCCACAAAACCTAAGGCCCTTCCATATCACAAGTCTGGCACTTCATATCGCCAATTCCCTCCTCATCTTCGCTTTTATCTACCTTCTGTTTGGAAAGCGTGTCCCCGCCGCTTTCGTTGCTGCCATCTTCGCCCTTCACCCTCTTACCGTCGAGCCCGTCGCCTGGCTCGCCGAACGGAAAACCCTTCTTGCCGCATTCTTCGCCCTGTCCTCGCTTATCTTCTACCTGAACTATACCCGAAAACGCGGCCGGCTTTATTACTCGTTATGCTTAGTTACCTTTGCCCTCTCACTGCTCTCAAAGCCCTCCGCCATAGCCCTGCCTGTTCTGCTTCTGCTGCTCGACTACTGGCCACTAAGACGTCTCACCAGGCGAGTCCTCACCGAGAAAATCCCCCTTTTTGCCCTTGCCCTTGTTGCCGGCGTCATCACCTTCCTTTCTCAACAAAGAACGGCGGGGCTCACCGTCGCAGGTATTAACCGCATCCTCACTGTAATCCTCATCGTCTGCCACAACATCGTCTTCTATCTTGCCAAATTTTTGCTCCCTCTCGACCTGGCCGCCTATTACCCCTTCGCCGAACCATTCGACCTCGCCAACCCCTTTGTCCTCTTTTGCTTGGTCGCTGTCCCTGTTCTCATATTTCTCCTTCTCTTTTCTCTTCGCTTGACGCGTTCTGTTTTCGTCGGTTTCCTTTTCTTCCTCGTTGCTATCTTCCCTGTTATGGGTCTTATCAGTGTCCACGGTGCTATTGCCGCCGACCGACATATCTATTTCCCTATGCTCGGTCTGCTGTTGCCTATTGCCTCCCTCTTTTGTCTGCTGACCTCAGCAAAACCGGTATCACTCAACCTCTCTGACCGCCTCCGCCGTGCCCTGTTGTTCGTCATCGTCCTGGTGATAGGCGTTCCCTTCTTTGTTCTCACCCGCTCTTATCTGTCGCGCTGGCAGTCAACCCTCGGTCTTTATGAGCATCTCCTCGCCCGCAGCCCAAACGTTGCCGTCCTTCACAGCGACTATGCTCTGGCCCTCATCAAAGAAGGGAAAACAGACCAGGCCCTCGACCATTTCCACAGCGCCCTCGGTCTTGCTCCCGAGTCGGCCGACGTTCACACCAATCTTGCCAATCTCCTCTCTGGTCTCGGCCGCTTCGACGCCGCCCTTATACACGCTCAAAAAGCCATCGAGCTTAACCCCCGCTCTTCTGCCGCCCACGCAAATCTCGCCGCCATCCTCGTCACACAGACAAGATTCGCCGAAGCCGAAGACCACTGTCGCCAGGCACTTGGGCTAAACCCATACAACTTGCGCGCACTAAGTACGCTCGGCTTGGCACTGGCCAACCAGGGCAAATTCGACCTGGCCGTTGGCGCTTACACCCGCGCGCTCAGCCTTCAGCCCGGCGACATTATCACCCATGGCCGACTCGCCCTCGCTCTCGCTAACTCCGGCAAGCCCGACCAGGCAATACACCACTGTCGAATTGTCCTCGCCGCCAACCCAGACGACCTCGAAATGCTCTGCAACCTCGGCATACTGCTTGAGCAAACCGCAGAGATCGACCAGGCCATCGTCTCCTACCGCCGCGCTCTGCAAATTGACCCGGACTACCAAGGGGCCGCCCAACTACTCAAGGCCGCCGTTGAAAAGAAATCACAACCTGATAATCTCTCAGCAGATGAGTAAACTCGCTTCCAAATCCTTGTTGTTTTTGCTTGCCATCCTTCTGGCGTTCTCAACATTTATCCTCTACCTGCCTGTCAAAGACCACGACTTCGTCCACTACGACGACGACGAATATGTCACCGACAATCCCCACGTCCAAAAGGGCCTAAACCGGCAGAGCTTCAAATGGGCCTTCACCACCACCGACGCAAGCAACTACCACCCGCTCACCTGGCTATCCCACGCCCTCGACTGCTCGCTGTTCGACTTAGAGCCCGGCCCTCATCACCTCGTCAACCTCGCCTTTCACATCGCAAATACACTTCTGCTCTTTATAGTCCTCTCGCAAATGACAAAATCAATCTGGCCATCGGCTTTTGTTGCCGCCCTCTTTGCTCTGCACCCTCTCCACGTCGAATCGGTCGCCTGGGTTGCCGAGCGAAAAGACGTTCTCTCAAGCTTCTTCTGGCTGTTCACTATATTCGCTTACTTCCATTACACGCGTCGTCCAAACATCCTGCGTTACCTGCTGACAATCCTGCTCTTCACCCTGGGCCTGCTCGCCAAGCCCATGCTCGTAACTGTGCCGTTTGCCCTGCTTCTGCTGGACTACTGGCCGTTGAACCGCCTCGCCCTCAAGAGACCGACCGCCGCCGGCGAAACACCCAGCGGACAAGTCATCAATGTTTTTCTTGAAAAGCTCCCCTTCTTTCTGCTCGCCGCCGTCTCAAGTACGGTGACATTCCTCGTCCAGAAGGGAGGCGGTTCCGTGCCAACATTCGCCGCACTGTCGCTAAAGAGCCGTCTGGCCAGTTCCGTCACCTCATATCTCGCCTACATCGCTAAGATGTTCTACCCCGCCAAGCTCGCCGTCCTCTACCCGCACCCTGCAGGCGGCATCCCCGTCGCCCGCGCCGTCATTTACGGCTGCCTGCTCCTGGTCACTACCATCCTGTTGCTGATTTACTCCCGCCGACACAAATACCTCGCCGTCGGCTGGCTGTGGTTTCTCGGCACCCTCATCCCCGTTATCGGAATCGTCCAGGTCGGCGTACAGCAAATGGCTGACAGATACACCTACGTCCCCCTCATCGGCTTATTTATAATCATCGTCTTCGGACTGTTCGACCTGCTCGCGCGTCTGCCGTTGCACAAAGTCATCTTCGCCTGTCTCGCCCTTGCTGCGCTCGTGCCGCTATCTATGCTGACTCGACTTCAGCTTGCGCACTGGAAAGACAGCTTCACACTCTTCGACCACACACTCGCCGTCACCAAAGACAACTACGTGATGCACAACAACTACGCCAACATCCTGAACAAGCTCGACAGACCCGCCGAGGCCGTCGAGCATTTCAAGCAGGCCCTCAAATTCCTCCCCCGCTCCCCCGAAATTCACAACAACTACGGCAACGCCCTGCGAAAGCTCAGCCGATACGACGAGGCCATCGAGCACTACCAGCTCGCCCTCAAGTTCGACCCCGACTTCAAGGTTGCTCATTACAACTTCGGCCTTGCACTGGCCGAGGTCGGCCAATACGACCAGGCCGTCGAACACTACAAAATCTACCTCGGCCCCGAAGATGGCTCTCTTGCCCACTTCGACGTCGGCACTCTGCTCGCCATCGAGGGAAAAACCGAACAGGCAATCGAGCAGTACCAAAAGGCCCTGGCCGCAAGGCCCGACTCCGTCGAAGTCCTCTCAAACCTCGGCTATGCGCTGGCCCGGCAGGGACACCCCGACCAGGCCGTCGAATACTACAAAAAGGCGCTCGATATTGACCCGGCAAACATAATCACTCATGGCCGACTCGCACTGGCACTTGTCTCACTCGACCAAATCGACGAAGCCATTGCACATTGCCGTATCGTCCTCGACGCTCGCCCAAACGACTACGAAATGCACACCAACCTCGGCATCCTGCTCCACACAACAGGCGACCTTGAACAGGCCGTCATCCACTACCAAAAAGCCCTCCAAATCAACCCCGACTTCACCAAAGCACGGCAAAACCTCGACGCCGCCCTGGCCCAAATGAAACCCCAAAATTGACCTGTCACCCTTGACATCGCTACCTCACATGCCATACAATACTGTGAGAATGACAGCAGGGGGGTGGAGGCACTGTGAATGAAAAGAGCGCGCATAGTTGCAGCATTTCTCCTCGCGGCCCTGTCTTCTGAGGCTGCCGTAATTACCGTAGATGACGACGGCCCGGCAGACTACAGTGCGATACAACCTGCGATCAATGCAGCTATCGACGGTGATGTGATTATTGTTGAAACGGGACTCTATCCGGAGGATGTCAACTTTCTTGGGAAGAACATTACGCTCACTGGGGGAGACCCGAGTAATTGGGAGACCGTGGAGGGTACGGTGATTGGACCCCCGCGGGGTGCGTTGCCCCTTCGGAGCCTCAGGGTAAACGGTCACGAGCCGGGGAATGCGACACTCGTCGGGCTGACTGTCAACGGCGTGGTTTCTGGCACATACGCGATCCTCAGGAACTGTGTAGTTCAAGGGAACTGCTGCTCTGCCGTCATGCTCTCTAATTCAACGATGCACAACTGTTTTGTCGTTGACAATAATCGACCGTGCGCTGTCGCTCTCTTCTGGTACCCACCCCCGATCACACTGGACGACTGTCTGGTTGAGAACTGTACCATAACGACTACGACAGGGTGCTTCTCGGAGAGCACCATAAGCGTGGCTGGAATTACGGTGATGAGAAACTGTGCAATTCAGAGCGATCCACATGCTCAAGCGACAATCAGCTTGGAAGGGATGCTGGATGTTTCTTACTGTATGGTAGAAGGAGGCTTAGGAGCTATTGGTGGCCCAGGCACATCAATTTGGGGGCCGGGCAATATTGATGTAGATCCATGTTTTGTACGAACGGGGTATTGGGAACCAAACGACCCCAACTGGGACAAAGACCCTAATAACGTTCAATGGCCAGACTGGATTCTCTATCCGGGTGACTACCACCTGAAATCCGCTGGCGGGCGGTACGATCCGAATCTGTATCGTCCGAGTGACTTAACCGACGATGGTTTGGTTAATTTGGCTGACTTTGCTGCCTTCGGGAGCTCTTGGAGAGCGGTCGGGACACAGTTGGCGGCAGACCTTGACAAAGACGGCAATGTTGGGATTACAGATTTAGAAGTATTCTCCGAGAAGTTTCTGACAGATGGAGACAAGGGCGGATGGGTTCGGGACTCCGTTACGAGCCGATGCATTGACGCTGGCAATCCGGGCAGTTCTCTTGCCGACGAGCCGACGATGCTTGCTGTCGACCCTGACAACGAGTGGGGGGTGAACAAGCGGGTCAATTTGGGCGCCTACGGTGGGACGACAGAAGCGTCTATCCCACCTCACGGATGGGTGCTGCTCGCCGACCTGACAAACGACGGAGTTGTTGACTTCAACGACTTCTCTCACCAGGCCGCCGACTACGGCGCTGACAGCAACGAAATGCCGGGCGACCTGAACCGCGAGGGGAACATCGGTGCAGAGGACGTCAAGCTCCTCACCGAGGACTGGCTCATCCAAACCACTTGGCATTAGCCTTACACGCCTGTGACTTTTTGTCCGACTTCACCAAAGCACGGCAAAACCTCGACGCCGCCCTGGCCCAAATGAAACCCCAAAATTGACCCCCCCACTGCCCCGCGGGGTTTGATTATCGACAGCCCTGTCCGTTCACCTTGCCGAGATATGTAATACGAATCACGGTGCCACGTCTTCGCAAAGCCTGGGGCCACTAACCGCTTTGGCCCCGGTTTTCTTTAAGCCGCTTGATTGCCTCGAGCTGCAACACCGCTTGTCTGTCGCGCTCGCGCCCCATCGCTTTCTTCGCTTCAATGAGCCCCTCCACCCCCAGGACTCGCAGTCTCACCCCCTCGACTTCTATCTCCTCGCTTGCTTTTCTCACCTTTTCGTAGTCACCTACCCCCGCAATAAAGCTCACACAATCCAACTGGCCAAGATCGGTGTCGAGATACAGGTTCTTGAACTGGCCGCACGTTTGTTCTGTCAGTTCAAGCGGTCGCCGCTTCGGCGTCATACGATGAACAGCGTGCAAACCGGCAACGGACTGCTGCAGTGCGAGTAAATTCTCCGATGAAAAATCACAGCAGATATCCACATCCTGCGTCACGTAGGTGCATCCGTGCACCACCCCTGCAAAGCCCCCGACAATCACAAAATCCGCGCCCCCCTCGACAAGCCGCCTCAGCAAACTCACGAAATCCCTGCTCACACTCGCCTCGCACCTCGCAGCTTTTCCATCGTATTCAGCGCAATCTCATGCCGCCTGATTCGCTCTGTGATACTACGCCGCAGATTATCCCTCAGCATCGAAATGTCGATACCATATGCCCGCGCTGCCCTAAGCGCATCTTGACCTGGTACACGCCGTCTAACGAAATTGTGCTGTTGTTCTTCGTTTGCCACGGTTTGGTCCAACTCGATTGGCTCGCCACCTATGGCGCGCCCCGAAACTCGTATCCCGCAACCTGCACCGGTCTAAAGTCCCCAGGCCTTTGCGAATGCCTTGAAGCTGCGGTCGTAGGTCTTTTCCACATCGTCGGGAAAACAGCACCCCGGTAATTCCTTCATCGGCAAATGATAGCTCAGACACTCACAGCACAGACCCTTCTTGCTGCACCCCGGATATGTACAGTTGCAGTTCTTCAGATTTTCACTTTTATTGCATTCCATCTGTTACCTCACTACTTGCCCGGCCTTTGCACTTCACAAAAAAGGAACGTCACCACCGATATTAACCAGGAAATCGAAAATTGTCAACCGAAGCCCAGCTCTGTCATATCTGCAAATTTCTCCCAAAAAGGACAAACCCGTAACCTTTTTGTAACAAGGCATTTGTACAGTTGTTACGAAAGTAAAGATGATTGGGTATATCTTCGAAAGGAGTGAATTATGGTCTCGCAGCGTTTAAGCAAGTCTCGCCCAGTGCTCGCCTGGTCGCGTGAGCGGACCTCGGCAGCAAATTCATCGCGTTTGTGTGAAGCAGGCCTTTCCACGAGTTGCTTCGAACACACACATCTCCACACTCTGACCCTGGCAGGCATCATCGCCGTCGCGATGGTGTTTCCGACCCTTGCACGCTGCCAGGACCGACAGCTCGCCGGCCGCGTCACCGACTACATTGATGCCCTCAATTCCGGCGACCGGCAGCGAATTGATAACTTCATCACAGAGAACTATGACGCATCCTTCGTCAATAGTATCCCCGTAGATATACAAACGACCATACACATGGGCTTTTACTACGCAACCGGCGGCTTAGGGTATGAGTTGCACAGCATGCGTCCTTCGGAAACCGATGGATTGCGCGCACTTGTGCGTAATAAGCTAACGGGCTCATGGATAGAGATGAGTATGCTGCTTACACAACAGGCCCCGCAAAAGCTCATCGGCATCCCCAGCTTCGAGCCCTCATCTGCTCCACCCGGAGCGCAGCCTTCCGCAAAACTCAGCGATAACAAGATTATTGAGCATCTTGAGCTTTGCCTGAAAAAGATTGTCGAAGACGACGAATTCTCCGGCGTTGTGTTGCTCGCCAAAGACGGAACGCCCCTCTTCCACAAGGCATACGGCCTGGCAAGCAAGTCATACCAGGTCCCGAACCGGCCGGATACCAAATTCAATATCGCCTCGGTTGGCAAAATCTTCACCGGCGTCGCAATTGCCCAATTGGCCGAGAAGGGAAAGCTGTCGTTAACTGACCCGGTGAGCAAGTATTTGCACGCAGACTGGCTCAAGCCCGACATCAGCCAGAAAATCCAGATTCAGCATCTGTTGACGCACACATCGGGCCTCGGCGATTACTTCAAAGACCTTTACAGTCGAAGCACGCCACTGGTCTTCCGAAGTCTCGAGGACTACAAGCCGTTAGTCGCAGATAGGACACTTGCCTTCGAGCCGGGAGCGCAATGGTCATACAGCAATACCGGCTTTCTGCTGCTCGGAGCCGTCATTGAGAAGGTCACCGGCCAGAGTTACTTCGATTACCTTCGCGAACACATTTACAGACCTGCCGGGATGACCAATACCGACGCCTGGGACAAAGATACCCCCATTCCGAATCGCGCCACCGGCTACATCAAAGAATACGCGGATAAGACCGTGCAGTGGCGGAGTAACCTTTTCACGCGTGTTATGAAGGGCATGCCTTCGGGCGGCAGCTACTCAACCGCTGAGGAGCTGTTGAAATTCGATACCGCCCTGCGCAGCCACAAACTGCTCAGCCCCGAATACACGAAGATGGTTCTTAGCGGCAAGCCCGAACTGAACTCATGGCACTACGGGTACGGATTCTTTATAAGCGACAGCCCTGCAGGCCGTATCGCGGCTCATGGCGGCGATGGCTCCGGCATCAGTAGCCAGTTCAAGATGTATCTTGACTCCGGGTATACTCTTGTCATCCTTTCCAATTACGGCCCGCCCGCCGCCACAACAGTCGAGCAAATCATCCACCAGATGCTGGCCTCGCAATAGTCGAAAGGGAACCAAGTGTACGCGATGAAACAATTAAAGATTAATAACGCGTTTTGAAGAGGTGCGAAAATGAAACGTTCTGTCTTACCAAAGACCGGAGTAATGAGACTGTTCATTCTCCTAATCGTCATTTGGTGTTCTCGGACTCAGACCGTTGCCGAAGCCGGTCGGTCTTTCCCCGCTGTAATTGAGTTCACCGTGAAAACTTACGATGGCCTCGAGTTGCCCGCTCAGGTTATCAAACCTGCCGGCACGCCCAAGAAAATGTTTGTGTTCATCATGGGCGGTACGCCGTGCGATGAGAAGGGAAACATGGGCGGCAGTTGGGACGCCAACTGCGTCAGCGAAGCCGGGCCGTATGAGTTCTACGTACGATTCCTGGAAACCATACCGGCAAAGGGCTACGCCGTCGCTACCCTGGCAAAAAGAAATTTCGTCTATCCCTGTAATATCCCTCGCCCATGTCTCGACGACCTCGCGCGTGACATCCATTCTCTCATCGCAGAGATGATGAAAAGAGGGCAGCTCGCCGATGAGAGCGAGCTGATTCTGGTTGGACACAGCGAAGGTACTATTGTCGCAACGAAGGTACTGGGCTTGTTAAAGAATCAACCATCCAGTTGTGTCCTTTTGGGTTCTGGCTCATTAGCATACAACTTCAGCACGCAGACCTGGCAAGACTGGTACATGGTAGATCACATGAGAAGAGTATCCGGCCTTGGAGACGAAGAGATTCAACGCATATTCAAGCTGTTCAAGAAGATAAATGACGAGCTTCCGACGATTGATGAAGACACGTTTGAAAATATCTGGAAGAAAAACGCCGAGCCCATTGATTTTGCACCGTGGGAGTCATACTGTTGCATCATGGAGTTCGCCGTCTACGACCCTGTTCCCAATCTGCTCAAATCGAACATCCCGGTCTTGATATGCATCGGCCAAAACGATGGTGCGATGCCCATGGTCTTGGCCAAGAGAACATACAAAGACCTGCTGGAGCAGAGATTTGAGAAAGCAACATTCAGGGTAATCGAAGGCGAGGTCCACCAATACAACAAAGGCGATGTATTCGAAATAATCGATAGCTGGGTGGATTCAACCGCCACGGCAAATTGAACAGCTCAAGCACCTCACCCGAAGTGCAACTCAATCACGTCCTTGTCGCACAATACGTGTGTTCGCTGGGCGTTCTGCCCATCATATACCCCCGTCCCCCATATCCTCGCGAACCGCAGCTTCTCCGCAAGCTCGCGGTGTATCGCTTCAGCCATATCCATCACCGTCGAACCGGCAGGCAATACAAACGGGTCATCCATATCCGGTTTTTTCCCCGGCGGCTTCGCATAGACCCGTATAATCCGAAGCTGCCTGAAGGACTCGGCCGCCAACTCCTCCATCCCTTCGCCCGTCTCGGCTGATACCTTCACAATCGGAAACCGCTCCCCCCACTCCTTCTTGACCTTCTCGAATGCCCCGGCCTTTTCAATGTCCACCTTCGTGCAAATCACAAACGCCCGCTTGCCCAGCGCATTGCCGTGCTCATCGGCCGCAGGCGTATCCTCGTCCATTAGTAAGCTGCGCCCCTCAAGAAACTCCAGAAGCACACGCAACTGCTCGGCCACATCCGCCGACAAATCCACCACAATCCCAATCACATCGCAGTTGCGATACGTCCCCACCTGCCCCGGCGAAATAAAATCTGCTGTCACCGGCGGAAGGTCAATAAGCTGTATCTGAACATCCTCGAACTGAACCATCCCCGGCACAGGCCCCGTCGTCGCATAAGGATAGTCGGCAATGTTCGCCTTCGCATTCGTCAACATCCCGACTATCGCGCTCTTGCCGCTGTTCGGCACTCCAAGCAAACTTATCTGCCCCGACCCGCCCCGCGGAACATGAAAAAGGTCAAAACCTTTACCGCCCTTCTTCTGCGTCGCCGCCTCTTTGAGCTTGCTAAGCTTGTGCCGCAAATCCGCCTTTAAGTGGTCGGTCCCCTTATGCTTAGGCATCACGGCAAGCATCTGCTCCAGCGCGAGAATTTTTTCCTCCGCTGTCGTCGCCTCGCGATACCACCGCTCGGCCTTAAAATACTCTGGAGTCAGATTCGCCGGCACAGCTCTTACTCCGCGACTCTTTCGGCTACCAAATCGCCGACCTCGGATGTTGAATAGCCCATCCTTCCTGCCTGCAGGGATTTGACCTTGTTGGCCGTGACGAATTTTACCGCATCTTCAATCGCAACCCCCGCTGCCTGCTCGCCTAAGGTCTCTAACATCATCCCGCCTGCGCATATCGCCGCTAATGGATTTATCTTCCCTTGCCCCGTATATTTGGGCGCGCTTCCGCCAATCGGCTCGAACATACTGACACCTTCCGGATTGATATTGCCGCCCGCAGCAATACCCATCCCCCCCTGCGTTATCGCGCCGAGGTCGGTAATAATGTCGCCGAACATATTGCCTGTAACAATCACGTCAAACCATTCGGGGTTCTTCACCATCCACATACACGTCGCATCCACGTGATAGTACTCGCGCACGATATCGGGATAGTCGGCCTGGCCCATCTCGTGAAACGCCCGCTCCCACAGATCGTAGATATACGTAAGAACGTTTGTCTTGCCGCACAATGCAAGCGTATTCTTCTCGCCTTTGCCGCGGGCCTTCTTGCCGTACTTCTTCGCATACTCAAATGCAAACCGCAGACAGCGGTCCACCTGAAAGCGATTATACACCGCCGACTGCACCGCAACCTCCTGCGGCGTGCCCCTCATCGTAAAACCGCCCGTTCCGGTATAGAGGTCACCCGTATTCTCCCGCACCACCACAAAGTCGATATCGTCAGGCCCTTTATCCTTCACCGGCGTCTCGACGCCGGGATACAGGCGAACGGGGCGAAGGTTAATATACTGGTCAAGCTCGAATCGCGCCTTTAAGAGTATCCCCTTTTCCAGTATCCCCGGCGGCACGTCCGGATGCCCTATTGCACCGAGTAGTATCGCGTCGAACTTGCGCAGCTCCTCGATGGCACTACAGGGGAGCGTCTCGCCCGTCCGCTTATATCGCTCTCCGCCGAAATCGAATTCTTCTCTTTCGAGCTTAAAGCCGAACTTTCCCGCCGCGGCCTTCAAAACCTTCACCGCCTCGACCGTCACCTCCGGCCCGGTCCCATCACCGGGGATAACCGCTATCTTATACATATTCTCAAATCCTTTCATTGATTAGGGTTCAGGGGTCAGGGTTCAGGTGAAGCCCGCTTTTCTATAGAGTTGCGCAGGCCATTAATCATTCGACCGATTTCCGCTGTTTTGTTTAATGTTTGGTCTTCTTTGTCTGAACCTATGTAGTTCAGCCGTCGTGCTATTTGTATATGAGTTTCCAGTTCTGCAAGAGAACCGTAAGCTATAGATAGATGTTGAACAAATTCCTTGCTGTGCTTTCTGCTTCGTCCTTCGGCTATGTTTGCGGGGATTGAAACTGCCGCGCGTTGTAGCTGGCTTGCAAGACCATAAACTTCGGATTTCGGGAAGTCTTTGGTTGCTTGATAGCACATTACTACCAGGTCCATAGCTTTTTGCCAAACTTCAAGGTCTTTATAGCCCTTAACCATCATCTATCTGCCCCGACCGCTGACAACTTGTTAGCTTTGCCCGTGTTTCCAATTGCCGACACTATACTCTCCGAACACCTGTTCATCAAGGAAATCGCGGCTGGAAGACCGAGTCCAACGCTACTCTGTGAAGCATGAGTTCAATGCATAACGAGTAACTTAGTGTGCCTGGTGTGAAGCGGGGGAATAGGTCCATTCAGATCGAATGCCTCTGTGCATTCAAAGATTGGCATCCAGTTCTTCCCCATTGATTATTCGCTCGACAACTCGTTGCATAAGAGCATCCCTGCGTGAAACTCGTAAGATCACTTTGCTCAGTGCCATCGCCTCTGGGGACTTAGAGGAAGCGAGATCAAGTCGACCGGACCAAAACTGCCAGAATTCCCAGGTAAATGGCCACGTGGCGCACAGCATCATTTTTGCAGCCCGGTTCTCTAACTCACCCATTGACGGCATCAAGCACACGAAGGAGTCGGCTAGTACAGCCCATGGCAGAAAAAGGACACCGACTAAGTTGCGGAGTACCGGGACCTTCTGACAAAACCAGGAAAGTCCCAAAAGAGGTCCCAAAAAGAGAATCATCCACACAATGCTAATGGGGAACAGAAGAAGACCGAAGGTAATCGAGACCAGTATCCCGAGCACAAAGGTCGTCACTAGCGAAAGCGGCAAGACTATCCATGCAAGGATGGTCAACACGACATTGAGGATTCTGTTGGCAACCACGTTGCCTCCTGTCTCGGAACTAGTCGCTCACCATAATAATACCTGTGGCCGAGCTATACGCCATTTATCCATCGCTCATTTGGCGGAATTCTTAATCCGTGGTTCACATAACAAATCTTTTATATTTCAGCGATTGTTCGCCGAAGTTTATCGGCAATCCGACCCTTATCCCCGTCGCCGATATCACTTTGTCACCCTAATTGCCTTATTCATTTTGACTTTTGCTTTGTAATTTTTCATTTTAACTTTTGATTTTTGATATATTGAAGCAGTCCGCCGTCGTTGATTATCTCCAGTGCGAAATCAGGCAGCGGGGCAAATCGTATCTCGTCGCCGCTTGTTGAGTCTTTGATTATACCCGCATCGAAATCGATTTCCACCTCATCACCATCTTCGATGCCATCTGGAGCGTGCGGCGATTCTATAACGTAGAAGCCGTTGTTAATCGCATTGCGATAGAATATCCGCGCAAAGCTCTTCGCTATCACGGTTGATATGCCCGCTGCGCGAAGCGCCCAGACCGCGTGTTCTCTCGACGAGCCGCAGCCGAAGTCTTCACCTGCCACAATCACGTCACCTTGCTTTACCTTCCCGACGAACCCCTTATCCAAATCCTCCATACAGTGCCTCGCCAGTTCCCGCTCATCATCGGTATTGAGATACCTGGCCGGTATTATCTCATCGGTATTGATATGGTCTCTTCTGTATACATGCGCCTTGCTCATATCTTTTGCCTCATCTATTCAAATTCTAAATCCTAATCTCTAAATCCTAAACAAGCACAAATTCTCAAATATCAAATCGCTTAAACATTACTTGCTCCTGGCTACAATTGACCCGAAAATGTGCGTCAGCTCGCCGGCTTCTTTTTCCAGAGCTTCTCTCTCCCGCTCAAGTGTGCTATTGCCGCCGGCATCAATCAGCCGCAGCCAGTATCGGCTCTCCTTAGCTTCCTTCCGGCATATCTTGATACGCATCGCGAAATCCTTTTTACTCAGTGCTTCATTCGCTTCAATGTAATTGGCGCCGATAGACCCTGATGAGCGGATTAGTTGTTTCCCGTCTTCCTTATTAGACAACGTCTTACTCAATCGGGCTACGAATATCCGCACTCGCTTTGCGAACTCCAGTGTTCTATCCTCAAGGTCGTAGCGTTTTGAATTTTGAGCTTTGGTCATTTGAATCCTTCGGCTTCGCTCAGGACAAGTTTGTTTAGGATTTAGGATTTAGTGCTTAGGATTTCTGCTCCAAGTACTTTCTTGGGTCGGTTAGTTTTCCTTCGACGGCTGACGCGGCGGCGGCGGCGGGGCTGGCCAGATACACTTCGCTCCGTGGATGTCCCATCCGCCCGACGAAGTTTCTGTTCGTCGTGCTTATGCACTTTTCGCCGGCGGCCAAGACGCCCATAAACCCGCCGAGGCACGCGCCGCACGTCGGTGCTGCTATCACGCAGCCGGCATCATAGAACACATCGAACAGCCCTTCGTCCTTCGCCTGTTTCCAGACCGTCGGCGTCACCGGAACCACTATCGTGCGGATAGCAACTGTCTTGCCCTTCATTATCTCGGCCGCTATGCGCAGGTCTTCAATCCGTCCGTTCGTACAGCTTCCGATATACGCCTGGTCCATCGCCATCCCACTACACTGCCCAATAGGCACACCGCCGCTCGGCAGATGCGGCAGCGCCACCATCGGCTCTATCTTCGAGCAGTCAAACTCCTCGATAGAGACGTACTCCGCATCCGCATCCGATTCAAATACCGTGTATTCTTTCTTATCCTTCAAATGCCCATCCAGATATTCCTTCGTTACCTCATCGAACCCGATTATCCCGTTCTTTGCGCCCGCCTCTATCGCCATATTGGTCATGGTCATCCGCGCTTCCATCGACATACCTCTTAGCGCAGGCCCGACAAACTCCATCGCCCTGTAAAGCGCACCATCCACGCCTATCCTCGCTATCACTGCAAGGATAACGTCTTTGCTGTACACAGCCTTTTGAAGTTTGCCATTTAAGACGAATTTCATCGACGCGGGAACCTTAAACCACAACTCTCCCGTTGCAATCGCCGCCGCCGAGTCCGTCGAGCCGACACCCGTGCTGAACGCCGCAAACGCGCCGTAAGTACACGTATGCGAATCGCCGCCCACAATCACCTCGCCGGGCCGAATGTGCCCCTGCTCCGGCAAAAGCGCATGGCAGACCCCGGACCGCCCGAGCTTGTAGTAATGCTTTATATTGTGCCGCCTTGCCCACTCATCCAGCCGCTTATGAAGCTCGGCGCTCTTGATATCCTTCGCCGGCTGAAAATGGTCCGGCGTCACCACGATTCTTTCCGGGTCGAATACCCTGTCGATTCCCTTCTCAGCGAGCATCCGTATCGCCGGCGGCGTCGTCACATCATGACACATCACAACATCAATCTTCGCATTGACCAATTCACCGGGCCTGACCGTCTTCTTGCCGCTCGCCCTGGCCAGTATCTTTTCAGTAATCGTCATTCCCATCGTACCTGTCCTTTACTGTATTGCGACTCATGGTGTCCCAACTACCTGCGAACCACTCTTAAGTTCAATCTCAATATCGCCGCAAACAAACTTCCCGCCGACGTTCTCCGGCAAGGTCACTGTCCCTGCAATCTCCACCTCGCCTTCTCGGCGCAAATCCACCTCAATCGCACCTCGCGGCGTCGGCAGCGACGCCCTGACCCACTTCAATTTGCCGAGCGCCGGCTCTATCCTTACTTTGGTATAGCCCGGCTCTGCCGGCTCTATCCCGCAAATCGTCCGAAAGTAATGCACAGGCGGATTGGTGGACCACGGATGACAGTCCGACCGTGGAACCTCCGCCTGCGTTTCCGGACACGTCGTCAGCCCAAGCTCCAGCGCCTTATCCCAAAGACCCAGCAGCTCATCGAATTTATCCCCCAGCTCAACCTTCTTGCAGGCATCCGCCAGGTACAGCCACCTCGAATACCCAATACCTCTGGTGCTAATCTTCTCTATAACCGCCCGCTGCTTGTCCTTGGGAATCGAATCCGTCAAAACCGCCAGGACAGTCGTCATATCTCTGAATCTGTTTTTGGCAGGGCTTTCAGCTATCAATCCCTTTTCTTCATCGAAGCACAATTCGTACACATTCTTCGCAAGCTCCTTCGCCCTCGCTCGATACCGCCCGGCCTCTTCCGTCAGGCCGATGTACTCCCACACATCAGCCACGTTCCGCAGCGTATATGCGTATGCCAGCGTGCTATATACCGACCCGCTGCTGGCCACAGCCCACTCGAGCTCGCCAAGAATGCCGCGTTCGTTTATTCTGTTTTCGAACCATCCGAACGTCGCGCGTATTCCCGGCACCATTTCGCGAGCAAGGGCCTTGTCGCCCGTGGCCATCACGTAATCATAAAGCATATCCGCATAGCTCAGCGAGTAGTACGGGATTATCCAGTACCAGTTATTAGGGTAAGCCGACACCCCGATGCCGTCCGGTATCCTTGAGTTGTCAAACTGCCGTATCGCCTCGCGCCACAACGCCGTATCACCCGAAATGTAAAACAGCGTCAGGGCGTGATTCCGCGCATCGAACGTATATTGCATCGTCTCGTAATACGCATCGCTCATCAGCATATCCTGGCTGCACAGCTTCACCGTCCGCCAGCAAATATCCCATATCTTCATCAACTGCTCATCGTCGCACTCAAATCGCGCCTTGGCCTCCAGCGGATACGTCGTATATATATTGCTAAGCTCGTCAATCACCAACGGCTCGCCTTTCGTCTCAATCTCTACCTGCAAAAACCGAAACGCGCGATGCCACGTAGGCCGATACCTCCGCTTTGTCCCGCCGTCGGCTATAATCACATCCTTGTACCCGATGAACTGCTTGCCCTCTATATCATCACGATTACCTTTGTTCTTGTCCTTATCATACAAACACTCCGCATATCCTAACCGTATCTCACTTCCTTTCCCGCCTGATATTACTATTTGCGGATAGCCAATCGTCATCTCTTTCTTGTCAATTAGTATCGTCGCCTTCGTATCCGCCGGTATCTCCACCGCCGAAAGGCGTCCCGCCGTGAGGTGTCCTGCGGACTTCCGGGACTTGCCGTCGAACGCATTCGCTTCGACTTCTATCCCCTCACACCGCACCACCTTGCCCACCGGCTCACGCTTGTGCTCGAGCAGTTTTATCCTCCTCGGCACAAACAGCCAGTCTGAGTGGCCCGGCGTACCGCGCGTCGCACCGTGCCAATACCACTTGGCACCCGCCCAGCCGTTGTCGTCATAGTCAACCTGCTCCCAGCCCCACGGGTATTTGGCCCCATCAATCTGGTCCGTCGGATTGCCGCAGTACCACCCGCCAGCAGTATCCACCGAATACATCCACCGCACAGGCCGAACCGAATACGCCTTATTCCAGTAAACCTTCCAGTCGTCGTCGTCACTGTTGACAACCGCTTCGTTGTCGCTGTGGCCCGCAAGGAAAAACGCCGTTACCGACGAGAACTGCGCCTTCATCCGCCCAGGTCCCCAGTTCACCACCATTGCTGCTATTGCGTTCCTGCCTTCGCGCAAAAAAGGCGCTAGGTCCACCGTCTCGTACCGCCAGTGCTGCAAGTCTGCCCGCATAGGCCCCGTGCACACAAACTGGCCGTTCACATAAAGCTCATAGCGATTGTCCGCGCTCACGTGCACAATAAATTTTTCCGACTTTTCACTGAGCTCAAAAGTCCGCCGAAAATGCACAACGCTATATTCGCTCAACGGCACATCCGGATGAGTTATCCAGAACCCCTTCCACGTCTCCGGCGCATAGCACACTGCCTCGGCATTTAGCTCTTCAACTGCTGGCTGCCCAAACGTCGCACCCGTCACCAACACGACCCACATTACTGCTCCAACCCATCGCATCACTTCTTCCCCTTTACCTTTTACCTTTTCTCTTGCCCTGCATCATCACCAGAGCTTTTTTGCGCAGCACCACTTAAAGCAGACCATTATCCCCCAACGTAGACACAATTACCATGCAAAATCTCCGCGCTTGACGCACCCTGCTATGATGCTATAATTTTTCGTGCCCACGGTTTTTCTGACGGCTTGTTTTTGAAAGGGCTGTACCTATGCAAAAACCTGCCTTCGCTGTCCTTATTATTTCGGTAATTGCCTGCATTGCTTTGCCTCTTACCGCCCAGCAAGATACCGACATCAACGCCAAGGTGGCCCGGCTGGATATCGACACCGCCACGCTCGAAGATGTTATCAATATCTTCGGAGAGCCGCAAAAGTACATCTGGGGCCGAGAGTCCTTCACGAAAAGCAATCTGCCCTTGCGCTATGTTGCGGTATATCCCGACGGTTTTGGGGTCTTCATAACTGACAGCCGAGTCGTTGAGCTTCGCTTCGAGCGAATTGATTCCGGCTACACCTTCGCAGGGAAAATCAAAATCGGCTCATCACTCGACGACATCCTCGAAGTGCTCGGTCAGCCGACAAGCACCGTCGAAGGTCGGGAAAACAAGTTCACCGACGCCGTCTGCTTCAGGGACATCGACGGCGTAAAAGGCCATTGCTACTATGGCAGAAGCGACAAAGGCGTCAGGATGTTTTTCGCCGACTATAAAGTCACCGCCCTCTACGTCACACGCACCGGCTACGATGCAGGCGCCGGCGGTAGTAGCGGCGGTGGTTTTCAGACCGTCAGGCCCGTCGATGCGGTTGCCGAGTTCGACGACGTCCGCTGGAAAGATTTGAGCAAGCTGCCCCTCGGCGACGTCGTCAAAATTGTTGATACGCTCAGGTTCAACGAGAAAACCGTCTGGCCCGATACCTCGCGCTTCCCGCCCGCCAGGAAACCGGACCGGCTCATCGACGTCGCCAAAAACCCCGGTCTCGGTGTTGACCGGCTTCACCGACAGGGCATTACCGGCAAGGGTGTCAACGTCGCCATCATCGACCAGCCGCTATATCAGGACCATCCTGAGTTCAACGGCAAAATCGCTGCCTACCACGACGTCGGCTGCGGCTCCGAAAGCAGTATGCACGGCCCGGCCGTCGCGAGTCTGCTCGTCGGAAATGACTGCGGAACCGCACCCGATGCAAAACTCTACTACGTCGCCGCACCTTCCTGGACGAAGGATACCGCTTACCAGGCAAAGGCCCTCGACTGGCTCGTCGAACAAAATGAAAAGCTGCCCGCCTCGGAGAAGATTCGCGTCGTTTCGGTATCGGCCGCCCCTTCCGGACCCGGCTCGCCATTCGACAAGAACAATCAAATGTGGGACACTGCCTGCGAAAAGGCCGAAGCTGCAGGAATTCTTGTCCTTGATTGCACTTCTCATCATGGCTTCATCGGGCCTTGCTATCTGAACGCCAGATTCCCCGATAATCCCGCCCAGTGCACGCCCGGCTTTCCCGACTCACCTGCCTTTAGTCCGAGCACACAGCGCATCCACGCACCGACCTGCCCCCGGACCACTGCCGAGCAGTACGAGCCGGAGCAGTTCAGCTACCAGTATTGTGGAAAAGGCGGCCTGAGCTGGGCCATACCATACGTCGCCGGCGTCCTCGCTATGGGCTGGCAAATAAACCCCGACCTCTCCGCAGAGCAAATGAAACAACTGCTCTTCGAATCGGCACACACAAAAACCAGCGGAGCCAAAATCATCAACCCACAGAAATTCATCCTCCTCGTGCGTAAGGCCAAGCTAAATTAAACACGCCCGCAGCCGCTCGACGCCGCTTAGTGTGATGATGACCTTTGCCTGCCAATTCTCTCTGTTCCCGCAAGATTAAACTTTTTGGTGTTGCTCAGCGTTTCCCTGCGGTGTGTGCAGGATGTTCGCACGTCAATATTCTGGCCGTTAATTGTGACGGTTAGCTGGGCTGGGCCCATATACATTTCATCGACGCTGAGCTTGACCGGCTCGGTGAACGTGCTCGCCGGCTCGCCCCGCGTATTATGCCTTGCCCACGCCAGCCCACTCGCCGTTAAATTCTCCTCACACGCCTTTACGTACGCGTGGTTTGTCTCAAGTATGATAACTCGGCTGGTTCCTGCCAGCGCATACATATACATCGAAATCACAGTTAGCGCCACGATTATAATCACGAGCACAAAGCCGCTTCGTCTCGCTCTATGTTTCTTCATTTCCCCGCCCCCACAAAGAACAGATACGAATTTACCATTTTCCTGCTCTCCTGGCCAAAGTCCCTGTCCTCAATGTGCGTCGATAGCTCCGCTGCATACCCTGCACTATCCTTGCGCCATACGTTCCACGCTATTTTCCCGTGAGGCATCTTCCAGGACCCTGCCGGCTCACTTTGCTGCCGGCCCTGTCTAACCACTCGACGCTCCACAAGACCGTCCCTAATCTCGTAAGATACCAGACCGTCCCGCGTTTCTATAAGTAACGTACCCCCATCACTGCCGGAAAGCCCACCGGCCGAGCGAATATCATCCCGAACGTGCGCCACTAAATTGGTCATCGCCGAGTTTTCCTGCACAAGTCGCCAGCCCCGTGGAATCTCATATACAATGGCCCTTAGAAACGGAGCCAGTATGACCGCAAGCAGCCCAAAGACAGCAACCACGGTAAGCATTTCCACCAGCAGGTATCCTTTTCGCATCTTCATTTTTCGTCTCCCGCCTGGCTTGTCGGCTTTTTGCTGATTTGACTGGCGGCGGATGGCTCGAGGTATCTGCACAGCCGCACCTGCACATTTTTATTCAGACTCCGACAGCCGGCTGTTACCTTCAGGAGCGCCATCCCTTCCCATTGGCCGCTTCCCTGCTGCTGCTCAATGGTTATGCTCATCCCCGGCCAGAGCCGTTCGACGTCGGCCTCGGCAAGTGGTTTTGCGCTTGCGGCTATGCTATCCAGCGTCGCCTGTGCGGCCGAGGTGCAGCGCAGCTTCGTGAGATGGTAATGGTTGAGCCGTCTGAACCCGTCCAAAGCCGTAGCCAGCGCGACAAGAAGCATCCCCAGCAGCGTCATCGCCACGATAAGCTCCGTCATCATCCAGCCGTCGTTTTTCCTGCTCTTGCCAATCATTTGCCTGTGCCTTTATGGTACGACGTAGTCCGTTAGACTATAAATAATCACAATCATCGGTGAAAACATTGCGTAGGCCACAAAGCCCACAACCAGCCCGATGCCGATTGTCACACAGGGCCAGAATATGAATCGCGCCAAGTCCACGCCGCGGCTGTAATTGCTCCGATAGAACGATTCCAAAGTCTCCAGTATGGCAAGCGTATTGTGCTCATTCGACAGGTCGCTGAATGCCCAGACCAACGCCTCGCCCAATCCGCTTGCCCTGGCCGCCTCGCCGATTCCGTTGCCTGCTTCGACTTTCTTTAACCAGCTTTGCAGGCGATTCTTGAAGCGGCTGTTGACGTCAAGGGCCAACGTGCCGGCAATCGCGCGATTGACGGTACAACCGGCCTTAAGCGACAGCCGCAACAGCTCAACCGTCCGCAGCATACCGTAGTTCCTCTCAAACCAGCGGCATACCGGCAGGTGCCATTTCACAAAGTCGCCGATTCGCGAGGTCAGGTACGACCTGTCCGTTCTGCGACGCCTTACCCTGATTCGAACTCCCATTGGAAGGACCACAAACACCAAGGCCGCGAAAGCAAGCCCGAGGATCCACCCATATTCGTATAATACCCATCGCGATACATCCATAAAAAGGCGTGTCGCCGGCGGCAGCTCTTCGTGCTCACACAGCTCATAGAGCACGCCCTCGAATTTCGGCACCACGAACGTTATCATCAGCGTCACTACGAAGAATATGAATATGCCCATCACGACCGGATAGACCGGATGCACCGGCCTAATCTTTCTCGCCTCCTCCACCTTCGCAACGATGTCCGCCTCTATCATCTCCATTGCAAGCGGCACTTGATTGACCCGTTCAGCCGCTGCTATCGTTGCCACTGCGTGGGCAGGGCACCTCGGCCAGCCGCGCTTAATCGCCTCGCTAAGCTTATAGCCCTCCAGCAGCCATTTCCTGATTCCCTGCAGGATTCTCGCCTGCTTATCTCTCCGTCCAACCGCAGCAAATTCCAGCGCCGTCGGCAGAGGGAGGTTCTGCCTCATACTTGCCCCTATCGTGGACATCACATAGGCACCGGTGGCCCTGCTGCTGGTTAGTCCGAATCGTATAAGTGTCGCCACCAGGAAGACAAAAAAGACGGCGCCGTACACCCCGCTAAAACCGAAAAGCACACCGGTCACACCCAGAAGGAGCAGAATCCATATACTTCTGGCCAGAATATGGGGCCAGCGCTCCTCTTGTCCTGCCCGCCGCCCGCACCATATCGCAAAGAGAGTCACAAGAAAAATGAGTATCCCCAAAGGCGCATACTCTTGCGCATAGACGTCTTCGAAGAGGGCCAGCAGAGTATATCCTATGCACACGAACGGCGAGGTAATCAGGGCAAGGCCGGGCTTGAGATAACCCAATACCGCAAATATCAGAAGCAGCAGTATCGCCAGAATCAAAAGCATAACTTATCGTCTCCTCAGATGCTCAGGCCGGATACTATCTGCACCAAAGGCAGGAATATACCCATTATTGTCATCGCCAAAAAGCCGCCCACCAGTATCAGCATTATCGGCAGCAGGAGCGTCTGCAGTCGCGCCTGACTGCACCTGACCTGCTCTGCATACATCTCGCCTAAGCTGTACAAGCTGTCCTGCAGCTCGTTGCGCTGCGAACCAAGCTGTATCGAATAAAGAAAGAATCTCGGTATTACCCTGCAAAGTCGCCCGGCCTCGAGTATATTTGTCCCTTTTTCAATCTGGCCGGCCAGTATCTCGCTATCGGCCATTATCTTCTCACTTCCCGAAGCCGCCGCACTCAGCCGCAGACACGCGGGCATATCACAGCCCGCAGAGACCATCATCGCCATCGCCTCTGCCGTCTTGCCCATTATGCTGCCGTGATAGACCCTGCCGAATACCGGCAGCCCCAGCCCAAGCGATTCCTTCAATCTTCGACCTGCCGCAAAACGCGACAGCAAAAATAGCAACACCACTACTCCTGCTACAATCAGCCCTACAGCCGACCAGAACGCGACAACATTTCTCGACATAGCAAATACCAGTGTGCTTACCGCGTTCAGGTTGCCCCATACCATCTCTTTGAGGACCTCCTCAAACTGAGGAACAATGAAGACCAGCACAATCGTCGATATAATCGCGCCTAATACAAGTATCACCGCCGGATACGCCGTCGCCTCGAAGACAATCTTTCGCGTCCGATTCGCTATATCCAGGTGCCTGTTTAAGCTGGTGAGCATTTCGCTCAGTCGGCCCGTCTCCACGCCGGCCTTTAGTATCCGCCCGTACAGCGGAGGAAACTGTTTTGCCCTCTTCTCGAATGCCTGCTCAATGCTCACGCCCGCCTCTAAGTCGGTCGCTATTTCGTCAATGAGTTTGCGCATTCGCCGTGAGGCAATATCCTTCGACAGCTCGCGAAGCGCCCTCTCCAAAGGAATGCCCGCTTTGGTTATCGAAGCGAGCTGCTGGTTGAAGAGCTGAAATTCGGTTCTGCCGATTGCGGTTTTCGGTCTTGCCGGCTCGGCCTTTTCGACGGACGTCACCTTAAGCTGCATCTGCTCAAGCTGCTCACTCGCCTCCTGCGGCGACCCCGCCTCAATTACCCCCTTCATCAGGCGCTGCCCCGCCGTCAACCCGCTGTATTCAAACCTCGCCATAGTATTCTCCTTGCCGCTTTACCACTCTCCGGCCTCAAAAACTCCGCAGACCTGCTCCAGCTCCCGTTGCGTCGTCAGGCCTTGCTCGACCAGATGCCTGCCGTTCTCATACATATCCAAATGCCCCTTTGACAAAAGAGACGCCTCAAGTTGTTCATGGTCTGATTTTTCAAGGATTGCTCTTCGCAGGTCGCTGTCAAGCCGAACAATCTCCGCTATCAGCATCCGACCCTTAAAACCCGTGCCCAAGCACTCATCGCACCCAACCGCCTCATAAGCGCCTTTGTCGTTTTGCCGCTTGCACTTCGCACACAGCTTCCTTACGAGCCGTTGATTCAGGACCGCCGATACACTTGACGTCACCTGATACGGCTCGATGCCCATCTCAAGTAACCGCAGCAGCGCCCCGGCGGGCGTGCCGCTGTGCATCGTGCTCATCAAAAAATGTCCCGTCAGTCCTGCCTCGACGACTATCCTCGCCGTCTCTGCGTCCCGTATCTCGCCTATCATTAAGACCTGCGGGTCCTGCCGCAAAAGCGACCGAAGCGCAGTCGAAAAAGTAAGCTCGCCGTAAGGCGTAATCTGTACCTGCGTCACCCCGTCGATTCTTATCTCCACGGGGTCTTCGCAGGTGACGATGCTCTTGCCCGGATACGTCTTCTGGATATGTCGCAAAACTGCCGCCAACGTCGTGCTCTTGCCGCTGCCCGCCGGCCCCGTCACCAAAACCACCCCCTGACTTTGCGCGGCAAGTTGCCTTAGTGTCCGGTATATCTGCTCACCGAAGCCAAGCTGCTCTAATTCGCTAAGCTCGCTGTTCTGATAGAAAATGCGCACCACGGCCCTTTGGCCGTAAATTGTAGGAAAAATTGCAAGCCGCTCGTCGGCGACCCCGTTGGCCGAGCGGTTAATCTCTATCCGACCCTCCTGCGGTATATCATTGCGATAGGTAAGCAGCTCGCCAAGCACCTTCAGCCGGGCAATCACATTTTCGGCAATTGCCTTCGGCAGCTTCTCAACCTCCTTCAATACCCCATCCAGCCGGTATTTCACTGCCAAATCGCTGCTGGTCGGCTCGAAATGTACATCGCTCGCCCCGCACTCTATCGCGCGCCAAAGCAGTGAGTCAACCGTTGAAATCACACTGTCGGCCCGTTTTGGCCCTGATGAGCTTTTTCCCTCGCCGATACTCAGGTTCATTTAAGGATCCTTTTTCGCGTCCCGTTACAAAAAACTCCTATCCCCTCCACTCCATAAGACGCGACCTGCGCGTGACGTGTTATGCCGAAAAATGAAAATTTTTCCCACTTTTTCGGCAATTGTGGTTAACATATACATAGACTGATGCGTCTGATTAAGCGGATAGAATTTCAAAGAGAAACTGCTTGTTATGTCTGACAGGGCGTTTACGCTGGAACTGACTTGGGATTCTGTAATCCCGCGGTCTGTGGAGCAAAGCCAGTGCTGGGTGCTTTCGGCCATGCAGCGCCACGGCCCGCAGCTCGTCAACATGCTCTGGCGCATACTCGGTGATGAGCAGGACGTCTGCGACGCCTACCAGCAGACCTTTCTCAATTTGGCGCACTACGACGGCGGGCCCGGCCCCAGGGGGCAAAAACCCAGACACATAAGAGCCTATGTCTTTCGCTCTGCAAACAACGTCGCAATAACAATCCTAAGACGCAGAATCGCAGAGCAAAGAAAGCTGGTTTCGGCCCGCAGCGCTCGCAAAGCTCCGGCAGAGGCGCCCGGGGAGTTCGACTCCGCGGATTTGCGCTCGCTTCTGAAACAGTGCATCGCAAAGCTGCCCGGGCATCTGAGAGACGTCCTGACGCTGCACGACCTGGCGGAACTTTCTTACAATCAGGTGGCTCACATTCTCGACATCACACCTGCAACAGCTCGTGTTTACAGATGCAGGGCCGTAAAGCTGCTTGCCGCGTGGATGAGCGAAAATAAAACAGGTGAACTATGAAAGCCCTAAAACGAAAAAACGTTTGCCGAACTATCAGAGGACGAATCTATAACTTCACAGCCGAGCACTTTGGTTTGTCGTCGGGCTGGATGCTCAGCCATATCGCGTCCTGCCCGAGGTGCCGAAAGAGATTTGCCGCCATTGGTCGTGTCGAGCTTGCCCTGGCTGTGCTGAAATCCCAGCCGCATCAGCTCGACCTGCTAAAACGAGCAAACACCCAGGCGGTAAACGTTCTAAAGCACGCGTTGCGAACAGAACCCAAAGCCGACCGGCTAAAAAAAGCTCGCCCGGAGCCAGGCCTGCTTGCGGGCCTGGCAAAATACAAGAACACCGCCGTCAACGCCGCCGCCTGCTTACTCCTTGCTATGCTCTTCAAGGCCGGCGTGTTCAACTCGGCAGAAAAAATCGACTCCGAAGGCCGCAAGACCCTCCACGCCTATTACGTCAAAAACGTCGGCTCCGAATTGTCCGACGAAATCTTCAACGCGTAAACCTTGACCACCGTTGCCCACTGCGGGGGAAAGGATTTCTTAGTTATGACGTGCTCCCATTCGCTTACCATAATCACGACGCTGTCGATACTTTCTTTTTTATCCCTTCATGCAACTGCAGCCGACCACACTTGGCACGCATCGGGCAGAAACGGCGCGGTAGTCGCGGGCAAGGCCGGTTCTGCCGATGCGGGCCTGACGGTCTTGCGGCAGGGGGGCAACGCCGCCGACGCTGCCGCAGCGACACTGCTTGCCCTTACCGTCACCGATTCTGCCGCATTCTGCTTCGGCGGTGAAGTCCCCATCCTCGTCTATGACGCCAAACGAAACGTCGTTGAAGTAATCGCCGGTATGGGGACCGCTCCACGGCTGGCCACACTCGAACATTTCCAGCAGCGCGGAGGCATAAGGCCGAAACCCGCTCAGGCCGCCGTCCCGGCAGCAATAGACGCCTGCATCATCCTGCTCGACAGATTCGGCTCAATGACATTCGCTCAGGCCGCTGCGCCTATGCTCGACCTGCTCGAAAAAGGTAATGAAAAATGGCACGCCGACCTCGCCCACACAATCCAACAACTCATCGATGCAGAGAAAGGAGCCAACGACAGAAAGCAGGGCCTGCGACTTGTCGCCGATTATTTCTACCGCGGACCAATCGCACACCAAATCGACGACTGGAGCAGAAAGCACGATGGCCTCATCCGGTACTGCGACCTGGCAACTCACGTCACAAGAATCGAACAGCCCGTGACCACCGATTATCGCGGCTACACAATCTGCAAATGCGATACCTGGACCCAGGGCCCGTATTTGCTCCAGACGCTGCGCCTGCTCGAGGGTTTCGACCTCAAATCAATGGGCTTCCAGCAGCCGCAGACCATTCATCTCATAGTCGAAGCGATGAAACTTGCCTTAGCCGACCGCGACCTCTACTACGCCGACCCCCTCTTCGTCGATGTCCCCCTCCAACAGCTCCTCTGTGACCGCTACACCGAAATCCGCCGCCCGCTCATGGATATGCAAAAGGCCTCGGCCGAGCTGCGCCCCGGTGACCCCATCGAAAACAAGCCGCTGTTCGACAGGCAAAAACTGCCGGCGACAATGCCGGGCCTTATCAAAGATACATCCACCTGCCTCGTCGTGGATAAGTGGGGCAACGTCGTCGCCGCTACGCCAAGCGGCTGGGGAGGTGTCCTCGCGGGCGACACCGGCGTCTGGCTCGGCTCACGTCTGATTAGCTTCAACATCTGGAAAGACCATCCGAACTGCATCCAGCCCGGGAAGCGACCACGCATTACCCTCACACCCACAATCGTCCTGAAGGATGGCAAGCCCGTCCTTGCCATCAGCGTTGCAGGCGGTGACACGCAGGACCAGGCAATCCTCCAGATAGTCACCAACTTCATCGACTTCTCTCTTTCCGCCGACAAGCTCGTCTCCACCCCGCGCTACGCCACCGAACACTACATCGGCTCTTTTAACCAGGCACCTCCCATCCTCGCAGGCCTCACCATCAGCCCGGAAATGGGAAACGAATCTATCGAAGGGCTGAAAAGCCGGGGACACAAAATAAATCCGAAGAACAACGAAGGCCGCGTCCCTCAGGAACGTACCGCCCTGACAATTGACCGTAATACCGGCCTGCTCCACGCCGCAGGCGACCCCAACGCCGACTCAGCAAGAACCACCGCCGCCTTCTAAGCCGCCTCTGTTCGGAGTTCCTTTCTCTTTGCAAACCCCCAAATGAGCAAGCACACCAGCGCAAAGTAAATTGTGTCCAGGAAGTGCTCAAAAAAGTGCGAGGCAAGAAGATAACCAACACCGAGCTGGCCGCCTTTAGCAAATGCCGGCTTCTGGGCCAACTGCCCGATTCCCTCCCTGAGCGGTATGTACGACTGATAGAAAATTGCCGCCACAAGCAGCACAGCCAAAACTACCATGAGAGTTCGAAGCCCCTTATTTGCTCTGACGCCTTCCGACTTGCTTTCTTGCCTGCCCAACAGGAAATAGAGCGGAATCGGAAAATAAGTCAGTGAAAATGTCACCAGTTCCCGCACGCTATGCCCAAGATACCGCCCGTCTGCCCAAACCGTCATCACTGCTGCCGGTGCATCTTTGTTGATAATCACCGTGAGACCCACAAGAAGCAACAGCCCGACGCCGATATAAAGCAGCCCATCCCTGTTTGCAGCCAACTCTCCCCCAAACGTTCTCTTGAATATGTATATGTAAACCGGCACAAGCAGAAACAGCACCATCGAGCTCGGCAAATGAAGCATCCACGACCCGCCCTGGCCGTAAACACTCTCAGATTGCTTCCCCTGCATCACAAAAGCCGATACATCTTCATAACCAAAAACTTCTGCACCAACGAACAACGAAAACACCAGCAGACCAAGCAGTAAAATCAGAAGCACCCACATCGTTTTTCTTTCAAAGCCCTTCGATTCCGCACTGTTCATACACAGGTATGTCCCCGTAAAAACAAGAGCTGCCATCGTGTGCACCGGAATATGTCCCAAGAAGTGAGAAGCGTAGAATATCTCCTCCAGCAGCGTGTACCTGCCGCTCTCGTGCGTTACCGTATCGAACAGCCACGCCTTCTCGTGATAATACGCAAGATACAAATAGGATATAGCGTACGTAGCTGTCGGTATGACAATTAAGAATCCTCTCGAAATCATAACTGCCTCACGACAGATGTTTTCCGCTCCCGGCAATCACCCGCGGGTATTATCTCTTCTTATATACAGCCCATTGTACCGCGTCGGCTCATAAAGCTCTCCAAGCCCGCTCGTTTCAAAGTTGAACTCATAATCCGAGATAAGCTTCGGCCTTTTCTCTCTTATTAGCTCACAGATATCATAGTCGCCGTACCTTCCACCCGTCAGCTTGTTGTACGTCTCAAGGCCCCACTCCGGCCTCAACGAATAGAAAAAGTAATGCAAATCCTCCCGGAAAAGATTAAAGCTGTTTTGCCCGTCGTAAACCGCATCTCCCTTCCTGGTGTTATCCAAAACAAACTGTATCCTCTGCAGTTCATAAAAGTTCTCATCTGTAGTCTCTCGTGTCGCCAAGTGCCTTGCACCTGCATACAGAACCGCCAATACACTCAGAAAGCGAAAGAGCTTCGGTATTCTAATCCAGTCGAATATTCCCTGAAGAAGACATCCGATGCTTATACTCAAAAGCGCAATCGGAAAGATGAAATACTGCTTCAAAGGTATCTTCACGAAGAACAACGAGGCAAACATAACTACCGCCAGGAAACCGACCACCCCGACCTTCTCATTTGCCCTGCGCCTGAACAATGCAACGCTGACTGCAAGTATTGTCGAAACCCAAAACACGCGATTCGGCTTGCCATAATCAATGGTCACAAACGGCGAAAAGGTGTCGGTTGGCCGGCGATATATGTTAACCAGCCAGTTCGTCAGAAAATAATCCCCCCAGCAGCCCGTCGCCAGCAGATACACCGCATAAGCCAGGACCGGAACCGAAAACGCAGCGCAGAAACAGAGAACCGGCCTAAGCGACATACGCCGTCGTGCCAGCCCCCACAAAAATATCATCCCGTATCCAGACAGAAGGAAAATCGTTTTCTGCGAAAAAAGAAACGAAAACGCCGCCGACAGTCCGCTGAGCGCCATGTACTCGTTATGCTTCGCCCCAAGGAACCTGAGCAACAGCCAAACACTGACAACGCCCAGCAAGACCTGCGGCACGTCAGGCCTGAACTCAACCGACGCCCGCACAAACAGAGGCAGCGAGAGCATCACCAAAACCGATATAAGTCCCGCCTCAGCCGATTTCGCCACCTCGATTGCGGTCAGATAAACCACAATTGCTGTAAGCAATGTCAGGCCAAATGTCACCATCCTGAAAAAAAGAATAATCTCAGCACACTCACCAAAGACATCGACCAGAGGCGCCGCCAGGTACCAAATCAAAGGATGATGATGCTGATAAAAGTCCGTGTAAGGCCTGAATCCCTCCTTCACATACCACGCGCTGTGAATATGCTCAGTCTCATCAAGGTCCAGCTTTTGGTTCAGCGAAACCAAAACAACTAAAAAACACAGCGCCGCCCCCAGAGCGATTAAACTAAGCAGGTAACTGCTCTTCAGTTTTTCCTCTCGCCCGTCTGCCAACTTCGCCGCCTGTCGTCTCAATCTTTCTTCTCTCCCTTGCCTTGCTCCGCATGTCGTAGCGTTCAACTATATCTTTGCCGAACCTCATCATATTGTGTATCCACGCGTACGTAAACAGCCCGTTCCTGCCAGACAGTCGCAAATTCCTGAATCCTGCAAGATATTCCTTAATTCGCCCAACCTTCTGCTCAAAACCGCGCTCAAGAACCGGATACGCATGATAAAGCCGATTCACACAACCACCGATTACCTCCTCCTTGCTCACCAGGCCAATCTCCCTTAGCTTCGAGACCACAAGCTCAGTCAGCTTCCCTTCACTCATATTCCATACCGCGTCCGCCTCCTGGCACGGTATCTCCGCAACCAGCGATGTCCTGCCATGCGGCGACATCTCGCTGCTGCGATTGTTCGGCTCATACACCCTCGTAAACGGAAACCGGCGCTGTGGAAAGTAGATGGTCGCTGCGCCCGTCACCGATTCCTTCAAAAGGCAGATTGTCACCAGCACCATATTGCGATACCGAAGATGCCCGCTCAGAGCCAGAACATCCCTTGGTGCCGCCGGCCTTAGACTCTCCACGAAATAGTCGAGCGGCACCGTGCTCACCAGCTCGTCTACCTCCATCCGCTTTTGCCCGTTAAACTCTACTGATTGGATTACTCCGTCCCGATGGAAAACGCTTGTTAAATTCATCTTCGTTCGAATGCGCTGCTCTCCACACTTCTCCGCCAGCTTTTCGGTTATCATCCCTATCCCCATCTTCGGATAGTAAAATGCCCCCTCCATATGCTCGGTCTTTGCTTTTGGCCCGAAAAATGCCTCAACCAAAAACGTTCGAAGTCCCAGCCCCTTCATGCGCGTTCCCGCAATCGCCGGCGATAAGCTCCCGCACGGCGCTCCCCACAGTTTCTCGCTGTAGTTCAGCAGGAAACGCTCCGCCAGCGTCCGCCCGTACTTGTTCACTGCAAACGACTCGAAGCTTCCGTCTGATTTGCTTCGCACAAGCCGCGAGCAGGCCACCTCCAAACCGACCTTCACAAAAGTCACCGGCCCGAGATTCTTGTAAAGATTAAACGGTGACAAAGGAAACTCTATCCACTTGCCCTTGTGGTATATCCGGCTCGGCGCATCTATTCTTTTCAAATCCTTCCCAAGAAGCCCCTTTATCTCTTGCATCACTTCACTGTCTTTATCATGAGACCGATGCGCACCCGAATCGAAGAGAAACTCCCCGTCTCTGAGCGTCACGCAATTGCCCCCAACCTGCTCACTCGCCTCGTAAATCGTAAACGAAAGCCCCTCCTTCCTCGCGTAGTAGCCCACTGCAAGTCCCGCTATACCCCCGCCGAGAATTGTCAGGTGCACATCTCTGCCCATTATTTTCTCTGACTCCTGACTGTTCCGCCCCCCGAGCTTGAATCATTCCCGGTGTGTGGGCGGCGAGTTTAACACTGCCGCCTCCAGACTGTCCAGAGAAAAAGCTATCCTCCATTTTCTTGACGCCCTTGCCTGCCCCGCCACTGCCTTTTCGTTAAATGTTTTCCTGACTGAAAGCACGTCGAATTTCTTAAAGAAATGTCTCCTCCTTTGTGGGACATTGCAGCCGGTGCGCCGACGTCCTATTGTGCCTGCTCGAGTATCCCCAGCCGCCACGGTATTCGGCCGTAGTCAATCCCCGCCCGCTGCTTGTCGGCGGCGCCCTGGAAAAGATAGCGCAGGTTGTCCGGCTCTATTTCCAGATGCTCATCGAAACCCGCCCGAAGCATCTCTCCGTGACTGATTGAATCAGTCCAGTGCTCAGCCGCGTCGGCCACATTGGCCATACCTGCAAAGGGCCTTTCTTCGCTGTCGGCCAGCGGCAGCCAGACTCCGTCAAGCGTCTCTGCGACGTATGCCTTTTGGTATCGCCTGCCCTTATCCCCGACTGCCTCGATTATTGTCAGGTATTTATCAAGGCCTTTCAATCGATATGTATGGCTGGCCTCAAAGATGTCACCTTGCAGCACCACCTTCGGCTCCGTCCAGTTGCCGCTCGGAAACTGCTCGAGCTTTATCTGGCTTCGCCACATAAGCCCATTCAGCGACGTATAGAAAAGGTATGCCTTCTCCTCATCGCATATTACCCAGAAGTCAAGTCCGCGCTTGTCCCACTTGACAAACTCCGCGCACAGAGCAGTGGGTTGCGTCCACGACTTCGGCTCTGCTATCTCTTCGCTTGTCGAATAACCCGGCACCATTTTGTCCTCCCCGCCCGCGTTGATTACCATCTGGTATATCAGATACCACTTCTCGTGGGGCCTGTAGTAAAACACCTGCGGCGCGCAGAGGTATTTGTCCTTCCCTCTGACCTTTTCCGGTATCTTCTCCGCCAAGCCCAGCTCGAAGCGCTCCGCTGCGTTCGCATCGGCCCATTTCTCAAACGACAGACACTCAATCTGTGGCCGATGTATCTTGGAGCGAACCGTGCAAAACAAGTGCCACCGCCCCTCGCAAAAGACAATCGTCGGGTCCTTAACCGCATGGCGTGGGTCACTTTCGTTTTGGCCGGGCCCAATCAGGGGACGACTAATCGTCCACTTGAACCTGCCTTCAAGCAAATCTTCCGCCCTTTGCCCCGCCTCGCTCCCCGCTGCGCTCGTGACAAGCAGCAAACACGCCCAAATAACAAGTCCCCACCGCTTTCGCCGTGACCAACAGATAATCCCCTCGTCCCGGTGCCTTCGAATTGCGTCCGTCCTGATCATTGCGAACGTCCACCAGGCCATCCTCAATCTTCGCCTCTATGCTCCGCGCCGCGAGCTGCTATGTCCCTTTTGGAACGATATATATCTCCACGCGCCTGTTCTGCGGATTGCCTTTTTTGCCCGGTTCGTTCGGCACAACCGGCCGGTATTCCCCAAAGCCGCGAGCGCTCAAACGCCCTGAGTTTATGCCGTTGCTTGTCATAACATTAAGCACCGATATCGCCCTGTGAGCCGAAAGGTGCCAGTTCGTCGGATGCTTCGCCAGCGTGTCGGGCCGCTTGATGGGTATGTCGTCCGTGTGGCCGGCTATTATTATGTCGAACTCTTTTGCCTGCTCGGTATTTAGTATGCCGCAAAGCGATTTCACCGCATCCTGGGCGCCCGGAGAAACTACGTCGCTTCCCTTCTCGAAGAGCAAATCGCTCTTGAACTTCACTATCCCGCGGCTGGCGTCGAATGTCACCATGTCGCTGCTGTTCGCAAAGTCCTCTAACATTGTGCTCAGCTCAACCGGGAGCTGACCGCCGCCGAGAAGCTGCTGCTGCATCGTTGCTATCAGGGCCTTCTTCTTCGCAAGCTCTTCCTCCAGTGCCGCTATCTTCTGCTGAAGCGTGCTCATCTCTATGCCGGTGCGACCCGATGCTGAGTCGAGCTGCCTTTTCAACTGCTCCAGCTCCAGGGTCTTTGCCTGGACCTCACTCTCTAATTCTGCCATACGCTTGCGCTGCGATTCGTTCTGAAGCTTCAGGTCGTTGTAGTCCTGCTCTGAAACACAGCCGTTGACAAAAATTAATATGCCCACTATGAAAACTACTGCGGAAACTCTCGCGATTGCCATGACTAAATCCTTTCAAGAAAGCCGGCCTTACAAATTCTCTCTTAAGCGTCCCATAAAATGCAAACCCAACTAAACCAACCGCTTACGAACTACGGTCGGCACCACCTCCCGCCTTCGCTTTGTAAGCTTCGGCGGGTCGCCATAGCTTTCAGCGTCGGCGACTGCCTCGCGCATAAATAAAACCCATTTGCACTACATCGTCAAGAACAAACTTTCAAAATATTGTCCCGCCCTCCAAGCCCTCTGCTACCTGTTTTCTTCCGTGGATATTGCCTCCGTGCTGCTCAAATCTGCCATTACACCCACTTGGTGTGCTGATGCCCAAAACGGCGATGTTTAGATCTCTTCATCGGCGCAGCCGTCGCCTCTGCCAGCCGCCACTCAGAAGGAACCCAAAGTGTCCGGTGTGCACAAATAAAACGTGAGCAAAAAAAGATATGCGGTATCTCCCCCGTGTCGCACTGCCCTGGCTACGACTCTGCGGCGAAGTTACTTACCCGCTTCTGCCAAATTGCCAAAAGGCCCGTTGCCTGCTTACTTCTTCTTCTCTTTCTTCTTCTTTTCTTTTTTCTCTTTTGGCTTTTTCTCTTTCTTTGGCTTCGGGGGCTTTTCTTTTTTGGCCTTCTTCGGTTTTGGCGGCTTGGGGGCCTTTGCTTTCTTTTCGCCACCGGCCATCGCGCCGCCGCCCGCTATCAACAGCGACAGCACCCCAAGACCGAGCGCAACGTACCAGATTATCCCCTTGCTCATACTCAACAAAGAAGGCATCACGTTGTTGAAACCCGCCACCGCAACAACTCCTGTGTAGATGACAACCAGCAGTGGTATAAAAAGCATAATCCCAAGTACGTTGCTTGCTGTGTCGGGCGGCACCTCCATGTACGGACCACCCGCCGGCCGCATCGCGGGCGCCTGCGGCTCGCCAAATCCCTCGTCTGCTGCAATCTGCTCGGCTTCGGCTGCCATCTCAAGAGCAGAACCTTCTGCCGCTGCGACTGCGCTTGCCTCTGCCGGCTCGCCTTCGCCCTCTGGCGTATATATCTCGTCAAGAATTCCACCCAGCGACGTGTCGTCCGCCTGCAGCGAAAGGTCGAGCAATCCGGAGCCGCTGCCGAACGTATCCAGGCTCACGTCATCTTCTATCTCCTCCAGAGATGCCTCGTCCGCCGCTGCCACCGACGTCTCATCGAGACCCGATAGACCCGAAAGCGCCGTCTCATCTCCACCGCCTGCACCTTCACCCAGGCCCGCCTTGTCCGCGTCGGTCTCACCGAGGATGCTTATCCCCTCATCCACTATTGCCGTGTCCGCGTCCGAAAGCTCAAGTTCGCCACTTCCGCCCATATCCTGCGCAAGTTGAATCTCCTCTTCCGGCTCCGGCTGTAATTGCGGCTCTGCCTCAGCTAACTCCGGCTCACCTGGCTCTGCCGGCGCTTCGGCTTGCGGCTTTGGCTTTGGCTGAGCTGCTTGTGCCTCGGCCGGCTGTTCCTCAGCAGCCTCCAGCTCCATCGCGGTGCCGGCCTCCTCAGCGGTTACCTCTTCGGTCGCCGGTTCTTCCTGTGGTGCTTCTTCTTTTGCCGCCTCTTCTTTTGCTGGTTCTTCTTGTGGTGCTTCCTTTTTCTCGGCCTTCAACGCCATAACGCTGGTATCGGACAGCAGGGCTTCCACTTCATTTACCTTGAAAAGCATATTCGGCCCATCCCGAAACTCTCGAAGCCGACCCGCCTTGACAAGCTCGCGAATGTCATCTTCGCTCTTGCCGAGCTTGGCGGCCGCTTCCTCTAACGAATAGAACATACCAGCCATTTGTCCACTTACTCCAAAAACGTTTCCACCTGCATCCCTGCCCCCTCACAACGGTCCTTCCAAATCATTATATCTTCAATAGCACCGGTATGCAAGCCATTTCTCGCCAAAAACGTGGGATGGCCAGGACTACATCACAAGAGAAGAACTCCTCCCAAGGGGGTACGATTTGCCCTGTTACCCCTTTCTCTGGGCAACAACCGTAAGGACGTGCATGCGAACGTTGTAGGCCGACTTCCCTCCTCCTGTCATTGTGAGCAGTCCCGGCTCATCAGGACGACGCGGAAATCCCCAAAAATTTACTCCTCGAAACGCAGCTTCCCCGCCGAAACCTCCCTGCCGAATTCAAATGCTCGTAGTCCCTTCGATTAGTCTTTAAGACTATAGTCCTGCCTGCTGAGTTCCCTCTTCGATTTCGCCCCGTTCCGCAAGTACGCCCGATTTATCTCCACAAGGGACGTAAAAGGGTTTTCGCTCGCAACCCAAAAAGATATCGAAGACTTCCGCCCCTCGTGCGTCTTTATTATTGCAGCAGGGCCGACCCCCGCGTATAATCCAGCCACCGTCACGAAAGCGAAAGGTGCAAAATGACCAGGAGTCATCTCATTGGCAAGCTGCTGTTTGTAGTGTTAGGGCTCAACGTCCTTGTGCGAGCCCTGAGCAGCTTCGAGTATCCGCTTTGGCGCCCCGCACAACAGGGCAGTGACCTGCACCTCGGCGGTCTGTTTGCTGCGATATGTCTGTTAGCTGCTGTCTGTGCCCTTGCATGGCTCCTTCTTGGCAATAGCGACAAGTGGGCACAGCTCGTTGTTGGCAAAGAACAGCTCGCCCCCATCGTTGCCGACCAGTGGGTCATTGTAGGCCTTCGACTCGCTGCCTTACTTTGCGGACTCCTTATCATTCGCCAAAGCGCTGATGCTGTCGCCAAGGTCCTCTATTTTGTTATCTTAGGCCCCCAACTCGTCGGCGATGCAATAGTCCATGGGCGCGTCAGCGAAGTCCTTCCGACCAATCTCTGGGCCTGGCTTGTGGTATTCACCAAGGCATTAAAAGTAGTGTTGGGAATATACCTGGCGGTCGGGGCGCCCGGTTTTGTCAAATGGCAGTTTGCGGCAAGTCGCGAGTTCTTCCGCCCCACCCCGCAGACAACGGCCGAGATAACTTGAATTTAAACACGGGAGTTTATGATGAATGACTTACAGAAACTGGCAAAGATTATGCTCGTTGGCATCGCCCTTTATATCTTAATCAATTCCGCCATCCAGATTGTCGGCTCGCTGGCCTTCCTCATCTCTTCAAAAACCGACGTATACCACACCATCGAAGGCATGCTGGCCGGATATGTATTCCTGGCCGTCGCCGCTGCAACAGTCATATACTTCCTGATTTACAGGTCCGAATGGCTCGCCAAGAAAATCGTCGGCCGAGCCGACCAACAGCAGCAAAACTTGTGGTGGGTTCCCGTCGCCTTTCGCTTAGTGTGCGTCTTTGTCGGTATCTATGTCATGTCCTGGTTCCTTCCTCAGCTTGGCAGGACTATCACCTACTTCCTCACCGCACGCCAGCCGGGCTATACTGCCTCCCCCTATCTCCACATTTGGACCAACTTACTGCAATGTGTGGTCCTCGGCGTCCCGGGCCTGTATCTGCTGTTCGGAGCACCGCATTTCGTCCGCTGGCAGGTCAAAAAGACCATCCAGCAGTGCAAAAAGCTCTCGCCCGATTGACCCTTCGCCCTTCAGGATTCACCGCTGGTTCGGGTCGCAACACTTGGCGAAAAATTTTTTATTTTTCCCCTTGTCCGCTCCTTGTCGGCGCGTTAAAAGGCAGATGCTTGGTTCTTTAACAAGTTCAAAAATCGACAGCAGGTTCCAGAGCAACCTCGCTTTGGAATAGCCAAAAGGGAACGCGGTGAAAATCCGCGACGGTCGCGCCGCTGTAAGCGTCCGTTCCGAAAATCTCGGAAACCCGCAAGGTGTTTACCACTGTCCACAACCGCTCTGCCATACCCCGGGCGAAGGGAAATCCTTTGCCTCAAAGAGCGGCGAGGATGGGAAGGTGCCTTGCGGCAGGATGCAAGTCAGAAAACCTGCCTGCAGTCGGTATTCGTTTTCGGAAGTTCTCGCGAAAAGGGACCCCCGGAATCGCTTCAGAGCAAATTCGCCCACTTGACGCACAAAATCCGTTCTGAAGTTATCCTGGCTAAAAGGCCGTCGTTCCGTCGCGGGAACGGCGGCTTTTTTCTTTTTACCCGACCCAGGGGTAGCGCCCCGCAATGTCGCCGGCACAGAAAGGAGGTGATACGCAGACAGAGTGAGAGGGGGCAAATACTTAACGGCTCACACCCTGAGTCGAAAAGGATGGTCAGAATGATTGGAGAAAGACTTTTGAATTCGAGGAGAGGGCAGAATGGCTTCGGAATGGGTGATGACTTGTATTTGTGCTGTGTTGTTGGTTTGTTCAGGTGCACACGCAACGACGTACACGGCGGAGGCTGAGTACTCGGCAGGGGCCGGTGCGAATAGCGCAACGATAGTAGTGGACTTCGATTTGGATAACTACTTTTTGTTCACGTACAACTGGGATGGTGAGGCAACAGGATGGGATGCTCTCGCGGCAGTAGATGCGGCAGGTGCGCTTGATGTGTATGCGACGGACTATGAAGAGATGGGGATGTTCGTGAATGATTTTGATTATCCCGGGGCAACTGAGTACGACTATGGAGTGGATTATGCCGGATGGTCGTACTACATTGGCGACAATGAGACTTGGGATTTGAGCGGTTCAGGCGTGTCGTTTCGAGATTTGAGTGACGGGGCGTGGGACAGTTGGGTGTGGACGAACTACGACGCATCGTGGATGCCAATTCGGACACCCGGCGCAGAACCTGTGCCTGAGCCGGTGAGCGTGCTCCTGCTTGGTATAGGTGCTATGTTTGTCGGCAGGGGCCGCGGGCCAAAGCAGTAGCGGGTCTTGTGGTTTATCTCAGCAAGTGGGTGGGGGCCTATTCGGACCCCACCCGCAGGGTTAAAAGGGCAGGTATTATGGTGTGGAGGAAGGTGTTGGCAAGGAGTTTTCTTGTGTGTGCTTTGGCAGGGAGTGCGGCATTGGGTTATGAGTATGATGCCAATGATTTTGCGCTGTGGGTCGCCGGCTACGATGCCGGGCAAGGCGCGGGTTACTATACGGACCCGTGGACGGCAGTCGGCCGGCCATCGGTGGATACGGATTATTGGGGTTCATGGCGGCCGGTTGTCACGGTGTATCCGGAATGGCTTCCGACGGCGCTGGTGACGGTGGGGGTGGATGGGAAACTGATACTAAAGTTCGATCACCGTCTCGCAGACGACCGGAACAATGCGTACGGGATTGATTTTATTGTTTTCGGGAATGGATTTCAGACGATAGGCGGACTGATGGAGTGGACGTACGGCGAGCCGAACGCGGTGCGGATAAAGACGGGACAGGTTGAGTCGGAATTGGGTAGGGTATCGGTCAGTCAGGACGGGCTGACATGGTATAGTTTCGAGCACGGACCCTGGGCGGATTCATTCGCGCCGACTCTTGGTCGGGTGTATAATCCGAACGAGCCGAACACGGGTTACCCGGGCTGGGAAAATCTGTGGTGGGGCCAAGTGACGAATCCGACAATGCCTCTTGACCCGAATACCGAGCCGGGGGATTTCAACGGAGTGACGGTGGCTGAGATGAGCATGGCCTATGGTGAAAGTGCCGGAGGGACGGGCTTTGATTTGAAATGGCTTGACCCAAACGATTATGAGGCGCTGGCCGAAGACGTAAACACGAGCAGAAAATGGATTCGCTACGTCAAGATAGAGTGCACGGCGACGAATCCGGAGGACGGACCTTTGCCGGAGGTTGATGCAGTGTCGGATGTGAGCTGCTGTGGCGACTGGAAGCATCGATTTCCGGCTGGTGACGTGACGGGCAACTGTATGGTGGATATGGCCGACGTGCTGATGCTCAGCGAATACTGGCTGTGGGAGGTGACGGACCCGAATGCCGCGGCGGGGCAGGCCGACGTGTTCAAAGACGGGTGGGTGGATTTTAAGGATTTTGCGGTTCTCGGCGGCAATTGGCAGATGTGCACATGGGGTTGCGAATGAACCTTTTATTCATCGGAGCGCGCAGCGTTGAAACGCAAAGGGTTTACACTGATTGAATTAGTCGTGGTAGTGGCGGTGGCGGCATTGCTGCTTGGGATTCTGATGCCGGCTTTAGGGCGTGCACGTCGGGCAGGACGCCGCACGGTTTGCCTGAGCCGTCTTCGGCAAATGGTCGTCGCTGCCAACGTGTACCTGTCGAATAACGATGACTATTATCCACTTGCCGGCCACATGGACTTCAACGATTTGGGCAGTTGGTATGAGTGGGACTTCTTCAAGAAATTCGAGTACGGGCAACTGAAGCTGTGCAGGTGCGGTTACCTCTGGCAAGACCTGCAAATTACAGAGATACAGCAGTGTCCTTCCTTCACAGGCAACGCAAACTCCGTAGGGGACCCGTTCACGGGGTACAACTACAACGCCAGCTACATCGGCGGCTTTACGGTTGTGGTGTCGGGGACGTTGAAAGGAATGAAATCAAGCACAGCGGCCGAGCTGCGGCGACCGTCAAACATCGCGATATTCGGCGACGGGGGGTTTGAATTGGGAGCTAACAAGTACATGCGCTCTCCGCAGGCCGGCAAGCTTGACGGTGATTTCGAAAACGGGTGGCGATGGTCGGGAACGCAGGGGTATCGACATTTGCATACGACGAACGTGGCGTATTGTGACGGCAGTGTTCGCAGCATCCGGGACCTTTACACCGAGACCAAGAGTAAAGAGCGAATCGAAAAATACAACGAGTTCAGCCCTGTAAAGGTCGGTTTTCTATCGCAGGACAACAGCGCCTACGACCTTGAGTAAGGAAATTGCCTTCACGTGATTGACACTTGAAAAACCATTGACGTTTTGCTCAGGACTTATAGTTATGGCTGACCCTTTGCTTGGTCAAACAACCAGGAGGACGTTTCGCCGAACGGCTCGTTTGACCCTCCGCGCCTTCAATCACCTGCTCTGGCCACAGCTCTGCCTCGCCTGCAAGAACCTCGCCCCCGAAGACAAGAACCTGCTCTGCCCCGACTGCGCAACAGGGCTAAAAGAGAATCTCACATCCAGCTTCTGCCCGCGCTGCGGCTGTCAGGTCAGCGCGTTCGCCATCCTGGATCAGAGCTGTCCCGAATGCTCCAGCCGCACCTTTGCCTTCGACCGGATTGCCCCCTGCGGAGTTTATACCGGCGTACTCCGCGACATGATACTCGCCTTCAAGCATGGCCGAACCGAGCTAATGGATACCCTCGCCCGGCTCCTCAATTCCACCCTTGCCCAAGCCGCCTTCGCAGACCAAATCGACCTCTTCATCCCCATCCCCCTCCACTGGCTAAGACGCCTTACCCGTGGATACAACCAGTCCCTGCTGCTCACAAAGGGACTCGATGCCGCAAAAGGCAAAATATCCACCGACCTCGTCCGCATCCGCCACACAAAACAGCAGCCCACAATGCGCACCTTCGCCGCACGAGCAAAAAACGTCGCCGGCGCCTTCGCCGTCCGCAAAGACCACAACCTCAAAGCAAAAACCATCTGCCTCATCGACGACATCAAAACCAGCGGCGCCACTCTAAACGAATGCGCAAAAACGCTCAAACAGGCCGGCGCTTCTAAAGTCTTCGCCCTCGTCCTCGCCACCGCCTCCCCACAATCCCCATAACCCCCCAAGCCCCCTTCACATTGCCCGCGATTCACCGAAAATACTGTTTGAGATGGAAGCGAGTTTATCCCCATCAACCTGCGCTTTGCAGAACTGAGCCACCGTCAAAAGTAGGCAGTTACTAATCAGTGAAGGTTTTCACAGCGTCTCCAGCCTCCATCTGTTTGAGTAGCTGCTCAAGACCATCCAGGTTTTCCTTCAGGCTCTGCTCGGTGTCAACATCTGGGCGATGATCCAGAATGCCGATCGGCCCGCAGTACCCGCTCGTCGCGATTATTTGGAGCATCTCCATGTCGTGCTGTCCTCTGCCCAACGGCAGGATTTTGGGCTTGCCCCCCGTATTCATGCCGTTTAGATTGAGGCACAGCAGGTAGGGTTTCATCATCTCCAGCACCTCAGCGAAATCTTCAATGTGCTGGTGACCGTGGTGGAGGTTGTAAACGATACCAACATGACCGGCATCGGCATTCTCACGCAGCCACTGACAAACCGCCACCATGTTACAAGGCTCGCCGCTCCACCCTCCGTGATTGTAGAGAGCTAACTCGCAGCCCAACTCTCTTGTTTGCTCGACCAGCGGCAGCAGCCCTCTGGCTGCGGTCTCCACCTTTTCCGCCTGCGTGTCCCCTTCCGGGTCGCCGAACATTTTCCATATCTGCGGCTTGATACCGTGCTTTCGTATGAGCGGCGCCAGCCTGGGATGCCAGTCCCAGAAGGCGAAAAACTCCAGCTCATGCCCCTTGTAAGCTACTATCTCTTCCTCGAAGCTGGGCACGTGCTCCTCCCGCCAATCGTATGCCACCTTCTTGATGCCAAGTCGCTCGAGCATCTCAGTCCGCTCTTCTGGAGTTCGATTGCACGGGTCAAATGGGACGATGCACCACGCAACGAGGTTATCTTTGGCAAAGATACTCCCGCTGGAGCAGTTACCTGCCTCGGCGCCGCCGCTTGGGGCGGTTGTGCTCAAGAGCAAATAAGCTACACCCAGAGCGATTTGCATTCTCATGACCATACCCCTCAGGTATTCTATCTTCACTAACTCGAGTAGCCGTCCGTTGCAAGACACACGGAAGAAGCGACCCGAACCTTGCATAGCAGGTGCTACATGGCAGACAAGTACTGTCAAATCCCTGCAGTTTCCTGCACATACAACCATGCTAACGGGCATCGAAAGCATATGCAAGTATTCGATGTGTCTGGTGGAAAACGGCAGCGAAAAACGGCATAAGCCGCCTGTTTCTACCTTCGACGACTCACATGACCGATGCAAACGTGATTTTGAAGAATATGCATAGCAGGAGCATATGCAAAAGAAGAATAAGGTCAACACCCACCGTCAGCCAGACCAATCACCAATTATTGTCCCTGAGCGTAGTCGAAGGAATCAATCATCAATATAGAGCAGGGCCACATCCTGATTCCTCGCAAATCAATAGCAAATAGTAAATATTAAATAGTAAATAGTAAATGGAAGCCCCTCCTTGACATTCCCTTCTATTTCCCGACAATGGTCACGGAGATACACCCCGGACAAACCTCCTCAAAAAAAACCTGTCCCTGGCTACTACATCTGTTCACATATCGGAAAAAGTAATTCGCGAAGCTCCCAGCCGGGCCGAGGACAGAACAATGTTAAATTTGGGAGCTATTGTTAGCCAACTACAATGGGAAACTACTGCATTTTACTGTACATGATCGGCCTATTTGTGCTTGGGGTTAGATGGGTATATTTGTCGTCCAAGCTTTTAGCATACATTCGCACAAACCTGCCGGAAAAGGCTAAAGAGATAGGCTATGCCCAGCCGCATAGCCTCAAGTTCAGAAGATTAGTATTTCACAAGAACGACATTGACGACCCATCTTACCTCCAGTTAAGAGCCAAATGCCAGAGGGCTGAAACCTGGCTTACATTGACCATCCTTTCCTTCTTCTTGATTTTCGTTGCTTTGGAGGTAATCAGCAACGTGTCGTAATGTCGCTCTCCTATCCGAGCTCGCCTTGTTTGCACGTACGAGCCATATACCCATATATCATACTTTGGTGAAAAAGACATAGAAAACAACGTACAGCGTGCGACCACGGGGAGGTTAGCTTACAGGCGAGTCACCAGTGACAAACCATTCTCTGTGGCCCTTCTACGAAGCCAAGCCAATCATCATTCATCAATTATCAACCTTAAGTCCCTGTGGCGAGCAGGTGCTGGAGAAGGATTTTGAGGCCGATGCCGATAAGAATCACCCCGCCTATTATCTCTATCTTCGACTCGAAAAAGTGTCCGAAATACTTGCCGACATAAAACCCCACGCACGACAGCACAAAAGTGATAACCCCGATGATGACCACAGCGGCTAAAATCGCATCGGTCAGCAGTGAAATCGTCACCCCTACCGCCAGCGCATCGATGCTCGTCGCCACCGCCAGCGCAAAGACAATCCCCAATCGCGTCGGGTCGTACGCCTGCCTGTCCGGCGAGAACTTAAACGATTCATAAATCATCTTCGCCCCCACGCCCGCCAACAGACCAAAAGCCACCCAATGGTCATACGCCGCGATGAAATTCTTTAGCGTAAGTCCCGCAAGGTAGCCCACTAAAGGCATTATCGCCTGGAAGCTGCCGAAAAATCCCGCCATACGAAGCGCGTGGCGAACCCTGAGCTGTGCATACGCCGCCGCCGTCACAATCGAGACCGCAAACGCATCCATCGCCAGCCCAACGCCCACCGCTGCAATTGTAAGAACTTCCATACCGTTGCATTCTATCTTCGCGCCCTGCGATGAAACAGCCAAATCCCCGGCCCAGACCGCGACTGAGTTGTGCTCTTTCGCTCAGTTTGCATTTGCCGGCGCAAACGCCGCCGCCGACAAAGCCATCCGGTTCGCATTCGAGTGCTGCCACGCAACGTTTGTCGTCCCCGCAGACGGGACCGGTTTCGTCGCTCCCGCCGCTGAAGAGCTGCCCGCCCCCTCGGACCACCGCCCAAAACAAAACACCCCCCTGCTGCACCGTTCATCCTCCTTTGGAAAGAATCTCACTCGCGCATTATCCCAAATCCGCCCCGCCCCTGTCAACTCTAAACCGTCACTTCGCAGCGAAGCGTCATAGCGAAGTTCACCCCTTTGGGGCGACGACCCCGCACAATATATTTCGCCAAAGAGGCAAGATTTTCGTGGACTTTGGCCGATAACAATAGTATAAGCCCGTTTGGCTGAAATGATTGCGCATTAGGGTGTTGAAGTAGCAGAGCCAGCGCCCGGTGATTCTGACCTCGGCAATCACCACTATCGTCATTTCTCTCATTCTGCCGGCTTGTGTATTGCAAAGTGCTTTATGCACAGGGGGTACGATGCCGACCCTGAGAATCGGAAATCTGGAAATCAGCCCTCCCATAATACAGGGCGGCATGGGCGTCAGGGTATCAAGAGCAAACCTTGCCGCGGCGGTCGCAAATACGGGATGTGTGGGCGTCATCGCCAGCGCAGGCATCGGCCAGTTCGAGAATTACCCAAATCTTGAATTTGCACGAGTAAACGAGCAGGCCCTCAGACACGAAATCAGAAAGGCAAAACGCCTCACCAATGGAATAGTCGGCGTCAACATAATGGTCGTACTGTCCGATTATGAAAACCTCGTCAAAACCGCCGTCGCCGAAGACGCCGACATCATAATCTCCGGTGCGGGCCTGCCACTCAACCTCCCCCAGTTCCTCAACGGCAAAGACATCAAGCTTATCCCCGTCGTCTCGTCGGCAAGAGCACTGAACATCATCTGCAAAAGATGGCTCAGCCGATTCAATCGGCTCCCCGACGCCGTCATAGTCGAAGGCGTCAAAGCCGGCGGCCACTTGGGATACTCCTATCAGGATATAACAAACAACACGGCAGCTACCCTCGAGCAACTCGTTACGGAAGTCGTCTCCCTGGCCAACTCTTTCGACACCGCCATTCCCGTCATCGCCGCTGGAGGTATATTCGACGGAGAAGATATTGCCCGATTTCTCGCCCTGGGTGCCTCCGGAGTTCAAATGGCCACTCGTTTTGTCTGCACCGATGAATGCGATGCCCACGAGAACTTCAAAAACGCCTACCTTAACGCCACCGCCGACGATATCACAGTTATACAAAGCCCCGTTGGCCTGCCCGGCAAAGTCATTAACAACCCCTTCGTCGAAAAAATCAAGCAGGGAAAAACCATCCCCTTTACATGCAACTATCAATGCCTTAAAACCTGCGACCCCCAAAAAGCTCCTTACTGCATAGCCAAGGTCCTCGCAAACGCAGCCGAAGGAAAACTCGATGAGTCCTTCGCCTTCGCCGGTTCAAACGCTTATCGCTGCAACGAAATCATCCCCGTAAAGCACCTCGTCAAAAAGCTCGTTGACGAATTGACCTCAGTCCTCCGCCGACCCGCCCCAATCCGGTTCGCCCCCGCCAAGTGACACACCACCCACCTCGTAGCACAGTGGAGATCCCGGCGCCGCCATACTTGCCATTTGCTACTTACCACTTACTACTCGCTACTCACTAACGACTAACATAAACCACCACTCCCGTCAGAATCGCAACCACAAACACACACACCCCTATCGCCGTCATAAATATCCAGAAGAACCGCCGGTTCTGTCGCGTCAAAACATACTTCAGATACCTGTCGCTCGCCGCGAACGTCCGAGCCATCTGGGCGATACTATCTTTATGGCCCTGCGTCGTCTCCCGAAGCCGCCCTAATTGCTCATTGAATCCGCGGAACGTCTCGGTCATCTGGACATCCGTATCCGCCGCCGCCGCCAACTGATGATTTATCTTCTCCAGCGCATCGGTCTGCTTGGCCGTCTCTGTCGGCATCTTCTCCACCGCCGAGAGGAGCTGCTGGTCCTTCGCAATATTCGCCTCCATTTGCCCGATCAGCCGCTCGCCCAACTCTTTCTGATTCGCCACCACGCCCGGCCACGCCTCCAAAAGCGCCGGCATCTCATCTATCCGCCGTATCAGCTCCTCATGCTGTGCCACCTGCTTGCCCAAATGCTCGTTTATCCCGCGAAGCTGACCAATCAACTCCTCAAACCCCGCCTGCAGCTTCTCCAACGATTCGTTCTTCCCTCGCGGCCGCGCCTGCCTTATCGCAACCTCGCTTGCCTGCTGCTCGGCCGACCTCGGCTGTTCGCTGCCCGCCCCGGAGGCCTTGCCCGCCTCAGCCATTAGCCCCTCGCTGTCGGTCTGCGGCCGATAGTCCTTGTGCTCACCACCGCGGCGCCCGTGCCGCACAAACCACTCACGCGTCTTGCACCATGCCTGTCTTATCCCCATCTTCGCCCGTCCTGTCAATTCCGCCGTTTCCCTTACTCAAATTACCGTATCCTAATACCACCTCTTGAGCGCAAAGACGCTCACCGACATAATACCACCTAACCTTCAAATCGGCCATCACCCCGCCTCTGCTCCACTATTACCGATTACACGTCAGGTCCCGGTGTTCCTTACTACCAGCCCACAGACGCGGCTAAGAAATCTTTCGGCCAACACCACAAATCGTTATTATAAGCTGGCTTGTGCGCGCTGGTAGTCAGTACGGTTCTATTTGCGACAAGGTTGTCGTCTTGGAAGAGGCAATGAGCAGGTTGGGATAATCTCATGAAGCTTGTCAGTTACAGCAGGAATAACACAGGGTCAATCGGCGTCTTGGCTGAGGGCGGGATTGTCGATATACCTTCTAACTGGCGCCGGACCAATCCGCCTGCAACGGTGAGGCAAATCTTACAGCGAGGTCCGGATTGTCTGTCCCGGCTGCGCGACCTTGCCGAAAGAGCCGACGTCCTTATCCCGCTTGCCGAGGCGAAGCTGCTCGCGCCGATACCCCGGCCGGGCAAAATCATCGCCCTGGCAGGTAACTACTCCGAGCACATCAAAGAGGCCTCCATCGAAAGAGGCCACAAGCTCGGCCTATCGGATGCACAAAAGCAGACCACCGTCCCGCGCCCCTTTATCAAGCCCGCAACCACCATCAGCGGACAGGATGACCAAATCCCCTGGCCTGCATACAGCGAGCAAATCGATTACGAAATCGAGCTTGCCGTCGTCATCGGCAAAGAGGCAAAGTGTATAGCCCCGCAAGCCGCCCTCGATTACGTCGCCGGCTACACAATAGCCAACGACGTCTCGGCCCGCTCTGTGACATTCAGGCAAGCCAGAAAAGAGCGTCCCTGGGACGAATTCTACGACTGGCTGAACGGCAAGTGGGCCGACGGCTTTTGCCCCACAGGCCCATACCTCCTTACCGCCGACGAAATTGACGATGTCCAGAATCTAAATATGGAGCTGAAAGTAAACAGCCAGACCCGCCAAAAGGCCAACACCAGCCAAATGATTTACCCCGTCGCCGACACCGTCTCGTTTGTCAGCCACATAATGACGCTCGAGCCGGGCGATTTAATCCTCACCGGCACACCTTCCGGCGTCGCCGTCGCAACGGGCGACTTCCTCGAACCCGGCGATAAAATCGAATGCACAATCGACCACCTCGGCACACTAACAAATCACTTCTCCGACCGGCCCAGTGAATTCTTCACCCCGCTAAACGTGTCGCGGGACACGTGACCCGGGGCACGGACTGCTATTGTGGGCTGCGGCCGCCTCTGTGACGTCTGCCGCCGGGGCCGCCACTTCTGCCACGACGAAAGCGGTGGGCAGGTGGGCCGATGGCTGCTGCCAGACGGGGGTCAAGCTGGTAACTGCCTCCTTCGATGGCGAGGGCCTTTCCATTAACCAGCGCATCTGCGATTTTCTTATGCGCCGATTCGAGGATTCTGCCTAAGGTCTGCCGCGAGATGCCCATTTTCTCGGCCGCATCGGCGTGGTAAAGACCCTGCATGTCCGTCAGCCGGATTGCCTCAAGCTCATCGACCGAAAGCGTCACATGCTGCAGGGCCGCCAGAGGGATTCCCCGCGGCTTGTAGAAGCTGCTTTGCGGCAGGCAGCCGATGCGTCTTATGTTTGGTGGTCTCGGCATAATGCTTTACGACGAATCAATGGTCGCAGATGTTTTGGCCGCTCTGGAGCGCGCCGTCAAGATAATCTTTGACCAGTTTTTCGGGTGAGCTGTCTGGTGCGCCGACGACAACTTCGATGCCGTTCTGAGTAAAGAGCTGCTGTGCTCTTTGGCCCATTCCGCCCGCGATGATAAGTTTCACTGATAGGCCGCTTAGCCACTTGGGCAGCGCCCCCGGCTCGTGGCCCGGCGGCGTGAGCATCTCGGTAGCTGTGATTTTCTTTTCGGAAGGTTCAACGTCGATAACGGCAAACTGTTCACAGTGGCCGAAGTGGGCCGACAGCTTTCCCTGTGTTATTGGTATTGCTATTCGCATCTTATTCTTGCTCTCCTCGATTTTTTTCTCTGTGTGGTTTGGATTGGAGTTAAGTAACGATTCAAACGCCTTTTGCATTGCTTCTTTGGCCGGGCTGTTGGTATTGGATTCAATTATTGGCTTACCGCTGTCACAGGCGACGACGATATAGGAGTCGAACGGTATGCTCCCCAGAAGCGGGATGCTCAACTCTTCTGCAAGCTGCTGGCCGCCTCTGCCTGCGAATATATCTGTTCTTTCAAGGCAGTGGGGACAGACAAATCCGGACATATTCTCAATGATGCCGAGGACGGGCAGCTTCAGTTGTCGGCAGAATGTAATGCACTTCCTGACGTCGGTGACGGCAAGCTGCTGAGGGGTCGTGACGACGACGGCGCCATCGACAGCCGGGATTAACTGTGCGACCGACAGCGGCTCGTCACCCGTGCCGGGAGGGCAGTCAACGACGAGATAGTCAAGCCGTTCCCAGGCGACGTTGGAGATAAACTGCCTTATAACGTTGTGCTTCATCGGCCCTCGCCAGATAGTGGCATTGTTTTCATCATTCAGCAGAAATCCGATACTTACAACTCTGAGGTTGCCGTCATAGGCGACCGGATTTATCTTTTCCTCTGTGCCGGTGAGCCGGTTTTGTTCCAGCCCGAGCAGCTTCGGAATGCTTGGGCCGTGTATGTCCACGTCCAGAAGACCGACTTTGTTGCCCCGCGCGGAGAGCCAGACGGCAAGGTTGGCCGCGATTGCACTTTTGCCGACACCTCCTTTGCCGCTTAGAACCAGAAATTTATGCCTTACGTTTTGCATTGCCGGTATTCCTTATTGTTTTGGCTCCTCGAGCAGGTCAAGCAGCGCGTGCCAGAGTGACACTATTTGTTTTTTGAGTGTTCCGTTTTCATACTCGATAATAGTCTTCGCCTCGATTTGCGCCCGCGTGACTGCATTATCATAGGGAATCTGTCCGAGGACGGGCAGGTGTCGCTGCTTTGCCGCATCTTTAATCTGCTCAGTGATTTCAGGGTTGATGTCTGCCTTGTTAATACAAACAGCCGACGGGATGTTGAAATGTCCGGTCAGCTCGGCGACTCTTTCGAGGTCGTGCCGGCCGGACATCGTCGGCTCGGTTACAATCAGCACCAAGTCCGCCGCGGTAACCGAAGCGATAACGGGACAACCGATACCGGGCGAGCCATCTACGATTATCAGCTCCCCGTGTTGCTCTTCGGCAATTCTCTTTGCCTCTTTGCGGACGAGTGTGACGAGCTTACCACTGTTTTCTTCTGCGATGCCGAGTTTGGCGTGGACCATGGGTCCGAAGCGCGTCTCTGAGATGAACCATTGGCCGTTGATTGCCTCATTGAAGTCGATGGCGCAGACCGGACAAAAATGGACGCAGACACTGCAGCCCTCACAGGATAGAAGGTCGATGGTGTAAGTCTTGGCGACTATCTCATTTGCAGGGCCGTTGAATCTGGCCGCGTCAAAGTTACACACATTCTCACAGCGTCCGCAGCCGATGCATTTGTCCGTCTGAATCTGCGCCTTTTTGCCGCCGCTGAACGGATGTGTTTGTCTGATAGTCGGCTTTAGGACGAGATGCAGGTCAGCCGCATCGACGTCGCAGTCGGCAAACACCGCATTTTCGGCTAGCGCCGCAAAAGACGCAGCGATGCTCGTCTTACCCGTGCCCCCTTTTCCACTTATGACAACAATTTCCTTCACAAAAGCTTGTCCTTTCTTTAACAGCGGGTCAATCCTGCCGTAAATCCAAAAAGCTATCCTGGCGTATCGCTTCTTGTTCCTTCGCGCATATCGGTCTGCATAGCGATTAGTTTCTCTATAGTAAGGCCGGCTACCTTTTGTTCTTTCTTAAAATACCGAACCATACGTTCAAGGAATGCCTGTTGCTCCTGGGGTATTTCAAAATGTTTCAAAAGATTTTTGGTTTTCTCTATGTTTGCCTCAACTTCCTGTGGAATCCGTTCACTGTCGTGCCGAACTGCCTCCTGTGGACAAACATCGTGACATCGACCGCACCGAATACACTCGTCTTCGTTAATGACTGCTTTTTGGTCATCTTTTAATGTAATCGCACCGACCGGACACTCATCAACACATACGCCACAACCTACACACATATCCTCATTTACCCAGGGCATATTCTTTATCTCCATTTATATGTGCACAAAACCCAAACTCTATCATCACTGTCTTTTTCCTGTTGTCTTAACTTCTAATTCATATTGAATAGGGCAATTTACTGAACGGGAAACAAGACAGTATCTTTCAGCCAAATCTCCGAACTCACGAGCTTTTTCGGCAAACTCCTGTCGTGGCAATTCAACCTCTGCCCGAACCTCCACATTAGTAAATCGAAATCCATCTGTTTGTTTTTCGACCAGGCCATGGGCATCCGAATAGTACGATAAAACCTCAACATTTGACTTGCGCACAAAATAGAAAAATGTCGTCATCAGACAGTTATTAATTGCCGCTACAAACATTTCTTCCGGATTTAACGTTTCAGGACTTCCTTCAAATTCAGGAGCCGGTCCAACTTCCAGCTCTCCAGGGCCGCTGAAGACCGTCTTTGCTGATTCATCGCCTTTTTTAAGCAGCGTGTTTTTGAATAAATAGCTCTTTTGATGTTTCATAAGCTTCAACAACTACAATTTCTGTTTTTCGATTACTTGTATGCGGACATCGCAGCACTCGCAAACATGAATACTGCTGCTGCTAACGTGGTATAAGCAAAAATCAGTTTTAATTTCTCGGGTCTTGCCTTGATAGAAAACTTCGCTCCGAGCAAGCCCCCCGCCACGGCGACAACTGCCAGCGGAATCGTCCAAGTAGGATTGAAGTCTCCACTAACAGTATGCCCAAGAAAACCCATCAAAGCAGTTGCGGCTACCATAGCTGAGGATGTTCCTATGGCAATCCGCATTGGAACACCGCAGGCCAGAACCATTAAAGGGATTTTAAACGAACCTCCTGATACTCCAACCATGCCTGCTGCAAGCCCAGTCGCTGCTGTTATGGGAATTGCCAACCAAAGATTAATGGTATAGTCGCAGTTATTATAATGGCGTGTCCAAAAGCCGATTCGCCTTCGGTTTTCACCGGGTTGTTCTTGGATGGGACGCAACATAAGCAAGCTGGCTAAGACAAGCAAACATGCAAAAACAAGCTTTAACGCCATGCCGCTAAATATATGCGCATAGTAACCTCCAACAAATGCCATGATGTCTGTAGGAGGGTCAATTACCAGCGCCAACTTCCAGTCCACTGTTTTGTATTTCTGAAAAATTACTAAGGCCGTTACAGCAGTAGCTACGAGAATGAACTGGCCCGTAGTGGCTGCCTCGTGCATTGTAGCTCCTGCTGCAATCAAAACAGGAACATAAAAATTGCCACCCCCACGCCCTGTCATGGCCATCAGTATGGCGATGCACAATGTAACCGTAGCTGTTAGTGCTATTTTCACCTCATTGCCTTCCATAGGCTTCAACAACTATAATTTCTGTTTTTTGGTCAATTGGTAGCACGGTACCCATTTACCCAAAGGATTTGTTTATGTTCAATTCGTTTGGCCCGGATATCTTTGAAACCGGCTTTACGCAGAGAGCCTGTTAATTGCTTGCTGGTGTAGTAGTTCTCATTCCACAGCCTTTGAGCCAATGACTTATGCGGGAATTCGACAATGAGTATTTTGCCGCCTGGTCGCAAAACGCGATGGACCTCTTGCAAAATCGCCTGAGAATTTTCCATTTCATGCAAGGCCCAAAATGTTATCGCAGCGTCTATCGTTCCGTTTCGAATAAACGTAAGTCGAGCCGCGTCTTTGCGAATACAGCGAATAGGCCCGGCATTTTTGGTGGTATTTTGATTGTTGGGGAAGCTACTGGCGGAAATATCGACTCCTGTAACTCTCTGACCGTAGGTCTCGGACAAGTACCGGGCAAGCTCACACGCGCCGCAGCCCAAATCAAGCACACGATAAGCTAAACGCAGCTCGCGCCCGACACGTTGATACAAACGCGGTTTAATCCTGTTGTAAAAGTTATCACACAGCTTTACGGCACTCATCGCCAACACCTAAAACAAAATAAGCTTATCAGCTTCTTTGAGCCATTGGGTTACTGTCTCTTTGTTCCTTTTATAACGTAGAGGCTCGCTATATTAGAGTCTCGGCTTTGGAATACTTCCTTACCTTTGATTCCCAAAAAGTATTCTGTCTTAACGGAAAAGTATTCAGCGATTGTGTTTTGGATTTCGTTGAGGCGGGTGTGTTTTATCCTGCGAATATAAGAATCGGGATTGCTGTTTTTCTCTTTGAAGAACTGCGAGCCGGGGTTCAGGAGCAATGCGAGAATTAAGCCGTTTTTTCTAAGGACTCGGGCGGTTTCCCTGACGGCCTTTTCGTAATCGCCAATAAACTGCAGGGAGGCGATGTAGATAACGGCGTCAAAGGATTGCTCGGGGAAATCCATATTTTCCGCTGAGCCGGCCACTGTCCTGATAGTATCAGGCGCCTGGTCGAGTGCCTCTCTTGAGATATCCAGTCCGGTAACATTAACACCGTGCTCGGAAAGGCCGGCCTCGATGACGGCAGGGCCGCAGCCCACACTGAGAACATCCGCGACGTCTTTTAGCTGCCCGAGGATGTAGTCCAGCTCCGCGCTGAAGACCTCCTGCCAGAATTCGCTTTTGCACGATTGGATATATTTTCGCATAAAGGCGATTTCCCTTTTATTCGAAGAACTTTTCACGCCACCAGAGGAAGTGTCCCCACCGATTGTCGAGCCGGTATTTGTCGTCATCCGGGACGCCCTGCCAGGCACTGATTTGCTGCAGGAGCATATCGCAGGGCTGGTCTTTGGCCAGTAATTCATACGCGCACTTGACGAGCAGAAACTTTTTATTTGCGTCGGGGTCATCCGGGTGATGGTCGGGATGATGTTCGAGCGACGCCCGCCTGTATGCCTTTTTGAGCTGTTCGGCGCCCGCGTCTTCGGTGACGCCGAGGATGCGCCGGGCGGCCTTTTCCGCCTGCAGGCGGCGATTTATTCTTTCTCCGAATTCGTAGTCGTTATGCTTCACGTCTCTTATCCCGTACGGTTTCGAGATATTTGAACAACCGGGCAAAGTATTTTTTGTATTTGGGCAGGGCGTCGGTTATCAATTGCCCCTTTGAGTATGCCTGCGCGATGCGGATGTCTTCGGGTATTTTCAGGACTACGTTGATGCCCTGGTCGCTGCAGAACTTCTCGACCTCGTCGTTGCCGATGCCGTCGCGATTGATGACGACGGCAAAGGGCGATTTTCTTTGCCTGACGAGATCTACAGCGAGCTTGAGGTCGTTCAGGCCGAATGGCGTCGGCTCAGTAACGAGCAGCACGAAGTCGCTGTCTTTCAGCGCCTCGACCACGGGACACGATGTCCCCGGGGGAATATCGACTATTGCGAGGTGGTCGCGGTCGATATGCTCCTTGACCTTCTTTATCAGCGATGGAGTACGGACGTTGCCGATGACGAGTTTGCCGCCGACGAAGTCAACGCCGTTTGCCTTGCCCTGTTGAATTTGGCCGATTGTTAGTGGCTTCGGCGTTATGGCATCGGCGGGGCAGACCCTCATACAACCGCCACAGGAGTGGCAGAGTTGCTCGAAGGTCAGGGTATTGTGCTCGCCGAGCGGCACTATTGCGCTGAATTGGCAGATGTCGCCGCACCTGCCGCAGCCGGTGCATTTCTCGAGGTCCACGTCGGGAACCTCGACGGTCACGTTTTGTGTGTCGTCTATCTCTGGTCTTAAGAATATATGGCCGTTCGGCTCCTCGACGTCGCAGTCAAGATACTGCACCTTTCTCTTTTTGGTCGCGGCGACATACGCCAGGTTCGTGGCGACGGTCGTTTTTCCCGTACCGCCCTTACCGCTTGCGACCGCTATTGTCATTCCAGCCGTCATTATTAACTGCTTGTTCCGAAGCGCGATTGGACATTCGGCCCGTCGGTCTCTGTCAGTTTTCCCGACTTGAACTGCTCGACCGCTTCTGCGACGGTTCCGCTAAAGCCGGTGTAGACTTTTATACCGGCTGCCGCTAATGTGCGGTGCGCATTCGGGCCGCAATTGCCGGTAAGCACCGCCTTTGCCCCGGCATCGACTATGGTCTTGCCGGAGCTAACCCCCGCACCGCCGCCCGCGGCGACGCTCTGATTCTCAATTGCCTCGGCGCTCATCGTCTCGGTATCAACGACGACGAAATAAGCGGCTCGACCGAATCTCGGGTCAACCTGCGAATCCAGCGTGTTACCGGTTGCTGTTATTGCTATCTTCATATCAAATCTGCTCCTTAACGATATTAGTTTTGTCCCAGTCAAACTTATCTTTCTTAAACCATCCTTGCTGTGGCAAAGAATCGAAACAAACCGGTTTTGGATTGGTCCATTGGTTACCAGCCGAAATATCCCACTTTGTGTACCTGTTCATCGGTGAAGCCGTCTTATCTATCCTGTAACCATCCGGATGAAACCCGATATTGATTTCCGTGGCCTTGAATGTTTGTTCCATTGTCTATTCCTGAACAGTTATTACAAAGGGCTGTTCCGACAGGAACTATTTAGACACTTCAATTGATTCTATAATTCTTTGGCAGCTCTCAGGGAGGCTTTCTTGAAAACCGCCGTCTTGTGGTAAAGCCTGTTTAATAAAGTCTTTAGTGAAGGGCAAATAGTTTATAGTAGTTACCCCCTTCTCTTCGTATGCTATTATTTGTTTTGGTTGCAGTAATACGGCGGCCCTTTCCATATTTTTTCTCATAGACCTATAGGATCTCTCATAATTACACACTATAATCTGATACATTTCAAAATCATCATCCACGTTAACATTTTGTTTTCTATATTCTTCCCTCATATCAAAGACATGCCGAACACCAAAATTAAATCTCGGTGCGTTTTCTCTTACACTTTCAATAAAGTTCTGTATAGATTTGCCGCTGGTAGTAGTAAAAAAATTTCTATTTTTTATTTCCTTACTTAAGTACATCTTTATCCTCTTCCATTATATTTTCTAACCAACTCATTTGAATAATTACTCCATTCCTCATCTTCCTTTATATAATGCAAACGCAAAGTAGCATCTCTAAACACATCTACATCCACACAAAAATTATCTAATAACTGCGGTTTTTCAAATGTTACAATGTAGTGTTTGGTAGCATTAGGAGGAATTTCAAAAGTAATAGGAGTTTGGTCTTCTGCGTTAAGTTTATTTTCTATACCATCTTCAATATACATTGAAATTTCTTCATTTGCTGAATAACGCCTGTTGTGAGGAGATGCTAAAGTGTAAGAAGGCATCAACTGCAAATCGTAATCATTATCATTTGTATAATGGAACATAAATACTAAATACTCGTGAGCAGGAAGAAATAAGGGCTTATACTCCCAATCAGGATAAAAAGTCCAATCTACCTTTATCCCCTTATATGCTATGCCCTCATTATTTTTTCTTGTATCTGTTACTAAATGTGCTTTCACGGGAATTCTTCCGCTACTTCTTAATAAAAATAGCGGTATGCCTATAATAAAGGGGACTAAGATAGTTGCTAAAGCGTAAATTTTTGAACGCGCTTTCATTTTTTGCTCCTTTTAATGTTGAGGTTTGAAAAAGGCTCCACTCACAAGCCATTTAATAGTCCCAAATACCACAGTTATCCAAACTATTACTACTAATATATTTAGGGCTATCAGCATCCCATGCAAAAAATGAGTTGCTACACACTTAGCTAAAAGGCCGGTAGAGACAGTAAATGCTTCAAAGGGAAATGTATAAGCCCACCAGCCAAAAACGAAAGGATGAGCTTTAGTTTTAAGATAATGGGCAACCAAAAGTGCCACTAATATTAACCACCACAAAGAATATCCCCATAGCACAGAAGCGATTATCTTGATTAAAGGAAATACAGACATGAAATTTATTCCAAACATACTGCCATGCGAAGCTTCAATAGCCTGAATGAATTTTATTAGAAAAACAACAATAATAGCAGTAGGAGCTATACCTACCATAATAGTGGGAGCTAACCTTGCTTCAGGAATATCACGGTAGGTATAACGGTGCCAGACAGCTGCACCAACAAACAAAAAATTAAAAAAACCTACCCCTAAAGCTATCATAGAAACTACAAATAAAACAGGAGCTAAACTCGTTTCTGCCCAGTAGACATCCATTGAGCAAGCTCCAAGCACAGGAATTATAAGATGAGAAACTGGGGGAATAAACCAAGAAAAGTTCGCATGCTCCAAGCGAACATCCCTATTTAAAAACTGGGTCCGTATTAGTAGGTACCCAAAGGTAAAAATTCCTATGGCACCCAAAAAGAAAAACACGATACTCAAATGATAAGAAAACCAAGGACCGAAAAGCATTGGACCAAGTTTGTTGGTGCCGGTCCCAGCTAGGATAAAAGAAATGGGCATAGTGGGAAAGAAATTGCCTCTGATAGGATGCTGCAAATCCTTCTTAATCTCTTCCGGGTACATAAAAAATCTCAGGGTCCAAGGGACTAAAAATGCAATGAATATTACTGTAGCCAATAAATAAAATCCTAAACCCACATATAGTAAAGAAGAAAAGGGTCTGGCGACCTCCGAAGATAATTGCATAGTGATACATATAGCTGCAGTACCCATAACTGCAGCGCCCCATTCCGGACCAAAGTTTTTTACTATCTTCTTAAACATGACCGTTATCACTCCTTTGTTTACCTGCGCTATGCGGTTTCATTAAAATGTTTTCGAATATAGCGACTATAGATAGCCCCGGCGGGATTGTGAGCCAATACACGGTCCTTGGCGATAAGCGTTGTCACGGGGGCTTCTGAGGCCTCGGTAAAGATAGCATCGTGGCCAACACAAAGTCCACATAAAATATTGAGCTGCGTTTCTGCATCGTTTAGCAACTGTGCCTGGCCGGCCGGGTTACACATAACTTCCTCGCCTTTTGATGAAATCTGCGGTAAATCAAAATCCTTCTTGTCAATTCCGCATACCTTGCAGCACACCGATACCACTTCAAAGTGCCTTGAGAGAATTTCCTCAATGACCTTTGCTTCTTCGCTCAGGCCAATACAAAAAGCCAAACCTATATTTTTGTAGCCCAGCTCTTTCGCAAACAATATTATTTCGCCTAATCGTGTCTCTTTACCATAGTAACGTCCCTCGATTGCCGAAGCCGCTCTGTGCAATTCCGTTATTCGACCGTCCTGGTATAACTGCTTATGATTATTGGTTTGCGAAAAGCAATCCTTGCCGTCACGGCATTGTTTATTCTCGCATCGTCCACATCGTGGAATTACCTTTTTTGCCACTCAACTACTCCTCAAGTCTAAAAAGCCCAGACGTTTTCGCCTGAAAAGCTGCTGTGCAAAAGGCAAAAGCTCCAATGGAATTTATTTACCGGCCTTTTTCTGCGCAAGTATGATTGCCTCGCTGGGACACTGGGAAACACAGGCCGCACAACCTGTGCAGGCCTCGGCATTGACAAGGGCGTATTCGTTGAGCCGGATAGCGTTTACCGGACAGACGTCGACGCATATACCGCAGCCGGTACATTTTTCGGAATCAACGACTGCGACGGCTTTACGTCTGCTTTCAAGCTGAGCTATTCTGCTGTGTAACTGCTGCTTTTGCTGTTCAATCATCTTTGCCTGCTGCTTTAGCGCAGCCAATTCCTGCTCAGGGTTTTGCGGCCCGGCATCTTCCGGGAAACCTGCTGCCGGCCCGGTCGAAGGCATAGGCATACCCATACCACGCCCCATTCCACCGCCTCGCCCCATGCCTTTGCCCATACCGCGTCCCATTCCACCACCTCGACCCATGCCGCGTCCGCCACCCATACCTGAGCCCATTCCGCCACCCTGGCTAAGGGGACCAGTCATCGGTTGTCCCGTTGGCGTTTGCCCCGCCGGCGCTGTGCTTACACCAAAGTGGCTGGCTACATTTGGCCCCGAAGTAGAGGAGAAATTCCCTGTTTTGAATTGCTCAACGGCATTACCTACGGGTCCGCTGACGCCAACGATAACCTGTATGCCGGCCTGGCCGAATACGTTAAATGCGTTAGGGCCGCAGTTGCCGGTCAATACGGTTGTTACACCTTTTTCCGACATCAACTGAGCTGATTGGATGCCCGCGCCGCCGCCAAGGGCAGTGTTAGGGTTTTCGATTGCTTCATATTGCATTGTGTCGGTGTCGATAATCAAAAAATATGTGCATCGACCAAACCTGGACTCCACATTGTCATCAAGAGTAGGACCTGTTGATGTTACTGCGATTTTCATAAGATACTCTTCCTAAGACAGAGGACACGTTCCGGTTGGGCAAGAATCGCTACTGCCTGATTTGGGACCGCTTGTTGCAGAAAAGGTTGAAAAAAGCTTCTGCAACTCACTGCTGCCGCACTTTTCACAACTGTGCTTCTTGGAGCTACCAGCTTTTTCCAAGAATTCGGTCTTGTGCCCGCATTTGTTACACTTGTACTCAAATATTGGCATAATCAGTCTCCTTCAGCTACAGAACAGACGATTTGCATTCCTTCTTCAATACTGTTGGTTATATGGCAATTGTCGGCCGCCTGCAGAATACCCTGTTGCTGCTCCTGCGACAGTTTCGCGGCGAGACGGATTTTTGCATCAATTCTTGCAGTGTGTGACGGCTTGGCAGCGGATGGAGTGATGCCTGACGAGCCGGTCTTTATGCGACGACTCAGCTCAATTATCATATCCTCACAGGAAATGCCTTGCTCTTTGCAGAATTTGGTGACATAGCCGCCAATACACATTCCTATCGAGGCGGCAAAAAGCTGGGCCGGCCACATCCCGTCCTGATGGTCATTACCGTCGTCACCACGTCCGGTTGTAACGGTATATCCTCTGCACTCGGCTGAGAAACGATAGCCGTTTTCATACTTAACCAAAACTTCCATTGGCGATGCCTCCTTAGCAGATATTTTTTGTACGGCTATTGCTTTGCTGCACCCGGTCTGGGACACTGTCACTGCGAGCGAAGCAAGCCGGTGCGGCAATCTCTAATTTTCGAATGATTGAGATTGCTTCACTCGTCCCGGTTCATCGGGACTGGCTCGCAATGACATTTTTCAATCAGGCCGTGACAGAGCAATACTATTTTTGCTCGGCCTTTCCCAGTTCTTCGATGCGCTGCTTGATTTCACCAAGCGTCTGCTCGAAGTATTCTGCCTGCTGCTTAAGGCCGTCAAGCTCCTGCTCGGCTGTTATTGCCGGAGCAAACGGCGCACCGCCGTAAGCGTACGGGTTTACAGCACCGCCGTAAGCGTATGGGTTTACAGCACCACCATAAGCCAGAGAGCCATATCCGGCCCTGGCCCAGCCAAAGCCTCGACCTCTACCAAAACCGCCGCCTCGGAAACCTCGGCCCCCAAAGCCGCGCCCGCCGACGGGGTTCATAAATCCGGGTACCGGATAGCCGGCACAGTAACCGGCGGCCCTTCCTGTCATTGGCCCCATACCTCCAGGACCTGTTCCGTCTCCACCTGGCATAATAAATCTCCTTTCAAAAAAAATGTTAACCTCTTGTCATTTTCGTGCCACACTTCGGACAGCTTATTGCGTTACATGGCTGTCCGGCAGCATGAGCAACCGTTGCTCCGCAGCTTGGGCACACACAGTTTCCGCCCGGTCCTGCTGCGAATGGTCCGCCCATCCTGCCTCTGCCTTGCCCCTGACCTCGCCCCATGCCCCGGCCTGTGCCGGGACCCTGGCCCGTAGGTCCTGTACCATCTCCTCTTGGCATAATGTCCATCCTTTCTATAGTTAGCAGCTAATTCGATGCTACCATCAATAACCGAATCTGCCTCTGCCGCGACCCCGCCCACGACCGAAGCCCCGGCCAAAACCAAAGCCAAATCCTCTGCGAGGCCACGGATTGCCCCAGCCACCATAAGGCATTCCATAGCCGGCACCGTAGCCGTACAAACCTGGACCATACGGCCCGAATGCCGGCGCGCCGGCACCGTAGAAACCGGCTCTACCCATAGCAGGGTTCATATACCCCGGCACGGGGTAGCCTGCGCAGAAGCCCGCGGCTCTGCCTGTCATTGGTCCGGCCCCTGCCGGTCCTGTCCCATCTCCAAATGGCATATCAGTTACCTCCTTTCCGGAAAGCGTAAGGCCAGCTTTTGTCTTCACTTGCCCAATGGGCTTACTATCGATTCCCGCAAAACCCTGAATCTGATTAGGGTTTTCTTTTGAAGCTGTCAAAACGCAAAAACCCTGACCTCGCCCGGTCATCGGCCCTTTACCTAACGGCCCTGTTCCATCAAATCCCGGCATCTATTCTGCCTCTTTGACTAAATCAACCGCGTCTCTATAAGCTCGCCTTCTTCTCAAAATCATCTCGCCGACTTCACAGTTCAAGTCCTTGGCAATAACAGGGCATTTAGCTTTCAGCATGAAAAATATATTCTTATCCGCATCACTTAGTGTCTCGTAGTTGCCCTGTCCCTTGGCAATTATCAGGTCTGCTTCACGAAATCGCCTGCGAAATTCCTCCGAGCAGTCTTCAAGGATTGTCCCCGGAGCATCGGAGCCGTTGTCTATCACATCTACCAGGTCGGTCAGGCCTGCTGTCTGCGCATCTTCGATGGTCGCATCGTTTATGATTGGGCGTGCCTTTACAACGAATGTGATTTTTCTCTTTGGGAGCTGCTCAATCAGCAGGCGGTCGAACACAGTCTCACCTGCGTTGTCGCCGATGTACAGGATATGCCTTGCCTTATCAGCCGCATTTCTAAACTCGTCTATAGCCGCTTTGTCAAGGGCAGTTCCGAGGGTTTCTGTTATGGCGTCATGGACGTGCTGTTCTTCCAGATTGGAGTTTACTCCGAAGTCTATAATATTTCCTGCGATTGCCAGGCGAACGGCGGTCCCAAAGGGATCTTCAGCGCTTTGAATGCGTTCTGTCAGCTCGGGATAGAGCTGCAGGGCGAGTTTGTTAAAGCGATTCTTTAGCTGCAGGTAGGGGTCGGCGTTGTTGGTTATCTTGCGGATGTAGCGGTGGATTTGCTGGCCCATTGCCGGCGGACTGTCCAGCAGGTCCATATCAGAGGCAAGTCGCAGGGCCTTGCGGAGAACCTCGACGTGGACTTGCTCATCGTCGGTGGTGAATCTGGCCGCGTCCAGCGACTGGCGGATGAAGCACGGTATACAATCGAAATACGTTTTCATAACCAAGAGGCCTTTCCCGTCTTATCTGCAACGGGTCTTCTTGTTTAGAATAACCTGCACGCTCTCTACGTATATTATGGGCATATGCTCATAATAAATCCAGCAGAAATTGGCAAATTCTTAAAAATTTTTTGCTCCTGGCGTAGGGTATTAGTCTATGAAGGACCCGACTGACGGTGTGGAATCTGGGTTTACCGGCCCTCAGGGCTGGTTTCGTGCCGCTGGGCGAGTAGTTCGGCTAATTTTGGGTAATCCTGGGGATTGGTGATGCGGGTCATATAGTAGATTGTGGCTCGTTCGGTGCCTTTGACTTGTGGGCTGTAGAATTCCCAGACGACGCGGGTGGTTCTGGTTATCTCGAATACCCGGCCCTTACTCTCGTCGGTTATAAGGATATTGCCGTTTTGCAGCGGCTGGATGCTGCCGCCGATAGGGCAGTGGAAGTCTGTAGGGGGGTTTGCTTTGTATTGCCAGGCGATTCTGTTCTCGAGCGGGTCAACCTCGACCACACGTGAGTAGTCTCTATTGCGGCCGTTGTCGAGTAAGACAATGTGGTCGTTATCGAGCAGGCACGGCTGATGCTGACCGCTTATTTCACCCCGCCCCCAGCTCCATACGAGTTTGCCGCTGTCCGAATCGATTATGCCAATCAGGTCCAGCTCCCGAGGCGAGATAAGCAAATCATTTTTTCTGCAGAGCCCTTTGATGTCCCTGTCAATTAGTGTGATAGTGTTGTTGTGCAGCGCGTCGAATGCAATATCGCAGAAAAAGGCGGTGTTGCGTGTCAGGCCGGCCTTGATGAGTTTGTAGGTGTTTATCGGGTTGGCCGAATAGCGGAATATATCGAGCACCTTCTCGAAGGGCATCTGGTGCTTCAACGCCCCGTAAAGGTCGATTCGGCGTTTTATCTTGCCGTCCGGTGACATAGTCACGACGTAGTCGTTAAGTATGGGGACAGGCAGGCCATAGTAGAAAACCAATTCGAACCTGCTGTCCAGGACGTAAATCTGCTCATTCTCACCCAGGGCGATACTGTGATGAAAGTGCATGGGCTCAACCCATTTGATATTTGAATACCAGTCGAGCCGGCTGAGCAGGCCGAGATACATCCCGCCTATGAGATCGCCGTTCCTGCAGAGTCGGACGTGATGCCAGGTCATATTCTCCCCGCCCGTTACCCAGACGTGGAGCATCCTGCCGTCGTTGTCCATAAGAAGGGCTTTGGATGTCCTTCTAAAACAAAAGAGATTGACCCCCTCGCAGGCGCCGTTGGCGTCGTGCACCGTCACGCCTGCCTTTTCGATATCTTCTGCAGGGACCCAATCGACATAGCCGAGAGTGCCGAGCGCTTTGAGCGAGACTGACTCGCCCGGTTTGTAGCTCATCGAACCGGCAAGCCAGAGCGACAGAATGAAGATAACGAAAACTACGGTGCTGACGGCCAATGTTATCTTCTTGCGTCTTATCAGGCACCAGCCGGCCAAAGCGGCAAATGCCAGCAAGACGATATTGCCTGCCACACTGCCCAGCTGAAAAAGGCCCGGCAGCAGGTAGCGATTGAGTGCCCAGATGCCGACGGTAACGAAAAAAAGCCACAATATGACGCCGAACTTGAGCTTTGATGGTTTTGCCTCGTCCGGCTCTTTCATCCTCCCGTCAGGGATGGCCAAGCTCATCTTGCGGATGACGACGGCGATTAGCTCGGCGAGAATTGAAACAGCCGAGAAAAACAGGACTGCGAAAGCGACGGGGACAAAGATTGCAAAATGATATGGATTGCCTAAAAAAGCAAGCCCATAAGCCATGGCTATTACAATCAGCGAGGCGCGAAGCGCCGTTTTCGGTTTCATCAATCACTTTCCTCTCGTCCCGCCCCTGGGACTAGGGGTGGGGCTCGTCAGACCCGCGGCAGGCAGAGCCACGCTACGGCAAAACGGGCTTAGTTTAATGGCTGCGCAGCTTGTAGTGAAGTCAAAAAGCACGTGCAATGATTGGCAATTCGGCTAAGATAATCGACTTGAGATTGCAGATACCGACCCGCCTTCGCTGAAGCTACGGCGGGCAGGCAGCCCGCCGGCAGTCCCAAGGGGGACGCCCTCCGGCGGTGCAGGTAATGGCCTTCTTCGGAGATAGCTGTGAAGATATTGGCTGATATGAACATACCGTGTGTAGAAGAGTGCTTCGGCTCTTTAGGGCAGGTTGAGGTTGTAGCCGGCAGTCCCAAGGGGGACGCCCTCCGGCGAGATATGACGGCCGATGTCGTCCGTGACGCGGATTGCCTGCTGGTGCGTAGTGTCACTAAGGTTGGCGCCGACCTGCTTGAGGGCAGCAGGCTGAAGTTTGTGGCAACCGCCACCATCGGCTTTGAGCATATCGACGTTGACTATCTGCGAAAGCGCGGTATCGGCTTTGCCTCGGCGCCCGGCTCGAATGCAAATTCGGTGGCCGAGTATATCGTGGCCGCCTTGCTTGAGATTGGACGAAAGCACAGTTTCAAGTTGGAGGGCAAATCGATAGGTATAATCGGCGTCGGAAATGTCGGCAGCAGGGTGGCTAACAAATGCGCCGCTCTTGGTATGAAGGTCAAACTAAACGACCCGCCGTTAGCGAGACAAACCGGCGACTCCAAGTATCGGTCTTTGGATGAGCTTTTTGACTGCGATTTTATCACGCTGCATACGCCGTTGACCTTCGAGGGAGAGGATAAGACGTTTCATTTGGCTGATGAGAAGTTTTTCGAGTCGCTAAAGGACGGCTGTGGGTTTATCAATACTTCAAGGGGCGGTGTGCACGATACCGAGCCGTTGAAGCAGGCAATCCGCAGCGGCCGGCTCGGCCCCGTCGTGCTGGATGTCTGGGAGAATGAGCCGAATATCGATTGTCAGCTTCTGCGAATCGTCGATTTGTCCACGCCGCATATCGCCGGCTATTCCTTAGACGGCAAGATTGCAGGGATGATTATGATTTATAACTCGGCCTGCGAGTTCTTCGGCGTCGAGCCGAAATATGAGATGACCGATTTTCTGCCTGCCACCGATGTTCCGAACGTGGCCATCGGCCACGTTGGTATTGATGAGCAGAAGGGCATCCGGGAAGTGGTTCAGCAGGTCTATGCGATTAACCGCGATGACTTCAATACCCGCGAAATCGCGACGGTCGATGAGCAGAAACAAGGCATGTTTTTTGACGACCTTCGCAGGAATTATCCGGTCAGGCGGGAGTTTCAAAACACGACTGTTACTCTAACCGAGCCGTGCCCATCGCTCGCCGCCAAGCTCCAGGGAGTCGGCTTTAGAGTCAGGGGGCAAGAGTGAAAAGCCAGGACAAAAAAGTGAGCAGCGGCAAAGGCGACATACTCAAGTGGCCCACGGGTCGGCTGGATTTCTCCCGCGGGACGCTGATTATGGGGATTCTTAATGTCACGCCGGATTCGTTCAGCGACGGGGGCGCGTTTTTCGACAGTCAAAAAGCCATTCAACACGGCCTGCAAATGGCTAAGGAAGACGCTGCCATAATAGATGTCGGCCCCGAATCTACCAGGCCCGCCGCTGAGCCGGTCGCCGCTGATGAGCAGATACGTCGTGTGATACCGGTAATACAAGCACTTGCCGGCAAAATCAATGTCCCCATAAGTATCGATACTCGCATCGCCGAGGTTGCAAAAGCCGCCCTCGATGCAGGCGCTGCGATGATAAATGATATAACCGCCCTTAGCGACGCTCGGATGGCTGAGCTGGCGGCGCAAAGACAGCTCCCCGTTGTGCTGATGCATATGCAGGGCACTCCGCAGACAATGCAGCTTGAGCCGAAGTATGACGATGTGGTCGCTGAGGTCCTCGAGTTTCTCCTCTCCAGAGCAAAACATGCAGAGCAATTCGGCATACCGCGAGAGCGGCTCTTCATCGACCCCGGCATCGGCTTCGGCAAGACGGCTGAACATAACCTGCGTCTCTTGAAGAATATTGACCGATTTGTGGCAAGTGGGTATCGTGTCCTGGTCGGGACGAGCAGGAAGAGCTTCATCGGCAGGATAACGGGCAAGGCCAATCCCGCAGAGCGGATATTCGGCACGGCGGCAACCGTTGCTTTGTGTCTGACCGCCGGTGTCTCAATCATCCGCGTCCACGACGTTGCACAGATGGCCGATGTGCTGAAGGTTACAAACGCTCTAACCAGAGCTAAGGAGTAGAGTATGACTGGTGACCATTTGAAGATGGTGGCGATTTTTGTAATCGGTGTCTTGACGGTTGTCGGCGTTGTCATAATCGCGAGCGTAGAGGCAAAGCGGGCCGACAAGGGCAAATCCTCGCTGCTATCGCGACAAAAACCGCAAGCCAAGCAGGGGGATTAGCAATCCGCCGTCCGTTCGCTATGGGGGGTAAGGTTCAGTTGCTTCCGAGGGCGATTCTCGGGACTCCGTCACTATCTTTGACGGGGCGAAATTAAGTTTGAAAGTATTTTTCGATTCTCTGAAGGACCTTTTCGGCGTCGCCGACTTCTGATAAGTCATTCATACCGTAATTGCATCCCTGCTGACATTGTGCACAAACGATGTGCCTTCTCTGCAAAGCTGGTCAAACTTTTTTTTACTGATAACCTTTGGTGATATGCAAACGTCCATTTGCAACAGCATATCTGTCGCAACATCATAGACTGTATCGCGAATGTGCCAATCGTCGGATGCCACAATAACCAGCACGTCCATATCGGAGTCAGGTTGGTCATCACCACGAGCCTTTGAGCCGAATAATTTCAGCTCGACCAACCGACCACTGAGAGTTTGCTTGAGACCAGCTTTGAACTGCGCAAGAGCCAATTTTTCTTTTGTACTTAGCGCCACTTTGAAGCTCCACTTCTAATGAGCTAAGAAGTCAAGCACCCCTTCCTAAGGCATAGTATCATAGTGCGACTGTTAAGACAAACAAAAAGCGGCTTGCGAGTGAGTCTATTCAGTGTCAAGGGCGATTTTCAGGACTTCGCGTGTGTTCTTGACGAATTTGAATTCGAGGTCTTTTTTGGCTTCTCTGGGCACGTCTGGCAGGTCTTTTTTGTTACGGTTGGGCAAGATGACGGTTTTGATGCCGGCTTGTTTTGCGGCCAAGATTTTTTCTTTCAGGCCTCCGATGGGCAGGACAAGGCCGCGGAGAGTGATTTCGCCCGTCATAGCGACGTCGGGACGAACCGGCTTTTGCAGCAGGAGAGAGACAAGCGAGGTGAACATGGCCGCACCTGCGCTTGGCCCGTCCTTGGGGACTGCGCCTGCGGGGACGTGGATGTGATAGTCGTTTTGCTTGAATTGTTCCGTGTCGATTTTCAGCCGCCTCGCATTTGCCTTCACTATTGAAAATGCCGCCTGCGCGCTTTCCTTCATCACGTCGCCAATCTGCCCGGTTAGCTGCAGATTCCCCTTGCCGGGCATCGAAGCGGACTCGATGAAGAGAATTTCACCGCCCACCGGAGTAAAGGCGAGCGCCGTTGCCACACCCGGAATACCCGTTCGCAGGGCAAGCTCCGATTCGAACTGCGTCGGGCCGAGAATTTCGGCGAGATTCGTTTTGCTGATGGTGGCTCGCCTCTTCTTACTCTTTGCGATATCGGTAGCGACGGCCCGGCAGATAGCTGCGATGTTACGCTCGAGGTTCCGCACACCGGCCTCGCGGGTATAGCTGCGAATGATACCCAGGATTGTCTCATCCTTTATCGTTATCTGGCTTTTCTTCAGGCCGTGCTCTTTGAGCTGACGCGGCACTAAGTATCTCCGGGCGATGTGGAGCTTCTCGCTTTCTGTATAGCCCGGCAGCTCAATTACCTCCATACGGTCTTTCAATGCGGGCGGCACCGGCTCGGTATAATTAGCTGTCCCGATGAACATCACCGATGATAAATCAAACGGCTGGTCAAGGTAGTGGTCGGTAAAGCTGTAGTTCTGTTCGGGGTCAAGCACCTCGAGAAGGGCAGAAGCGGGGTCGCCCCTGAAATCCGCCCCAATCTTGTCAAGCTCATCGAGCATAAAAACGGGATTTTTGGAACCGGCCTTTCTCAACTCCTGAAGAATCCTGCCCGGCAGGGCGCCTATGTATGTTCGCCTGTGTCCCCGGATGTCCGCCTCGTCCCTTATCCCGCCTAATGAGATTCGGATAAATTTCCTGCTCATCGAGCGTGCGATGGATTTTCCAAGTGACGTTTTGCCGACGCCCGGCGGGCCGACGAAGCACAGGATCGGACTCTTACCGGTCGGATTTAGTTTTCGTACTGCCAGGAATTCGAGTATGCGTTTCTTGACCTTTGTCAGGTCGTAGTGGTCTTTATTGAGGATTCTTTCGGCCTTGTTGATGTCGAGCCGGTCTTCGGTCTGGATCGACCACGGCAGCTCGCACACCCAGTCCAGGTACGTTCTTATGACGCCGTACTCGGGCGAGGCGGGCGGTATCTTGCTTAGCCGCTCCAGCTCGCGTGTCGCCTCGGCCTGTACTTTCTCGGGCATCTTGGCCTGCTTGATATTCTCCTTTAGCTCTCTTATCTCTTCAGTCCGCATGTCGTCTTTGCCAAGCTCGGACTGAATGGCCTTGAGCTGTTCCTGCAGGAAATACTCTCGCTGGTTCTTCTCAATGGATTCTCGAACTCGCCCCTGAATCTTGTTGCTCAGCTCAAGGACCTCGAGCTGATTAGCCAGGGCCACCGATATTCGCTCCAGCCGTTTCGTCGGGTCAAGCTCTTTGAGTAACTCTTGTTTCTCTGCGATTTTCAGCGGCAGGTTCGCAGCCAAAAAATCGGCAAGAGCCGAAGGGCTCTCGATATTCTCCAGCAGGACCGCGGCCTCTTCGGGAACATTCGGACTAAGTGCAATGACACGGTTTGCTGCCTGTCGCACATTGACGATAATCGCCTGAAGTTTCTTGGTTATCTTGGCTTCGGCTTCAAGCAGTTCGGCTCTGGCTTTTAGGTACGGTTCGGTAGCGACCGGCTCGATGACCTTGAAGCGGGCGATGCCGTGGACCACGATGTGCATCGAGCCCTGCGGCATCTTGATTGTCTTTAGAACCGTCGCCGCCGTGCCCACCGTGTACAAATCGCCAAACCCGGGCTTGTCGGTCTCCGGATTGCGCTGGGTCAGCAGCCCTATTACGGAATCGTTGGGGGTTATGGCCGCGAGCAGGGCCTTGCTTCTCTCTCTGCCAACTGCCAGCGGTGTCACCGTCCCGGGATAGACTACGGCATTTCGTATAGGCATGATTCCGAGGGTATCAGGCAGTTTTAGCTGCTGATTGTTGGTGCGCAGGGACTTGCTCTCTTTTCGCAGCCTTGGCGCGCCGGGGCTGATGTCCGCCGGCTCGTCACCGGCCAGTTCCATCAGCCACTGCTCTTCGGGAGACAAAAAGTTTTTAAGGTTGCTTCCCATACCTTTCACCTGCTTGGCTTCACCGAAAACGATGCAGTTTAGCAGGTTGTCCTGCCATGCTAAAGCATAAAAGCGCGTCCGCTGCGTATCGCGCACTGTCGCGCAGAGGATTTCTACACGGTCCTATATATACGCTTCGGTTTGTCAAACAGTGCAATTTAGCTAAAATTGGAAAAAAGCTGTCAGGTTACGGCTCGTAAATTCGTCATCTCTATGGAAGCCGACACTGGGAGTCATTATTGGACCGAAATTCAGAGAAGATTCTGGTCGAGCGTTGCCGCAGCGGTGACAGAGCTGCGTACGCCAACCTCCTGCGGGTGTATTCGGGGCGGGGGCGATTTGTTCGCGGAGGCGCTTGGTGTGAGTGAGGCGGCGGTTCATAGGCGACTTTGCCGGGCGAAGAAGGCGGATGTGGATACGTACGCAGAAGGAAAAGTCGATTTTGATAAGTTTCGAGAGAAGGTGCGGTCTATCCTGGAACTGCCCGCGGCATAGTCTTCTCCACAACAGCGCTTACAACAGAGAAGTGGAAGGAAGTTGAGCCCGGCCAACTAATTGTCGTCAAAGATGGGAAAATTGCGTTCAAAGGCTCATTGCCGCAGTAGTAGTCTGTTTTCCACAGCTTAGCTCTCACCAAGGCCGGGCAGCGCTAACCAGGCCTTTTTCGTTTGTCTTCGGGCCGCTTGGGCGATACGATTTGTCTCGTTATGATGATACAGAGGGCTAATCAGCAGAATATTCCGCAGATACTTGAATTGCAGAAGCTCGCGTTTGCGGAGCTTGTGGATATTTATGGTGGCTCTGATTATCCTCCGCTGACCGAAACGCTGGAAGAGATAGAAGCTGACTTCTCGCGAAAAGTATTTCTGAAGCTTGAGCTTGCAGGTCGGCTTGTCGCAGCAGTCCGGGCGTATGAAAGAAAGGGCAGTTGCATTGTCGAACGGCTCGTCGTTGACCCGGAGTTTCAGAATCAGGGCATTGGCCGGGCGATGATGTTCGAGATCGAGAGGATATTCGACCGCGTCGAGAGATTCGAGCTTTTCACCGGGCAAAGAAGCGAAAGGAACCTCCACCTTTACACCAAGCTCGGATATACCGAATTCAAGCGTGAGCCTTATTCGGATGCGGTGACATTGGTCTATATGCAAAAGCTCCGCCCGATACACTAAGCCCCCGACATCGTCTGTACACGATGGCAGGGGCTTGGTCGGAGCTGCATTTGCCGCACTTCTTATCTTATATCGGAGTGATATTTCTGCAGCGACCTTACCGCGCCGGGGTTTTCGCGGTAAGCGGCGATACCTTTGGCAGCGGCCAGCGCCGCTGCGGTTGTGGTGACATAAGGGATTTTGTAGTTGATGGCGGCTTTTCGTATGTAGGAATCGTCGTGTTTGCTGAGCTTTCCTGCAGGGGTGTTGATGATGAGCTGTATGTCGCCGTTCTTTATTGCGTCGCCAATGTTGGGGCGCCCTTCGTGCATCTTCAGGACGTGTTCGGCGGTAACGCCGTTATCGAGCAGGAAACTGCACGTCCCTTCCGTGGCCCTTATCTTGAATCCGAGCTTTTGAAACTCTATGGCTACCTTTAGCGCCTCCGGCTTGTCTGCGTTTGCAACTGTGATTAAGACTGTGCCTTCGGTCGGCAGCGACTGTTGCGTGGCTTCCTGTGCCTTGAAATATGCCAGTCCGAACGAGTCGGCTAAGCCAAGCACCTCTCCCGTTGAGCGCATCTCCGGGCCGAGCAGTGGGTCCACCTCAGGAAACATATTGAATGGAAAGACCGCCTCTTTTACACCGAAGTGCGGGATTGTTTTTTGCTTCAGGTTCAAATCGGCCAGCTTCTTGCCGAGCATCGACTGTGTTGCCAGCCGGGCCATTGACAGGCCGCACACCTTTGACACAAGCGGAACCGTCCGAGAAGCCCGGGGATTTGCTTCGAGTACATAGACCTTGTCGTTGGCGATGGCGTATTGCATATTCATCAGCCCGACTACGTTCAGCTCCATCGCTATCTTCTTAGTGTATTGACGGATGGTATCGAGGTGCTTTTTCGCAATCGTAACCGGCGGTATTACACAGGCTGAATCGCCCGAATGAACGCCCGCCAGCTCGATGTGCTCCATTACCGCCGGGACAAAGGCGTCGATACCGTCGGCGATTGCGTCGGCTTCGCACTCGATGGCGTTTTCCAGGAACTTATCAATCAGGATAGGACGGTCGGGCGTGACATCGACAGCCGCAGCCACGTAGTGACGCAGCATCTCTTCGTCGTGGACCACCTCCATACCGCGCCCGCCGAGGACGTAAGACGGCCTGACTACAAGCGGATAGCCGATTTTCCCGGCAATCTTCAGCGCCTCGTCAAGGTTGCTCGCCATTCCTGCCTCCGGCATCGGTATGCCGAGCCGCTTCATCTTTGCCCTGAAGCGGTCGCGGTCCTCGGCAAGGTCGATGGTCTCAGGGCTTGTGCCGATTATCTTGACGCCCGCCTTTTCAAGCTCACCTGCTATATTCAGCGGCGTCTGCCCGCCGAACTGACATATTACACCTTCCGGCTTCTCCTTTTCGTAGATACTCAGCACGTCCTCGACCGTAAGCGGCTCGAAGTAGAGCTTGTTCGACGTATCGTAATCGGTGGAGACGGTCTCGGGGTTGCAGTTGACCATAATTGATTCGTATCCTTCGTCGCGGAGCGCAAAGGCCGCGTGCACACAGCAGTAGTCGAATTCGATGCCCTGCCCGATGCGGTTGGGACCACCGCCGAGAACCATAATCTTCTTGTTCTTACTTACGCCAACCTTGTCGGAAGCATTATAAGTCGAGTAGTAGTAAGCGGCATCTTCCACCCCGCTGACAGGAACCGGCTCCCAGGCCTCGACCACACCGAGTTTCTTTCGCTGGTCGCGTATCTTTTCTTCCGGCACATCCAGAAGCTTTGCCAAATAACGGTCCGCAAAACCGTCCCTTTTGGCCTGCGTAAGCAATTCGTCCGGCAGCGCCTTTCCTTTGTACTTCCGGATTTGCTCTTCGAGCTCGACAAGCTCTTTCATCTGCTGGACGAGCCACGGCTTGATGTAAGTTCTTTCATAAAGGGTCTCGACGTCGGCGCCTTTTCGCAGCGCTTCGTACATAATGAACTGTCTTTCGCTTGTCGGCGTGCTGAGCAGGCCCATCAGCTCTTCGAGCGGCAGCTCGTTGAAGTTCTTTGCAAAACCCAGGCCGTATCTGCCTGTCTCGAGTGAGCGAATGGCTTTCTGGAAGGCCTCTTTGTAGTTCTTGCCGATGCTCATCACCTCACCTACCGCCCGCATTTGCGTGCCTAATTTGTCCTCGACGCCCTTGAACTTCTCGAACCCCCAGCGAGCGAATTTGACGACGACGTAGTCGCCCGAAGGGGTGTACTTTTCCAGCGTCCCGTCCCTCCAGTAGGGGATTTCGTCCATTGTCATACCGCCGGCCAGCATAGATGACACCATCGCTATAGGAAAGCCGGTTGCCTTCGAGGCCAGCGCCGATGAACGCGACGTTCGCGGATTGATTTCGATGACGACCACGCGACCCGTTTTGGCATCGTGAGCAAACTGGATGTTCGTCCCGCCGATGACCTGTATTGCCTCGACGATATCGTAGGAGTATTTCTGCAGCTTCTTCTGCAGCTCTGTATCGATGGTCAGCATCGGTGCGGTACAGTATGAATCGCCGGTGTGGACGCCCATCGCATCGACGTTTTCAATGAAGCAGACGGTAATCATCTGGTTCTTGGCGTCGCGGACGACTTCGAGCTCCAGCTCTTCCCAGCCAATGACGGATTCTTCAACGAGTATCTGATTTATGAGTGACACAGAAAGCCCTCTCGCGGCGATGGTTCTAAGCTCCTCGACGTTAAAGACGGCCCCGCCTCCTGTCCCGCCCATAGTATAGGCCGGCCGAATGACAACGGGGTATCCGAGCTTGTCGGCGATGCTCTCGGCCTCTTTCACGTTGTAAGCAAGCTCGCTTTTAGGCATCTCAATACCGAGGCGATTCATAGTCTCCTTGAAGGACAAGCGGTCTTCGCCGCGTTTGATGGCATCGACCTGTACGCCGATGACCTTGACGCCGTATTTGTCCAGAACGCCCGCCTTTGCAAGTTCGGAGGACAGGTTCAGGCCGGATTGTCCCCCTAAGTTGGGAAGCAGCGCGTCAGGCCGCTCGGCCTCGATGATTTTCGTCATCGTCTGCAGGTTCAGCGGCTCGATATAGGTAACGTCCGCCGTACCGGGGTCGGTCATAATCGTCGCGGGATTCGAGTTGACTAAGACTATCTCGTAGCCGAGCTTGCGAAGTGCCTTGCATGCCTGCGTCCCGGAGTAGTCAAATTCACACGCCTGGCCGATGACGATTGGCCCCGAACCGATTATCATTACCTTGTTGATATCGCTGCGTTTCGGCATAGAGTGGTCCTCCTTCTTGATTTCTGCCTGATGGACAAAAGACGCGTCATTTTTGGGCCGTAACGCTACAGCAAAACGCTACGTCTGTCAATCAAGAAAACACTTTGCTGTCCGACCAGGCCGGCGGCGGTGTATTCTACGGATGTTGCTGCTCTGCGAAATACGAGCTGCGGGCGAAGCCCGAAGCGGCAATGCTGCGGGTGACAACCCGTAGTACTTTACAAAAAATAGCATTCACGACCATTGTGGCGAATTGGTTTGGACCAGGAATTCTACAGGAAGGCTTGCATCATTGGACCCATTTAGATATTCTGATGTGAAATAACTTGAGCGGTGCAATTGAGCAGAGTTTATTCAGCAAGTATCGGCGAAGAATATGCTACAGGAAGGAGTAAGTTATGATTGCCAGGATTTTTTTGGGTATGGTAATCGGAGCGGCAATCGGTGCTGTGCTTGGTTATTTCGGCAAGTGTTCCTCCGGTGTGTGCCCCCTGACGGCAAATCCATACCGCGGCGCAATCTACGGCGCGGTGATGGGTGGTTTACTGGTCTCGGCGTTCTCGCTGAAACCGGGAGGAAAATTGGAAAGTTCGAACATTGCCGGTAAATCGGATTTGAATACAAAGGCGCTTAAAGAAAACAGGAGTGGTCTCGTGGAATCCTTAACAAAAGACAGCTTTTTACAAAAAATTTTTAACTATGAGCAAAACAAAGAATGGAAGTTTGAAGGCAACTTGCCCTGCATCATTGACTTTTATGCGGATTGGTGCCGGCCGTGCAAAATGGTAGAACCTATTTTACAGGAACTTGCTCAAGAATACCAGGGTAAGCTCAATATTTACAGAGTAGATACACAAGCTCAGCAGGAATTGGCGGCCACTTTCGGCATTCAGGGCATCCCCAGCATGCTTTTTGTACCGCTAAATAACAAACCACAAATAGCAACAGGGGCCTTACCAAAAAAAACACTGGAAAAAGCAATAAAGGAAGTGTTGAAAGTTGAATAATATGGATTTATCACCTAACCGCTGTCCTCCCTGCCGGGTTCTGGCTCCAATCATGTCGGCACTTGCTGATAGGAACGGTAGAAAATCTGCACATAGCGATAGTCGTGGTGGAAGCATTGAACCGGCAGGAGGTTCATTATCTGTGGTTGCATCAACAGACTGTTCAAGACTTACTCTTCCACCGCAATGCTACGGGTGAAAACCCGTAGATGAAGTTACTTGAATCAATATGCCGTGCGGAAAACACTGCTTCCGCGTAAGAACGAGCTTGAATCACTGCTGAAAACGCTCACAAACGACAGTGAAGTCACACGGTCGTAGTCATTTCTGCGAAATAAGAGGAGCGGGCGAAGGGGGCGCTGATTACCCATTTGAAGCCGAGTTCGAGGGCTTTGTTTTTCCACCAGTCGAACTTCTCGGGCGTGATGTATTCGACGACTTCCAGCGAATCCTTTGAGGGTTTTAGGTACTGACCGATTGTGATGCGGTCAACGCCGACGCTTCTGAGGTCTTTGAGGACCTGCTCAACTTCCGTATCGGTCTCGCCCAGTCCGAGCATTATCGACGATTTGGTGGGGACGCCGTCATAATTTTCTTTTGCCAGTTTCAGCAGGTCGAGCGAGCGCTGGTAATCGCCGCCCATTCGAGCTTTCGGGTAGAGTGATGGGACGGTTTCGATGTTGTGGGCAAATACAAAATCTCTGTGCTCTCCACGACCCGTGTCGTTTTTTTCTTCTTTCTCTGTGATCTCTGTGGCTAATAACTCTCTGGCAAGAATCTCAATCGCCTCCTTCTGGCAATTGCGAAAATCGGGTGTCAGTATTTCAAACTGCACGTCCGGGCATCGGCTGCGGACCTCGCTGATGCAATTGCGAAAATGCGATGCGCCGCCGTCGGGCAGGTCGTCGCGGTCGACGCTTGTTATGACGAGATACTTGAGGTCGAGTTTCTTCGCGAGCTGGGCGATGCGCGTGGGTTCCGTGGGGTCGGGCGGTTTCGGTTTGCCCTTGGGTACCGAGCAGAACTTGCAGTTTCGCGTGCAGATGTTGCCCAAGATAAGTACGGTGGCTGTCCCACGTGCCCAGCACTCGCCCCGGTTGGGACAATTTGCGTTTGTGCAGATTGTCTCAAGGCCGAGCTGGCTCAGGATTCTTGCTGTTCGGTCATGGTCTTTGCCGACAGGCGCCCGTCTTCGCAGCCACGCCGGCAACCGTCGCGATTCGCGCTTCGCATCTTTGGAGAAGTGCGTAGTGAGCAAATGCGAGAGGATGCGTTGTGCCTCCGGAATGTCGCAGGTCTTGCCGGTTTCTCTTTGAACGGAGGTCATAGTGATGTTTTCCAAGCCGCAGGGAATAATGTAGTCGAAGATTGAAAGGTCGTTGTTTATGTTAATAGCCATTCCGTGATAGGTAACCTGTTTTGACACACGCACGCCGATGGAAGCAATCTTCTTTTCTCCCACCCAAAGGCCGGGGAAGCCCTTTTTCCTTTCGGCGGTGACGCCGAGGTCTTCCAGCAGTTCGATACCGATTTGTTCAAGTGTTCTTACGTACTCACTTACGCCAAGTCCGAGCTGGCCGAGGTGGACAATTGGGTAAAAGACGAGCTGTCCCGGATTGTGTGCGGTCGTGCCCCCGCCTCTGCGGATGTCAACGACGTCAATCCCCTTCGCCTTGAGCTCCTCGGCGTTCAGTAGAAGCTTATTTGTACTTTGCCGGGCCCCAAGTGTAATGACAGGTCTGTGCTCTACGATTATGGCTGTATTTGGTATCTTGTTTTGGTGCCTGAACTCGTGCAGTTGAAGCTGCATTTCCAGAATCTGGCTGTAGTTGGCCAGACCGCAGTCGCGAATGTCGAGTGTGGGCGTATTGGTCTGCTGTGTAGTCATTGAAATGTTACTTGCGATGCTCTTTGACATAGGTCGCGACTTCCACGGCGGGGGCGGTCCAGATGCGGTGGCGGTTGGCAGAGAGATAATCGATGAGCTTTTGGTGTTCTTCGGCTTCGATGTATAAGCTGTGGGTGCCTTTGCCGACGCCGTGGAACATATAGAACGCCCAATTGCCTTGTTCGATGGCGGCTTCGATTTCATCGCGCAACTCGTCGAAGGTTCGCCCGTCGGCGCCATAGTGACCGAGGGCGGGGAAGTTGGTGGTTTGCGGGTCGATAGGTTTGCGGATGAACTCGCCGCGGGCGGCAACGAACAGTTCCGGGATGATTTCCTCAAGGCAAGTCTTGGCCTCGATGGGTCCGATGTAATTGTCACAGCAGGTGTTGCCGAATGTACGCTCGGTCTTACCGTCCACGAGTTGCAGGGCGAGGTTTGCTACGCGCATCTCTCTTCGCCAGCGGTCGGGCGTGTATTTGCTCAGATTGTAATCATCTGATAGCCAGGTGTGCTGGTCGGGGGTGTCTTTGCGGCAGGGGTGGTAGAGGGAGTGGTTGCCGAGCTCGTGACCGGCCTGGGCGACTTTGCGCCAGGCGTCGAGGTGGTCTCTAAAGCCAGGGGTATCGACGGTGATGTAGAACGTGGCTCGCAGGTGCGCTTTTTCAAGCTGTGGCGCGACGGACTCGAAGTGCGAGGTGATGGCATCGTCGTATGAGAGGGTGACAGCGCCGAGAGTGCCGTTGGGCCAGTTGAACTGTTTCTTCGTTTTCTTCGTTTCGGCTGCGTTCGGGGTCGTTGACAGAAGCAGGAGCAGGATTGGTATTGATATTGCTGTCTTTTTCATTGCCGTTCCTTTCGCGATGTGGTTTGTTAGAGAGCGCATTATAGCATGAGCGCAGAAGAAAACCAATCGGCAACCGGAGATGCCGATTGGTAAAGAGAAAATCCCACGCGGGGGATTATTCACAGAAGTATCTCTTCTTTTTCAGCGTCGAATTTTGCGATTTTTCCGGCTCGCAGGCCGAGCATTGCTATTTGACAGGCCGTCTGAACCCAGTAGCCGAGGTCCATCGGGCTGAGTGTCTTGGTGTCGCCGGGGCCGGGGTGGTTTGACCTGCGGCAGTGAATGTGGTAGAATGCCCCTTGTTCGGGGCGAAATCCGTTTGAAATTTGAATGTCGCGGAGAAACAGGATGTACAGGATAGTCGGCTATATAGAAAAAGACCCGGAGACCGGGCTTTACGTTGGCATCGTGCCCGGGATTCCCGGTGCTCACACGCAAGCTGAAACACTCGATGAGCTTCAGAAAAACCTTAAAGAGGTGGTGCAGCTCTGCTTCGATGAAATGGATGATGAGACGCGGAAAAACATCCCGGAGTTTGTCGGCATCCAGCAGCTTGAGGTGGCTGGTTGAGCAAGCTCAAACTGATAGACGCCAGACGGATGGAGAAGCTGCTGATTAAGCTGGGTTTTGCAAAGGTCCGCCAAAAAGGCAGTCACGCCTTTTACCGCCATCCCGACGGAAGGACGACAACCGTTCCACACCACAAAGGCCGGCTTCTCGCTCGCCCGTTAATTAGAGAGATTCTGCGAGAGGTTGATATCAGCATTGACGACTACAACGGTCTCCTTGAGTAAGTCCCGGCTACAGGGGCCATTAGCGCGAGCAAGGTATTACAGGATTATCTGTTCTTTTTCGGCGTCGAATTTTGCGATTTTTCCGGCGCGCAGGCCGAGCATTGCCATTTGACAGGCCGTCTGAACCCAGTAGCCGAGGTCCATCGGGCTGAGTGTCTTGGTGTCGCCGGCGCGACACTTGCGCAGGAACGTTCGCCAGAACTCGACCTGGTCCTCATCGTGCTCAATCTTGTATCGTTCGGGTTTCTCCTTCGAAGCCTCGACGAGCCAGTCTGCAGCGGGCGGGATGAAGGCGATTTGGTTGTCGATGATGGTAAGCGTGCCTTCCCAGCCGCGGATAACCGGGACTCTGCTGCCTGCTCCACGTGCTCCATCGCCGCCCGGGTAGTTATTGCCTTGTGTACCTAAGACGGCAACGGTGATACCTTCGGGGTAATCGACGAGCATATTGAAGGTATCGGGGATTTCTCTCTCCTGATACCGAAACTTGCCGCCTGTCGCGGCGACCACGGATGGGAACTTGACGCCGAGTATATATGCGACGGGCGTCAGCGAGTGCGGGTAAAGGTCGGTGCAGGGGCCGCCCGCGTAGTCCTCGTACATCCGCCATCTGAAATACCTGCTGACGTCGAAATCTTGTTTGGGCGAGTCGCCGAGAAAGGCGTCCCAGTTGAGGTCTTTGCCGGGCTTTGCATTGCGGTCGTCGATTTGCATACCTCGTTCGCCCCAGTCGCCGACACGGAAGTATCCGCACTCGGCGTGAATGGGTCGGCCTATCCTGCCCTGCTCAACGAGCTTTTTCATCTGATGCCACGCCGAATCGCTCATGCCCTGCGTGCCGAGCTGAAAGACCCTGTCTGACTTCTCGACTTCCTGCGCGAGTTTCTTGGTCAGCTCGAACTGCCGCCAGTGCGTGACGGGCTTTTCGCAGTAAACGTCTTTTCCGGCTTTGACCGCGTCGAGTGCCTGGTAGCCGTGCTGGTGGTCGGGCGTTGCGATGCAGACGACGTCAACGTTCGGGTCTTTGAGCAGGTCGCGATGGTCGTCGTATTGTTTTCCGCCGAAACCGTCGGCGGCCTTTTGCATTCGAGGGCGATACGCGTCGCAGTGGCCAACAATGTCAACCGCTTCACCGCCGTCGGTCCTCAGCCAGTGGACGGTCTGCATGTGGCTGTTGGCTCTGCCGCCACAGCCGATAAAGCCCACGCCCAGCTTGTCGTTTGCGCCAGCAGGGGTTTTGGATGTCCCCAGGACGGCGAACGCGGCTGCTGCCGCGGATGCGCTCTTCATGAACTGACGACGATTGAGCTCTGACTTATTGCTTTTATCGTTCATATTCAATTCCTTTCTGTTACGACAGCGAACTTGATAGTATCACAGCGGTTCAGTCCGGAGGGATTTGCTGGCTGCACTTCAGCAGATAATCACGGCTCTTTGCCAGTGCTTTTTCCATTTCGTCCGGCTCCGGCTCGTGGTGCATGAACGGGTTGACGTACCATCGATAGTCTATACGAGCAAGTTCGGCGAGCCAGGGTTTGAAGTCGGTGGGGCCAAGGCCGGGCAATTGGTTGACTGCCTCTGCGTTTTGCCAGGCATAGAAGAACAGAAGCTGTTTACCGGAGATGTTTATTGCCTGCTGCACCGATTCTTTGCGTTGCTGGAGGTGATACGGCGCCAGAGCAATACCGAGGCGCGGATGCTTGTTGAGGTCCACAAATGCCTTGAGCGAATCGAGGGAATCCAGCAGCGAGTCGCCGTGGTTCTCGACGGCGATATAGGAATCATACTTTTCAGCCAGCTCGAGTTGCGGTTTGAGAGATTCGAGGAGGCGTTTCATATTCGCGGTCAACAGCTCGGGCTTGCAGGATTCATCGCTGCCTCTGACTACGACGCAGCCGCCCAGTTTTCCAAGCATCTCTGCGTAGCGTTCATAGCGGTCACCATACATTGAGACCGCATAAAGTTTGAGCTTGTTGTCGGTGAGGATTTGGGCGAATTTATTGGGTCCGATGTCTTCAAGCACTTCTTCGAGATGTCGGCACAGGCCTCCCCACTCGAATTTTGCCCAGATATCGATTGCCTCAAAGCCGAGCCGGCCAATAATTTGACAGGCTTGCTCGATGGACAGCGACCGGAAATGGACGGACGATGTGGATAACTTCATCCGCCACGATTCGGCGGAGCGGCTGATATTGCTCAGGGATACTGTGGCTGCCAGAGCAGTACCCAGGAAAGCGCGCCGAGTCAGTTGCGGTCTCTTGCTGTTGTCGTTCATATCCACCTCCATTCTGTTTTTAGTCTGACTTGTTGCATATCAAAGTAAAGACTTAAGATGCTTTACGCTGTGCTGGGCCTGTTCGACCGTTCCACATTCGACACTCAGCACGATGTCACGTGGAGCGGCCCTGCAAATCTCTATGACCTTCTTCCAGTCGATGACCCCGTCGCCGCACGCGCAGCCGGCGGGCGTGCCCGTTACCTTTCCGCGCTGGGCCTCCGAATGCTGTATTGAAATGTCCTTGGCGTGGATGTGCACAAGCAGGTCCTTGATGCTGTCAAGCCACGCAATCGGGTCTTCGCCTGCTAAGTAAGCATTTCCCGTGTCAAAGTTGATGCCGATGGCCGGTGACTTGACAAGTTTACACATCTTATCGAGCCCTTTAGGGCTTTTGCTGTACTGCTGGTGTGGTTCGAGGCCAATCATGACTTCGCGTCCCTCGGCGAAAGCAGCAGCTTCTGTGAGTGTGTATTTCATAAGGACGAAGTCCTCTTCTTCGGTCGTCCATTTTGGCTTCGGGCCCTCATCCGTATTGACGACGGGCGCCCCTGCTTCAGCGGCAAACCGTATCGCCTGCTTTAGGTAATTACCGGAAACGTCAGGCCTGCAAAGAGGGGTATGTGCGGAAAGCCCGGAAAGTCTCAGGCCGTGCTTCTCACAGAGCTTCCTGATTCTGACGGGGTCTTCCAACATCGAAATAGTTGCGTAATAGCCCGCTTCACTCATCAGCTCTCTTCCCAGATGTACCCACGGCTCAACGTACTCGTAGCCGAACTGGGCCGCCTTTTCCAGTCCCCACTCGAAGGGCTTGTCGGCGTGTCTTATGAATTCGAGATTTACTCCAATTCCCACTTTTCCCATTTGTATTCCTCCTTGTGCCTTAAGTTAATCTTTCAGTCCTGTTAAGTCTGGTTTGATTTCGGGGCCTTGTCTTAGCATCTGGTCCCATGTGATTTTGCCTTTTCTTTCTGCGGCCATCTGCCCGAGTATGCACGCCAGGTTGGCGCTAACGCTCGGGGCGACCGTCGGGTTGTCATAGACGCTGTTGACGATGCTCTGGTAGAACGTCTCAACGTTCGTTTTCATGCCGGAGGCGTAGAGGTCTTCGTTTTCACCGCCTCGCCAGCCACGCTTGGTCCCGCGTATCCATACTTTGCCGGCGTAATAGGTCTCGATGTGTCCCTCACTGCCGTACGCGTGACAACTGATAACGCTGTGCTGGTTCGGTATGTATTCACCCTGATAGTTTAGGATGATGCCGTTTGCGAAGTTGTATGTCACTGAGTACGTGTCGTGGCTGTCTCCATGGGCGTTGGCCCGTGTAAGCGAAGATGCCCCCATAGCGTCTATGGGGCGCTCCTGAGCCATCCACAGGGCAACATCTATAGCGTGTACTCCGGCGTTGAGTAGTTTGCCGCCGCCGATGGCTGTATCGTTGACCCATATCAGGTTTCTGAGCCTGTTTGCGATGCTTTCTTCCAGAGGCGGGTCAGGGAAACTCTCGTCGCTGTAAACCGCCGCTATAAGGCCCATCCTGCCAAGCCATCCTTCATGCACTTTTTTGATTCCCTCGATGAAGTATTCATCCGTTCGTGTTTGGAAATCTGCGAGAAAGACCCTTTTCTCATTTGTTGCTCTCTTGCCGAGGTCGGCGATTTTCAGTGAACCGGGTACATCAATGGCAACAGGCTTGGCAATGAAGATATGACAGCCGGCATCTGATGCTGCCTGAGCGTGCCCGGGAAAGCAGTAGGGCGGGGTTTCGAGAAAGACCGCTTCCGGTTTAGTCTCAAGCATTCTGTTATAACCCAGCAGGCCGCTGAAGCAGTTTTCTTCCTGCACGCCAAGTTCGCTGCCCACTTTCTTTGATGTGTCGGCGAAGTAATCAGCAACCGCTATGATTTCATAGCCACCTCGCTCGACCAGATGCTTTGCTATCCACGCTCCTCTGCCGCCGAGACCGATGCACCCAACCTTGATTCTGGAATTTGCCTCGGTGCCGAAGGCCGTTGCCGGTTTGACGATGAGCAGCGATGCCGCCGATGCTGTCGCAGTTACAAAGCTGCGTCTGCTGATGCCTTTACTGATATTGTTCACCTTACCGTTCATCTCCTGACGTTGAATTACAGATGCCACGGGCTTCGCATTGCCCGGGTCGTGTATCGCTGGGCCTCGGGGTCGTCGATGATTTCTTCCTTCTTCGGGTCCCACTTAATGGTATGGCCTGTGCGAACGACGATGTCGCTCAGGTGACTTATGAAGTCCGACTGCACTGCCGCTTCAATCGGACTGATTGGGTCCTTTCTGCTCAAAACGCACTGAGCGAAGTTGGCATAATGGTTATTACTTTCGTACAGGTGTATATCGCCGGGTTTGAGAGTAACTTTGAGCAGTTCGGACGGCTCTGCGTATATCCCGGCCCGGTCAACGCTGACCCAACCCTTGTCTCCGATGAAGGTGGTGCCGTGGTCGTGGAAGGGGCGGTACTTGCTGACGACGGGTTCGGCAGCCGAGTAGCTCATAAATCGTGTCTTCACGCCGTTCTCGTATGTGCAGTTAATATCCCAGTCGAGCGTGGTATCGAACAGCCCTTCTGTAGGCAGTCGGCCTTTGCCCTCGTACAGAATCGGGGCGGTGTTGTCCGTGTTGTTTCCCCACTGAGCGATATCCAGAGGATGAGCGCCCCAGCCGGCAATGAACCCAATGGCATAATCATAGATGTGGTATCCGCCTTTAAGACCATCGGTTCGCATACACCGGTCCGTATTGAACGGCTTGACCGGTGCCGGGCCAAGCCACGTGTCATAGTCGAACCCCTCAGGTACCGGCTCGGGTTTTGTCGAGCCGCCGCTCGCTCCGCCCGAACACCACGCATGAATCTCTTTCAACTGCCCGATATACTTGTTCCTTGTCAGCTCACAGGCAAAGCGAAAGTTTCTGTCCGAGCGCTGCTGCGTTCCGTACTGGAATACGCGGAAGTACTTTCGCACCGCCTCGCGCGCCTTTTGGTCCTGCTCAATGCTCAGACCCAGTGGCTTCTCGACGTACATATCCTTACCTGCTTTGGCCGCCAGAATCGCTATGGGCACGTGCCAGTGGTCGGGCGTCGCCACCACCACCGCGTCGATGTCGTCTCTCGCGAGAATCTCCCGGAAATCGTTGTATGCATCGCAGCCGACCGTCTTGGCCCATTTGTCACGCCTTTCTTTGATTGGGTCGGCCACGGCGACGGATTGCGACTCTTTGACCTGCAGGAATGCTTCCAGCAGACCGCTGCCCTGGCCGCCCACGCCTATATGCCCGAGGACAACGCGCTCGCTTGCCGCCGCCTTCGTCTCATCTCCAAGCGCCGAAGATGTAATCACGAATGGAAAGGCAGCCCCGCCGGCCGTCGCTTTCAAAAACTGTCTTCTCGTCCACTTAATCTCACTCATCTTCTCACCATTTTGACTTACTGAATTCTTCCCATTGTCTTTCAAGTACTCTCGCGTCAGTCCCGCCCGGGTGAACAACAATCCGATACCGCAGGGTCAGCGACCGGCCTGCCTTGATCGTGTACGGCTCATAGTAAAGAAAGGCCGGGCTGAAGTACCGCATACCCTCGCCGAGAATCACATACCACGGTGTCGGATAGCGCAGGTTGGATGGATGGTCGAGGATGGCGATACCCGCCGGTCCGCCGGATTCGGTTTCGATGCAATAGTCCAGCCACTTTGCCTTTGCATTGTTAAATTCGTTGTCGAACGTATGTGCCTCACTGTCAACCGCCTGCCACTTTACGGCACTATCCGCCAACCGAACCGACAGCCCCGCGTAACCTCCCCATGCAACGCCGTTCTCCTCGCCCGGTATCGGCGTCCGGTCAAGAAGCACGTCTTTGTCCCTGGCTGTGAAAGTGCTTTTCCAGTCGATAGTATACATGCCTTTCTCGTCGGGTGGTGACATCTTCAGCGTTCTGGTCTCCATTATGACCGCCGGCTCACCCGGTGGGTGATAGCTGATATGTATTTCAACGTCCGCGCTATAGTCGGGCCCGGGTATTGCCGCAACCTTGATTATCTCATTTCTGCCCTCTGCCAGCAATGTATCTTTGTCTTCCTCCCAGTAGTTGACACCGTTGATTGTCTTCCAGGACCACCACAGCCCCCGGTGCCAGATATGGTCTGCCGGCATAAGCTCGGTGAGCACTGTCCCGTCGACCAGTGACACGGGGTGGAAGTACGGCTTGTCGATTCTTCTGTCGTAGTTGAGCTGCCAGACAGTCTTGCCATTGTTGAGTAGTGCGATGGATGTATCGGTATCTTTCCATGAATATGTTCCCATGGATTGCGGCTGGCAGCAGGTGCAGCCGGTCACGAGCAAGGTGATAGCCGTTACCAGTATCGTCAGAATTATGATTGTTTGTCTCATGTCTGGTGTCTCCTTACACGTACGTATGCCATGGGCTTCGAATCGGCCTGGTGAGCATCCTGTTGGCTTCCTCATCACCCGGGAATATCTCGGCCTCCGGGTCCCACGTGAGCTTTCTACTTGTTACTAACGCGATGTAGCCGAGATAGCAGACACTCGTCGCCCGATGTGCAGCTTCGATAGGCGATATCGGCTGCTCACGGGTCCTGACGCAATGCAGGAAATCTGCATTATCGTCCTTGACGTTTTTCAGGTGCACTTCTTGCGGCTTGATCGTCGATGTCAACAGTTCTTTGGGAGTAGCATCAATTCCGCGCACGTACGTAATGTCGATAGTACCTTCAGTTCCCAGGAAGCTGATTCGCATCTCATCGTTGTCCTTGTCGTTGTTGATGAAGTTTACATTGGTGCCGTCTGCATAGGTGTAGTGGATATTCCACTCATAGGGGGTATCATAAAGGCCCCCAGCCGGGAACTTGCCCGTCGCTTCAATCTCGACGGGCCCGCTATCTTCGAGGTCCATCGCCCAGTGCACAAGGTCCATGGGATGCACGCCCCAGCCCGCAATGAAACCGCTCGGCTGATAGTCTGCGATGTAATACCAGCCGTCTTCGCATCGGTCATATGTATATGGCTTGTAAGGCGCCGGCCCCAGCCAGAAGTCATAATCGAAGCCATCAGGTATCGGCATCTCTTCGTGCTCGCCCGTGACCTGTCCCTGCGGGCAGTTGACATTTATAGTGTGCACCTTTCCTATTCGGCCGTTCCTGACAAGCTCACACGCAAAACGTCTCTGCTGGTTCGCACGCATCTCAGTGCCGTGCATGAACACCACGCCCGTCTTCTTCACCGTCTCTCGCATGATCTTGCCTTCGTCGATGCTGATGCCGAGCGGTTTCTCAAGATACACGTCCTTTCCCGCTTTTGCCGCCGTCACGGCAATAGGGACATGCCACTGGTCCGGCGTCGCAATCATAACTGCGTCGATGTCATCTCTGGCCAGAAGTTGCCTAAAGTCACTGTAGGTGCTGCAGACCCCTCTGCCGAGTTTTTCGTTGACGATGTTCTGTGCTTTTTCTCGTTCCCAGCTTTTCACATCACAAACGGCAAGGATTTGTGCGCCTGCGTTGAGTAGCATTTCTGTATTGCCGGTTCCCATCCCTCCCACACCGATGCAGCCGAGGGTTACACGCTCGCTTGGGGCAGTAGCGGCCCGGGCAGACCTGCCAAGAGCGCACGCCGGGACAATTTGACGCGCAGCTACGGCTGCTGCGGATGCAAGGGTCTTCTTGAGGAAGCCACGGCGGCCGAGCAGTTTGTCCCTTGCCATTGTATTATTCCTCTTGAACGCCAATGATTGAGTTCCCATTATACCATCCTGTCCGTTGCGGTCTAATGATTTGTTACCTAATGGGTCGCAAGTTATCTCTTGATTGAGGTGTGGGCGGCATCGAACATACGGACAGAGCCGGAGTCGAGCTGCACGATAAGACCTTTTTCCGGGTCAACACCGATGCAATTTCCGGTAAAATTACAGCCATCGTAAATGAGAGATACTCTGTGATTGAGCAGGATGCTTTGTCTTCGCCAGCGGTCGATGACGTCGGCCGGCTCTTTCTCCGCGGCCTGGAGCCGGTGCTCAAGGCAGGTGAAAAGCCGCTTCGTAAGAGAAATTCTGTCACACACGCTGCTTGATTCCAGGTCGATACTTGTAGCGGTCTCTTTCAATTCATCGGGGAAGGCATCTTTGCTCTGGTGACAGTTTATCCCGACGCCGATGATGTAAGCGGTGTAGTCGGCAAACGGCTTGGATTCGAGGAGAAGCCCCGCGACTTTTTTGCCGGCGAGCAGGATATCGTTGGGCCACTTGGTTCGAGCCTCGGATTTTCCGACCTTTCCGATTGTCTCTGCGACGGCGACGGCAACGGTAAGTGAGAGCAGCTCGGTGCTCAATTTGCATTTGGTCAGCAGAACCGAGCAAAGGATGCTGTTGCCGTGAGCCGAGAGCCATCTGCTGCCGCTTCTGCCCCGACCTGCGGTTTGCTCTTCGGCCAGAATGACCAGCCCGTGGTTTCGCTTGTTCTTTGCGTATTCTGCTGCTACGTCGTTGGTACTTGCGGTGTGGTCGTACACAACAATTCTTGAGCCGATGTATCTGGTCTGGAGATTCTCTTTTATCTTGTCGGGATCGAGCACATCGCGTCCTGGCATAATCCTGTTACCCGTCCAGACCGATATCAACCGCAGAAGCCGAATGGGTAATTGCCCCCACCGCGATACGGTCCACGCCGCACTGAGCGATGGCCGATACGTTCATCAGCGTGATGTTGCCGGACGCCTCCAGCAGCGGCCTTCTGCCCTTGCCGCACATTTCGTTTCGCATATCCACCGCGTGCTTTAGCTGCCACTGGCCCATGTTGTCCAGCAGAACAATGTCGATGCCCGGAATCTCCAGCACGTAATTCAACTGGTCGTCCACGTGGTCCACCTCGACGGCCACGAACCTGGCACCTTTTGCCTGTTTCGCCCTTTCGATTATCTTTTTCAGTTTCGGCTGGAAGTTCCTGCCGAGCTGGGCCAGATGGTTATCTTTGATGAGCACGCCGTCGTACAGGCCGAGCCGATGGTTATAACCACCGCCGCACCGCACCGCGTACTTCTCCAGAAGCCGCCAGCCGGGCAGTGTCTTTCGGGTATCGTAAATTTTCGCCTTGGTCCCCTGCACTGCCCTTACGTATTTCCGTGTTGTCGTTGCAATGCCGCTTAGCCGCTGCAGGAAGTTAAGCATAACACGCTCGGCGCTTAATATGGAGCACAGCGGACCCTCGATTATGCCGATTCGGCATCCCACGTAAGCCGACTCACCGTCGTCCGCCAGAACTTTCAATTTCAAGCGCTCGTCGTATCGCCTGAGCACTTCTCTGACAATGTCCATTCCGCATACGACGATTTCCTCGCGCGAGATGATAGTATACTTAGCGGCGGCGTCCGTGGAGAGCAGCTCACTGGTCATGTCGCCCCCGCCGAAATCCTCTTCAATCGCAAGCTTGATTATGGGCTCAACTTCTTTTACGTTGAGTGGTTTTAGTCCTGTCTTTTCCTTCTCTGCCATGACTGGCGCGTCCTTGATTATTTGCTGTGTTGGTTTGACTTTTCTTCGCGACCAAATGCTATCTCCTTTTTCTCTTTGAGTCAAGTAGCAGCCGGGGTAGCTGAAATGGGCCCCGCTTTGAATTGGGTTTGTTTTTGGGGTGGTCGGATGGGAAAGATTTTTCGTAGGCCGGTTTCTGATAAAGCTTTACATTCATTTGCGACTCGCGGAAATTGGGTTTGTTTTGCGTAAAAAGTGTATGGGTAAATGAGCGATGAGTGGATGGGTAAGTTGGGCAGGAGGGGATGACCCACAGCAGAGCTGGGGGCTAAACGATAAGGAGGCATCCGCCTTCGTTAAAACTACGGCGGACAAGAGCGGGGTTGTCCCCGCCCTGCAAGACCATAAGTCCTTACAACCTGTTACCCATGTTCCCGGTTCAAAGTGTTACCCATGTACCAGTTGACACATCGCAGCTCACAGGCCAAAGCCAAACCCAAAACCGCGTTAGTCACGAGGCATTTAATTTAAGGGCATCCACGCCAGCAAAGCGCCAAGTCGGCAAAGTCATAAAAGTCGACGTCGTGGCTCTTATCAAAATCACAGCCAAAGCACCACTCGATTCCAATACAGCCCGTGTCCAGCCAGTGCGAAGCGAATAGCTCCAAATCAGGCATACTCGCAAATCCGGTCGTAAACGTCCAAATCGGTCCCACTGTCTCGCTGCAGTAGTTCTTCGCCACCACCTGCCAGTGATACGTCGTGCAGTATCTCAGCATGCCGGGATCGCACATTGGGCTGCTCAGGTCGCTGCAAACAAGCGTCTGCGGAGACTCACCTAAGTAAACATCCCAGGTAACCGGTGGGCTGGTCAGATAAACGTGCTTCATTATACAATGGATCGCACCACCGAGACCGATAATCGAGTTACAGTCAACCCCGATTATCTCGTGGTCGGGCATTGCCTGCTCAAAAACGTTCAGCGCAATCAAATCGTTGCCGTCACCGTACTGCGGAACAAACACCTTGTTGTTCACGATTGCAGCGTTCGTATAGGTGTAGTGAATGCCGCCGGCTCCGCCGACACCGTCATTGCGACTCGGCGTGCGCCAGACCGTATAGCCCCTGCCTTCCAGGTCGGTTACTGCCGCCTCTGTCTCTGTGTAGCCCGGTATCCCCGGAGCAAACTGGCCTACGAGGATGTCCGTATCTGACAGCGGCAGTAACCACATGTCGATGTGGCCTGTATAATCAACGTCAGAGGGCAGAGAGTCATAAATCGTCAATTCAACGTTATGGTAGTCCCTGTATATCTGCTCAATATCCCCTTCGCTGTACGATGGATTCTCATCGAGAATCAGCGTCGACATGAACGCATTGCCGTCGGAGACACAGTGGAAATTGCCGCCGCCGTGCTCAAGGTTCAGGTTGTCAAGTTGATAAACGGTCTCGCTCCAATATCCGCCGAGCCATGCCGGGAAGGCGTCATCCAGTGGGCGAGGACGATTGTACTTGTGGTCCATGATTGTTCGGCGGGCGCCCTCATAGAAATATCGCGGACCGTAGTCCCGAATCCAAACGCTGTCCGTTATGTAGGTAATAAACTCAACATTGTTCATGTCAGCACCGGCGCCTCCCAGCGTCGCCTCACAGCTTATCTGTTGATTGGCGTCGGTGACTATCACGTATGCAGTCGAGGCGTTATCGCTGTCGCTGACACCCACAATAAATTCCGTCAGCAGTGCATTAAATGAGCCCCATCGCACTAATACGCCGTCAGCTTGCTCATACTCGCCGGGCGTCCAGACCGGGCCCCAAGGCGCACCGAACCGCTCGTCGCGCGTCAGTGGGGCCTGTTCCCTCAAGAGCCGTCTTTGCTCGAGCAGTTGTTGCTCCTGCGGCGTGGGGTACCGTGGCAAGGGGTCTGGCTCATCATCCACGATGGTGGCCAGGATATCAGCCGGCACACGCCGCGTCGGACCGGCGCCAACAAGGGCCGGGGCCCGCGCACCTCCATTCCATGTAAGAACCGTGCCAACCGGCACGTTATCAACGTCGTTGGGTGGGTTCGGAGTGTTCGGCTCGGGCGGAGGCATGCAGCAGGGTTCACCGGGTATGGCTAAAACATTAACATCGTCAACGTAGAAGCCGTCATAGGTGTTAAGCGAACCATCAACGGTACGGAACCTGGCGCGAACCTGTATGTCGCTGCCCGCCATCGCCGACAAATCTATGGTCTTTGACAACCACCCACCGCTCGGGTCGCTGAGAGTGGCGTCTTGATTGCTGGCCGCTACCGTGAACGCGCCTCCATTTTCGGAGACCTCAAGTGTTGCTATGTCATAACCTGAATATACCTCAGTGGTGAGGAAATACTTGAGAGATAAGTTTATAGGCGGCGTGACCGACGCCAGACTGATTACCGGTGAGGTGACGATACCTTCGCTTAGCCCGGCGTCGTAGTTGCAAGTGCTGTCCTGGCCATAGTACAGCGAGTTGGGTGTCGTGTGGCTGCCTCCGGCCGACTGGCACACGCCCGTAAGATGCCACAAGCCGCAGGCATCGCCGAAGTTGTTGTTGACATCCCAGCCGGCAAGTCCGCTCTCAAAGTCGGCTTCATATATGACTATGGGCTGTGCCTGGACGGTAATCGTTACGGTCGCGATGTTTGAGTCCCCGCCATTAGGGTCGCTCCCGCCGTCATTGTCGTTGGCCTTGAAGTTGAATTCATCACTGCCCGTGTAGTCGGTATCCGGTGTATATACCACCTTGTTGCCGTAGCTGGCCAGCGAGTAAGGCACGCTGGTGATGGCCCCTGCGCACGGGTCAGCCAAACTGCCATCGCTGGGCAGCAATGTTATGATGTAGGTCAGGACGCCGGGCGGATCGGGCTGGCCCTCGTCCGTGGCCTGCAGCTCTATCTCAACAGGTGTATTAATCCCCGTAGAAACGCTGCCGTCAAAGGCAACCGGAGGAGTCGGCTCGATCTCTCCGGCAATGGACAGCGATGGGTCGCCAAAGACGTGCCACGTGTTGAACATATCAATGCCGCTGTTTGCCTGAGTTTGTGAAGCAGTGTACTCATCCATCATAGAACACGAGCCTGCATAGCAATGGGCGCCAAAACTAAAATACGAAGGCGGCGTGTTCGCATCTGTATATAACCAGTTGAATTCATCCTGCGCCTCCATTGGCGGGGCCCAGAACTGGCTGACGCTCGAGGCATAAATCGCGATTGCTCCGGTCGGCTCCGTGCCGTTCGTCGCCCGCATCCAGGCCTCTGCGAAGCATGTCGAGTAGTTGTTGAATTCGCCATTGTTGCATGCGACACTGATGATAAACGGCAGCATGTTATCATTTGTCAGGGCATCGACGTTGGTGGTCGAGAAACTTGTTGTGCCCCAGGAGGTTGGGCTGCCGTGGCCGCAGTAGTTGATGATGCCGCGGCCGTCATTCAAACAATCGGTGACATCTTGCGGGACCGGGTTCCCCGGATCATCATTGCCGGGGGGGCTCTGGCTTCCCTCATAAAGTTCATTCACCTCGGTATAACCGTAATTCAGAAGCACGTCCCGAATTTTCCTGATATGCTCCCAGTCCAATTGCCCGTCATCGGGAGAGCCGACATCATCAGAAGCAATCCCGACGCCTTTCCAGAACCAGCTCTGCCCGATCGCCGGCAAGGTTTCATACTCGATAGTCCGCTCAACCTGTGTATCGACCTGGGCGGCGCTCTGCGCGGAGAAGCGACCAACTATGAGGTCCGGGTAGTTGTCAGCGCCTGCCACCAGCGAGTAATTCGGATCAGCTGCTCCATTGCCATAATATGTCATAACCAGAGGTGTTGCCACTTCAGCAGCGTCGCCCACGAGCAGTACGAACGCCAGGTCGTTAGAGTCATAGACGCTCTGGATGTAGCTCTTGATGGAACTGGCATTGTTGCCAATCGAGCCGACATCCACGATTGTAGTTGGAATGCCGCGGCTCTCTTTGTGCGTCTTCAGGGGCTGGACGTTCGAATTCCACGCATCGTGCACGATGATGAGCATCTCACCTTCTTCGTCCAGCGGCGTGTACCGCCTGGCTGAGTCGTAGTTGATAAAGTGAGAGCTGTAGAGCTGATTGAACGCACGGCTGAGCTTGCGCGGCCGTCGGTGCAGAACGTTCATCCTGCCCCGACCGACAGAGGCCACTTCGATTGTCATATCCGTGTAAATGCGCAGGACGTGCCGAACGGGGTTGTACTGAAAGGGATTGGCCGTAACAACGATGCCGCGGTGGTCGCGCATAATGTAGGGCCTGCGCAGCGCCGCTAAGGGCCCGGGATAGAATGCATCCGTGTCGTATGCCTTGCCGAAGGTGTACGGTACATCAGCCGGGTTTATCTTACGCGATATATACCCTTTGGAAGGCACGATATCTATATTCTCAATTTCATAGTACGAACTGTCGATAACACGCACCCTCATACGAGCATCGTCAGGAATGATTACACTGCGTGAGACATCCGGCAGCGCCGGCGCGCCTTTGTCTTTCTTGTTGCTTTCACCCTCCAGATAAATATCGGTAAAGCTCTCACCGTCGATGCGGACCGACTGCCGCCTGAAATCCCCAAACTTATAGCGGATTACAATCCGGCTGGGGTTGTCCTCCAAAATCCTGACCGCCGCGCCCTGATTGCCACTCCGCGCCAACGCTGGCGAAGCAGAGCAAACCAGTGCGACCACCACTACCGTCGTCAAAAGCGTGTACCCAGCCGCTCCAAAACCACTGCGAATCGAAGGTAGTTTGCCGCGCTGGAACCCAAATGAATTACCTGGACTGGGGCTTTTCGCCTCGCTCATTATATGTCCTCCTGTCTTCAGTGAACATTGCAGACCCTGCTTCTCCGATATGTACCGCCTATTTACATACGTGACCTATCCTGTGTTGAACATTTTACCAACTCTGCCGTGACATTGCACCCAATTTTTCCAGCTCCAGCTTCGGAATTTTTTCACACTGCTCGCATTTTTATTGGAAGCCCAGCTATTATAAACACTTACGAGGCTCCGTGCCGTTGCCTGGCCTTTGTCGCAAAGGGCGTTTGCTCACCTGTAGATACCGATGCAAAGAAACGCCTCTATACCGTCGGCCCCGGACACAAACTCGCTGGCATAGGTTAATCCTCTTCTGCTCCCGGAACAACTAAGCCGGACCGCAACTCTTCTGTCTTCTGACCTCTGCCCTCTTTCAAACATTTGTTTCAAACGCGCGTTTGAGCCATTCGCGCAGGGGTCTAAGACCTAAAATCGCAATTTCCCAAATTTTTTTTAACCCCTTCCCCACAACGACTTACACGATTTCCCCACCTCCTCAAACCCCCGAATTTCGACCCAAACGCGCAAGTTCGTGCCTTATACGGAGAGGTGCTTCTTTGATGAGGCACGAACCCTGAGCGAGTCCCGGAGGACGAGTCGAAGGAACTAAATTTTGAATTTCGATATGTCATTTTGATTTTTGCATCCTTGTCCGCCGAAGTTTGCTGGCACGAAGGCGGATTGACTTTTGCCTTGTGCCCGGAGGGGGCATCATCGAGCTGAACATCAAAATCAAAATCCCACCCTTCCTCGAACGCATCTATGTGCGTTTGCTCCTCCTCCGTTATCGCCGCCTCGGCCCCGATATCCGCCTCATCCCCCTCACAAAGGCCAGGTTCGCCATCGTTGACCTCGCCGATTACGAACGCCTCCGCAAACACAAATGGCGCGCCGCGAGGTCCAACCGCACCTTCTACGCCGTCCGAACCGACCCCGAATCGACCCCAGGCCGCCTGAAACTCATCTGGATGCACCGCGAAGTCCTGCAAGCTAAACTTGCCTCCTCTCCTCATCCACTCCGGGGGCCGGGGGCCCAGCAACGGGGCCCGTCCGTCGTCGCCGACCACATCAACCACAACGGCCTCGACAACCGACGTGCAAACCTCCGTCTCGCCACCGTCGCCGACAACAACTACCACCGCCGAAAACGAATATCAAAAACACGCTCACGCTATAAAGGCGTTGACCTCGTCAAACCCACGGGAAAATTCCGCGCCCGCATCCGAGCCGAAGGCCGACGCCGCTACCTCGGCGCCTTCGAATCCGAAACCGACGCCGCCCGTACATACGATAAAGCCGCAAAAAAGCACCACAAAGAATTCGCCGTCCTTAATTTCCCAGTGTTGCCAACCCGCTAAAGCAGGAGTTTATCCGCCGTAGCCTTGGCGAAGGCGGAATGAAGCCGCAAGGAAGTATCATAAGGAGTTCGCGTCCCTCAATTTCTCGGAGTGAAACGAAGATCCTGAGCAAGCTGTGCCGAGCACAGTCGAGCCAGCGCGTCGAAGGGGCAGTCCTTAATCTCCCTCAAAATACCTAGCCCCCGCCTGCCCCTGCAATCCTGTTCAACTCTCTGCTCCCACACGCCGCCATTGCGACGGCTGGCCATTCAGGCAAAGACAGAGCTACACCGAAAAAAGTGTCACGGGGAATCCACCCTTTTGAATCTGACGGACGGAATTCGATCAGGGACTGTATGGCCTGATAGTAAAAACTCCTTGATTTTTAATCTGCGAGTGTTAGGCTTTACGATAAAGCTGGATGGAGAGCAAATGGCACAGAAGTCGCGGATAGAGTGGACGGAATCGACTTGGAATCCGGTAACCGGCTGTACAAAGATAAGCACCGGCTGCAAGAACTGCTACGCTGAGCGCATGGCCATGCGCCTGCAAGCTGCTGGAAGCCCCAATTACAGAAATGGTTTCACGGTGACTTTGCATCCCCATGCTGTCGAAATACCGCTCCGCTGGCGGAAGCCGCGGACGATCTTCGTCAACTCCATGAGTGACCTCTTTCACAAGGACGTTCCCCTCGACTTTATCCTAAGCGTGTTTGATGTAATGCAGGCAGCTCCGCAACACATCTTCCAGATACTTACCAAACGCTCAGACCGACTCGCCCAAGTCAGCAGTAATCTTCCGTGGCCTGAGAATGTGTGGATGGGGGTTACGGTCGAAACAGCCGACTACGTAAAGCGTATTGACGACCTTAGAACAACCGGCACCGCGGTCAAGTTTATTTCCTTCGAACCGCTTCTTGGACCCATTCAGGACATCGAGCTTGAAGAGATTGATTGGGTCATCGTGGGAGGCGAATCGGGCCCGGGCGCAAGGCCAATGAAAGCCCAATGGGCCATTGACATCCGCGACCAGTGCCGAGAAGCAGGGGTCCCGTTCTTCTTCAAACAATGGGGCGGTGTAAACAAAAAGGCCGCCGGACGCAAGCTCGACGGGAGAACCTACAGCCAAATGCCAAGGAGAACCGAGTTAGACTTCAGCTATGCATAAACGGCCAGACCCGAATGCTGATTCCCTCTACATCCCTACCACAGGCGAATGGTCGCGCGACAAGCATTACTACCTAGAACGGTACATAGACGCCTTTACTACTTCCATGAAGGGGAAATGGGAAGGTCTCCATTATGTCGACCTCTTTGCGGGGGCAGGCCTCGTGCGTCTAAGAGAGACTGGAGAGCTTTCCTGGGGCTCTCCAATGATCGCCGCGTACGCCGCGAACCCACTCGACCGCCTGCACCTCTGTGAACTCGGAGATCAGAAATTCGCCGCCCTCGAGAATAGGGTTCGCGGAATTCGTCCCGACTCTCAGCTTCTACACGGGGACGCCAATGAGAGAATCCATGACATAGTGACGGAGATTCCCAAAACGAGGACTCTCACGCTCGCTTTCTTGGACCCTTACGGCCTGCACCTTGATTTCGAAACACTGAGGATACTGTCCGATATACGTGCTGACCTAATTATACTCTTTCCCGACCATCTGGACGCCCTCCGGAATTGGGAACACCATTACCTCAACGATCCAGATTCTAACCTTGACCGTTGTCTTGGGGATGGTTCTGATTGGCGGTCCATAATAGACGGGACTTCACCCGATCGCGTCGCTGAGGTTCTACGCAAACTGTATGTTCAACAAATAACCTCACTTGGGTACACCCATTTCGAATATCGGCGAATATACTCAAAGAATCATCCCTTGTATATCTTGGTCTTCTGCTCACGGAGTGAGTTTGCCGCAAAGCTGTGGACCGGAATATCTCATATTGAACATGACGGCCAGCGGAGGTTCAGATTCGAGCAGTAACGGTTTGCATCAGTTCGTAGACGCCAACAATTCATTTGACACGGCGCACGCCGGTAAAGACAATACCAGGAGGATGTATAGATAGAGCAAGGTGGCCTCCTAATGGGCGTAAGGGATATGGCGCGCAACTATTGGCTAGATCTGTTCACAGGCAAGACATGGGAGGAATTCAAGAAGCACGGCGCAAACATCTCAGGCTTTCGGCCCGGCAGTTTGATCCACACCGCCCGCTGCTCCATCAGCACCAACCTCCTCGATTTTCACGGGGACTATTTGGTTTTTGCTCAGGTCTTGGCCGCTGGGCTGGATTTGGACCTTAAAGTATCGCTCGCATCTGCCTGTCCTGAGTTTACCCGCCGCGCTGTTTGGCGGGCTTGTCGAAGGACCGCACACAAAAACCCCCGTCCAGCCCGCAACCGCGTCCAAGACAGACTACAGACCCATGACCACAGACTACAGACGGAACAGAGAACAGAAATCCATTGTGTTAATCCCCCCTCAGTCGGCCTCACAGACGCCAACGAAGTTGGCAGTGTATGAAGCCGTGGCACTTCCGAACCCCTTAGGGGGAGAAAAGTGCCCGGCCAATACACAAAACTCGCACCCCCGCGATGTCTGTGCCGCCGACCGAACACTTCTAACTCTCTGGTCTCTGCTTGCCCGCCATGCATTTTGGGAGGCCTGCCCTATCCGAACGCGCACCCCTCCGTTTCCTTTTGCTCGGCTTCACAAATGAAGGCCGCAGGCCTCTCCGGACGAGCCGTAGGGGCTGCACAGACGCTCGCGTCGCGCAAGCCCTAAGGCGAGTACGCCAAGCCAAGCAAAACCAGTGTGAATCTGTGTCTGAGTATCTCTGCGTTCTCCGCGGTGGGACTTTTCTACCATTCGTGTAATTCGTGGTTTCATCTTCTTCGTGCCTTAGTGGTGAAAAGAATCCGTGGTTCCGAAAACCCCTTCAGCCGTAACCTCCTCAATCTTGACCTTCACAATCTCACCTTTACCACAAAGACTCCAAGGCACTAAGTTATTTTGTGCTTTTTTGTGCCTTTTCTCAGCTATTAAATCTGTGGAATCTGTGGTTACAGTTTCTTCGTGACTTCGGGGCTTCGTGGTGAGAGAGACCATAAAGTATCGTTCACATCTCCCGGAGACTTCCACTCCTCCGTCGGACTCTATCAGCACGTTGCAGGTCTGGCCGATGAACTGCTCTCTGAACTCTCGGCCCAAGTCGTCACTCAGCCGGCGCAGCGTCTCGGCCCGCCGCCTAATTGTCTTTGAATCCACCTTGTTTTTCATCTTCGTAGCGGCTGTGCCTTCTCGCGGCGAGAACGGGAATACGTGCATCTTCGAAAACCCCGCCCACCGCGCCAACTCACACGTCGCCTCAAAATCCGTCTCCGTTTCTCCCGGAAAGCCGACGATAAAGTCGGCTGTTATCGCAGGGCGGTCCAACCGCCCCTTTATCGCACCAATCCGCTCCCGCACCACGTCGGCTGAATATTGCCTGCCCATCCGCCGCAATACCGCATCCGAACCCGATTGAACCGACAAATGAAAATGCGGCATAATATTCTCATATCTCGCAAATACATCCAAAAGCCCGTCCGTCACATCATCCGGGTCCACTGAGCTTACCCGCAGGCGTCTTAGTCCCTCCACCTGTGCCAGCCGATGCACCAACTCCGCCAGTGGCTCGCCATCGCATAGTGTCTTACGCTGCTCGAGTATCTGTTGGCCGGCTCCATATTCTCCGAGGCACACGCCTGTGACTACAATCTCTTTATGTCCTGCCGCCACAAGCGCTTGCGCCTCTGCCACCGCCTCATGGTTGGGCCTGGACTGAACATCGCCTCGCGCAATCGGTATAACACAGTAGCTGCAGCTTCGACGGCAGCCATCCTGGACCTTCAAAAAAGCTCGCGTATGGCCCTTGAAGGCCCTTAACTGCGGCAATTCAAGCGAGTTACACAAAATGGTTGAATCATCAACCTGGCTTGGTTTTTCCTCTGATTCCGGCTTGACCTCAGCGGCCATTTGCCCCAAGACCGCAGCAAGGGCTTCTCGCTGTTTGACCACGCAAACCCCGTTCCCACCGAAATTGCCCAATTCCGCCGCTGCCGCAATCGGCATACACCCGCACACAACCACCCTGGCCGCGGGATTCTGCCTTTTCGCCCTTTGGATATATGCCCGGCTCTTCGCCGAGGCCGTCCGCGTCACACAGCATGTATTCACCACCACCAAATCCACCTCAGCGCCCCTATCAGCCGACGAAAGACCCAAATCCTCCAGAAGCTGCCGCATCTGCTGGCCTTCATACTGGTTTATTTTGCAACCAAGAGTATTTATGGAAAAACTCGCCGCCATCTGGTATAATGTAGTTACGTCGAATTCTATTTACAAGAGCAATCGGCGGCCATCGGGCGATAGACCCGTCGGCTACCGCCGCATGCGGGGCAACGAATTGTCCGCGATTGCAGTGTGCGCCGATAACGCCAAGAACGGCGACTTGCCGATGCTCCCAAATAACGGTGACCATCTACCGTCGAAGGTATGAGCAGCTGGCCGCCGCTAAATACAGAATTGCTCGTTCTCTAAGAGCTATGGTGCAGGAGGTTTATTATGGCTGAGATGATTGGTTCGGTCTGGGCAATCGACATCGGCGTAAGCTCACTAAAGGCCCTGCGCCTCAGCAACGAATCCGGCGCCCTCGAGGTCATCGGCTTTGAGCACATCCCCCACGGCAAAATCATTACCGGCACCGGCGTCAAGCCCGCCGAGAGAGAGGAGCTTGTCGCCCTTACCCTCCGCCAGTTCGTACAGCAAAACGACCTGTCCCGTGACGAAATCATCATCTCCGTACCCAGCCAGAACAGCTTCTCCCGATTCGTCAAACTCCCCCCAGTCGAAAAAAAACGCATCCCCGAAATCGTCAAGTTCGAAGCCACCCAGCAGATTCCCTTCGACATAAATGACGTGGTTTGGGACTGGCAGTTGATGAGTGAGGGGGAGGCGGAGGAGGCGAAGGTGGGGATATTTGCTATCAAGAACGAGATAGTGGAGGCGGAGCTGGAGCGATTTAGCAGGGAGAATCTCCAGGTGGGTTATGTACAGATGTCACCGATGTCGTTGTACAATTACGTGTTGTACGACCGACCGGAGCTGGTGAGGAGCGAGAAGCAGGCGGTAGTTGTTGTGAATATTGGAGCTGAGAACACGGATCTGGTTGTGTGCACGTCCGGGACGGTATGGCAGCGGACGATTCCGATGGGCGGCAATGCGTTTACGAAGGCGATAGCGGACACGTTTAAGCTGAATTTTCAGAAGGCCGAGAAGCTCAAGCGGACGGCGCCGATGAGCAAGTATGCTCGTCAGATTTTGCAGGCGATGAAGCCGGTGTTTGCGGATTTAGCATCGGAGATACAGCGTTCATTAGGGTATTACACGAATTCGAATCCGAACACGGAGTTAGTGAAGGTGATTGCGTTTGGCGGTGGGACGAAGATGCGCGGTCTTCTTCAGTACCTTGGTCAGTCTCTTCAGATATCGATAGAGAGGCCGGATGCGTTCAAGCGTTTGCGGATAAATTCGTCTGTTTCGGCGGCGAAGTTTCATGAGACCGTGGGTGATTTTGGGATTGTGTATGGTCTTGGGGTACAGGCGCTGGGACTTGGTCGGATAACGAGCAATCTTTTGCCGCGGAGTATTGCGCGGTCGATGGCGTGGGCATCGAAGACGAAGTATTTTGTAGCGGCGTCGGCGGTGATATTGCTTGCGGCGGTATTGGCATTTGCGAGGACGATGATAGACCGTGGCAGCTACAGGAGCAAGGCGGTGGTTCGGGCGGAGGTAGGGCAGCTTATAAGCAGGGCCAGGATGGTGGAGTCTGAGTTGCAGCAGGAGGAGTCGAAGGGCCAGGTGTATCAGTCGGCCATTGAGAAGCATTTTAAGGTATTTGAAAACCGGGAGGTAATACCGGAGCTGTACGAGACGATACTTTCGACGCTTCCCAATGAGAAGAATAATCCGGAGCAGAGAGGGCTTTATGCTGCTTTCAAGCTGGGGGATGTCGAGGAGGTCAAGGAGGTGGAGCGCAAGGAGCGCAAGCAGGTGTTTATAACGGGGATGTCGGTGGTTTACACTGAGGATCTTGAGAGGGCGGGTTTTGCGAGTCTGGACGTACAACGCGGCTCTCAGCTCGAAAGAGAAGAGGAGGGTATAGATACGGACGACATCGAGAGAACGATGCTGGAGATGTTGTATGGACGGGGGTCGAGATACAGTTTGATGCCGACGACCAGGAAAGAGGCGACAGATACGGGCGAGGGAGAAGAGAAGCGTGGTTTTGTGGTGACAATAGCGGGCTACACGCCTTACGAGAGTATCGGGGAGCTGATGGACCCGGCTGGTGCGGGTGATGACAAGAGCAGGTGGGGGATAATAACTCGGCTAATGCATCTTGACGAGGTGGTGGACGGCAACTGTATGTTTGAGCTTTACAAGAAGACGGAGATAGAGCATTTTGAGCTTAAGACGGGCCAGGTCAGTTTGACGGAGAATATACCGAGTGGAGTAGGAGTGAAGGCGGAGAGCGGTGAGGTTGGTGCAGGGGTGAGGGAGCAAGTATTGGTTGACCCGATGACAAGAGAGGTGATAAGCACAGTACCGGCGGTAGACGAATCCGGCAGGCGGAAGCTTGATCGTTTGGGCAATCCGGTAGAAGAGGTTCATGACCACTGGTTTATATTGAACGCGAAATTTGTGTGGAAGGTGGGTCCGGTCGCTGAAGAGACAAGCGAACCGAACGAGACGTCCCCGGCGAGCGAGGTCGGGGTCTAAGCCGGGCAGAGCAGAGCGAGGCCGCAACGGGAATCGGCGCCGCAGCGAAGGTCGGGACTTTAGGATATGAATTACTGAGCTGCACCGCGGAGGCGTGCAGAGGCATAAAAAATGAATAATGAGGTCAATGGCAGTCGCGAGTTGGTGGGTCGGAAATGAACATAAGTGTACCGAATCTGAATTTGAGGGGCATTTTAGGCAAGGCCGGTTCTCTTCGCAGTTATTCTTCTCTGTTGCTGCCTTTGTTGATAGTGATAATAGCGGCGGGAGTTTTTGGGGTGAGTTTGCTTTTGGGCAGCAGTTTCAGGAAGGAGGTGGACAGGCAGAGCATTCCGATGGGTCGTCAGGTAAAGAGCTTGTCCCGAGACGCGGTTCCCGTGGGTCGAGTGGATGTTGAGCGGTCTTATCAGGAGCAATTCGAGCGTGATGCGAACGAGATAGGACGTTTGGCAAGACAGACAACGCAGCGTGAGCTTTTGAGCTACAAGATGTTTCCTTCGCCGAAGGACACATCGATGTTGTTATTTGATGAGTTTGGCAGGCGTTATCAGGAGGCGATTGAGGGTTTGGCGGCGGAGGTTGAGGGGCGAGATTGTCCGACGGATACGGAGCTTGACAGGAGTCTTCTCAGGGCGGGTTCGGTTCGGTTTGGGGGGCGCCGAGGTCGGCTGGGATTGGGTCAGCTATCGCCTGAAGGGAGAAAAATTCTTGAAGCGCTTTGCAGCGCGAAGGCGGAATCCGCGTTGGTATATGTTACCCCGTCGGCACTTGCGGGTTATGATTTATGGGGTGATTACAAATATTCAACCAGGGACAGTGCGGTGGAGGATTGCTGGTACGGGCAGCTTGGTTACTGGATTATAGAGGATATTTTTTCGACGGTTGGGGAGTTGAATTCGGGTTCGACGAGCATTTATACGTCGCCGGTAAAGCGAATCCTGGAGGTGACGTTCTCGAAGTCGGTTATGGGAGTTAGGGGCGGTTCAGAGGTGGGTCAGCGTCCGGTGTATGTGCGGAGTTCGAGGGACGGGGTGGTGGAGTCATTTACGGGGCGGCTCTGCAATGATGATATCGACGTTGTGCATTTTAGGATTTCGGTAGTGGTTTCGACGGAGGCCATTTTGGGTTTTATGAAGGAGCTTTGCAGTGCGAAGGGGCATCAGTTCCGTGATTACACAGGTCAGGCCGAGCCGCGGACGTTCAAACACAATCAGATTACAATCCTGGACGAGAGGGTCAGGACAGTGTCCTTCGAAAGTGACGCACACAAGCTCTATCGGTACGGAGACGATTCGGTTGTGGAGCTTCAATTGACGTGTGAGTATTTGTTCTATAAGGATGGGTATGAGCAGATAAAGCCGGAGTCGGTCAAGGAGTCACAGGCGCCGGAGAAGCAGAGTTAGTTGTGGTTTAATGCTGTGTGAGCGGGTTTTAGGGGCAAGGAGTCATGAGAGGTAAAAGGGCAGATTTTTTCGATCAGCACGCAGAGAAGCTTGTTTTGGGTGCGGCATTGGTGTTGAGCGTGTATATCTTCTTTGCTCGTGTGGTTTTTAGTCCGAACACAGTGCCGTATGACGGGCAGGAGTTTCGACCGGGGCAGGTGGACGTACAGATAAGCGAAGACGCAAAGTTGCTGCAGCGGCGTTTGAATGCCGAGCCGGAGGTTTCGAGGATATATTCTCCGAGGTGCAGCGAGTACGTTTCGTTGCTTGATTCGTCTATAAGAGGGGTGGATTTGACAGTGAGTCTGCCTCAGCCGAGTGCTGTCAGGGTCAGTGTTGGGAGGAAATATCGCATTCCGAGGTTTACGGGCCAGATAGAGGATGTTGCAGCGGAACACATTCGTGCGGCTGCATACGTACCGGTTCAGAAGGTCACTCTGGAAAATGCCAACGATCCAAAGACATACGAGTCGAACGACATTGATTTTGTAACGGTGGAAGGCAAGCTTGATACAGAAGAGCTTTTGCGGAGCTTTAAGGAGTCGTTCGCAGGCGCGAGTTTGCCGGAGCGTTGGCGAGACCCGTGTCTGGCATCGCCGGTTTTTGCGGCGGTAGAGCTTCAGCGTCAGCGGCTTTTGGACGACGGCGGCTGGAGTGACTGGCAGCGGGTACCTCGGTCCCTGGTTGAGCCGCGTTCGGATATGTTTGAAATCACAGAAGATGCGCGTGAGCTTCCGGCGGGTGGGATAACAGTACGGGTTTTGAAGTTTGCGGGTTCCGAGGTTCAGCGAGATTTGTTGCAGCCGGAGGCGTACAGCATAGCCAGCGCTAACGAGGAGTGGTTTCCACCCCTATTACACAAGAGGTATGTTGCAAGTCAACGAGAGCTGGAGGTTTTGGAGCGACGTGAGGCACGAGCGGCGGCGGCGGCGACGGAGAAGGAGGAGCGTAGTCAACTTCGTGACAGCCGAAGGTCTGAGCGTCGGACGAGCAGTACGTCGTCAGGGGCTGGTGTGGACCCCGATGCCTATATGCAGATGATTCTTAGTGGTGGGGGGGCGGGCAGTCCATCGCGTCGGGGCACGACGAGTCGTCGCCCTCGCACGGAACGTCGGATTGAGACAGAGCGGTCTAATAGACCGACCAAGCAGATTGAGGATGTTTCGGATTACTATGATGCGTTCGAGGAACTCAGTCTTGGGCAGGATTTTGGCCTTTCGAAGATGGAGGGGCCACTGGTTTTCTGGGCACACGACGACACAGCGGAGCCGGGCCAGACATATCAGTACCATATTCGTCTGGGAGTTTTCAACCCCGTCGCGGGGACGGACCAGATTGAAGAGCAGGATATGTCTCTTCGGGACGATGTGATTTTGTGGAGCGGTTTTTCGGATGCAACGGAGAGCATAGCGGTTCCGGCGCGACAGTATTTCTTCCCGGTTGAGGTTCAGGAAGTGGCCAAGGCGGTGGATGTTCAGGTGTCGAAGTATCAGCTTGGTTATTGGCGCAGCGAGCAGTTTATGGTCAAGCGTGGCGAGACGATAGGGAAGGTGGTTGCAAACAGCGAGGCGGCGGATGAGGGGCCTGAGAGTATGCCGGAGCCGGCGCGGATAGATTACAGTACCGGGGCGATGATGGTTGAGATAGTACCGGTTAATGACTGGACAGGGGGCAGTAATCTTCATTCTCGGCGTTATTTTGATATGCTTTACAGCTATGACGGAGAGACAATTGAGCGTGTGGCGGCGAAGGTAATGTATTGGCCGGACGAGATGCGTATCAAATATAACGAGATAAGGGCTTTGGCGAAAGAGACGAAGGAGCCGCTGCGGCCTTGGGGTGAGAGGCGTGGCGGGGCTCAGCGTATTATGCGGCAGGTTGGAATGCCCGAATCAGAGGGTGGTGAAGAGTGGGAGCGGATGATGATGGAGATGCTCAGGGGAAGGGGGCGTTGATTGATGTTGGGCGGGTTAGAGCGGTTTGAGAGAGGTAAGTGAAGGGTTATGCGTATTTTTTGAGGGTATTTTTGTGTCGGAATGTTGCGGTGGGCCTGGTCGGCAGCGTTTGTCAGGTATGTGTGGGTGTTCGGGGCGTTGGCTTTTCTATTTTTGGGGAGTTAAGTCATTTTGGAGAAGGGAGTTATGTTATTCAGGCCGGTTTGGTCGTCTGGTCGAGGAAGGTTTGAGGCGGTACTGGGAGACAACGGCAGGGGTTGTTGAGATATTTTGCTTGACAAGGAGGGACGGAGTGTGCTAACATTATTTTCTGGTAAGAAGTGTGGATTTGCGCACCTGGTTTTTCAGCAAGGAGGAGCAATCTGTCGCGTTTAGCTGCCGGAGCTAAGTGTGCAAGAGGTAATCAGGTGCCGGTTGCCTTTGCAAGGTATATATAATGTTGTGTTAGAACATAGGGTGCGAGGGCGCATTACGATTCATAAATCCGCGTACTTTAAGTGAGATTAAGAAGTTTTTTTACTCCGGCGGAAAGGAGGACGGCGAAGGGATGAAGGTTGGCCGTGAGGGCAGGCACGGCATTTCTGTTTTTTTCTTGCCTTTTTTTCTTCTTGATTGCCTGGATTTTCCGGGCCAGCCGCGATGTAAGCGCATGCTCTAAAGGGCGGCGCTGCAGGGCCCTGGCGGCTGTTTTGGACGACAGGCGGGCCGGCGCGAGCCGGGAGAACATTATGGTTGTTAGATATAGAGGAGGAGTATTATGTATAAGAAGCTATTTTGTTTGACATGCTTTGTCTTGTTGATGTTGCTGAGTAGTGGTGCGTTTGGAGCTGCGGTTGCGCTGTCGTGGGATGCGGAGGAGGACGCGAACAACTATTGGCATGCGCCGAACAACTGGGACCCGAACCAGGTACCGACGGCGGAGGACGATGTCACGATAGGTACGGGGTATAACGAGGCGAACTATCCTGTGATAATGGCCGACACGAATGCCTATGCCAGCACGTTGGGTATTGATGGCCAGGCTACCGGTGACAACGCCATACCGTCGTTGACGATAGAGTCCGGCGCGAAGCTGGTGAGCAGGCCTTTCGACGGCAGCTATGACATAATTATCGTCGGCAGCGGCTGGGTTGAAAGCAGCCAGGGAATTCTGAACAACTATGGCGGTGATGTCAATGTGACGAAGCTGTGGGTTATGTACAACGATAACCCGGCCGTGCCGTCGCAGTTTACGCAGACGGGAGGCAGTCTGGTTGTGACGCATCCTGAGCAGGACGGTGGTTTTTTTGAGGTTTCCCGCGGTGACGACTGCATGAGCCCACCTAATCCTCAGCCGACAAGGGCGTGGGTTCACCTTGACGGAGGCGTTGTTGAGTGTGACGTAATGACGTTCAACCGTGGTCACAGCCAATGCGGTGCTGGGCCGTGGCTTGACTACACTGTGTATGGTTCCGACGGTCGGATCGACATTACAGGCGGAACGATAAGAATCGCTGGTCGGCTGAACTTTCAGACCGACGTAAAGACGATGGGCCTGAGCGCGCTCGACCGTGTAGAGGGCTGGGATGTGAACGGCTGGATGACGGCATACGGTGTAGGGACGATGGCGGACGGCAACATTGTGAACCACGAACGAGCCCGGCTTGTATATGATTACGGTTGGCGAAGCGACAAGACCACGATTACGGCCTACCAGGCGGACTGGGGTGAGGCATACGACCTCAAGCCGAAGCCGTACACGCCCGACTACGACCCGGTGCCGACGCTGACGTGGAAGCCGGGTGATTACGTTGGTGATTATGTAGTCGGCAAGACGACGGACGGTCACCACGTCAAGTTTGGTCCGGTTCGCTCGTATGTGGCAGATACCAGCATTGCCTACCCGCTTGGGTGGACCACGTATGCCAGTGGGCCTATAGGCCACTTCAGGGCAGAGACGAACAGTCTGGATCCGGCGAGCTTGATACCGGATATGAATGCACTCGAGCTTGGTACTATTTACTACTGGCGAGTCGTCGAGGTGAACAATCTGGATGTGCCGAAGAGGTACCACAGCTTGGTTCAGGCGTTCAAGACGGTTCCCGCAAAGGCGACGGAGCCGGATCCCGAGGACGGCGCGACGGTTGGCATTGCTGTCAATGCGCCGCTTCAGGTGCAGTTGTCCTGGAAGCCGGGTTACTATGCTGCGGACGTCAACGGACATGAGGTGTACTTCGGGACGGACTGGGACGAGGTGAACGATGCGGACACGAACGACGCGGAGTATGAGGATACTACTGACGACCCGTGTTTCCTTGCGACCAGTCTTGAGATTAACACAGTTTACTACTGGCGAATAGACGAGGCGAATAGTGCTCATCCGGAGCAGGGTTGGAAAGGTGACGTCTGGAGCTTCTATGTGGGCAACTATCGTTCGATTACCGAGTTTGCCAGTGCGACGGACTCGAACACGGCGTGGGACGATTACTGGGTTGATTGGTGGGAGCCGGTCTGCGGCAGCGGCTGGGGTCAGGGCTCACTTCTGTTCTTCAGCGACGGTTCGATGACGTACGACTACGCCAACGGCGACCGTTTCGACCAGTATGGAGGTTCATACGGTCTTGATTACTACTCAGAGGCGCGCTACGACGCCGGCGGCAAGAACTGGGTTTACGGCGACCCGGACACTACGTTGCGGGCTCTGGTGTTAAACTTCCAGGGTGATGCGGATAACGCAGTTGACCCGAACTACGACAGGATGTGGTTGGCGGTAGAGGACAGCGCCGGAGTGGTGAAGGCAGTGACGCATCCGGAACCGGGAGCCCATGCGAGAGCAGTCGCAGATGAGTGGAACATTGATTTGCGTGACCTTTCGGGTTTGGATTTGAGCAGCGTTGACTACCTGTATCTTGGCTTCGGTATCGAGTGTAATCCGGGCGCAGTCGGTGCTGGTACACCCGGCGGTACGGGTGTTGTGGTATTTAACAGCATTCGAAGCTATATGGAGCGTTGTGTCGGCAAGCCGGGTTACACAATACCCGGTGATATTGACGGTGACTGCTTCGTTGATATGGCGGACGTCGGCAGGTTTGTGGACTACTGGCTTGCAAGAGACCGCCTGACGGGTCTGCCTAAGGAAGTGAACGATGACGACCCGAACATGCTTGCCCGCTATGAGTTTGAGGACAACTATTTGAACGACGCGAACGGAACTCTCGGCAGTGCCGCGGACGGCAACTGCTTTGCGGGCGGTACCTGCGAATTCGTCAATGACGCCAACCGTCCGAACGACGTCAACACTGTTCTTTATCTCGACCAGGATGTGAACGAGATGGTGGTTTGCGGCACATGGGGCGAAGACGGCAACTTCATGGGCAAGTCGTTTACGATAATGGCCTGGGTGAAGCAGGAGGTAGCGCAGGACTGGGCGGATATAATCGCCAATGGTGAAAGGGCGTGGAAGATTGAGTTCGGCATGCTTCCATGGCTTGAAAGGCAGATTCACTTTGCGACGCAGGGCATAGGAATTGCGACAGAGAAGAAGTTTGACAACAACATATGGCATCACGTAGCAGGCACCTTTGAGAAGTATCCGGATGCGAACGGCGGTATGGGTCGTGTTTACGTGAATGGTGTCCTCGAGGCCGAGAGTGAGTGCCCGGGTCCATACGAGGACCATGCTAATCCGGCTTATGACCCCAACATTACAATTGGTGGTCAGGATTTGGAGGGCGACCCGGATGCAGAGCCGCCGACGAAGCCAACTGAGGACCGTTTGTACTACGGGTGGATTGACGATGCGCGTGTGTACAATCGGCTTCTGAGCGAGGAAGAGGTAATGTGGCTTGCTGGTAAGACCGGCAAGAACTATTATCCGATCATTCCGCCTCAGGCGTGGGGCAACTTCTACGATGAGGAGCCGCGTAGTCAGCGCTGGGTGAACATGCGAGACTGGGCGGTGCTCGGAAATAACTGGCTGAAGTTTGACCTGTGGCCTCTCGGTCTTTGATGCATCTGTTGTTCTGAGTCGTTGATATTGCATCAATCCGGGGCCTGTGCGAATGAGCACGGGCCCCGGTTGTTTTTTTGGGGGACGGGAGGGATGCGGTCCGCCGGAGGCGGATAAAGTTGCGGGTTTGAAACCGCGGAGGGCGCGGAGAACGCAGAGATTGGAACCACGAATACCTATGGCATAAACTAACACGAATTATCACCAAGAGTAGAGAAGTATCACCGCCCCTTAGGGGTAAACTCCGGACACGGAGGACGCCGAGATTTCTTTTCACCGCGGGGGACACCCGCCTTCGTTGAAACTACGGCGGGCAGGCAGAGGGCACAGAGTTAGAAGTATTCAGCCGAGGTGCTCTCACTTCGACAAGCTCAGTGCAGGCAGCCAAGGGCCTGCTCGCCGCAAGCGTCTATGCGGCCCTTTTGCTTCGGTCACGGAAGCGTGCGCTTCGGTTTTGGTCGGCTGAACCTGGCGTTGTTCTTGGAAAAGCTTCATGCGGGCGTTCTGGCTTCGACAAGCCCGCCAAACAGCGCGGCGGGTAGGCCCTTCGACACATTCGACAGGCTCAGGGTAGGGGATTTTTTGTTGATTTTTTTGGTGAGGGGGTTTATCGTGTAATACGCAATAAGGAATTAGATTATGGATACACATTCAACACCTAAATGGAGGGAAATCGCAGGGCCGGGATTTCGGTTAGGGCGGATTAAATCTTCCAGTTTTAACCGGAATGGGTATAATTGCAAATCACGTCAGCAAGAGGAAAAACAGCAAGGAGGAGTCAGTTAAATACATAATATTGGCGGAGACTGAAATGAATATTGAAGCTTTCTTATTATGTGATGCGGCAACAGACCAACAGGGGAAATTAAATGTTTTAGGGGCTTTCGATAGTATTTTCGCTAAGAAAATGCCCATTGTACACCCAGCTTGTGCTATCACAGCAAGAATACGGTTCGAGAAGATTGAAGAAGGTAACCATCCAATGAGAATCTATATAATCGATGAAGATGGTAAATCGATCGGCCCTAAATTGGAAGGCAATGTGAATGTACGTATTGGAGATGATATGGATTCGACAGCTACTAATCTTGTTTTAAATATTCAAAGACTAAAGTTTGAAAAACATGGACAATATAGGATAGATCTGGCCATCGATAATCAAATAAAGGGGTCTTTACCATTCCATATTAGAGAGGTGCCGAATCAGGCTAAGCCACAGGAAGATATAAACAATGAATGACTTGTGCCTCGCCAGCACGCTTTTGGTTGGCTAACGTGGGCGTAGATTGGGGCGGATTAAATCTTGCAGTTTTAACTGGAATGGCTATAATTGCCAGCCGGCAGGGGATTGGAGCAACTGAGAAGATTTGCAAGGAGAAGATTGAGAGCTTAAAGAAATAGGTGACTGTCCCCATTTTCCCCATTTTCCGAAGAAATAGGTGACTGTCCCCATTTTCCCCCCATTTTCCCATTTTCCGTCCCCATTTTCCGTCCCCATTTTCCCCCGTCCCCATTTTCCCCCCTTGTGATCGGCGTCGTAGCGGGACTCCGAGCTTTTCGGCAGATGTGTAAGTGATTTATTCATAGGCGCCAATTATCTCAATTTGGCAGTTAAAATCAATCCTAAAACCGGGGGGGTAAACATGGGCGTGCCTCGCGTGGGTACCCCCGGCCAAAGACCCCCTGCCTACGGCGTGCAGGGTTCGAGGGCTAAACATGGGCGAACCTCACGCAGGCACCCCCGGCCAAAGACCGGGGCTAAATATAAGAGCGTGCCTTACGTGGGCACCCCCGGCCGAAGACCGGGCCTAAATATTGTGGATTCCGCATCAAGTGCGGAATGACAAAGCGATCCCTGGGCAAGTGCCCCCGGCCAAAGACCGGGGCTAAGTATTTTGAGGGAGATTAAGGACTGCCCCTTCGACGCGCTGGCTCGACTATGCTCGGCACAGCTTGCTCAGGGTCTTCGTTTCACTCCGAGAAGTTGAGGGAGGCAAAATCGCCGTGGTGTTTTTTTGCGGCTTCGTCGTATGCGTGGGCAATGGCGGGTTTTTAATGAGGATTTGGAGTCTGCGTTTGGTCTGGTTCTGCTGGATACTCGATCCAATTGCCTTTGTGGTCGAAGGAGGCGCTCTTAAGTCCGGCAGTTTCAGCCTGGGCGGTGACTACAATCGTGAATGCGAGAGGGGGATTCTGGTTAGGGTCGTAAGAGGCATTTATGCTGAAGTTTTCACTGGAGAAGTGCTTGCCGTCGAGATCCTCAGCAGTGAATCCCAACTCTGTGAGAGTAGGTGGATAATGCCCGTACTTGCCATTTTCGGCGGTATAAGCGCGTAAGGCGGTTGCGATAGTGCCTGCTGTAGCCCTTGCTTCGTACCAGACGGGTTCGTGACGGCCTCTTCTTGCGGTGTTAATGATTAGCAAAACGAGGATTAGAGGCGGCAGCACCATTGCTGCGAAGACACGTTTGCCGCCTTTGAGGCGACTGTCACTTCCTGAGATTACGACTAACGCTACCAGACCGCAGCAGAGGCCGACAATCCAGGCCATAATGAAGAACCGAAACCAGATTCCCGCGAGCGGGTCCGGCATGACGATTCCAAAAGGACAACAAAGAAGACTTAATAAGATTATCCGAACAGACACGGCAGCCAATCTGCTTGCCCTTGGTTCGGTGCTTTGTGTATTTGCGGCGTTCTTCACACACATAATTTCGGCGGAGTATCCTATGTAAATCCATAAAATATTGAGGAAGTGAATATCGGGAGTAGATGTTTTGTGCTTTAAGCTCTTCGTGTAGCTAATCTTAGAGCCGACGATGCGTTTTAGAAAGAGACGGGGGGTTTGGAAGTGGGCCAGGGGGGTTTTTATCCGGCAGATGCCGGCAGGATCCGGCTTTGCTCCCCTCGACTGCTTCGACGGTTCGACAAAGCTCACCGCAGGCAAGCTCAGGACAGGCAAGCCCGCCAGAGGCGGGTAAACCCGCCAAACAGCGCGGCGGGCAGGGCGTTGACGGGTGAGATGAGGTGAGGTATATTCTGTGCGGCGCGACGAAGGAGGGCGGGACGTCTGTCTGACTTGGGTGCGAAGGTTTCAGTTACGAGAATCTGATAACAGAAAGGTAAGTAAATGGCGGAAAGATTATTGATTAGGGATTGTCGGTTGCCGGGGGCAGGTGAGCAGGAGAGAAGGAATGTTTTGATTGAGGATGGTGTGATAGCGGAGATTGGGGGAGATGAGATTGTAGGCGGCGGCGGGATTTTAGAGGCGGAGGGTCGAACCCTGGCGCCCGGGTTTATAGATGTGCATATACAGGGTGCGGGGGGAGGTGATACGCTTGACGGGACGGTCGAGGGGTTGGAGGCGATATCGCGGACGTGCGCGGGGTATGGTGTTACGGGTTTTCTGGCGACGACGGTTTATAAGGTTGGTCAGGAAAACGGGCATATTGCAAACGCGGCAAAGTGCGTGGGCAGGGGGCTTGGGGGTGCGAATCTTTTGGGGATACATTTGGAGGGGCCTTTCATTGCAGGTGACAGGAGGGGGATGATAAAGCCGGATTGCGTGTGTGAGCCATCGGAAGGAGTTTTGGATGAGATAATGGAGACGGCGGGGTCGGGGATTTCGATGATGACGATAGCACCGGAGCTTGAGGGCAGTGAGGGGTTAGTGAAGCGGTTGGTGAAAGAGGGGGTGGTTGCATCGTTTGGGCATTCGGGTGCGAGCTATGAGCAGACGAAGGTGGGGTTTGAGTGGGGGATATCTCATGTGACGCATTGTTTTAACGCGATGCCGGGTGTACATCACCGCCAGCCGGGGCCATTGGTGGCGATATTCGAGAGTGAGGATGTAACGGTGCAGTTGATATGCGACGGTGTTCATATTCATCCTGCGGTGCTGCGGATTGTTCTGCGGGTGCTGGGCAAGGAGCGGGTGGTGGTGATAACCGACGGGATGGGAGCGATGGGTATGGGGGATGGCGGTTATATTTACAGCGGCCTGGAGTATGAGGTGAAAGACGGGGCGTGCAGGTACAAGGATGGGACGCTTATCGGGACGGCGGTTGGGATGAGCGAGCTGGTTAAGAATGTCGTCGGGTTTACGGGTTGGGGGCCGGCGGATGTGGTGCGGTGCGCGAGTGAGAATCCGGCGAAGATTCTGGGGATTTGGGAGCGGAAGGGGTCAGTAGAGGTCGGCAAGGACGGGGACGTGGTGCTGCTTGGTGAGGACCTGTCGGTATATGCGACGGTAGTGGGGGGCAGGGTTGTGTGGAGGAGTCCCGCACTTACCTCTTAGTACTACAACGCTACAAGGGCACCGCGAAAGCTGTAATAGTTCCTGAGCGGTTGTGTAATATGGATATTTTTCTTTACATCAAACATAGCATTCACTAAGATACAGTCAGGATAAGCTATGAGACCTCCTGCATCTATAAGAGAGCATCTTTGCGTTGACGGGCTGCTTGAATGGGTGAAAAGCTCACCTGATGAGCCGGCCTACAAACGACGTATGGCGGTCTGGCTGACCCAGAAAGGCCGACTGCACGCCCACAAGGTGGCGGAGATTCTGGGGGTTTCGGTCCAGGCGGTTCGGTTGTGGATTGGCCAATACAACAAGAAAGGCCCAGCAGGGCTCAAGAGGCGGGGTCGAGGCGGGCGACGCCGGGCGTTTCTCAGTTTGACGCAGGAATGCGAAATTCTCGGGCCGTTTATTCAGCGGGCACAAAACGGAGATGTGCCCCGGGCCGCGGAAATAAGACCTGTTATCGAGCGTGCGCTCGGCCGGAAGGTCTCTATGCCTTATGTGTACAAGCTGCTTTCCCGGCACCGGTGGTCGCAGATTATAGCGCAATCCCATAGTGTCGCCGACCACAGCCAGCACGACACGTTCACCAGGATTGCACGGCCGTGGCGGCGCAAGCCAACATAACCCAACGGGGGTGCAATACACCATCTTTGCCGTATAAACAATTTTGACTATTGACCTGCGGTGCCTAATGTGCTCTTATTAGTGTTGGTGTCGGTTGTCGCCGTCCTCAACGTGCTTTTTTTGGAAGTTTTTGACTATGGATCTGGTACAGGGTTTCTTGGAGAAGGTCACCGGGCGCGGGCTTAGAGTGGTGTTTCCTGAAGGCCATGACGAGCGTGTTATTCTGGCGGCCCGCAAGCTGAAGGACCGGGACATTGCCCAGCCGATTCTGTTGGGCAAGCCCGGGCAAATCGAGTCCTCGGCAGAGCGGGCGCAAGTCAAGCTCGACGGGATAGATACCATCGTACCGAAAGAAAGCGACAAACTGCAGGCGTACGCCGAGAAGTATATGGAGGGCAGGGACAATCTGAGTTCGGCCATTGCCCTGCGTATGATGAGCAAGCCGCTTTTCTTCGGCGGGATGATGGTGGCCGGCGGTCATGCGGACACGATGGTGGCCGGTGCCGCGACGGCGACGGCAACGGTTATTCAAGCCGGTGTGCTCACAGTGGGTCTGGCTGCAGGAATCAGCACGCCTTCGAGCTTTTTCATCATGGTCGTCCCGGAATTCCAGGGCGAGCGGAACAAAGACTTTGTCTTTGCCGACTGTGCGGTGAACATAGAGCCGACTCCACAGGAGCTTGCCGACATAGCAGTTGCCTCAGCCGACAGTGCCGAGAGACTTCTTGGAGTCGAGCCGCGGGTTGCAATGCTTTCGTTTTCCACCGAGGGAAGCGCAAGTCACGCACGTGTAGAGAAGGTGCTGAAGGCACTTGAGATAATCAGAAACAATCATCCGGAGCTTGCGGTGGATGGTGAGCTGCAGGCCGATTCCGCCATCGTGCCCGGCGTGGCGGCAAGGAAGGTCAAGGCCGAGAGCAGGGTTGCGGGCAAGGCCAACGTGCTTATCTTTCCGGATCTGGACAGCGGCAACATCGCCTACAAACTGACGCAGCACCTCGCCGGGGCGCAGGCCATCGGGCCTTTCCTGCAGGGTTTCGCCAGGCCCATCAGCGACCTGTCACGCGGTGCCGGCGTCGATGATATCGTCTCGGCAGCGGTCATCGCTCTGGCTCAGACGCAGCCGGTCCTCTCCTGGGCAGCAGAGAAAAAATGAGTGAGCGTGTAGCCATCTCAAACTGACCGATGGTCAGTTTGAAAATGCAAAAATGAAAATGCAAAATGCAAAATTGTGGAATCCGCCGCCGGAAGGCGTTCCCTCTGGGACTGCGGCGGATGGCTAATTTTATTGATTTTTTTGCGTTATAGAACATTTTGTCAAATAAACAGTTACGTCAATTTTTAACCATAAATCGGTCAGTTTGAGTAACTATGAAAGTTCTGGTCATAAACGCGGGCAGCAGCTCGATAAAGTATCATCTTTATCGGATGCCCGAATCAGAGGTGCTCGTTAAAGGTCTGGTCGAGCGCATAGGCGAGAGCTCATCACAGCTCAGACAGTGGTCCGACGGAAAGACCGTAACTATCCCTGTGCAAGCCGACGACCACGAACAGGGCATGCGTTTGATACTTCAGACGCTTGCCGGCAAGGAGAATGGTTTTCTCAGGGACATTTCCGAAATCGGTGCAGTCGGTCACCGGGTCGTGCACGGCGGGGAAGAATTCACCGGTTCGGTCCTTATTGACGAGAAGGTGCCGGCTTCGATTGAGAAGTTTGCGGACCTTGCTCCGTTGCACAATCCGGCGAACCTGATTGGCATTCGGGCGGCTCAGCACAACCTGCCGGGTGTCGGTCAGGTTGCGTGTTTCGACACGGCATTTCACAGCACTATTGCGAGAACGGCCTACCTGTACGCGCTACCCTACGAGCTCTACGAAGAATTCGGCATACGCCGGTATGGTTTCCACGGGACAAGCCATCGGTATGTGGCGCGGCGAGCAGCCAGGCTTATGGGCCTCGGTAAGTACGATGCAAACCTGATTGTCGCCCACTTAGGTAACGGCTGTTCGATAACAGCGGTCAGGAACGGACGCAGCGTCGATACGTCCATGGGATTTACACCGCTTGAAGGGTTAGTAATGGGCACTCGGTCAGGCGACTTTGACCCGGCGATTGTTTTTTACTTGGCTGAGAAGGGCTACGACACCGAGCAGTTCAACGAGATATGCAACAAGAAGTCAGGCCTGCTGGGCATCAGCGGAAAAAGCAATGACATGCGGCGTCTGACGGAGCTGGCCGAGGGGGGGGATGAGCGGGCTGCGCTGGCCGTCGATATCTTCTGCTACAGGGTGAAGAAGTACATTGGTGCTTATGCCGCGGTGCTTGGCCGACTGGATGCCGTCGTTTTCACCGGGGGCATCGGCGAAAATGCCGTGCCGGTTCGGCGGAAGATTTGTCAGGATCTCACGCAGATTGGAATCAAGATGGATATCGAGAGAAATACCTCAACAATCGGGGTCGAGGGCATAGTCAGCAGCGATGACAGCCGAGTCAAGGTCTATGTTGTTCCCACAAATGAAGAGGCGGCGATTGCCGAGGACACCTACGAGATTGTTTCGCAGGAGGTTCAGAAATGACAAACAGCAGTCTTTGCGCTCCCACAAAGGAGCAGATTGTGCAGTTGGCATCACAGGGCTGTACGGCTGAGGACTGGGCGCTGGTGAGGATTGACCGCAACTGCAATACGTCACGCCTGCGATACTGTCACTTTCGCGGGCGCGTCTCGGTGAGCAACCTGTCGGGCTGTGTAGTCGATGTGCACGGTACTGAAAAGCCGTGCGGGCTTTACAACGCCACGATAATCGACTGCGGCATTGGAAACAAGGTTCGAATCGCCAACGTCCGGGGCCACCTGTCGAATTATGACGTTGAGGACGACGTTTGCATTGAGGACGTCGGCACGATTGGGGCCAATCACGGAGCCGCGTTCGGCAACGGTGTTCGCGTTACCGCTCTGAACGAAGCGGGCGGCAGAGAGGTGACAATCTTCGACGAGCTGAATTCGCAGTTCGCGTATCTGATGTGTCTGCACAGATACAGGCCGAAGATGATTGAGAAGCTCGAGGCCATCGCCTGCAGATACGCCGAGCAGGTGAAGGGCAGCCGCGGCACCATAGCCAAAGGTGCAAAAATTTGTTCGGTCGGTGAGATGATAGATATAAGGGTCGGCTGTGGGGCGGTGATTAACGGCGCTGCCAGTTTAGTCAACGGGACTGTTCTGAGCGACGTTGATGCCGTGACGACTATCGGGCCCGGTGTAATAGCACATGACTTTATTGTTTCGGAGAGCTGCTCTGTAACGGGCCAGGCCGTGCTGGAGCAGACGTTTGTGGGGCAGGGGTGTCTGATTGGTGAGCAATTCTCGGCCAAGGACTCGCTTTTCTTCGCCAACTGTGAAGGATTCCACGGCGAGGCGTGCAGCATTTTTGCAGGTCCCTACACGGTGACACATCACAAGTCAACGCTGCTCATCGCGGGTTTGATGAGCTTCTACAACGCCGGCTCGGGCACGAATCAGTCGAATCACATGTACAAGCTTGGGCCCGTTCACGAGGGTAAGCTGCTTCGGGGCACGAAGACAGGTTCGTTTTCGTACATGATATGGCCCTGCCGGACAGGCCCGTTCAGCGTCGTGCTTGGAAAACACACAGGCAATTTCGACGTGGAGGATTATCCGTTCAGTCATTTGGAGGCGCGTGCCGACGGAAGAGCCAGCTTCATACCGGGCTTACATCTTACCGGCGTGGGAACCGTTCGGGACGCAGCCAAGTGGCCCAGACGAGACAGAAGGAAGGGGCAGGTCAGGCGAGACGTAATAACCTTCGATGTTTTCAGCCCGTACACGGTCGGCAAGATGTTAAAGGCCAATGCCAGGTTGAAACATCTGCAGGAGACTACCGACAAGGGCATAGAAGAGGTCTCGGTGGGCGGCGCATTAGTGAAACGGCCGATACTTCGCTCCAGCCAGAAGTATTATCGCAGCGGCATCGAATTGTATCTGCTCGAGAAAGTCATAAACAAACTCGAGAGCGGCAGCGAAGCGACTCGACTGAGCTCGTCGAAGTCCGGCGACAATTTGCGGCAGATATTCGCCTGCGAACCGGACTCGCTATACAGCGAAGATTGGCTGGACATCGGCGGTCAGCTTATGGGCCGGTGCCGGCTTAGACAATTAGAGGAGGAAATGGCGGCCGGCGACATTTCGACAATCGACCAATTCTACGAAAGAATCAACCAGATAGACGAAGCATACGCGAGGGACGAATGGATATGGGTCAGGAGCAAATGTAAGGAATACTTTGGCCTGGACCTCGATTCGGCCGCAGTGGCAGAAATTTGTGATCTCACAGAGAAGTATCTGGAGGTGAAGACAAAGTTTATCCGGCTCGTTATTGCCGACGCTGAGAAGGAGTTTGCCGAGCCGAGTCGCACGGGTTTCGGGCAGGACGGCGCTGAAGGAGATGCCGAACGGGACTTTACACAGATACGCGGCACGTATGAGGAAAATGCCTTCGTCAAAGAGATGAAACAGACCATCGGAAACGTCAGCCGGCGGGTCGAGAAACTAAAAGCCAGATTGAGTATTGTGACCAATCACTAAACAGATTGAAAGACCGGGACTATGAGAATCATTATCAAAGAGGATTACGAAGGGGCGAGTAAATGGTCGGCCGCCTACGTAGCAAGGAGTATCAACGATTTCAAACCGACGCCCAAGAAGCCCTTTGTGCTCGGTTTGCCCACGGGCTCTTCGCCGGTGGGGATGTACAAGGAGCTGATTAAGCTCAACGGCAGCGGCAAGGTCAGCTTCTCGAATGTTGTAACCTTTAATATGGACGAGTACGTCGGTTTGGCGGAAGAGCACCCCCAAAGCTATCACAGCTTTATGTGGACGAATTTCTTCGGGGACATCAATATAAAGAGAGCCAACGTCAACATACTCAACGGAAACAGCAAGAACCTCCGGGCCGAGTGTGAGCGGTACGAGAAAAAGATGAGAAGCTACGGGGGCATCGAGCTTTTCGTGGGCGGCGTCGGCCCGGACGGTCATATCGCCTTCAACGAGCCCGGCTCATCGCTTGCCAGCAGGACGCGTATCAAGACACTGACCGACGATACGAGGATTGCCAACTCCCGCTTTTTCGGCGGTGATGTCAACAAGGTGCCGAAGACCGCACTTACCGTGGGCGTTGCGACGGTTATGGACGCCAGGCGGGTTATGATTATCGTGAGCGGCCACGACAAGGCGCACGCCCTGCAGCAGGCCGTCGAAGGCGGAGTGAACCACATGTGGACCGTATCGTGCCTGCAACTGCATCCTCATGGGATAATCGTCTGTGATGAAGCGGCCACGGTCGAGATGAAGGTCGGCACAGTCAATTACTTCAGAGGTATCGAGAAGGATAACCTTGATGTCAATAGGATACTAAGCGGCAAGGCAATTTGAAATGCACCAAATCAGGTGCCGGGCGGTGGGCCGTTACAGCACCGCCGACATATAGAAAAATGTTGTCCGGCAGGGAGCCAAATAATGTCTGATACAAGAGAAAGAGTTGTCAAAGTAGCCTCGCAGATACTGAAGGTCGATCCCGCGAGGATTACCGACGATGCACGCTTCGTCGAAGATTTGGGCGCTGAATCCATCCAGTCTGTCGAGCTGGTAGCGGCGTTCGAGGAGGAATTCGACATTGATATGGACGAAGAGGCAGCGCTGGCGGTCAGGTCGGTGGGCAACGCCGTGGAGTTTATCGACAAAATCCTGAACGCTTGATTCGGCCTGACGAATTGATGCTCCGTAACACGTTGAGCATTGAGCAGCCGACTACTGAAGAACTCAACTATCGCTGCAAGCTAGTTCTTCACCTGTTCGCCTGTCTACTGCTCAGGGTTCCCAGCCGCTGTTTTTCGCGGCTGGGGTTCCTTCACCTGCTCTGATTCGCCGAAGGCGAATCGGGGAGACAGGATTTCGCTTGCAGGCCCCGGCCTGCTGCGCGGCCCCTGCGGTGTGACCCCTGCGAGAATGCTCGCTGCGCTCACATTCGGTCGCAGGTTCAAATGGGACTATCGTCCCAAAGTGAAAAAACCGGCCCAAAAAAGGGACTGGTTTTTCCACTCGGGGAGACAGGATTTGAACCTGCGACCTCTGCGTCCCGAACGCAGCGCTCTAGCCAAGCTGAGCTACTCCCCGCTCAACTACCGGCTGAATATACCACAACAAAACCCAAATTGCAATCGGCTTTCATTTACTCCAGAACACCAGCCAGCTTCTTCTTTTCCTGTGACCCCCGTGTGCTCTGGATGAATAGTGATAAATAATCAATAATCATTTGTCATTAATCAATCTCCCGCTTCCATGCCGTGGAGCTTGTGTTGCAAGCTACAATAAGTTGACGGGGTCAACGTCTATGGCGACTTTGACGGCCGGCCGGATGGGGCCTGCAGCGCGAAGTGAATTGAAGAGTCGATGAATCTGCGATGCCTGCGGCGCCTGGATGATTATCTGCATTCGGTGAAACCGCTGGATTCTGCTTATGGTCGCGGGCATAGGCCCTCGTACTCTGATTCGCAGGTTTTGCGGTGCGATTATCTCATCAAGTTTGGCTCGCATCTGCTTCGAGGCGGCTTCGAGCCGTGCGAAATTTCTGTCGCGCATAACGATTGCGGCGAGCCGCCAGAACGGCGGCAGATTGCAGGTGCGCCGGTGCTTTAGCTCCTCAGTGACAAAACCGGCAAAATCACCTTTGAGTGCGAACTGAATGGCGGGCTGCTCGCCGAGGAAGCTCTGGACAATGACGGTGCCTTTCTTTTCGCTTCGTCCGGTCCGCCCGGCTACCTGGCTAATGAGCTGAAAGGTCCTCTCGTTGGCGCGGAAGTCCGGCAGATACAGACAGGTATCGGCGCTGATTATTCCAACTAAGGTGACGTTCGGAAAGTGCAGGCCCTTGGCGAGCATCTGCGTGCCGACAAGAATATCGATTCGCCCTTCGCTGAAATCCCGGAGCACCCCGTAATAATCACTGCCCCTCATCGAATCGCTATCCACCCTCGCAACACGTGCATCGGGAAACTTACCTGCCAGCTCTTCCTCGACCCGCTGCGTGCCTAACCCAATCATCGTCATACCCTTGCCGCACAGCGGACACTTCTCCGGCACTAACGTCTCAGCACCGCAGTAGTGGCACATCGCATAGCCGTAATCGAGATGCCTTCCGGTAATCGTCCTGGCCCTTGCCGCCCTTCCAACAGGCCTTTTGTGGAAGGTCAGCGTCACGTCGCAGTTCCTGCAGTGAAGGATGTGTTTGCAGGAGGGGCAGAAGACAAAGTTACTGTAGCCGCGCCTGTTCAAAAGCAAAATCGCCTGCTCGTTTCGTGAAAGGACCGTCCGAAGCTGCTCACCTAACGGCTCGCTGATAAGGTTTATCCCCTTGCTCGTGGAGTACTGCCCTCGCAAATCGACAAGCTGCATCTGCGGAAACGGCAGGTTCATCACCCTCTTGGGCAAATCGACTTTCGTGAAATGTTTCCTGCTCCGGCAGTTAAACAGCGTCTCGAGCGAAGGCGTCGCGCTTCCGAGGATGCAATGCGCCTCGGAAAGCTGCGCACGCTTTACCGCAACGTCCCTGCCGTGATACCTCGGCGCCGTATCCTGCTTGTAGCTCGGCTCGTGCTCTTCATCGACCACGATAAGCCCAAGGTTCGATAGCGGTGCAAACACCGCCGACCGCGCGCCGATAACCACGTCTGCCTTGCCCGCCTTTATATTCTGCCACTGGCCGTTACGCTGGGCGGCCGACAGGCCCGAATGGAGAACCGCTATCCGCTCAAAACGTGCGGCGAATCGCTGGACGGTCTGCGCAGTGAGCGCGATTTCCGGCAAGAGGACTATGGCCGAAAGCCCCTTAGTTAAGACGTGTTCAATTGCCCTGATATAAAGCTCGGTCTTGCCGCTGTCCGTAACACCGTGAAGCAGGGTAACGCCGAATCGGCCGGAAGTTATCTGCCCTTTAATATGCCCAAGCGCCCTCTCCTGCTCTTCGTTAAGGACGATGCGCTCGGTCCTCAGTATCATTTGCTCGGGAATCGCAGGCAGTGATTTGAGTGTAACGCGTTCAGTGAAAGCGATGATTTCCTTATCGGCCAGTGCCTTTAACGGTGCCTGTGTGCAGTCAAGCTCAGCCAGCAGCGACCGAACGGCCTGAGCGTTGTCTGCATTGAACGCCCTCCTCTCGCCAAGCCGTTCGACAATTCTCTTTTGTTTTGCTCCGCGCAATTGCCCCAAAGTTTCGTCGCACTGCTCCGCCCTGACCGCCAGATATACATATCTTTCGGTCTTCGTGCCCGCTCCCTTTTTGACAGCGGCCGGAACCATGGCTGCAAGAACCTGGCCTAAGGGACAAACATAGTAACCGCTTATCCACCGAGCTAAGGCCAGAAGCCCCGAATCGAGCAGCGGCTCGGCGTCGATAACCTTTGTGATTATCTTTAGCCGGCCGACGCGCTCTTTCGCCAGATATGATTCCCCAGGCGGCACATCCGCCTCCACGCAGAAGCCAACCTGCGGCTTGTCGCCTCTGCCGAAGGGCGCTTCGACCCTTTGTCCCACGTTCACGGGCCAGTCGTCGTCAGGGACCCAGTAATCAAACTCACTGTCCACGCCCGACTCAAAGGCAACGCGAATGATGTGAGAGAAGCAAGAGTCCTGCGTTGCTTCCGGCCCAAACAGATTATCGGTTCTGTAGCGTGTCATACCGGGCCGATTGTCCTAAGTCGCGCGCAACGTGTCAAGCTCACTTGGCCGAGTGGGTGGCATAAGCTGAATAAATCCGACGGCTGGTGCTTACTTTTCTTTTGCACAGCCAAACGTGATGTCTATAATACAGGCCATAAATTGTTGACACTGGGAGGACAAGGAAATGGAGTTCCGAAACAGCACATACACAGATACGGGCCTCTTGATATTCCTGTCATTGAGCATCCTTCTAAATGGTTGTGATCAAAGCTACCAGGCAGAGCCGCTCATCCACCCACACCCCGAAGGCAAACCTTTCCAGGAATGCTCAATCGACCTCTCGGCCTACAAACCCATCCAGCTCCGCGCAGCCCAGGACCCTGATATCGTGCTTGCGGTTGCTGCATCCGGGGGCGGCTACCGGGCGGCCAATTTCACGGCAGGCGCACTCCTGGGCCTTGAAGAGCTGACAAACGACTCTTGGCCCGGACGAAGCGCCCTTGCCGAGGTGGATTACTTCTCAACCGTCTCAGGCGGCGGCTTTGCGGTCGGCGCCTACATGTCAAGTATCCACGACTACCGCTACTTCAAGGGTGATACGGCTGGCTATTCGTTCGCCAATGCCCTACAGACCCCGAATTGCGACTGTCCCTTCAATGGCAGGCCGCAACCGCAGCAGCTTATCGACCCCTGCATCAGAAACCATCTGCGGGGACTGCGGTCGGATTTTATAAAGGATTTCCTGAGGGCGCTGTTGCCGTGGGATGAGCTTGGCCTGAGCAAGAGAGGGCTGCGCTTCGAGCGGCTAATTGACGACGAGGTCCTGGGTTATCGCTGGAGAAAGAAGAAGCTCGAATCGCTGCCGGCCGCGGATATCTTCGTCCCACCGTATATGGGCAGAAGCGCTTCGCTTACTCTGGCGGATATCTTTGTTGCGGCAGACGACCCGCAGAAAAGGCCGGTGCTGCCTTTCTGGGTTGCCAATGCAACGGTTTACGACAGCGGCGCAATATTCGTATTCACACCCGACCAGCTTGAACTCTACAGGATAGACGGCTACAATCACCGCCTGGCCGGCTGCACATACAGCCCCTCCGAACAGAACTACAACGAGTTTGTCTGGGCCATGCCGGTCTCAGTAGCCGTCGCCTCCAGCGGCAACTTCCCGTTTGCCCTGCCGCCCAATATGCTCACCAACAAGCTCGACCCGAACAACCCCTACATTCGCCTTCTCGACGGCGGCATGGCAGACAACCTCGGCGTCTATACCGCCCTGAGACTGCTCGACGCAGACACGTCACCTTCGGCGCAGGGTTCCCAGCCCCTGGGGCCAAGCCCGCGAAAGGCCCTCATCGTCATCGACGCATACCAGGGGCCGCTCGCCCCATTCTCCGCCTCCGACGAAGCACCCTCCGTCGGCGAGACCGTTGTTCGCGCTATTCATATCCCGCTGGATTCCTGGCGGTGGAGATATCGCGAATTCGTGGATGGGCTATGCGAGCCGAAAAATATCAAGACCATTTACATCAGTTTCGATGACCTTCTCGACACCGACTTTAACGACCTCTGCGAATTCGGCCTTAGCGAAGAGGATACCCGGCAGCTATGCAGAGAAGCACCTGCAAGCTGTCCCGAACCGACCCCCTTTAATCTGCTTCGCAGCATATCGATGGCCGCGCCCGCTACCAAAGGCGAGCAGGGCTGGCAATACCGGCTCTCGCCGGCCCAGCAGAACCTGCTAATCGCAGCAGGAAGATACGTCGTTCATAAAAAGAAAGACCAAATCCTCTTCGCCCTGAAGCACGAATAGCGCCGACATTGCTGCTCACAGCCGGAAGCATTCGGACGCCGTTTTGTTTATGTGGTCGGCGATGGCGAGGCAGGCCGTGGCGGCGGGCGAGGGGGCGTTTAGGACGTGAATTGCGTTGGCCCTTTGTTCTATCACAAAGTCGTCTATCAATTCGCCATTGGAGCCGAGCGCCTGAGCACGAACGCCGGAGTTGCCGGGCACCAAATCCCCTTCGGTTACCGAGGGTATCAGACGCTGCAACTGTCGGACAAACCACTTCCTGCAGAACGCCCTGGCATACTCGCCGAGTCCGTACCGCCAGTGTCGCATAAACAGCTTCCATGTCCCCCAATAGCCGAGCGACGCCCAGGTATCCTTCAGACTGAAATCGAATTTGCCGTAGCCCTCTCGCTTGAACGAAAAGACGGCGTTAGGCCCGCACTCCACAGAGCCCCCAATCTTCCGCGTAAAATGCACACCCAAAAACGGAAATGCAGGATCCGGCACAGGATAAATCAGATTCCTCACCTTCTGCTGCGCGGCCGCAGTCAAGTCGTAGTAGTCGCCGCGGAACGGGATAATACGCATCCCGGCATCTACTCCATCCATTTTGGCCACCCGGTCGCTGTAAAGCCCGGCGCAGTTAATAATGAAGCGGGCCTTTATGCTCGACTGGCTCGTTATCACCTCTGTATAGAAATCGTGTTTGTCAAGGCCGACAACCCGATGCGAAGTCAAAATCTTATTGCCCGCCGATGCCTTGGCTATCAGCTCAGCGAGCTTGTTCGCCACCGCCACAAAGTCGATTATTCCCGTACCCGGAACCCTTATGCCCGCTATCCCCTCACAACACGGCTCAATGTCCTTAATCTGCTCAGCGGTGATTTTCTCTATACCTTCGACTTCATTCTGCACACCCGTTTCGAGGACGCGCTCGAGATTTTTTAGCTCTGCGGATTTGGTTGCGATGATAATTTTGCCGCAGATTTCGTGCGAGATTTCGTATTTCTTTGCAAAGGCAACGAGTTGTTTTCGTCCATCGCCGCACGTCAGGGCCTTTGCCGAGCCGGGCCTGTAATACAGCCCCGAGTGGATTACGCCGGAATTATGGCCGGTTTGATGAGATGCAAGCTCTGACTCTTTCTCAAGAACAGCAATTGAGAGATGTGGGTGAGTCTTGGCGATTTTGTAGGCCGAAGCAAGCCCGACAATCCCGCCACCTATAACCACAAGGTCGAAATCAATCCGTTGACCCATTGTCGCTCCTTCACAAAGCACACCGACAACCAGCCGCCGGTGGTCTTCTCAAGTTCCTTGTCCGGATGAACGGTCTTTTTGAATTCGCCAAAAAGCCCGGGCGGCACGCCACGCGAAAAAGGCCGCAAGAAAAGCAAATAAAGCAGAAAGAAATATTACCACCAGGACAACGCCTCCTGCCGCCAAAACCGCCGGCGAAAGCTCCGGAATAACCATTTGTACAGGCAGCGGCTCTTCGCCTGCCGGGCCGACTGCGACCGGCAAAGGATTGTCCCGCTCCACCTGCAAGGCAACGGACAAGTTCTCACCCTTCTGCGACGCAATCTGCACGGGCAGTTGTTTCTCCATCTGCAGCTCAACAGGAAGCCCCTTATTACCCTGTACGCCCACCCTCACCGGCAGACCTTCATAACGCCGGACACCGACCTGCCCAACGTTCTGCTGCGACTCCGCAGGCGCACACCCGCCTACTACACATAAGGCGGCGAGGACTACGCTCGCTATCTGAATGGCTCCTTTTCGGCTCATATTTTCTATAGGCGATTCTCGCAGACAAACGATTTTGTGTCAATATCGCCGTTTACGAGGCCAGGAGCATAAAAATGCAACAAAGTGGCTATTTCCTGCTTTTTTTCGGACTTTTCCTTTGACAAGACCGCTTCGTTGTTGTCTGATAGACAATAGCTAAATAACGGAGAGATTGGGTAACTGCTGGACAGGGAGTGCCCAGCGACATATAGAAGGAGGAGCAGAGATGAGTGGGAAGGCTATCCTTTGGGGGATTGTGGTAAGTGTCTGTCTTGTAACCGCGGCCGCTGCCGCGCAGCCGCCTCTTGTCGTCGATGACTTCGAGACTTATTGGCATCACCCACCGCCTCCGTGGCAGGACATCTCACCCGGACCGAGCACAGCAGGGACAACACTTCTGACCAGCGGAGTACCACAGGGAACCGCCGCGATGCAAATTGACTTTCACACCGCAGGGGGCTGGCAGAACCCCACCGACATGACGGACTTCAGCGTCTGGGACCAGGCTGCTGTGGAAGTCACGTTCGATACCCCCCTGGATTTCGCACAGTACGGCAGCGGCTGGGAATTGCACATGGATATCAGACCATACGATTTTGAAGACCTTGACTTCTTCCTCATTCAGTTTATGCAGGGCGGCCAGGCCGCGCAGGCCTGGATGCCCTCGGCAACTTGGATGGAGACCACAGGCCCCTGGTGGTGGCCCTCGGAGGACTTCGCGGTGATAATCGGCGAATATACACCGCCCGGACCACCAAAGCCGCAGTTCTGGCCGCCGGATGACCCACCCTGGGCACCAGAAGGCATCTGGACCGAGGTGGTCTTCAATCCGCAGTGTATCGTCTGGTATAGCTGGGCCGGCTGGGCCACAGGCATCGACGAGCTTGACGCTATCGACGCAATCTCGATATGGGCATTCGGCGGCTCCGACCCGATTGGTGATTATAAACTGGACTTAACGGGTGGAACGATATGGCCGCCCGGACCCATGGATACACGACTCGACGTCGATTACATCGTCATCGTCCCTGAGCCGGCAACTATTGCCCTTCTTGGCCTCGGCGGCCTTGCCCTGCTTAACAGAAGGAAAATACAAACGTAAGTATGTGGGAGACTAACGAAGCCCCAAGAACACAATCGCAAGAAGGAGGAGTAGAAATGAGTGGTAGAACAGTCCTCTGGGGGATTCTGGTAAGTCTCTCTCTTGTAACAGCCGCTGCCGCGCAGCCGCCCGCTGTCATCGATGACTTCGAGAGCTACTGGGGTCAGCCGGCCATCGAGACGGCCTGGGTCAACAATTATCAGCACACAGCGGCTACCCCGATGCTGCTCAACAGCGGGGTAGCTCAAGGTTCGCAGGCAATGAGAGGCGAGTTCGACATCGGCGGCGGATGGGCAAACCCGACGACACCCTACGACGACCCGGGCGGCAGCGATTTATACGACCACGTTGACCTGACCCATTCGTTCGACCCCATAGATTTCGAGCCCGGCGGCGAGATTCATTTCCACATACGCCTCGAGTACGGCTGGGATATCAGCAAGGTCGACTACCTCAGCATTGAGTGGTCGGGTGACAGCTTCGCACAAACATGGCTGGCCGGGCCCGCAACTGCAGATTGGCTTCCATGGGCGGGGGTCCTGGAAACCGTCCCCGCTTGTATCGCCCCCGACAACTGGTGGCCTCCGTTATGGCCTCCTCCTGGTATTCCTGTTGTGAGTCCCGACGACGGCTGGTATGAAATCGTAGTCGAGGCCAATGATATTGTCCCCTGGAGCTCTGTCGCCACGCTCGATGAGTTCGATGCTATGAATAGCATATCGCTGCAGCTCTGGTCGAGCTGGACTGATACCAGCGGTGCGAGCGGCAGCTACAAGCTCGACAGCACCGGCGGCACCCACTGGCCCGGCGGCCCACTGTACGGCGAAATCAGCTTCGACTACATCTACTATGTCCCCGAACCGGCGACTATCGCACTGCTCGGCCTTGGCGGCCTCGCCCTGCTAAGGAGAAAACGCCAAAAAACCAAATGAAATGGAGGCGGTTATGAAAAAGCTGTTAATCCTGATACTTACTCTTGCCCTTACCTCTGCGGCAAATGCAACGTTCTCATTTGTACTCTATGAGAGTGACCAGACTACGGTTGCCGATGCGCAAGCCCTATCGACTGACACCGTCTACGTGCTTATGATGGGACTTACAAACCCTGAGACCCCGATGGACGGTGCCACGAATATCAGCGGACCAGACCCCCTAGTTTATGATTACTCCCTAGCAGAGCTAACCTACCCTCAGACAATTCCCCCCGGCTACAACGAATGGGACCCGATCAATATGATGATGCTCTGGGGCATTAACGATCCCGGCCAGGGGGGTATCCCAGATCCTATGTGGTGGAGCTGGGATATTGTGACAGATAGCTCAGCGGGAACGTTCAACGTCAACTTCTTTGACTGGGCTGCCGCCACCACAACCGTCCCGTTCCACACGTGGAATATGCAGATTATCCCCGAGCCGGGGACGATCGCCCTGCTCGGCCTCGGCGGCTTGGTTGTGATACGGAAACTAAGGAAATGAGAGTTACTTACAGTTTTAGCGAGAGGGAAAAATGAGAAGCACAACACGCCTGACAATTGTCATAACACTGACGGTAACACTAACCGCTGTTGCATCGCCCACGCCGATATTGGTCGATGATTTTGAGAGCTACTGGGGTTGGCCGCCCTTCCTTACGGCCTGGACCGATGCCTCGACCTTGCCAAGCAATGCCTTCCCGACGCTCCAGACCTCGGACGCACCGCAGGGAACCGCCTTCATGGAGGTCGATTTTCACGTCGAAGGCGGCTGGGTCAACCCCACCGATTCGGCCAACTACGACAGTTACGACAATGCCTCTGTAGGCAATTCTCTCGGCCCATTCGACCTGTCATCACCGGATATGGAACTGCACTTTACGATGATGCATCAGCAAAATCTCACCAGCGATGCCATGTTCGTAACCGTGGATTTCTCCGGAAGTGCAGTCGGCCTGGGATGGATACCCACTTCGAGTTGGATAGACTCATGGATTTACTGGTGGGAACCAGCCCCGCATCCCGCTGTCCTGGCCAGTCCGGGGTGGACGCCTTCAACCCCTGGTTACATCCCCGGCACTCCAATTATCTATGCAGACGAGTGGAACGAGGTGGTCTTTACGCCTGACATGATGCTGTCTGGATTTATATCCCAGGAAAGCATAGCAGCCGATATGAACGCCGTCAATTTCAGCATCGCCGTCCACACCTGGGGTGATGAAACAGGCGCGTCCGGCCCTTACAAACTCGATGGGACGAACCAGATTTGGCCCGCCCAGGCCCTCGACACAACTATAAGCTTCGACAATATCTACATCGTCCCCGAACCCATGACAATCGCCCTTCTCGGCCTCGGCGGCCTGGCCCTGCTCAGGAGAAAACACCAAAGAACCAAATGAAAATGGAGGCAAGAGGATGTTTGTGAAGACAAGCGGATTTGTGATTATAGTGTTAGCAATGGCCTGTTCAGCGTATGGCACCATATACTATGAAATCATGGACGGCACGGCCTTAGCCGGGCCGGATTTGCAGCTTGGTCAGGTGTATATGGTCGTCTTAGGGGGCGCATCCGGCGACGTCCCTCTCGACGGCGCCTTGGTACCCGGCGACTGGTCCAATATCTCGCTCAGCGACCCGATCGCAATCGAAGATTTCGACATCCAGCCAATCATACCGGGCCCAGGGTGGAGCTACACCAGCAAGGACCCCGGCCCCGGAGGTTTCCCATCAGGAGACTGGATTTCGTGGGACTTCTCAGCGGATTCGCTGGGCTCCTACCAGCTTGACTTCTACGACTACGCGGCAAGCACCACTACGCCCGCGGCCGTGCTCAGCGGCTATATCGTCCCCGAACCGATGACTATCGCCCTGCTCGGCCTCGGCGGCCTTGCCCTGCTTAACAGAAAGAAAATACAAGCGTAATTATTTGGGAGATTAACGAAGCTCCAAAACACAACCGCAAGAAGAGGAGAAAAAGATGAGGCGGAGTCTTGCATTTCACTTATGTCTTGTGGTGTTTCTTTGCGCCTGCACAACAGCAGAAACGGTTGTGATTGAGGACTTCGAATCCTACCAGTGGCCTACGCCTCCATTGTGGCCGTGGGAGGACATCTCACCGGGTCCATCCTCAGCCGACCTGACTATCCTCGATGGCGATGCCTCGCAGGGCAACTACGCCGGCACATTCGGCTTCGATATCGCCGGCGGCTGGCAGGACCCCGCAGATTCATCCGATTACGAAATATGGGATAGCGCCGGCATGCGAAGAGAGTTCGACCCCATAGATTTCGAGCCCGGCGGCGAGATTCATTTCCACATACGCCTCGAGTACGGCTGGGATATCAGCAAGGTCGACTACCTCAGCATTGAGTGGTCGGGTGACAGCTTCGCACAAACATGGCTGGCCGGGCCCGCAACTGCAGATTGGCTTCCATGGGCGGGGGTCCTGGAAACCGTCCCCGCTTGTATCGCCCCCGACAACTGGTGGCCTCCGTTATGGCCTCCTCCTGGTATTCCTGTTGTGAGTCCCGACGACGGCTGGTATGAAATCGTAGTCGAGGCCAATGATATTGTCCCCTGGAGCTCTGTCGCCACGCTCGATGAGTTCGATGCTATGAATAGCATATCGCTGCAGCTCTGGTCGAGCTGGACTGATACCAGCGGTGCGAGCGGGAGCTACAAGCTCGACAGCACCGGCGGCACCCACTGGCCTAACGGCCCGCTCTATGGCGAAATCAGCTTCGACTACATCTACTATGTCCCCGAGCCGGCAACTATCGCCCTTTTCGCCCTCGGCGGTCTTGCCCTACTGAGGAGGAAACGCTGAGGCGGGGCGGCGTCGGTATCATTTGGTCGCCAGGGGGTCCCGGCCCGGCACTTATCCCAGGTGCTCTCGAACTTTTCTCTCACTCGGCCCCTCTATCGCCGCCCTCTCTGTAATTATGGCCGTTATATTTCCTGCCGGCGTCACATCAAAGGCAGGGTTATAGACTGCTGCTGCCTTCGGAACAATCTGCCTGTCGGCGCAGAACCTAACCTCCCGTTCGGACCGCTGCTCTATCGGGATTTCCTTGCCGCTGCTGATACTCAAATCAAACGTACTCGACGGCGCCGCAATATAAAATGGTATCCCATGCTCCTTGGCAAGGATGCTCAGACTATACGTCCCAATCTTGTTGGCTGTGTCTCCATTGGCTGCGATTCTGTCTGCCCCCGTGATTACTATATCGATTTTACCCTGCTTCATAAGTGTTGCTGCGGCACTATCACAGATGACGGTTGTCTCAATCCTTGCCTGAGTTAATTCCCAGGCGGTCAGTCGCGCGCCCTGGAGCAGGGGTCTGGTCTCGTCGGCGTAAACTGAAAAGTCTTTACCCTTCTTCTTTGCCTCGTAAAGGACGGCCAGGGCCGTGCCTTCTCCCGCCGTCGCCAGTGCCCCCGCATTGCAGTGCGTCAGGACGCCGCAGCCGTCTTTGACAAATCTTTCGCCGTTCTCGCCTATCCGCCTGCACATGTCCTCATCCTCTTTGCAAATCGCGTGCGCCTCGGCCAGAACAATCTCCTGAAGCTCGTCAACCTCGCCTGCGACAAACGCTGCTGCCCCACGCCTCATCCTGTCCAGCGCCCAAAACAAATTCACCGCTGTCGGGCGAGCCGAGCCCAAATACTCGCATGTCTTTGTCAAAACGCTTAGCCCTTGCTCCGGACCTGCTCCAGCCGTGAGCTTCTGCAAACCCAAAACGCAGCCATACCCCGCGGCCACGCCTATCGCCGGTGCACCGCGCACGGCAAGGGTCTGTATCGCCTCGTACACCTGCTCGGCTCGTTCACACTTGAGCTTTACCAGCTCTGCAGGCAACCTCCGCTGGTCAATCAACTCAAGGTAACCGTCTGCGCCTCCAACCCAACCGAGCGCACGTAACACCATTGAAACCTCCTTTGACAAATCCGAATCGAGCTTGGAACCGAGTCTGATAAATAATCAATAATTCAGCCGGCCTTCACTCTTCTCCTTATCTTTTTCTCCGGGCCTAACTTGCCTCGTAAGTACTGAGCCGTATAGCTCTTCTTGCTCGCTAAAATCTCCTCAGGCGAACCCGCAACCACGACCCTGCCGCCCGCGTCACCACCCTCGGGGCCGAGGTCTATGATATAATCCGCCATCTTAATCACATCAAGGTTGTGCTCAATCACCACAACCGTATTGCCCATATCGCAAAGCCGCTGCAAGACGTTCAATAGATGCGCAATATCGGCAAAATGCAAACCCGTTGTCGGCTCATCAAGCACGTACAGCGTATGCCCCGTCGCCGCCTTGCCTAACTCAGATGCCAGCTTCACTCGCTGCGCCTCTCCCCCGCTGAGCGTTGTCGATGGCTGACCCAACTGCATATAACCAAGACCAACTTCCTCCAATACCCTTAAGAAACGCACTATAGCTGGGAAATTGGCGAAAAATCCGAGCGCCTCCTCTATCCTCATATCCAGTATGTCTGCTATGTTCTTGCCCTTATACGTCACCTGCAGGGTCTCCGGATTATACCTCTTGCCCTTGCACTGCTGGCACGTCACATACACGTCCGGCAGAAAGTGCATCTCGATTTTCTTTGTGCCCTGCCCTTTGCAGTGCTCACATCTGCCGCCCTTGACGTTAAAGCTGAATCTCCCGACTTTATAACCTCGAATCTTGGCTTCGCGGGTCTTGCTGAACAGCTTTCGTATCTCATCCAGCACTCCCGTATATGTCGCAGGATTACTCCGCGGGGTCTTGCCTATCGGCGACTGGTCTATCTCAATAACCTTGTCCATTTGCGATGTCCCCACGATGCTCTTATGAGCCCCGGGCCTCTCACGAGAATTATACAGCCGCCTTCTAAGCGCCTTGAGCAACACCTCATTGACCAGCGTGCTCTTGCCTGAACCCGACACCCCTGTAACGCAAATGAACACCCCCACCGGAAACTTCACATCGATGGCCTTGAGATTATGCTCGGCGGCGGCCTTTACCTCGACGCACCGTCTTAAGTTATATTTGCGTCTCTTGACAGGCAGCGCCATTTTCCTCTTGCCGCTCAGATACTCTCCCGTTACCGACCTCTTGCATCGCATCACCGTGTTCAAATCACCCTGGACAACCACCTCCCCGCCGTGCGCACCCGCTGCCGGACCAATATCGATTATATGCTCGGCGCTTCTGATTATGTCCTCATCATGCTCGACCACAATCACCGTGTTGCCGAGCCGCGTCAGCCGATGCAGTATCCCGAGCAGCCGGTCGTTGTCACGCTTGTGAAGCCCTATGGTCGGCTCATCAAGCACATAACACACACCAACCAAACCGCTGCCAACCTGCGTCGCAAGCCGAATCCGCTGCGCCTCGCCGCCCGCCAGTGTCCCGCTCTTCCTGTCCAGCGTAAGATACCCAAGCCCTACGTCCACCATAAACCGCAGACGCGCCCGAATCTCCTTCAGTATCTGCACCGCTATCTGGCTCTTCTCCTTATCCAGCTTCAGCTTCTTGAAAAACCTCTGGACCTTCTCAATGCTCATTTGGCTGAGCTGATGAATGTTCTTGCCACCCACCGTTACCGCAACCGCCTCACGACGAAGACGCGCGCCGCCGCAACCACGGCAGGGAAGCTCGCCAAAATAACTGTGCAGCCGTGCCTTAACATATTCACTGCTCGTCCCCTCCCACCGCCGCACCAGATTCGGAATCACACCTTCAAACCAGACACCGTATTTGTCTCCATCCTCCTCGGTCGTCCCGTACATCAGAATCCGCCGTATCTGCTCAGGTATCCGCTCGAAAGCCGTGGACCTGTTTATCTCAAAATCCCTGCAGAACCGCCTGATAAGCCGGCTGTAAAAAATGTTCATCCGCTTGCCGCCCTTGCGCCAGGCATCGATGGCGCCGTCCTTCAGAGACCTGCTCCTGTCCGGCACAATCAAGTCCGGGTCAAACTCCAAAACCGTCCCCAGGCCGTCGCAGGTCCTGCACGCACCGTAAGGGCTGTTAAAACTAAACAACCTCGGCGACAGCTCGGCCAAACTCGCCTGCGGATGTTTGCTGCATGCAAACTTCTCACTGTAGATAACCTCAGCCCACTGACCGTCTCCGCCGTTTTTGCCGTCGCTTGCCGGCTCCTGCCCCTCGGGCCCCGGCTCCTGAACCAGGACCAAAACCACCCCGTCCGAAAGCTTCAACGCCGTCTCTATTGAATCCGCCAGGCGCACCCGAATCGAATCCCGCACAATCAGCCGGTCCACGACCGCCGATATGTCGTGCTTCTTGTTCTTGTCCAATTCCGGTATGCTGCGAACATCATAAATCTCGCCATTTACGCGCGCCCGCACAAAGCCTTCGCGCTGCACGGATGCAAAAACGTCTTTGTGCTCGCCTTTCTTTCCGCGCACTAACGGCGCACATATCTGGATTTTAGTTCCCTCGGGCCGACTCATTACCGAATCCACTATCTGTGTGGAATGCTGACTCGCAATCTCCTTGCCGCACACCCAGCAGTGCGGCTGGCCTACACGCGCAAAAAGCAACCTGAAGTAGTCGTATATCTCCGTCGTGGTAGCCACCGTAGAACGCGGATTGCTTCCCGCACTTCGCTGCTCTATCGCAATCGTCGGCGGCAAGCCCGTTATCTCCCTCACCGCGGGCTTCTGCATCTGCTCCAAAAACTGCCTCGCGTATGAACTCAGCGACTCCACATATTTCCGCCTGCCCTCCGCATATATGGTGTCGAACGCAAGAGAGCTTTTGCCCGAACCGCTGATACCCGTTACAACCACTAACTTATCGCGCGGAATGTCCACATCGATGTTCTTCAGATTGTGCTCACAAGCCCCTGTTATCTGTATGCTTTTTTCCACTTGGCCCCTCATGCCATCCAAGGTGCGCCTCACAACCACCGCTACATAAATTCCGATAATAACCCAAACTTGGTATTGTAACACAACCGCCCAAAATATAAAACCCTTTCTCCCGGCCCCTCGCAAAGCGCAAAGCCCACAAACGCCCCGATAAACGTATAAACCTTGACTATCCGTCGTCGTGCCGCTATAATATATTTCGTTGGTGGGTCTATGCATAAACTCAGCATCCACCGTTCAACAATGGATACGAGGGTGAAAAACATAACATTTCTTATAGCAGGGTTCTTCCTGCTCAGCGGCACCCAGGCCGCCGTCGGGCCGCCCGTTCCGGCACAGGATACCCCAAAAGTGGTAATCGAGACCATCGTTGGTGATATTACAATAGAGCTCTTTGGCGACCTCGCTCCAATAACGGTCGATAACTTCCTCCAGTACGTCAATGACGGCTTCTACGACGGCCTCATCATCCACCGAGTCATAAATGCTGAGACCTTCGCTCTCGTCCAGGGAGGTGGCTATAGACCCGGCGGATACCTCAAAACCAACGGCCTCAGAGACCCAATCATCAATGAAAGCTATAACAACCTGAGCAACCTCCGTGGCACCATCGCTATGGCTCGGCTCCCCGAAGACCCAAACTCCGCCAAATCACAATTCTACATAAACACCATCGACAACACCTATCTTGACAAGGACCAAAATCCCGACGGCTATGGGCACTGCGTCTTCGGCCAGGTCGTAAGCGGAATGGACGTCGTCGACCAAATCGTCCAACTACCGCTTCTGCCCCCTTATCTGACCAACGGCCTACCCAACTGCCCTTTCTACAACAACACCTGGGTCTATACATGGAAGGCCCAAACGCGAGCCTACGTCGCTCCTGATGGAAGCGACACAACGGGCATAGGAAGTCCCAACGAACCCTTCCAAACCATCCAAAAGGGAATCGACATGATCGATGAACCGGGGCACGTCGTAGTCGCGCCCGGAACCTACACCGGACCCGGAAACATCGACCTCAACTACAACGGCAAGGCAATCACCATCCGCACCATACAACCCTCGGATGCGGAAACAGTCATCAAAACCGTTATCGATTGCCAGGCCGATTCGGCCAATAAACATCGGGCCTTTATTTTCGAAAACAACGAGGAGCCAAATTCTGTTCTCAAGGGATTCACTATGCTGAACGGCTATCACACCAACGGCGGCGCCATCTTCTGCCACGCAAGCCCAACCATCAAGAACTGCCTTATCATCAACAGCACAGCAGAAAACTACGGCGGCGGTATCTACTTCTACAATTCCGCGCCCCAGGTAATTAACTGCACGCTCGCCGGCAATACTGCTTTGCTTAAAGGTGGCGGTATTAGCTGCGACCACGCGGGCGGTCTTACGTTAACCAATTCGATCCTCTGGAACAACACCGCACCGACGGGACCTCAAGTTGCACTGTTAACCGGTGTAGATGCATCAGCTCTAACGGTCTGGTATTCGGACATCCAGGACGAGCTCGGTCAGATTCACACGGAAGGCAACTGGTCGGTCAACTGGGAACTTGGTAACATCGACATCGACCCCTGCTTCGTCCACCCCCAGGATGACGACTACCACCTGCAGAGCACGCGCTGGCAATGGGAAGACGCCAACGGCTGGGTGCAGGGGCAACACACAAGCCGCTGCATCGACGCCGGCAATCCGGGATGCCCACCCGTCCGCGAGTTCGGCACCACCAGCGTCCGCATAAATATGGGCGCCTTCGGCGGCACAACCAAAGCAAGCATACCACCTGCCGACTGGGCATTGCGTGGCGACCTGAACAACGACGGATTCACCGACGGCCAAGACTTCGCCGTCTTCGCGTCATACTGGTCCGACGCCGGAAATGAGCTCCCCGCCGACCTGAATAGGAACAAAGGCGTAGGCCCTGCCGACCTTTCGCTGTTCCTCGATGACTGGCTAATCGGCGCAACCTGGTTCTGGGCCGAGTGCGCCGACCTGAACAACGATAATATCGTAAACTTCGAGGACTACGCCCGGCTCACCCAAAACTGGCTTACCACAGGCACCGACATCACCGGCGACATTACCGGAAATGACCTTGTCAACTTCGACGACCTCAACGCCATGCTCTACGTCTGGCTGCACAAAACCGACTAACAACCCAGACGTCCAACAAATCGAACCATCCGAAACACTTGCAGCACAACCGAGCCGCGATAGAATATCCTGAGCACCGCTATGAAAAACAAGAAGCTACATGCCTGGAACGTCAGCTACGCCCGCGCACGCGAACTGCAGACAAAGCTCGCCCCCAGGGTTATCCACAAACCGCTAAGGAAAATCCCCAAAGTGATAGCAGGTCTCGATTGCGCGTTTACAAAAGACAAACAGAAAGTCATCGCCGCCGTCGTGGTCCTCAAGCTCCCCAAACTCGAAATCGTTGAAACAACGACTGCAACAAGGAAGCTCACCTTCCCCTACATCCCCGGCCTGCTCTCTTTCCGCGAAGCACCCGCCTGTATCGCCGCAGTTGAAAAACTAAGCATTACACCTGATGCGTTTATCATCGACGGCCAGGGCATCGCCCACCCCCGACGTCTCGGCCTGGCCGCACATCTCGGCTTGTTCTTCGACAAACCGACTATCGGCTGCGCAAAAAGCCGGCTTGTCGGCGAATATGACGAACCGCCGCTTAACAAGGCAAGCTATACCTGCCTGAAAGACAACGAGCAAATCATCGGTGCAGTTCTCCGAACCCGCACCAATGTAAAACCTATCTTCGTCTCCGTCGGCAACAAATGTACGCTCGCCGATGCAATCAAAACGACCCTCGCCTGCACAACAAAGTATCGCATCCCCGAACCTACCCGCCTCGCTCACCAGCTTGTGAGCAAAGCTAAGCTTAACGCATAGCCCCCTATTCACGACTCAGTCGCAAGATAAGCCCCCTTCGCTCCGGATACCGTTCCAATAACTCCGCCCTGTCTGCTTGCTCATAATCGGCCCGCTCAAAACCCGGCGCCACCGTGCAACCCAGAAGCGCAAATGCCCCGCCTTGCTTCAATTGACTTCCCTGCCAGGCCATCGCCGGCACCACCACCTGTACGCGCTGGCCCGCGGCAACGTCACTACCCAAAGTGATAACACTGCTGCTCCCGTCGGGATGAAGCTGCAGCATCTCCACAGCATCACCCATATAGAAGTGGAAGACCTCATCGCTTTTCAGCCGGTGCAGTGCCGAAAAACTATTAGCCGTCAACAAATAGAATATTGCCGTTCCGAAGCACCGCTCTCCGCCATACCGCCCCGGCAGGCAAGACCGTCCAATCCTCTCCGCCGCTCGATACGTCTCCACGTAGTACCCACCCTCTTCCGGCAACGGCTCCATCCCAAAAAACTCAATAAGCTCTTCGGCGTTCACCTGTTAACGCCCCTCTGTCCGTCCTCCGGGAACCATCTCAAATCTCACGGCAACACCTGCGTTTCGACAACCTTCGCTGACTTTATCACCACCGGCTCAACAGGCACGTTCTCAAAAGACTCTTTCGTTGTAGTATCGACGCCCGCAATTGCATCGACAACGTCCATCCCCTCAACCACCGCGCCGAACACTGCGTAGCCGGGATTCCTGCCCTCGACATAATCCAGGTACCCATTGTCAACCTGATTGATAAAAAACTGAGCCGTTGCGCTGTTGGGGTTATTCTGCCTGGCCATCGCAATCGTGCCGCGCTTGTTCTTCAGGCCATTACTCGCTTCGTTAATAATCGGCTCTCGTGTCTTCTTCGGCGTCATATCAGCGGTAAAGCCGCCGCCCTGTATCATAAACTTCCGCTTGACCCGGTGAAATATCGTCCCGTCGTAATGCCCCTCGGCCACATACTGAAAGAAATTCGCCACCGTAACCGGTGCACTCTCTTCGTCGAGCGCAACAACTATCACACCCGCACTCGTCTCAAGCCTGACCTGCTTCCGCTCCACGGCTTTCTCCTTCCCGGCCTTCTCGCCGCAACCACCAAAAAGAAAAACGAGTCCGACAACCGGCAGCAACACCACTAAGCTGACCAATGCCTTCCGGTATACTCTGAATTGCCCTGTGCTCTTGTTCATATACCAACGCCCCGGGAAAACCTCGCCCTTAATCCCATTTATGCTTCCGGACCGACGCAAGTATCTGCTCGGCACATTCCATTGCCGCAAGACCCTCCTCGGCGCTGACCTCAGGCCTGAGCGATTTATCCACGACCGCACGCAGGAACGCCTCCTGCTCCATGCGAAGCGGCTCGGCGTCGTCCACGTCAAGCTTCTCGACGCGCAGCAAATCCTGCCAAGCCACCTTCAAAAGACCGAACTTGCCGCCCTTCTTAAGCTCTCTCAGTTTCTCGACAACGTCAACGTTCTCAACCGCCCTGACAACCGTCCCGGTCTTCTTCAGATAATCAACGCTCAAGTACGCCTGCCGACTAAACACCCTCACCTTGCGCTCGGTCTTCAGCGCCAGCCGCGAGGCGGTGACATTCGCAATACAGCCGTTCTCAAAAACAATCCTCGCATTGCTGATATCCTCGTTCTCATCAATAACGCCCACGCCCACCGCATCAACCTTCACTACCTTACTGCCTGCAAGTGACAGAATAATATCGATATCGTGAATCATAATATCAAGCACAACACCGACGTCCGTCGAGCGAAACGGATACGGGCTGATTCGCGTGGCCTCAATAAATCTCGGCTCAATCTCAAGTCGCTTCATTGCCTGCATCACCGGATTGCAGCGTTCCGAATGTCCGACAGCCACAAGACAGCCCTTCTCTCGGGCCAGCTCCACAATCTCCTGCCCCTCGGCGACACTCGCAGCTAACGGCTTCTCAACGAGCACAGGTATACCCTGCCCGACAAACACCTTAGCCAGCTTCAAGTGCTCGACCGTCGGAGCTGAAATAGTTACCACATCAACCTTACCCAGCAACTGCGAGGCATCACTATAAGCAGAGCACTTATACTTCCGCGCCAGCCGCTTGGCTTTGTCAATATCCACATCGACCAGCCCCACGAGCTTACTCTGCGCCAGCTTCGAGTAAACCCGGGCGTGAATCTGGCCCATCTTGCCCACCCCAACAACAGCCGTGCGTATCTTATCCATCTCTATTCTTCGAACAATCCGTCAAAACCCGCCGCCAAAAAACCTCTCCCGCACAACCAGCCGCTGCCACGCCTCAATCCCTGAACCGCTCAAGATGCCTGCCAAAGCGATGCTCGCTGCTTCTTATAATCGCCTCCACCATCAATCGCACATTCTCATCAAGTCCGTCTTCGGCCGCCATCGCCTTGGCCGTCTCAAGAAGCGGTCTTTTCTCGCCACGATACAACCTCTTGTACGCCTCGTATATTGCCCCTCTTTGCTTTTCGCCCAGCCCGGCCCTCGCCAGTCCACGCTTATTAACTCCACGCACCCGAGGCGGATAATGACCGCTGATTATCAAAAAAGGCGGCACATCGTGATTGATACCCGACAGGCCCGCCGCATAGCACCACCTGCCAATCGTTACAAACTGATGAACGCACACCACCCCGCTAAGCCACACACCCGTCTCAATCCTGCAGTGCCCGCTTATCAGTGTGCAATTGCTCAAAACAACGCTGTCCTCAACTATGCAATCATGCCCAATGTGAGCGCCTATCATCAGCAAATTCCCGTTGCCCACCTTCGTACACTTCCCCTTGCGCATGCTCGGATGAATCGTCACCTGCTCCCGAACGGTGTTGCCATCGCCTATCTCTAACCCTCCGATTTCATCACCCGAACCCAATCGCAAGAGTTGCGGCCTGCCCCCAATCACACAACCTGAGCACAGATGATTGTTTTTACCGAGCTTCACCTTCCCTTCAACCACCACATTGGCCCCAAGCACCGTTCCCGCCCCGACCGAAACACCACTGCCCACGTAACAGTTCGGCCCAATCACCACGCCCCGCCCCAACTCAACATCTTTCTCCACAACCGCACTGGGGTGTACTTCAGCCATCATTCACATCCCGTAATTCCACCTTGTCCTGAGCTTGTCGAAGGAGTCGCTTTGCGCGCTCAAATCTTCTCGTCGTCAACAAGCATAAACCTAATCTCGCACTCCGCCACTACCGACTCTCCCACCGCCGCCTTACACCTGCACTGTGCCGTCCGCCTTCGAGACTTCAACACCTCCGCGGTAAGAACAAGCTGGTCTCCCGGCACAACCGCCTTGCGAAGTTTCACATGGTCCATACTGAGAAGAACCGCCAGCTTACCCGTGTGCTCAAGAGCCTGTGCAAATAAAAGACCTGACAGTTGCGCCATCGCCTCCACAATCAATACGCCCGGCATAATCGGCGTGCCTGGAAAATGGCCCTGGAAAAACTGCTCGTTGAACGTAACGTTCTTTATCCCTTTGATGAACGAGCTGCCCTGAATCTCCACCACCTTGTCGACCATCAGAAACGGGTAACGGTGCGGCAATATCTTCGCAATCTGACGAATATCCAAAAGTGCGTCTGTCCCGTGTTTAGACACCCTCTCCTGACGCTCCGCCGCTTCGTACAGCTTTCTCGCAAGCTGCTGATTCAATGAATGACCGCTCTTATACGAGACTATCCTGCCCTTCAAAGCGCGACCCACAAGAGCCATATCGCCTATCAAGTCCACAATCTTATGACGCACACACTCGTCGGGGAACCTGTAACTGTTCTTGATTGGCCCATCCGAACTTATAACCAGAAGGTCACGCGGACCCAGGTGTGTCCCCATCCCCCGCGCCTGAAACTGCCGTGCCTCGGCCTCGAGCAAAAACGTCCGCGCCGATGCCATATTCTTGCCAAAACCCTCCGAAGTTAAGCGAAAACTGTAAATCTGCCTGCCTATGCCCGTATGACCGGCGTAGTCCAAATCATAAGTAATGTTCAGCCCGTCGTCGCCGTAGGGAAGTGCGTATATCGAGGCGTCCCCTGCAGTTACCGTGACCGCCTCGTCTATCGAAAACTCGCGTCTGGCCGTCTGTTGCTCTACGAGCCCAACACCATTGAGAAGCCGAAAATACTCCTTGCAACTGCAGTCCGGGGCAGGCAGCTCAGGGCCATCGACCTCCACGACAATATTGTCTATCTCCAGTGCAACAATCGCCGCTAAACAATGCTCCACGGTTTCGATACTGACCGCTCCTTTTTTGATCGTCGTTCGTCGGCTCCGCTCTGCAAGATTCGGCGATATCGCCCTGATACGCACCGGCTCAGCCGGGTCCGTACGAACAAACACGACTCCCGCATCAACCGGAGCCGGGCGGAAAATAACTGTCGCCTCCGAACTGCCGAACAAACCCTTGCCGGCAATCCTGCACTCACTCTTGATTGTCTTCTGAAGCTTCAAGCCGCTCTACCCTCTTGCATAGCTGCTTTAGTTGCTTTGCCAACCTCGGCAACCTGAATATCGTACCGAAAACCCGAAGGGCCTCGCTCCTCTCAACCGCAGGAGACCAAAGGACCTGCTTGCCCGCGCCTACGCTCCTCATTACACCTGACTGCGCACCTACTTGCGCCCCGTCTCCTATCTCAATGTTGTCCGCCAGCCCCACCTGACCTGCCAGCACCACAGCGTCACCGAGCCGGCAACTGCCGGATATGCCCGCCTGGGCCACTATTAAACAACACTTGCCGATTGTCACGTTGTGCGCAATCTGAACAAGATTATCTATCTTCGTCCCCGCCCCAATCCGCGTCTGGCCAAACTTGGCCCTGTCAACGCAGCAATTCGCACCTATCTCAACGAAATCCTCAATCACCACGCGACCGTTGTGCGGAATAAGCCGATGAGCTCCGTCGATGTACGCATAACCAAAGCCCGTCGAGCCAATCGTAGTGTTTGCCTGAATGATAACATTATTGCCTATGACACAGTTATGATACACAACAACATTACAGTCGAGCCGGCTGTCCCGGCCAATCTTCGTGTTCTGCCCTATCTTACACCCACCGGCGATAATCGTCCGAGCACCAATCTCGGCGTTCTCCTCTACCACAACACCTGCCCCAACGCAGGCCCCTTCACCAATCTTCGCACCCTCCGCGACCCTTGCGCTCGGGTTAATCCCTTCTGTCGGCGCCCTGAGCTTCGGCGCGAAAATCTTCAAAACCTCTATCAAAGCCGCATTCACATCCCCAACCACCAACTGCGGCGTATCCAGACCCTCAGCCCTGGCGCCCACTATCACCGCCGCAGCCAGCGACTCATGAAGCTTGCCAAGATGCCTGCTGTCGGAGACAAATGTAACCATAGCCCCATCCGCAGAACCTACCGGGCCCACACCCTTTATCAACACCCCTCGCCCATCATCGTCCGAGACAAGCTCCGCACCAATGCGTTCTGCCAGTTCTTTCAAGCTCAACTCCATCGCGGTCCCTTCTTGCACAGAATCACCCCGGCGCGCCGGGGTCCAAATCCAACATCGCCGCGTCATCTACTGTTCCATCGCATCCAAACGAGCCAACACCTCCTGCGTTATGTCCTCACAACCCTCGCTGTAAAGAACCTTGTGAGTGCTTATTGCAAGTGTAAGCTCACTACTGCTGACATTAGAAAGCTCCGGTTCGCTTTTCTCAAGAACCAAATCAAGACCCTTGTCCTTCGCCACTTCAGCCGTCACCGCTACCACATCCTTAAACAACTTCTCTATCAACTGCCGCTCCCTTATCGATACCTGCTGTTTGAAGTACTCCTGTTGCGCCTGCAAATGCGCCTGCTTGCCCAATATCTCCTTCATCAAGGCATCGTAGTCGCTGCTGCCGAGCTTCAACGCCTCCAGTTCTCCCTTGTTCTGCTCTATCTCCGTTGAAAGCCCCCGCAGCTCCGCTTCCATCTTCGCACGTTCCTCCATCGCCTCGGCCCGGTACTTCGCGTTCCGCTTGCACTCCGTGAATATCTGCCGAACACTCACCACGCCCACTTTATAACCCTGCTCGCTGTCTGGCGAGCCCGCTAAACCCCGCTCAGAACAAAAACTCGCAGCAAACAACACAACAAGACAACCTGCTATGACCGCCGCCCTGATATTCATAACTGTCCCTTTCCTAATCCCTGTCTCGGGTTCCTTAAACCGTGCCTGAATGCAAATCAAAACAGACGTCCAATTGAAAAACTAAACGCCTGTGTAACATCCTCATCATCCTTCATCACCGGCGCCGCCAACTCAAACCGCATTGGAACAGGCCCAAACCATTGCGGTATCAATATCTGTATACCCGCCCCCACCGAGGCACGATAACCGCCTGAGTCAATTGCACCGCTGTCGGCAAAAAACAAGACCCCAAAATTCTCGCTCACCAACGGAACAACCACCTCTGCGCTTGCCAGAAGTAGCCAGTCACTGCCTATCGGGTCCTTGTATCTCGGCGTGGCGTTCGGGTCCGAAATGACCTGCAGCCCGCGAGTACTGACGCCGCGATACTCAAAACCCCTAATCCCGTATCTTCCCGTCCCGCCGGCATAGAACTTCTCAAACGGCGGCGCGCTACTCACAACACTGCCCACAAGAAGCTTCGTTGACAGCACCGTCTTGCGCTCCGCTAAGTCCTCATGCAGCGTTGCATACCTCCGCCAAACACCGCTGATAATCCCGAACGTATGACCACCGGCCACCTGCTCGTACCCAAGCTCGAAATCGTTACCCTTGCTTGGACGAAACATATCGTCCGTAGTATCCCGACCAATTCCCAGGCGAAGTCCGCCAAGAAAACTATCCCCCTCCACATTCCTTATCTCCTGCGGCGCGTCATAATCCAGGTCTTCCACCGAAACGTTTTCCACTCTAAAACCTACGCTCCTTCTCCAGCGGTCTTTGTATCGCTTCTGAAGACCGATGGAGCCCTTGGTCCGGCCTTCGTCGTAACTCTCCCGCCACCGCTCCCAGCTCGAGCCAACAACATCCAGCCCGATCGGCTTGTCGTTCAAATAGGGCTCCGAAAAGCTTACTGAGTACTCGCTCAACTCCGTTCCCGGCTGAAGAGCCACTCGCAGACTCTGACCGCCGCCCCTGAACGCCTGACCCGTGATAAAATCCATAAGGCCCTTGGGCTTGTCCTTAATGTCGAAGTTGCGCTGCTCAAACACAAGCTGGCCGATTACACCGCTGTCGCTCGTTACCCCGGCCCCGAGAAGCACCATACCTGTCCTGCCCTCGATAATATCCACCCTCGCATCACGCTGGTCCGCATTCTGGCCAACCGGTGTGATAGTCGCCCCGCCGCGCTCCGTCAAAAGCATCCTTTGAAGCCGCCGCTCCAGATACCCCCTCCCGTCTCCGCTGGCGATATCGGCGTTGTACCACTCGCCGGGGCGGAAGTCATATTCGTCAAGTATCCGGCGAACCACGCGGTCCTGCGTCTGTTCGTTGCCCGTGATAGTCACTTGCCCTATTCTAAAACGCTGACCCTCCTTTATCCGATGCTCCACCTCCACGCTCTGGTCCGAAACGAACCGCAAACCCTGCTCCACCCCCGCATCAATAAAACCACTCTCACGATACAGCTTAACCAGATGCTTCGAATCCAGCTCCGCCTTTCGCTGGTCGAAGACCTGACCCGCTTCTAATTCCAGAATTGAAATCAAACGCTCGCGTTCAAACTCCTCATTGCCCGAGAAAACCACACGCTCAACACGGTAAGCCGCACCCTCGGCAATCACGAACGTGATGCGTACCTTAGTCCTATCCGCATTGTACTGGCGTCTGGCCGTTATGTCCGCATTCAGAAATCCCCGCCTCTGATACGCACCCTGCAGCCGCGCTAAATCTTCGGCCACCTGTTCCTCCCTATAGTAGCGAGGCCAGAAAAGCCAACTGCGCGGGCTGGTCTTTATCGTCTTTCTGAGCTGGCCGCTCTTAAGCGCTGAATTGCCCTCGAACCGAACGGCACTGACCCGCACCCTCGGCCCTTCCTCCACAAGATAGCTCACCATGCCCCCTGACAGCTTCTCACGCTCAAGAACCACATCAATAAAAGCAAAACCCTTCGTGCGGTAAAACTCCGAAATCGTGCTCGTATAGGTCTCGGCCAGAACAGGGTCCAGATAATCACCCACCTTGAACCCCAGTTTCCCGGCAAGCTCCTTACTCTTAAACGCACGATTTCCGGCAAACTCTATCGCCCTGATGACCTGCCGTTCGGCAACCACAAACGTCAGCTCAATCTGGTCTCCAATCGGCTTGACGTTGTAATAGCTGTATTCAACTCCCTCAAGCTCGGCTATCCGCTTGGCATCCTCGCCCGCACGGGCCACATCAAAAGAATCCCCGACCTGACTGCGAACACGCGACAAAATCCGCGGCTCAGCTATACTCGCATTGCCCTCAACCCCAATCCTCCCTATCCGCGGCTGGGCTTCGACTGAGCTCGGCCGAATGTCCTCACCGGCCAACTCCGCCGGAAGGCGTCCTTCGGACTGACCAAAGCACCAGCAGCATGAGATGCAAAGCACAAAGAAAACCCCGAACCCACGCCCAAAGACCCACGCCTCGATTTGTCTCTTATCGCGCGTCGTTCGTTGTTCGTCGTTAGTCGTTAGTCTTTCGTTTTTCGTCATTCGTCTGTGGTCTTTGGTCTATGGTCTATTAAAATGGCGCCACACCGCTTTCGGCATCATCAGCCCCCATCCCGGCAAGCTGTGACTCTGACGTATACGAAGCATTTTCGAAACGCGTAAGTTTCTCCCTGAAAATCAGCCCGACTATCCCCGTCGGACCATTACGCTGCTTGGCAATTATCACCTCTGCCGTATTGTCCGCCTCGTAATCCCTCTGGCCGCGATGGTAATAATCCTCACGGTGAAGCAGCATCACCACGTCCGCATCCTGCTCGATACTGCCGCTCTCCCGCAAATCACTCATCCGCGGCCTGTGGCCCTCACGCCCCTCCGGCGAACGGTTCAGTTGACTCATCACAACCACCGGAATATTCAGCTCCCGCGCCAGCCCCTTCAGGTACCGCGATATCGTCGTAATCTCCTGCTGCCTCGACTCCACCCTCCCGGCCCCGAGGTGCATCAACTGCAGATAGTCAACAAAGATACATCTTATGCCGCGCTGACTGGTCAATCTCCTGGCCTTTGCCCGCAGCTCTAAAGGTGTTAACGATGACGTGTCGTCGATATAAACAGGCGCATCCGACAGAATCCCGCACGCCTCCACAAGCCGCTGATGGTCCTCGGTACTCAACATCCCCTTCCTCACCCGCTGGCTTTCAACCCCCGCCGTGCTGCACAAAAACCGCTCCGCCAACTGCTGCCCGCCCATCTCCAAAGAAAAAAATGCCACGGGCACTCGCTCAGCAACTCCCATGTGCTCTGCCATATTCAACGCAAGCGACGTCTTGCCCATACTCGGCCGGCCCGCAACTATTATCATCTCACCGTTCTGCAGCCCGCACGTCTCCTCGTCCAGCTTGAAGTATCCCGTAGGCACACCGGTGACATGCTTCCCATCCCGCGTCTCGATAAGCTCATACGCCCGCGTAATCAAATCCTTCATCAGCTCGGCATTGCCCGTTATCTTCTTGTCTGCAATGGCAAATATCCGCCGCTCCGCCTCATCCAGCTTCTCGCCTGCCTCGCCGCTCGGGTCGTATGCATCATTGAGAATCTCCGTCGCAGCTTCTATCGTCTCCCGCAAAAGCTGCTTGTCCTTGACAATCCCCGCGTAATACATCACATTGGCCGAACTGGGCACCGACTCCATCACCTTGCCCAAATACTCCACCCCGCCAATCTCCGCCAAAACCTTGCGCTTCTCCAATTCGTCCCGTACAAGCACCCCGTCTATTATTCCCCCCCGATTCTTCTCATAGAGCGCTACCACCGCCTCGAATATCAACTGATGCTCCAGGCGATAGAATGCCTCCCGCTCGAGCATCTCCACCACCTGCCCGATGCATTCGGGGTCCACTATCATCGACCCGAGTATCGCTGCCTCCGAATGCGGCGAACTCGGCATCTCCCGTTCCAGCGTGTACTTCGTTTCTATCTTTCCCATATCGTTCCCTCGGCAGGGACCCCAGCCGCCATCCGCCTTCGCGAGAGGGTCGAAGCCGCTTCGGCGGAGTCCCTTTTTCGCGGCTGGGAACCCGCAAACCCCGAAATGATAACGCCGGGGCGCCCCGGTGTCAACCCCACCGACAATCAATAACCGTCCCAGGGATTGTGGGCGAATCTTTAGGGTTTATTCCTAAGTTCTTTTTATCAAACCACTTTCCGCAAATCGCACACACCTGCACTGCGTGTGACAAATTTTTCTGGCAGCCGGTAACGTTATTACTGAATTACTGGTAACGGGTTATCTGCTTGTGTCATTGCGAGCGCAGCAGCCTGTCCTGAGCACAGTCGAAGGAAAGCAATCTCAAATATTCGAAAGTGAAAGATTGCCGCGGTCGCCTTCGGCTCCCTCGCAATGACGAAAACTGCGCTTACTGCCCTTGCAAATACCCGATTTCAAGCTCAAAAACCTTTGCCGGAAAATCCAGCCGCACCCCCTGCACTGCCCCTGAGATATTCGGACAGGTAACAATGACATAAAATCTTTTCCATCGCCTTAAAACCTCTGGCTGCCTTGACTCTGACCTTGTGGGCTTGGCCATGCTGCGCATAATCCAATCCTATAATCCGCTCCGTCGCATTGTTCGTCCGGCCAACTCCGTCGCTGCAAACCTGCTCCCAGGTCCTTACCGCCAGATCGACCACAATGGGGGTAGTGATGGCTCTCAAGTTTTAACCCGTTACCAACCGAAGGGATAATATGTTGAATCAAGGTTAAGTTTTAGTGTTGTGCCGACCGAAGGGATAATGTGTTGAATCAATTTTTGCCTCCTTGCTGTGTTTTTTAGCAAACATCGGCAAAGAGGCTTATTTTTTACACCTCAACTACACTTCTTGGGACGGTTACGACAAACAAACGGGCGACGACGGGAGCTATTTTCCTGCAGCGAGGCGGGAGTTGACGTAGGAGAAGATTTTATGGCGGACCTCTTGGATTTCGGGAGTGTCGGGGAGGAATTCGAGGATGGTTTCGAGGAAACGGCGTTGTTTGATTCGCTGGAGTGTGGGGGTGAAGTTGACGTCGTAGACCCAGGCGAGGTTGGCAAGCTTCATATCGTTCCATGTTTTGAGCCGGCTGTAGTCGATGTTCTGCTTGTTGAGCAGCGCATCGACCACATGGGGTGAGCAGTAGGGCTCGTCGGGCAGCTCTACTTCAAACTGGAAGTCATCGGGGTTGTTGCGGTGTCGCTTATAGTTCTCGGCCATAATGTAGCAGATGTCGATTTTGTCGGCATCGCGGATGAGGCGGCAGAAAAGGAGCTGCTCTTCAGGGAGATTGTCGGGCAGCTCCTTGATGCCGTGGTATTCGACGGCTTTTAAGATGAGTTGTTTCTCGTGTGGGTCGAGGTGGTCGAGCGCTCTGTTTTCGGTGAGGATTTTGACGGCGAGCCGGCAGTGGTTTATGGAGCGGGGGTCGTGATAGGTCTTGTATTCGGCGAATTGGGGGAAGCGCGCGATATCGTGGAGCAAAGCGGTTGCACGGGCGATGCGCTGTTGATTTTCGTCGAGGCAGAGGTGGTCGGCGAGATGGAGGATTTCGTCGATGACTCGGCGGGAGTGGTCTTCTTTCAGCTTGAGATTGGCGTTGACATAGTCGTCGTCGCAGTAGAATCGTGCGGCGTAGTCATTGAAAAACGTATCGAGTTGTGCAAGCTGTTTGGCGTTCATAAGAAGCGGTAATTTACAGCAAGCCGCGGGCATCAGCCAGACAAATCCCGGCGCACATCAAGATAAAGCGACGCACCGGCCTTGCGGGTTTTCACAGGCGGGGTTTGAATAAGGCGCCTGGAAGACTATAATTCACTAGATGGGCGAACATATTTCGATAGCTGAGCTTTAAGGGTGAGCAAATGGCGAGTGTGAAGGATGTTGTGGTGCGAAAGCCCAGCGAGCAGGAGAAGAAGCAGTGCAAGAGCTGGCCTACGTGGCAGTGCGAGGCCAGCGAGTTTGACTGGACTTATACGCAGACCGAGACGTGCCTTATTCTCGAGGGGCAGGTGACGGTGACGGACGGCGAGAGTGAGGTGAGCTTTGGGCCTGGGGATATGGTGGTTTTTCCGGTGGATTTGGAATGCACGTGGAAGGTTTGCAAGCCGGTGCGGAAGCACTACAAGTTTGATTAGTATCGGCCAGATGTTTCGCCTGTGCTAAACACGATGTTCAGTGAGGAGTGCTTGGGGTGGTTTTGTTTTGGTGGAGGGGGGTTGATGTGGTATAATACGAGGGGTAATGGGAGGAGGAGCACAGTTGACTCAGAGAGGAGGTAATGATGGTTACGATGGCAAATCGTAAGGCACTTCGGGATGGTTATCGGTTTTTGGTGGTGGCAGCAGCGGTGATTTTGTGTTTTGGCGGGCTGTCGGTTTCGCAGGCGGGGACGTATTATGTGGCCACGACCGGCAATAATAACAATCCCGGCACCGAGGCGCTGCCCTGGAGAACGGTCCAGAAGGCAGCGAGTACGATTGGCGCAGGCGATACCGCATACATTCGAGCGGGCAGGTATCACGAGCACGTGGTGGTGACGGGCAAGCGCGGGACCGAGGTGGCGCCGGTTGTCTTTGCGAGCTATCCTACTGAGACGGCAATCGTCGACTGCAACGGGCTCGGCGGATTCTACGGTGTCTTTGAGATGCACGATTGCAACTGGGTGGAGGTACGCGGGCTGCGTGTGGAGAACTGCAACGGGTCGGGGATATGGATGCGGTACAGTGACCAGATGCGCGTGGAGGACTGCTATACGTTTAACACGACTTCGTCGGGCATCAAGGTGAGGTACACGACGAACGCGGTGGTAAAGGGAAATGAGATTGTGCAGGCATGTCTGGGCGGGTCGGAGGAGTGTATCACGGTCAAGCAATTCTCCGAATGGATTCTGGTTGAGGGCAATCACATACACGACTGCATGAAGGAGGGCATTGATATCAAAGAAGGTGCGCGGAACGTTCAGGTTATCGGCAATCACATTCACGATATTGAGAGGCAGGGGCTTTATGCCGATGCGTGGAACGTACCAACGTTCAATATTGAGTACAGGAATAATATTATTCACGACTGCGGGTTCGGGCTCGGGGCATGTGCGGAAACAAGCGGGGTGTTGAGCAATGTCTGGTTTGTGAACAACCTGATATACAACTGTGCCGGCCCGGGCATGTTCTGCAAGGACTGGGGAGGTGATGTGAACGACACGCATCCGATTGTGGATGTATATTACATTAATAACACTGTTTTCAACTGCGCCTTTGGCTGGGGAGCCGGTGTGGATATCGGCAATACCGAAGCGCAAAACGTGGTGGTGCGGAACAACATATTGTCGCAGTGCACGCCGCCGATTCAGGTCAACCGCCCGCCGATAAGCTATACCATAGAATACAATCTCACCGAAGACACGACCGGGCTCGACCCGAACTGGTGCATAGAGGGTTTGCCGAGGTTTGTCAATGCGGCAGCGGGCGACTTTCATATACAGGGAGATTCGGATGCGATTGATGCGGGGTCGGCAACGGAAGCACCGGCAACAGACTTAGAGGATGACCCGAGGCCGATGGGATGGGGGTATGATATCGGGGCATACGAATGGCCTTTGGGTGATATAGACGGCAGCGGGCACGTGGAGTACGCGGATGTCTGGCTGCTGAGTGAGCAATGGCTTGGGCCGGGTGGCAGTCCGTCGGCGGATATCTGGCCTTTGGGAGGCGACGGGGTTGTAGATTGGCTGGATTTTGCCGAGTTGGGCAAGTGCTGGGCAAAGTAGGGAACTGGTGGATAGAACCCCTGCTGCTTCTGCTTCTCGTATTGTGCGGTGCGTATCGGGGGCGGTTTAGAGTTTGTAGGGGTTCCGGGCGGAGGAGTCCGACAGGCGGGCCTGGGGCTGGGAGTTTTGGGAGCGCCAATGGGGTTTGAAGACGCCGGTGAGGCCGGCTTCTGCTTTCTCGGGCTCAAAGCGGACGTTTGTTAACCGACTGCCGGTATCGGGATTGACGAGGCGGAGAAGCGCTCCGTAGATTCCATTTCGGCTGTTATAGACGAGGACAAGGTTGTTGCTGCCTTGTTTGAGTTTTGTCTTTCTGCCGGAGAGGAGCATGCCATTCAGGAAGATGTATTGGGTGTTTTGCTGGTAGAGGAATTCGACGGGCTGGTCTTTTTCTGAGTAGAGGGAGGACTGGAGGAAGTAGAGCAGCGGGTCTTCGCACATCCATCGGCCGAAGGTGCGGACGACTTCGGGGCTGAGGAAGGGTCTGTGGAGGGAGCTGTCTTTGGGGTCGCGTGTCCAGTCGAGGACTCGGCCATCGGGGCACTGCCAGGCGTATTGCCAGGGCTGTGAGCTGAGTCTGCCTGCTTTGATGTCCTCGATTATTTTGTCGAGGTCGAGGTGGTCCTGGTGAATTGGGCCGAGCTTGAGGAAACCGGCTTGGGGGAAGGAGCGGTCGAGGTGGGGGTTTGGGACGTGACAAGTTGCGTACAGGCGAGCGGGACGGCCCTGGAATTGGAAATCGAGTTGAGCAAGATAGTAAGCGATTCCGGCGGTGTAGAGGTAATCCTCGGTTATGGGTTCGAGGGTGAGCGTGCGTTGCGTCTGTGTGCCGGCGAGGACACTGCCGATAGTTTCAACTACGGTGCCTTTGGCGAATGCAAGGGGCAATCGCCATGTGACGGTGACGTTTTCGATTGGCTCGGATGAAGTGAAGACTGTCAGGAGCAAGTGGTCTTCCTGATGGCAAAGCAACGCCTTTAGTCCGGGGAAATCGGGGTCTCGGTCTTTGGGTGAGAGTTCGGAGCGATTGGCTGGGTTCTCGATGAGGCCGATTTTGTCAGGCAGCTTTTTAAGGCGGTCGTGAGAGAGATTAATGAGGAGTGCATCGGTATCCTTTTCGGAGATGCTCGCGTCGGCTGTGGGGCAGGTTACATCGAGAACGTCGTTGCTGGAGATGCCTTCAAGGCAGAGGGTGAGCGGAGTCGGGTCGTTTAGGACAAGTAGTTCGGGGCGGGTGATGGTAAGTGTGAGCTTATTACCGACAGTGTGCGAAGTGACTGTGGCGTGGCGGAACTGGTATCGGTAGGCGGCGTACTGATTCTGATTGCAGTACCACCAGTCGGGGTTGTGGCCGTATTTGTCGAGTTGCTGTTCGAAGCGGCGCCACATTTCGGGTGTTCGATACCAGACGTGCATTGAATAGGAAAGGTGCGGATGCGCTTCGGTGAAGGCGGGGTCATTAAGGGCGCCTTGTGCGAAGTTATCGATATTAGCACCGTCGGAGGGCATGATGGGGCTGAGTATCATATCGGTCTGGAGGGGGTCGTCGTAGCGATGGTTGGCGATGTGAAAGAAGCCGGCGCGTTCGAGGGCGCGGTCGATGTCGGTATGGACATTGTCAGATTCGATTTCGTTTCGATAATTGCAGTATGAAAAGGCGTAGGAATTGAGGAGGGTATCAGCGGCGGCTTCCCACTGCGTGCGGATGCCGGCGACTTCTTCGAAGATGCGGTTCCGGTTGAGGTAGGCCAGTCTCGGGTGAGTGAGAGAATGGCCGCCAATTGAGTGGCCTCCTTCGAGGAGCTTGCGGGCGGTGGAGGTGAAATCGAAGGTGTCGGCCTGTCGGCTCCTGCCATAGTCGTAGTCCGGGTCGAGATAGAAGTCGGTTTTGAAGTCGAAGTCCCAGCTTGCGTTGTGCTGGTCGAAGACGGCAGGCCGGGTGGTCTTTGCTTCGTTGAGATAGAAGGTTCCCTTGTGGCCGTGCTTGTTGAGGACGTCCCGCATGTCGAGGTTGTGGGCGTTGTTGTCGTCCCAGCGGCTGGAGACCGACCAGGTATATCCGTTGTAGAGCGGTGCGACGGTGATTCGAGCCTTTTTTGCGGCTTCGGGATCCCTGAATGTGATTTGCAGTTGCTGTTGGTAGGTTTGCATGGGCGACTCCCTTTTAACGACAGGTTTGTCGGCGGCGAGGGTCGTGAGAGTTGCGAAGAAAACGAGGAGAAAGCTGTGATAATTCATAACAGACTCCGTGTATTCGATGCGGTTGGACTTTCTATTTTTGTCTATGATAACACAGTGAGGTCGTCCTGGCTCAAAAAAAATCTACGTATTCATTGGTGGCTGAAAGGTGGTCGATACACCCGTAGGGCCTTTATCAGCAGAGGTCGACCGTCTGAGGAGATGAGTTCGAGCCGGTGGTTTGAGTTGGAGAGGCCCTGGGCGAGTGTAGTAGCGTATTCTCTGGTTGGGTCTTCGATTTTGGGTGGGGTGTAGGTATTGGTGAAAAGAGGCAGGACCTGCCATTTAATCTCGAAGGGTTCGGGCAACTGCTTTTTGACGAATTCGCAGGTTTGGTTTAGGTACCAGTTTTCGGGTTCGATGACGATTCGGCCTGAGTTTGAGACGAACTTTTTGTTGTGGGTGCCGGAGCCATCAAACCCGGTTACTGAGCCGGTGACGTCGAATTTGAACTCGGCGGCGAAGTTATTGGCGTCGTAAACCCTGGCGGTCCACTGTTCGACTATGAGCGTTTTTTCCCAGGAGATGTGGATGATGGCGGGCCAGGTGTTGTGGACTCGGCTGGGGCGGGTGAAGAAGTAGGCCTCGGGGAATTCGGAAGGTCTTTTGCCGTCTATGAGGACGTCGGCGGAGGGACAGTTGTCGTCTTTGCAGTCGGAGATTGCGTCGATGCGGTTTCCGTTGAACTCGAATGTCAGCTTGCCATCGACGAAAGCGACGTCTTGCGGTATGCGATAAGTTGTGACCATATTGCAGGGGTCCGGGGGGAACTGGGGTTTATAGACAAGATGTCGTTTGACGAATTCGGCGAGGAGGAAGTTGCCGTGGTCGTTCAAGTGGATGCCGTCGATGAGCAGGTCGGCAGCTTTGTAGTTGTGGTCGCGGAGGTATTGCTTCCAGGGCTTGTGGATGTCGATTAGCTCGCAGTTGTATTTTTTGACGACGTTCCGGATATGGCCATCCATAAAGGCGGTCCAATCGTCGTCGTTGAAGTCGGGTGTATCGTCCTGAGCGGCGCCGGAGTGGTCGTTGTAGATGGCGATTTCGGCGGTGGTTTTTTCGCGGGTGATTCGGATGATTTCCTCGTATCTGTTGTGGTCGCCGTACACGTGGAAGATTAGCAGGTCGGGATAGAAGGGATAAAGGTCGTGGTATGCGGTTTTATAGAGGAGCTGTGAGGCGAAGCCGCCTATAGCACGGTTCTCGATGGCTAGGTCGGCGTGAGGGAATTTCTGGCGGATGTAGTCTGTGACTTGCTCGGACCACTCCTGCTTGGTGATGGACTGGCCATAGAAGAGGATTTTGACAGGGTTTCTATGTTTGGGGGTGCTGGTTGCGAGCAGTGTCATAGTCCGCTGGATTTTGGCGCCGAAGAGGGAATCGTCGGCGGGCGGAGCGGGTGGCGGATAAGAATCCTGTGCGAGGACGTTTTGCAAAGATATGGCAAGGAGGAGCAATGCGACAACGCCGTAAGGCGTCCTGGGGAGGGCAAGTTTGGCAGGCGACATCTCAAGAATCCTCAAAGATTTTTGGTTTTGGCGAGCTCGTCGCGGCACATTTTGAGCTGGGCCGGGTCGGAAAGTTTTTGCTCGGCGGCTGTTAGGTGCTTAGCGGCCAGGTCAGGTTTGTCGAGGTACCTTGAATAGATGATGCCGAGCATAAGCCGGACCTGTTCGATGTATTCGTAGCTGGCGTAGTGGGTGATGAAGCTTTCATACGCCTCGACGGCCTGGCGGCGCCGGTTTTCGCTTGCAAGCTGATTAGCGATATCGAGCAGGTGCTGTTTGGGCAGGATTTGTTTTGCGTCGAGGTCGAGCAGGTGAAGATAGAGGTTTGCGGCTTCGGCGAGGTTCCGTTCTGCGATTCGGGAGGTGATTTGGCGGCGGAGCTGCTCTATTTCGGGCGACTGAGATGAGGGTGCTTTGTCGGTCTGCTTTACTTTGATTCGTTTTCTTTCGTGGAGGCCCGTGAAGGGGTCGTATCCGGCTGCGACGACGTCACGGTATCGTCGGCGTCTGTTCCACTGCCTTATCATAGCCCAGAGGTCGAAGTGTGTACTGGTCATCAGGCCGGTGGCGAGCAGCAGGAGTATGGAGAGGACACCGAAGGCGTAGCCGGTGAGATGTGCATCGTAGGCGACTTCCGGCGTGTAGGCAATGATTACGTTGTCGATTAGGATGAGTTTGATGAGGATGAAGTAGAGCGCGGGGACCTCCATTGTTCCGATGACGAAGAACCAGTAGAGAACGGTGATGAGGGTCTGGGGGAAGAGGACGAGGTATGCACCTGTGACGGCGGCGACGGCGCCCGAGGCGCCGAGGACGGGGTGGGGGCTGAGCAGGGAATGTCCTACGGCGCTGAATACGGCTCCGGCGAGGTAGAAGCACAGGTATCCGATGTGCCCGAGCTTATCGTTTACATTGTTTCCGAAGATGTATAGGAAGAACATATTTCCGATAATGTGCAGGAGTCCGCCGTGGAGGAAGGCGTAGGTTACGAACTGCCAGAGGAAAGGGCGGGCAGGTGTGAGCATAAAAGGTTGTGCCCAGGGGCGGAGGATTTCGGGGGTGCCGGTTTGGGGGTCAAGGTGCGGCAAGAAGGTAATGAGGAAGAGCACGACGTTGGCGACTATGAGCGCGTAATTTGCGTATGGGGTCTTGGAGGGTGTTATACTTGTGCGAATGGGAAGCAGCATTTTCTAAGCAGGTTAACTGTAAAGACAACATTAAATAAGCAGACGAACCAAGAGTGGGTATTTTAGCGGCAAGAGCAGATGCGAACAAGGCATAAAAAAAGGACGACGTGTGCCGCCCTGTTTGAAGGAGTGAATCGCAGTCGCCGACGCGCCAAAGCCGCTATGGCGACGGCGCGTTGACTTTTTACCTCGCGTATAGGCGAGGCGGACGCATATTCTATAACCGGCTTTTCCCCCCAGCCGACCCTAACAACCAATGAAAATATAGAAAAGAAAGGGTGAGAGTCCAAACGGGGCGGGCAAAAAAATCTTTATTTTTCGCAAAGGCGGTGTTAATGAGTTGCGGGACGGGTGCGAAGGGGTAGAAGGAAGGACGTATGTCTGAAGAGATGAGAAGACGGCTTGCGGCGATTCGGCGGCGATTGAGGAAAATACAGCTAAGGCGGCTGGTTGTTACGAAGCCGGCGAACGTTAGTTACCTGACTGGCTTTACGGGGGACGACAGTTGGGCGGTTATTGGGCAGCGGGGGGTTTGTCTTGTCATGGACAGCAGGTACAGCGAGCAGGCCGAGAAGGAGTGTGTGGGCTGCAAGATTGTTGAGCGAAGAGGAGCGCTTTCAAAAGCAACGGCAAAGGTGCTGGGGACAGGCAGAGGGGCACAAGCGGTGGGTGTGGAGAAATCGACTTCGGTGCGGGATTTCGAGGGGCTCAAGAAGAGTGCGAAGGTAAAGCTAAGAAGTGTTGAAGGGGTTATCGAATCGATTCGTTCGGTTAAGAGCAAGTGGGAGATTTCAGCGATACGCGGTGCGGTGCGGATATCGGGCAAGGCCCTGGAGTGTTGCATCAGGAACCTGAGAGCGGGTATGAGCGAGAATCGGGTTGCGGGTCTGCTTGAGTTTGAGATTCGCAAGCTTGGTGGTCAGAGGAGTTTTGAGACGATTGTGGCATTCGGGGCACACGGGTCTCGGCCACATCATCGGACGGGACAGAGGCGGCTGAAAGCGAACGATAGGATACTGATTGATTTTGGAGTGAGGTACAAGGGGTACTGTTGTGATTTGACGCGGTGCTTTGCGGTGGGGAAGGTGAGCGATTTTTACAGGAAGGTTTACAGGGCGGTTGAGGAGGCGCAGGCGGCGGCGATAAGCAGGATACGGGCTGGAGCGGAAATAGCGGCCGTTGACGGTGCGGCGAGGGAGGTAATCAGGGGTTACGGTCTGCCGGCATACGGACATGGGACGGGTCATGGGCTGGGATTGGAGGTTCACGAGCTTCCTGTTGTATCACGGCGGGCAAAGGGCAAGTTGGAGGCGGGGCAGGTGGTGACGGTCGAGCCGGGGGTGTATATACCGGGCCGATGCGGGGTTCGGATAGAGGATGATGTACTTGTGACTGAAGGCGGTGCGGTGGTGCTGAGCGGTAAGTGTGTGCGGTGGAGGGAAGTGTCTGTTTAGGGGGGTCGGGGCTGGCGAGGGTAAGACTTCGGGGGCGAGAGATGCACCTAAACGCCTTTTGAGGAAAGAAGTTAGGTAACTTTTGTGACGGTGGGCGTAGGGAGGAGAATAGCCGATATTTCGCTTGACAGAAGAGCGGCAGATGTGGTACTGTGTGTATGCAGCGGGGCGTTGGTCCCGTATGTTAGTAACGAAGCGCGAGGAGCTTGCCTGCCGGAGACAAGCTGTCGTGTGAGGTTAGAGTGGAGAAGTAACCGGAAGGATGGTGACAGGCCGAACATGCGAACAATTCTTGATTTGGTGCCGCGTGATGAGGTCATATAGAGCCACAAGTTTATCTGGAAGCTAAGAAATCGCAAGAGAGAAATTTATCAGGATTGCCGGCGGAAAGGAGATAAATGGAAAAAGAAAAACAGGGTGATGGGCAAGCCCAATTCTATGAATTTTGCCTTTGATTCCTTGGCGAGCGTTGCCTTCTACAGGCACGGGATTTCGCATCGGCATTGATGCGGATGTGAAGAAAGGGCCCTTCGTGGCTGTGGGGAGCAACGGCAAGCAGACAACTGTAAAGCACCCGTTTATCTTTAATTTGTGTAACATTGTTTTTCAGGAGGAGTGCTCAATATGTATAGGAAATTAATAATCACATTTGTTGCGACTTTGTTGGTCGGCCTTTGTGGCAGCGCGTTTGGCGCGGCCTACACGTGGGACAACGAGGATGGGAACGACAACTACTGGCATTCGCCGCGCAACTGGGACCCGAACAGCGTGCCGGGGAATGCAGATGACGCTACTATCACCGGGATTTTGAACGCGACGCCGAATGACTATCCGGTCTTGCTGGCCGATGCCAACGCCCTCAGCGTCATACTATACGGCGGCAGCGGTGACAGCGAGCCGCGGCTGAGGATAGAGCCCGGTGCAACGCTGAATATAATGGGTGATGGACCCGACCTTATGACCGGTGCGGGCTGGGGCAACGGAGGCGGAATCATCGACGTCAATGGAGGCGACGTCGATGCCAGCGGTGCCGAGGTTTGGATTGGATATCGACCCGCCGACGGGGTCCCCGGACAGTTCTTTATAAGAGCAGGGAATCTCTATGCCAACATCTTTGAGATTGCCCGAAGTGATGACTGTCCCGGCGGCGGCGGCGTTGGGTATTATAGCGCCGGACAGGCTCATTTGGACGGCGGAACGGTTGACGCCAATCTTTTTACCATACGAACAGCCCTGTTGGGTTGCCCGGGACCCTATACGGCCGTGTTAGACCCCACATTTGGCGGCTGGATGGACATCACCGGCGGAACGATGCTGTTGGACGGCGACCAAAGGTGGACAATAGGCAATTACTACGACCCCTGCGGCTGGATTACTGCTTATGGTGTGGGCAGCATGGATGTACCCAATATAGTGAGCCACGAAAGAGCCCGGATGGTGATAGACTTCGACTGGCGTGTTGAAGACAGGACGATGATTAATGCCTACAAGGCGGACTGGGGCGAGGCATACGACCTTACGCCCGTGCCCTACGCAGACCCTGTTCCTCCGTTAGTGACGCTGACGTGGAAGCCGGGTGATTACGTTGGTGATTATGTAGTCGGCAAGACGACGGACGGTCACCACGTCAAGTTCGGTCCCTATCTGCCGTATGTATCAGATACCAGCATTGCCTACCCGCTTGGCTGGAGCGATTACGGCGGCGGGAAGTTGATAGGTCATTTCAGGGCAGAGACGAACAGTCTGAATCCACTGGATTTGATACCGGATATGAATGCACTCGAGCTGGATACTATTTACTACTGGCGAGTGGTCGAGGTGAACAATCTGGATGTGCCGAAGAGGTACCACAGCTTAGTTCAGGCGTTCAGGACGGTTGGTGGTGCGGCGTCAAATCCGAGTCCTGGTGATGGTGCAACGGTTAGTATTGTTGTTGACGAGCCGCTGGAGGTGCAGTTGTCGTGGAGTTCTGGCTACTACGTTGCGGACGTCAACGGGCATGAGCTGTATTTCGGAACGGACTTCAACGACGTGAACGACGCCGACACAAATGATACTGCTTTTGTGCTAGCGCAGAACGACGTCAACTATCTGGTAAGCGGTCTTGTTGAGCTCAACACGATGTACTACTGGCGAATAGACGAGGTGAACGATGCCGGTCCTGACCCGTGTATGTGGAAGGGCGATGTCTGGAGCTTCTATGTGGGCAACTATCGTTCGATTACCGAGTTTCCCAATGCGACGGACTCGAACACGGCGTGGGACGATGGCTGGGTTGATTGGTGGGAGCCGGCCTGCGGCAGCGGCTGGGGTCAGGGCTCACTTCTGTTCTTCAGCGACGGTTCGATGACGTACGACTACGCCAACGGCGACCGTTTCGACCAGTATGGAGGTTCATACGGTCTTGATTACTACTCAGAGGCGCGCTACGACGCCGGCGGCAAGAACTGGGTTTACGGCGACCCGGACACTACGTTGCGGGCTCTGGTGTTAAACTTCCAGGGTGATGCGGATAACGCAGTTGACCCGAACTACGACAGGATGTGGTTGGCGGTAGAGGACAGCGCCGGAGTGGTGAAGGCAGTGACGCATCCGGAACCGGGAGCCCATGCGAGAGCAGTCACGGATGACTGGAACATTGATTTGCGTGACCTTTCGGGTTTGGATCTGAACAGTGTTTCTTACCTGTATCTTGGCTTCGGTGTCGAGTGTAATCCGGGCGCAGTCGGTGGTGGTACCCCCGGCGGTACGGGTGTTGTGGTATTTAACAACATTCGAAGCTATATGGAGCGTTGTGTCGGTGAATCGGGCTACACGATACCCGGTGATATTGACGGCGACTGCTTCGTTGATATGGCGGACGTTGACAGGTTTGTGGACTACTGGCTTGCAAGAGACCGCCTGACGGGCTTGGCGGTGCCTGTTGCGGATGACGACCCGAACATGCTTGCCCGTTATGAGTTTGAGGATAGCTACGATAACGACCCGAACGGTACGGCCGGCTCACTGGCAAACGGCGAGCCGTGCGGGACACCTCAGTTTGTGTACGACGCGAACAGGGGCAACAAAGTCCTGTATTTCGACCAGGATGCCAATGAGTGGGTAGACTGCAATGCCGGCTGGGGCGACATGAACAACAAGTCGTTCGCAGTGATGTGCTGGCAGAAGCAGGAAGTGGCGCTGGATTGGGCGTGCTTGGTCTGCAAGGGTGAGGCGGCCTGGAAGCTTCAGTACGGCATGCTTGCATTCCTTGAGAGGCAGATCCACTTTGCGACGCACCTTAACGGATGGGTACCGCCGGAGGCGCTTGAGAACGGTCAGTGGTATCACGTAGCGGGCAGTTTCGAGCAGTACCCGGATGTGAACGGTGGTATGGGCCGGGTCTATGTCAACGGGATGCTTGAGGCTGAATCAGATGTGCCCGAAAATGCTTACACGGCGACGCACGACCCGGCCGTTGAGCCGCAGGTGTTCATTGGTGCGAAAGACGGCGAGGGCAATCCGGAGGGGGAGACGCCTCAGTTGCCAGGTATCACCGACTACTTCGCGGGCTACATAGACGACGCCCGGGTATACAACAGACTGCTGAGCGAGGAAGAGATAATGTCGATTGTGGGCAGGACCGGGCGTAACTACTATGCGATTGAGCCGCCTCAGTCGTGGGGCAACTTCTACAATGAAGAGCCGCGTGGTCAGCGCTGGGTGAACATGCGAGACTTTGCGGTTCTTGGAAACAACTGGCTGAAGTTCGACTTGTGGCCTCTCGGTACGCGATAAAGCAGCTAAGCTGTTTGTCGAAGTGAGTTGTTGATAGTGCATCAATCCGGGGCCTGTGCGAATGAGCACGGGCCCCGGTTGTTTTATGCTGAGGGCGAGCAGTGATGAGGAGGGCAAGGGAGGGGCCAGTCATCCGAGGTGCTTGGCAGGCCCGTGGGCCGCGGTGCGCCGAAATGGCCTTTGGGAGCCGAACTTCCAATTGCAGCGATATTTAGGCAGGTTTGGCCCGACAAAAAAACCTTGACAAGGTTTTGGGTTTGGATTAGTTTCCTGGCTTTGGCTGTCATTGTGACGGCTGGGGAACAAGTTTATTAAGACTTTTTGGAGGTGTACGTGGCTAAAGAGCTGGCACGTGGGTTGATTAACGCAGGGGTGCATTTTGGGCACAGTGCGAATCGATGGAACCCGAAGATGGCCCCATTTATATTTGCCAAGCGAGGCAAGATACACATTATCGACGTGAAGAAGACGCTGGCCGGGATGCTGATTGCGAAGAAGCTTCTTGCAGAGGTGGTTTCGAGCGGTAAAGACGTGGTTTTTGTGGGGACGAAGCGTCAGGCGCAGAAGGCGGTGGTGGCGGCGGCAGAGAAGTGCGGGATGCACTATGTTTCGGAGCGGTGGCTCGGGGGGACTTTGACTAATTTTCGGACGATTCGTTCACGACTTCAGCGGCTTGAGCAATTAGAGGTGATGACGGCGGACGGTTCGATTGAAAGCGAGAGCAAGAAGCAGGCATCTCGGTTGAAGCGAGAGATGCGCAAGATAAAGACGAACCTTGAGGGGATTCGCAAGATGTCTCGGCTTCCGGGTGCGGTTGTGGCGGTAGATGGGAGGAAGGAGTATCTCTCGCTTCGGGAGGCGAAGAAGCTGGGGATATCGACTGTGGCGATAATCGACACAGATTCGGATCCGGACACGGTGGACATAGCGATACCTGCGAACGACGATTCGATAAGGGCGATAGCGCTGATTCTGAACGAGCTTGCTGATGCGGTTGCGATAGGCAAGACGATGGTATCGGCGCGTGTGGAGTCAAAGCCGAGGCCAAAGCGTACGCGGTCGCGTCGTGCAGTCTTGGCACGCGCGGACGAAGGAGCCGAGCAGACGGCGACCGCTGTGAAGGAGCGGGCGGAAAGTGGCGAGGCGGCTGAAAGGCCGGAACCGATACCGGAACAGCAAGTTTCGGAGAAAGAAAACCAGCCAAGCACCGGCTCGCCTGCGGACATGCCAGAGTAAGAGGACATTAACACAAGAGTGAAGCAAGAGGAGTTTTTTTGAGATGGCTGAGGTTTCTGCATCAGAGGTAATGAAGCTGAGGAAGATGAGCGGTCAGGGGATGATGGACTGCAAGAAGGCGCTTCAGGAAGCGAACGGGGACATTGAGGAGGCGATGGGGATACTTCGGAAGAAGGGTCTTGCAACGCTTGCGAAGCGCGGCGGGCGCGAGACAAGTGAGGGGGTGGTAGTGAGCAAGATAAGTGAGGACGGCAAGGCGGCGGTTCTTGCCAGTCTTTGCTGCGAGACGGACTTCGTTGCGAACAGTAGGGATTTTCTGGCGGCGGGAGAGACGTTGGCGGAGTACGGTTTTGCCTGTTCTGCGGAGGCAGTGGCAGAGGAGCTGGCCGATACCGCCGTAGGCGGGAGGAAGTTCAGCGAGGTGGTAGCGGAGATAGTGAGCAAGACGGGTGAAAAGATTGAGGTTGGCGAGTATGCACGGTATGAGGTTGGAGACAACGGCGTCATAGGAACATACGTGCACTTCAATAAGAAGGTGGGGGCGATGGTGGAGATAGAGACATCAGATGCGTCCACGGCGGGATCGGAAAAGGTTGCCAAGGCAGCGAACGATATAGCGATGCACATAGCGGCCGCCAAGCCGTTGGCGGTTGACAAGGACGGGCTCGACAGCGAAATGGTAGAGCAGGAGAGGAGCATTTTCGCCGAGCAGGTGAAGAACAAGCCGGCGGAGATAGTGGGGAAAATAGTCGAAGGGAAGATGCGGAAGTTTTATGCGGAGAACTGTCTTGTTGACCAGCCGTTCGTCAAAGACGACAGCAAGAGTGTTTCGCGGTATCTGGCGGAGGTCAGCAAGCAGGCGGGAGGCGAGGCCGAGATAAAGGGGTTCGTGCGATTTGAAGTAGGATAGGTCGAAGAAGCGATTAGATGGGAGAAAGCAGGTACAAGCGTGTTTTGCTGAAGTTGTCGGGGGAGAGCTTTTGTGAGGCGGGGGGATTCGGGATAAAGGGGAGCAGTCTTGAGTCGATAGCGGCGAGGGTGGTTGAGATATGCAAGCTGGGTCCTGCGGTAGCGCTGGTTGTGGGAGCGGGTAATTTTCTTCGAGGGGAGAGATTTTCCCAGATAAGCAATATACCGAGGAACACGGCGGACTATATGGGGATGCTGGCGACGATAATCAACGCCTGTGCACTTCAGGAGACGCTGGAAAAACTTGGCCAGGAGACACGGGTATTGAGCGCGATAGAGGTTTCGGCGATGTGCGAGCCGTTTATCAGGAGGCGTGCGCTGCGACATTTGGAGCGAGGACGTGTGGTGATACTTGGGGGGGGGACGGGCAACCCATTTTTTACAACGGACACGTGCGCTGCACTTCGCGCTTCGGAGCTGGATGCGGACCTGCTGATAAAGGCGACGAAGGTTGACGGAGTTTACAGCGACGACCCGAAAAAAAATCCGGAAGCGCAGCTTTATGAGAAGCTGTCGTACGAGGAGGTATTGGGGAAGAATCTTCGGATAATGGACCACTCTGCGATAAGTCTGTGCAGGGAGAACGGGATTCCGATTATTGTTTTGAACATATTCAAGGAGGGTAATATTTCGAAGGCGATTTGCGGCGAGCGAGTAGGGACGCTGATTTGCTGAGAAGAGGCCCGCCGTGAGCGGTGTCGAATGGAGGTTACGTATGCCGACGAAGGAGATAATCCGCGAGACAGAAGAGAAGATGGCCAAGGCGGTTGGTTATTTGCGTGACGAGCTCAAGGGGGTTCGGACGGGTCGGGCCTCTCCGGGTCTGGTGGAGAATCTGAAGGTGGATTATTACGGCAGTGCGGCGCCGTTGAAGCAGTTGGCAGCACTTGCTGCGCCGCAGGCGGATACGATTCTGATAAAGCCGTTCGACCCGGCTTCGCTTAAGGAGATTGAGAAGGCGATTAAGAACAGTGATTTGAGTCTTGCGCCTATTGTCGAGGGCAGGCTGATACGGCTGAGCATACCGGCATTGAGCGAGGAGAGACGGGGCCAGTTGGCATCGCAGGTAAAGCAGCTTGGTGAACAGGCAAAGGTGAGTCTTAGGAGTATCCGAAGGGATGCGATTAAGGGTCTCGAGCAGGAGCAGAAGGACAAGGTTATCACCGAAGACGAGCTGGAGAAAGGCAAGAAGGGCATCGACGATGTGACCAGGAAATACACGGCCCGGATTGACGAGGTGGTGAAGCACAAGACGGATGAGATAATGCAGGATTAGTGACCGGGCCCCGCACCAATTTCGGATTGCGGGTGGTTCGGCAAAGCTCAAGACCCGAATCGAACGCGCGTTGCTCGGCCTGGCCCAGGGCCCAGAAACCTAAATTAGTGCGGGGTCAGAGGCATATCTTTGATAAGTCTGTTGTTTTTGTTTTGTGCGTGTCGCTTTTTGTCGATATAGCGTAGTGAACTGAACGAAGGTTTCACTTAGTTCGGGGGTCGATGCAATGGGAGCGGGAAATCAGACGGGCCAGCAGGTCAAAAAGCCGGGCAAGAGGACTGCGCGGAAGGTAGTCATCTGGGTCATTGGGATTGTCTTGTTTGTGATAGTTCTGTTGGCGGCTCTGGTGCCGTTTGTTGTGTCGAGCGGGAAGATGCGGGAGATGATCCTTAACAAGACAAATGCGTCGATAGACGGACGACTTGACTTTTCGGATTTATCGATGAGCTGGTTTAGGGGAATAAGAGTCAGTGACATCAGTTTCAGGGACGGGGCGGGCAGGACATCGGTGGCGGTGAAGGAGATAGCGACAAAGCCCCATTACGCGTCGATTATTCTCGGCAATCCATCGTTTGGCAGAACGGTGATAGACGAGCCGAAGGTGCAGATAGAAATTGCTGAGGCAAAGGTGGCGGAGGAAGTGCCGGAGCGAGAGAAGCGAACGCAGCAGGTGGGCTTGGCCGTGTCGAGGATTGACCTTGTGGTCAACGACGGCAACGTGAAGGTAAGCAGAGGAGCGGAGAAGGTGGAGCTTTCGGGAATAGGCAGCGAAGTGAGGCTGCGGCCTGTGGGGCAGGTGAGCAGTTTTGAGGCAGGGCTTACGGTTAAGGGAGGGGCGAAGGAGTCAAAGGTCAGTGCGGCGGGCGAGATAAAGCCGAGCGCGAAAAAAGGATGGGGACTTGAGGGAACGAACGGAGAGCTGAGTATTGAGGTGAATGAGCTGGATTTGGAGAGCTTAGGGGTGATTTTTGCGCTGGCTGGCTTGGATGTGGAAGGTAAGGGTGTTGTTTCGGCTACGCTCGATAGCGAGATAGAAGATGGGGCATTGGAGAGACTCGAAGGGGTAGTGAACGGGGCAGGCGTTGAGATTTCGGGAGCGGCATTGAAAGGGGACGTGGTCGGGAGCAGCAAGATAGACGCAGCGGTTCGGCTGGAGCGAGCGGGAGAGGTTGTGAAGGTGGAGAAGCTGTCGCTTGAGGCGGACTGGCTAAGCGCGGAAGCGAGCGGTGTAGCACCGATGACGGTTGGGTCCCTGTCGGAGTTTGTTGCGCCCGATTCGATGTATGAGCTTGAAGGCAGCTTCACCTGTGACGTGGCAAGAGCGATGTCACAACTCTGGCATACACTTGGCGTGAAAGAAGGTATGCAAGTAACAGGCGGGAAAGTCACGGGCAAAGTTGAGACGGTGACAGAGCAGGGCAGCAAGAAGCTCTACGGCCAAGCGAGCTTAGAGGGTCTGGAGGGTGTGGTTGACGGCAAGAGGGTAGCACTTTCTGAGCCGGTGAAGGGTGAGGCGAAGGTTTCATCGGAACAGGGCAAGTTGAGATTCGACAATCTTGGCGTAAGAGCGGCTTTTGCGAAAATGGACTGCATGGGGACAATCGATGCACTGCAGTACAGCGGCAATATTGATTTGGGCAGGATGCAGGCGGAGTTGGGCGAGTTTGTGGATTTGGGCAAGTACAGCATTGCAGGTGAGGTTTCAGCTCAGGGGCGGCTTTCGGTAACGGAAGACAAGGTGACAACAGCAGGGACAGCAACGGCAAAGCAGCTTAAGGTTACGTCGCAGGAAAGAGTGAGCGTAACCGAGCCGAGTGCGGATATATCGTTTGGAGTGGCGGTGGACAAAAAACGAGGCGTTGCATCGATAGAGCGTCTGGATGCAAGAGCGGGGTTCGGGCGAGTTGCGGTGAGCGATGGGGTTGTGCCGTTCGGCTCCGAGTCGAAGGAGGAGCTTTCGGTTACGGTGTCGGCAGAGGCAATTGAGCTTTCGAGAGTGCAGCCGTACCTGGTGATGTTCGGCGGGATGAAGAAGGATTTTCAAATGGGCGGCAGAGGAGAAGGCCGGTTTTCGATAAGCTCTGAGGACGGGCAGTACACGGTCTTTACTGACTCGACGAAGCTGACTGATTTCAGCTTAGTGTCGCCGGGTGAAAAACCGTTTGTGCAAAAAGAGGTTGCTCTCAAGTTTGACGCCGGTTTTAATCCGCAGACAGGTACACGAACGATTCGGAACGCGGAGCTTGTCAGCCCGAACATAAAGATAAAGGGCAGGTTTGAGCAGGTGACGGAGAAAGAGATGAGCACAGTTGAGGGCCAGGCGGAGCTTGATTATGACTGGTCTGCGGTAAGTGCGATGGTATCGGCGTTTATGCCCGGGGGTTTGAAGCTGGAGGGGCAGAGAAAGGATAGGATAACTTTCGCGAGCCGATATGATACAGAGAAGAAAGGGGGACTTCTGGAAAACCTCAAAACCGGTGGGCAGCTTGGCTTTGAGAAGGCCGAGTTCAGGGGGCTGGGAGTTGGCGCGACTGACGTGGCTGTGAAGATGGAAGGCGGGGTGCTTGAGATTGCGCCGTTTGAGACGACGGTGAACAAGGGCAAGCTTCGATTCGGAGGCGGTGCGGACTTCAGGGTCGAGGCAGGCGAAGAGATGAAGACCAAACCGGTGCTGTTCAAGTTAGCCGAGCCGATGCAGGTGGTGGAGAACGTTGAGATAAACGAGGAGAACGCGCAGAAGCTTTTAATGTATGTAAACCCGATATTCGCAAACGCGACCGGCGTGAGCGGAGTGGCGAATTTTAGCTGCGAAGAGCTTTCAGTTCCGCTTAAGGGGGGCAGTAAAAATGATATTGAATTAGTGGGGACGATATCTCTGGAGAAGGTCCAGCTTCAGCCGACCGGTGTTCTGGGGCAGTTGATTTCGCTGATTGGGTCCGAGGCGCGGGGGCAGGAAATTACCGTCCATCCGACCGAATTTACGGTTCAGAACGGAGTTGTAAGTTACGATAATATGCAGGTGGACATAGGCAATAATCCTGTCAATTTCCAGGGCGTGATTGGTCTGGATGAACGGCTGGATATGACGGTGATACTGCCTTATACAAGCCGTGGCAGGACGGTAAGAACTGGTGAGGAGAGTGAGGGCAGAAGGATATCGATACCGCTGAAAGGGACGCTTCGGCAGCCGGAGTTTGATGTGCAGAAGTTCATTCAGGACCAGGCGATACGGACGGGCCTGGAGCTGCTTTTGGAAAAGGCGCTTGAGTAAAGAGAGGTCAGGCGAGGCCGTGTTGAAAGGGAAGAGAGATGTTAGAGAATCTACTGTCGACGCCGACGGCACAGCTTGGGCGGGCGAGCCGGTTTCTGGTGTTTCAGATTAAGCTCTGGACTCACTGTGCACGGCTGTTGAAGAAGAATCGAGCGGGGCAGCAGGCGGCGGCTCTGTCGTACCATACGATATTCGGACTGGTGCCGCTTTCAGTGGTGATGCTGCTGATATTTCAATCGTTCGACGCGTACAGTGACATTGGGGACAAGGTGAGGAACATTGCCTATGAACAGCTTCACCTTTCGACGATAGAGTACCCGGATCCGGCCAATGCGGAAGAGACTATCCGGCTTACGGAGCATATGGACAATTTTGTTGTGAAGGTTTTCGAAGGATTGAACGAGGGGACGATAGCATTTGTGAGTGCGATTTTGATAATCTGGGCGGCGCTTGCTCTATTGGGAACGATAGAGCGGTCGTTCAACAATATATGGGGCGTGGGCAGAGGCAGGGGTTTTATACACAGAATTATCAATTACTGGGCGCTGTTGACGTTGGGGCCATTGCTGATAGGGGTAGCGATATACATAACGACGCGGTATGCGATGCTGGGTCGGATACAGCAGACGGTGATGTCGAACGTAGCTCCTGCGGTATTGTCTTACGTGATAGCGACGGTGGCATTTTTTCTTTTGTATTTCGTGCTGCCCAACACGAAGGTTGAAGCGAAGGCGGCGATATGGGGAGCGGCGGTGGCGGTTCTGGTGTGGACGATAGCAAAATGGGGTTTCGGGATGTATGTGACGAAGTTCATTCCGTTCAGCAAGGTCTATGGGATTATGGGGCTGATTCCGTTAGGGGTGCTTTGGATATATCTGAGCTGGCTGATAGTCCTGTTCGGGTTGGAGCTTACGTTTACGACACAGCATTTGAAGAGCCTGGATGCGGCGGAGATAGCGGCGGCAAACAAGAGGGAAGAACATTTCATAGCGAATGACATCACGGTGATAAACATAATGCGGGAGATAGCGGCGGGGTTTGAATCGAGCAGGGCGCCGGTTGAGTTAGAGGTGATATCGAGCAAGCTGGATATTCCCGCGGAGTTTGTCGAGAAGATACTCAATCATATAATCAGGGGCGGGCTTGTGGTTCGGGCGTCGGAGCCGAGGGACGGTTTCCTGCCGGCAAGAGAGCCGGCGGATATAAAGCTTTCGCAGATATCAGAGGTAGTGGCAGAAGTCGGCTATGCGCAATCACCGACAGATGCGCCGGAAGGCCTGAGACAGATAAGCCGGTCACAGCGGGAGTTGCTGTCGCAATACAACGTCAAGGAGATACTTGAGCAGCACACGCAACAGCAGTAAAGTTTTAGTCGGGCAGTGCGGTGACGCTGTGGGTTACCGTCTGTTGAATATCTCCTGCATTATAGCAGCAGTCCAGCCAAATCGGGGGTATGAGAGGGGCAGGTTCTCCACGGCGCGTCTGGGAGGGTGTCAAATCAGTTAATGGTGTTGCTTCAAGCTTTACAGTGATGGTGCCGCCCTGCTGCCGAGAGGTTACTTCTATCGATTCCGGAAGCTGGTAGTGGTCACTTTCGGTTCGGAGAGAGAAAGTCATTTCAACCGGGGTCGGCAACTTAGGGGCGACAAAAGAGTATCTGACAGTGAAAGGTTTGCCTGCTGCAAGGGGGGCGTGGAGGGGTTGCGGCTTAGTGCGAAGCAGGAGCTGGTGGAGGTGAACGAGTTGGGTTGAGACGGCGGTGTCGATGTAGTTTTGGTCGAGGGAGCCGGTTGTTTTTGTTATTTCGAGCTGGTCGATTACGCTGCCGTTGATGTCGATAGTTTTCATAGAGAGGTTTGGGCCATCGATTTGGAAGAGGCAGAAGTGGTGAATTTTGTCGGCTTTGGCGTGGTAGGCGGTGGGGGTTACGTCGTAGAGTGGAGCACCGCCGCCGCCAGCGGTTATGCAGGTGACGAAGGAGCCGTTGGTATCGGCAGGCGGTGCGAGTGGGCGGAATCGTTCGTACTGGTGTGAGTGGCCTGTGATAACGAAGTCGGCGCGGGCTTTTGCAAGGGCAGAGAAGACAGTCGGTGCGGCCCAGTCGGAGAAGTGGCCGCCGAAGTTTAGGGAGGGGATATGATAGCTTATGAATTTCCAGACGGTATTGTTTTGTTCGATGTTCTTTGCGATGAGGTCGACGAGGTTTCGCGGTGAGGGGGATTTGGTGTAGTTGTCGGCGCAGAAGTAGTAGAGGGGGCCGAAGGTCAAGCCGAAGTGATTTGTTCGACCTGGAGGGACAAGAAGTTGTTCAAAGTTGCCGTTGCCGCCTTCGTGGTTTCCTTTTGCGATGTAGATGGGGACGGATTCGGCGAGTCCTTTGACGACGTCGAAGAACTGGCCGGTCCACTGGGTGTAATCGTTCCCATTTGTGACGAGGTCGCCTGTGTGGACGACGAAATCGGGTTTCAATTCGATGATTTGTTCGATGATTTTTCTGTGTCTTTTGGGATGGGTTCGGCTGTCACCATAGACAACGAAGGTAACTCTATCAGTTTTCGCGGGGATGGTGCGGAAAGAGAAGGTTTCGGTTTTGTCGTCGGCGGTTGAAATATGATAGGAGTAGGCGGTGCCGGGAGAGAGGTTATTGAGCCAGGTTTTATGAATGAATGCGGTTTTTTTGCCGGCTTCGGAGGTGCGATATGGAAGCGGGCTTGGCATTGTGAGGGTTCGGTAGTTGAGGGTACTGTTCTTTCCATAGGAAAGTTTGGCATGGCCGGGGTTGTCGGTTTCCCACATAAGTGCGGCTTTAGTTTGTGAGAGGTGGAGCAGGACGGGGCCTTTGGTGAGTCCGGCACAAGAGTCGACCGGCAGAGAAATGCAGATAATCAGAAGAGTGATGGGGAAACAGAGAATCCGGCGGTTAGTTAGAAATCGTATTTGCTTGAATGTATCTTTAGGCATCTAACGGGTTCCTTTCACTGAGTGTTTCAGAACGGTTACTGACCGGAACGAAGTATTATAGCGAGGATGGCAGCGGCTTTGTAGATGAAAAACAGGCCGAAGAAGAGCATCGCGGCGGCGCAGATTTTGAGGACGACTTGCTGGATTTTCGGGCCGAGCAATGTGGTGCCGTGGTAGCTTGCGAATGACAGGGCCGTCACCCAAATCAAATCGACGAGCCAGTGGACAATCGCAAAGAGGGCGAACGCCCATATTCCGAATTCGGTTGCATCGGTCGCAAGGGCAAGGCCGACGGTTGCCCACCAGATGAGGAAGTACGGGTTACTCGCCGTCAGGACGATGCCGGCAAGGAGTGGCCTGTCTTTTTTAGCGCCCTGCTGCGGGTCGATTTGGGCAGAAGCGGATTTGAACATCCCAAAGGCCATATAGATAAGGACCGCCCCGCCGGCGAAGCCCACGATAATCTGGGTGACGGTCTGCTCGAAGATAACACCGACGCCGAGGATGATGAGGACCATCAGCGGAAACTCGACGACGCCGTGGCCGATTGCGAGCAGGGCGCCTGCCCAGCGGTTTCGAGCGCCCATCGTAATGGCGGTGGCCGTCACCGGCCCGGGCTGCATCGCCCCGGAAAACGATATCACAAATACCTGAAACAGAAAAAAGACTAAGGCCATACTTTTTGCGCACCTAAGAGGAATCGGGATCTGTTATTTTAGCAGGAAAGCAGCGTGACATCAAACGCGGCGTTCGTGGTGCGTCCCGCCTTCGCTCTTCGGGCTTCGGCGGGTAAAATCGCGTACCGCGTACTATCGATTTGTCAAAGAGCTATTCTTGTGCTCCGTGCTGGCACAGCAACTCCGCTATCTCTGTATTTTCGTTCTCAATCGTCATTTGGAGTGGTCAATCCAAAGTCCGCCAGAAGTTGTTCCCATGCTTCGACTGCATTGACCGCGATTTGGTGAAAGTCCCCGATGCGGTTGTTGTCATTATCAACTACGTCCCCGGTAATAATCGCGTTGGCAGATTGAGACGGTGTTCAGTATGTTCAAACGCAACTTGGGTTCAGCCGTCCGGGCACGTCGACATTACAGCCAAGTTCGGGAGATCAGTCTGCGAATCCTCGCTCACAACCTGATGATCTTCAGGTGCCTAATCTATCTTCTATACAGAGCACAAGCGTATCTAGTTTTTGGGACATATCTTTTGAAAATGTTTTGTCTCATGTGTTTGACTGTACAATGCGTCTACAATGCGCCTTGCCGCAAAACCATCACCAAAAATGTTAGTGGCATTGTTAGCTTTGTGATATTCGCTTTTGTCTTCTATTAATCGAGTTGCTTCAGAAAATATTCGCTCGGGATTTGTTCCTACAAGTTTACACACCCCCGATTCAACTGCTTCAGGTCGTTCTGTAACATCTCGCATTACAAGAACCAATTTCCCCAGTGCCGTTGCCTCTTCTTGGATTCCGCCAGAATCCGAAATGATAAATTCTGACCTTTTCATTAAATGAACGAATTTAACATATTCTAAGGGGTCGATAAGATGTATGTTTTTTATTTTTCCTAACAAGGAAAACACAGGTTCTTGAACATTAGGGTTTAAGTGAACAGGGTAGATAATGTGATAATCAGAATGTTTTTCAGCAATACGCTTAAGGCCAATACAAATATCTTGGAAGCCTTCCCCAAAATTCTCGCGTCTGTGTCCAGTTACAAGTATAATTGGAACATCTGGAGGTACATTCATTAATTCAAGCATTGACGGCATTTGTGTGCGATTTAAAATTAAAAAAAGGGCATCGATTACAGTGTTACCCGTAACTATTACTGAATCCACACAATGTCCTTCTCTTATGAGATTACTTCTGGCGTGTTCTGTTGGAGCAAAATGCAGATCTGCAAGAACAGAAACCATCTTGCGGTTTATTTCCTCTGGGAATGGCTCATATTTGTGATATGTTCTCAACCCAGCCTCTACGTGTCCGACGGGAATCTGCAAATGAAATGCAGCAAGACTCGCGGCAAGAGCAGATGAAGTATCGCCTTGAACCAGCACATAGTTGGGCTTTTCTTGTTCAAGCACGGCACTTATACCAAGTAAAACACGAGAAACAATTTCGTTCAGCGATTGATTCAATTTCATCAAATCAAGATCATAATTTGGCTTAATATCGAAAACTCTTAGGACTTGATCCTGCATCTCCCTATGTTGTGAAGTTGCACAAACTACAGTTGTAAAATTTGAAGGACACTGCCCCAATTCAGCAATTACTGGAGCTAATTTGATCGCCTCTGGACGGGTACCAAAAACAAGCAAGACTTTAATCATATTATTAACGCCCTAAGTCCTTTTACCTTGTTAACTTCTTGATTTATGTGCCAAACGGAGAAATTCACTAACAAAAAACCGCAAAACCGAATCACCGTTTTGATCGTTTGGCGTCTCTTTGTCACGTTTGTTAAAACGAATATTGACGACATCTTCTGGCTTACGAATTAACATAAGACGCCCTTCTTCGGATAGCTGCTTGTCAACTACACCTTGCTGACCTTACCCCGTTTATTGTACCACTACATATTAGAGTATCCAGCGTTAATTGACTCTGTCTCCACAGGCATGCCTGTGGAAAAATTTTCCATTTCCTGTCTGATAAACTTCTCCGGCGTAAGGTTTCCCAGCGAGCTATGCGGCCTGGCGGTGTGCGTATTCAGCCGCAGCCGCTGAACCTCCACATCGTCCATTCGGTGTTCGAGCTCGGCCCGCCACTTCTTCGCAGATATCATATTCTGCCACTTACGGAGGTCAGGCAACTGCGACTGCCCAGCGGAATCAAGTCGGAGTGCGGAAGTTTCTCTAAGGGCTGACTCCAAAGCGGGAGTTGTAGTCGTCCGGCGTGTCGATGCTGGTCACAATGCCTTCATCAGTCACCGGCACTTCCAGGACCTTCCCCCCGTTTGAATGAAGCACATACCTTGCGCCCTTGCTGGCCGGAGCATTTCTGAGGTCATCAAACACGGAGTTCGCAAACAGGACGGGATGCCCTCTTTTTCCGCGGAAGACGGGAACTATGATGGGGCTTTGCGTTTGGGTAAATCGGCGGACAATCCGGTTGACGGTCTCTTGTGTGATGAACGGCATGTCGGTCAGAGCGACGAGTATAGCGTGGATATTTTGCGGCGCAGCATCAAGGGCGGCAATAAGAGAGGACAACTGGCCCTGTTCATAGTCTCTGTTCATGACAACAGTTACAGCGGACAAGTCAACGGACCTGCGGATTGTGTCGGCGTGGGCGCCGAGAACAACGGTGATTCCGTCAACAATTGAACTTCTGAACACAGAGACGATGTGCTCCAGAAACGTCTCATCGTGAAATCTCAAAAGGGCTTTTGGGCTTCCCATTCGTTTCGACTGTCCCGCGGCCAGTATTACTGCGTTTATCATTGGTCCTTCTGCTCCGCCTGTCTCAGAAAGTCAAGTTTCATGTGGCCGACGTCGGCGGAGTCCCCAAGTCTCTTGATCTTAGTGAGCTCGCAGACGATACTTAAGGCGATTTCCTCCGGTGTAACCGCACCTATTGATATGCCAATCGGGGAGAACACCTTCATCAGCTTCTCTGCACAGATTCCTTTGCGGGCAAGCGATCTGAGAATAGTCGTCGTTTTCCTTTTGCTGCCTATCATTCCGATGTATTTTGCGTTGCTCATAAGTGCCTGCTCAAGGACCACCTCGTCACATTTGTGTCCCCTTGTGACGATAACGATATAGGTGTTGCCTTCGATACAGATTTTGTCGAAGACGCTATCATAGCTTTGGACAACGATATGGTCCGCACCGGGAAAGCGCTGCGTGTTGGCATATTCGCGTCTTTCATCGCAGACGGTTATTCGAAAGCCCAGCGGCGCGGCGAATCTTGCGACGTGACATGCCACGTGTCCAGCCCCAAACAGGAAGAGCATAGGCTGTTCGGCGATGGTTTCAACGAAGATTTCGGTGCCGCCGGGCAATTTCATTTTTTGAGATTCTTCTCTTGCGGCGAGTGAGATTATTGATTGAATGGCATCATCGGACAGACTCAAATCATCTAAGGTTCTAATCCGGTGCAGGTTTTCGAAAAATGCTTTTCGAGGTTTTTTGTGCGGCGCGATGAGCGAGACGAGTATGCCTTTGCGGCCGTCGGTGATAACGGCTGCAATCTGTCTGAATAGCGGGAGTGTGCTTTTGTCGAAGGCCTCGACGAGGAACTCCACCGAGCCGCCGCATATCCCTCGCTCATCATCACCCGTTCCGGCGAAATCGAGTTGAAAGAGGTCGCTGCCGGTATGTGACAGCATATCCCTGGCCGCATTGACCATCTCGGCCTCGGTCAGGCCCCCCCCTACCGTGCCCTCGGTATGGCCGGCAGAGGCCCAGACGAGCATTTTGTAGCCGGTCTTGCCGGGCGTGGAGCCCGTTGTGGCTACCACGGTTATAAGCGCAACTTCTTCGCCGCTTTCAAGGAGTGAGGCAGCTTTTTTGTATATTTGCAGGTCGTTCATAGTCAGCCAGGAGTTACGAGTTTCTCCGAAGAATAGCAAGTTGTCTTTTGCAGCAGCAGTCTTTGATTGTACAATGAAACGGGCCGCTCTGAAACGGCCTTTTCACATTGGCTGGTTAACCTTTTTGGGCAGGCAGATTGAGAGAAAGGTTAATACGATGGCAGACATATCTTTCACCCTTAACGGCAAGGAAGTAAAACTCTCGGTTGACGCGAACAGATCGCTTCTGTGGGTGCTGCGGACGGACCTTGGACTTACGGGCACCAAGTACGGATGCGGTCAGGCAATGTGTGGCGCCTGTACCGTCATTGTGAACAACAAGGCGGTTCACTCTTGTGTTTATCCGATGCGGCAGGTCGATGGCAAAGAGGTCGTCACTATTGAAGGTTTGGCCAAGAACGGCAAGCTCCATCCGCTGCAGGAGGCGTTCGCCAAACATGATGCCCTTCAGTGCGGCTATTGTACGCCGGGCATGATCATGAGCGCCTATGGTCTCTTATTAAGCAACCCTCAGCCAACCGAGACGCAGATAATCGACCACATGCAGGGCAACCTGTGCCGATGTGGTGCGCACGTTCACATTGTTCAGGCCATCAAGTCGGCGGCCGAAGAAATGAAAGGGGCTGTGCGATGAAAGAAGACGAATACATGGAGCTCGATTTTAGCGATATCACTACCGACCCTAATCTTACGCGCCGTGAATTCCTTAAGCTCATCGGCAGCGGGATAATTATCTTCTTCTATATCGGTGATACATCGCGGGTAGAGGCGCAGAGACGCGGTATTTCGTATCCGGAGGATTTCAATGCTTATCTCAGAATCGCAGAGAACGGCAGGGTCACGTGCTTTAGCGGCAAGATTGAGATGGGCCAGGGGGTCATAACGTCACTTGCGCAGATGCTGGCAGAAGAGCTCGACGTTGCTCTCGATTCGGTGGATATGATCATGGGCGACACGGATTTGTGCCCGTGGGATATGGGGACATTCGGGTCGATGTCAACGCGGTTTTTCGGGCCTGCGGTCAGGGCGGCAGGCGCAAAGGGCAGAGCAGTTCTAATTGAGCTTGCGTCTGAGCAGCTCGGGATACCCGCCGAGAGACTGACGGCCAGAAACGGAGCGGTGTTCGACAAAGAGCAACAGGAGAAAAGGGTCAGCTATGGCGAGCTTGCCAAAGGCGAGACAATCGCCAGAGCGGTCACCGAAGCGCCCGGGCTGAAAACGCCGGCGCAGTTCAATGTGATGGGCAAGAGCTTCACGCGCACGGACGCGAGAGAAAAAGTGACCGGTGCCGCGAAGTACGCCGCTGACATCCGGCTGGACGGGATGCTTTACGCCAGGGTACTACGGCCGCCCGCTCACGACGCGAAGTTGAAAAACGCCGACACTTCAGGCGTTGAGAGAATTGAAGGCGCCCAGGTGGTGCGCGACGGCGACCTGATAGCGGTGCTGCACAAGGACCCCGATATTGCAGAAAGAGCGATTGGGGAAATCAAGGCCGAGTTTGATGTGCCGGAAGCGCAGGTTGACGACAAGACCATCTTTGAGCATCTTGTGAAAAACGCCGGTCGTTCAAACACCGTCGACCAGGGAGGGGACATCAAGAGCGGAGAGGGGCTTGCAGAGATTACGGTTGAGCAGGAGTATCTCAACGACTACGTGGCGCACGCTCCGATTGAGCCGCACGCCGCGGTTGCGGAGGTTGTCGGAGACAAGGCCACGGTGTGGGCGTCCACACAGACGCCGTTTCCGCTCAAGGGCCGGGTGGCCGAGGCGCTTGGATTCAAGGAGGACAATGTAAGAGTCATCACGCCGTTTGTCGGCGGCGGGTTCGGCGGAAAAAGCCCGGGTCAGCAGGCCATCGAGGCGGCCCGGTTGGCGAAACTGACCGGCAAGCCGATACAGGTCGCCTGGACTCGGCAGGAGGAGTTCTTCTACGATGGTTTTCGCCCGGCGGCAGTAGTGAAAGTAAAATCGGGTATCACAAAGGACGGCAAAATCACCTTTTGGGACTATGCCGTTTATCACGCGGGCCAGCGAGGTTCACAGCAATTCTATGACATACCTCACCATCGAACCGCGGCTCTGGGCGGCAGCGGCTACGGCGGCGACCGCGGTGCGCACCCATTTGCCACAGGGGCCTGGCGGGCGCCGGGTAACAACACCAACACTTTTGCACGCGAATCACAGATTGACATTATGGCTTCAAAGATTGGTATCGACCCGGTCGAATTTCGTCTGAAGAATCTGAAAGACGAAAGGATGATACGGGTATTGAAGGCGGCGGCGGAGAAATTCGGCTGGAAGGTGTCGAAATGGCCAAGCGGCAGAGGCCTCGGCGTCGCTTGCGGCACAGACTCGGGAACATACGTTGCCCATATCGCGCAGGTCGAGGTGGACAAGGCAAGCGGGCAGGTTCGGGTAAGGCGAGTTGTCTGTGCTCAGGAAATGGGCATAGTTGTGAATCCCGAAGGCGCCACAATACAGATGGAGGGTTGCATTACGATGGGCTTAGGTTACGCCCTTACCGAGGGTATTCATTTCAGGGGCGGCAAGATTCTCGATGTCAACTTCGATACCTACGAGCTGCCGCGATTCTCATGGGTGCCTCAAATCGAGACCGTACTGGTAAAGGCCGATGACATCTCTCCTCAAGGCGGCGGCGAGCCGGCCATTATCTGCATGGGCGCCGTTATCGCCAACGCTATCCACGATGCGACGGGGGCTCGGCTGCTACAACTGCCGATGACACCCGAGCGGGTCCGAGCGGCGATTCAGAGCAAGATGTCGTCGGCGGTCGGTGCAGTGTAGTCAGGCGTGTTTCATCTTAACAGCGCGCCCAGTACGCCAGCGGCGGTGATGACGAATATCGGGTGCGTCCGTGTGAGAATCAACAGCGCAAACGATACGACTGCGACACCGATGTATTTCGGCTCCAACAAATGGGATTTATCCACCAGTTGAACGGCGACGGCGAGTATCATCGCGAAGACTGCGTACTGAATCATAGTAAATGCAGCCCTTACCGCAGGGAGGTCTTTGTACTTCGTGTAGAGATGTGCGACAAGAAGCATAAGCACCACAGGCGGGAGGATGTTGGCGACGTTTGCTACTATTGCACCCGGGACTCCCGCCACCTTGTAGCCGGTGTACGTGGCGAACTTGATGGATATGGCGCCGGGCAGGACTCTGACGAGGCCGACCACTTCCAGAAATTCCGGCTTGTCGAGCCAGTGATGGGTCTGCACGACTTCCTTTTCGACTAACGGCAGAAATGAGTAGGCCCCTCCGATGGCAAACAAACCTATCTTCAGGAAGGAAACGAAGAGCTTGACAAGGACCATAGTAAGACTCCTTAGCTTAGTGCCCGCCGCCGCGGAGCATTTCGATTGCGTGCGGCAGGACATCGATGATTGCCTCCAGTGATTCGCCTGCACCTCGCGGGCTTCCGGGCAGATTGATTATGAGGGTGCCTTTTCGGATGCCTGCGGTTCCGCGGGAGAGGGCGGCATTTCTGGTTTTCTTCAGGCCCTGTGTGCGAATCATTTCGCTCAGGCCGGGCACCGTTTTTTCGCAGACCGACTGTGTGGCTTCGGGCGTGACATCACGAGCGCCGAGGCCCGTGCCGCCGGTTGTCAGCACCACGTCCACACGGGCTTCGTCCGAGAAGTATTTGAGCATCCCGGTTATGGCGTCGTGGTCATCGGGTATGATTCTTCTCTCGCACACATCGAAGCCGTTTTCGGTTAGGATAGTCTCGATAACCGGTCCGCTTTCGTCGTCCCTCTGTCCACGGGCACAACTGTCACTGATTGTCAGTATGGCTGCCCTCATCGCCAATTATTCTTATGACATCACCAGTTTTTATCTTTCCAGATTTGGTAACCTTTGCAAAGAGTCCCTCTCTGGGCATGATACAATCGCCGAGCTGATTGAAGATTTCGCAACGACCGTGACATGTCTTGCCTATCTGTGTAATCTCGATTTCAGCAGTTGCGCCCAGCGACAGCTTCGTGCCCACGCGCAGCTCTTCCAGGGCTATTCCTTCGGTTGTGATATTCTCGGCGAAATCACCGGGTGACAGGCGGATGCCCGCCTCAGACGTCTTCTCTATTGATTCTGCGCCCAGCAGACTCACCTGCCTGAGGGCGCTTCCGGCGTGTACGTCGCCGACGACACCAAAGCCGGCCTTCAATTCGGCCTGGCCGACGTTGGTCTTCTTCGTTCCCCTCCTGGTCGAAATGGATATGGCTTTAATCCTGCCTTTTATAATGGCCACTCTTGCCTCCGGACTTCTCCACCAGCTTGACATCGCCTATCACCATATCCCTGGCGACATACTTGAGCATATCATAAATGGTCAGGCACGCCGTGCCGACTGCTGTGAGTGCCTCCATCTCGACGCCCGTTTTTCCGGTCGAACGAACCATTACAGTCACTGTAATCGATTTGTCGGCGTCACTGAGAACAAAACCTGTATCCACAGCTTCAATCAGGACTGTGTGGCACATCGGAATGATATGTGCCGTCGATTTTGCCGCCTGTATCGCGGCAATCCTTGCGGTTGCGATGACATCACCTTTGATGCTGCCGCCGGTCTTTGCAATCTCAAACGCCTTGTCACCGAGGAACACGGTGCCGGATGCCTTTGCAGTCCTTAGCGTGACATCTTTGGCGCTCACATCGATCATTCCGCCGTTGCTTTTCACCCCTCTCAACCTCCTACCTTTCGCATGCAGAATTCTTCCGTGAAGCAATTGTGCCGTGTGAAATTATGTTTTTGCTCGATAATTGTCCTGAACATTCTGCGAAGCTGCCCGTCTGCTGCCCCGCTTCTGAGCATTTGTTTTACATCGTAGTCGAAAGCCGAATACAGGCATGGCCTGATTCTGCCGTCACTTGTCAGCCGAAGCCGATTGCATGAGCGGCAGAAGACGGCAGTCCGGCAGTTTATGAAGCCGATTGCCCCCGCCGAGCCGGAAATCTTGAAGTACGAAGCAGGCCCGCCGCCATATCCGATGATAGTGTCCGACAGGGGCCCGAACTCGCGTTCAATGATGTGTCTGACGACGCTGTTGGGCACGTACTCCGCCGCCGGCCTGGTATGCTGCGTGGTCGGGTAATACTCGACAAACCTGACTATGACCGGCAGCCGAACGCTCATCCACGCAAGCGCCGTTATCTGGCAATCGTTTAACCCCCTGAGGATAACCGCGTTGACCTTAACAGGCGAAAGCTCGGCTTCGATGGCCTTGTGAATACCCTCCGTCACCTGCTCCAGAAAGTCAAAGCCCGTGACCTCTCTGTAATTGGGCCCCTGCATCGATGACAACCCGATATTGACCCGCTGCAACCCCGCCGCCTTGAGCTCATCGGCCATCGGCCCAAGCAACACTCCGTTCGTTGTGAGGGCAAGGTCTTCGATTCCTTCGGTTTCGGCAACCTTCGCTACGAGAGATGTCAGGTTCGGCCTCATCAGCGGCTCGCCGCCCGTCAGACGGACCCTGGTGATACCGCATTGGGCCAGAAGTCGCACGATACGATGTATCTCTTCGAATCGCAGGATCTCAGCTTGTTCTGCGAAATCCCAGTCATCCGAAGGACGGCAGTAAACACACCGCAAGTTGCATCTGTCGGTGACGGAAATTCTCAGGTAATTAACGCCCATTTTCTGCAAACCGGCGTCTTGATTGGTATTCATAACAACCTCACCCGGACGAGCGTGCCCTTCTCAGTGACACCGGCTCCGACATCGATGCTAATCAGGCCGTCCGCCTGACACAAAGCGCTTATGTGTCCTGAGCCGTGATACTCGATGAGCTTAACCGTGCCGTCACTATCAGTCAACACCGGTAACCACTCCAGGCGCTCCGTGTGTTTTCTGCGCACAGGTTCGGCCAGTTTTGCGAGAAGATTTCGCGGTTTGTAGTCATGGCCCATAAGCTTATACAGGAACGGCTTGACGAAAAGCCCAAAAATCACGAAGACAGATACCGGATTGCCGGGCAGGCCGAAACAATAGGTTCCGTTACGAATTCCGAAGACGGTTGGTTTACCCGGCTTGACTGCGATTTTCTCGAAAAGCAGGTCAAAATGGTTTTGTCTGAATATGGCAGGGACGTAGTCATAATCTCCCATCGAGACGCCGCCGGAAATCAGAATCACATCATTTTCCGCGGCCGCCTTGCTGACCGCCGCACTGATTTGTTCCGGCGCGTCGGCCACCACACCATAGTCGGAGGCAACCACGCCCACCTGATTGACCAGCGCAGCCAGCACGCTGCTGTTACTGTCTCTTATCTTTGAGCCGTCGGGCCTCTGGCTTGGCGCGACCAGTTCGCTGCCGGTAACCATTATGCCGACCCGCGGGCGCAATGAAACACGGGGGCGGACACAGCCGACAGCCGCCAGGACAGCAGTGTGCTGCGGAGCAATTCTGTCGCCTTTGTGAAGGACTGTGTCCGACGCTTTCAGGTCATCACCGCAGCGCCATATATTGTCATCGGTATCTCTGCCTGTGAAGCGAACGGTTTCTTCGGTTGGATTGGCTGTGAATTCGACCATTATCACGCAATCGGCGCCAGCCGGCAGCATCGCGCCGGTCATAATCTTCGCACATTGATTCGCTCCGATTCTTTTCCGAGGAACATAACCCGCGCCGATTGTCTCAACTATGGTAAGCACGTTTGGTAAATCCGCCCTGCGACAGGCATAACCGTCTCGCGTGGATTTGTCGAAAGGCGGCATGTCGATGTCGCTCGTGACATCCTCAGCCAGTATCCTGCCTGCTGCCGCCGCAAGGTCCACCTGCTCGGCAGCGAGCGGGCGAGCCAAACCGAGAACAATCTTGAGTGCCTGGTCAAAAGCCAACATAATTCTGTGCCTTAGCAGTGTTCAATGGACGTTCATTTTAGTGGATTGTGTGCATCTCTGCAACAGGCCTTGGGGCGAAGGCGGGCGGCAGAAGTAGAGTTGGCATTATAGGTGTACAGTTTTGTATTATGGTGCGGGGCTTGTGCCGTTTGAAAGGTTAGATTTGCAGGAAGATGTTGGTATGGTCAAGGCATCGCGCGACTTTCAGGTTTTTGCCAAGCCCGCGGGACCGGTCTGCAACCTGGCTTGCGGGTATTGCTACTACCTTCAAAAGGAACGGCTCTGGCCTGAGCACACACGGTTTCGCATGAGCGATGACATACTGGCCGAATATATTGTCCAGCACATCGAGGCCTGCCGTGAGCCGGTCATACGTTTCTCGTGGCACGGCGGCGAGCCGACCGTGCTGGGTCTGGATTACTTTCGCAGGATTGTCGCATTGCAGCGAAAGCATCAGCCTGCCAATCAAACCGTAGCCAACGGCATGCAAACCAACGGAACGCTGCTCGACGACCAATGGTGTCGTTTTCTGGCAGAAGAGAAGTTTGCCGTGGGCCTCAGCTTGGACGGTCCGCAGCAGATGCACGACATGCACCGCGTCACCAGGGATGGAAAGCCTACCTACGAGCAAACCATGCGCGGATATAAACTGCTGCGCAAGTATGGCGTTGCGTGTGACATTCTTTGTGTGGTCAATGCGGTTAATGTGCAGCACCCGACTGGGGTGTATCGATTCTTCAAGGCGATCGGGGCGCCGTACGTGAGCTTTCTGCCGCTGGTGGAAGCAGAGCCCGGAGATGAGGCTAATGTCAGCGAACGGAGCGTGCCGGCTGAGCAGTGGGGAACCTTCCTGTGCACGATTTTCGATGAGTGGGTGGGTGGAGATATCGGGCGGGTCAAGGTGCAGATATTCGAAGAGGCGGCGAGGACTGCTTTCGGTCAGGAGCATTCGCTATGTATCTTTCGGCCTGTCTGTGGGGACATCCCCGTAGTTGAGCATAACGGAGGCTTTTTCTCATGTGACCACTACGTCGATGACGAACACCGCCTGGGCAATATCCGGCAGACCCCGCTGGCCGAGCTACTGGAAAGTCCGGCTCAGAGAGCGTTCGGGCAGAAAAAATTGGACACACTTCCACAGTATTGCCGCCAGTGTGAGGTCAGGGCGATGTGCAACGGCGGCTGCCCGAAGAATCGTTTTCTTTTGACGGATGACGGCGAAACCGGACTGAATTATCTGTGTGCGGGCTATAAGCGCTTCTTCAACCACTGCCGGCCTTGGGTGCAAACCGTGGCCGCAGAATGGCAACGGCAACAGATATCTGCGGTCCAACACGCGAATATCGGCACTAATTCGAAGACGGGTCGCAATGCTCCGTGCCCGTGCGGCAGCGGCAAGAAGTACAAGAACTGCTGTATGCCTCGCTGACGGTAGTACTAAGGTCAGGTTGACGCGGACTTGTTGGCGTTCTTCAGAGTCTTGTTGAAGAATGCGATTGTGCGTTTCCAGGCAAGCTCTGCTGCGTCCTTGTTATACCGGGATTCGTTCGAGTCGTTGAAGAAAGCGTGGCCTGCGCCTTCGTACATATGTATTTCGTACTTGACGTCGGCCTTTTTCAGTGCCGCTTCGAATGCCTCGATGCCCGCATTGATACGCTCGTCGTTGCCGGCGTAATGACAGAGCAAAGAGGCCTTTATCTTCGGGACGTCTTCGGAGGCAGGCTGGCTGCCATAGAAGGGAACCGCGGCGGTCAGGTCGGACGAATTGACCGCGACCTGGTTTGTCATTCCACCACCCCAGCAGAAGCCCATGCATCCGACCCTTCCCGTTGCCTGAGGATTTGTCTTCAGGTATTGAACGGCGGCCACAAAATTCCTGACCGTTGCTTCGCGGTCAAGCTCGCGCATGAGCGTTCGTGCCTTGTTTATATCATCAGGGGTTCCGCCCAAGGGTGATAAGGCGTCCGGGGCAATGGCGTGGAATCCTTCGAGGGCCACACGTCTGGCCACGTCTTCGATGTGAGGCTGAAGGCCTCTGTTCTCGTGGATTACGATGACACAGGGGAGCTTCTGGTCGCTCTTCGGTCGCACCGAATATGCGCGAACGTCACCCGTCTGGCCGGGATACTTGATGTATTCGGTGTGGAGGCGGGCGTCGTCCTTTGCAATGAATTCGGCTTTGGCGTGGTCGCTTTTTATCAGCGGCAACAGCACGACAGCACCTGCGGTGCCGCCCGCCAGAGCGGCTAATTTCTTGAGGAATTTACGACGGTCGGCTATGCCTTTACGATATTGATCATGTTCGCTCATCTGTTCTCTCCTTAATTCGGAAAATCTGAGTCTCATGTCTTCCTTTTTTGCGGTGCGTCAGACCTGCCTGAGCAGGTCACCGCGAATCGGCATTAAACGGATGCGGACGCCGGTGGCGGCAAAAACGGCATTGGCGATAGCCGGTGCGACCGCAATGATGGGTGTTTCTCCACCGCCGGCAGAGGGGATATCCATATTGTTGATAAGGTGCACGTCAACTTTGGGAACGTCCCTGAAGCGAGGCACGATATATGTGTGAAGACTGGCGTTTAGTATTTTGCCGTCTGCGAATTGCATTTCCTCAGTCAGTGCGCCGCCCAGGCCCATAATGATACATCCCTGCACCTGAGAAAGCAGATTGGCAGGATTCTGGATGGGGCCGCATTCAAAGGCCTCGCAGATATGATTGACTTTTATCTTACCCTGCTTTCGATCGACAGCGACCTCGACACACGCGGCGACGACAGAGTTCTTCTCTGTTCCGCAGGCCAGGCCGACGCCGATTTTTTCAGTGACCTTTTTTCTGTGTGTTGGCCAATCGAATTTTTTGGCGGCAGTCTCCAATACGGTTTGGATGCGTGGATTTTCGAGATGGGCAAGCCGAAAAGCAAGCGGGTCAGTTCCCGCCGCCGCGGCAAGCTCGTCCATGAATGACTCTCTGGCGAAGTTGTTGGCAGTTGCGGCGAGGCAGCGGTATGCGCCCTGGCGCAGAGGAGAATCGGAACCCAAAGACAGGGTCTTGACGTTCGGTATGTTGTAGGGTGTATCGATAGCTGCGCCACCGGCGTTGATGTTGGTGAAATCCCAAGTGGTTAGTGAGCCGTTTGCATCAAGCCCGGCCTTGCACTCGATGAGTGCTGCGGGCCTAAAGTAAGCCCAAGTGAACTCCTCGGCGCGCGTCCAGTGGACAGCGACGGGGTGCTTTGCCGCGCGGGCCAATCGAGCGGCCTCTTCTGCCGCTTCGCCGGTGTGTTTGCCCCCGAACCCGCCGCCCATATCGGGCGCGATAACACGGATGCGCTCCGACGGAATCCCCAGAGCACTGGCTAAATCACCCTGCAATCCATGCGGGTAATCGATGCCCGCCCAGACGGTCAACTTGCCATCTTTGAACTCTGCCGTTGCGGCCCTTGGCTCCATAGGCGTATGCTGAATATAGGCAACTTCGTAGGTTTCGCTTAGGGCCTTCCGGGCATCGGCAAAACCTTTAGCAACAGAGCCCCGCGTATTCGGACTTGATCTTCTGCCCGGGCGAGCAGTGTTTTTGAGGTGGGAAAACAGCTCCTTGCTTGATGGATGAGAAATAGTTTTCCATGAGGCGGTTTTGGCGACGGCTTCCAGAGCCTGTTCGGCACGAAAGGACGTGGGCGCTGCGCACCCAACGAACTGGCCATCACGAACAACAACGACATCCTTCATGGCGCGAGCTTTAGAGAGATCGATTGATTCAAGTGTTGCGCCATACGAGGGAGGCCGGAGGGTTTTTCCGTACAGCATGTTGGGCCGCATAATGTCGGAGGGATAACGGTGCGCTCCTGTGACGAGATCGCGTCTGTTGGGCCTTGGGATGGGCTGGCCGAGAGTTTCCCATTGCTCGGGCGGCGTCAGGGCAATGTCGGAATCGACGGGCTGCTTGAAGGTTTCCTCAAGGCCGCCCGCTCTTGCCAGGTCGGCGTAGCTGATAGCCTCGTTCGTTGCCGTGCGCGTTATGATGCCGTTGTGTATGCGCAAGGCAACGGGGTCAACGCTCCATTTCTCGGCGGCGAGACGCATTAGGAGCTCGCGGGCCGTGGCGGCGCCCCGGCGGACGGCGGGGACAGTTGAAGGGGTTGTCCGACTGCCGGCGGTCCTGCCATCGTCGGGAACCAGTGCGCTATCGGCCATCACCAGGTGAATTCGGTCGACGGCGACTCGCAGTTCCTCAGCGGCTGCCTGCGTGAGTTGTGCCCGCGGACCCTGGCCTTCTTCGACCTTACCGGTCATAACCGTGATTATGCCGTCTTCATTGATGTGTAGCCGTGCCGCTACGGACAGTGGAGCACGCCCACCGCGCCGCTGGGCAAGAGAGACATCCTCCGTTACCGTAATCAGCAGACCAGCACCGAGCAGCTTGATGAAGGAACGTCGGCTCAGCGTGACTTCGAAACTCGGCTGTTTGGACAACTGCGTTTGTTCTGGTTTGACCTTGCTTAGTAAGGTATCTGTGGTCATGAGCCGGCCCTCTGCAATTTCTGCGCTGCCAGACGAATAGCTTTCTTGATTTTGACATATCCATTGCATCGACAGATGTTGCCATTCATCGCTGCAACAATCTCTTCATCCGTGGGGTCAGGGTTTTTCTCAAGCAGTTCCACAGCGCTCAGGACCATCCCACTCGTGCAGTAGCCACACTGCATCGCTCCTGCCTCCAGGAATGCCTGCTGAACAGGGTGCAGAGAGCCGCCGGCCGCCAAACCCTCGATTGTGGTTATGGTTCTCCCGTCGGCCTTAGCTACGGCGGTGACACAAGAGAGGACACGTTTGCCGTCCATCAGAACCGTGCAGGCACCGCAGACACCTTCGCCGCAACCATACTTTGTGCCTGTGAGGTGTAAGTCTTCCCTCAAAACGTCAAGAAGCGGTCGGGCGGCCTCGGTGGTGACGGTCTTCTCCTGACCATTTACGACAAAGCTCACCGTTACTTCCATGGCCATCCTCCACAGATGATTAATCAGCAACGTGCGACACAGGTACTGACTGCCTTTCTTCTCATTACTGTAGAGCAAGACGCCCAAGCTGTCAATTAAACGTGGCCAGAGAATTCGGGGCCTCCTTCATGGCCTCATTGACCGACTACCCACAAGTCTAGCGCGGCTATGCTTGTCTGCCGATGCGAGCCGTAGATAGCAAAACCAGCCCAAAACAGAATGTCGGAATGAGTTTCCGCTGGGCAACTCGGACCATCCGGGTTAGATTATGCCAGGATCGGCCTTGCCAGTTGTGCCACCAGAAAGGAGGTGATGAACATGAAGATACTGGTGAGAACATGGCTAAGACCAACGAAAAAAGGAGCCTATGTCTATTATCTGCGCTGGACTGGCGAAGATGGCAAAGCGAGCCATGAATCGAATCTGGAGTAAGAGAGAAAAGCGAATTGCAGCCGTTCTTGACACTCTGACAGGAATGCGTGGTGAAATTGAAGGGATCGTCGGAGGTCAAAAGTACTTCCGGCCATAGACTCGCTCTCACTTGAAGGCGTGGTAGCTGAGGACGAAGAGGGGGAGGCTTAACCGTTTACTATTTACGTCTAACGTTTTTAGTATTTATATACTCGCCGATTCCTCAATATTCTTACGCATAGAGCAGGTTCTAACTACATTCCTGCGGTTTCGATGCTTGCCGGAGAGGTGAGCCAGCATGTCTTTGTTTCAAGCACATTGATGAATGCTTCAAAATCTGTTTTTCGCTCCACCACTTTTTGTCTGAGGTTGGCGTATCGCTGTTCGACGGTCAGATCTGGCATGACTCTCTCCAATAACGAGCTGTAGACCGCTGGTTCCTGGGGGTATTACATTCTATGCGCCCCAACAAATCACGAATCATCGAAAATGCGGGACGGGGCCACAGGTCTTAGCGGATGTTATGCTGGCAGGATGCGAATGTCAAGGGAATATTCAGCTTGAAGTCGAGGAATGTCGGGAATGGGTCAAGGTTCTGGATTCCCGCCTGCGCGGGAATGACCCCCCTTCGCATAAAGCTACGGAGGGCGGGCGGGGGATTGGTGTTATTGTCCGATGATTTTTATGAGGACGCGTTTTTTTCTTTTACCGTCGAATTCGCCGTAGAAGATTTGCTCCCAGGGGCCGAAGTCGAGCCGGCCTTGCGTAACGGCGACGACGACTTCGCGGCCCATAACGGAGCGCTTGAGATGTGCGTCGGCGTTGTCTTCGTAGCCGTTGTGTTTGTACTGGGAGTATGGTTTTTCAGGTGCGAGCTTTTCAAGCCAGGCCTCGAAGTCGTGGTGCAGGCCGGCTTCATCGTCGTTGATGAAGACCGAGGCGGTGATGTGCATAGCGTTGACGAGGCAGAGCCCTTCTTTGACGCCGGATTCGGTAAGGCATTGTTCGACTTGCGGGGTGATGTTGATAAAATCACGGCGATGCGGGGCGCTGAACCAGAGTTCTTTGCGATAGCTTTTCATTTTGCGAAATCTGCGAAGACCTTTCTGGCGTATTCAGCGCTTTTTGCAAGCGCCTCTGAGGCAGAGAGCGTTTTGGGTGTGCCGTCTTCGCAGGCCTGTTCCATCACCAGATGCGGCCTGACGCCGATATCGAGCAGGTATTTGGCGACCGCGCGGTAATCGATGTCACCATCGGCGAAGGTTTCGGACCAGACGCCGTTGACGGACTGGCGGAGGTGCAGCTCTGATATTCTCTTGCCGTAGAGCTTGAGGATGTCGAACAGGGCGACGGAGGAATTGCCGGAGCCGCGATAGACCCAGTGGGCGTCGAGGCAGAAGGTGACATTTTCCGGGTCGGTGGCGAGCAGCATGTGGTGTAGCTCGCGTGCTGCGCAGCGCATCTCCATATCGTGGGTGTGATAAGCGAGGGTAAGGTCCATTGATTTTAGTTTCGCGCCGAGGTCGTTGAGTGCCTTGGCCTGGGTCTTTAGCTGCTCGTCGTCTTTGTCTTCGGGTTTGTTCCAGTCTATGGGGTTCGGGTTTGTGACGATTATTTTGGTGCCGAGGCGTTTTGCCTTTTCGGCGGACGCGAGGACGTTTTCAACGGATTTGGCGATTTGTTCGGGGTTGTGGAGGGTGCTATTTACGTAGGCCGAGCGGATTTGCAGACCGTGTTTTTTGAGAGGCGAGGCGATGCGGTCGATGTCCCTGTGGTCGGCCAGGCCTGGTTCGTAGCCGTCGTAGCCGGCTTCGGCGACGGCGACCAGGCCGGCGCTGACCGGCTTGTAGAAATCGCGGTCTTCTCGCCTGTAGAAGGTGTGCCAGGAATAGGCATTGCAGGCGAGGTGGATTTTTTTGGGTGGGCTTTCGGCGGGATTAGCTTCTGGGGCGGCCATAAGAACGGCTCCTGTAGTTAGGGTTGCCTCTGTGAGAAATTTGCGACGGGATATTTCGTGTTCTTTCATAATGGCGGACTTTAGCAGATTAGAAGCCCGGAATCAAGGACGGGTTTTGGCAGTCAACCGACGGGGTGTGATATGCTCGGCGGGGGGTGGTTAGAGGGTTGCGTGGATGAAGTCGAGGAGGATTTTTGCGCTGGGGTCGGCTTTGAAGGCGGGCTCGAGCTTGTCGCAGGGGTAGTCGGCGCAATGGGCGCAGTTCAGGATGCCTTTCTCGGCGGCACACGGCCGTATCTTGCACTCCTCGTTGCAGAAAAGCTGATCAGTATCGCCTTTGCACCCGCCGCAGCCGGTGACATCCTCGGCAGCAAGCTTGGTCTTATACATCTCGTTGGATATCCGGGCAATCTCCGCCTGCATTCGTTTGCGTCTTTCTCCATCCTGTTCTGCTGCCAGCCAATAGACCGGACAGCTTTGACACACCATGCCGCAATATGCGATTGTCTCTTCCATTTTTCTGTCCTTATCTTTGTTCGGCCTCAGGATTTCTGTTCGAGCAATTTATTATAGACTTGTTCGAGGGTATCGACCATCGTGTCGGGTGCGAATTTTTCTTTTACGGATTCGCGGCCTTGTCTGCCGAGTTTCTCACGCAGGTCCTTATCGGCAATTAGTTCAGCGCAGGCGGCGGTCAATTGCTCGACGTTTTTGGGTTCGATGAGTCGGCCGGTGTTTTCGTTGACGACTTCTTTGGCGCCGTCGATGTCGAAGGAGACGGCCGGCCTTGCGCAGAGCAACGCCTGCGGGAGGGTGCGGGCGAGGCCCTCACGCAGTGAGCAGTGGACGAGGACGTCGGAAGATTGAATGGCCAATGGAATCTCGTCAGGAGGCAGAAGGCCTGTGAAACGGAAGCGGTCCTGGAGGCCGAGGGAGTTTATCTGCTGTTTGTATTTATCGGCTAAGATGCCGTCGCCGACGAAGAGCCACAGAAGATTTGGGAATTGCGGTGCGAGGGCCTTGGCGGATTCGATAAGAAAATCATGGCCTTTGAGGTGGAACAGGCGGGCGATGGTGACGAGGACGACGGCGTCGGGGGGGATGTTGTATTTCTGGCGGAACTGATTGCGCCTTTCGAGCGGTATTTCGGCGAGGAAGGCGTCCTCTTCGATTGCGGAGTATGCGGTTGTGAACTTGTCGGCTGTTCCGATACCTGCTGCGAGGGCCTGAGTGGTCATAGCGTCAGCGACGGAGATGAAGGCATCGGTGCGTTTGGCGGCGGCTTTTTCGACGGCGATGTAGAATTTGCTTAGAAGCGGGTTCTGGTATGGGTGGAATGCCAGGCCGTGAATCGTGTGGACCACCGCCGGGACTCGTGACCCGTGCCCCGTGGCTCGTTTGAGGGAGTGGGCGGCGAATCGGCCGAGGATGCCCGCCTTAGCGGAATGTGTGTGGACGATGTCCGGCTGAAGCTGTTTTAGCAGCCGTTTGATTTGGAAGTAAGCGGGGACGTCGTAAATCGGGTTTATCTGCCGGCGGAGGAAATCGAGGATGACAAAATCATAACCCCCCTTCTTCGCCTGGTCGTAGAGGTCGCCTTCGGGGCCGAGCGCAGGACCGGTTATCAGCGTGACATCGTGGCCCCTCTGGGCAAGGAGCTTACACGTAATAAGTGTATTCTCCTGCGCCCCGCCGAGTATCAAACGAGTTATGATATGTGCGATTTTCAATACTTTACCCAGATGAGGCAGAGGCCCTGTGGTGGGGCGATGGGGCCTGCGGCGGTGCGGTCTTTGGCAGCGAGGATTTCGGTTATTTTTTCGGGATTCATTCGGCCCAGGCCCACTTCAACAAGGGTGCCTACAATGTTTCTGACCATATTATAAAGAAAGGCGTTACCTTCGATATCGATATAGACGTATTGCGTATTGCGTATCGCGTATTGCGTTGTGTCGGATGTTGGTTGCTCACAGGAGGTCTGGATTCCCGCTTTCACGGGAATGGCAGGGGAGGTGATGACGGAGCAGGAGAAGATGGTGCGGATGGTGGAGTCGCGTTTGTCTTTGGCGGCGGCGAAGGACTTGAAATCGTGCGTGCCGACCAAGAGCGAAGCTGCCCTGTCCATCGCAGCGACATCGAGCCGTTTGGGGATATGCCAGCAGTGTCGAATGTCGAATACAGGACGAGGTTTTCCGGTGTAAATTGTGTAGCGGTAGAGCTTGCTGGTGACATCGCCCATGACGTCGAAATCCTTCGAGGCCGGCTCGGCGGAGGTAACGACGATGTCCGGGGGGAGGCGGTCGTTGATTGCGTCCTTGAAGTTTTCAGTGGGGATGGGGGAGATTATCTCGAAGACGGCAGACTGGCCGAGTGCGGAGACGCCGGCGTCGGTTCGGCTGGCGGCGTGGACGGTGATTTTGTGGCCGACAAGCTCACTTACGGCGTGGGAAAGCTCGCCCTGAATGGTTCGCTTGCCCGGCTGGATTTGCCAGCCGCGGTAATCGAAGCCGTCGTACTGGACGGTCAGCTTTATCTTGCGACGCTGCATCGCTGGCGATTATAGCAGTTTTTCGGCTATTTGCACGGCGTTCAGCGCCGCCCCTTTGCGAAGCTGGTCGCCTGCGACCCAGATATTGATGCCGCGATTTTCGGGTATGGAGAAGTCCTGACGGATTCTGCCGACAAAGATATCATCCTGTCCGGTGGCGTCGATGGGCATCGGGAAGCGGTTGTTCCGGCGGTCGTCGAGGACTTTGACGCCGGGGGCGAGCAAGAGCAGTTGTCTTACCTCGTCGGGCGTGATGGGGTCGGTGAATTCGAGGTTGATGCTCTCGCAATGTGCGCGGAAGACCGGGATGCGGATGCAGGTCGCGGTAACGCGAATATCGGGGCAGTCGAATATTTTCCGGGTCTCTTTGACCATTTTGACTTCTTCGAGGTTATAGCCGTCGGCGTCGAGCTGCGAGTTATGGTTGAAGCAATTGAAGGCAATCTGGTACGGGAAGGCATTGCAGGTGGGCTGTTTGCCATCGAGGATTTCTCTTGACTGGTTTTCGAGCTCAAGCATAGCGGACATACCTGCGCCGGAGGCGGCCTGGTAGGTGCTTACAACCATTCTCTTTACGGGGTTTGCCTTGTGCAGCGGCCAGACCGGGACTATGCCGACGATGGTCGAGCAGTTGGGGTTGGCGATGATGCCCTTGTGCTCAGCGATTCTTTCAGGATTTATCTCGGGTATGACCAGAGGGACTTCGGGGTCCATCCTGAAGGCAGAGGAATTATCGACGACAACCGCACCTGCTTTGACGGCGGCGGGTGCGAACTCTTTGCTGCGGCCTGCACCGGCGCTAAACAGAGCGATATCAATTCTGTCGAAGCTGTCTTTGGAAAGCTGCTCGATGATGTATTGTTTTTTCTTAAACTCGATTTTCTTTCCGGCTGAGCGGATAGAGGCAAGGACCTTCAGCGAATCGAACGGGAAATCGCGCTGTTCGAGGATTTTGAGAAATTCCTGTCCCACGGCACCGGTGACGCCTGCTATGGCGAGGTTGCAACCCATATTCTCGAACTCCATAAATATCTGTAATCAAGCCGAAGGGCAGCCGAACTTCTAATCGGTTGCCCCGGCAAAATGCGTCAGCGGCAAAGATTGTACTGTATGGGAGTGCAAAATGCAACGGTTCTGATCGGGTTCCGGCAATCTTTGCGAAGACGCCTGCCAGGTGTTGAAGATAGCGATTCTCGAATCTCGCATTTGCCTGCTGAGGACCGCCGCATCACAACTTGTTCTCCCATATCTCTACCGGGTGGTAGTCGCCGGCGTGATTTGCCCCTATTATATCTATATCGCCATCATTGCCAAAATCGGCGGTTCGGATGTAATGAGAGCCCTTTGTGGACAAGACCTGCTTGTCCCAGGAGGTGCCCCTGCCCGCATTTGCGTAAATCGCGACTTCATCGGGGTCCCTGCCTTGGTGCATCTCTGCCATGACAATGTCAACGTCCCCGTCGCCGTCCATATCACCCAGCTCCAAGGCATGAACGACACACTCGACGCTATCAGCTACGACATGCTCAGTCCAGGTTCCCTTTCTGGGGTCTGCCGGTGCCTCAAACCACGAGATTTTGTAGAACTGGTCTTTCAGCTCGGATGGTGTCAGCACTACGTCAAGCCGGCCGTCTCGGTTGATATCTGCTGTCGCCACTGTGGCATTTCTATGCCACACTGCAAACTTCCACCCTCTCCAGCCAGCTCCATTCTCATACCACAGACCGCCGGTGACAATGTCGGCATCACCATCTCCATCGACATCGGCGGCGGCAAGCCCCTCTCCGTGAGGACAGTCTATGATTTGTTCAAGCCAGCCATCTTCTCTATGAATCCAGACGTGTATGGTGTTACCTGCCTCGGTGCCGAACTCCGACTGATTGCGTGTTATGATGTCAAGGTCGCCGTCGTCGTCCACATCTGCCAGCTCGACGTCGTGGGTAGGGTGCCTAACAACTCGATGTACCTTCCACAAGCCCTTTTGTGGTTCTCGGTCGGGTCGCGGATTTTCATACCAGACTATACCGCCCATGACTATGTCCAGGTCACCATCGCTATCCATATCACCAAGCTCGCCATCGACCGTCTCATATCCTCCTCTGGCAACAACTGACTTTGACCACTCTGGATACAGATACAACAACAGTGGTCCGCCGTGACCTCCGACAACCGCATCGGGCATTTCGTCGCCATCTATGTCACCTGCCATCTTTGCCCACGGCCTGGCGGGGCTGTCATAATCTATGATTGAGTGTTCAAATGGTATGTCTTTCTTGGTGGACGGCGTTGCAGATGCGTTCTTGTCAGCATCCTTGACAATTGCGTCGTTTCGCCAGACGTGCAGGAACTTGTAGTAGTCCCAGGCGATGCTGACGATATCGAGGTCCCCGTCACAGTCCAGATCCCCAAGCTGTGTGCCAAGATGACTTTCCTTGCCGCGGTCGGCAATATGCTCAGTGAAGTTACCTCTCCCGTCGTTTTCGAATATCTGCAGTCTGAACTGGCCCAGGGGGCCCTTGTGCTCACACGTTACGATGTCAATATCCCCATCGTTATCCATGTCGGCAACATCGAGATTGTTCAGAGAATATTCGGTGACGACGATGTGGCTTTCCCACTGGCCGCTTGTCGGCCCATCTGCGGGCTGTGCAAACCAGTAGAGATTCGCATCGGGCTGTTTGCTCTGCCAACGTTCCTCGCTGACGATAACATCAAGTTTGCCGTCACCATCTATGTCGCCGATCTCTATTCTGTCGGCAGGATGGTCCGTTATACCTATACGATGGGCTGTCCAGTTGCCGCTTCCGTTGCCGGGATTCCTGAGGAACGTGATTATGCGAGGTTCATCTTCAATCTTTCTGCCACCGACAACATCCACAAAACCGTCACCGTCGATATCGCCGACGGCAAACCCCTCGTCGGCCGCTTCGGCATCTATTTGTGTCTTTGGCCAGTCGCCCGCTTCGGGATTCCGGGGTATCTCGAAGTACCAGATACCCTCGCCGCATGCCAGCAGGACTTCTTCTTTACCACCCGGAATAATCTGGCCCTTCCGATATCCCTGGCTGTTGCGATGTGTTGCTTTGGGTAGTTCACCGATTTGCATAGTCTTCCATTGTGTGGCACCGGTGTTCTGCGCCTCTACCCAGTAAACACCCGGAAGCGCCATCCCGATTACATCTGCAAACTCATCACCATCCACATCGACTACGCAGAACGCGTCGACATTCTTGTCCATACTTATTCGATTCCATTTGCCTGTCATATCGCCGCCGGGATTGACATAAACCAGACGTCCCGAGACGATATCCACGAAGCCATCGCCGGTGACATCCGCCATATCCAGTCCGAAGTACCTCAGAAACTCGGGCTCATTAAAATCCCCGAACTTAGGCCGATTTGAATCGACGTCAATATACGTCCACTTATCCAATGACAGGACGGCGCAATTACCCCGGACCGACCCGCAGCAGATTAATAACAGACTGAATAATACAGTGGTTTTCATTTCTTGTTTCTCCTGACACATTTGCCGTTATGGCTCGCTCAACGCACTTTCTAAGTTGACACGCTTGAGCAGTGTCCACATAACCACAGCCCACATGCGTGATGTCACAGCCACTACTGCTGCGACAGGCCGGTGGTCCGAGCGGCCCCGACTGCCGCCAGCGACTTGTGGCCGATGCGGACGACGAAGGGCCCCGCCGTCAGTCGCGGCGTAATGCAGGCAAGGACCAGTGTTAGAACCGACAAGATGTAACTTGGCTCTGTCATCGTACTGTTCCTTGTTCGCCGCTCGCAAACACCTTCCAGCCGGGCATGAGTAGTGTACAGGCTGTGCCGGAGGTATCAAGGATTCTTTGCTGCGTGACCGGCCGGTGCCGGGAGCTTTGCAAGGCAGCTTTTGCTCGTTGAAGACAGCGATTCTGAGATATTCTGCCTGGCCCAGAGCATCTTTGCAAAGAAACAGGTAATCAGATATGTGGGTCGGACATCTCGGCCCAATGGAATTGCCGTAATTGTTGGGACAGTTGCCTTGGGGTAACGGGCTTGAATCTCGGACAGTTTATTGGTATGGTAGATGTATTGGGGTCGGCCCAGAATGGCGGAGTTTTCGAAAAAGATGTTACTGCTATGAATAGCGGGGATTTGATAACAAGACGGGATTTAATCGCCTTGGGGGCTAAGGTATCATTATTGCCTTTTGCGCTGAGTGCGGGCTGTAAATCCGGGCCAAAGCCGGTTCGCAGGCCAAACGTAATCTTCATACTGATTGACACGCTGCGGGCGGACCGTTTGGGGGCTTACAGGAATGAACGCGACGTATCGCCGACGATGGACAGGATAGCATCGGAGGGTGTGGTGTTTGAACGGCCAATCGCGCAGGCGCCGTGGACGCAGCCGTCGGTGGCCTCGCTCTTCTGTGGGTTCTATCCGGGTGTTCACAAGGTTCTGGATTACAACTTAGCCGACAAGATGCGGCAGGGGCTTGCGAAGAGGATAGCGGTGTTTGACGACAGGTTCATTACCCTGGCGGAGGTTCTGCGGGACAACGGCTATGAGACGGCGGGGTTTATCGCAAATCCGCTGATGCTGGAGGCATACGGGTTCAACCAGGGGTTTGAGCATTATGCGGGTGTGGAATCGCGGCGGGAGAAGGTGGGTGACAAGAAGAAACAGACGGCGCCTTATCTGAACGCCGAGGCGATAGAGTGGCTGAAGAACAGAGACTCTTCGAGGCCCTTTTTCATTTATTTTCACTATATGGACGTGCACGGTCCCTACTATGCCCGCGACGAGTATCTTACGCCGATAATGGCTGAATTTGGAGCAAAGCGGCCTGTGGCGAAGCTGACCGAGGCGGCAAGGAGCAAGATGGGATACCTTGCCAAGTCGACAGCGGGCGAGATTGCGGAGAAGTATCCGGATTTGCGGGACTACCGGGAGTTTTGGTCGGCGCTATACGACGCGGGCATTCGGGAGATGGACGAATACATTGCGGATTTGGCCAAATCGCTTGAGGAAATGGGTTTATGGGATGATACGTTTGTGATTATCACGGCCGACCACGGCGAGGAGCTGTATGAGAAGGGAATATGGGGGCACGGCTGGAGCTCGTATGATACGGAGCTTTATGTTCCTTTGATAATGCGATGGCCGGGAGTACTGCCCAAGGGCAGGCGTGTTGGCGAGACGGTTGAGCTTATTGATGTGCTGCCGACAGTAACCGACCTGCTCCAGTTGAGCCCCGGCGCGCGGGGAGAAGGCCTTCAGGGCCGGTCTTTGGTTGGAGATATTGATGGTGAAGGCGCAGAGGCAAACTCGGCCGCGTTCAGTGAGGCGGTGAAAGCGATGCCGGGGATGCGGGCGTTGTATCTTGGCAACTGGAAGCTGATGTCCGACGAGCAGCGAAGGGCATACGGGCTTTTTTATCTTGCTACAGACCCGGCAGAGGAGCGGAATATAGCAGGCGAGAATCCAGGCGAGTTGAAGAAGCTTCTGCAGATTATACGCCGGCAGGATGCGGAGAACGTTAAGCTTGGTGCCCGGACGCAGGTTCGGGAAGAGGGGATTTCACCTGAGCAGTACGAGCGGCTCAAGACGTTGGGGTATGTTGAGTAGCACAGCGGGGTCGGTTAAGGCATTGGCGTGGCGGCGTTGGGGGGGTCTTTCTTTGCCATACAGCGGAGGCGGCAGCGGCAGTGATTATGCAGACGAAGACGAAGAAGGCGGCGGGCATAGCGGCTTTTTCGCCGAAATGAGCGAGTGCCAGCGCGGTTCCGAGGCCGGCGTTTTGCATACCGATTTCAATTGTGAGGGTCCGCCTTTGTCGGCAAGGCATTTTGAATAGAGATGCGATGCCGTAGCCGGCGGACATCCCGTAGAGGTTGAGGATGAGGACTGCGGCGAGGATGAGGCCTGTTGCCTTCAGGAGGTAGTCTCGGTTGAGGGCGATTACGAGCGAGCAGATGAAGATTATGAAGGTCACTGAGACTGCGGGAAAAACGGGGAGGATTTTTTCGACTTGCTTTTTGAAGTAGTGCCTGAGGGCAAAGCCGGCAAAGAGGGGTATAATTACCATCACGAACACGTCGAAGACCATATTCCAAAAGGGGATTTCAAGGCGGGACCTTGCGAGCAGTAGCGTCAGGCCGGGGGTAAGCAATGGGCAGGCGAGTGTGGAGACGGTTGTCAGCGAGACGGAATAGGCGGTATCGGCCTTTGCGATGTAGCTCATTACGTTACTTGCCATAGCACCCGGGGCGGAGCCGGTGAGGATGAGGCCGACGGCGACTTCGGCAGGCAGGTCCAGCAGCTTGGCAAGAGCGAAGGCACCGAGCGGCATAATGGTGAACTGTGCGGTGCTTCCTATCAGAACGATGAGAGGGCTTTGGGCGATGCGCTTGAAGTCGTCGGCGGAAAGAACCGCGCCGATGCCGAACATAGTCAGTGCGAAGAAGGCCTTGTTGTATGGTTTCAGGGCGGCGAAAGGTGCGGGGAGGAAATAGGCGACGATGCCAAAAAGAACGACCCACAGGGCGAGGTATCTTGTGTAGAAGGATAAGACCTTTGCAAGCATAGGCGGGTCCGGTTCAGAGGTCTTTTGGCCTTTCGAGTTCGCCGCGGAATCGAGGCAGGGCGCCGGGGTAGTTGTCACGGACGAACTCCACGAGTTTTTCTCTGACTTCGCAACGGAGGTTCCAGGCGGTGGGTGCGTCGGCAGCGCTGGCGAGGGCGCGGAGTTCGACGGCGCGTTCGGTGGTGTTTGTGACCTGCAGAACACAGACCTTTTTGTCCCAATACTGAGAGCTATCCAGTATTCTTTTGAGCTCTTCCCTTACGGCATCGATGGGGACGGTGTAGTCAACGTATATGAAGACGGGGGCGAGCAGGTCTGCGGTGACGCGGGTCCAGTTCTGGAAGGGTTTTTCAATGAAATAGGTTATGGGGACAATCAGCCGGCGGAGGTCCCAGATTCTGACGACGACGTAGGTGAGTGTGATTTCTTCGATGCGTCCCCATTCGTTTTCGACGATGACGACGTCGTCTATGCGGATTGGCTGGGTGATGGCGATTTGGAGGCCTGCTATGAATGTACCTATGGTTTTCTGGGCGGCCATTCCGACAACGATTCCGATGATGCCAGCCGAGGCGAGGATAGTTGTGCCGAGCTGGCGGACTTTCTCAAAGGTCATCAGGATGGAGGCAAAGGCGAGTATGCAGACGATGACCATTACGATTCTTCTGACGACACGCAATTGCGTATGAATCTTTCTGGCCTGGAGGTTGTCTTTTGCGGCGACATCGAAGCGATTCAGGATGTAATCGTCGAGGACAAAAGTGAGTTTGATAATCAGCCAGGCGACGGAGGCGATGAGAGTGACAGCGAGGATGTGAATCAGTGATTGGACTATGTTTTCGGGCAGGCCAAGCAGTGGGAGGACTATTCGCAGGGCAATCAGTATCAAGGTCCATCGCGCCGGTTGGGCGCAGTGCCTCGTGAACGAGTCGTCGGGCAGGCCTTCAGTGCGTTTGGCGATGCGTTTTAGGATGCGGAAGATGACCAGATGTGCTATCAGAGCTACTGCTATTGCTACGGGGAGTGATGCGGCCATCCAGGTTATTGTCTGGCTGTTTTCAAGGGCGTTCTGCATTTTTGCGACATCCTAATAAAGAAGGCTTGTTAGCCGCCGAGATGCCGGAGATGTGCAGCGGTAGCCCCGGCACGCCCAGGGTGCTCTTTGAAGTTTACTGGTTGAGCTAAGATATTCAACAGTTGTCTTTTTTTCAGGGGGCGTAGGAGCAGAAAGGTCGTGTGTCAGGAAAAAGCAGGCCTCGCCGGGTGCGGGGCCTGGGGTTTCTTAAAGAGGTTTGCAGCGAAGCTGTTAATCTTTGGGTAGTGAGAGGACGACGAATCGGCTGTAGTTTTCATACCTGATTCGGAGCAGGACGGTTCCTTCCTCTGCAGCTTCTTTGATTTGTTCGTCGAACTGTTTTGTGTTTTCGACAGGTTTTCGGTTGACCTCCTGGATGAGGGTACCGGGCTGGATGCGTGCCATAGCGGCGAGTGAGCCGGGCCGGACCTCGGTGATGATGACACCTGTGAGGTCTTCGTAGCCGAAGCGTCTGGCCAGTTGGTCGGTGAGGTTGTCAACTTTAATGCCGAGCTTATCGACCACCTCTGAGGTGCCGCCGGTGAGCTGTCCTTTTGCAGGTCTTTCACTAAGCTCGGCCAGGAGCCGTTTTTCCTTGCCGTCTCTGAGGATTAGGAGCTCGACCTTAGTGCCGGGTTTTATCATAGCGATTCGGTTTTGCAGCTCCCGTGCCTTCTCGACGCCCTTTCCGTCAAGTTCGATAATTACGTCACCGGGTTCTATGCCGGCTTTCTCGGCGGCCGAGTCGGGGGTGACATCGGGAACGAGGACGCCTTTGGCCTCTTCGAGGCCGAAGGACTCGGCCAGTTCGGGCGTCAGGTCCTGAATGCCAACGCCGAGAAAGCCGCGCACAACTGTGCCGCTCTCGACGAGCTGGTCATAGATCGACTTGGCCATATTTACGGGTATAGCCAGACCGATACCGATATTGCCGGTCGAGCCGACGATGGCGGTGTTTATTCCAATAACTTGGCCGTCGAGGTTAAGTAACGGCCCGCCCGAGTTTCCGGGGTTTATGGCGGCGTCCGTCTGGATGAAGTCTTCGTAGGTAGTAAGGCCGATGCCGCTTCTGCCTTTTGCGCTGACGATTCCGGCGGTGACGGTATGGCTAAGGCCAAAGGGATTTCCGATGGCGATGACCCACTCGCCGACCTCGAGAGCGTCGGAATCGGCAAGTTCGAGATACGGGAGGTCTTCAGCGTCGATTTTGACAAGGGCAATGTCGGAATCGGGGTCGGTTCCGATGTTTTTGGCAGTGAATTCTCTTCCATCGGTCAGGGTGACTTTAACTTCATCGGCTTCGCCGACGAGGTGGTTGTTTGTGAGGATGTAGCCGTCTGCTGAGACCAAGAATCCAGAACCCTGTGCGAGCTGGCGGTATTCGGGAGCGGGTGAACGCCTGCGGGGCGAAGGGGAGCGGCGGCGGAAAAACCAGTCAAATAAGTCATCGTTGAAGGGGTCGAAACGGTCATCGAAAGGCCGCTGCTGGGATGGGTAGTCACGTGAGACTTTTGTTTCGGCCTTTATGCCGACGACGGCGGGTGAGGCCTTTTCGGCAATCTGAGAAAAGGCCTTGCCCATCTGGCGAAGTGTGTCGATACTTTGTTGGTCCTCAGCCAGGGCTACAGAGAAGGGAATAAAGAGCAGGACAGCGAGGGAAAATAGGATTGACCGGTAGAGTGGACGAGTTTCCGCACGTTTGGAAAAGAAATGCTTCGCCATTTTTTTGGCCTCCGAGATAATTGGGACAACCGTTCACGAATAACTGTCAGACCCCCGAAGGGGGCAAAAAACCATTGTAGTATGTACGATTTTAACGAGCATAAGTTCAGCAAGTCAAAGGGATTTTCGGGGCAGGCGGCGGGTGGAGAATTGCGGCCAAGTTGGTTGACAGGAGGAATGGGAGCGTTACACTCTTATGCCGGAACGCAACCGGAAGACGAAAGGCACAGGTGTGATTTTGGGCGAGATTTTTGAAGGAGGTTTGGCTATGGGACATTCGAGACAATTAGCGGTGCTCGTATGCGTGGTGGCTTTGTCGATGTGTTCTTGTTCCGGCTCGACAGGGTCGTTGCAGGGGGCGGCACAGGCCGATGAGCAGCTCAGGCGGGTCGCGTTATTTAAGAACGGGCTTGGTTTTTTCATTTTGCAAGTGGAGGTGCCGGAAGGAACGGATTCGTTTTATGTGGTTCCGGAGGTGGCGGCATCGCACGGGACGTACTGGGTGTCGCCGCCGGAAGGTATGACACTGAAGGGGTTTGTGGCCAGAGAAATAGAGAGCGAAGAGCAGGTGGAGGCAACGACTCTTGCCGAGCTGTTGGAAGCGAATGCCGGCAAGGAGGTGCGGCTGTATTTTGGGGACAGGGAGTTGGAAGGGCGGATAAAGTATGTTGTGGAAAGACGTGAGGGCGAGATTCCGAGTCCTTATGCTCCCGGCAGGGTGATATCAGTGCAGAGGCGTTATTACGGGCAAGGCGCCAATCTGATGGTTGTTGAGACACAAGCCGGGCAGGTGGCTGTTAACCCGGCAACCGTAACAAAGGTGGATTTTATCAACACAGAGCCGGTCAGAACCATCGAAAGGAAAAAGAAAGTCGTGCAGCTTGACTTTGAGCTTGACGGACGCGCCGGGGGCAAGAAGCTGCTGTTGAGTTATTTGGCCAAGGGCGTGACGTGGGCGCCGAGCTATGTGGTGGACATATCGGATTCCGAGCGAGCGATGATAGCAGCAAAGGCGGTGGTGATGAATGAGGTGTGCGACTGGGATGGGGTGAGTGTTGAGTTAGTGACGGGCTTTCCGAGTTTGCAGTTCGCGGACATTATGAGCCCGTTGGCGATGAAAGAGGATTTGGCTGCGTTTCTGCAGTCTTTGATTAGAGGGGAGAGTGAACGCAGAGCGGGAATGGGGGGTGTTATGTCAAACGTGATGCGGCAGAGCGCTGCCTCTATGGAGATGGATATGCTCTACAGTCCAATGCCGGGATATGGTTCGGCGGCGGGTGGGAAGGTAGCAGAGGATTTATTTCTCTATCCTGTTGAGGATGTGGTGCTGGCAAAAGGAGAAGTTGGATATTTTGGGCTGTTTACCGAGTCAGTCCCCTACAGACACGTTTACCGGTGGCAGATACCAGACTATGTGAACGAGGAGGACCAGTATTATGGCGGTCGGCGAAGTGGAGAGCCGGAGCCGGAAGAGCAGGTGTGGCATTGCCTGCGTCTGGAGAATACGATGAAGCTGCCGTGGACGACCGCGCCGGCAGAGGTCATTAAGGAGGACGTCATCCTGGGGCAGAACACGCTGGAATATACGGCGCCAAAGGCCAAGACGACGCTGAAGATAACGCGGGCGATTAGCGTCAAGGCCGAGCAGGTTGAGTTTGAGATAGACAGGAAACGCGATGCAGCACAGATGTACGGGCGGCATTATGACCTGATAACAGTCGAAGGTAAGCTGTCGGTGACGAACTTTCAGGATAAGGAAATCATGTTAGAGATTACGAAGATGCTTTCGGGCGAGATGAAGACAGCAGAGCCGGAGGCGAAGATTGAGAAGATGGCAAGGGGACTTAGGCGGATGAATCCCGCGGTGAAGCTGACGTGGGAAATCGAGCTGGCCGCCGGTGAGCACAAGGAGGTTGGGTATACGTATGACGTGTATGTGAGGCGGTAGGCAGATACGCAACAGGGAGCTTTGAAGTGCGAGGAATTGTTATTGACAGAAGGATATTGCGGGCGTAAAAGAGAACAGGCATTCTTGGGGCCGTTTTTTGGAGGGCTGGCTATGGGAGTTATGAAGTATCTGGAGCAGTCGGGGGTGAAGTACGAGGTCACCGGGCACAAGCCGACTTTCAGCGCGCAGCAAATGGCGGCGGCCGAACACGAGCCGGGCAGGTATGTTGCTAAACCGGTAGTAGTGAAGGTGGACGGCAAGTATATGATGTGCGTGCTTTCAGCCAGCTATAAGATTGACCTGCGTGCGCTGAAAGAGCGGTTGGGGGCGAAGTCGGTGGAGCTGGCGGAGGAAGATGAGATAGGCAAGCTGTTCGGTGACTGCGAGCTTGGTGCGGAGCCGCCTTTTGGGAATCTGTATGATATGCCGGTGATAATGGACAAGGCGATGGAGGGCGACGACCATATTGTATTCCAGGCGGGCTCTCATGAGAAAGCAGTTCGGATTAGCATGGCCGACTACCGCAAGCTGGTAAAACCGAAGGTCCTTGAGTTTAGCTATCACGTGACAACATAGCGGCTGTTGTCTGTGGGTGCGCAAGAGAAGTCCCCGCCACCGGCGGGGACGTGGTTGACATTGTGTTCGGCCAGAGGCGCTCAGGCAGGTTCAAGCGATTTCTTCGTCGAGCCAGGCAAGCAATTCCTTTAGGTCGTCGAGGTTGATGTCGCCCATGTGAGCGATTCGGAAGGTCTGCTCCTTTAGTTTTCCGTAGCCGTTGCCGAAGACGGTGTTGTGTTTTTCCTGTGTGGCCTTTATCGTCTCGGCGACGTTTATGCCTTTGGTATTTCTAATGGTAGTCAGTGTATTCGAGGCATATTTTTCTTCGCAGAACAGGTCGAAATTTTCTTTGGCCCAGGAGCGGACGAAATCCCCCATTTCTTTGTGCCTTTTCCAGACGTTTTCCATTCCCTCTTTGACGAGCTTGTGGCACTGATAGTTCAAGGCCATGATGTGGGGAATGTTTGGCGTTACGAGGGTCTGGTTTTTCTCTGCGGACTTGGCCCACTTGATGAAGTCGAAGTAATACCCCCTGTTGGGGACGGTCTTTGCTTTTTCCATAGCCCGATTGCTTACTGCGGCGACGGCCAGTCCGGGAGGTATGGCAAATGCCTTCTGTACCGAGGCGAAAGCGACGTCCCAGCCGAGGTCGTCGAAGTGCAGCGGCAGGCCGACCATAGCGCTGACGGCGTCGATGAAGACGAGGACGTCGGGGTATTTTTTCTTCATCATTCCGCTGATGTCGTAGACGGGATTTGTCAGGCCTGTGCTGGTCTCATTATAGACGATGGTAACTGCGGCATATTTGCCCCCGGGGCCAGGCCCAGAGGAGAGTTTCTCGTCAATCATTTGCGGGGTAACGGCCTTGCCCCATTCGACTTTAAGCTCTTCGACGTTCCTGCCACAGCTTCGGCCTACATCGGCCCACTTGTCGCTGAATGCACCACACATAGTACAGAGGACGGTTTCATCGGGTGCAACGCAGTTGCGAATGGCGGCTTCCCAGATGCCTGAAGCAGACGACGTTGAGATAAAGACGTTTTGCTCGGTGAAGAGAATCTTCCTGAGCATTTCGGTCGTCCGGCTGTGAAGCTGCGCATATTCTTTTCCGCGGTGGCCGAGGGTCGGACGGGCGAGCTGCTTTAGCACATCATCCTTCACGAGCACCGGGCCGGGTATGAACAGTCGGGGGGGATTTTTCCAGTCTGTCATAGAACGTTCTCCTGTCGGCTAATTAGATTTTGTTAATAGTCAGACCTGAATGGACCTTTGGATAGAAGTAGGTTGATTTCTGGGGCATTCTCTCCCCTGCGTCGGCGACCATTTGTATCTGGCTGATTTTCGGGGGATTCATAAAGAACGCCACTTGTTTGCTTTTTTGGTCGATTTGCTCAATCATTCTGTCGGTGGCGTGGTCGCCGTCTTTTACGTATACGATATTAGTGCCGCCGGCCAGGGCCTGTTCGTCGATATTGAGCAGCTTCTCGAGGACGAGCTTGTGCAGGACGGCGACGTCGAGGGACCTGTAGTGTGTGCTCATATCCGGTGCGACGGAGTCCATTTTGCGTTTGTCTCTGAGGACGGCGACATGGAAGGCGTTGTCGCCGGCGTAGATGCCGAAGGCGTTTCCGTCTTTGCAGTGTTCGACTCTTATTTGTGCGAGCATGTTTTCCCTGGCATCGGTCTTGGTTCGGTCGGAGTTAAAGGTATAACGCATAAGGTCGAAGTCGGTTTGGAGTGCGGCGAGCAGTTTATCAATATCGAAGCCGTTGAGGTTGCCGACGAGGCGATGGGTCGCCAGAACGAGCAGACCTTCGTGGCAGACATTGCAGAAAGCAATCATTGGGAAACGTGCAGCGGGGTCGTTGGTTTCCTTTGCGTACATCAGGTCAGTTGTGTAACGATGATGGCCATCGGCTATGACACAGCTCTTGTCCCGCATCATTTCAGTGACGGCACTTATGTCGTTTTGGTCTGTAATAAAAAACAGCCGGTGCCGGACATTGAAGTCATCGACGAAATCGACGAGCGGTTTTTGCTGAGCGGTTTTCTCTACGATATTGTCGGCGACGTGCTTGGGGTCTTCGTAAAGCATAAAGACGAGTCCGAATCTGGCGTCGGTTGCCTTTTTGAGGTTGAGCCGATCGATGGTTGGTTCTTTGAGGATTTGCTCATGGGGCTTTACTATTTTTCCGAACTCTTCGAGCTTTGCCAGGGCGATGAAGCTAAGCCGCTGGAAGTCGGCCCCTCCGAGCTGAAAATCCTGAACATAGGCGTAGATTGTGTCGGCCGAATCCTGTTTGAGGACTCCTTTTTCTATCCAGGAGCGGAAATGCTCAGCGGCCCGTGTGTACTGGTTGTCATTTTCGTTGTCGGAGGGACCGGTTTTGCCGTTTATAATCCTGACGATGTTATATTCGCTCTTTTCGTAGAGTCGGTCCTGCTGCTCACCATTGATGACATCGTAGGGCGGTGCGACACATCGGCCGACGTCTCCGACAGCTTTTTCATCGAATCTGAACGCCTTGAACGGTCTGATTTCCATTATCGCCACCAAGAATTCTTTCTTATTTTCCACTAATATTAAGCTTTGAATCTGCTTATAATGGTCTTCATAATTTTCAGAAGCCAGAATGATACCGAACAAAAGAGAAATTGTCAAACACGATTCGCAGATGTTTAGCGCAAAACCGCATTACAAACTCAATGGGAGCAAGAGGGACTGAACAGTACAGGAAAATCTTTGACAGGTGGAATTGTGAGCCAAATAGTAATAGAACCCATTGGAGTAATCCACTCGCCATATAAAGGTAGCACGGATATTCCTATCCAGGGGATTTTTAAAAGCGAGGCAGAGGCTTGGATTGAATTAAAGCAGAAGTACGCCGCGGGATTAAAAGACCTGGATAGATTCAGTCACGCCATAATACTATACTATTTCCACAGGTCTCAAAGGCAAGACATCGAAGGCAGGCCATATCTGGAGAAGAACAAACACGGTATATTCGCAATAAGAAGTCCACATCGGCCCAATCATATAGGGCTTTCCACGGTAAAGATTGAAAGAATAGAAGCAAATAAGATGTATTTTACGGAAGTGGACGTTTTTGATCAGACCCCTGTTCTTGATATCAAGCCCTATGTCAGATACTTCGACCACCGAGACAGTGTCAGGTGCGGTTGGTTGGATAAGCACTTCAAGAATGGAGATGTTGCGGACGGAACCATTTTAAGGTAAAAGACAGGCTGTTTGATAAAAACGCCGTGAAATGTCCAGATTGTTCTTTCACGCCGTCTCTTTTATGTAACGTGACGCCGATATGGCTGCAACTGTACCTTCTGCGCACGCAACATCTATCTGACGCACCTCCTTTGAACGCACATCACCTGCCGCATATATGCCGGGCATAGATGTTTCCATTTTCTCATTACTAACGATGTATCCTGACCCACTCAACTCGACAGTACCTTGCAAAAATTTCGAGTTGGCTAAGAATCCTATGTATATAAAAACGCCTGAAACCTTTAATCTTTTCTCTTCGCCGGTTTCCCGGTCCTTTGCTGTAACGGAGCTGACGACGTTGTTTCCGTTTATAGAAGTGACCGCATGATTTAGTAAAAAGGATGTTTTTTCGCTTTGTGTCACTCTTTGTTGTAATATTTTTTGAGCGTTCATATACGGTAGAAATTCTATAAAGGTTACACTTTTGGCGTGGGCAAGAAGGGATTCTCCTTCTTGTAATCCGGAATCTCCACACCCAATTACCGCAACATCTTTGTCCCTATAAAGTGGTCCGTCGCAGGTTGCACAATAAGAAATACCTTTGCCATAAAACTCATCTTCGCCAGGTATATTTAATTTTTTAGGGACACATCCTGAAGCGACAATCAAAGTCCGAGCGTAATATTCCTGCTTTTCAGTTTTGACCCTTAGTCTTTTGTGTAGCGGTTCTACTTCGGCAACCGAATTGTATTCGGTGATCTGAGTCCCAAATTTCTGAGCCTGCTCTTTAAATTTCTCCATTAAGCCTCTGCCATTTACTCCCTCTGGGAAACCAGGGTAATTTTCTACCAGTGTGGTTTCTGCGACTAAACCTCCGCATAGCCACTTTTCCAACAAAAGAGTATCAAGCCCTTCTCTTGAGGCATAAATGGCGGCAGTCAAGCCCGCAGGACCTCCCCCTATAATAACAATGTCATGGATAATGTTGTCCATCTTGAATTCGCCCAGCTTTCTCTTATAGATGTGGTTCTATCTTTTTCTTAAGGTCTGACTCATAACTTGGCGTAACTCCAATAATCTGGTCCACCATCTCACCATCCTTATAGATATTCAGCGTGGGGATATTCATAATGCCGTGTTTGATAGCTGTTTGCCGTCCTTGGTCAACGTTGAGCTTGCATACTTTTAACTGTCCCTTGTATTCGCTGGCAAGTTTCCCAAGCACAGGGGCAGCCATGCGGCAGGGTCCACACCATTCGGCCCAAAAATCCACTAATACCGGGATCTCTGATTTCAATACTTCCTGCTCAAAATTTGCATCAGTTAGCTCGCTTGTTTCGCCTTTTTCCATTTTTATACCCTTACTTGTTTCAATAGTGACTAAAAATATACGCTACAGCATTCAGGAATTTCACTCGGGAAAATAAAAACCTTTTCCCACTTTTGCAACGTATTGCCTTGTTATTGAAGACATTGCGTTGAGCGGCATTACATCGTCCGGCCTTACAGGGGCTAAATATAATAACAGCCGATCCCCTATTTCAGAGCAGTTCGTCTATGGCAGCAACAAGGTCTTTTTTGCTGGTCAGACCACGCCATTTTTTCTGCACCTGGCCGTCTTTGAAAAGGATAATAGTCGGTATCGCACTGATGCCGAACTCCATAGCGCTGTCGCGGGCTTCGTCGGTATTGAGCTTGCCGACCTTCGCTTTGTCGGCATATTCGTCGGCAACTTCTTTCATGATAGGAACCATCATAATGCAGGGAGCGCACCAGGGCGCCCAGAAATCGACGAGAACCGGCATATCGGAGTTGTGGATGACCTGGTCAAAGTCAGCATCCGTAAGCTCAATTACATTACCTGCCATGGCTCCTTCCTTTCTAAGTTCAACATCACGATGATGCAATTTTAGCTTTGCACCAAGTGTGTGTCAAAGGATAATCCGGATTTTACTATTTGTGGTCCTCGATTCCGCCTTGGTGCAACTTTTCTGCCGACGTGGAGGGTTTGGTTTTGGGTGGCAGTTCCGAGATTAGGATAGGAGCGGGCTCGTTCTGCGGGGTTTGGGCGGGTTTTTCAGCATCAAGCGTTTCGGAAGCGAGTATGGCTTTTTGCACGGCCTTTTCGGGGGGCTCGTCGGTCAGCGCACGGAGACAGATAGGACCATTTGGTTCGGGCTGCTCTGCACAGACCAATTCTTCTCTGATAAGCTCGAGAAGAGCCATGAATAAACCAACGAGGACAAGGCGGTTGGTTCGGTTGTGGAAGAGGTGCTGGAAATTCATTGCCCCGTCGGTTTGGAGGCGGTGGAGGATTTCGATTTGATAGAGGTCGATAGGGGTATCGTCGGTGATATGGCTGATGTCGAGCTTGCCGCCTGTTGCCTCCATAAGGGAGTCAAATGCGTCGAGCAGGTCCCAGACCGTAATCTGCTCGATATCAACCTCGGGTTCCGTGGCGGGCTTTAGCTTTTCGATGATTGTGTCGGGGCGGGTAAATCGCTGGTGCTGGCGGTCAATGGCGTCGCCGAGGAGATTTGCGGCGTCCTTGAATTTTTTGTACTCGAGCAGTTGTCGGATGAGCTCGGCGCGGGGGTCGGCGAGTTCGTCGGCGTCGATTTCGTCCGGCCGGGCCTTGGGCAGGAGCATAGCGGACTTTATTTGCACGAGGGTGGCGGCCATTACGAGGAAATCGCCGGCCAGGTCGATATCAAGCTGTTTGAGCAGTTCAAGGTAGCGGATGTACTGGTCGGTTATTTTGGCGATGGGGATATCGTATATATCGACTTCCTCTTTGCGCACGAGATAAAGCAGCAGGTCAAGCGGTCCGGCGAAGATATCGAGATTTACACGGTATTGAGTCACTTACTGGGCCTCTTCTTTGGTGTTGAGGATTTGGCGAGCGCGGTCGGCCTGGCTTTCGACGACTTTGAGTTCCATAGTAAGAGCGGGCAGTCCGGCATAGACGTTCGAGGCATGTTCGCCTGCGAGGATGGCTTCGATGCCGAAGTCGGCGAGTCGCTGTTTTGCTAGGTCGGCTTCAATGGAGTCAGAGAACCTGGCGATTGTCACGAGTTTCTCAGTCATAGTCAGACCTTTAGGCCTACGGCCCTTCTTGCGTCGGCAAGCGTTTTGGCAGCGACGGCCTTTGCCCGCTTGGCGCCGTCGGCGAGGATTTGCTTTACACGGTCCGGGTCGTTTTCAAGCTCGGTTCTTTTCTGTCTGTATGGCTTGAAGTATTCGACTATCAGCTCTGCCAGACGTTTCTTGGCCTGCCCGTAGCCGGTGCCGCCTTTTCTGTACTTATTTTCCCAGTCCGCGAGCTCCTCGGGGCAGGCAACAAGCCGAAGCAGGGCAAAGACGTTGCATTTGTCGGGGTCCTTTGGTGCTTCGACGGGCGTGGAATCGGTGACGATTTTCATAACTTTTTTCTTTATGTCGGTTTCGGGCTCGAACATTTCGATGGTGTTGCCATAACTTTTGCTCATTTTCTGGCCGTCGGTGCCGGGAACGACGGCGACGGATTCGATGATTCGCTCTTCGGGGATGGTGAAGACCTCGCCGTATGCATTATTGAAGCGCATTGCGATGTCGCGCGTGACCTCGATATGCTGCTTCTGGTCTGCTCCGACGGGGACGAGGTTGCTGTGATAGATGAGGATATCGGCTGCCTGGAGGACAGGATATGCGAACAGGCCGTGATTGGGACTTAGGCCCTGAGCGATTTTGTCTTTGTAGCTTGTGCAGCGCTGCAGCAGGCCCATCGGGGTAACGCAGGAGAGCAGCCAGGTAAGCTCCGTGACCTCAGGCACGTCGGACTGACGCCAGAACACGGTTTTTTGAACGTCGAGTCCGAGGGCAAGGTAATCCATTGCAACGTCGAGTGTATGGGCGGCCAGGGCATCAGGTGAGGGGTTGCTGGTAAGGGCGTGGAGGTCGGCGATGAAATAGAAGCATTCATTATCCTGCTGCAATTCGAGCTGCTGTCGCATAGCGCCGAAGTAATTGCCTATATGCAGCCGACCTGACGGCTGGATACCCGAAAGAATCCGCAAAGTAAATCTCCTAATAGAAAACGGCGAAACCCGTGAAAAATCAGGTGTAAAGGTAACATCAGAGCGGGCGTATGTCAAGGGTTTTGCGAAGCGAAACAGCCCCCCTACCACATGCCAAAGGTGCCGGGAACTCGCCCCGCCTCGATTTCGGCTCTGAGACCCTGCGCTCGGTATCCCACCCGTGCCGCTCCGCCGTAAGTCCCGCCAGTCCACAAGATGCCTTGCGGCGGCGTCCTGCGGAGGAACTGGCGCTTAGCCGGAAGACACACAGCCCGAAATCGGGGTGGGGCAACCGTCTCGGAGTCGAACTACGCCCTGCCGATGGACTTGAGGTATCTCTTTGATTTCTTGAGGCCCATCCTCGAGGCCTTTTTCTTGACGGCGTCGGTTTTTCGGCCGAGCTTCTTTGCGACCTTCGAGGTGGCGTTGTTGGGGAACTCTCTCTTGAGCAGGTTGATGTCCTTAGTGCTCCACTGTCCCCTGGGGCCTTTTCTCTTTGGGGCCTTTTTTTTAGCGGCTCTCTTTCTCTTTGCCATTTTTCATCCCTTTCAAAAAGGAGTTGGCAAACCCGTCCCTGCCGCACAGCAAGATTGGAATCGGATTAGAGTTTATGGGCGAGGGACCGGGATGTCAAGGGTTTTCGGTAATTTTATGCAGGGAAAACAGGGCAAGTGTGGGGCAGGGCCTGGCCCCATGGGGGACAGCCGGGGTGTATGCAAGGTTTTGGGCCTTCGCGGGGGTTTACAGGGAGGCAGCGGGGGGTATACTGAGCGGTTACTATGAGCGAACGGCAGGCAAATTCTGTTGGGATAGTCGAGACACAGATGCTGCGTGTTGTGGAGCCCGATGAGCCGCTGGAGTTAGCGTGCGGCAGGAAGTTGGGGCCTATCGACGTGGCTTACGAGACGTACGGACAGATGGACGAATCGGGCGACAACGTTGTTTTGATATGTCACGCGCTGAGTGGAGACGCCCATGTTGCGGGCTATCACAGCCCAGAGGACAAGAAGGCCGGCTGGTGGGAGAACATGGTAGGGCCGGGCAAAGGCATCGACACGGATAAATACTTCGTCATCTGCTCGAATTTTTTGGGCGGCTGCAGCGGAACGACGGGACCTTCTTCGGTTAACCCCGCGACGGGCAAGCCGTACGGGCTGGATTTTCCCATCATCACAATCGCCGATATGGTGAAGGTCCAGAAACTTCTGCTGGATAAATTAGGGATAAAGAAGCTGCTGGCGGTGACAGGCGGCTCTATCGGCGGGATGCAGGTATTACAGTGGGCGATTGAGTACCCGGATTTTGTGCGGGCGGCGATACCATGTGCGACGACCAGCCATTTGGGTGCACAGTCGATAGCGTTTGATGCGGTTGGGCGAAACGCGATACTGGCAGACGCGAGCTTCGCCGACGGGCAGTATCACAGCGGCCCCGGGCCGGGCAGAGGTCTTGGCATAGCGAGGATGATTGGGCATATTACGTATTTGTCCGAATACGGTATGCGCGAGAAGTTCGGCAGGAAGCTGCGGAGCGGGCAGGACTACAGATACGATTTTGATTCGGAATTTGCGGTGGAGACGTACCTGGACTACAAGGGACAGAGCTTTGTTGAGAGATTCGACGCGAACAGCTACCTGTACATAACCAGGGCGGCGGATTACTTCGATTTGGCGAAGGATTACGGCTCGCTTGAAGAGGCGTTTGCGAAAACAAAAAGCAGATTCCTCGTTACGAGTTTTACAAGCGACTGGCTTTTTACGCCGGCGCAGTCGAAGGCGATGGTTGACGCCTTGTCGGCAAACAAGAAGGACGTGAGCTACTGCAACATTGCATCGGAGTACGGGCATGACGCCTTTCTGTTGGAGGCGGACACCCTGGGGCCATTTATTTCGTGCTTTTTGGAGGTGACATACAGGCCGGAGCTTTGCGGACAAGCGGCATGTTGTCGAGCATGGAGTGACGGGCAGGGCAGCGAGCTTGAGGGGGGCAAACGGGTTCGTTTTGATTATGAGCTTATTGAGGGGCTGATTGAGCCGGACAGCACGGTTCTGGATGTGGGCTGCGGTGATGGAGAACTGCTCGCACGACTCGTTCAGGACAAGAACATCACCGGCGCCGGCATTGAAGTCAATCAGGAGCTTGTTCTCGATTGTATCTGTCGGGGGATACCGATTATCCAGCATGATGTGGAGCGGGGGCTTGGCAATTATGAGGATAAGAGTTTTGATTACGTGATACTGTCGCAGACGGTTCAGACGCTGAACAACCCGGAGAAGGTGTTCAGGGAACTGCTGCGAGTTGGCAGGAAGGTGATTGTGAGCTTTCCAAATTTCGGCTACTGGCGTTGCAGGGCGCAGCTTCTGCTAAATGGCAAGGCGCCCGTGACGAGAGAACTGCCGTTTGAATGGCACAGCTCGCCGAACATACACGTTCTTTCGCTTAAGGATTTTGACGGGTTTTGCCGCAGGTTAGGAGCGAAAGTGGAGAAGAAGATTCCGCTGGGCAGGAGTGGGCGTGCCGTGACGATTGCGGCGAACCTTTTTGCCGAGCAGGCGATATATGTAACGAGCAAGCACTAAGGAAACATTGAGGCAGGCAGCGGGAGAACGATATGGGAAAAGTGGAGCGTGTGGGAGTGTCACTGGAGCATGAGCTACTTTCGGTGTTCGATAAGCTTATAGCAAAGCAGGGTTACGAGAACAGGTCGGAGGCGATTCGCGATTTGATACGCCGGCGGCTCGGCAGCGAACAGCTCAAGAATCCGAAGGCCAGGGCGGTGGGCGTGGTGCACTTAGTGTACGACCATCACTCGACGAAGCTGATGGAGAAGCTCACCTCTCTGCAGCATTCGCATCTGCTTCAGGCGATTTGCACGATGCACATTCACTTAGATGAGCACGACTGTATGGAGATAATCGTGCTGAAAGGAGCAGTCGGCGAGATTAACAGGATGGCAGAGCAGATGCTGAGCCAAAAGGGAGTGAAGCTGGGGGACGTGAATTTTGTTCCGGCACCGCGGCGACGCCACAGGGGCTGAGGGGATTGGGGCGGCTATTCCGGCAGATTGAGGGCAAGGACGGAAGTCGCAAGACAGACTCGTAGTGGAACCGCTGCCCGTGCCCGTCGTCTTTCTCTCGTTAGTGATAATTCGTGGTTGTATCCTCCGCGGCCTTCTTCACAGGTCTCTTGCAGCGAACGCTCAATTTTCCTTTCGAGAAGTCGGCCTATCATCCTTGTAGTTTGAAAGTCAGCTAAGAATCTTTCTCCAGACAAACTTTGCGAATGGGTAAAACAACAACCCGAGTATAAAAGTCTTATTGACGCCGCTAACGAACAGGCACGCATAAAGGCGAACCGACGGCCCAAAGCCACCTGCTCAGTTGAGGACATTGAGGCCTTTTTGGCGGGCGCATTGGCGAACCTTTTCGATTTCTTCACGGGTGGGTCGGCGGTTGATTTTGGGGTGGGATGACGCCTTAAAGCAGGGCCGGTACTGGTCCATAACGTTGATGGTGGTGCTTGTGCTGATTTGGTCAGCCAGAAAATCGATTACCTTGAAGCTGCCTGCGAGATTTTCGGGAAGGACGAGGTGCCTTATCAACAGGCCACGGGTAGCAAGGCCGTCGGAGCCGACCTGCAGGTCGGCGACCTGGCGATGCATCTCTTTTACGGCGGCAAAAACAATCTGCGGATAATCAGGGGCCTGTGAAAGCTCTGCGGCCACGTCGGATTCGGCGAATTTGATGTCGGGCATATAGATATCCACGCAGCCGGCGAGCAGCTTCAGTGTCTCGACCGAATCGTAGCCGCCGCAGTTGTAAACGACAGGCAGGTCAAAACCTTCGTGCCTTGCCAGCTCTATCGCCGCGGCAATCGCAGGGACAACATGGGTTGGGGTGACGAAATTGATGTTGCTGCAGCCGTAGCTTACGAGGTCGAACATAAACTCCACGAGCTGTTTGATAGTTACCGGCTGGCCGTGACGGAAATGACTGATGTCATAGTTTTGACAAAACACACAGCCGAGGTTACAGCCGGCCAGGAAGATTGTCCCCGAGCCGCCCGGACCGACAAGCACGCTCTCTTCTCCGAAGTGTGGCCCAACGGAACTTACAATGGGCAAGTCCCCCATGCCGCAAAAGCCAAGCTCTCCTCTGCTTCGATTGACTTTGCACTTGCGCGGACAGAGCGTGCACGGATTCATCAACTGCCACAGCCGCCGAACTGTCTCACTGAATCTGCTCAGGTCAACCGACAAGCCCATATTCTCCTAGAAGACACGTGAGGTATTGTTCAAGCTGTCTCAGGAAAAAGCAACAACTCTTTCTTTCGGCTATCGTATCAGCTCAAAGGGTAGCAGTTGTAAAACCGCACACAACCGCTTATAATCAGAAGCACTGCAACAGCACGCTATCACGACACACCGCGGAAGCATACGTGCAAGAGTTCCGCAAACCGGCACACCCGGAAAAGACACGAAACTATAATTCAACAAACCGTTAGAAAGGATAAAAGATGCAAGCAAATCTAAAGCGTTCGCGAGAAAAAGTATCAGAGAGAGTACCTCCGTTGGTGTTGGTCTTGGTGTGCGTGGTTCTGGTGTGCGTGGGGACGACGGCTGCCGGAGCAGGCGAATCGCGGCCTTACACGGAGCTGGACGAGAGCGACTGCTGGGTATTCAATCCTCCCAAGGACGATTTTACGGAAGATGCGGCTATCGATTTGAGGTATCTCAATGAGAAGACTGCGGGCCGGACGGGTTTTATTGCCCTGTCGCAGGACAAGATGAGTTTTGTGCGCGGGGACGGGGAGCCGATTCGCTTCTGGTCGGTAGTGGATGACGGGTGGCGGATGGAGCCGGAGAAGATGGAGCGTCATTTGAGGTGGCTTGCGAAGTTAGGCGTGAATATGGTGCGGGTGCACGCGCAGCTCTGCAATTCGAAAGAGGGGGCGAAGATAACGGATGTGAGTGAGGAGCAGATTGAAGGGATATTGCGATACGTTGCAGCGGCGAAGAAGTTGGGGATATATGTGACGATTTCACCTTTCTGGGCGCATGTCGACAAGATACCTGTAAGCTGGGAGCTGCCGGGATATACGGGCGAGAGCGGTCCGATGAATCTTTTGTTTTTCTATGAGCCGATGCAGGCGGGGTATAAGGCGTGGGTGCGCGAGCTTTATACGCGGCCGAATCCGCATACGGGCCTTGCGCTTAAGGATGAGCCGGCTGTTGCAATCATCCAGGTTCAGAACGAAGACAGTCTGCTTTTCTGGACGTTCAACACGCTGAAAGAGCCGCTTCGGGGCGAGCTGCGGAAGAAGTTCGGCCAATGGCTTGCGGACAAATACGGTTCGCTTAAGAGGGCTGGCGCGGCGTGGAAAGAGCAGAAGCACCCCGCTGATAACTTCGAGGCGGGCGAAGCGGGTCTTTATAATATATGGGATTTCACATCGCAGGCCCCGCGGCCAAACGAGGGCAAGGCAAGGCGGATGGCGGACCAGCTCCAATTCCTGGCGGGAGTGCAATACAAGTTCTATGAGGATACTGCCCAGTACTATCACGACGAGCTGGGCTGTAAGCAGATTGTGAATCCGACGAACTGGCGGACGGCGGACCCGGTGCTGCTGGAGGACGTGGAGCGGTGGACATACACGGCGAATGAGGTTTCGGCAATCAATCGTTATACAGCCGTGGTGCACATTGGTCCGATGAACGGCTGGCGGGTTGACCCAGGCCACTTCTTTATAAGCCAGTCGAACCTAAAGAATCCCGACCAGTTCCCTGGAGCGCTGAAACAGACCGTGGGCCAGCCGATGATAATCACCGAGAGCGCATGGGTTCATCCCGCGCTTTATCAGAGCGAGGGGCCTTTTATGATGGCCGCGTATCATTCTCTTACAGGGGTCGATTCACTTTACTGGTTTGCCTACGGGGATGAGGAGACTTGGACGGTGAATCCGGTTTGGCCTTACTGGAACGTTGAGGGCAAGAGCTCGCTGAAGAAGTGGTACGGCTCATATCCGATGCAGGCGGGGATGTTCCCTGCCACCGCGATGGCATATCGGCTTGGGTATATCAAGCCCGCTGATGGGCCCGTTGTGTACGAGGAGCGAGGCCTGCGAAGCTTGTGGTATCAACGTGTGCCGATAATAGCCGAGGCGGGCAAGTTCGACCCGGTCCGCGACGAAGGGGATTTTGCGCCGGCGTCGTCGATAAAGCAGGAGGTCGACCGGCTTAGCTTTATGGTCGGGCCTGTGCACGTCAAGTTCGGCGGCAGCGAGAAAAACAGCAGGGTTGCCGGCTTGTCGAAATACATCGACCGCGAGAAAGGGACGGTCAAAAGCGTGACCGGCCAAATTGAACTCAATCATAAGGTCGGGCTGTGCACGGTCAATGCGCCGAAGTTCCAGGGGGTATCGGGATTTCTCAAAGAAGCGGGCGGCAGGTTCAGCTTTGATGATGTGACTATCGAATCGGAAAACGAATACGCGACGATAATTGCCACGGCGATGGACCCCGGCGCGCCGGGGCTGGCCGAATCGGCGAAGGTTCTTGTGCAGGTGGGGACGGTGTGTCGCCCGACGGGCTGGCAGGTCCGCGATACGGAATTTGAAGCCAACAGCCGAAAGGTAAAAGGCAAGCAAATCGTCGAGGCCGGAGGCCCGCCCTGGCGAATCGTGAACACCAAGGCCACCGTGACGGCAAAAAACAGCAAGCTGAGCAGGGCGACGCTGGTGAACGAATCGGGCTATGCGACAAAGGAAATTGCGACAGAAAGAAGCGGCGGCGGCATAAAGGTCAAGCTGCCTGCCAACGCAATGTATGTAATCCTTGAGTAATTCGCGATTCGCATCGCGGTGATGAGATAATAGCGGCGGCGCAGGGCGCCGCCCGGAGGGATTGTGGCCTTGCCGGTTGCATAAAAACGCAAGCGCCGATAGAATGATGGCGGAGCGTTCAATTGCGCCAACGTAGCTCAACGGCAGAGCTCCGGTTTTGTAAACCGGGGGTTGTCGGTTCGAATCCGACCGTTGGCTTTAACCCCATTACCGACACTAAGCACAGCCCCTCCTGGTTCCCATACTTTTTGCCGGTCGGGTTGGGTGTGGTTCTTGTCAGGAAGCATGGCGGATGGGTGAGTCACGGCCTGGAAGCCCGTGATACGCATGGGCAGTGCACAGCACGCCTTACGGCGGATGCCCGCGCCACGGAGGCACTTGTGGGTAATCAGAAGATGATGGCGGCGTAGCCGACGGATTCGGCTGGTTCGGTCCCCATTTTTTCGCGCATCACTTCGTTGCTGTTGGTGTGGGCCAGGAGTATGCCCTTTGTTTTTCCGAGCTGCTTAGCGGCGGTAATAGTGGCGGCGGCTGCGCCCGGTCCGCAGGCATTGAGGTTCTCGGCAGCACTCTGGAGTATTTTTTGCGGCTGCATTGACATGGCTGCGTCGATGAACTCCTTGTCGTTGACCTCCATCGCCCACTGCAGGCCTTTTCTTCCGATGCCGGCTGGCGTAAAGCCGTAGCGCGGGCCGTAATGCGTCAGGTCGGTCGAGCCGATGCAAACCATTTTTCTCTCGTCATCGCTTGCAATCAAGCTGCCGACAATGTCACCGAGCGGAATCGCCTCCTTCGTTGGAGGGACAAGAATGGGCAGAATCTTAGCGCCGGGGAACAGGTGCTGAATGAACGGGACCTGGACTTCCATACTATGTTCGGTGTTGTGTGCACCGCCGTCGCCTACCGCGGTGCCGCTTTCGAGAACGGCATCGGCGAATTCTTCATCGACGGCAATTTGGCCCAGCGGCGTTTCCCAGGTTCCTTTGTCGTAAAGGGCGGGCATCCGGCTGCAATAGCCGTGCGCGGCGCCGAATATGACAAAGGTGTGGACGTTTTCATGCCGCCGGCGGATAGCGGAGAAGACCATGGCAGCAATCCTGCCGCTGAAGGTCCAGCCGGCGTGCGGGACTATTCCTGCTACAATTGTCTCGGGCAACGACTCAAAAGGGGGCATGTCCTCCAGGCAGCTTTGTATTTCATTTATGCAGGAATCGGGCTGGCCGGGGTAGAACTGACCGGCCACTGTGGGTCTTCTGATTTCCATCTTACTCACCTGTTACTTGCATTGGCAAAAACCGGCCGGTATGATACACGCTGATTTCAAAGACCAGTCCTATTTTAGCGTGAAAGGCGAGAAAGACAAATGGCATCTGAAAAGAAATCGACGGTGGCCGTGGTGATGGGCTCTGACAGCGATATGGCTGTTATGGAAAAGTGCATCGATACGCTGAAGGAATTCGGCATTGAGCCGGTTGTACGGATAATAAGTGCCCATCGGACACCGCAGATAGCGGCTGAATTCGCCGATAACGCCTGTCAAAATGGGATAAAGGTGATAGTCGCCGCTGCCGGAATGGCGGCGCATCTGGCCGGTGCAATTGCGGGCAGGACGACGCTGCCGGTTATCGGCGTGCCCTTAGCTGCGAAGGAGGGATTAAGGGGGCTGGATGCGCTTTTGAGCACGGTACAGATGCCGCCGGGGGTGCCGGTTGCGACGGTGGCGATAGGCAAGGCCGGAGCGAAAAATGCGGCCATTCTGGCGGTTGAGATACTGGCACTGTCGGATGAGGGCTTGGCTGAGAAACTGGCCGAATTCAGAAAGGCCCAGGTAGATAAGGTCGGCGAAAAGGACAGCCGCCTGCAGCAATAGCGACAGGGTCGCCAGCAGTACCTGCCAACAGTAACTCCAGCTCCACCGCCAGCGCCCATAACCACTTCTAAAAGCGGAACTTAGAACCTGTGATTTAGGAAAGGAAGGAAAAAATCGAAAAATATGTAAAAAGTACTTGACATTATGTCCGATGTGCTTTACAGTAAGTATGGTTTACCTTACACTTTGAAACCCAGAAAGAAGACAGGATAGCAGCGGGTATGTATGCACGGAGGCCGTGAGTTTCGGATTTGCGGCTTGTAATTGGGAGAACTCAAATGAACAGGATGCAGAAAATAGCGTGGTACAACGTAATTGTGATAGCGGTGACTTTGTTCCTGAGCGGAACAGTTGTCGGCGTATTAGCCATGAAAGTGGGAATGCCAGGAGCACTTGGCGGACTGGGATGCCTCGGTACGTTAGGGTTGCTGGGACTGTCCCCCTTCTTGTTCCGAAGGGGATGCGACAAGGTTGATTTCGACGAGCGCGACACATTGGTCAATTACAAAGCCAATTTGGCGGCTTATAGTGCATTCTGGCTGGTTTTTACTGCTGCGTGCATGATCCCGTGGTTCATCATCGGGCCAAGCGGTTTAATCTCTGTTAACGTATTGCCCCTGATGCTTTGTGGCATAGGTGTCACTCTTACACTCATACACTCTTTGGCGATACTGGTTCAGTATGGCAGGGGGTCGAAGGGAGGACAGTTATGAACAGGGTGCAGAAAATTTCCTTGACTTTGTTCGTCACAATATCGCTCGGTCTGTTGATTGGAATTGCAGCAATCGTGATGCGAAGTTTTGGTGCGGACGTTTCCAAGATTGCCTTTCTTTTTCCAGTTTTTGTTGCAGGCAGTGGGGGGATTATATCGATTACCTGTTTCAAGAAGGACAAAGGCCCCGTTACAAGCGATGAACGAGACAAGCTGATTGAGAAAAATGCTCAATTAGCTGGCTTCGGCGCAGTTTATCTTCTTGTAATTGGCGTTTCCTTCATTCCTCTTGCCGTAGCTCCGCAGGCAAGAATACCAACGAGGTGGTTTCCCGGGCTGCTTATAGGAGCCGTGTTCTGTCAGGCTTATGCGCAATCTATAGCGATTCTCATTCAATACGGTTTAGGTCGGAAGGGGGGTGGCGGTGGGGGCGAGTGAGGTAACAAACCAGATACGTCGGCTGCGGTTTGAGCGTGGTGAGATGACTCAGCAGGAATTAGCTGATAAGGCGGGGGTGACGCGGCAGACGATTATTGCGACCGAGCAGGGCAAATACTGCCCATCCCTTGCGCTTGCATTTCGAATAGCGAGGGCATTTGGAGTTGATGTTGAGGAAGTATTCACGTACAATAGTATTAAGTAAAGGTTGACGGATGTGATATTGCGTTCAACAGCTTAGGAGAGCATAAGATGGTAGGTGGTTATTCACGGCGGAAGTTTTTGAAGGGCATCTCGGCTGGTGGGGTGGCAATGGCGATGTCGGCGGTGAGTTATTCGCGGGTGATGGGCGCCAACGAACGCATCTCAATCGGTCAAATCGGCTGCGGCAGTCGGGGGGTGGGGGTTCATATGCCGGGGGTGCACAAGCACGCGGAGAGTGAGAATATCGAGATAACGGCGGTATGCGACCCGTGGCGAGTGGCTCGCGAGAAGGCGGCGGCGAAAACCAAGGAATGGTATGGTCGTGAAGCGAGGCAATTTTCTTCTTATCGAGATTTACTTGCGCTGGAGGACGTGGATGCTGTGATGATAGCATCGTGCGACCATCAGCATACTACTCACCTACAGGCGGCGGCTGAGGTGGGCAAAGATGCCTATTGCGAGAAGCCGTTGGCGAGGCGAATGGACAAGCTGAATGCGGCTTATGATGCGGTAAAAAAGGCGGGGATTGTGGTCCAGATAGGGACGCAGCGGAGGAGCTATCCGCTGAGTGTGGGGTGTCGGGATCTGTACAGGACGGGTATTCTCGGGACGGTCAGCCGGATTGAGCAGTGCCGGAACATGGATAAGCCATATTGGTACCAGCCTGTCAAGGACGTGAAGAAAGAGGACATAGACTGGGACGAGTTTGTGATGGGTTGGACGGAGCGGGCTTTTGACCCGGTGTTGTATTCGTGCTGGTTCGGGTATCGGGAGTTCTGTGACGGGCCTGTGCCGCAGTTGGGCGCTCACTTCATTGACCTTGTGCACTTCATCACCGGTGCGACGATTCCGACGAGTTGTGTGTGTCTTGGGGGGACATTCACGTGGAAGGATGAGCACAACTTCACGACTCCCGACCATGTGGAGGCCTTGTGGGTATATCCGGAGGGGTTCATGGTCAGTTACTCGACGAACTGCGGAAACTGGAAGGGCAGCAGGACGATGATGTTCGCCGATGAGGGTTTGCTGGACATGACGGAGGCAAACGCTCCGGTATATTCGGGAGAAGGAGGGGGCAGGCGGACAGGAAAGATACGGGGGGTGAACAAGGTTGAAGAGGTGCCTGTGCCGGACCATTATCTTAACTGGCTTCAGTGCCTGCGAAGTCGGGAGGCGCCGGTCGCTCCGATAGAGGCCGGTTTCCAGCACGCGGTGGCGTGCATTATGGCGGTGCGGTCTATGGATGAGGGCAGGCGGATGATTTACGATGCTGAACGGCGGGAGGTTCGCGAAGGGTAAAGCCCTGTCGGCAGCGAATTGCGCCTGGGGCCGGAGCTTAGCGGCAGAGCGAACTGAGGCGCGTTGTAGAGCGGGTTATTCTATCTTTCCATTTCGCTGGTGACGATTCGCCAGATTTTGTCCTTTTCCTTTTTGAGGGTCCTGGTGTTGTAGAATTCGCCGAAGTCACCTGTTATGATGAGCCCGTCGACGGTAGCAGTGTCACCCTCGATGTCTATCGTGGCGTTTTCGATATCGAGTTCAACACCGTCGAGTCGGCCTTCGTCAATGAAGCGCCCCATGAATTTGCGTAGGTCGGCTTTGGTTGTGTCTTCCCGGCCAACGAAGTCTTCGGAGTATGGGGCCATCATTCTATCGAGGTCCTGAGCGGCGAGGGCATCCTTCCATTCGACCATGGCGGTATTAATAAGTTGTTCGTCGGTGGGGCCGCAGCCGGACAGAAGTGTGGTGAGAACGGCGACGGTTGCGAATACTGTGAGTCTCGACATGGTCACGGCAATATCCTTTCCTTGAGATTGAGGGATTGTTTGGCACCAAGATAGCAGGTTAAACAGGGAAGAGCAAGGATTTGTTGGCTTTTGGAACTGAGCGGAGGCGTGCGAGCAGACCGTTGTTGTCCCTGCTTATATGTGATATTCTGCCCGCTTGGGCAAATTCGGCAAGAACATAAGGAGCTTAGCATGGAGCGAAGGACATTTTTGAAGAGAGTAGCGGAGTTATCAGTGGGTGTGATCTCGGCAGGCAGCATTGCCACCGGTTGTTCTAGTGGAATCGGCCATAGAATTGAGGTCGGTGCTGAAAGGCAGAGGCCCGTGCCGGTGAAGCAACTGGAGAATGATTACATTCGGTTTTTGTTTTACAGCGACGCATCGGCGGACGTGGTGGACAAGACAACGCAGACAGGATGGCGGATGGCGCCGGTGGCGCTTCAGGAGACCGGGGCGATTGATGAGGGGCACGTGTGGCTTCGGACGAGCCGGTCGATATGCGAGCAATATCCCGGGAGATTTGTCGGCGAGAAGGTTGGGCAGGCGGTGCGTTTTGTGCTGTTAGGGCGGCAAGACAGGGTGATGGGGACATTCGTGTGCGAAGCAGGGCTGGATGGGAAGTGGCTTGAGTTCGTCATCAAAGATGTGGATGAGGGTCTGGCAAGTCTTGTCTTTCCGCCTGCGATAGAGTCGGAGAGCTTGGTTTTTCCCAGGAAGCTGGGGCAGTGGGTTCGCAGGCCGCTGGATGGACGGTACTTCTGGACGTTCTTTTCTCACCTTAATATGCGGTGGTTCGGGGGGCTAAAGGGCGATGCGGGGTGGATGGCAGTATTCAACAGGGAGTTTGCCGATGCCGGGGTGATGGCGACTGAGATGAGTGCCTCGCCGGGCTGGCTCAAGAGTCTCGGGCGCTGGCGGTATCCCAGAACGATCCGCTACAGGTTTACACAGGGTGGCTATGTTGGTATGGCAAAGGTGTACCGCAGGTGGGCCATTGAGAATGGTTTACACAAGTCGATCAAGGAAAAGATGGAGCAGGTACCTGCAATACAGAATTTGGCCGGCGGGAGATTCTTTTCACTTGTGCAGGCGTGTACGCCGATCAGGCGGGAGTACTTCGAGAACCGTCTGAAGCCATACGATGAGGGTATGCTGCGCGACAAGGCGGTCAGTAACATAAGTCACGCAGAGGCGGCCGAGTTGATACAGGATGTGCAGCGGTTGGGTATGAAGAGGGGATTAGTGCTCCTGCGAGGGTGGATAAACGGCGGGTATGACTGGTCTCATCCGGATGTGTGGCCGACTGAGCGGGTGCTTGGCAGCGTTGACGAGCTGCGGGCCCTGTGCTCGATGGAAGGGCCTATTGTCGTTGGTCTGCATGATAATTATCAGGACATCTATGAGCACTGTGAGAGCTTTCCGAGGGGCGTGAATTGGCTCGCCGACGGAAGACTTATGCCGGGCGGGTACTGGGCCGGGGGACAGGCATACATAATCAATTCGCGCGACAGCGTGAAGTACGCGAAGCGCAACTGGGAGCAGATAAAGATACTGCGGCCGAGGATGGTGTTTATCGATACGACGACGGTTGTGCAGGCGTACGAATCGTATGAGACGGGCAATACACTTACGCGGTCACAAGATATTGAATGCAAAGCAGAACTGCTGAAGTTTTTCAAGAGGCAGGGGGTGATACTGGGCAGCGAAGGGGGAGCAGACTTTGGAATGGCATATATAGATTACGCTGAGGCCTGGCACCGGCGGACGGCAGGCGAGTCGATCCCGATATGGCCGCTTGTTTATGGTGATGCGGCGTTCGTGACACGGCTGCGAGATAATAGTTTTTGTGTTGTGATGAACTGGCCGCAAACCGAGTACCCGTGGTGGCTGGAGGATATGCTGTGGGGGTATATGGCCTACTTTGGAGTAGACAACGCGGACGAGCTAAAGATGCGGGAGGACGAATTCAAGTCAACACTTCACGTGGACAAGTGGCACAACAGGGTCGGCGGACAGGTGATGACAGGGCACCGATTTCTGACAGACGATTTTGCCGTGGAGGAGACGAGGTTCGCGAACGGGTTGGGAATTGTCGTGAATTTCGAGAGGGAAGAGAGGGTGGTGGACGCCGTTCGGGTGCCCGGTTACGGATACGTGGTACGAGAGTGAGCGGCTGCTTGCGAGCGTTTTGTTAATGCTGTGAAGTGATATAGTTTTGCGGGGCATTTTCTTTCCTCTGTGCGTATTTGTGTCGGATAGAGCGGTTATTGCTCTGTCATTTCGATTTCGAGCGGGCCTTGCTGGCTTTGGAGCAGATTCTGGAATTCTTTGGGTTTCATCCATTCGACGGAGCCGTCGATTCTGAGGACGATTACGCCGCTTTGAATCAGTATTGAGCGATACTCCTTTTGGCTGTAGGCGAGTATTTCGCAGGGGTCAGGTTCGAATTCTATCCATCTTGCTCTGTACTGGAGGTCGCCGAGCCGGGCCTGGCCTTGGAGCTGGCCTTTGATGTTCTGGACGAATGATTCGGGGGGGACGGAGCTGTGTTTATCGCGGTATTTGATGACGACCTGGCCGAGGTGCCGCATAGCGCGCATGGCTTCGGAGCGGTTGACGCGGTTTTTGAGCTCAATCATAGCAGCGACGGCGACGCCGGTGATAATGAGCACGATTGCGAAGTTTATGAGGATGTTTTTCTGTCGTCTGTTCATAGTGTTGAGGATGTAGGGTTCTGTGGCGGCTTGACTTTAACCTTTTGGTTCTCGACGACGAGACGCTCTTCTGCGAAGAGTTTGATGGCCTGGGGGTAGGCGATGCATTCCTGCTCAAAAACTCTTGCGGCGAGGGTGTCGGGAGTATCGTCGTCTTTTACGGGGCAGGTCCGCTGGACGATGATGGGGCCTGCGTCGTATTCGTTGTTGCAGAAGTGGACGGTGCAGCCGCTTACTTTGCAGCCCTTATCGAGGACGGCCTGGTGGACGTGATGTCCCCACATACCTTTGCCGCCGAAGCTCGGCAGCAGCGCAGGGTGGATGTTCATAACCTTGTTTTCGAGTTGCGGGGGGATTTTCCAGTAGCAGAGCCAGCCGGCCTGGATGACGAGGTCGGCGTTTGCAGCGACAATGGCATCTTCGAGGGCTTTGCTGAATTGGTCGATGTCAGGGCAGTCTTTTGTTCTGATGATTTTGACGTTTAGTCCCGCGTTTTTTGCGCGTTCGACGCCGGCGACGGTGGCACGAGAGCTGATGACGAGTGGGACGGTTGCGTTCAGTTTTCCCTGTTTGATGTAATCAAGGATGTTCAGCAGAGTTCTTCCACCGCCGCTGATGAGGACTGCGAGGCGGACTGGTTTTTGGTTTGGCTGTGCGGCGTCTGTCATGTCGATGTCCCTTTCGAGATTGAGGGCCTGGTTGACGAGCTGGTCGGCGCGGGCGTTTTTTTCTCTGGGGATATGCCGGAGGGTGTAGCTTTGGAAGCGGTCGAGCAGGTCCAGGGCTTTGTCGAAGAAGGGTCTGATTTGGTCGCTTTTTACCTTGTATTTTCCGGTGAGCTGTTTTACGAGCAATTCGCTGTCGCTGAAGACGGATATTTGCTTTGCGTCGGCATCGAGAGCGGCCTGGAGGGCCTTTATTATCGCGGAGTATTCGGCGACGTTGTTTGTGGCTTGGCCGAGGAAGAATGCTTTTGCGGCGAGCTGGTTTTGGCGGGTGTCTGTCAGGATGAAGGCGGCGGCGGCGGGTCCCGGGTTTCCTCTGCTTCCTCCATCGATGTAGGCAAGCAGCTCTTCAGTCAACATTCAATCTCCGGACAAACGGGCGATTTTCAGCTTTTGAGAACAGAGTCGAGTCAGGTGTTATGTTCAGGGCTGCGGGCTTTCGAGGACGAGGATTCTTGTGCAGTTCGGGCATCGGATGATTTCGTCTCTTGTCATCAGGAGGTTGACAGACTCAGCGGTGACACCCATGAAGCATCCGCCGCAGGTGTAGCCGCCGGATTTCCCCTGCTGTTGTTCGATGACGGCGAGTGCTTCGCCGTCGTAGGTTTCAGCGACTCGATTGAAGATCTCGAGTACACCAGGGGGAATATCTTTGGCGGCCTGGTCCCACTCGAGCTGGATATATTCGATTTCCTTTTCGAATTTTACAGCGAGCTGTTCTGATTCTTTTCTGGTATGGTCGAGCTTTTTCTTTTGCTCCTCAATTTGCTCCTCGATTTGTCGGCATTCGAGCTGGTCTGCTTCGACGTCCTTCATGAGTTCGAGTATCTGGGTTTCGACTTTTGAGTTATCGGCTTTTGTGGTGTTCAGGAGGGTGAGGACGGCGGCGTATTCTTTATTTGTTCTTGCCGAGTTAAGTGAGGCGCGGAGCTTGGCTATTTGTTCATCTTTGGTTTTGAGTTCGAGCTCGAGTCGGTCGGACTGGATGGAGGCAAGCTGGATTTCTTCTTTTTTTGCTTCGAGGGCGTTTTGCAGGGTTCTGATTTGGTTTTCCTGAATGATTACGTTTCTTCTGCACCTGGTGAGCTTTGCTTTTGCAGCACGCAGTCGGTTCTCCACGCTCTGCAGTTTTATCAAGCCCTGTAGTACGGAACCCATTTAGACTCCTTCTTGGCGCATTTTAGTTTTGAGCCCCGCATTATGGGCTGCTGCGGCGGAATCTGCAACGAAAATCTGTGATTTTTTGTAACCGGTCAGTTACGGGTGGGAAGGGTGTGGTTATGAGGACTCGAAACTGAAGATAGTCTTATTAGGGTCGATATCGGGTTGTTCTGCAAGTTTATCAAGTGCGGATTCGAAAGCAGCCGTCACATCAGGCGCTCTTTTCTTCAATGTATGTAAAACCGTCAATCGCAGTCGAGCCAGCAGGTACAATAGTACAGCAACCAATGCCCCCCACAGCGCCGTCTGCACGTGAGCCGTCTTGAAGCTCGGAGAGATGCCCCCTTTTGGCCCTGAAGGTTCCCACGCGTGCTCGTTCCGAGAATCGTCCATTTCCGCATTTTCGGGAAAGTTCTTTTCCAAATCTTTGAGCATTCGCAGCAGATGGGCATAACAATACTGAGTTCGGCTGGGCAAGCCGCGGCCAGTCACTGTCGGCCAGACACACGTGCTTCAAGGTTGAGGAGCTTGGCTTTGAGTTGGGTGCCGCCGGGGGCGGAGAAGCCGCCGAGCGAGCCGCCGGAGCGAAGGATGCGGTGGCAGGGGATGATTAGGGGGATGGGATTGTGGGCGAGGGCGCTGCCGACCGCCCTTGCGGCGGCGGGGTTGCCGAGCTTGCCGGCAAGCCGGGAGTATGTCAGCGTTTTGCCATAGGGGATTTTCTGGCAAAAGGACAGCACACGGCGGGTGAACGGGGGCAGGCCATCGAGCAGGACCGGCACATCCGTGAAATCAACACAGGCACCTGCAAAGTAGGCCATTATTCTTTGCTGGAGATGGGGCAGGAGGTTGTTGTCGAACTCTGGATGAGGCAGGTCTTTGAGGAGACGGTTCTTGAGCAAGGTCCGGTTTTTGTGGGGCAGATGGGTTCGCAGCAGAAATCTGTCCGCAAGACGCCGCCGCAAGGCCCCACCGGGGGTCCTGGCGACGTCCCTGGCGGGACTTACGGCGGGGCCGGCAACTAGGCCGAAATGGCCCCAGCCGGTCTTGAAGATGGCATATTGGATGTTATTCGGCATATTTCGGCTTCCGTTGCGGGTTCAAAAAATGATATGTAGCACGTCAAATTCGTTGACGCAAGGGGGAATGTTTGTTAGATTTGGGTGTTTTTACCGGTTTAGGCCCTTTCAGGTATTGACCGGAGCGGAGAAGCTCAGGGCGTGGAGTGAAGTGTCAAGCCCCCGCGGGCTCGAGCGTGTGGGGGATGTTCATTTTCTGGTTCATCAGTGTTTTTGTTATGTCTCTTGACGAGTTGCGAAAAAAGATAGACGACCTTGACTGCAAGCTTGTAGAGTTGCTAAATGAGCGTGCGCGTGTTGTGCAGGAAATAGGCAAGCTCAAGAACAAAACGGGCAAACCCGTTTATGCCCCCGACCGTGAGAAAGAGGTTTTTGAGCGTATTACAAAGGTGAACAAGGGCCCCCTGCCCGATAAGTGCCTGATAGCGATATGGCGGGAGCTGATGAGCGGGTCTTTTGTGCTGGAGCGTCCGCTGCGGATTGCTTACCTTGGGCCTGCGGGCAGTTTCAGCCACACGGCGGCGATGATGAAGTTTGGTCAGAGCGTGGAGTACGAGCCGCTGACGGATATAAGGAGCGTTCTCGGGGAGGTGAGCAAGGGGCACTGCGATTTGGGTCTTGTTCCGATAGAGAACACGACAGGGGGCGGGGTAATCGAGACGCTTGATGCGCTGATAGATTCGGACGTGAAGGTGTGCAGCGAGGTGCTGATGGTGGTGCACCACAACCTTCTTGCGAATTGTACGCTGGAGGAGATTGACAAGATATACTCGAAGCCGGAGGTTTTTGCTCAGTGCCGGAACTGGCTAAGTGCGACGTTCAAGGAGGCCAGGACGATACCGGTTGCTTCGACGGCAAGAGCGGCGCAGATGGCCATGGATGAGGCGAATGCCGGGGCCATTGGGTCGAGCGTTGCGGCTGAGCTGTACGGGCTTCGGATAGTCTGCGCGAACATCGAGGATATAGCAAACAACGTTACGAGGTTTCTCGTCGTTGCGCAGGCCGACGCCAGGCCAACCGGTGAGGACAAAACGGCGATACTCTTCAGTACGGCGCACAAGGCAGGGGCACTGGCGGATGTTCTGGAGGTATTTAAGAAATACGATATAAATCTTACGAATATTGAGTCTCGGCCCAGCAAAAAGAGACAGTGGGAGTATTATTTCTTTGTTGACTTTCTGGGACACCGGGCAGAGGAAAGGATTCAGAAGGGATTAGCCGAGGCGAAAAAGCATTGTCTGCAACTGTCGATTCTCGGCAGTTTTCCGCGGGCGAGCGAGGCAGTCGGATAGACGCAAGGCCGTGTCCTGGGAGACCTTGCGGAAATAAAACGAGGTTGGCGATTTTTTGGAGATGTCGATGATGAGAAAGCCGTTCGTGGCCGGCAACTGGAAGATGAATATGGACAGCCAAAGCAGCGTCGCGCTTGCAGAGGCGGTAGTCGGCGGCTCGAAGGAAATTGCAGGCGACAAGGCGGACGTGGCGGTGTGCCCGCCGTTTGTGTATTTGCAGCCGGTATCGAAGGCCCTCGGCTCATCGCACGTGGGGCTTGGTGCTCAGGATGTGTATTTCGAGCAGAAAGGCGCGTTTACGGGAGAGATAAGTGCTTCGATGCTGAAGGACGTGGGGTGCACTTACGCGATATGCGGGCACTCGGAGCGGCGGCACGTTATGAGTGAGAGTGATGACCTAGTGAACAAGAAGGTGTCGGCAGCGATATCGGGAGGTCTTTTGCCGATACTGTGTGTCGGTGAGCTGCTCGATGAGCGCAAGGCGAAGAAGACGACGGAGGTCGTGACGCGCCAGTTAAAGGCAGGGCTTAAAGGGCTAAGCGCTGAGAAGGCCTCTGCGGTGACGGTTGCATACGAGCCGGTGTGGGCGATAGGGACAGGGCTGACAGCAACGCCGGAGCAGGCGCAGGAAGTTCATTTGCTAATCAGGAAGCTGCTTGCAGGGCTTTACGACAGGGAGCTGGCGGACGAGATTCGGATTCAGTACGGCGGTTCGGTAAAGCCGGACAACGCGGACCAGCTTATGGCGCAGGCGGACATTGACGGTCTTTTAGTTGGCGGAGCGAGCTTGAAGGCAGATGATTTTCTTGCAATTATCAAGGCGGCGGTCTGAGATTGAGCAGAAGAGCTCCGGTGCGCTGGGGCGGGATTGAATATAGGGGAATTGATATGGTGTTGGGACCTGTATTGGCAGTCGGGCCTTTTATGAAGATTATGGCCGGTCTTTTTATCCTATGCTCGATAGCTCTGATTCTGATGATACTTATCCAGAAGGGCAAGGGCGGAGGTTTGAGCAGCGCGTTCGGCGGCGGGATGGCCGGCGGGATTCTGGGAACGAAAACGGGAGACTTCCTGACGTGGATGACTATTGGTTTAGCGGCATTGTTTCTTTTTCTGGCAGGTGTTCTTGTGAAATTCTACAGGCCCAGCATAGGCCAGGTCAGCGAGGAGGCAACACCTGTATCGACCGCTCCGGCGGAAGGTACATCGCCTCTGTCGAGTGCTCCGCAAGAACAAGCAGAGCCAATCGATACAAACTCAATGAGTCAGGGCGTTATCGAAGAGTAAGCAGGAGAAGTTGTTTGAGGGGCCAGGGATAGGGGTTTAGCCGATATGATTAACAGTATGACCGGATACGGATGTGCGGAGGGTCGTGTGGAGGGTGCGACCTATGTGGTGGAGATAAGGGCGGTGAACAACCGCTACTTCAAGGCGAACATCCGGCTTCCGGAGCAGGTCTCTTTTCTTGAGGAGGAGATTGAAGGTTTTCTCCGTAGGGAGTTGTCGCGGGGGATGGTGAATTATGTTCTTCGGCTCAAAGACGTTTCGGCAGAGCGTCTTTTCAACATAGATGAGAAGGCGTTGCGCGGGCTGGTTCGGCGACTGAGGAAGATAGTGGCGGGCAGTCCCTCCGCAGGACGCCTTACGGCGGGCGCGCCGGGGTGGGCGGTGGACGTTGGCGGCTTGCTGTCGCTTCCGGGTATGGTGGTTCCGGTGCTTCCGGATAAGAAGGCAGCCGAGCGAATCAAACGCAAGGTCCTTGCTCTGACTCGTCAGGCGATAAAGGGACTGAAGCAGATGCGTGCGACGGAAGGCGAGGTGCTGGCGGCGGATCTTGAGAAGAACTGCAAGGCAATTGAGGGCAGGTTGAGGCAGATAAGGTCGCGCAGCGACGCCGGGCCGAAATTATACGCGGAGAAGCTCAAAAAACGAGTTGACGAGCTGCTCTCAAGTGCGAAGCTGAAGCTCAACGACGAGACGGTAGCCAGAGAGGTGGCGGTTTTTGCGGACCGGTCCGACATATCCGAAGAAATTACGCGGCTTGATTCCCACTTGCAGCAGTTCACCAGGAGCATCAATTCCAATACGCAGGCAGGCCGAAAGCTCGACTTTATCTCTCAGGAGATGCTCAGAGAAGCGAACACGATTGCGAGCAAGGCATCCGATGCGGACATAGTGCACTGGGTGGTGGATATAAAGTGCCGAATAGACCGAATCAAAGAACAGGTTCAGAATGTTGAATGAGAGTGGTGATATGGCTGACGGAGAGAGCAAGAAAGAGCTTGTAGTGGTGGTCAGTGGTCCGAGCGGCGTAGGCAAAAGTACGATATGCCAGGGGGTTGTCAGGCAGCTTAACGATGTTTATCTGAGTACATCGGTGACGACGCGGCCCAAGGGCCCGGAGGAAATCGACGGCGAGGATTACTGGTACATAACGCGAGAAGAATTCGAGCGGCGTATTGAGAATGACGAGCTGCTGGAATATGCGGAGGTATTCGGTAATCTCTACGGCACGCCGAAGGACAATGTTGCAGAGGCACTGGAGGCGGGCAATACCGTGATACTGGAGATAGACGTTCAGGGGGGCAAGCAGGCCAAGGCCTTATATCCGGATGCTGTGATGATATTCATTCTGGCACCTACACAGAAGGAGCTGGCCGAACGGATGAAGAGCCGGGGCAGGGAGGACGACCAGGCGGCGCAAGAGCGGCTCTCTGAGGCGGACAGCGAGGTTGCAGCGGCCTGGCAGTATTACGAGCACATGGTGATAAACGAAGAGCTGGCCGAGGCGGTACGAGAAGTCGTTGAGATTATCAAAGGCGCCCGTACGAGAAAACAAAGGGCAATGGGTCAGCAGAACTGAAGCAGGTGGAGCACAAGGCAATGATAGATGAACTCAAGAGCACCGAGTTGGTGGAGAAGCTGGGTGGCAGATTCAAGTTAACGGCTCTGGTTCAGAAGCGGCTGACGGAGCTTATGCAGGGTTCCCGTCCTCTCATCGAGGACACCGAAGGCAAAACACAGCTTGAGATAGTGATTGAGGAAATCAAGCGGGATAAGATAACGATTGATTACGACCAGAGCGATATCAGGGAGCCGTCGGCGCAATGACGGTGCGCGTATGGCGACAGCCAGGAGTAAACTAAAGGGTGCGAAGGTTTTGCTTGGTGTAAGCGGGGGCATAGCAGCTTACAAGTCGGTGGATTTGGCAAGCAAGCTGACGGCCGGAGGAGCGGAGGTTCGGACGGTGATGACGGACAATGCCTGCCGGCTTGTCGGGCCTGATAGTTTTGCGGGGGTGACGTCGAGCCGGGTTTACACAGATCTCTGGCAGAGCGGCAGCGAGTTTGAAATCGCCCACATATCGCTGGCGGACTGGGCGGATGTGATTGTGGTGGCGCCGGCGACGGCAAATATAATAGGGAAGTTTGCCAACGGGATTTGTGATGACCTGTTGAGCACGGTGTTATGTGCGTGCTGGGCCAAGCCGATGCTTTTCGCTCCCGCAATGAATGAGAAAATGTGGCAAAATCCCGCGGTTCAATGGAACGTTAAGTCGCTGGCTGAGATGGGCGTGGAACTGGTTGGTCCCGAACAGGGCCGGCTGGCATGCGGCGGTGAGGGAATGGGCAGAATGTCGGAGCCCGAGGATATTCTAAAGCAGATTGAGGCAATCGCTTCAAAGCTGAAACGCAGGAAGAGATAGCGTTCTGAGACAATGCACTTCTTAATCACAGCAGGCGGTACACGTGAGTATATAGATCCGGTGCGTTTCATAAGCAATGCAAGCAGCGGAAAGATGGGCTATGCGCTTGCGCGGGCGGCGTTGAAAGCGGGACATAAGGTGACATTGGTGACGGCACCGGTGAATCTGCGACCACCGGGAGGTGCTAAGCTCATTCATGTCGAAACAATGGGTGAAATGTTTGCTGCTGTGAAGGCGCATTTCGGGAAATGTGATTGTCTGATAATGGCGGCGGCGGTTTCCGACTATGCGCCGGCTCGGCCGGCAAAGCAGAAAATCAAGAAGACCAACAAGGAGCTGACTTTGAGACTGAGGCCCACGCCCGATATCCTTAAATGGGCGGGCAGGAAAAAGAAGGTCAGAAGCAAGCAAACGAGGGGCAGAAGGCAAATCGTTGTCGGTTTTTCACTCGAGGACACCGACATTCGGTCCAATGCCGAGCGGAAGCTGAAGGACAAGAACCTGGACATGGTCGCCGCCAACAGGCCGGCCGCTATCGGCGCAGATAAGGCAGGCATAGAGGCAAAGGCCAGTGGCGAGCAGTGGGTGGAATTCGGGGTTGCGAGCAAGGCGCTTATAGCCAAGAGAATCATCTCAATGATTGAGACGATACGTTAGGTGTTCATTGGGTAATATGCTGAGCGATAGGGGGGGTTCGTAATTTGCCTCGGGGGCGGTTAGTCGTACCGGCGCAGGGCCAGGCGTACTATTCGGTCTATGAGTTTTTCGTAGGTCAGGCCTGCTTTTTCGGCGGCTTCGGCGACTTCTTCGCCGTAGGCGACATCGGGGTTTGGGTTGGCTTCGAGGACGAAGATTTTGTTGTCGGGAGTAAGACGGATATCGATTCTGCCGAAGTCGCGCAGGTGCAGGATGCGGTAGGTGTTTTTGCAGGTGCGTTCTATTCTTTTGAGCACAGCGGCGTCCAGTTCCGCGAAGCCGAAGCTGATTTTCCATTTTTCACGATACTGCTTGTTCCATTTTACACGGTATGTAAGCAGAAGCGGTCCCTGGTCGCTGTTGGCCTCGAAAAAGCATTCGCGGGGCGGCAGGATGGTGAGGCGTTTGTTGCCGAGAACGCTGACGTAGAGCTCTCTGCCTTCGATGTATTCCTCTGCGATGGCGGGCTGGTCCCAGTGCTCATGGACAAACGCGGCACGCTGCCTCAGGGCTTCGGCATCGGCGACGAGAGAGGCGTTGGAGATTCCCTCAGAGCTGTCTTCCAGGGCCGGCTTTACGACAAGCGGATATCGCAGCGACTTGGGGACGTGAGGCGTTCCCCATAGGGGCAGGGTGACGAAGTTGGGGACACGTATTCTGTGAAGGGTGAGCAGTTGCTTGCAGACGCCCTTGTCACGGCAGAGCATCAGGCCTGCCGGTCCGGTGCCGGTGAAGGGTACGCTGGTCATCTCCAGCAAAGCGGCGATGTTCTTGTCCTGTCGGCGGTCACCGGCGAAGTGCTCGGTCAGGTTAAAGACAAGGTCCGGCCCTTTCTCTGTCAGCGAGTTGACTACCTCGGCAATGTTTTCGGTGACGGCAAGAACCGAGACCTCATACCCGAGAGTTCGCAGCGTTTCGACGACGTGGTATTCGGTTATAAGGTTTTCGGAGGGACTCTCGAAGTTGGGGTCATTCGGCGGGACGGCATTTTCATCGACAAGGACGGTTACTTTGATTTTTTGTCTCATCGGTGTTTTTCCCTCCCGGTGGTTCTGAAGGTATCGTTTGCTATGGCGGTAAGCAGAGCGGTGAGGGCAATTACGTTTTCATTCAACTCCTGCGGTACGTAGAGTTCGAGTGAGTCGCATCTGGCAATGAATCTGTTGAGGAACTGATGGATATCATACTTTCGATGTCCGGTCCATCTGGTGATAGAATTGACGAGCTGTCGTCTGTGTCGGCGTATGAGTTTTGAGGCCCTTACCTGCGCCGAGTCACCTTTTCCTGCGGCGAAAATCTCCTTTAGACCGTCGTCGTAGAATCCCTGGAATTTGGTGCCGAGGGCTTGTCGCTTACGTTCGTAGTAGGTGGCGAGGGTTGAGGTCATACGTGAGGCGGAGAACGGCGGATTTGCCGGCGCGGAGACGGCGGGCGATTGAGAACCGATTCTTTTCATCAGCCGGTCCACATACTGAAGCTTTTTCATAACGGGCCAGCCGTGATACTTTATCCGCCAGTTGCTGTTGGGGGTGAGCCAGACGGCGAACGTCTCGGCGAAGTCTTCGTCGGGGTGGGACTGTGCATAGTTGTCTTCGAGGTGTATGACGCACTTTCTGGAGTACGGCTGATAGTAGTAGGAATCGGAGTAAGCGGCCGAGAAGGGGCCAAAAAGCTCTCGCCATCGGGTTTTCTTGTAGAGTCGGTATGCGTAGTTTATGGCGTGACCGGACTCGTGGCGCAGCAGTTTCATGCAGGACTGTTCGGCTCCGCCCTCCACTTCGTACATCATTTTTTGCTCGAGCTGCTGAAGCCGCGGGTGAGCGAGGCAAAACAGGATTCCGATGATGGGGACCTTGTCCGGGCAGAACCATTCATCGGCAAGATAACAGGGCGGGTGGAATTGTATGCCTTTTTCGTCGAGCTCCTGGTAGAGGCGGTGAATGGGCGATTCGAGCCAGGAGCCGGAGATTTGGAGATTGAGGTCTCGCACGCGCGTCTGAAGGAGCTCCTCGTCGCTGAGCTGCTCGACGTCTCTTGTTTTCTTGCGTTTAGCCATTATCAAATACCGCTAAAAACAGCTCGCCCTTGCGGTGCACCGCCCCGAAATCAGCCGCCCCCCATCTATAGCATATCCACCCCCACCCCGCAATACCCTGCCACTAACTACCGCCCCGCCAACAGCCGACTACGTCCCGTAAGTCTATACTGACGACAGTTGACTATTCTTTCCACCAATCGCAATAAGAATCACCCCTGCCCTCATTACATCTCCGGAAACCTTCGACCCGACGCTGCCGGCACCTTCGGCCACCGCAGCAACTATAGAATACCCCCCTACTCCTTCCTCTGAAGTCTCACATACTCCTTTGGCAGCTCTCGTCGCGGCCTGGGATCCGACAACTTCATCATCACCTCCTGTCTCACCTCCTTGTAGCCGGGATACCACGCGCACAGCACATACCTCCCTGGTTCGGCTACAAAATATGCTTCCTCACTCGATTGCTGCAGCGGTTCAATTACGGCCCTATCTCCTTCCAGCCAAACGTCCACTCCGGGGATGGGGACACCGTGCTCGCTCAATACCATCGCCAGAAGTGATGCCACCTTCTGCCGCGGCACACGCGACACGTGAATATCCAGGACCTTCTGCTCACCTTCCGACAGCGTAAACGTCTCTATCGCCCCTTCGTCCATGAGCATATTTCCACCCACCAAATACTCACCTGCCGGCAGATTCTCTATCCTGTAGTTCCCTTCCGCATCGGCCCTGATGTAACCGACTATCCCCTTGTCTCGCCTCCAGACCGTTTGCCAGCCGCCGAGCCCATCAGTCAAGCGTCCGCTCAGGCCTGCCGTACACTGTGGCACCGGAATCGTCACATTGACGTCTTCAAGCCCTACCTCAATCACCTCGCGCAGCATCACGTTGTCAGCCCGCCTCAATACAAAGGTATGCGTACCTGCCGCAACGTTCCGGACGACATACGGCTCGCCCTCGCTGTTCGGTTCGCTCGTCTCTCCTGCCTCCTGTCCCCACGCGTCACTGCCCTCTCGCATGTATGCCCGTGAGATATCCCATCTCGGCCCTGTGCCTTCGTACTCGACATAAACCCTGACCGTCGAGACTCTCTCCGGTATGTTTCCAAGGGCCATATCCTCGTCGCCCACATCAATCGTCGCAATCTTCGTCCAGTTGCTTCCGCCATCCTGTCGCTCATAGTAAATCGACCATTTTCCCTTCGGAGTCCCTCTGAAGACAAACTCTCCTCCTGCCCCTGTCACGTCAAAGCTGCGGAAAGTTCCGAAGTGGGCGTTATCCGTCCCACAAAGCTCCACCCGGTGATTCGCAAGCGGCACCCCGTCAAACACTACCCGACCGCTGATAACAGGCGCTGCCCCGAAATCGAGCCTACTCATTTTCCCCTGCTGCGGCACTATGGCCCTGCGAACCACGCCTAGGGCACTCCACTGATTCTGCCGCCATACAAAGCATAGCTGCTCCGGCAGCTTCTCGACGTGGTAGTGGCCGTTTGCATCCGTTGTCACCACAGTAAGCCGGCCCGCTTCCTCATCCATAGTGCCTCCGTAACCACTGTCGTCCTGGAAACACAGCGTCTCGCCGGCCTGAGGCCGGCCTTGGACATCATAAACATACCCTTCAACAGCGGCCCCCTTGCCCAAAACAATCTCAACGCCTTCCGTTACCTCTCCTTCCTTAACCTCTACATCCCGCACAATCGAGAACGCATAATCCGGATGAGCCGCCTTGAGAGTCTCTACACCCGCTGCGAGATTCTTAAGCTCGAACTCCCCTCCGACCGTCTCAGCCGCTCCTTCTTCCGAGACAAACTCTTCCTTCACTCTCGGCATCGTTCCCCCTGCCTTCGACAGTGGTATCACCTTCGCATCATCGACTCTTTCACCCGCCTCATTAATCACGCGCCCCCTGATACCTCCGCCCTCTGTCAGCTCAACCACAACCGGCACATTCTCGTCGGTGTTAATCTCCTTGCTCCAAACCCACGCAAATCCTTCCGCTGCCACCTGCACCTGATAACTGCCTGGCCCTACCACCTCAATCTCAAATGCACCTTGTTCGTCATTGAATTCATGCCATCGGTCACTCTGTACGTAATTCGGCCCACGAAGTGTCCTGTTCTTCCGTGCCCGCACGCGAAAACGGCCCACCGCCTGCCCCGTTTCCGAATCAACCGCCGTCCCCTCCAGCTTCGGCTTCGTCGCATACTCCAGCTCAACTACCAATCCCTCGCTCGGTGCTTCTACCCCTTCAATGACCTTCTGCTCCATATTCTCGCCATCGAACGTCAGCCGATATGTCCCCGGCTCGAGGCGGTCAACAACAAAGCCTTCCTCGAGCTGGCCTGTCTGCCGGTTCCGATCAAGACTAATATGTCTGTGGACGCCCTTTTGAGAGTATGCCGTTATATGCACATAGCTCGCTTCCGCCCCTGTTGGAAATCGAACACCCCCGCTTATCGACACTAATGACTGCGGTGACTTCTCCGGAATCTTCACCCGCAGAACCTCGGCGTCTCCCAGCGGCAGCTGCACCTGCGTCACATCCTTGCCCGTCCACATCCCGGTGCCTTGAGGAATCATAACGTGAATTCGATACATCCCCGGCACAATCTGCTTCAGCGTGAAGTTTCCCTCCTCATCTACCTCGCAGCTCCCAGGTCCCATACCACCATGCCACCAATCCGGATACGCGCTAATCTTCACATCCGTCGCCGGCACACCATCCGCATACTCGATATAGCCCTTTGTCTCTACTCCTCTCTTAAGAACGATTTCTCCATACTCAATCACTTCCGGGTCGTTCAATGTCACCACAAGTTTGCCGGGCGCATAATCCAGATGTGTCTCCGTGTATCGCATTCCGTCCTCGGCGACACGCGTCTCACCTCGCACACTATGCGTCGCGATAATCAGATATGCGTTCTCGCTCGGTTCGAAACCCCCTAATAAAATCAGCCCGTTCGCGTCCGTCTCCTCAGGGCCGCCCGCATACCTGCTGACCTCCCTGCCGTATGGGTCCCCCAGTGATGCGGCCGAAAGCTGTGCGTTCTCAACAGGATTGCCCTCTTCATCGACCACGCGAATCTCGACCATGCACGCCCGCTCCAGTTGGAAATCCTTGACAATGTGCCCTCTCTTTCCAAGTTGAATGCTGGGCAGCTTGTCGTAATCCGTTATCCCGAAGTATTCCCTCGAAACAACCTTCATCCTGTACTCACCCTCCTCTTGTACGTCCTCTTCTTCGAAAAAGTAAAATCCATTCGCATCCGTCTTCGCCGTCTCGATAGGACCTCCCCATATCTCCACCTGTGCGTCGGTAATCGGCTCACCGGTCTTGGCATCGGTAACCATCCCGCTCAGCAGAATCCTCGCCGGCTCCATCACAAGAACCGCCTCTCCTCTGCGCAACTGCTCACTTGTGTATCCATCACCCGGCTTGCGCGGCTCTCTGTCATCACGGTACTTCCGATGGCTCAACTGCAATTGTATCTGCTCGGCGTCGGCCGGGATAATATCAAGACTCCACCGACCGCTCGCATCGGTATTCGCACCGTAGTCTTCAATGCAAACATACGCCATGCCTCGAGGCGGCTCCACAGGAATAGTCACCGCTACCTTTGCACCCCCAATCGCCTTACCTTCTTTGCTTTCAACACGTCCCCCGATTATTGTGCCCCTTGCCAGCAAAAACTCAAACTCCTCGGGCTTATCCATATCCTCGTGCCACATTGCATGCATCGGAACATATGCTGGCACGCCGCCCGCCCAAATACTCAGAAACGCCGGCGTCCCGTCCTTGAAGTCCAGCCGGCACCAGCCGTGTTCATTCGACGACTCTTCCCAACTCTTCCAGCTCTCCTCCGGAACACCGAAATGCCTACCGATATTGAGTTTCACACCGGGTATTGGCTCCCTCGTCTGCTCGTCCAGCACATAAATAAGCATTCCAGGACCGTCGAATACCGAGCGCTCGACCATCTCCTCTGGCTTCGCTTCCAAAACCTCATGCGTCTGTGGGCTTTCGCCAGTCTGCTCTCTTGCTTTTATCTTCTCAATGGCTGCGTCATATGGATTCTTACCCTCGCCACTCCATTCGCTGCTAAGCTCCTCTAATGGTGTGATTGCAGAAACGTCCCCAATCTCAGCCAGGTAATTTGCCGCAGCTGCTCGCGCCTCAGCATTATCACTGCCGAGCATCGCAATCAGGCCCGCAATGTCGCCGGCCGCAAACAACTCTCTTGCCTCCGCAACATCCGCCGCCACAGGCGCTTCCACAACCTGCTCGGTCTGCTCCTCCCGCACAATCCCCTCGGTGGCCACGTCCCCTTGCTCCCCGACCGGCCACAAATATATCGCGCCCAACAAAATCCCGACTATTACCATGGCCGCTGCCGCATACCCCACCAATTTCCTGCCGAACACGTATCCCAAAATGTCCACAGCTCCCCTGCCGCCCGCCACGCGGCTAAGCACAGCCGACGCATCCGCCACAACACGTTCGTCAAACTCACCGCGCATCGCAATACCAGCAACTGCCGCCTCGCAGTACTCCCTCAAGCATTGTTCTACCTGTGCAGCACTCATTCTGCTACCTCCGCAGCCAACAGCGACTCGAGCTTGCTCAGCCCGTATCTGTACCGCCCCTGAACCGTGTTCACCGAAATCCCCTGCAACGCGGCAATCTCCCGGAACTTAAGCCCGCTGAAAACATGCAGCCAGATTACTTCCCTCTGTTCGTGGGGAAGTTTGCCCATCGCTTCACCGACACGCCTGCTTCGCTCTGTCAATATGACATTCCGCTCCGGACTCCTCCAATCCGTACCCATACCATCCTTGCCGCAGTACCCGCCGTCGTTTCCTTTTTTCCGCCACCAGTTCCGCACCCCGTTCGCTATGCACCCCAGAAGATAGCTGCGAAGGTCCTTCCTCAGCTTCAGCTTCCCGGAAAACTCGACAAACGAAACAAACGCGTCGTGCACAACATCCTCCGCCGCCGTTCTGTCCCGCATCAATGCCACGGCCAGGCCCAGCATATCCCTCTTGTACGTCTCGTAAATCACGCGCACCGCCTTCTTATCCCCCTTCTTCAAGCTCTGCAGCAGTTCCCTGTCACCCAATTATTATCCCTTCTTAAACCGACCCTGCATCGGACTGCTTCTACTGTTACGACACGCAAGCGCCCGCCTTTAGTATAGAGAAAATCGACTACATCACCAACCTCCTGCCTTCAGAAGCGAACCCAAGACAAACCCATTTCAGAATCCGGCTGAATCGACACAAATCACGGCTGCCAGTACAAGCGCGTGAGCTACCCGCTGGCTCAGTCTTTGTCTTTTATGCCGAGGTCGTCTTTTGTGAGGATAGCGTCGAATTTGTAGCCGGCGGCGGTGATGTTTTCGGCAGCGCCCTGCCTTCGGTCGATGACGCAGACGATTTTTTTGACCGTCGCGCCCGCCTCGGTGATGACCTTCGCTGCCTCGAGGACCTGCCCGCCCGTTGTGGCGATATCCTCGACCAGCAGGACGACGTCGCCTTCTTTCAATACACCCTCAACCATCTTGGCGGTGCCGTAGCCCTTTTTCGCGTTGCGGACGATAATCCAGTTTTTGCCCGTCTCCATCGCCGTAGCAGCCGCCAGCGCAACACCGCCCAATTCCGCCCCTGCGATAAGTGTAACGTCGTCGCTAACGTGTCCGGCAAACTCAGCCCCCAAGGCCTTTAGGATATCCGGGCAGGTCTCGAAGAGGTATTTGTCTAAGTAGTATTTGCTGCGTTTGCCGCTCCGCAGGACAAAATCACCCTCGAGATACGCCGTTTCCTTGATTCGCTTGATTAATTCTTCTCTGGTCATTTCATTTCTTTCTCAGTTAGGGTTCGGCCAAAGTAATGAGCAGATGGAACAATTTGCCAAAGACTAATAATTGGCTAATTATCAAAACTCCGGTAAAGATAATGAGAACACCAAGAAGTCTTAGTGATGTTACGGACTGTTTATTTATCCACTTTTTTATGTAGTTTGGTATGAAAAGGCAAACTATTCCAACCAAAACATATAAAAAGCTCACTATTATTATAATCCAATCTCTAAGCCAACCTTCCATCTATTTCCTGCCGTTTCTATACGTTTAGTTCCACCTTCCTGCTGAGCTGGCTGCGATGTTTTCTGCGGAGCGGAGCTACGTAACCTCTTATGAATTCATCGACCTGCTGGGGCGCCCGGCCGACATAGGCCTTAGGGTTGAGGACTTTTTTGAAATCGACTTTTGCAAAGGTAGGGTCGGCTTTGAGCCGGTCGATGAGGTCGTTGCCTCTGCCGTGTTGTTTTACCTGAGCCGCCGCGGCGTGCGAGTGCCGGCGGATTTTTTCGTGGACGGCCTGCCTGTTGCCGCCGGCCTTGACCGCTGCCATCAAGATGTTTTCCGTTGCCATGAAGGGCAGCTCGGCTGCGACGTGCCCGGCAATTACCTTCGGATATACGACCAGTCCATCAGTGACGTTGATGAGGATTTCGAGGATACCATCGACAGCAAGGAACGCCTCGGGTATTACCACACGTCTATTTGCGGAGTCGTCGAGCGTCCTTTCGAGCCACTGCTCGGAGGCGGTCATGCCGGGACTCGTGGCTAGTGACAGCACCAATCTACTAAGCGCCGTGACTCGCTCGCACCGCATCGGGTTTCTTTTGTAGGCCATTGCGGATGAGCCGACCTGGGTCTTCTCGAACGGCTCTTCTATTTCCTTCAGGTTGGCAAGCAGGCGGACGTCATTGCAGAACTTGTGCGCCGACTGGGCAATCGAAGCAAGAGTGTTGACAATAAGCGTATCGATTTTCCGCTGATACGTCTGGCCTGTGACCGGGCAGGTCTTCTTAAAGCCGAAGGCGCCGGCGGCGAGCTTATCAAGCTGTTTGACTTTGCTGTGGTTTCCATCGAACAGGGCCAGGTAAGAGGCCTGAGTGCCGGTGGTGCCTTTGACTCCTCTAAAGGCAAGCGTGTCGAGGCGGTGCTCGATTTCGGTAAGGTCCATCGCAAACTCGCAGCACCAGAGCGTCGCGCGCTTGCCGACGGTGGTGAGCTGGGCCGGCTGATAGTGCGTAAAGCCGAGAGTAGGCGTCGCGCGATATCTCTTTGCAAATTTCGCCAGCAGATTTATCACTGCCGCCAGTTTGCCGGCGATTATCTGCAGGCCGTCGCGCATTATTATCAAATCTGCATTGTCGCCGACGTAACAGCTTGTCGCGCCGAGGTGGATGATGGGGGCTGCCTTCGGGGCTGCCCGGCCGAAGGTGTGGATATGGGCGACAACATCATGGCGGAATTTCTTTTCAAGCTGGGCAGCTTTGTTGAAATCTATGTCGTCGAGGTGCTTGGCCATCTCGTTGATTTGCGCTTGGGTGATTTTCAGGCCGAGCTTTTTCTGCGCCCTGGCCAGCTCGAGCCACAGCCGCCGCCAGGTGCCGAATTTCTTCTGAGCCCCGAAAAGCTCAGCCATCTCTCTCGATGCGTTCCTTTCAACCAGCGGGTTTGTATAGACATCCTTGTTGGCGGGCATTTTTCGTTCCTTTTTGATTTTTGCTATTTCAGTTTTGCTTCGTGTTGGGCGAGCAGTTTTTCGATTTCGTCGATGTCACTATGGGACAGTTTCCAATCACCTGCTTGGACGGTTTCTTCGATTTGGTCAGGGCGTCGTGCGCCGACGATGGCGGCGGTAACTTCTTCTCTTCGAAGGACCCAGGCGACGGCAAGCTGGGCGAGAGTCCTGCCGTTTTGCTCGGCGATTGGTTTTAGCTTCTCGACGAAATCGAGATTTACCGAAAACTGCGGCTCTTGGAATTCAATACTTCTTCTTCGATGGTCGTCGATGGCCAGAGCCGCTAATCGCTCCTGTGAGAACTTGCCGGTCAGTAACCCTCGTTGCATCGGGCTATAGGCGATTATGCCGATGTTGTTGCGGGCACAGAAGCCGAGCATCTCATCTTCGATGTCCCTGCGAAGCATTGAGTAAGGTGGCTGAAGCGACGCCACGGGAGCTATCTTCCCTATCCGCTCAAGCTGGGCGACGTTGTAGTTTGAGACGCCGATGTAGCGGACCTTGCCTTCTTCACGGAGCTTTGCCATCTCAGCCCAGCCGTCTTCGATCTCGTCCTTGGGCTCGGGCCAGTGCATCTGATAGAGGTCGATTGCGTCGATACCGAGCCGCTTCAAGCTGTCGTGACATTCCCTGCGGATACTCTCCGGCTTTAGGCAGCTTATCTTTTCCCGTTTTTCGTTCCAGAGCAGACTGCACTTGGTTGCGACGATTGGCTTTTCACTCGTTTGCTTTAACGCTTTTCCGACAAGTTCCTCGCTGTGGCCGCAGCCATACACGGGGGCCGTGTCAATCCAGTTTATACCGAGGTCGAGGGCCTTTAGGATGGCAACGACTGCCTCGTCGTCATCCTGCGGTCCCCAGCCGAACTGCCACGGCCCGCCGATGGCCCAGGTCCCCAGCCCGACGCAGGTCAGCCGCAAATCCGTGTTACCGAGCTTTCGCGTTCGCATATCCGAGCTCCCCGAGGCAATTCTCAGCGAACAACAAGATATTAACTGGCGGGGTGTTTAGCAACTGTTTTATCGTCGGGTCTGCTCTGATGGCGAGTGAAGGGCGAGTGATTCTTGAAATTTGGCGATGACCCGGCTACAATGCCGCAGTGCGCCCACGATAGAATGGAGCAGCGTATTATCGTATGAAAAGAAACCGCCTGACACCAAAGATACTCTTCGGCCTGCTGTTGATTGCGCTCTCTGTGATCGTGTATTTGATACATTTCCTGATTTTTCGAGACATCCATCACATCGTCATTTACCTGCTCGGGGATATTGCTTTTGTCTTCGTCGAGGTTCTGCTCGTGACACTAATCATCCACCAGCTCCTGAGCGAACGCGAGAAGCGTGCAATGCTCAAGAAGCTGAATATGGTAATAGGGGCCTTCTTCAACGAAGTCGGCACGGAGCTGCTTGAGCATCTTTCTTCGTTCGATAAGAATCCTGACCGAATCTCAAAGCACCTTATTATTGACGGCGAGTGGTCGTCGGAACATTTTGCAAAGGTTAGATCGGTAATCAGCCATCGACAACCCAGGATTGTATGCGAAGCCGGCGAGCTGGAGCAGCTTCGGGAATTCATTGTCGGCAAGAGGGGTTTTCTGCTTAGACTTCTGGAGAACCCGAACCTGCTGGAGCACGAAGAGTTTACCGAGCTTCTCTGGGCGGTGTTTCACCTGGCGGACGAGCTGTCCCACAGGAAGCAGATGCGGGCACTTGCCGATTCGGACTATGGCCATCTGGCTGGTGACATAAAAAGAGTTTACGGCCTTTTGGTGCGCGAGTGGCTTAAGTATATGGAGCACCTCAAGGACAATTACCCGTACCTTTTTTCTTTGGCTGTCAGGACAAACCCATTTGACCCTGAGGCATCGGTGGAGGTGAAATGAGGGCGCTGTTCATAGGCGGAACCGGGATAATCAGCTCGGCGGTGTCGCGGCTGGCCGTTAAGCGTGGTGTTGAGCTTTCCCTGTTCAATCGCGGAAGTCGAACCGATTTTGTTCCCGACGGCGCGACCATAATACAAGGGGATATCCGGGATGTGAAGGAGGCGGCCAAGCAGTTAAAGGACTGCAAATTTGATGTTGTTGTCGATTGGGTGGCGTATAAGCCGGAGCATGTTGAGGCCGATATCGAGCTTTTTGCCGGAAAGGTGAGCCAGTACATATTCATCAGCTCGGCGTCGGCGTATCAAAAGCCGCCGGAGCACTACCTGATTACGGAGGCCACGCCGCTTTCGAATCCTTACTGGCAGTACTCGCGTGACAAGATAGCATGCGAGCAGCGGCTCATGGCTGAGTATGAGCAGAGGGGTTTTCCTGTGACCATAGTTCGGCCTTCGCACACATACGGGCTTATGCAGATTCCAGCATCGCTTAACAGTTGGCAAAAGCCGTGGACGATTGTGGACAGGATGCGAAGACAAAGGCCGGTTATCGTTCATGGTGATGGGACTGGTTTGTGGCCCGTTACCCACAACACGGATTTTGCGAAGGGTTTTGTTGGGCTGATGGGCAACAAGCGGGCGGCCGGTGAGGCATTTCATATCACTACGGATGAGGTACTCAACTGGAATCAGATTTATGAGGCAATAGGCAAGGCGGCAGCCCCCCAGGGACAGGGGGTCGAGCCGAAGATAGTGCATATCCCTTCGGAGTTTATCGCGCAGTTCAATGAAGACGAGGGGGCGAGCTTGTTGGGGGATAAGGCATACAGTGTTGTTTTTGACAACAGCAAGATAAGACGATTTGTGCCGGACTATGTCCCGACGGTTGGCTTTACAGAGGGGGTGAAGCGTTCGGTTGAGTGGTTCGAGGCGGATAAGAGTCGGCAGATAGTTGATGAGCAATACAACCGATTTCTGGACGATGTACTTGATGCCTACGAGAGGTAACGGGGATTCAGGATGTTTATGACCCGACGCCAGAGGATGCTGACGGCGATGACCGGAGGTGTGCCGGACCGGGTGCCGGCGTCGCCTGATACGAACTGGACGATACCCGCCAAGTTAGCGGGCGGGCCTTTTTGGAATGTGTATTACTACAACGACCCGCCGCTCTGGAAGGCGTACAACGACTGTGTGCGCTACTTCGGTGTGGATGGGTTCAGCCATCACGGTGTTTATGATATGCCGCCCCATCCGGATAGTAGCTGGGGAAAAGAGGTCATCGAAAAGAACGACCGCCGCCTTGTTGTGAAGACGACGATGCGGTGTCCTGCCGGCGAGCTGACGCAGGAAGAGACGTTCCTTCACGATGAGCCGCAGACGCCGACGAAGAAATTCATCATGGATTTCAAGGCCCAGTATAACTGCCTGGAATATTTGTTCTTCGGCGATGTATCGCGGATAAGCTTTGAGACGTACAAGCGGGCTCAGGCGGATATGGGGGAAGATGGTGTTGTGGGGTTGTGTATGCAGCTGCCGACGCTGCTGACGCAGTGGCGAGAGCCGGTGGAGGCGGCCTTTTTAGATTATTATGACCACCACGACGTGCTTGTCGATTTCATCGGGCGGTGGACGGAGCATCTCGCAGAGATAGCGGCGGCGATAATCGAGCAGGACGTCCAGCCGGACTTTGTGTTCTTTCCGAACTCCGGAATGATTACCATGCAGTCGGTTGAAATAATGAAGGAGCTGTCGTTTCCCGCGCTGAAACGGCTGACGGATGTATTCAGCGAAGCCGGCATAGTGACATCGCTGCACTGCTGCGGCAAGGAGCTGGCACTGGCAGAGATAGCCGCCGAGCAAACCCGGCTTGACTGCATCGACCCACTGGAGGTGCCGCCGATGGGCGACTGCAATCTTCGGCAGATTAAGGAAAGATTCGGCAAAAAGTTGGCCCTGAAGGGAAACCTTCACACGACCGAGGTTATGCTTCGAATGGACGCAGCAGGTGTCGAAAGAGAGGCGAAGAAGTGCCTTCATGACGCGATGGAGGGCGGAGGATTTATACTTTCCACCGGCGACCAGTGCGGCAGGGACACGCCCGAGGAGAATATCTTTAAGCTTGTTGAGGTGTGTGAGAAATACGGAGTGTATTAAGATGCGAACAGACCGAAGGACTTTTCTGAAAAACTCGGCTTTTGGGGTGGCAGGTTTCGCTTTGGGAGAAGGCCCGGCAAAGGAAGCGGTGTCAAAGGACGGCAGTAGCGAAAATCAGAGGGGCAGCCATCTGAATGTCATCTGGATTACATGCGACGAGATGAACACCAAGGCGATGAGCGTTTACGGCAATAAGTTTACAAGCATGCCGGCGGCGGAGCAGATGGTGCAGGAGGGAGTGGCGTTCAGCAGGGCATACGTTCAGATGCCTAAGTGCGTGCCGAGCAGATGCAGTATGATAGCGGGGCGGTACCCACATTGCGAGGGACACAGGACACTGCTTGGCAGGAAACACTATATACCGCATAGAGACGTCCCGAGGAACTGGGATTTTACGCTGCGAGAGCATGAGCCGAATTTAGTCAAGTTTTTGCGAGACAGGGGATACAAGACAGCGCTTATAGGCAAAAATCACCTGGTTGACTGGAATCTGCACAAGGTCTGGTTTGATGCGACGAGCAAATGGGGCAATGAAGACTGGAGGAACCGGGGCAACCCGTTTGCCGAAAATGTAAGTGAACAGTTGCGCCGGGCGCATTTTCGCGGCCGAATTGCCGAGAATTATGATTACGAGCGACATGAAGATTCGCTCGCTGCGAAATGGACGATTGAGTTTATACACGAGAATAAAGACAGGCTGTTCTTTGCACTTTTGGATATCGGCCTGCCCCATCCTCCGTATGCGGAGTTCACGAAGATGCCTGCGTACAAAATTCCACTGGGCCAGATACCTGTCCCAAAGTGCCTGCCTTTGGAGAAGGCGCCGAGTGTGGAGCGGGCAAAGAGAACGAGCTATGACCTTGAGGGGTTCACGGACGACGAACGGCGAAGGATAAGGCGGGCGTATTATACGATGTGCGAATTCGCGGACCGGAACGTTAAGAAGGTCATAGATGCCGTTGACGAGATGGGGCTGGGGGACAAGACACTGATAATCTACAGCGCCGACCACGGGGACTTTAACGGGTCGCGGAATATGTACGAAAAGTGGGACACAAGTTTCTATGAGGAGATTGTCAATGTCCCGCTGATTATGCGGCTGCCGGGCACGCTGCCTGCGGGCAAGAGTATAGCGAATCTGGTCGAGTTTGTGGATATAGCGCCGACGATAATGGAGCTGGCCGGTGCTGAGGTTCCGAGATGGGTGCAGGGCAAGTCGCTTTTGGGTTTGATGCAGGGCAGGACGGATAAGCACAAAGATGCGGTGTTCAGCCAGGGCGGGGTCGAGAAGGATGCCACGCTTCGGGCTTTTCCGTATGAGCAGGAGGCCGGCGGGTTCAGCCCCAAGCAGAAGGTCCTGTGTGAGCATCCGGAGGCGATGGTACGCTCGAAAATGATTCGCACGGACAGGTACAAGTATGTGTATAGAATCGAAGGCGACTGCGAGCTGTACGATTTGCATAAAGACCCGGATGAGTTCAGGAACCTTGCAGCCGACCCGCAGTACAAGGATTTGATTGCGGAGCTGAAGGACCGAATGCTCCGCTTCACTGTTGAGAGTGAGACAAATCTTCCGGAGATAGACCGGCTGATGGCATAACAAAAAGCGGCTTTTGGAAAAGAGCAGAATAATGAAACGGACATTGTGGCGTTTAACATTTGTGGCATGGGTTCTTTTTGCGACTGAGCTTTGGGCGGCTACGGTGGTGACATATCCCGTGCCGGCAGACGGCAACTTGGCGGGAGATTACAAGGTTCAGGTCGATGGCCAGGATGTGTTTGTCTTTAACAATCCGGTGGCCGCGATAGCCGCCTTTGACTTCGAGGGAGAGGTCGAGGTCGCGGTCACACCGATAAGAGACGTTAAGTGGGTGGACATTCGCCCGAAGAGCAGACACATCAGGCGCACCGTCAAAGATAATACGATACGGTTCAAGCTGACCGAGCCGTGCAATCTCAGTATAGAGCTTAACGGCGAGATACTGAGGCATCCTCTGTTTTTGTTTGCCAATCCACTGGAAAAGAACGCCCCGAAAAAGGGGGACGAAGGTGTCATCTATTTCGAGGGCGGCAAGGTCCACAGGCCGGGTGTTATCGACGTCAACGACGGCCAGACCGTCTATATCGCCGGCGGAGCGGTCGTCGAGTGCGCAATCTTCGCTGATGCCAAGAAGAACATCAAAATAAGGGGCAGAGGCATTCTCGACGGGACGCGACTGCGCGAAATTCGGGGCGACAGACGGATGAGATTTGTCCATTTGCAGAGCTGCCACGATGTTGAGATTGAGGGTGTAATCCTGTCGAACAGCAAGACCTGGCAGGTTGCGCCTTATAACTGCGACAATGTCACTATAGCTAATGTCAAGATAGTCAGCGACAACGGCGGTGACGATGGGGTGGATATCGTCAGCAGCAGGAATGTCACCATCAGGGATTGTTTCGTTCACACAAAGGACGATTGTGTCGTGATAAAGGGCTGGGGCGACAGGCGAGGATACCCGCGGTCGGGCGAGCGCGTTTCCGGTCCGTCGGTCGAAGATGTTGTCGTCGAAAACTGCGCCTTTTGGAATTCGGCCTGGGGAAACGCGATTGAAATCGGCTTCGAGCTGCGGGTCGATTCGGTCAGCGATATCACGTTCAGGAATTGCGACGTAATTCACTGCGAGGACGGCGCGACTTTCAGCATTCACAACGGCGATTTTGCAACGGTCAGCAATGTCAGGTTTGAAAATATACGCGTCGAAGATTCGAGGCAGAAGCTGTTTGATTTTGCGATATTTCTGTCGCAGTACAGCCACGACAGGCCGAACGACAGAGCCGAACGAGAAAGGCGTTACCTTCACGGGGCATGGGACGGGGTGCTGCGCGTCGAGCCGGAGGAAAGGGTCGAGTATGCGAAGGGGCGGGGCCATATAAAGGATATTTACATCAAGGACATTCATATCGTAGATGGTTTGCTGCCGTTTTCAGTTTTCTGCGGCTTTGATGAGGAACACAGCATCGAAAATGTCACCATCGACGGACTGTGGGTACATGGCAGGAGAATAACGAACCCCGAGGATGGCAAGTTCCATATTGAACATGCAGAAAACATACGTTTTGCAGACTGAGTGAGAGTGCCGGGAGTATCAAGGTGAATATTTTCAAAAGAAAGAGGACGCCGAATCTTGCGGGGATAAGGATGCCTCTGTCGGCGGGATAGGACGCGGGCTATGCGTAAGTGATTGTCGGATAGAGGATGCTGATAGCGATAGAGTGGATGGGGGGAAACACGACACCTATGAGATACCAGGCGGCTACGAGGCCCATCATCCTGACGCCGGGTGCCGAAAGTGTCGCCTGGTACTTCTCGGCGGCAGAATCACTAAGAAAGAGCGTCAGTACGTTGCTGCCGTCAAGCGGCGGCATCGGTATGAGATTGAAGGTCAGCAGGATGAGATTCAGTGAGAAAAGGACGCTGACAAAGACAGCGGCTGAGTTGGCGAAGCCGGTTGAGGCGGCCTGTGTGACCTGAGTGAGGGTAATAGAGTCGGGAGCGTGAAAGAAGCCGAGCAGAATACCCAAACGGATTAGCAGGCCTGCTGTGACGAGAAGGGCAAGGTTAGCGGCGGGTCCGGCAAGACCCATCCAGGCGGCCTTTTTGCGATTGTATCGCGCCCAGTAGGGGTCGTATGGAGCGCTTGCCCAGCCGATCATCCAGCCGTTGAGGGCAAAGGAGAGAATCGGGATGATAACCATGCCGAAGGGACTTCTTCTTATATGCGGGACGGGGTCGAGTGTCACCAGGCCGTGGCGGTACGCCGTGGGGTCGCCGAGTTTCCTCGCGGCGAATCCGTGGGCGGCCTCGTGGAATGTGGCCGATATTATGAAAACCGCATACCACAAAGCACCAATCGCCAAGACCATCCTATCCATCACACATCCTCTATCGCATCAATTCCAAAAACTCGTTTCGCCTGCGATTTGAACTCAGTTTCAGCTGTGTTGGAATCTCACAGGAGTTCCTCTTGATGTCTTATGTAGTCGGCCCTTTCGGGAAACAGTTGGAGCACACGTTCGGCGACAGTGCGGTGCAGGGTATATGTACTTTCTCGTTTCAACGATACCTTCTGGAGGCGTTTCTGTTCGTCGAAGAACAACAACTGCCAGAATCCTCGTCCATCGAGCAATTGCGTCCTGCAGACAAACGGGTAGTTACCGTTTCCGTCCCGCCGTGAGGCGTCCTGCGGACTTCGCTGGTCCGGTTTGAGTCTTTCGACAAGAACCGGGACAATGGTCCCGTCTGATTTAATCATATCGAGCAGGAGACGCTCCTCTTTGCCCTCGAGCAGACCGGCCAAAGCCAGCTCGAACAGTACATCCGGGACGGCGGCGGCATTCAGCAAAAGTTCTTTTTTCTGCCCGCCGGTGTCCAAGCGACGCAGCGTCAGCATTGGGGCACTGAACATCATTTCAAGACCGGTTTTTCCAGCGGGATTGCCGGTCTCGATTCTCCAGAAGAATTGCGTAAGGTTATTGTCGCAGTGGAAGAGAGTGGCCTGTTCACCGACAAGTCGGCCTTGAAGATAGTAGTAGGTGGCGGCGCGGACGTCGGGGCGGCCGGCTTCATTGGCATCATCGGGTGAGTTTATCAGGATATCCATAGTAAAGCCGACGGTTCTGTTCTGCTCGTCGCTTATGAGAAAGAAGGTTCTTGGTTCCCGGCCGGACAGAGAGCTTACGAGAGTTTCGAGACCCTGGCGTTTGATTCCGCCGACGAGCTCTTGTCCGGCATGGAGCAATTTGTTGTCATGGAAGTCTACGGCACGGAGGGTATGCGTGAGCACTTTCCGGGCAAGGTCGGTCTCGCCGGGGGGATAAAAAACTTCGACATCGAGCTGGCGGTTCGCGGACAGTGCCGAGACGGCAAAGAACAGGCCGGCCTGGGTTTTCGGCTCGACTATATGCGCCCAATCGAAAGTCAGATTGCCGCTTCGGGTTTTCTCGGTTTCGGCCAGTTCGCCGCTGATTGAGTCGGCTCGCTTCCCGAGCTTTTCGCCGGGCGAGAGTTCTTCTGCGGCCAAGAGGTACCAACAGTTCACCTGGGGCTGTAGCAATGAGTCCGCAAGAGCGAACGTGCTGGTAAGACTGAAGCTGTCCGTGCGATGTGTCCACTGTGTTTCGCAGTTCCATCCGTTGCCGGATGGGATTGATATCGACAGGCTGCTGTACGGCAGTTCAATAGGCACCGAGAGCTTAATGTCCTGCCTGACGGCGACTATCAGACGGGCAACTAACACAGCGACAACAAGCAGCCCGAGCAGGCCCAGCTTTTCTGCGGCATATCTTTTCTTTTCACGGCGCTCGTACATACAGCGGCTAATGATATTGCAAGTTTGGGACCGGCACAAGGTTCGGCACCCCGCCCCAATTTCGGTCCGGAGGCCCTGCGCCCGGCCTCCTGCCCGTGTCGCTCGGGTCTTGCGCCTGGTTGCAGGACTCACAGACCGAAATTAGGGCGGGGCACGTCTTTTTCCAGAGACTATCCTGTCAGCACATCCATCCCGGGAAACGCACTCACTCCGGGAGCGGGGCGGGCCCCGGCACGCCGGGGTGCTCTCTTTTTCGGATTACGCGGTAGTAGAACCACCTTGCGAAGCCACTGACAGCAAAGCCGCAAAATATCAAAACGAAAGCGACCTGCCTGCTCCAGATAACCAAGCCGAAGAAAAGCAGCGCTCTTATAAAGTGCGCAAACGGCTTTTTGCCCCTTATGTACTGATTTAAGATGTGCGGGTATCGTATTCGGCTGACCATCAGAGCGGCCAGGCCGAGCGCCAAGACAGGCAGAGCGTAGATGATGATGTTCTCACAGATCAGATATGCGTAAGTGCTCTTAACCGCCAGGTCGGGCAGAGTTTCCTGGTGGAATATGACGAGACTTGCGAGAACGCCTGCGGACGCAGGGGTAGGAAGACCGATGAAGCTCATGTGGGCCGATTCGTCCTCTTCGTTTTCCACGTTGAACCGTGCCAGGCGTATGGCTGCGCAGCTCACATAGGCAGCCGCCGCAAGCCAGATGAACCGTTCGAGGAAACTGCCGAGGGCAACATTGACGCCAGAAATGCCGGCGAGCTTGTGCTCGAGTAGTTTCAGGACAAGAAATGCGGGCGCAACGCCGAAGCTGATTATATCGCAAAGACTATCGAGCTGGCCTCCGAAGCTGGATGTGCTTTTGCTCATGCGCGCCAGCCGTCCGTCGAGCATATCGGCTATCATCGCCAGGAGAATCATATAACCGGCCATTGCAAAGCCCGGCACAGTCAACTGATGGTAAGAGAACTGGGTGGCCTCTCCGGTAGCGGCCTCACTGGCAAAGTTGATTGCTGCAAAACCGCAGGCACCGTTTATGATAGTGACCAGTGAAGGCAGAACGGTGATGTATTTCAGCCGCTGCTTGCGCATCTTGCGCAGCAGAGACTGCTTTGCGGCGTCGGTTTTCAGCCGTGTCATGCCTAAACTCCCTTTGCGGGACTAAGCGATTGTTTGGGTGTTCGATTCTTCATATCTCAAAACCGGTGTAAGTCCGGCCTTTACCTTATCCCCTACAACAGCGAGCAGTTTGATATTTTCACTTGCCGGGATGTACAATTCGGTTCTTGAGCCGAATTTAATCATACCAAACTTTTGTCCGGCCTCCAAGCTTTGTCCGGCCCCGGTTTCGCAGACGATTCTCCGGGCAATCGCGCCGCTAATCTGACGAACGATGAGCCGGTCTGCGGGCGGGTCGATTCGCTGCAGGTAAAGGTCATTGGATTCGTTGACTCTTCCGGAGTGGGGATTCATCGCATTTTGGAATTTACCTTTCTTGTAGGTGACTTTTTTGACCACTGTGTTGCAGGGTGAGCGGTTGATATGGGCGTCGAAGAGCGACAGGAAAATGCCGATACGTATTGCCGGGCCGCCGACAAAATCATCTTCGTTTACTGTTTCAATATCTGTGATTTTGCCGTCGGCCGGCGCGAGCAGGATGTCCGTTCGGCCGGGAATCTGCCTTTCGGGGTCCCGGAAAAAAGCCAGCGTCCAGAACAGCACGGCCCCAAGGACCGGCTCTATAAGGGCAATGACACCTGGGCTCGTGAATTGGCGCCCCTCAAGCAGCACGACAATCATCACTGCAAGTAGCATCGCTGGCAGCACGGCCACCTGAGGCCAGCCATACTTGGTCAGTGGTATTCTCATTGCAGACATCCTAAGTTCAAGGCAGCGAATAATCAACCCCGCACCAATTTCGGTCGCAGGGGCACAACGGAGCCCGCGCAAGCCCTCAGGCCCGAAATTGGTGCGGGGTTACTCGAGATGTATGACGCCGCTCTTTCGGTCGGCTTCGAGACTGGCCTTCTTTATTGCGTCGTACAGCATACGGGAGTATCTGACCTTCTCAAAAATAAACTCAGGGTCTGACTTGTCGGTGGTTACCAGAGATACGGTGCCGACGCCGACTACGCAGTCAAAGAGCGACCTTCGCAGCTTGAGGTCAACGACCCGGAACATATCGAGGTTGTCCACTCTCCGGTCTAATATTCCGCGCGAGTATTCGATTCTGTCGGGTGCGACCTCGTAGTATGTCATTTTGAGGTTGAGCGCCTTGTAGAGGAGTATGAGGACAACGAGGCAGGCCAGCCCAAGGCCGAACAGGAAACGATACTTCGCAACCAGAGCCGCTTGTGTCTGGTCGAGGCCAAGCCAGCCGAGGTTTTCAAGCGGATACCGCATCAGGACGACCGCCAGGGCGAAGAATATCGCTCCTTTTACAACCGCCGGCGCCATAGCCCACAGGGAGGGCTGTGCAGCAAACAGAACGCTGTCGTCGTCCGGTTTTTCGTCGGTTGACTCCTCGCTCGTCTCGGCGAAGCGAGCCGTAGCCGGGTCGGCCCCGGCCGGCTTTTGGAGGGCTTTTGCACGGTCTGTGTTGAGGAACTCGTTGCAGTAGCGGCATTTCACGGCCTGGGCCATAATGGTCTCTGCACAAAACGGGCACTGCTTGGTTTTCGAGGTCAAAAGCTCCATAGCATATATATCGGAAACATGGGCGGGATTTCCTCAGAGGTTTTGCCCCGCCCCAATTTCGGCCTGTGAGTCCTCCAACCAGGCGCAAGACCCTCCGCAGGACGCCTAACGGCGGAGCGGCACGGGTGGGACGCCGGATACAAGGGCTCAGTTCCGGAATTGCCCCCAGGGGCCCCTTGCGGGGGGGCGGGGTTAGATGACGCGGTCGAGGATGAAGCGGGCGCCGAGGAAGACGTCAATACCGGCGGCGGCACAAAGCAGCACGGCTCGAACCCAGTGGATGCGAAGCCGATAGTAAGCAGTAAGCAAGGACAGCACCGCAGTGACGGCCGCGAGTATGTACATTTTGCCTGTGAACGTAAGCAGTCGCGCATATTTGTCGGCTAAACCCGCAAAGACCTGAAAGCACTCGGTGGCCAACAGCAGGGATATAATCGAAAGGGCCGCCATCACAATCGTAACAAAGAGCAGCCATTTCCCGTCGGCACGACCGGCAGAAAGAAAGGCCTGGAAACCGGCGGCAATGATTACGGCACAACACAATGCCGGGATGGACAGCCAGATGACTGGGCTGACGTTGAACAGCGGCGGACAAAAAGCGGGGATTGATGCAGCGATGAATATAATCACTATACCAAAGCGCCTCGCAGCAATAAGCATAGCAATGCCCATTACCAAAAAAGCCACCGGCACGTGATAGAATCCGAGCAGAACGCCCGAACCTCTTTCCGCCGTGACGAGGGGGGCCAGCAGCCCGGTTAAGTCAAACAGCCCCAGCCGGACGTGTAAGGGCACAGCAAAGAGCCGATGCCGTGAGGCAAGGACAAAGAACAGGATAATAGCGGCAAAGGGCAGCGTGGCCAGCAGCCAGGAGACGTATCTGAAGCCCTTCCTTCTCGGTATGAAAGCGGCCGGTGCAAAGAGCCAGGGTACGGCGGCGGCCAGGAAGGATGCCGACGGATGGAAACCCGCCAGATAGAGCAGCAAGGGACCAAAGCCGTAGAGCGCTCCTGCGAAAAACGAGGCCGGGGCCGACAGAACCCAGCGCCTGCTCAGCACAAAACAGCCCGTCGCAGCAAGGGTGAGGTTGACAGGCAAAAGGAAATCGTACCGGCCGAATCTGCCGAAGTATGGATGAAAAAGATAGACTGCAAACGCAAAGTACAGAAGCACTGCGGGCAACACGTCAAGGGCGGCTTTCTTTGCTTTTGGTATCACGTGAGGTAGCCGATTGGGGTACCGTTCTACTGTTACTTCTCTGGTCAGCTCGCTGATGACCAACAGGTGCAAGTACGCCTACTTGATGACCACTTTTCCGGTTCCGGAGGTGATTCTGCCGATTCGATAGACCCTCTCGCCGTAGCGAGTAAGCTTGTTGGTGATTGAATTGGCGAAGTCTTCTGCGACTATCAGGACAAAACCTATACCCATATTAAATACACGAAACATTTCGTCCTCTTCGACAGGTCCTCTGTCTGCCAGGAAGGTGAATATCTTCGGCACCGGCCAGCTTGATTTGTTTATGACGGCGTCGCAGTTCTTCGGCAGGACGCGAGCGACGTTGCCCGGCAGGCCGTCGCCCGTTATATGGGCCATTCCACGAACTACCTTCTTAACTTTATATTTTGACAGCAAGTCGATGATCCCCCTAACGTAGATTCTCGTTGGCTCGAGGAGGACCTCCCCGAGTGCTTGCCCATCAAGCTCATCGACGACATCGCCCATCTTCAGGCCCAACCGCTTAAAGCAGATATTTCGAATGAGCGTGTAGCCGTTACTGTGCAGCCCGCTCGATGCCAGACCCAGGACAACGTCACCATTGCGTATGTTCCCGCCCCTGATGATTTTCCTGCGCTCGATGACTCCGACGGCAAATCCGGCCATGTCAAAGTCACCTCTCCTGTACGTATCGGGCATCTCCGCCGTCTCTCCGCCGATTAACGCGCAGTCGGCCAGCGAGCAGCCCCTGGCGATACCCTTTACCATATCAACTATTGTCTTTGGCTCAACTTTGTTGACCGCGACGTAGTCGAGGAAGAACAGCGGCTCGGCACCAAGGGTCAGCATGTCGTTGACGTTCATCGCCACAAGGTCGATGCCGACGGTATCGTATTTGCCCGCCATCACGGCGAGCTGCACCTTGCTGCCGACACCGTCCGTGCAGGCGACCAATACGGGACTTTTGTAATTCTTCTTGAAGAGTCGCTCATCGTAGTCCAGCCGAAACAGACCCGCAAAGCCGCCCTTGAGCTCCATCACACGAGGCCCGAACGTACCGGCCACATAGTGGTAAAGGTCCTCGGTGCTCCTTTCGCCTGCATCAATATCCACCCCCGCCTCTGCGTAAGTGACCGTTTGTCTTTTCTTGCTCATCATTACTCGGTGTCATCGAACATTCGCATCTGGTACCGTTCCATTGTAAACTTCGTAAGTGCGGTGTCCACGGGTATGGGATATCGGCCGGTCCAGCAGGCCGTGCAATAGTGGTCGCCGGGAAGAGCTGCCGACGACAAAAGCCCCTCGATGGGCATATATCCGACGCTGTCCACCTCAAGGAACTCCCTGATTTGTTTCAGGTCGCGGTTATTGGCCAGCAATTCTTCCTTGGTCGGAAAATCGACACCGTAGAAACAGGGAAAGCGTATCGGCGGGCAACTCACTCGCATGTGTATCTCCTTTGCGCCCGCCTGTCGCAGGTTTCTTATCTTTCCTCTTGTGGTGGTGCCGCGGACGATGGAATCATCAACAACGACGATGCGTTTGTCTTTGACGACCTCGCCGACAACGGCGAGTTTGATTTTGACGGCGAGCTCACGGCTTTTCTGCTCCGGCGAGATGAAGGTTCGCCCGACATAGTGACTTCTGACTAGTCCCATATCGAAAGGAATGCCGCTTTGTTCGGCATAGCCGATGGCAGCAGAGGTCCCCGAATCGGGTATCGGGATGACGACGTCGGCATCGACGGGATGCTCCACGGCCAGGCGTCTGCCGAGCTTTTTTCTAAACTCGTGAACGTTCTCGCCAAAGATGGTGCTTGTCTGCTTTGCGAAATAAATGTGCTCGAAGATGCAGTGAGCAGGGGTCACGGTGCCGGGTTTTACAAGGAATCTGCTTTTTATTCCGTCTTTGCTGAGCGTGACAATTTCGCCGGGTTCTATCTCGCGGATGAATTCTGCATCGACGGCATCGAAGCTGCAGGTCTCGCTTGCGACGACGAACGCGCCGGTTTTTGTGCGCCCCAGACAAAGCGGCCTGACGCCAAACGGGTCTCTGGCGGCTTCTATTCGGTCGGGAAAGAGCAGCAGCAGTGAGTAAGCTCCCTGGAGATGGTTCAGGACGTGCGCGATAGGGTCGGGTCGGCTGACGTGGGTGGGCTTGGCCAGCAGATGAGCGATGACTTCGGTGTCGGTGGTGGATTTAAAGATGCTGCCGTAGGCCTCGTATTCATCGCGGAGCCGAGCTGCGTTTATCAAATTGCCGTTATGAGCGATGGCGACCTGGCCTCGCGAGTACTCGACGAAAAAGGGCTGGCTGTTGGCGGCCTTGGATGAGCCGGCTGTGGAATAGCGGACGTGGCCTATGGCTATCGGATTTGCCAGCCGCTTCAAGATTTCTGAGCCGCTGCGGAAAACTCGCTGGACCGTGCCCATACCGGTGTAACACTGGATTTGCTCGCCGTCACTGGAAGCGATTCCCGCCGACTCCTGTCCGCGGTGCTGGAGACTGTGCAGACCAAAGTATGTCTTCTCGACGGCTCCGGGGTCTGCGAAGATACCGAAGAGGCCACAGTTTTCTTTCTTGCCCCTGGGGCCGGGCCCGTCCGGTCCGGCAAACCGCTGGCTTTCTCGCAGCATTCAGGTAAGCCCCTGCATACGGTCTTTGCCGCTTCACTCACGGCAAAAACACAATTTAGTGATTTGCAGAGACCAAGTCAAGGGGTTCCCCAAACGCGAAAAGATTGCGTTTGGGGGCCCCAAGCCCTTAACCGAGCCGATAGTGTTCCCCGCCCCAATTTCGGTCTGAAGGCCCTGAGACAAGTTTAAGGTCCGAGCGGCACGGGTGGGACGCCGGATACAAGGGCTCAGTCCCGAAATTGGGGCGGGGGGCCGAATAATTCGACAAGCACTTCGGCAATGGTCTTTATGGTGCGGTCCACCTCGTTTGAAGGGGCTGCTGCGAGGGTGAGCTGTGCCGGCTGGATGCCGATGAAATAAACATCGACGTCGATTTGTTGGGTAATCATATCGACGAACAGTTGTGGTGAAGGGGCGTGAGTGGAGACAGACAGCGAAGTCAGGTCTTTGGGTTTGAATACCTTGATTGTTCCGGGGGCGGCGGCAAAATCGATTGCATCGATGATGAGCAGGGCTTCGGGATTTTTTTCGACGATTGGCTGGATGTAGTTCTCGGGCACCGTGCCCGCGTCGATTACATCAGCGGTGAGTTTTCCTTTGATTTGCCGGCAGAGCAGAGGCCCGGCTCCGTCGTCGGCTTTTAGCATATTTCCGATGCCGAGGATGAGTGTTCGACGGCCCTGCAGAGACGATAGTGACTCGCGTAATTTGCGGTTTTCGGGCACGGGCATTTTGTCCGGTAGTGAGGGTCTTAGTGCAAAAAGTTCCGGCCGAGTTTACTGCTGTCGGATTTCCGGCTGCAACAGCCCGGCTTTATAGCTTGATGTTGACTTCGCACTTGCACTTGGGGCAAAGGATTCGCATGAAGTCGGGCGTTGTTGCCTCGGCGGCCTGCTGCGGCTTCGGGAGCTGCTCGACCTCCTCGCGGCCTTTGACCAGCTCGTTGCTCTTTGCCAGCAGGACGGAGGGGTTGGTATAGGCAAGCGGGCCGAGCTTCTCATAAAGCCAGAGCAGGTGCTTTTTCGTGCCGATGACCTCGCCGCATTTCTCGCACATCTGAAGCTCGAACTCGTGTGTTTCAACTTCGCTGAATCTGTCCAGTGTGGCGAGGTCCCAGGTCTTGCTCAAGCTTATACTTTCGCCGGTGGTACAGCATACTTCGCAATTGCCGCAAAAGATGCAGGTGTAATAGTTGAGGATTATTCTTCTGACGGGCGGTTCGGCGGTTAAGTCCTCTTCCATTTGCAGACAGACGTTGCTGGGACAGGCATTGACGCAGGCGCCGCAGCCGATGCAGGTATCAAGGTCGAATTCAGGTTTGCCGCGGAATTTCTCGGGCACTTCAATGGGCTCCTTCGGGAAGCGCGTGGTGAAACGCGGAGACAAGACCGCGGTGACGGCTTCTTTTAGCTCTCTAAGTTTTGGCCAACGCATTTACTACTCCAAAATCGTGTTTGAGATTTGCAGTTTGCATCATCGCCGGTACGCTTGGGATTATTCTTTACCCGCCTTTTCCGCGTATTTATCGACAACGCTGTTCACCCAGAGCTTGACGCCCGAGGCATAAGAGCCCTTTGCTATTGCGTGGGCGGCGGTCGGGGAGGTTATCATGATGAACACGGCGCAGACGACGGCTCTGGAGGCCGTAGCTCCTATGCCGCTGACTAAAGCAACGCCCAGCAGAAGCAGTATTGTTCCGAGTGTCACGCATTTGGTTGAGGCCTGGAGGCGATTATAGACGTCGGGGAAGCGGACGAGACCTATGCAGCCGAAGATGTCGAAAAGGACACCGATAGCTATCAGTATGTAGCCAGTCAAATCAATCATCGAAGCTTCTGCCCTCCAAAAATTTAGCCAGTGCTATGGTTCCGATGAAGCTAAGCAGCGCCCAGGCCAGCGCGACGTTGAGGTAGAAGTCCTTGCCGGTGGCCAGTGAGAGCAGGGCGCAGAAGCCCACGATAATGATTCCGAGTATATCTATGGCCACGGTTCTGTCGGGTGCGCTGGGCCCCCGTCCTATGCGATACAGGCACATGAAGCAACACGCGAACAGGCCTATGTAAAGTACGGTCATAGTAAAGCTCTCTTTCTATTCGAATATTTTTTCAAGGAACCACTCGAATCTGCGAGCGATATGTTCGGTTGCCTGCTCGACATCGTCCGATTTGACGTTGATCCAGTGGATATACAGAAAGCCGTCGTCGGTCAGGTCAACGGTCAGTGTGCCGGGCGTCAAGGTTATGGAGTTTGCCAGTGCCGTGATTCCGGAGTCGGTCTTTAGGTTTGTCCTGATTTTGACTATGCCCGGGCGGATCGGCATCTTTGGATGAAGAGCGCGATAGACGACGTCGAAATTGGCTTTAATCATATAGTAGAAGAAGACGGGCAGATAGACGAGCAGCCAGAATATACGAATCGGCGAAGTGAAGACGCGGTGCTCTTTCGGCAATATTTCGTGGAAGAGCAAGGCGACGATGACCGAGGCAATGATACCGGCGGTGAACATCTGCAGGTCGATACGTCCGTCGGCAAAAGGCCAGGCGTACAAGACCCAGATTATCAGGGCTACGAGAAAATAGATTACTCGTCTCATATCATTAAACCTTCATTACATACCGATTATTCGGGCAGAGTAGTTAACGCCCTCAGCCAGGACGTCCACGGCTGGGGACAGTATGTTCGCTCTTAAAGAGGGGACGATTACGAGCAGCCCCATCAGAATACAGAGCGCAGCGAGGCAAATCATAGCGACGGCCATGGACCCGCGCTGTTCTTTTGTTTGTTGCAGGTTGTCGGGCAGCTCGCCGAGGAAGACATATCTCTGGACTTTGAGATACATAATCAAGGTGCACAGACTTACCGAGACTATAACAGCGGCAATCCAGTAGAGGTGGGCCTGAACGGCTGCGACGACAAGGATGAGCTTGCTCCAGAAGCCGCTAAACGGCGGGATTCCGGCGATGGCGGCTGAGCCGATTGTGCAGGCGGCGCGTGTAAACGGCAGTTTCTCGGCCAGTCCGCCCATCTGTTTCATTTGCCTCGTGCCGGTGGCCATTTGCACCGAGCCGCTGGTCAAAAAGAGCAGCGACTTATATACGGAGTGGTTAAGCAGGTGGAAGAGGCCACCGAGGATGGCCAGTGAGGCCCAGGTTGTTTGGCCTTTGGCGAGGAGTGTGGCGCCGAGGCCAATGCCGAGGATGATGTAGCCGACCTGGCTGATACTGGAGTAGGCGAGGAGTCGCTTTATGTCCCATTGTCCCAACGCGAGGAATGCGCCGGCCACCATGCTGATAAGACCGAGCGCAACTAACAGCCAGCCGATGTGCGTGGTGACGCCGAAGATGTTGAATACGATGCGACAGATTGCATAGACTCCAAGGGCCTTGATGAGCACGCCCGAAAGCATAGCGGAGATGGGAGCAGGCGCCGAGGGGTGTGCGTCGGGCAGCCAGGCGTGGAAGGGGACCAGGGCCGCCTTTAGCCCGAAGCCGGTAAGGAAAAGCGCCAGGGCAAAGCTGAGGCCAGCATTCAGGCCGGTGGTCTGGATTGCCTGTGAAATATACGCCATATTCAAAGAGCCGGTGTTGGCATATACAAGGCCGATGCCGAAGAGAACAAAGGCCGAAGCTATGCTGCCCAAGACCATATACTTGAAAGATGCTTCAAGCTCTTCATTGTCACAGCCGAAGCCCACGAGTGCATAAGAGGCGATTGAGGCGACTTCAAGAAAGACGTAGAGATTGAACATATCGCCGGACAGGACGACACCGTTCATTCCGGCAACCATCAGCATAAACAGGGACAGGTACTTTGCTCTTGCCGTATATTGCTCCATATATCCGGTGCTAAAGAGCATTGCAGCGGCGCTGACGACGCTGATGGCCAGCAGCAGCAGGGAGCTTAGCCCGTCGAGGACCATGTTTATTCCAAGCGGGATTGGCCACCTGCCGACTTCGTAGGTTCCGGTCTGGCCGATGGTCGCTATGGCCAGGACGAGCAGACATACAGTTACAGCGTTTGCAAGCAGTGTTGCAAGCGTCTTTGCTTTTTTGCCTAATCCGCTGAGGACCGGCAGGAAAAACGCGGCCACCAAGGGTATAGCGACAAAGGCCGGCAACGGCATACTCATCCTCTTAACCTCCTAATCTCGGTGATGTCGAAGGTGCCGTATCTTTCGTAGGTTCTGATGCAGATTGCAATCATAAGAGCCAGCGACCCCAGACTGATAACTATCGCAGTAAGCACAAGCGCCTGGGGTAGAGGGTCAACGGAGGTGTTTACAAAGGCGGCGGTTACTGAGTTGATTTGTTCCTGAAGCTCGCCTCTGCCGATTACTGGCGCGACACCCTCGAAACGGTAGCCGAGCATAATCAGAAAGATGTTGACCGCGTATTCCATAATCATGATGCCGATTACGATCTTGACCATATTCTTTTTGACGACCGCACAATACAGTCCAATCATAAACAGCAAAAAGCAAAGGGCATAAAGCATCAGTTTTGCTCCTTTTCTTTAGCTGGTGTAGCAGGCTTAAAATCTTTACAGCAAGCTGAAAGAGTAAAAACTACCAAAAATAATGATGCACCGACTTTCAGGCCGATAGCAATATTCGACAGCGGTATAGTACCCGCACTTATAAGCGCCAGAGGTTCACCCGGCAGATATTTTTGGTACAGGAAATTGACGAAGAAGCTTCCGCCGAAGACCAGACCGAGGACGGCGACGAATGCGAACAGCAGTGCTCCGGTGCAGTCAAGCCGGGACGCCCAGGGAAGCGGCAGGTTCTCCTCTACGAATTCTCTGCCAAAGGCGAGCATAAGCAGGACGTACGAGCCGGCGATGATAACTCCACCGGCGAAACCTCCGCCCGGGGTGATGTGGCCCGTGATGATGATGTAGATGCCGAAGAGGAATATGAGCATCTTGACCCAGCTTGCAATTGTCTTGACAACGACGGTCATTCCCTTCATACGTCGTGTTCCTCCAGCTTCTTTTTTGCCTTTTTTCTAAGTATCACGATCGCGCCGATGATAGAGGTAAACAGGACTGTGGCCTCGCCAAGGGTGTCGTAGGCCCTAAAGTCCAGTATCACCGAGGCGACCAGGTTCGCCGCGCCCGTCTTTTCGAGGCCTGTGCTGATGTAGGTTTGAGAGGCAGAATCAGGGACCTGAGCGAAGACCGGTGCGCCGAAGGGCGGTATCGTCTTGAAGACCATGATACCTGCCAGGAATATGACGAAGATGATTACAACCGAAATAACGGTTCCGAAGAATTCCCTGTCGCCGCTTATGAAGGTGATGTCTCGCGAGATTGTGGCACGGATAAGGATGACTAACCCCAAAACCTCGACGACAATCTGTGTTATCGCGATGTCGGGGGCTCGCAGAAAGAGAAACAACAACGAGCCGCCGAAGCCGATGGCACCGACGCAGATGACGGAGCTTAACAGGTTGCGAGTCTCAACCGCGATGAACGCGGCAATTATGCAAAATAGCAACAGCGTATAGAATTCAAACATAGCAACCTCACCAAATATCGCAGAGCACAAACAGGACAACGACCAATCCAAGCGTTACCCAGGTCAGATACATCGGAAGAACGCCGGAATGTAACCACCTGAGGAATTCTGTCAGGCCCAGGCCGACTTTGCCGGACTGGTCGTACGGGTCGAACCATTTCTTATCCTGGCTGCTGTAGAGCTGTTTCAGGCCGCCCATAGAGGAAACAGTCTTGTAGAAATGTGTGCCCGGGACAATCATTTGCTCGTTTTCTTGGATTTCACCGCAGGTCCAGGTGGGGACGATTCTGACCTTGTTTTTGAACAGACCTCCGATAAGCAGTACAGCCAGGCCGATGCCGATGCCGACGAGTATAAGGATGGTGGCAAGACCGGGCTGCCATACGGCCCCGATAGTAGTTGTGATATCGAGTTTCAACCCGGGCAGGATGAAGTACTTGAGCGGCACGAAGTAAAAGATTCCGAAGTACACACACAAAAAGGCAAGGACAATCATCGGAATCGTTTGCAGCGGTGATACTTCCTTTACATCCCGCAGGCCGTCCGGCAGACGCGAGAGGAATATAGAGTGAACGAGTTTTACAAATGAGGCAAGAGTAAGAGCGCTTCCGAACATAGCAGCGACAAGCCAGAAGGGCCAGAAACCGGCAGCAGCGCTGGCTTTGCCCGCCCCCATTTGTATGACGCCCTGATAGACCATCCACTTGGAGACAAACCCGTTGAACGGCGGGACGCCTGAAATACTAAGTGCGGCAATCAGGCAGCAGACAAACGTAACGGGCATCTTCCTGCCGAGGCCGCCGAGCTGGTCGAGCTCCGCGGTTCCGGCCTGCTGTTCGGCTGCTCCCCCGCAAAGGAACAGACAGCATTTATATATTGCGTGGTTTAGCATATGAAAGACGCCGCCGGCAATGCCTATGGGTGTCATTGTTGCTATGCCGAGGACCATGTAGCCGACCTGGCTTATGGCGTGGTACGAGAGCAGCTTCTTGAGATTGTGCTGAACCATCGCGATCATCACTGCGATGATTATAGTAGCCGCGCCTATCAGAGCCAGAATGATGCTCAGCCCTGCCGAGTCTAAGATGAATATCTCTCTAACTGTCAGAACGAGCAGGTAAATCCCCAGGAGCTTATCTATAGCCGCGGGCAGAAGGGCCATTACCGATGGCGGTGCGTATTCTCCGCTCGTGGGTATCCAGGTATGCAGCGGCATAGCCCCTGCCTTGGTGATGGCGGCGGTCATCAGCAGTAGAAAGGCGATGATTGGCAGAGCGCCGCTGGTTTTTACGTCGATAGCCGAGATGACGAAAGTGTGCGAACTTAAGCCGACGAACAGCACACCGAGCAAAAAGGCCGCGTCCGAAGCGCCAATCATTGCAAAGCTCTTGGTGGCGGCGAAATTAGAGTTCTTACCGCCTGTTGTTATCATCAGATAGAGCGAGGCGGTGACTATCTCCCAGAAGATAAGCAGAAAAAGCAAGTGGTCGCTGAGCAGAATTCCTGCTGAGCCGCCTATGGTGAGCAATACGGCACCGTAGAATTCGCTGGCGTGTTTTGCATCGGCCATTGACTTGAATGAATAGAGTGTAATCAGCAGGCCGAAGCCGCACGCGAACATAAGGATGAAAGAGCCCAGAGGCGTGGAGGTTAGGGCCAAATCCAGCGTGAAGTCATATATCCGCAGGCAATTCCAGGAGAAGTAGTTGGCGGGCCCTGCGAAAAGCTGGACCGATAGTGCAAAGGCCAAAGCGGCAACGAACAGCGTCAGAGCTTTCGTAACCAGCTTGAATCTAGCCGGCACAAACAGCAGCCCAAATCCGACTATCAACGGCAGGAAGACTGTTATGGCTAAGAAGTTACACAATTTACAAACCTCCGTTTGTTAGAGCACTTGCTTTTTAATTTCCTCTGTTTTTTCACGGCTCAATTTCAACAGTGCTTCGTAATCGAGCACGACTTTTTTTCGGCTGTCAACGACGGCGATGCGTTCGGTACAGCTATAGCAGGGGTCAACGGCGGCAAGCGTTATAGTCACGTCTGCGATGTGCTGGCCTATGCACGAGGCCCTGAATGAGGGAACGTTTGTGTAGCTCGGCGCCCTGATTTTATGCCTGACGGGTCTGTTACCGCCGTCACTGCGGACATAGTGGAAGGTTTCCCCTCTGGGGGCCTCTGCGTGACCGCAGCCCTCGCCGGGCGGTATTTCCTTTACCTCGATTGCCACCGGCCCGTCGGGTAGCTTGTCAATCGCCTGTCTGATTATCTTGACCGCTTCCAAAACCTCCAGCAGCCGGACGACGACTTTGGCAAAGACGTCCCCTTCCGGCTCGGTTATAACATTCCAGTCAAGGTCACCGTATGCGGCGTAGGGGTCGTCTCGTCTGACATCGATGGCGAGACCACTGGCCCTTGCCGTGGGGCCGGCGGTCGCGTAGTCGATAGCGGCCTGTTTGGTCAGAATCCCGATGCCTTTTAGTCGGGCGTGAAGAATGGGATCGTCAAGGATCGCCTTGGTGAGCATCTCAGTCTTCTTTGCGATGCCATCGAGCTCTCTGTGCATTTTTGGGATTATCTCGTTCGGGACATCCTCTCTGCAGCCGCCGACCTTGACGTTTCCATAATTGTTTCTGTTGCCGGTTATCTCCTCGAGCATATCAAGGACCGGCTCGCGGTATTTCCATGCCCACATAAAGACGGTGTCGTAGCCGATGAAGTGTCCTGCAAGACCGGCCCAGAGCAAATGGCTGTGTATGCGTTCCAGTTCATTGATTATCACGCGAACGTACTGGGCTCGCTCTGGGGCAGTTATTCCGGCGATTTCCTCAACCGCGTTTACATAAGCAAGTGGGTGCGAGGCCGAACAGATGCCGCAGACGCGAGAGACCAGAAAGGGCACCTGGTCGAACTGCAGAGTCTCGCTGATTCCTTCGATGCCGCGGTGGTTGTAGGAGATTCGCATATCAACGTCGGTCACGATCTCGCCGTCGAGAGTAAGCTGGAAGTATTCCATCTCTTCCTGCAGTGGGTGGAATGGGCCTACCGCAAGGACGGGATTTTTGACGGTCTTTTTCATTGCTTTGCCTCTTTTCTCAGGGGATAGACTCCCTGCGGCCAGTCATCAGCGAGGATAAGCCGCCTCAGATTCGGGTGGTTCTTGAAGTCGATTCCGAAGAGGTCGTGAATTTCTCTCTCTATCCATTCGGCACCGGGCAGGAAGGGGGCAATCGACTCTATCGCCGGGTTTTCTCTGTCGCGGATGAAGGCTTTCAGCGTAACGAACGTCCCTGTTTCGTCGTTCGCAAAATGGTATAGAATCTCGAAGCAGTCGTCCGAGTCGAGTCCAGTTGCAATGACGAACCTCAGACCCATGTCTTTGAAGAGGAATCTGTTTACCTCGCGGGCGTTTTCAGACTCGCAGGCGAGGTAGATTCTGTTGTCTTTTGTCAGCTCGATGCCGATGAGCCGAGTCTTTATCTCTTCGAGTCGAGTATTCAGTTCTTCCTGTTTCATATTCGGTCTCGTTATATGGCCTGAAGAGTTTTGACTATGCCGGAAATCATCGCCTCCGGTTTGGGTGGGCAGCCGGGGACGTATGCGATGATTGCATTGGGGTCTTCCTTTTTTATGATTTCGTCGATAGGCCCTTTGACGTGGTATCCGCTTGAGAATATGCCGGTTCCGGTTGCGCAGGCGCCAATGAGAAAAACGGCACAGGGCTTTGGTGTTTGCCGATAGACTTCGAGCAGTCGCGGTACGGCCTGGCAGGTTCCCACGCCGGTTACGAGCAGGGCGTCTGCGTGCCGGGGCGAGCCGACCAGCTTGATGCCTAGGCGCTCGACATCATACCTGGGTGTCAGACAGTTTACGATTTCGATGTCGCAATTGTTGCAGGCCCCCGCATTTACGTGAAAGACCCACGGTGATTTCTTTAGTGACCACAGTCTCCAGCTCATATCTTCACCTTACAGTCGGCTTATACCATAAAGATTGCCTATTGCTGCCAGGACAACAGCGATTACCAGGGCGATGCTGCAATATACCCAGAAGAATTTCATTGCCTGGTCAATGCGCACGCGCGGGTTTGTATTCTTTATTAGAATGATAAGAACAAGGACGAGCACGTATTTCAGGATACCGTATACGGCGCTAGTAGTAGTGGCGCCGAAGCCGCCCAAAAAGACCATAACGATAAACAGGGGCAACGCCACGAGCATCATTGCATGCATAACCTTCCAGACGGCCAGCAGTGCCCCGGAGTACTCCATCAGCACGCCGCTTCCAAGCTCGGTCTCGGCTTCTGCAATGTCGAACGGAACGTAACCGAGCTTGGCCTGGATGCACAGTAAAGTCACGGCAAAGGCGATGAGATTCGATACGCTCAGCACCGTTGTCTGTTGCCCTATGGCCGCCAGGGAAAGTGTGCCGCCGGTCTTGATGATTACCACGACAAGAGCCAGGACCAGGGGCAATTCATAACTCATTACTAATTTCATCTCGCGGGACGTTCCTATTGCCGCGTGCGGGCTTGCCGAGGCGCTGGAGCCGAGAATTAGCGCCAAAGAGGGCAGGACCATAAGGTAAATAGCCACGATGATGTCACCGACGAAGGTACTCTGCGAGATTGCTGTCCGTCCGAGCATGGTCGCCAGCAGCAGGACGCCGGCAAGGCCGACAAGGGGTGCAGCTACGAACACGCCGGCGTGGCCGTCGGCAGGGATGAGTATTTCTTTGCCCAGCAGCTTCATAACGTCGTAGAACGGCTGAAGCAGAGGTGGGCCGACGCGATACTGGACGCGAGCACTGACCTTGCGCACTATCCAGGTTGCTACGAGCCCTGCCACAGCCGTAAACAAAAAGCCCGGGAAAATGAGAATCCAGAACAAGATTTGTAATGCATTGGTCATCTTGACTTTTTCCCTTTAGTCAGCTTTTGAGTTTTCGGTATCGCGCAGGAACGGTTCCCAGAGCTGGCCGCCAGCTACTCGGACAACTATATCCTCGAAGACTTCGGTGAGGTCGTCTTGGCTTTCGATGTCCACTTCTTCATAGTCGATACTGCCGTCTTTGCAGGTTTGCACACAGAGCGGTTTTTCGCCCGGAGCCAGCCGACCCTTACACCTGTCGCAGACGCTGCTTGGATACGGGATAAGGTCGGTGTAAATGGTGCCGAAGGGGCAGGCGATGGCGCAGGTTCCGCAGCCGGTGCAGAGCATGTTGGCTCGCTTCAAAATGCCGAAATCGTCCTGGTCTGTCTTGACTTTCTCGAGCGCGTCCTGGGGGCAGGCGATAATACATGGTGCGGAGTCGCATCTGCGACAAACAAGCGCAAAACGTATCATCTCCAGCAAGGCGTCAATGCCCTTGTTGTTCGGGTGGTGTTTGTAGGAGCACCTCACGCCGGAGTCTTCCTGCATCTCAACTTTCGCTAAGTCTATTATCAGCTTGGCAGCCATAGTCTCTTCTCGAATCTTCGTTATAATTTCAGTCCCAAATCTTGGGGTATCCTTTTATCTGGTCGTAAGTGAAGACGGGCCCGTCTTTGCAGACGTAGTATTTGCCTATCATGCAGTGGCCGCACTTGCCGAACCCGCAGCTCATATTCTTTTCCATCGAAAGATAGATGTCGCTGTCGGCAAAGCCGAACTCAAGAAGCTGCAGCGTTGCGAATTTCATCATAATCGGCGGCCCGCAGACGACGGCGACGGCGTTTTTGATGTTGACGTCGTCCGGCTTAAGTATGGTCGTGACGACGCCGACGTTGTGTTTCCAGTCGCCGTTGGCCTTGTCGACGGTCAGCTTGAGATTGACGCCGCTTATTTTCTGCCAGTCGCCGAAAAGCGTGTTTTTGTAGATGAAGTCTTTGGGTGTCCTTGCGCCGTATCTGCAGACGACCGATTTGAAGTCTTTTATTCTGTCGATGAGCGTGAGGAACAGGGACCTGATAGGAGCCAGACCGACGCCTCCGCCGACGATATAGACTTCCTTGCCCACGAATTTATCGATGGGATAGCCGTTGCCGAAGGGTCCGCGAATACCGACCTTTTGTCCTTTGGCGCATTTGTGCAGCAGGTCGGTGACACGGCCTGCCTTCATAATGCTGATTTCCATTTTCTCAGGTGTCGCCGGTGAGGATGAGGGCGTGAAGGGGGCTTCACCTTCACCGGGCAGAGTCAGCTCGACAAACTGGCCCGTTTCAAACTTAAAGGGCTGCTCAGGGACCACGACGAAGCTTTTTATCGTCGGAGATTCGTCGATGATATCGACGATTTCGCCGTTAAGGGGTTCGTATATATTGGGGCTCATTTTGCAACTTTCGCTTTCTTTCTGTCTTTGAGTTCATCGTGAAGTTTCTTGAGCACTTCCCGAATATCGATGGTGCCTGCTTCGGCGTCCACACATCGGCCGCAGCCGATGCACATATTGATACCGTATCTGTCGAGGAAGTAAACGAATTTGTGCATGAAGCGGTGTTTCAGTCGGTCGCCGAGGACCTTTCTCGGGTTTGCACCGCCGGCTACTTCGGCGTATGCCTGTCTCATGCAACTATCCCACATCTTCATTTTTGCAAAGTAGTCTTTTTGCTTTGTGTCGTAGAGATAGAAGCAGTGGCAGGTCGGGCAGATTCTCGTGCAGGCCTGGCACTCGACGCAGCCCCTGGCCTCGATGTCATAGACCTCGGAGTCCTCGCTGCTATCGACAATTTCCCTGACGGCGGCCTCGAATTTCATATCGGCGTTGTTTTGCTCAAGCTGCTTTTGCGTGTCGGCTCTGATTTTGTCGCGTTCTGCGAGCAGCTCCTGCGGAGCGTCTTTGAAGAGCCGGGGGTGTTTTTCGACAAAGTCCCTGCCCTTCTCCGAGCCGACTTCTACAAGAAAGCCCTCTTTTAGCATCGAGAGGTTGAGGTCAAAGCCGCTTTCGGAGTATGGTTTTCCGTCCATAACGTTGCAAAAGCAGCTCTGGCCGGGGTCGAAACAGTCAGCGGAGATTATGAACATACTCTGGCGCCTGGCGACGTATAACGGGTCAAGGAAGTCCTCTTCCATAAAGACGGTGTCGAGGACTTCGATTGAGCGCAGGTCGCAGTCTTTCAGCCCGAAGACGGCGAACGGCCTTACCTCGCCCGGCTCCATTGATTTCGGGAAGACGGCGGCAAGCTCACGCAGCGGGAATAGGAATTCCTTTACCGGGGTGCAGGCGCGAATGTTGTTGAACTCGGGCGCTTTGTCGCAAGAGGGGTCATATTTACTGAACACGTAAAACTCGCCGCTCTTTTCCGGCACGTAAAGCTCCATCTGCTCGGCGACGGCGTCGAGAAAGGGCTTTAGCTTGTCTGTGAAAACAACACTTGTCTGACGACGGTCAAGATTCATTTTCTTCACCTTGTTTCAAGCGACTTAACCTGCGGGCATATAATATGGTAGTCGAGCAAGGTCCATCGCTATATCAATGGTTACCACTTTGACTTTCTTCGGGACGTCTATGTGCACAGGTGAGAAATTCAGCATCCCTGTTACGCCCGCTTCGACCAGCGCATCGGCCGTTTGCTGGGCGGCGTTCGCAGGAACGGCGATGATTGCGAGACTAATGCGCAGCCGTCTAAGTGTGCGGATTTCAGAAGTCGCCTGAACCTTGATGCCGCCGATTCGCTCGCCGATTCTTTCCGGGCTGTTGTCAAAGGCAGCAACGATGTCAAAGCCATAGGTCTTAAATCCCGGGTAAGCGAGGACGGCTGAGCCAAGGTTGCCGACCCCCACCAGCGTGGTTTTGTGAACGACGTCAAGACGCAGGATTTTCTTGATCTGCCTTGCGAGTTTATCGATTTTATACCCCACGCCGCGGGTGCCGAAGTCTCCGAAATAAGAGAAATCCTTTCTTATCTGCCAAGGGTTTACGTTCACCAAATCCGCCAGTTTGCCGCTGGAGATGCGCTGGTTGCCCTGTTCTGCCAAGAGCATCAATCCCCGCAGATAAACAGGCATTCTTCGAATGGTCTCGTTTGGAATTCTATGGTATCTCATTACTTACATTACGATTATTTAACGCTTGCGTTCACATTCACAAAACCGAAAAACGCCAGTTTAGTAAATCGCGCCGATAGGTGTCAAGCAAATTCAATTTTTGGTGTGGGAAAAATGTTTTGCCTGATGTTCGGTATTCAGGGAACTGCGGGCCAGAGAGGAAAACCGGCTGCTTCGTCGCCTCTGAGCCGGAGGGTGGGCGTGTGGCTTTGGACAGCCAACGAGACGGTTTCAATTGCGGTTTTTGAGGGAGGCAGGGTGTTGAAATCATTGGGGGGCCTGTGCATGAGAAGGGGGTTGGTGCCGCTTAGGGGTTCTTGATGTACTTTCGGGCGATGCCGTATTTTTTGATTTTACGGTAGAGAGTTGCTTCGCTTAAGCCCAGGTGTTTTGCCGCTTCGGGAACCGAATTGCAGGTCAACTCAAGGGCGCGGAGGATAAGGTGCTGTTCCATCTGTTCCATTGATGGCATGGGTTTTCCAGCGGAAGTCTGGGTTTCGCTGTCGTCTGGGTGGGCGGGTTTCGGTGTTTGAGTGCTTATCTCTGCCGAGAGCATATCGGCTGTGAGCTTGCCGGCGTTGTTTGTGATGACTATCTGGTCGATTATGTGCTCGAGCTGGCGGACGTTGCCGGGCCAGTCGTAGCTCTCAAGCAGTCTCATTGCCTCCGGTGAGACCTTAGTCATATTCTTGCCGTACTTGGCGCAGTTAATGTCGAGGAAGTACCGAACGAGCAGGGCGATATCATCGCGTCGCCTCGTCAGAGGGGCCATTTCAATACTGACGACGCTGAGGCGATAGTAGAAGTCCTCGCGGAGCTTGTGGTTCTGTATTTCGTCTTTGGGTTCTCGATTTGTTGCTGCGAGGACGCGGACATCAACGGACTTTGAGGATTTGGCACCGACTCTCTGGACGACGTGGTCCTGCAGGAAGCGGAGCAGTTTTGCCTGGACGTCGTAGCCCATTTCGCAGATTTCGTCGAGGAAGAGCGTGCCGCCATCGGCCTGCTCGCAGAATCCGATATGTTGCTGATGAGCGCCTGTGAACGCACCTTTTTCGTGCCCGAAGAGAGCACTTTCAATTAGCTCGTGCGGAATAGCCGGTGCATTTACTGCAACGAAGGGCCCATCCGAGCGTCTACTGCACTCGTGGATAGCCCTTGCAACAAGCTCTTTTCCGGTTCCCGTCTGGCCGAGGATAAGAACGGCGGCGTCGGTCGGGGCGACGGTTTCAATCAGCCGGTAGGCGTTTCGCATGGGTTCGCTGCGCCCGATCATGCCGTGAAAGTCGGTTCGTCTCGCGGCCGACTGAAAGGCGCGGACCTGCAGTGAAAGGCGGTTTTCTCTGGTTGCCTTCTCGATTTCAATGTGGAGACGGTCAAGGTCGAGCGGCTTGCAGACGAAATCATAAGCGCCGCTCTTTAAGCTCTTGACGGCGGTCTCGATGGTCGCGTGTGCGGTTATAACAATGACCGGTATGCTGGAAAAGCGTTGTTTAAGTTCCGGGATGAGAGTGGTGCCGTCGATGCTGCCCAGACCGATGTCGAGCAGGATTACGCTCGGAGGGGATTGTCTTAGCTTCCGCCACATCTCGGCTGGCGTCGCTGCCCCGCAGTGCGCATATCCCCATTGGCGGACGTGGTGTTCTATCAGAGAAACAAGATCGGAGTCGTCATCGACGGTCAGTATAAGCGGTGCGATCTCAGGCATCTGCACTTCCTTCGGAGTTGTGATGAGTTGCTTGCAGCTTCCTGGCTTCAGTGTCTATCAGGCGGTTGACTTCTTCGATTGCGGCGGCGATTTGCTGGGGGTGTTGCATCTCGGCAGATTTTTCGATGCGGGCAGCGCCTCTGGCGATGGCCTCGAGCCGGTACGTGCCTGATGTGCCTTTGATGCGGTGGGCCTCAGTCTTGATTCTCTCGTAATCTTTGCTTTCAAGTATCGCTGTGATTGAGTTTAGCTGTCTTGGCAGGTCGCGAAGGTATTTTCTTGTAAGCGCTTCCCAGCCGGGACCTTGCGTGGGCTGGGGCGGCTGGCCTTCCAAAGGCGTCGAGTATGAGCTTTCTCTGCTCTTTTCCATTTTCTGCTAACCCGAGAATCACCATCACGGGTATGTGCGGGCCTGTTGCGTCTCTTCCAAGCAGCGCTGCTGGGCTGGTGTCCCTTTGTTAACGAGGCCATTTTATCCTGATTGAGGTTAGTTGTCAAGCGTCGCGGGCCGTTATAGATATGGAATCGGGGTGACTGGATTCGAACCAGCGACCTCCTGCTCCCAAAGCAGGCGCTCTAAGCCAAGCTGAGCTACACCCCGTCGGGTCAAAAAACATCTGATACAGTGGAATATTCTACAGCAAGACGACGGGTGTTTCAATAGAAGGCAATGGCAGGGCTGGGGGAGCAAAAGGCCAAAAAGAGAAATGGTCGGCAGAGCGGTCGGTGAAGTGCCGTGACAGGACGGGTTTGAGCTGATAATATGCTGTCCTGCAGAAATGCAGAAGACAACATTCTAACCACGTATTTGAAAGCGCAACAGCCAAACAGACAATGGGTATCGACGCACATTCCGTTGATTGGCAAGGGCATCCGGCGATAAGCCGGGTTGATGCCAATGGCTTTCTCATCACGAAGGATGGTGGCAGATTGGCCCGTGATGTGCTGCCCGCGAATATCAGCGGCGATGCGGTCATCCGCGGGAACACGCTTTTGGAGGGCGCTGGGACGTCGGTCGCAGCCGATGCTATTGTCGAAGACAGCTACTGCAAAGATGTCACCATTGAGAGCAATGCGACCGTCCGGGACAGCACGATAGTTTCAACGGGGCAGTCGCAGATGCGCAAATGCGATGCAGCCGGTAAATACCTCACCGGCGGGGGACAATCGCAGGTCTCAGCAGGAGCGGCAATTGTGAGCAGCCATCTGGAAGACACAATCGTCCTCTCAGGGGCGCTCGTTGAGGGTACCGTGGCTCTAAACTGCACCATCGGCACAAACAGCAAGGTATCAACGGCGAAGATGAAGGCCGTGCACACGGAAGCCAACGTCACTATCAAGGGGCCGACGGAGATAAGCGGCGCGTGGCTCGGCTCAAAGACGTACATTGACCAGCCGGGCTATTTCAAAGGGGTATTCTCCAACGAATTCTTTGTGCTCGGCTTTGACGGCGAATCGGGTGAGCTTTTTGTTAAGGAAGTGATAGATATTCCGCACGTCAGCAGGTACGGGACTAATGTAATCTGTTCGAGCAATTCGGGGCGACTGCTGCCTCAGCCGCAGGGCAAACTCAAAGAGCTTGGTGCACACGTTGGGCTGTGGCACCAGTCTTTATTGTCGCATGAGCCGGTTCTTTTCGGCCCGTGTTGCTGGGTCTGCCCGTGGACCAAGGTGGTCGGCGGGACGAGCTTGGCCTACGGCGATGCTGCGGAAATGATATCAGACGCGCTGGACACGTATCTAATGCCGTTTTCTGTTTGCGGCTACGGCGCAGACGGTGTCACCGGCCAGGTCCCGCCCGGCGAAAAAGGCAACGGCTACGGCCACAAGCAGCGAACCGGAGGATGGGTCTTTACATACTGCCCCGATGCAATTATCGAAATGGTACAGCGTCTCTATGACGCGTTGACCGATGATGAAAAGCACAAAGCAGATATCGTCGCGGAGCTGTCTTTGCGCAATGCCCTTTGCCTGCTGCAATACAGGGCTCGGCAGCTTAATACGGACCTTAGCCAACCGAGGGAGAAGCAGCGAGGCAGCCGGGGCAAATGGTTCTGGGATTATAAAAATGTGCTCGAAGCACATATCAATTCCGGTATATGGAAGTTCAAAGACGGCAAGCCGGTCGGCTGGAGCTGCAAAAAAGGAAAGTGGCAAAATGAAAAACTTCACCGGATACGTCAGCAGGCCGCATCAGCAAACGAAGATGCGGACATTACCGAAAACGACTTGTTGGCAGAGCCCGAGTTCAGAGTTTATCCGGAGAATGCTTTGGCCGCTGAGGATTTGGCTCAGACCGGCAGCGGGGAAGGGGCTGTTCACCGTGACGCCGTGATTCACGAGACTGCGATAATCGACCAGACCGCCGGAGTTGGTGCGCAAGTCAGAGTAGGAGAAAAGGCCTATATTGGGCCGGGGACGGTTCTGCAAGGCAACACGAGCATCGGTAAGAGGGCATGGCTGTTTCGCTGTATCGTGGATAACGCGGAGGTGGGCGAGGGCACGTGGCTTAGTCGCTGCCTTGTAAAAGGAACAAAAGAGCGGGTTTGTTCGATTGGCGCAGGCGCCGAGCTTATCGGCTGCAAGATAATCTCATCGGGAATCGGCGACAGCAGCACCGGTGTCGAGGCGAAGGTAACAAACTCGACCTTGGCCGCCGAGACAACTTTGAATATGTTCGCTGCTGTGGACAATGTCCAGACAACCGAGGCAACTATTATAGGCACAGCAATGAAAGACTGTCGGATTGACACTATCCTGATGAGTATGCACAGCCCCGGCAATGTCACCGGCATGACGGCTGTGCCGGTGACAGTAACTATCGACGGCCGCGAGGTGAAAATCCCCGCCATACCTATGCTGGGGGGCGGCTGTCAGATTCGCGGCAAAGGCGACGGTGCCGACGCCGTTGTTCTTGAAGGAGCATTTATTGCTTCGAATGCTGTTATTGAAGCCGGCACGTTCGTTGGTTTCAGCTCGTTTGTCCAGGGTCGGCTGGGGCCAGACGAAGGGCTGCTGCCTTTTACTGTAAGCACACAGCAAGGCCCGCAGACTGATGAAATCGGCGCGGTACTTACCAGGTTCTCCAATATGGTCGTCACGCATACCATTTGCTGGACATATCAGGCGTTACCGAAGGACCGGGCTGGTGACGTGGTTCACTTGATAACAGGCGCTATTAAATACGGTATCGACGCCATTGAAAGTGAGCTGCAAAGGCGCAAGAGCAAAGAACCGTTGTCCGCCGCAAGTAAATTCGCCAGATACAAAAGTCTGCCCTTGTACAGTGAACAACAGTTAGAAGACGGGTTGGCCACTTACCGGGAGGCCCTTGAACAGAAGAGCTGGGAGATGACATTTGACGGGACTAATCTTTCCTTCACCAACGAGACAGGATTCTGGTTGGAGAAGAATGGCCGTATCTGCTGGCAGAAATCTTGCCAAAGCCGAAGTTAGATTGCACCGGCAATAAAGAAGCAGGGTCGGGCTTTGTGGCGGGCGGCTGAGCAGGTTATCGCAGAAGTTATTGTACAGTGGCTGAATCAGGAGGAAGTAATGTTTAGCAACGTACTGACAGGTGAGCAGATAAAACGAGTTCACGCCGCCTCGCTTGAGATATTGGCCCGTGTCGGGGTCGAGCTGCCTCATGACGATGTTCTGTCTCTGTTTGCAGACAGTGGGGCGACAGTCGAGCGTGAGCAGAAACGAGTGAAGATTCCGGCTGAGCTTGTTATGCGTCTTGTGGGCCAGGCCGGGAAGAAATTCACCGTTTATGGACGGGACGAGTCAAAGACCGCTGCGTTTGGCCAGGGCACACGCAACTACAACAGCGCCGCTGGCGAAGCTTTCTGGGTAGATGAGATTAGGCAGTCCCGGCGGTACCCGTCGCTCGAGAACGTCAGGACCGCTACGCGTTTCGCCGATGCGCTGGAATATATCAACATACCGGGTGCTATGGCGGACCCTGCCGAGCTTGCGGTCCAGTGGCGGTCTGTTGCAGTCTTTGCCGAGATGCTAAAGAACACGACGAAGCCGGTGACGTTCTGGCTTCACGACCGCCCCTCGGCGAAATTCCTCGTCGAGCTTATGACTGCGGTTCGAGGCAGCGAGGAAAGAGCCGCCGAGTATCCTCTGACCTATGCGTTTCTTGAGCCGATAAGTCCGCTGCGATTTGCGTTCAACGGTGTTGATTTGCTCTATGAGACGGCGCGGCTTGACCTGCCGGTCTCGGTGGGACCGATGGCTCAGATGGGCTTGTCGGCGCCGGCAACAATCGCCGGAACGCTGGCTCAGGAGAACGCCGAAGTGCTTGCCGGTATTTGCGTGGCACAGTTGATTAAGCCGGGCGTCGCGGTTTGTTACGGCGGGATATGCCACGCCTTCGATATGAAGACAACGCAGTTGATTTTTGCCGGTCCCGAGCAGGCGCTGTTCGGCGTGGCAATGACGCAGATGGGCAAGTTCTACGGCCTGCCTGTTTATATCAACGTCGGCCTGACGGATTCCAAGTGCGCCGATGCCCAGGCAGGTCTCGAGGCGGGCATTACACTGGCGATTGGAGCGGCTGCCGGTGCGGACATTTTCGGGCACATGGGAATCTGCGGCGTTGACCAGGCCACTTCGCTCGACATCCTGGTGATGCAGCATGAAATCATTCGCTATGTCGAAAGCATGATGCGCCAGATAGACTTCAGTGACGACGCAATCGGAATCAGCGAGCTTGCCGATGCGGGGCCGGGAGGAACATTCATTGAGCGGATGCACACGGCAACGCATTTTCGCAAAGAGCTTTGGTTTCCGCAACTGCTGGACCGCGACTATTACCAGGCGTGGCTCGATGGCGGCGCTGCGACAATGCAACAGCGGTGCAAAGACGTCAAAGAGCAAATACTAAAGGGACACGAGGTCGAACCGGTCTCAAAAGAACTGCAAAAGGCCCTTGATGAGATAGTGGCCGGTGCGCAAAAAGAGCTAACCAAATAGCGGCCTTTTGTCAGCTCAATGGAGTGAATTTGATGTGGCACAGTATTCCGGCAGCGGGTTTTAGCCGGATTGACGGCGCTATCATCATCGGTTTTTTCTGTTTGACGGTATGAGGCAGATTCTATTGTTGCTGTTGATGAGGAGATAATGGCATGAGGGGTTTTCTGGTGGTGCAGGGCGTTGCTCTGATAATGGTTTTTTTGTTTTTTTCCGCGGGCCTGTCGGCAGGTGCCGAGGCGGATGAGATGCCGGTGGAGGTGCTTGCGGACAAGATACGGGGCGGTCTGCTTGGGCAGATTTTGGGCAACCTCAACGGCCTGCCGCACGAGAACAAGTACTATGACGAGCCGGGCGATGTGCAGGAGTACACGCCTGCCCTGCCCCAAGGTGCTCGGACGGATGATGATACGGATATCGAATGGCTATATGTGACGGCGATGCAGAAGGACGACACGGTGATGCTCTCGGCGGGGCAGATTGTCGATTTGTGGCAAGAGCATATCAACACGGGCATCTGGTGTTCGAACCGCTACGTGCGGTATCTTATGGACCTTGGGATTGAGCCACCACTGACGGGCAACTCGGCTTTGAATCCGTGGGCGAATTTCAATATCTCCGGCCAATTCATTTGCGAGTCGTTCGGTTTGATAGCGCCTGCTATGCCGCAGGCCGCGGCGAGAATCGGCCTGAACTACACGCATGTGACAATCGACGGTGAGCCGGCGCAAACGACGCAGCTCTTCACGGCCATGATAGCCACGGCCTTTGTCACGGACGATATAGACGAGATTATCGATGTGGGCCTGGCGTCAATCGATGCAAATAGTATGCTCGGCCCTATTGTCAGAGATGTGCGGCTCTTGACTAAAGAAAATCCCGACAACTGGCGACGAACACGGCGGCTTATAAGGGATAAGTACACGCTTTATGAAAGCAGGACACGGAACGAAAACGGTTATGAGCTTTGCACTGCTGCGACGATTGCAGCACTTTTGTACGGACAGGGCGATTTTGTCGAGACCCTGCGGCACGCATTTAATTTTGGCTGGGATGCGGATAACAACGCAGCAACTGCAGGCACGGTTGTCGGTGTTATCAAGGGCTACAAATGGATGCGGCGGCAGGGCTGGGACATTAAGGATATTTACCGCAACACGACCCGGCCTAAGATGCCAACCGATGAGACTATCACCGGTTTCGCCGACCGACTCGTGGACTTGGCGGGGCTGGTGATTGTCGAGAACGGTGGCGAGCAGGTCAACCGCAACGGCGAGATGATATGGCGGATTACCCACCAGCAGCCGGCCAACGTGGAGCCGTTGACTGACCGGCAGAGCAACCTTGAGGATCTGCGTGCGACCCTTGCAGTGCGGATTGAGGCGGGTCTTGCCGAAGATGCGGCGGACAGCGATAAGGCCGCAGTAGCATATATTGCGATTTGTCTTGGACTGACAGATTCGCTCAGAGCCCGGCGCGCGGACGGCTGGGCCGATGCCCTCGCGGTTTTGAACAGTAGGCAGGACTTTCTGCGATTCTTGTTCTATGACTCTCCCGGCCCCGTGGCCGAGAAGCTGCAAAAGGCCGCTTCGGCCGCCGGCGTCAAACGCCCGGTTAGACGTCAAGAGTCCGTCGATTGACACACAGAAGGGCTACGCGAAAAGCTCCGCAGCTCTCACAATGACTTGAAAGACTCAAATTCTCACCCTAACCACAGCGCCCTGAAAATTTTTCATTTTTTTTGAAAAAAGAGCTTGACAGGCAGGACTCTGCATAATAGAGTACTCTGTATAACAGAAATGGGTACTCTATATTTCTAAGGAGCACGATTATGAATCTGTCGGATGAAGAAGCAGCCGAGTCGCTGGCGAGCGTCAAAGACACAGCCGCCAAAACCCGAAGGGCCGTCGTCTCAGCCTACGAAAGTCCTTTTCTGATAATCTGGGGCCTGGTGTGGGTGCTGGGGTTCCTCGGGACACATCTCTTTCTTGAATGGGTGAATTGGATTTGGGGCTTGCTCTCTGCGATAGGCGTCGCCGCGACGATAGTTATCTGCTGGCGTCTGTTCCATCTTGCTCCGGCAACGCGGAGCTGCGGTGGAAGAAGGCTTGGGCTGCGAACGTCTCTGTTCTGGCCGGTGTTCTTTTTGTACGCGTTCGTATGGCTGAACATTCTGCAGCCTCACAGCGGAATACAGCTCAATGCGTTCCTCTGCACTGCAATCATGTTCGCGTACGTTGCTATCGGCCTGTGGTTCGACAGCTGGCTCATGGTCTTCCTGGGCCTTGGTGTCACAGTCTTGACCTTGGTCGGTTTCTTTGTGATTCCGCTCGCTTACTACTCGCTGTGGATGGCGATTGCAGCCGGCGGTCCCCTGCTGGCCACGGGCATCTGTGTTCGAATTCGATGGAGGTGAGAAATGGCCAAGCTGGACGGTATCATCCATCAGCCCGTTCGCCTTCAAATCATGTCGGCCCTGGTTACACTCGACCGGGGCGAGCAGGTGGATTTCGTCTATCTGCGAAAGCTGCTGAACCTGACAGACGGCAACCTCGGAGCACATCTGGCCAGACTCGAAGAGGCGCGATACATAAAAATCGAAAAGACATTCATCGATAAAAAACCCCGTACGTTCGTAGAGCCGACGGGCAAGGGCAGGGATGCCTTCGCCGAACACGTAAATGCATTGAAACAGATTATCAAATCTGCAAGGAAATGAGCGGAGCAATTGAAACAGGTTATTTGTGATTGGAAAGGAAAATCAAATGAAAGCAAAGAGAATTTGTGTTGCAGTACTGGCCGCAGCCGTAATTACTGTACACGTTTCGGCAGGAGCCAATGAAGAGGAATCGAAGGTGACTATACAGCAGGTGGACAAACAGACCGTGTTGTACACCATATACAGAGGACCTTACGAGCGGATAGGCAAGGCAATCGAAGGTTTGTATGCTTTGGCTGGCGCAAATCAGGCCCGGCCTGCGGGCGGCCCGGCCCTGGTTTATCTGAACAATCCGCAGCTCACCTCGCCCCAACATCTTCTCACTGAAATAAGGATTCCCGTCAGCGAGGATGCACTTAAGCTTGCTGGTACACTTGGCGAAATGACCGACGTCAAGACTGTCCCTGCTGTGGAGATGGCCGTGATAACAAGGCAGGTTGGACAAATGGATTATGCCTTGCTGTACAACCGGCTTTATGTCTGGATTGCGGAACATGGATACAGAGCGATAGACAATCCCTGCGAGGTATTCTCAGCCGACATGAAGGAAGGTGGTCGTGACCTGATTAACCCGGAGATAATGATACCCGTGGAACAAACAAGGGCCGAGTAAAGGCGTCGTTCGCCTGTGTATCTATGTTGCCGACGACGCGAGTACCCGGCAGGCGGCGATTGAGCGAGACAGACCGGTTGAAATTGATGAGATGTGCTTCACCTGCTCGGCATTTAGCAGGTTTTCTGCCGAGCGGTACAGCAGGATGAATCCAAGTGGTGAGCCGCCGGTGCTTAGCGGAACTGCATACGCTGAGATTTTACTGAGAAAAGAAGGGTTGGCCTGCAGGCCCATCTGTAGCATATCATCGAGCGTACATATTTTGTTTGATTTTGTGATGTTATCGACGAGCTCGGTGGTGAAACAGTTCTCGATGCGTTTTTCTTCAGGGCCGATGGGTTCTTCGTCCTCAAATATATGGAGCTCGAAGTTTTTCTCTCTTCGCAGGAAGAAGACGACGTTTGCCTCGGGGATGTGCTCTCTGATGAGTGTGCTGGCGGTATGGAGCAGGTCATTAAGGTCGGTTACGCCTGCGATTGCCTCGTAGAAGTCGGCGGCAAAACTGATGGCGTTCAGTCCTTTGATGAAGTGCCGGTGGGCTGCAATGAAGTCGTTGCAGAGTATGTCTATTTGCCTGGCCTGTTTCTCTTGTTGTGCGTTTAGCCGCGCAACCAGCAGCCGCAGTTTCTCATCATCTGTTTTTTTTGTCACCGCATCCTCGCAGAAAGAAGTAAAGAATTAGTCAGTGTTCTCCGCAGTGGTAATTTCGGTCAGTGGGGGCTGATGCTTTAGGCCTCGGCGGCCGCTGGAAGGAATAGACGAGGCAGCCCTATAAATAAACGCTTATCAGCTTTGCAAAGGTTGAGGCCCTGGGGGCCTGCCTGGCGGAAATAGGCGATGGCTGTTGGCCTGCGGGATTTTCGGACTTATTGGGCTGCGAGCCGGTTCTGGATTAGATGTTGGATACTTGAGTAGTAGACTCTGGAAAGCTGTAACTGACTGCACCGTAGACGTATTGAAAAGGTGAACAGCGGCTGTCAGTAGCATGGTGTTGCAGGCCGACAGTTGCTGCCCACACAGGATTCTTAAGGCTCAGGCCTAAGACTTTGCCACAGGGTGTGGTCAGACGGATTTTGCGAGGGCTTTTGCCTTTTTGGTATCAACGAGCAGCTCGACGTGTCCGCAGTCAAGGCAGGTCAGCGCGCTGACCATGGCTCCGGTTGTGAGGATCGTGAGCAGACTGGCGTTTTTTGGGCGAGAGTAGATTTTGCCGGTCGACTGCAGTTCACTTGGCGTTATGTTGGTGCTGCCGCACCTGAGGCATTTCATTTCAATGTTCATGATCGCCCTCTTTTATGCGTGATTACAAATAGTGAGTTTCCGTTGAAACTCTAACCTTTTTCATCGTCACAATGAAATCGTGTCGTGCGTAGCGAGAGCTTGTTTCAGCACGAAGGGTATCTTGCCTGGTGCTCTTGCTTTATGCGAAGTTCGCTTTTGAGGTCAAAAGGCAAGTATTTTGAACAAATGCGCAGGTATGCAGCGTTAAAATTGGATTGTGGAAAACCACGGGTTGACCGGCTGTTTTTTTGTTTTTCGGACGTAATTGGAGACACGAGGGACGACTGGTTTTGCGGGCGTCTGTTGTGTGTCAGGTTATCTGTATGGAGGTGCCGGGCGTAAGCTTGAAGCGGCTGTTGGCATTTCCGTTCTTTAAGCTTATCTCCAGTGTATTGCAGCTTCCGGTAATGAGGAATGGCTGCCCAGCAGGAGCCGAATCGTAAGTTGGAAAAACCTGCATCTCGATTTTTCTTCCTCCGATTTGCACCAGGCAAGTGCCCTCTTTCTTTCCAGGCAGGTTGGTGACAATATTGCCGAATGTATCAATGCGGACGACCAGACCTTCACCGCCTTTGCAAAGCAGTTCGAACTTCTGTATTTGCGTGATTTTATCGCCGAGTTTTCCGAAGTCGCCCGTGTCGATTCTGGCAGCAGCAGGCGCGAAAACGTCTCTGCCGTGGAAGGTTCTGCTGGCGTTTTTGGCAATCGGGATTTCTCTGATGTCAAGGACCTGCTGGTCTCGGATAGTCTCCCACAGCAGACCGTTGTCGGGTGCAACGAAGAAATAGTTCTCTGTCTTTACTGCTACAGCTCTTCTTTGCGTCCCGACGCCGGGGTCAACCACACAGCAGAATACCGACCCCTTTGGAAAATGCCTGTAGTTGTTCTTTAGAATCCAGGATGCTTCGATGATATTGTGAGCGGTTATGTTGTGACACAGATCCACTATCTTTGCATCGGGCGCAATGCTCAGGATGACACCTTTCATCACGCCGGCGTGTTCACTTTGCCCGAAATCAGTCAGAAGCACGATCACTCCTGATATCCCTTTCAGTAGCTGCGGTGTTCGCAGTTGATTGTAACGTTGACGGTGATGCGTGCAAGGCGACATGTGTCAAGACGGCAGCTTGGGCGGCACCGTGCTGTTATGGGGCGTCGAAGTCAAGCTTATCGTAGAGCAGATTGTCGCTCACGTACGGAGGTGGAAAGACCCAGGTTCCATACACGCCGCCTCTCATCAGTTCCCCCGTGTGCGGGTTGACGGAAATGGCGCTCATGCCAGCCCGCGGCAGGTTATAAGTAATATCCTGCCAGGTGTAACCGCCGTCGAGACTCCTGAAGATACACGGCAATCCGGCGGCGAATGTCCCGGCATAGATGATTTCGGTGTGTCTGGGATCAACCGTCACGGTTCTGACGAAGTTGTTCAACGCTTGGCCGCCCGCGAGAGACAAAACACCGGTGCTTCGCCAGGTGTTCCCGTCGTAGACAGCCAGGTCATAGGAGGCGTCCAGTGTATAGACCTTATTGCGGTCGGCCGGACAGCCTGCGAAAGTGGGCAAAGGGTCCAGCCGTCTGAAACGCCAGCCCGGCTGCACGTACAGATACCAGGTAGTGCCCCTGTCGTCGGAGCGAAGTATGCGGTACCTGTCACTGTCCATTGCGTATATGGTGTCCGGATTGGCAAGGCACATGCCGAGTATAGATGGATTGAGACTGTTGAAATCACCAAAATCGACTCGGTTGAATGTCTGGCCGGCATCCGTTGATATCTTGTTACCCGCGTAAACAAGATTCGGGTCACCAGGATGAAATGCAATGAACAAGTTGTGCTCACCGTCCTGTGTTACGAGCTGCCATGTGAGCCCTTCGTTGTCGGTTCGCATAAGCTCTGTATCAAAGTAGTTTCCGACTGAAGCAACGATAACTTGCGACCCCGCCACCGGCTGAATGTCCCCGGCGTATGTTCCGATCCAAGAGATAAGCCCCTGCGTGTACCAGGACCACGCCTGGTCGTTTCTCCTGTCGAAATAGTCCGACCCTGTCGTCGTGATAGACATTCCGACATCCATATTGAAAAACGCGAATCTGTTGGGGTCAAACTTGTCAAAGGCAGCGGCATCATTCCACCAGCCCCAACTGTAACCGGTGAACAACGTCGAGCTGTCAGCGAATACATCGCCACCATCGGTCGTCTTCCAGATAGTGGCCCTGGAGAAGGCGACGGCCTCGTCCGCGTCATCCGGGTTTGGAACGATGCCCGTCATCATGCCGGCTATACTGCCCTTCCAGGAGCCTTCACGGCCAAGGCCCGGTGCGGGCTGGGTGGTCATGTTCGTGATCCATGATGTGCCGGCATTGTGGGTGATGATTGTGTTTGCGCTGTCGCCGGCAAGGTAGAGGGTGTCGGGGTGGCCGGGATTCATGAAGACGTATGCGGCATCGAAGCTTCGCAGCAATGTAAATGTTGAGCCGGCATTGGTGGATCGATACAGACCGACGTTCTTGACCGTCGCGTATATGATGTTCGGATCGTCGGGTTTTATCTGGACGGAGGTGACATGGCCGGCGGGGAGGTTGCCGAGTGGCGCCAGACTCGCGCCCTGGGCAGAACTGCTGTACAGGCCGTTGCTCGAGGCAAGGTAAATCGTGTTCCCATCGGATGGGTGGGCATAAACACCGTAACTGATGGCGTGACCTGAGAGGTTGGCAACCTGGTTCCACGTATCACCGCTATTGTCGGATCGGTAGAGTGCGTTGTCAGGAAAGGCAACATACCATCGGGTAGCACCCGAAGGCGTCGCAGTCGAGGGGTCGCAGGCGATGTTGTGCCGGTAGATTCTGTGAACGCCGCTGTTGAAATTGGTATCGGCCTGCAGCACAAACTCCCAGTTGTCGCCGCCGTCGGTGGAGCGGTAGAGACCTTCCAGCGAGATTTGCAGCCAGTTGGAACCTGCAGCAACGACAAGAAAGACGATATTGGGGTCAAAGGGGTCGACCTCCATCGACTGGCCGGCGGTAAGGTAAAGGCCTATCCCAAGAGACTTTTTCCATGTCTGGCCTGCATTGGTGCTTTTCCACGTCTGGCAGGCATCGTGCGAAAGATAGATTATGTTGGGATCGGATGGGCTTCGCGCTATGCCGTGACAATGCTGTTCTGCCTCCCCGCCGATTGCGCCCTGCTCGTATTCGATGAGAGACCTGATGGGCATTGGCCGCCACCCGTCATTGCCGCTGAACCTGAGCCATTCGGCAACCAGGTCAGCCAGGTCGGCAGCGTCAACAATCGTGCTCGTGTCAATATCGGCACAGCCGCACCAACTCGGCTCGTTGCAGTCGTCATCGAGCCAATACTGTGCAAACAGAGCAAAGTCGAGCACATCCACACTGCAGTTGCCGTCAATATCGCCGGCCAGTTCAGGTTCACACGGCAACTGCGCTGTGCACAAAGACACAAAGGTCAACAGCAAAGCAAGGAATATTGCAGAACGCACTTTCATTTCACCACCCACACTTCTGCCTTGTCGAAGTCTATTGTAGCTGTCCGTAACCCGGAAATCAAGCGCAAACCTGACTATGACAGACCTCTGGCGGTGATTGTATTGGCTGTGCGGTGGATTTCAGCACGGCAGTAGACTGGTCACCGTTGTTCCAATGCCCGGCTGGCTTGTGATTTCAATAGAACCGCCGTTGACCTCTATCAGTCGCTGGGCGTGGGCAAGGCCCATACCTCTTTTTCTGCCGGCCGGTCTTGCCGAGAAGAAGGGCTGGGTGGCTTTGGCGAGTGTGTCTGCATCCATTCCCCGGCCCTTGTCTGTGATTTGCAGCTTTATGGTTTTGCCTGCCGGCTCATTTGCAGCAGCGAGTCTTATTGGCCCGATGCCTTCATCGTATGATTCGAGTGCATTGTTCAGGATGTTTGCAACGGTGGATGCGATTTGTGCAGAATCGACAAACACGTCTTTGATGTCATCGGCGACGTCGGTTTCGATATCCAGCTTATCGAGTTTACCGTGCAGAACTGTCAGTTGGGTGGCTTCGTCGATTATCTGCTTGACGGAAGTTCTTGCAGGTCTTGGCTGGGCGGGATTGGCGTAGCTCATCAGGTCGTCGATAATAGCTGAAAGCTCGTCGGCGTTTTGCCTGATTTGCTCCAGTATTCTCTTTTTGTCATCATCGGCTTCTGAGTTTGCCAGCAGTTGTGCCCTGCCTGCTATTACCGACAATGGGTTGTTCAGTTCGTGTGCTGCCCCTGCCGCCATTTCAGCAAGGGCATCGAGCACCCATTTTCGTGCTTCCGGTTCTTTGGCGGGTTTTCCAGCAGGCGTGGTTAGAAGCTGAGCGAATCGCTCGGCGAACCACTGTTGTCGGTGGACAGCAAGGGCCGGTCCCAGCAGCGAAGCAGCGATTTCAGCGGTGGGCCTGAATTTCTCGGCTAGCATTTCTGTCGGGAGAGGTAAAGCCGGCTCAAAGACAATCACGCCAATTATGTTGACCTGCTGTGTGAGCGGGATGAGTCGGGTGGCGGCTCGGTCGAATCTTACGTCTAACTGCTCGAAGAGCCAGTCGAGGTTGTCCTCCGGCTCGGCGACGACAAAGCCCCCCGCAAGATTCTCCGGGACGATGGGCTTATCTTCGGAGGCCTCCAGAGCAAGCTGTTTTATGCTGCCGGAATCTTCGACAAGGGCCGCTTCGATCATTGCCGTGTGCCCCTCGGCTGTCAGGTAAAGACAAACAGGCCCGGTCTGGAAATGTTTTTTCCAGGATATTGCTACGCAAGCGGCTGCCGCAGCCGGTGACATTGCAGCGGTTATCTGCGGCAGCAGCTCTGTGAGGAACTCGATGTTCCGGGAGCTGCTTTCCAGGCGGTCGGTCTGTTGGGATAAGGCAGCGGCTTCGGTGGCCAGCTTCTGGGCGGTTTCTGTCACCACCTGGCAGTAAGTCGGCCATGACACAGGCGCATCGAGGCCGATTCGCTCGGTTCTTTGCTGTACTGCCTGCGGCAGTTGATTTCGGACTTCTTCCAGTTGTTCGGCTTTTAAGCCGAGTTGTTCGGCAAGCTGGGAACTTGCCGTTGGTTCGTCGTAGCTGCCGGAATCGCCAATTCTTAGCTCGCGGGTAAGTGCATCAGCCAGTTCAACGAGCTGGGCAATTCTTGCCTGCGGTGCGGCCTTTGAGATAGCGCCCGTGTTGCTGTGGTGCAGCCAGATTCCGAGGATTATCTCGCTTGGCAGGTGTAGTTTCTGGGCGAGGCGTTTGCCGGTTATCGTGTGGTCGAGACCGAGGTTTTCCCGTTCGACCTCGGCAGCCGATGCCTGCTTGGCTCCTGCCTCCTCTAGCAGGCGCTCGGCGCTTTTGGGCATAGCGTCGGCTAAGGCAAACTTGCCGATGTCGTGCAGCAGGCCCGCCAGATAAGCAAGGTCCGCCTCGATAGGCGGCGAGAGCAGAGCGGCTATATGACGACTGATGCAGGCCACCGCGAGGCAGTGGCGGGTAAGCTGTCTTCTGAATTCGATATTGTTCTGCTGCCGGGTATCGTCGTGGAGCCGGGCTGAGAGGATTATGTCGCGAATCCGGCGAATCGACAGCTCAGTTGCCAGATGCGCAACCGAACCGCCGGCTACTGACAGACCAATACCTTGCTTCTGTGCCTCGCACAGCAGGTTAAACGTAAGAGCGGGCTCCGACTCAATCATCTCCGCCAACGAACCCGGCGTAAGCTCAAGCCGGTTCAGCCCCGCCAGAAACTGTGCGGCGACACAGGGAAGGATTGAAACCGAATCGAGCCCAAGTATGTTCTGCTCGACCCGGCCTGCAATTATGCTGTCAGGGGGTCTTTCCGGCATATACTACCCTCGTCCGTAATTTGCTGTGGCGGCTGCGCCAATCAAACACCTCCTCCGATACAGAGGTGGCGCTCGGGTGATATACCCGAATTGTCCTACCTGTCCCGCAAGGGATTCTGCGAAACCTTCTCTTCGAGCCGCAGGGCCGTACATACCCGGTCAACAACGTCACCGACATCGAACGGCTTCTTTATGAAATCCTCTGCGCCGGCCTTGAGAAGCTGGTCAATCTCTTCCTGCTTGATTACACCGCTGATTATAATGATCCTGATATCTTCGAATTCGGGGTTTTTTCTGATGGTGTGACAGACGACGTTGCCGTTGACATCGGGTAGCATATAGTCGAGCAGTATTACATCGGGTCTGAACTGCTCGGTTTGTATGCCCGCCTCGTAACCACTGGTGGCGGTTCTCACCTCGAATCTTCCGTCGCGGCTAAAGACATCGGTCAACAGCTCGACGATTTCGGCATCGTCATCGACTACGAGGACCTTTTTTCTGCCGGACTCGAGTGATTCAAGGGGGATGCTGTTTTCCTTCATGAACCGGACTAAGTTCTCACGTGGAATCCTCCTGAACCTTGAGCCAGGTACGCGGAAACCCTCCAGCCGACCGGAGTCAAAGCAGCGGATTATTGTCTGCTGACTGACCCGGCAAATCTCCGCCGCCTCACCCGTGGTGAATAATTCTTTCATAATCAACTCTCCTCTTCTCTTGCCAAAGCAATTATACAGCGAGTCTCTCTAAATTGCCTTACTGCCCTAATTTAACTATCGGACTATTGGTTTGTCAAGGATAAAAAATACTATCTGCGCAATTTTCAGCACAGCCAATTCGCATTTTATAGGACGTTAAGCCGGCAAGGCCCTCGTGGGCCTTAGGAGGCGGCATAGCTCGCAGGTGGTCTTGCGGAGGCCGAAGAAATTAATTCTCCGTGTAGTTTGGCACCTTGGTTTTTTCTTTTGCCCGCCCCTGCGCTGAAGATAGAATCTCGGCTGAGTCCCGGACTTCGACGAGCTGATTATGGATGTATATAATCTTGTCAGTTTTGCAGGGATATTTGTCCTGCTGGGTTTTGCCTGGCTTCTGTCGGCAGAGCGGCGGAATATGAACTGGCGGGTGATTCTCTGGGGGATGGCTCTGCAGGTCCTGATTGCGCTGTGTATTTTTGTTGTTCCTGTCGGCTCAAAGGTATTCCTGGTGGTGAACGATGGAGTAGTGGCGGTTCTGAATTCGGCCTCTGCAGGTGCAAAATTTGTATTCGGCCCGCTTGCCCTCGCCCCCGGAGAAATTGGTGAGACGGGTGAGCAGTCACTTGGGTTCATTCTGGCCTTCCAGGCATTTCCGACGATAATCTTTTTCTCCGCCTTGATATCGATACTTTACTATTTCAATGTGATGCCTTTGGTCATCCGCGGTTTTGCTTATGTGTTTACTCGGCTGATGCGGGTATCGGGCGCCGAGTCACTGGTTGCAGCGAGCAACATCTTTGTGGGGATTGAATCGAATCTGACGGTTCGCCCCTATCTGGCGAAGATGACGCGTTCGGAGCTTTGCACGATACTGGCGTGCGGAATGGCTACGGTGGCATCGAACGTTCTGGCCCTTTACGTCTTCAGCTTGAAGTCGGTGTTTCCCACAATCGCAGGTCATCTGGTCTCGGCGTCGCTGCTTTCGGCACCTGCGGCCCTTGTGATGTCGAAGATTATCCTGCCGGAAAGCGAAAAACCCGAGACTCTTGGCGTCAATGTCCGCCCGTTTTACGAACGCGAAAAGAGTTTTTTCGAGGCCGTCATAAGCGGGGCGAACAGCGGCGTGCGAATGATTGTGGGGATTGTGGCCCTTCTGATAGCCGTACTGGGATTAGTTGAGTTAGTGGATTTGGTCCTGGGCGGCGTGGGCTCGTGGGTAAATGGGGTTCTTGGCTTTGAGGGGCAGTGGTCTTTGAAGGCGGTTTTCGGATACATCTTTTATCCGTTCACATTGCTGCTTGGTGTTCCGCCTTGCGACGCCGGGCAGATAAGCAGAATAATCGGAGAGCGGACGATTGTCACCGAGGTGGTGGCTTACAAGGATTTGGCGGCGGCGATGGAGGCCGGGGTGCTGCAGCATCCGCGCTCTGCGGTGGTGGCGACCTACGCGTTGTGTGGTTTTGCACACTTGGCTTCGATGGCGATTTTTGTCGGAGGGGTATCGGCCCTTGTGCCGGGCAGGACCGGCGATTTGGCCAAGGTGGCGTTGCGTGCCCTTCTGGCGGCGACGCTGGCATGTCTGCTTACCGGCTGTGTTGCGGGAATGTTGTTTACCGAAGGTTCGATTCTCTTAGGCGGTTGACCGGGACATCCTGCCTCTTAAGAACCAAGGGCCTTCGTCAAATTGCGAAGACCCTTTTTGTTGGTGTTGCATTCTGCTGAGAAAGCTGGAGCTTATGTGACGACGTCGAGTATTTCTGTTTCCGGGGCGGGTGTTTCGTTTGTAACGCCGCGAAGTTCGTTATAGATATCGAGAAATTTTTGATAGGCCACGCCGTTTCCCTGCGGCTCTGATAGCGGGGGCAGTCCGGACGCGCCGCCGGGACTTGTGTCATAGATTGAGCTTATGAATTGCCGCAGAGCCGCCGCAAAGGCGGATGTGAGGTCATCGGCCTGTTCTTCGCCTTCGGTTTCGCCCTGCGTCTGCTCGTTCTGTTCGGTGGGTTCGGGTGTTATGTCGTCCAGCGCAACCTCTTCGAGGATTTCTTCGACCGGTGCGGTGTAATCGTCTGTTTCGTAGATGGTCGTTGTTTCCTGAGCTTCCATCGCGGCCAGCGACGCCAGCAGCGACTGTAACGCCGAGTTAAGCTTGTCTTCAAGGGCTTCTCTTGAAGCCACCTGGCCGTTGACGAAGCTTTCAATTATTTGATTGACGGTTTGCCTGAAATCATCGGTGAGGGTATCCGCCAGCTCCTGGCTTATCTGCCCGGACTCTACCAGTCCCTGGATATGAGGCACGACGGCCTCTGTCAGGCCGGAGACGCTCTCGCCGGCTACTGCCCGAACGTGCGCCCCTTCTATCGCCGCAAGCTCCTCGAAGAAATTTATGCGAAGCCGCACGTCGGCGACGCCTTTGAAATGCCCTTCCTGCAGAAGGCGGATGACGCCCTTAGTGTGCTGAGTCTGCTCACCGGATTGAATCTGGCTCTCGGCCTCTGTGGTCTGGTCCGATAATTCCGTTGAAGATATTATCTTGTCAGGAGGCCCGGTTTGCTCGTCGTTGTGGTTTTTCTGTTTTGGCCTTTCGAGCCCCGGCCCAGGGGTGTTGTTTAGGGCTATCTGGTTGACCTTCATAATCTCACTTCCTAATGAGTATGCGGAAAAAGAGTCACAGGATGTTTTATCGGCCGGTCAAAAGCCGCAACTTTATTCCCAAAGTGCCTAAGCGGCCGATTTGTGAAGGGTTGTCAGGTATTCTTGAATCGGCTACGATTTACCCCAGGGGCTGCCGGCGAATATGTCAGAAAGCTGGCTGCTTATAAGAGGTGATTCATTCAAACATAGCTGGAGAGACCTGCTGCCGTGACTAATCCCACATTGCTAACGTTCGTTGTTTATTTCGTCTTGCTGTTGGCCATTGGTCTGTATTTCTACCGCAAGAACGTTCACATCGAGGATTATCTTTTGGGCGGTCGGGGGATGGGGGCTTGGGTGACCGCTCTTTCGGCGCAGGCAAGTGATATGAGCGGCTGGCTCCTGATGGGCCTGCCCGGTGCGGTTTACCTTTATGGAATCGGGCAAAGCTGGATAGCAGCAGGGCTTTTCATAGGGACGGTTCTTAACTGGAAGCTGGTGTCGACTCGGCTGAGGGTTTACACAGAGAAAACCGCCAGCATAACGCTGCCTTGTTTTTTTGAGGAGCGTTTCGGTGACCCGACGGGGCTTTTGCGTGTGGTTTCTGCCATTATCATTCTGATATTCTTCACGATATACGCCTCCAGCGGCCTTGTTGCCACGGGAAAGCTCTTCGAATCGACGTTCGACGTCAGCTATAAGACGGCGGTGATAGTCGGCGGCGGGATAATAATCGCCTATACCTTTCTCGGCGGCTTTATGGCCGTCTGCTGGACCGACCTTTTTCAGGGCTCGCTGATGCTGATAGCTGTAGTGGTTGTCCCTTTGCTCGCGTGCGTCAGGGCCGGGGGGATAGGGGCCGTCAGTGAAATTGCAGACTCGCAACCGCAATGGGGAAGTCTCATTCCAGCCCAGCAGGGCAATCCGGTCTTGGCGATTGTATCGATGATGGCATGGGGGCTGGGGTATTTTGGTCAGCCGCACATACTCGCAAGGTTTATGAGTGCTAAATCGCTTCACAAATTGTCTGAGTCGATGGTCATAGCGATTGTCTGGGTGTTCTTGTCACTGGCTGGCGCGGTGCTTGTCGGCGTGATAGGCAGGGCGATGTTTGAAGGTCTTGCCAACGGCGATGAGGAGAAGGTCTTTATCTATATGATTGGGCGGGTCCTCGGGCCTTGGATGGGCGGGGTGATGCTCGCTGCGATTCTATCTGCAATTATGTCCACCATTGACTCGCAGCTTCTGGTCTCGTCATCGGCCCTCAGCGAGGATTTCTACCAAAAGGCGATTAAGAAAAAGGCCTCCGAGAAGGAGATTATCCTTGTCGGCAGAATCTGTGTCATTATCGTCTCAGCTATTGCCCTGGTCCTCGCGTTGAATCCCAGCGATACGATTCTCGGGATTGTGGCTTATGCGTGGGGCGGCTTTGGTGCTGCTTTCGGACCATTGGTACTGTTTGCACTGTTTTCAAGACGAACTACGTGGCAGGCGGCCCTGGCGGGCATGGTTGCAGGGACGGTGGTGCTGGTTGTCTGGAAACAGGCGGGGTTGAGTGATTATATGTATGAAATTGTGCCCGGCTTTACCGCCAATTGTGGCCTGATTATAATACTGAACAGGTTCTTCGTGCAGCGCAGCAAGAAAGTGTTGGCGCGGTACGATGAGGTAGCCGGGGCCGTACATACAGACGCCTTGTCGGTAGGCGGCCGATAGCGAAAGTCTGTTTGAGAGTAGCATTTTTTGTTTTCGTGTGTTCTTGTCACGTATCTTTGAAGGAGATGTTGCGATGAAGGGTTTTGCGAAGGTCGTCGTATTTTCAGTAGTCCTGTGTTTGGTGTTGGCAACGGGGGTGTTTGCCCAGTATCCGATAATGGATTCGGTGCGGGCCGAGGTTGATTTTTCAAAGAAGCTGCGCGACTGGGACGGGTTTGGCGTCAACTACGTTGAGGTCGCGCAGACGAAAGACTACTGGGCAGACCCGCAGGAGTATGGCGGCTTTAGCTTATTGGATGAGAGCGAACGGCAGGAAATTCTCGATATGATTTTCGGTGACGACGGACTCAAGCCGGGCCTCGTCAAGATGTTCTACGACCCCTTTCATCAAAAAAAGCCCGATGCAGAATTCGACCATGAGACGATGACGAAGTGGATGCGATACTTCGTCCGGGAGGGCCTGAAAAGGACACGTGCGCGCGGTGACGATTTGGTGATTATAACGACGCTTTACGGCCCGCCGCCCTGGGCAACGAAGCAGAAGTTTATGCGCGGCAGGGACCTTGACCCGGAAATGAAAGATGCCCTTGCCCGGTATATGGCTGACTGGGTCAAATACCTTCGCGACGAAGAAGGTTTTCCTGTCAAATATGTTTCGCTGCACAACGAGGGCGAGGACTGGATGCGGTGGCCCGCCGACGGCAAGAGCGGCAATATCGGCGGTGGCCACGATTACAATATGTTCTGGCCTCCGGAGCAGGTGACTAAGTTTATTCCCATTCTTCGCAGGGTCCTCGATGAAATGGGCCTGCACGATGTGGGCGTCACGCCGGGAGAGTGCAGCAACTGGTACCGTTTCAGCGAATGGGGCTATGCCGATGCCATCGCAGAGGATGAAGAGGCCCTTGCGAACCTTGGCATTATCACTTCGCACGGTTTTTATGGCCCTAACTACGGACGCTGGTATGGCGATCACACAAGTACCGGTATAGATATACTGCGAGCCAAACGGCCGGAGCTGCACGCCTGGGTGACATCGACAAGCTGGGCCAAGATGGATGTCCTTTTTGTGCGGGAGGCATTCGGCAACATTTACTCAGCCAAGGTAAATGCCGTCATACCGTGGGCCTGCATTCAAAGACCCACCAAGTGGGTCGGTGGCGACCCGAATCCGGGCTGCGCGTTCAGGGTCCTCGAGAACGGCACGTATGAAGTCATGCGCGGATATTATTACTACAAGCAGCTCTGCCGTGCGGGCGGGCCCGGTATGGCCGTTGCCGAAACTATGGCGATGGACTCGCAAATCGCAATCATCGCCTTTGCGCAAAATGACTCAAAAAACCCCGATACCTTCGTGGTCATTAATATCGGCAAAGAGGGTGTGAAAAAGCTGCACATCAAAATCAGCGGTACCGATGCTATGAAATTCAAGGCGTACCGCACTACCGACAAAGAAGAGCAGTACAAGGATATCGGCGAATATGTAGTGCAGGATGGTGTATTGGTTTATGAAGCACCCCGGCTTTCGGTGACAACGTTCGTTGCAGAGTAGCCCGATGAGCCGCTGTGGATTGGATTTGACGCTTCGGCCTTGCGGGAGGATAATAGCCGAACAAATTGAATAACGTTTAAGGAGGCTTAAGATGAAATCTGGCGGTAATCATTTCGAATCACCGGCCTGCCCGGCAGCACGTTTGTCCGGGTCCGCATCCGGTTTCTCCAGAAGGGATTTTCTCGGTGGTTGCGCCGCGTGTGCGGCGGGCGCATCAATTCTTTCGGCGATGAGTGGCTCAATCGCTCTGGCACTGGATAAGTCGGCATCGCCGGCGCTGGGCGGCGGCAGAAAGGCAAAAGTTGGTCTGGTGCTTGCCTACCCTTCGCCGGAGGGGCCCATCTGGCCGAATATCGGCTACGACTTCGACGGGCACAACAAATGGTTCGTCGGCAAGCTCACGGAGGCCTGTCCCGGAATAGAATTCATCACGCGCACGGTGATGAGCGATGATGATGCTAAGCGACTGATGGAAGAGCATCTCGATGTGGAAGGATACGTAATGTATCTGTCCGGCTGCCTGTGGGGAGGCGCGTGCGACATCATTGCCTCTGCCGGCAAGCCCGTCGTCTTTGTGGACCATCTCTTTGCTGGCTCCGGGGCGTTTCTCACATCGTATGGCCGGCTGAGACGAAATGGAATGAAGGTCGCAGCAGTGTCATCGTCACGCGTTGAGGATGCGGCCCAGGCGGCAAAATGTATCGAGACGATAAGCAAGCTGAGACAATCGAAGATGCTTGTGGTCGGCGGCGAGGCCAACAAGACTATCGAAGAGGTCTTCGGTACGAAGGTCGTCGAGGTTGAGTTCAGCGAATTGGGCGACGCCTGCAAAAGTGCTGATGCAACTGCGGCAAAAAAGCAGGCGGACGCGTGGATAAGCGCAGCCGAAAAGATGATAGAGCCCTCGCGAAAAGACGTTGAAGAATCGGCGGCGATGTATCTGGCGATGGTCGAGCTGCTGGATAAGCACAAGGCCCAGGCCATAACCGTCAACTGTCTCGGCGGATTCTATGGTGGGCACATATCGGCCTATCCCTGCCTTGGGTTTATGCAGTTGAATAACGACGGCTTCGTCGGCGCCTGTGAGGCCGACCAGCGCTCTACCATCACGATGTTGCTGATGACATATCTGACAGGCAGGCCGGGGATGATTTCCGACCCTGTTATTGACACCGCGACAAATAGAATCATCTACGCTCACTGCGTTGCACCCACGAAGGTCTTCGGACCGGGTGGTTCATCGAATCCGTATCACATTCGCAGTCACTCCGAAGACCGAAAAGGCGCCTGCGACCGCTCGCTTATGCCTCTGGGCGAGATGACCACCACGCTCAAATTCGATGCCGGTATGAAGAAAGTGATTATGCATCAGGGTGTGACGGTGGAGAATGTGGACGAGGATATGGCCTGCCGCAACAAGCTTGCCGCCGAGGTCCGGGGCGATGTGTACAAGCTGCTCAACGAATGGGACCGCTGGGGCTGGCATCGCGTGACTTACTATGGCGACTATAAACGGGCAGTGCACGATATGGCTGCCCTGCTCGGCCTTGAGGTTGTCGAGGAAGCATAACAGACTGCGAATCACAGGTGAGGAAAATAAAGATGAGAACGTCTATTGCGTTATTAGTTATGTTGTTGGCCGTGACGTTGTGTTCGCCCACGTCCGGTGATGAAAAGTCAATGAACGCCCTGGTTTTGCTGGACTCTTCAAAACCGGCGGCAAAATGGGGCCGTGAACACGTAATCCCATACCTCGACCACTTCGGTGTGCCGTACCACACTGTTGACCTGGCCACGACCGATATCAAGTCGTGTTGGGATTGTCACGCTCTTGCCATTGTCTCTCATCCGGGCGCTCTGAGACAGGCCGATGTCGCTGCCGTCATCGAAGGTGTCGAGAAAGGTGCAGGTCTCGTCAGCTTCGACCCTGATTTTCCAAAGCGGGACATTGTGGGAACGCAGGAGAAGGCCAGCGAGCTCGGGTTTAACGCGGACCACTATATCACTGCCCTGCACAAAGACTCACCGACGCGCAGACTTTTTGGCACGATGACGCTTCCGAAGGTAGTTGTCTCCGGGGCTGATGTGCTCGTAAAGGCGGATGAGGTAGCCCTGCTCATCGCCGAACAAAAAGGCGAAGGCAAGGTAGTCCAGTGGACAAATCAGGAGTGGATGGATGCGAAGGTCCTCGGGCCATTGGGTGGGCTGGACGATTGCCTTTGGCGCTCGATAGTGTGGGCGGCTCGAAAGCCGTTTGCGATGCGGGCTCTGCCGCCGATAGTGACAATGCGGGTTGACGACGTTGCAGGCCGGGGCGTCCGGTGGAAACAGAGTCCTCTTTATTGGGTAAAGACCTGCGGCAAATATGGCTTCAAGCCGTGGCTGGGCCTGTTCATTTATAACCTGACACCTGAGGCGGTTAGAGAGCTTCGCGGATACATCAGTGAAGGTATTGCGACGGCATCACCGCACGCATTGGGCAGGCCTCCGCGAGAGAATGAGAACCGGGACTTCTATTACGACCCTAACGCAATTCCGCTTCGAGTTGATACGTATGATGAATTCATCTACTTCGATCATCACAATAGCAAACCCTGGTCTGACGAAGAGATTGCTCGGGGGCTTAAGGCCGTCGATGACTGGTGGGCCGAGGCAAAGTTGCCCATGGCCAATTACCTTGTGCCTCACTTCTCCGAGATAGGCGAAAACGCTATACCGCACGTCGCAGAAAAGTGGGGTATGGAATTTGCCATATTTTACCATCAAGCGGGTCTGCCATACGCCGTTTCAACGCCGTGGACAAGATGCGGGCCGTTCCGCCTGTATGGAGAGCCGGGGCCGAGCGCTGCTCACGGCTTGCCCGGCACACCACGGCCGGTTTATTACGCCGACTTCGTCGATGTCGCCGGCCACAAATTCTTCAACTGCTTCACTGAAATCCGCGATGACGCCGGCTATGAGTGGGCCCCCGACAATGACGTCAAGGCGACAGTTGGCCGGGGCGTCAGGCAGCTAAGACGAGCCCTCGACAGCAAGGCCCTTGCTGTTCTCTTTACCCACGAGACCGACTACATCTACAAGATAAGACCCGAAAACTGGGACAAAGAGCTAAAAGCCATATCAGAACAAATAGCCGAGTACAGCCCCATCTACCTCACAACTGACGAAGCCCTCAAAATCGTCCGGGCGCACAGAACCTCTAAACTTTCATCTTGTACCTATGACCCGTTGGCCAGGACTGTGAAAGCCGAGCTGACAGGAATAACCGATGTTCCCACGAGCTTCTGTCTATACTCCGCAGACGGCGACGGCATCGGTTCGCAACTTGTAGAGGTCCCTATTTTCAGCGAAAAAACCGTAGTCGAAGCAAAATGCAGGTGAGGGGCGAACCGCGTTTTTGCCCGATTAAAGTCGGTTTGTGGCTCACAGGTTAGCCTGCCCGCCGTAAAATATTTTCGTAAATTTCTTGGAATAACTATTGACAAGCCAATAGTATGTAATACATAATAAGTATAACAAGGTATTGGTTGGCTTGTCGACGGCTTTTTAAGGAGATGTATATGCGGTTTGAAAGTCAGTTGCTAAAAGGCGTGGCGCCAGCGGTGGTTTTGCAGATTCTCAGCCGCGGCCAGATGTACGGCTACGAACTTGGCAAGGCCATCGAGCAGCAAAGCAACAACGTTCTTACGCTCGGCAAGGGTACGCTGTATCCGCTGCTCTACAACCTCGAAGCCAAGAAACTCATCCGAGGCAGATGGGAGACGAAGAAAACGGGCAGAAGAAGACGATATTACTCTATTACCAGCAAAGGCAAGGCGCAACTGGCTAAGCAGACAGAAGAACTAAGCCGGCTCTACACGGGCCTGGACCTTATCTTCGGAAAAGCCCTGCGGCCTGCGTAGGCCAATCGACACCCCTTTCAGCGTCTTCTGATTGGAGGTCCATACCCATGAAGAAGAAAAAGCAAGACCCGATGCTCAACGAACTACCCGCCGTCGCCGCCGACTATATCAAGCTTATCATCAGGAAGATGCGCTATCGCAGGAAGGTTCAAGCCGAGGTGAAAGAAGAGCTGGCCGACCATTTTCGCGAAGCACTCGACGACTACCGCAGCGATGAGCAGAGAGAAAAGAAAGCCCGCCGGCTCATTGAGCAGTTCGGCGACGCAAAGATGCTCGGTATCCTTTTGCGCCGCGCCAAAAAACGCTGCCGGCCGCTATGGCGTACGATTACCCTTCGCACATTCCAAACCGCCGGCGTTCTGATAATTGCTTTTATTCTCTACTTCGTATGGTTCCTCTCGGGCAAACCTGTTGTCACGAGAGATTACGTAGCCGAGCTAAACGAACTCGTCCGTCCTGTAGCTAATGAGTCGTTAAACGCCGCACTATTCTACAACGAGGCGGCGCAACTGCTCGATAAGCCGAAAGACGAAGTGGCAAAGCTACTGAGCAAGCGCTATCACGAGACAACGGCGGAGCAAAGAGAACTTATTGGGCTATGGCTCGAAGAGAACAATCGCCCAATCGAGCTGATAGTCGCGGGCGCACAGAGGCCGTACTATTGGCCGACCTATAAGAGTGATTCGGAAAACTCAATGACGGGTGTTCTGATGCCGCACCTTGCGATGTTTCGTGAAGGCACCCACGCGCTGAGCTGGCGGGCGATGCTTAGCGCCGAACAGGGAAGATACGAAGATGCCTTCGACGACATAAAGACGTGTTATCGCTTCGGACACCATCTCAAGGGCGATACCGTTTTGATTGAGCAATTGACAGGTATGGCGGTAAAGACCTTAGCAGTTCGGTCACTGCGAAGCATCCTGGCTGAACACGCTATTGAGGGCGACCTGTTGGCACACCTGCAGGAAGATATGGAGCAAATAGTCGCAGAAGACGACTGGATTGTCAGTCTCGAAGCTGAAAAGCTGTTTATGTATGATGAGATACAGCGTTGCTTCACCGAAAGCCGATTTGGTCCGAGCCACTTATATTTGAAAAGATTACTTGCTCTCGGAGAACCCCTGGGATTTGAATATTCCAAAGATCCCTTAGACCTGTTGATATTCGCAATCTTATTATCCCCGGATAGGTGGGTTAATACGTGGACTATTCTGTTTGCTCACCCTGACAAGCAGGAGGCGATACAAGCGGCTAATCGGTACTACGCACTCTGGGATGAAATTGTCGCAAAGACCCCGGCCGAGCTTGCCGCAGAAGGTATTGACCCCGAGCAGCGGTCTGCAGAAATCATAAAGGATAACCTGCTTTTGACAATTCTTGGGCCGGAGAATATGGCACGGATGCACACAGTTGTCTATCAGCACAAGGTGTATGTCGAATCAGGCCTGATAGTACTGGCCGTCTTGCGCTACGAGCAGGACACAGGCCGATTGCCCGAAACACTGGAGCAGCTAAAGGCAGCCGGTTACGTTGAAAAAATACCGATAGACCCATTTAGCGGCAAGTTCCTGGCATACAGAAAAACCGAAAAAGGATTTGTCCTCTACAGCTTCGGCCGGGATTTAGATGACGACCTCGGCCAGGGACCTTGCTATAAGACAAGCGAAACAGGCGGACGGGTGGATAAGGGCGACTGGGTATTCTGGCCGGTTGAGGTTGAGTAAGGAAAGGTCCTGGTTTAGAGGGAGCGTCTTGCCATGCGTTGGGCTTTTCTCATCCTGCGGCGTTCGCGCTCCGAGGGTTTCTCATAGTAGGCGTTTCGCTTCATATCGCGAATCAACCCTTCTTTTTCACAGAGTTTCTTGAATCGTCGCATCATTTGCTGAACCGATTCACCCGAACGCGCCTTGACTTTCAACATACAGAAAAACCCTTTCGCTTGACCCTAATAATCATCACCACGCTGACAGAGACCCGCATGGCTGAATAGCATCGAAACCATTACTATAACGCACACCGCCGTCCTCATCAAGCCAAAAACGCGGCACTTGGGATTTTTTCTGTTCGGGACATTTAACCGGCTGAACTTGCCTCTCCAGCATCCAGGGGCGAATTTACCGGACGTTGGTGCGTATTGAATATGGGCCGCAGATTTGCTAAAATTATTGTGGCTTTTGGAGGCTTACGTTAATTGGAAAAGCTTCGGCAGACTCTTAGAGTAAGAAAGGAACGTGCGATACTGGTGGCAGCCGTCCTGGGTGCTGACGGGCACTATGACAATCTTGCGGAGCTGACGGCGTTGGCCCAGAGCGCCGGCACCATCGTGGTTGACCGATTCCAGCAGAAGCTCCGTTCGATAAATCCCGCCCGGTATATAGGCAGAGGCAAGGCCGAGGAGCTGGCCCAGCGGGTCAGGCGTTTTAAGGCCGATGTTGTGATATTCGATAACGACCTGCTCCCCCGACAAATCAGAGAGCTTGAGAAGATAATCAATATCAAGGTGCTCGACCGCAGCGAGCTGATACTCGATATCTTCGCCACCAGAGCCAGGACCAAACAGGCCAAGCTCCAGGTCGAGCTGGCCCAGCTTGAATATACCTACCCCCGTCTTACCCGGATGTGGTCTCACCTTGACAGTGTTGCCGGTGCCGGCGGCGCAACAGCCGCTGGCGCGGTCGGAGGTATCGGAACAAGAGGGCCCGGAGAAAAACAGCTTGAAATCGACCGTCGGCTGGTCAACAAGAGAATTACAGACCTCAGAAGCCAGCTCGAAAAAATTGACAAGCGCAGGGTGCGCGAAATCGACGCAAGAAGAGGTCTTTTTAAGATTTGTCTGGTCGGCTATACGAACGCAGGCAAGAGCACATTAATTAACGCCCTTACCGATGCCGACGTATTTGTAGAGGACCGGCTCTTTGCCACGCTTGACACCCGCACAAGGAAGTGGCAGCTCGGCGGCGGGGCGGAGGTTCTTCTAAGCGACACGGTTGGATTTGTAAGGAACCTGCCGCATCAGCTTGTGGCCTCGTTCAAGGCCACTCTCGAGGAGGCGGTCAATGCCGATTTGCTTTTACACGTTGTGGACGTCTCGGGTTGCGACGCACTGCAGCAGATTGAGGCGGTCGAGAGTGTTCTTGACGAGATCGGCTGTGGCAATAGGCCCGCCTTGCTTGTTCTCAATAAGGTCGATATTATCAACCAATTGAGCACTCTTGAGATGCTGCAAACGGTTTACTCTGAGGCGATTGCCGTATCGGCCAGGACCGGCTATGACCTGGAGCAATTGGCTCAGGCGGTTCTCGACAAGTACCGGGGAGGTTGGCTTGTTGTCCGTGTGCTGAGCAGTCAGTCGAACGGCAAGGTCCAAAGCTTCCTGCGGGCGCACGCCACCGTGATTGACGAGCAGTATCTCGACGGCTCCGTGACGATTGAGGCCCGTTTGGGCCGCAATCAGTTGACCGAGCTGAAGCGCCTTCGACCTGAAAATATTCAAGTGGTTCGCCAATAGACCCTTTGGTACCGGCTGTGGCCGCAGGGTGAGCTGAGATGCAAAAAGTCACCGCCATAATCTGTTTGTTACTTGCAATCAGCGTTGTCGCAACTTCCGCGACTTTGCCGACATACACCAATCCTGTCGGCAGCGGCATACGGATGGGCGACCCTTTCGTCTTGAAATACAACGGCGACTATTATCTCTACGGCACGACCGGCCCCTTTAAGTGCTGGACCTCCCGCAATCTCGTTGACTGGCAATATGCCGGTTATGCTTACCGCAAGACAAAAGACTCCTGGGGCACCGGCTCATTCTGGGCCCCCGAGGTCATTCACTACAAAGACAAATTCTACATGGTCTATAGCTGCACTCCCCCTTCGAAGGAGGGCTTCCGCCTCTGCCTCGCCGTCGCAGACAAACCCACAGGCCCATTCACCGATATCTACACCCCATGGTTCGACGATGGTTCTTCAAACATCGACGGGCACATATTCATTGACGATGACGGCACGCCCTACCTGTTTTTCAACAAAGTCGGCGTCGTCGGCCAGCCGTGGAGAGGACCTGAGCACGGGCATCTTTTCGGGCATATCTACGCTGCGAAACTCAAACCCGATCTCTCCGCAATAGAAGGCCAGCCAGTTCTGTGCACTAAGGCCGACCAGAAATGGGAGCTATCGACGACCCCGGGACATATGCCCAGCCACTGCAATGAAGGTGCGTTCGTCCTCAAACACGGCGACACATACTATATGACCTACTCGGCTGGCCACTACGCCGACCCCCTCTACGGCATAGGTTATGCAACAGCCAGTTCGCCGCTCGGCCCGTGGACAAAGAGCCCCCACAATCCGCTTGTCGCAAAGAATCTCAAGATAGACGTCTCAGGCCCGGGCCATAATAGCATCACCGTCAGCCCCGACGGCAAAGAGCTGTTTATGGTCTATCACACCCACGCCGACCCAGACAATCCTTCCGGTGACCGCACCGTTAACATAGACCGCCTGGTCTTTGATGAAGATGGTACTTTGCGCCTGGTTGGTCCCACTCGCAGTCCTCAGCCGATGCCGTCACGGGCCGAGTAGATGGATTTGACGCTGCTTGCGATAGTTGGTGAACTGATTACTCCTGTGGATTGGCCGAGGTGGTTTTTTCGCTGTATCGTTCGATTGCCCGCTCGATATCTGCAGCCAGTTCATCTGCGCCGGTCTTCTGCGCGACCTGCAAAGCCCTTGCAGCAGTTTCGTTCGCCCGGTCAAACTCACCGTCGGCGGCATAAGCTTCTGCAAGGGTAGCGATATATGAGGGGGCCTCGTAACGTGTGATTTGGCATGCTCTTTCGGCCAGTTGCACCGCCCTTTCCGGCCTGCGCAATTCCTGTTCGGCTGTGGCGTAAAGCAGGGCGAGTTTATTGAGCAGTTCGGGCGAGTTCGGCTGCAGCTCGAGTGATTCGTTCCAGTATTCGATGGCTTTGGCTGCATCACCTTCCTGCCGGTATAGGTCGCCGAGGTTGGAGAACACACCGGCTTTGAGTGCCGCATTGAGCTCGAGCGCTTGTTGGTAGCGGGCAATGGCCTCATCTGTCTTACCCTGTAGTTGGAGCGTGCTCGCTATGTTGTAGTGGGCCTCGGCAAGGTTGGGGTCGAGCCGCAACGCATCCTCCCAGCGACAGATTGCCTCTTCGTACTTGTCGAGACGCTTGAGTGCGACTGCAAGGTTGTTAAGTGTCTGGGTCTGGTTGGGAACCAGGCGCAGTGACGCTTCGTAGTGTTCAACGGCCTCTTGTGGCTGGCCCTGTCGGTAGTATAGAAACCCCAGGTCCGCGTGGGCCTTTGGCAGCGACGGATATTTGTGGGCTAACTCAGCCAGTCGCTCGTCCGGTCTGTTTGGCTCGGCCCAGTTGGGGTCTGCCTTATCCAAATATTGGCTGTAGTGTTGGATCGCCTCGCCATTGCTGCCCTGTCGAAATGCAATCCTGGCCAGATATATCAGCGCCTCAAGATAATCGCCCTTTTCTTCGAGCATTTTTACGGACAGGGCTTTTGCTCTCTCGAATTGCCTGCTGTTCAGGGCCGCGTGAACCTGAACGTTAAGCTCGTGGAACTCGGTAAAATCTTTTGGGTCCGGCTTGGCTGGGTCGAGTTGGAGACTATCGTCTATTCCGCTGCCCGCGATATAGCCGAGACTCTCGAGCTGCTTGATTGTTCGCGCATCGGCGACCGCCTGGCTTTGTGCCTGGTCCTTGTAGGTTAGCTCGTCGAGCATCAAATCGAGATTCTCTCGCATAAGATGAGCTGTCTTTGGGTCTGTCCCGATAAGATTGTTCTTTTCTTTACGATCGCTGGCGAGGTCATAGAGTTCCGGCCTGGTTGTCTGAATATACTTCCAGTCCCGCCCGACAACGCCGAGCAGCGGGTTGCAGCCGTAAATTGTTGGCAGCAGGGACTCGCAATAAAGGTATCGCTCGCTACTTGGAGTCTGGCTGGCGGTAATGTCCGCGGACAGGTCTCGGCCCTGCATCGCGTCGGGCGTATCGAGGCCAAGAAGCCCGCAGATGGTAGGCGCGATGTCTATCAGTCCTGCAATACTCTGAATCCGTTTGGGCCTCGTGCTGCCCGGTAGTCTGATGACTAAGGGAACCTTGATTGCGCTTTCGTAAATAGTGTAGCCGTGGGTTTGTTCCGAGTGTTCGCCGAGCATCTCGCCGTGGTCGGCGGTGATAACGAGAAGGGTCGAATCGTAGAGGTCAAGGTCCTTTAGCTTCTGTATGACCCGGCCGATGCAGTGGTCGGTATATGCAACCTCACCGGCATAGAGATTGTTGCCGAAGGTCAGAGAGAAAGGCGTCGGCGGTTCGTAGGGTGTGTGCGGGTCGAAGTAGTGAAGGAACAGAAAGAAATTGCTGTCGGCGTGTCGTTCGAGCCAGTCAAGGGCGACCTCGGTTGTGTCGCCGCCTTTACGTTCTACAGACGGTTCTGCGTTGGGTGCTTGTTCAAGGTTATCGTTGTAGGTTTCAAATCCCCTGTTTAGTCCGAACTTCGAATCAAGCACTGCCGCGCTTACTATGGCCCCCGTGGCGAATCCGTGCTCCGCCAATATCTGGGCAAGGTTGATGTTGTATGGGGCGACGAAGTAGTTGCCGTTGTCGTGCACCTGGTGGTACAAAGGGGTCGTCCCGGCCAGCATAGAGGTATGCGCGGGCAACGTGATGGGCACGGGTGTGATGACATTTTCAAAGAGGACCCCCCGCCGGGCCACATCGTCGATGTTGGGGGTGATTCTGCGCCGATATCCGTAACAGCCGAGGTAATCGGCCCTGCACGTATCGATGCTTATAAGCAGGACATTCTCAATATCCCGATGAGTGGCTTGGTATGTTGCAAAGAGCCACAGGGCAAGGGCGATAACCATTGCCAAAACCAACACCAGGATTGTCGACTGTTTGAGTCGCACAGGCAAACCTTCAAACACCGTGTTGAAACAGAATTAGTCCGTCCTCCTGCCGTCATGCAGCGCTGAATATGCGGCGTCTGCAAAAAACCGCAGGCAGGGCCGGATTATGAAACGCTTCAAAAGTTGTCGTTGAAATCGCCGAAGCGATTAAGTCTAATGTTCTTTGTCAGCACACGTAGATAGTGATTATATGCAAAAAGGCGGCAGAAGTAAAGGGTGCACCTAAGCCCGGAGATGGTGGTTTACGTTGTTTAAGAGCATTTCCATAATCGGCGATGGGGGAATGGGGACAGTTCTGGCGATGCTGCTCTGTGAGAAGAAGCTCCGCGTGCGGATATGGGGCTACGATACGGAGCAGTTGAAGCAGATAGAAACGGCCCGTGAGAACATCAAGTTTCTGCCCGGCTATAAGCTCCCCGGTAGTCTGATATTCGAGCCGAACGATGAACGGATAATGGAAGAGGCGGATTTAATAGTCTCTGCTGTTCCCTGCCAGTATATGCGAAGTGTCTGGAGCCGACTCCAACGATATGCCCCGAAGGGTATCCCCGTGGTATCGGTTGCCAAGGGCATTGAGAACAAAACGCTCCTTCGGCCCACGCAAATAATAAAAGATATTCTCGGCAGCGATATTAACTGTGCGGTTCTTTCAGGCCCCACCATTGCCGACGAGCTTGCCGGAAAGCTGCCCGCGACGGCCTGTGCTGCTGCTGAAGACGAGGACCTCGCCGGGCACATCCAGCGTACGTTCAGCGTTGCCTGGCTGCGTGTTTATACCAATACGGACATACTCGGAGTAGAGTTGGCCGGGGCGATGAAGAACGTCATCGCCATCGCGGCAGGTATCATCGACGGCATCGGCGCAGGCGATAATGCAAAGGCGGCGCTTCTTAGCAGAGGTCTTGTGGAGATAACCCGGCTGGGCGTCGCTATGGGTGCCAGAGGCCAGACCTTTGCGGGCCTTACCGGGCTTGGTGATTTGGTCACAACCTGCATCTCGCCTAAGGGGAGAAACCGCTCGTTTGGAGAGCGAATCGGCGCAGGGCAAACACCAAAGCAGGCCCAGGAGGCGACCGAATCGGTAATCGAAGGCGTCGCCACCTGCAGCTCGGTCGTCGACGGACTTGTCGCCAAATACAACGTCGAGATGCCGATTACGCAGGCGGTTTATGAAGTGCTGTTCAAGGCCAAGCCGGTAAAACAAGCCATCGCCGACCTGATGTCGCGCCGCCTCAAAGCCGAGGTCATAGACGGTTACTAAGGCAGCCTGTCGGACCGAGAAAGAGCCGGCTGCAAAAATGCTTGATTCGCACCGGCCACGCCTGTAACATAGGCCCCTGTAATTGGGCGGTTAGCTCAGTTGGCTAGAGCGCCTGCTCGACACGCAGGAGGTCACAGGTTCAAGTCCTGTACCGCCCAATAAAAAAGTCCGTTTTCACCGGACTTTTTTATTAGAGCAGGTGAACAGTAGACAGGTGAACAGACGATTATTAAACTCACCTGCGGTCTCCTGCTCAACTGCTCAGAAGGGAGAGCAAATGACATTCATGTTCGAGAATCTTGAGGTGTATCAAAAAGCAATAGACCTCGCAGACAAAGTATCAACTCTGATTGGAAAATTTCCACGTGGCTACTATTTCCTCGTCGACCAGTTAAATCGAGCCGCCCTTTCGATTGCAACAAATATCGCCGAAGGCAATGGCCGGTTCACAAAGGCTGATAGAAAGGGTTTTTTTATAATCTCTCGCGGTTCTCTGCAGGAATGCGTCCCGTTGCTCGAACTGGCAAAACGTAGACAGTTGATTGATGAACAAGTACATCAAAAATTGAGAGATGAATTGGAAACCTTAGCTAAAATGCTCAGTGGTTTGATTAAAGGAATTGATAATCGTGTTAAGTAAATCCAGCCGGTCACAGGTTCAAGTCCTCTACCGCCCAGTACGCAAGATGCTCATATCGTAGCCATTGTTTTCCTCTTAATAGGTTCATCAGCCCTTGGACTTGAACCTTCAAGAGGTCTGGAAAAAGGATTTTTCCAGGTCTTCGGGGTCACACGAACGAGCCTGAGCGAAGTCGAAGGCAAGTGAGGCCAGAGGGAATTAGGGGTCCCCAAATGTGCCGTTCCATTTGGGGCGTAGGCAGTACCCCTATGGCCAGCGAGGTCTGGCCCGCCGGGGCGAGCGACGGGTTCAAGTCCTGTACCGCCCAATAAAAAAGCCCGCTTTCGGCGGACTTTTTTATTAGAGCAGGCGAGCATTGGAACAAGTGAATAGGTGATTATTAAACTCACCTGCGGTCTCCTGCTTAACTATTCAACTGCTCAGAAGGGAGAGCAGGCTGACTTGGGGGGTTGTCAAACGCCTGAAGTCCTATAAAATCACTCTTTGTGCTTGAAAAAGCGCAGCTTAAATGCTAAAAGCTCCTTAGCGAGGAGTGGAATAGCTGTTTCATTCCTGCCGGCAGGAGAGTTGTTAGACATATTTTTTGGTGGTAGTTTTGCTATGGATAACGAAAGAAACTCCGAAGACTCGTCCTCCTCTCAGGGCGAGCAATCCGGCAATAAAAGATTTGTTCCCACCTGTCCTATATGTGGCGAAAAGCACTGGCCTCATCATCCTCTGGTTCCATGTGTTAATGCCAAAAAGGTAAAGGCCAGGGCCAAAGCCGAGGCCAAAGCCAAGGCGCTCGCCGAGAAGAAGGCTCGTGCCGAAGCAAAGAGCAAGGCCAGGGAAGAAGCCAGGGCCCAGAAGCGTGCTCGCGCCGAGGCAAGAGAGCGGCAGCGTGCCGAGGAACAGGCGCGTCAGCAGGAGTACGAAGAGGCAATCAAGCGTGCGAAAGACAACGCCGAGGCGGAGGCAAAGGCCGGAGCAGAAGCAGAGCAAAAGGCAAACCAGTTGGCTGAAGCGCTGGCTGCGGCTGAAAAGGAAGCTGCCGAAAAAATCGACGCGCATCAAAAAACACAGCAGCAGCTAAAGACCCGGCTCGAGGAAAAGACAAAGTCCTTTGCAAGAAGGATAACGGCTCTGGAAGAGAAACTGCAGGCCGAAACAAAGGCCAGAGATGAGGCGCTTGCGAAGCTGGCCGCCGAATCAAAGGCCAGGGAGCTGCTTGAAGAGAAACTGCAATCGCAGACCGAGGCAAGGCAGCGGGCCGAGGCCGATGCCAGGACACAGGCGCAACATCGCTCTGAGAGTGAATCGCAGCTAAGAGACAAGGCGAAGTTTTATGGACAGGCGTTGGCCGAGCTTGAAAAAAAGCTAAAGGCCGAGACGGCTGCTCATAGCCAGGCCGAGAACAAAGCCCGCCAGTTGGGCCAAGCTCTGGCCGAGACGGACAAGAAGCTCAAGTCTGAAACCAGTGCCCGGGTTCAGACCGAACAGAAACTGCAAAGCGAGATCCAGGCGAGAATCTCTGCCGAAGAAAAAGCACAGGCCGAAATGGAGCTAAGAGCCAAAGCCGAGGCGCTGGCTGAACAGGCCCGGCAGGATGCCGATAGCCAAGCGCAGGCAAGGGAGCGATTCGAGAAACAGGCAAAAGCGGAACTCGAGGACAAAGCAAAGGCCTACGGCCAAGCCCTTGCCAAAGCGCAGGGGAATGCCGCCCATTACGCCGAAGAGCTGCGCGAGGCACAGGAGCAGTTGGCAGAACAGGCCGCAGCGCAGCAGCAGGTAGAGGCCGAAAGTCACGAACTGGGCCAGTCGCTTGCAGTTGTGGAGAAAAAGCTTGAGCAGCAGTCGCAGATTAGCGACCGGCTGAAGGAGCAGCTGCGGGCAGAAACGGAAACCAGACTAAGGGCTGAAGAGAACGCACAGAAACAGATTGAGCAAAGAGCCGGGGCTGAGGCCCTGGCACAGGCCGAAGCCACGGCAAAGGCAGAGGCGCAGAAGCAGGCCCAGGCGGAGGTCGGTGCGAGAGAGCGTGCGCAAAAAAAGGCCCAGGAGGAATTGGAGCAAAAGGCGAAGGCGTTTGGTGAGGCGATTGCGGCGGCGCGCGAGCAGCTCAGGGCCGAGTCTGAGAAAAGGGCTCAGGCCGAGGAGACGATGCAGGCCGAAGCTGCCGCCAGGCAGCAAGCCGAGGAGAAAGTTGAAGAGATTGAAGAGCAGTTGGGGCTTCTGAGAGAGCAGGTTGCCAGGCAGAGTCAGGCGGCTTCGGCTGCTGAGGAGCAGGCAGCTTTACTGGCAGAGCAGAAGCAGCAGGCCGAGGAGTCCACAGGACACCTTACGGCGCAGACGGCGGCGTTGGGTGAACGGTTGGGAGAGACAGAGCGACGGCTGGAACGAACGGAGGAGGCAAGAGTTGAGGCCGAGGAAAAGCTAACCGAGGAGATAAAGGTCAGACAGTCGGCCGCGCAAAGGGCTGAGCAGCTTGGCGAGGCGTTGGCGGCCCAGCGCAGCAGGGCTGAGTCAGCCGAGAAGGCCAAGGCCGAGGCAGAGCAGCGCGCCGACGAACAAGCCGAGGCCAAAGAACAGTTTGAAGAGCAGATAAGGGCCGAGTTAGAGGAAAAATCGCAGAGCTTCGGCAGAGCAATTGCCGCGGCCGAGGAAAGGGCCAAATCTTACTATGAACAAGTGACCGAGGCGAAGCAGCAGCTAAAGGCCGCCGAACAGGCCCGGCAGTCGACCGAAGAGCAGGCCAATAATTACGCCACGAAAATCGCCCAGTTAGAGAGCATGCTCGCCAGCGAAACGCAGAACAGGACCGACGCAGAGCAGCAGTTGGCAATGGAGAGCGAGACAAGAGAACAGGCCGAGCAGGCCGTTGCCTGTTACACCGACCAATTGAAAGAGACGCAGTTGCGTCTTGAGACCCAAAGCCAGGCCCGGTCACGGGCAGAGGAGCAGCTTGAGGCCGAAACCGAAGCCAGAAAAAAGGCAGAGCAAAAGGCCGGCTCCTACGCCGAGGCGGCCGCCAAATTGCAGGCTCAGCTTGAAGCGCAGACCGACGCGCGGACCTCAGCCGAGCAACGCCTCGAGGCCGAAGCGCAAGCCAGAAAAGATGCGGAGCAGTCCATAGGACACCTTACGGCGCAGGCAAAGAGCTACGGCGAAAAAATTGCAGAATTGCAGCGCATTCTGGACGCCCAGACAGCCGCACGAGCGCAGGCAGAAGAACGGCTGGAAGCAGAATTGCAGGCGAGATTACAGGCCGAAGAAAAATTAAGCGAATTCGCTGAGCAAAAAGGTCGTGCCGAGTCACTCGCTGAGTCTGAAGGTCGGGCAAGGGCTGAAGCGCAGGAGCAGCTCAATACAATGACAGAGATAAAGGCCGGTTTGCAGGAACAATTGCAGCAGGCAATTGAAGCACGCAGCGAAGCCGAAGAAAAATTGCAGCAGGAAACAGAGGCAAGGTCGCGGGCTGAGCAAAAGGCACAGCGGCAAGCTGAGCTGCGTGCAAGGGCTGAGGCGATAGCCGAAGAAAGCGCCCAGGCCAAAGCTGAGGCCGAGAATCGCGCAAAAGAAGAGGCCGAAGCGAGGCAGCAAATTGAAAGACAAACCGCCGCCGAGCTGGAGCAAAAGGCCAGAAGCTATGGCGAGGTGATTGCAGCGGCCCAGGAAAGGGCCAAGCATTATGAGAGTCAGCTTGCACCGATTCAGGAGGAGTTGAACAGTAAGAGCGATGCCTTGGCTGAGACGCAGGAAAAGCTGACCGCTGAGCAGGACGCAAAGGCCCAGGCCGAGCGCCAGGCGCAGAACAACAAACGACAATTGGCCGAAACAGAGAAACGGTTTCAGCAAGAGTCAGCCGCAAGAAGCGACATTGCCGAAAAGCTTAAGGCAGAATCGAAGGCCTGGGCAGCCGCCGAGCAAAACGCACGTGGGCTGGCCGACAAGACCGGCTCGTTGGAGCAGAAGCTCAAAGAAGCGACCGATGCGCGGGCTGAGAAGCTGGCCAAAGAAGAAGTCAGAGCAAGAGTAAAAGGCCAGGTTGACTCGCTAAGGCAGCAGCTTGTCACAGCCGGCGAAAGGATACAGGCCCAGATGCAGGTCGCTGAGAAGCTGCAGAGCCGGCTTAATGCCGAGATTGAGGCAAGACAAAAGGCCGAAGAAAAGGCGCAAACGCAAGCTGAAGAAAGAGCAAAAGCCGATGAGCGAGCCGAGGCAGAGGCCCGTGCCGGGGCCGAAGCCGAGCAGCGAATAAAAGCCGAGCAGCAGCGCGCTGCACAGGCGCAAGAAAAGGCAAGGGCCGAACTGGAAAAGAAAGCCAACGCTTACGGCCAGGCGATAGCACGAGCAGAGCAAAAGGCCCAGACATTGGCAGAAAGCTTGACAGAGGCGCAGGAAAAACAGCAGGCCGATGTTGAAGCGAGACTTCAGGCAGAGCAAAGGGTGGAAGAACTCACCGGGCAGTTGCAGCGGCTGCAAGCTGCACTCGAAAACGAAGGTCAGGCACGGCTCGAAGCGGAAGAGATTCTGCGGGCCGAAGTTGAGGCAAGAAAGACGGCTGAACAGCAATTGGCTGATTATGATAAGCGGCTCGCCGAGCTTGACAGCAGGAGCCAGGCCGATGCAAAAGGCCGCGTCGAAGCAGAACAGCGTCTCAACAACGAGATAGAGGATAGGTTAAGGGCCGAACAGAAGGCACAGCTCGAGGCCGAGCAGAGGGCCAAGGCCGAGGCCGCTGCCGAGGCACACGAAAGAGCGCGGGCTGAGGCTGAACAAAGAGCATGGGCTGAAGCGAACGCACGAGAGCAAGGCGAGCAGCGAAACAAAAATGAACTCGAACAGCGGGCGCGAGAGTACGGACACGCCCTTGCTGCTGCCGAGCAGCGCTTGCAGTCGCTAAGCGAACGGCTAAGTGACGCCGAAGAGCAGGCCGCCGAGGCCGGCGAGCAAGAAGTCGAAGCCCGGCAAAAAGCCAAAGAGCTTTCACAAAAGCTGTCGCAGTTGGAGCAGCGGCTCCAGCAGCAGGCGCAAGAACTGGCAAGAGCTCAGCAGACAATCGAGGAAGAAGCGCAAGCCGGGTCAAACGCTGAACAAAAGGCAGAGCAGTCCGCAGAACGCCTTGCGGCGCAACTACAAAGAACAGCCCAGGCCGAGGCAAGGGCCGAAGGTGCTGAAGCTGCGAAAAGCCTGGCCGAAGAGGCAGTAGCTGCCGCAAGGCACCAGATTGAGCAAGTTCGCAGCGAAGTTAAAGCCGATCTGCAGGAGCAGGCAAACAAGTTTGCCGAACAACTTGCCCAGATGCAGAATAAGCTCGGCTCGGAAATACAGGCAAGAACCGCAGCCGAAGAGAAATTGAAATCGCTGACTGAACGTCTTGAAGAAGTAAACGAGCAAGTCGAAGAGCGTCAGCAGGCGTTGAGCCGCGCTGAGCAAAAAACCGCCGAGCAATCAGAGGAGTTGGCCCGGCTGCGGACGAAACTTCAAGCAGAAGCTCAGGTGAGGCAACAGGCCGAGCAGACCCTCGAAGCTCAGACCCGGCTCAGACAAGAGGCCGAAGAAGATGCAAAGCGGTTATCTGAGGAAATAGCAAAGGCTGAGGCGGTTGCCGATTCACTGACAGCAGCAAGGGCAGAGGCCGAGCAAAGAGCACAGGCGCAAGCCGAAGCGGGAGACAAGCAAGAGCAACAGGCCAGAGCCGAGTTGGAGAACAAGGCCGAGGCCTACGGCAGAGACATTGCCGCTGCTGAGCAAAAGGTTCGAGTCCTTACTGAGCAACTGACCCAGGCCCAGAACAGGTTAGCCGAGCAGAACGAGGTGATAGCGGAGGCACAGGAGAAAGCCGGCTCATACGAAAAAGCGGTTGCCGAAGCCGAGGAGAAACTTGCGGAACTTGAAGAGGCCGCTGGCGTGATGCGGCAGAGTCTGGAAGCTCAGATGGCCGAGGTCGAGCAGCAGGCTATTGGTTATGCCGAGAGGTTAGAAGAGCTACAGGAAAAGCTGGCGGCGGAGACCGAGCGAGTGGAGCAGTTGCAGGAAAAACTCAATAGGGAAACGGAAGCTCGCAGCAGCGCAGAGGAAAAGGTTCAGGCCTTAGAGCAGGCAAGACAGGAGGCAGCAGCCCAGGCGGCGGAGCACACCAGAGAGAAAGAAACTGTCGAGCAGCAGCATAGCAAGATTCGCGAGCAGGCCGAAGCACAGTTGTCGGAAAAACAGCGTATATACGAGGAGAAGATTGCCTTGCTTGAGGAGACTTTGCAGCGCCAGACCGCTCAAAGAGAGCGGGCTGAGCGTGATTTGGCTAAGCACGCGGAATCGAACACTGAGGCGCAGGAGACAAAGACACGAGTTGAGCAGCGGCTAAGTGCGTTGGAAGGTGAGATTGAACGGCTCAGTGAGCGACTCAGGGCTGAGACCGAAACGGCTACGCAAACCCGGGAAGAGCTTGCAGAGCAAACCGAAGCAAGGCAGCAGGCTGAGGAGGAAGCCGAGCGCAGCGTCGAGGCATTGGCTGAAGTTGAGCGCAAGCTGCATGTCGAGAGCCGCACAAGAGCTGCCGCCGAAGAGAAACTGGAATCTGAGGCCCAGGCGCGGGCTTTGGCCGAGCAGGCGGCAGCCGAGGCCGCGCAGCGCGCTTCGAGAGCCGAAACGATGGCCGAGGAAGCGGCCTCGCGACCACTGGCCGCGCCGGAACCGCAGGTCGTTGAACAGGAGCAGGAGCCGGTTGTGGAAGACGAGGCCGTTGAGCAGCAAGAGCAGACCGCTGTCTGCGATTGTTGCGGCAGAGATGATTTACCGAAAGGCCAGCTAACTGAAATTGACTCGGGACATCTATTCTGTGTGGATTGCTTGGCAGCGCTTAGAAAATAGATGTACCCGCATGCTACGCTTAACCATGCGTGCTGGATGAATAGGTGGGGCGCCGCAGCGCGAATTAGAAATGCCGGGTGGTTAGCTTCAAACCCATGGTAGGGGGGTATTATTGTGCTCGGGCCGATTTCGATTTGACCTGCCGATGGCTCTCGCTATAATAAGCCATTTCGTTTTTTCTACCAGTAGTGCTAATGCAGGAGCTTCTTTAGATGTATGAGATTGCCGGCAAGGACAGTTTAGGGCCTGATGTTACGAGATATGAGATTAAGGCGCCGCGAGTAGCAAAGGCGCGCCGGTGCGGGCAGTTCGTCATAGTGCGTTCATTTGAGCATTCTGAGCGCATCCCTTTGACTATTGCCGACGTTGACCCCCAAGGGGGAATCATAACGCTCATTGTCCAGACGGTTGGTAAGAGCACACTCGAGATGACGAAGCTTCAGAAGGGTCAGAGCTTTACCGATGTGGCGGGGCCCTTGGGTAAACCCAGTCATCTTGAAAAGTTCGGGACGGTGGTGGTTATTGGCGGGGGATTGGGGACAGCGGTTGTGTACCCGCAGGCGGTAGCACTGAGGGCGCTGGGCAACAAGATAATCAGCATAATCGGAGCCAGGACCAGGGAGCTTGTGATACTTGAGAAACTCCTGGGTAGTGTAAGCGACCGGCTGATTGTTACGACCGATGATGGCTCGGCGGGTATGAAGGGCCTGGTGACCGATGCATTAAAGCAGCTTCTCGACGACCAAGAGACGAGCGTCGATGCTGTCTATTGTGCCGGGCCGGTGATTATGATGAAGGCCGTATCGCAGATGACAAGACCTCTGAATATCCCGACAATCGTCAGCTTAAATCCGGTAATGGTGGACGGGACGGGGATGTGCGGTGGCTGTCGTGTCACCGTGGGTGGCCAGCGCAAGTTTGCGTGTGTGGACGGGCCCGAGTTCGACGGGCACAAGGTCGATTTTGATGAGCTTATGGACCGATTGACGACATACAAAAGCCACGAGCAGAAGACGCTCGATCGGTATAAGCATAAGTGCAAGCTCGACGAGTAGCTGCAAGACAGAAGGTTTGCGCGATGGGCAATCCAGAAGACTACAAGCGAGAGAATGACAAGCTGACTCCCAGGGAGCGCATGGCCATACCGCGCCAGAAAATGCGCGAGCGAGACGGTATCGAACGCAGTAAAGATTTTAAGGAAGTTAACCTTGGTCTGACCGAGCAGGTTGCGGTGCGGGAGGCACAGCGGTGTCTGCAGTGCAAGCGCGCCAAGTGTATTGACGGCTGTCCCGTTGAAATCGACATACCGGGATTCATCAGGCTGATAGCCGAGGGCGACTTTCTTGGTGCCGCTGCGCTTGTCCGCCGGGACAATAATCTACCTGCCGTAACGGGCAGGGTCTGTCCGCAAGAGACGCAGTGCGAACTGACGTGTGTTCGTTGTAAGAGCGATGCACCGGTGGCCATCGGCTGGCTTGAGCGGTTCGTCGCGGATTACGAGATGGAGCACCACCCGGGTAGGCCCAAAGCAGCGGCACGAAAGAGCGGCAGGAAGGTCGCGTGCATCGGTTCGGGGCCGGCAGGCATGACCTGCGCCGGTCAGCTTGCAAAAATGGGGCACGATGTCACTGTATTCGAGGCCTTCCACAAGCCCGGCGGCGTGCTGGTTTACGGAATACCGGAATTTCGTATGCCCAATTCCGTTGTCGAAGGTGAGATTGAGAACTTAAAGTCGCTGGGTGTCAAAATCGAGACCAACGTGATTGTCGGTCGCACGGTGACAATCGAACAGCTTATGAATGACGAAGGTTTCGATGCCGTCTTCATCGCGGTCGGGGCGGGGCTGCCGAGCTTTATGAATGTACCGGGCGAAAACTTCAAAGGCGTGTATTCAGCCAACGAATACCTGACGCGTTCCAATTTGATGGAGGCGTATGATGTCGAGTCCGATACGCCCATCATTCGCGGCAAGCGGGTCTGCGTCATCGGCGGCGGCAATACGGCCATGGATGCCGTTCGCACGAGCAAACGGCTGGGTGCTGAAGTCAGCAAGATTGTGTATAGGCGCGCGCGGGAACAAATGCCCGCTCGTATCGAGGAGATTCACCACGCCGAGCAGGAGGGCATTGAGTTTGACTTCCTGGCGGCGCCGGTTGAGGTTCTCGGTGACGAGAACGGCTGGGTCAGAGGTTTGAAGTGCATAAGGATGCGCCTGGGTGAGCCGGACGAATCGGGCAGGCGAAGACCCATCCCGGTCGAGGGCTCGGAGTTTACCATCGACTGTGATTTGGTGATAGTGGCTATCGGCACGCACGCCAACCCGCTGCTTACCAAAGCGACGACCGGGCTGAAGCTAAACAAGTGGGGCTATGTGGAAGTCGATGACAACTTTATGACGAGTATCACCGGCGTCTTTGCAGGCGGGGACATTGTCCGCGGTGCCGCTACTGTGATTCTCGCAATGGGCGACGGCAAAAAAGCCGCTGCGGGCATTGATAACTGTCTGACGGCCAAATGAGCCACACCATAGGGCCTTTGCTCCGGGAATATAGCCCCCGTACCAAAATATTCTGCCTTCTGTATTCTGTCTTCTGTATTCTGCATTCTGCGTTCTGTATTCTGTGTCCTTTTGTTCTTTCTTCCTGATTACCTGGTTTCCTGAATCCCCTCGCGTATTGCGGTCAGAATCTACGGCGTTATAATCGCTGTCTGCTTAAAAGGGCGTTGGAATGTCAGGACGGCTGAGCGGAAAAGTTGCGATAGTGACGGGCGCGAGCAGGGGGGTGGGACGTGCGATTTGCATTGCGCTGGCTGGCGAGGGCGCGACTATTGCCTTGGCTGCGCGCGACCAGGCGAAGCTAAGTGAAACGGCTCGGCTTGTCAGACAGGCAGGTGGGCAGGGCGAGATAGTTGTCACTGACCTTGAGCAGGAAGAGTCAATCAAAAATCTTGTTCGTACGGCAGGAGAGAGGTTTGGTCGGCTTGATATATTAGTCAACTGCGCAGGCGTGACCCATTCGGCGGCGCTGGAGCAGACATCAACGGACGACTGGCAGCGGTGTATGTGGCTCAATGCGCGTGCGCCGTTTATACTGTGCCGGGAGGCACTTGGATACCTGCGAGAAGTCGAGCAGGGTTGCATAGTTAACATTGGGTCGATTGTTGCGGTCAAGGGTTATCCGCTGCAAAGTGCATATACGGCCTCAAAACATGCTCTTCGCGGGATGACGATGTCACTTGCAGAGGAATTGAGAGGGTCGAGTGTGCGGGTGCATCTGATTTGTTCGGGTGGTATAGATACCGAGATGGTGTCACGTGTCAGGCCTGACATTAAGAAAGATGAACTGATAAAGCCGGCCGAAATTGCCGAGATGGTCGTGTACTTAGTGACGCATAAGGGCAATGCAGTCATAGATGAGTTCTTCATCCGACGGGCCAGTGCAAAGCCGTGGTTTATCAGTTGATGGCCGTTAGTGAGTAGCGGATAGCCGAAGGTGGGTAGTCATGCGGGCGGTGGTCCAGAGAGTAAGCCAGGCAAAGGTTGAGGTTGACGGCAAAGTTGCCGGTCAGATTGGCGATGGTCTACTGGCTTATCTTGGAGTGGGCAACGGCGACACCGAGAAGGATGCCGAGTTCACGGCAGAGAAGTTAGTGAACCTGCGCATATTCTCTGATAGCGCCGGCAAGATGAATCTAAGTGTCCGGGATGTGGGCGGCGGCATCCTGCTGGTAAGTAACTTCACGCTGCACGGCAACTGTCGCAAGGGGCGTCGCCCCGGCTTCGACGCGGCAGCGGAGCCGGCTTTGGCCCAGCGGCTGTACGAGAGAGTAGCCGAGATGATTTCAGCAAGCGGTGTGCCGGTAGAGAAGGGGATATTCGCTGCGCACATGCACGTCAGCAGCGTTAATGACGGGCCGGTAACATTTTTGTTAGACAGCTCACGCCTGTTCTGAGTTGTATCCAGCCTCGGATTGCTACAAGAAATGTAGGATTTCCCACTGTGCGCTGAATGGGCCGATATGCCTCGGATGGCTCCTATGGTATATGATCGACCTCGCCTATGGGAAGATTTGGGTCAAAGTGAGGTGGGGTTCTTGCCGATGCAAAAACCTTGTATCTGGCTGAGATTTTTGTTGTCGGTCCGGGCAGGGACGATATAATTTCCCCGCTTGCCCTGCCTGTCCCGGCAAGTCGTAGGCCGGGGAGCTGAGTCGAAGGGCCTGCCCTGAGCGAAGCCTCTGCTGAGCTTTGCCGAAGTGTCGAACGGGCTTGCCCTGCACCAATTCGGCGCGGGCAGTTTTAGTGAACGAATGATGGGTTTTGAGCAAATGGCCAAACGAAAAACCAAGAAGCGGACATTGACAAAGCAGGAAATAGAAAAGTATCGCAAGCTCCTGCTTGAAAAGCGGGCAGAAATACTTGGCAACGTCGAAACAATGGAGGATGAGGCGTTCGGCAAGGAACGCAGCGAGCTCTCCAGTATGCCTTTCCACATGGCGGATATGGGGTCCGATAATTTTGAGCAGGATTTTGCTCTCGGCCTGATGGACGGCGAGCGTAAGCTTCTTATCGAAATAGAAGGCGCCCTTGGCAGGATTGAGGAAGGTGCCTACGGCATCTGTCAGGGCAGGGGCGAACAGATACCCAAGGCCCGCCTGAATGCCATACCATGGGCACGCTATTGTTTAAAGTGTGCGGAATTGAAGGAGAAGGGGATGCTGGAGGCCGAAGAGCAAGAGGAGATAGAAGCACAGGAAGAACAAGAAGCTGCGGACGAGTCGCAGCAGTAAGGTCAGAGAATCGCCCAGGCCAAAGGTAGGCACCCTGCACGGTCTCTGACGGCATTTTTGCCCATCATCAGCACCACCCTGCTTGTCTTGCTACCTGCTCGTATCGACGGCGCTTGGGCCGATGTCGTCCTGTATAGGCACAAAACTCACGGCCCTGATTTGCCGATAAGACCCCAATGACAACGCCCTCGAATAGCGAAAAACCGGCTTCCTCTGGTGTACAGCGGCATATGGCCAACTACAGCGGGGCGCTGCTGTATTCAGCGCTTGCTCTGGCTACGTTTCTGGCATTTGCGGGCTCACTGGGCAACGAGTTTGTCAGCTTCGACGACTACTATTACATAGTCAACAATCCGCACGTTGCCAACGGCCTTACGTTTGAGTCCGTCAGGTGGGCCTTTACAAGCTGGTATGCCTCTAACTGGCATCCCCTGACCTGGCTGAGCCATACGCTGGATTGCGAGGTCTTCGGCTTGGCCGCCTGGGGACATCATTTAGTCAACCTGCTGTTTCACATCGCATCAGTGCTGCTGCTTCTGCGGCTGCTTCTGAAGACAACCGGCCGGCTGTGGGCGAGCTTCTTTGTCGCCGCGGTTTTTGCACTGCATCCTCTTCGTGTTGAGTCCGTCGCCTGGGCCGCCGAGCGCAAAGATGTCTTGAGCGTCTTCTTCCTTCATCCTCACAATAACAGCTTACCTGCGATACGTAGAGCGCAAGGGCTTGGGCAATTATCTGTTGCTGGTTCTGGTTTTTGTCCTCGGTCTTGCCTCCAAGCCCACTTTGGTTGTATTGCCGTTTGTCCTTTTGCTGCTTGATTTCTGGCCCTTGCGGGCCTGGCCCCAGGGGCGGACCGAGTTAGCTGAGCGCGACCTGCCTCGCCGTTTTGTCTTGCCGTGGCGCTTGATTTTGGAAAAAGTGCCTTTGTTCGCTCTTGCCGTCGCTTCAAGCATAGTGGCTTTTCTTGCTCAGCAACATGGAGGGGCAACGAAACTCTCGGCCGAGATTCCTGTCTCGGCTCGTATCGGCAACGCCATTGTCGCGTACATCAGCTATCTGGGAAAGATGTTTTATCCTGCTCGGCTTTCGGTTCTCTATCCGCACCCCGGCAACTTGCCGCTCCGGCAGGTGATTTTCTGTCTGGTCTTGCTGATGGCCATCACGGCAGCGGCGATTTACCTCTCTCGGCGGCACCGTTTTTTCATAGTTGGCTGGCTGTGGTACCTCATAGCACTGATTCCGGTTATCGGGTTGGTGCAGGTGGGTGCCCAGGCGATGGCCGACCGCTACACCTATGTGCCTTCAATCGGCATTGCTGTCATTGCAATATGGACCTGCGATTGGCTTGTGAGCAAATGGCGGTTAAGCAAAGCGGTCGTGACCGCCCTGGGCATATCGGTTCTTGCGGCACTTTTGGTCTGCACGCGAATCCAGACGGGATACTGGCGTGACAGTGTGAGCTTGTTTGCGCGGGCGGTGGAGGTGACCGACGATAATTACACGGCCCATGCCAATCTTGGCGTGGCGTTCAGAGAGCACGGGCTGTCTGAACAAGCCACAGAACAATTCCAGACGGCTCTGGAGATAAAGCCGGACTATGCCCTTGCCCATTACAATATGGGCTATTCTCTGGCGAAGCAGGGACACGTTGATGAGGCAATAGGGTGTTTCCGCAAGGCGGTCAAGTACGAGCCGGACAAGGCGACGATGCACGGCAATCTCGCCAATCTGCTCGCAGCGAAGGGCCAGCTTGCAGAGGCCGTGCAGCACTTTCGTCTCGCCCTTGAAATTGAACCCGACCACATTTCCTCATTGAATGGTTTGGCGTGGGTCCTGTGCAAGGACCCGAACTCGGCCGTCTATGACCCGAACGAGGCGGTTGTCCTTGCCGAGCGAGCTGCCGAATTGACCGGCTATCACGATGCGTCCGTGCTCGGCTCTTTAGGGGCTGCTTACGAAGCAAAGGGACAGACCGCAAAGGCGGTGCAGATTTCCGAGCGGGCCTTGGCCTTGGCTTCGGCTAATCAGGACCGCATCCTGTACGAGCAGATTCTCTCCCAGATATCACGATACCGGACCCCCGCTTCCGCTCAAAGCCCGCCTCAGGATCCCCGGTAAGCCCCGCCCCAATTCCGGCTCGCTAATCTTTTAGCTATGTGCAAGGTCTGAGCAGCACGGATACTGCGCAGAGCGCAGGCCCTGCGGTCCGGAATTGGGGCGGGGCGCTTTTGTTTTTGCGTTCCTCTCTTGGTTCGTTAATATTCGCCTATGGTGACGGGTGAAAAATCCATAAACATCCTCGGTATTGAGACGAGCTGTGATGAGACGGCTGCCGCGGTGGTCGCCGACGGGCATATCGTCAAATCATCGGTGGTGGCGTCCCAAACCCGGCTCCACGAGAAATACGGCGGCGTGGTCCCCGAAATCGCCTCACGCGCGCATATCGAAAAGATTTATCCCGTTATAGCCGAGGCGATGGCCCGCGCGCAAGTAACTGAAAGCCACCTGGATGCAATCTCCGTTGCTAATCAGCCGGGCCTGACTATTGCGCTTATGGTCGGCGTGACAGCCGCCAAGACCCTCTCTTTCGTCTGGGGAAAACCGCTCATCGCCGTCAATCATCTTCACGCCCATCTGCAGTCCGCGATGTTGGTCAAGAAGTCGCTGGAGCTGCCCGCGGTGGCACTGATTGTCTCCGGGGGACATACCTGCCTCTATCAATGCACCTCACCGCTTGAGCTCCGGCTTCTCGGGCGCTGTCTCGACGATGCCGCTGGTGAGGCCTTCGACAAGGTGGCCGCAATCCTGAACCTCCCCTATCCGGGTGGCCCTGCAATTGAGCAGGCCGCCAAGAAAGGAAATCCAAAAGCGGTTGACTTTCCTCGAACGTTGCTTGCCCCGGATTCGCTGGATTTCTCCTTTAGCGGCATAAAGACCGCCGTCCTCTATCACTGCCGGGGGCAGGATATGAAAGGGCAAAACAAAGTCGATTCTCTCAGTGAGCAGGAAATCGCCGATATCGCCGCCTCGTTTCAGGCCGCCGTCGTTGATGTCCTCGTCACAAAAACGCAGCGGGCCGCCCAAAAAGTCGGAGCCAAAACCGTCTTGCTCGGCGGAGGCGTAGCCGCCAATAGCGCTCTGCGAAACGCTTTGCAGCGGATGTGCGATTCAACTGTCCCCTCGAAGAAACTCCTTGTCGCGCCGAAACAGTATTGCACGGACAACGCCGTTATGGTAGCTTCCCTGGCGTATCACAAGTACAAGGCGGGGATTTTCGCCGATTTGGCGCTCGAGCCGAAGGCGACCGGTCAATAGGTGGATTTCAGCAGGATAACGAGGGTGCTATGAAGTTGCTGCAGGAGAAGATTCTCAACGGCCAGTGGGAGCTACGGGACGAAGATTTGGACTGCGACTTGTCGCAGGCGCACGACCTTGGCAAATCAACCGACGGCTGGATTGCTCAGCCCGTGCCCGGCGACATTCATCAGGGGCTCATTGCCGCAGCGAAGATAAAAGAGCCGCTCGTTGGACTGAACTTCTTCGATTGTTCGTGGACTGAAACCCGGTCGTGGTGGTTTCGCAAATCCTTCGAGATTGCCTCCGGCTGGCTCGACGCCGATGCAATCGAGCTGGAAATGGACGGCCTGGATTCCAACGCCGAGGTCTTTCTCAACGGCGAGCACGTTGCCTCTCATCGCAATACATTCAGGCCGTTAGTCGTTGATATCAAAGGAGTTCTCAAACCCGGTGACAATGTCCTTCTCGTACGTCTGACGACCGGCGTGGAAGATGTCACCGATGATGATGTTCAGTCCACCGATGGTGTCGTTGCTTCAACGCAGGCCAAATACGGCTACCCACATCGCGGGGACGAACGGCGGGTGTTTGTGCGAAAGCCCCAGTACTCCTTTGGCTGGGACTGGTGCCCTCGGCTGGCTACAACGGCTATCGCCGGAGATGTCAAGCTCCGCGCTATAAGCAAGGCCTGCATCAGAGATGTCAATTTGAGGCCGATACGTCACGGAGACAATCAGGTGCTTGTTGATGTTGGCCTAATCGTTGATTGTCTGCATTACTACAAGACCTGCAAAGGCACAGTCTGCGCAACGTTGTCTGACCCCCAGGGCCGGCAATTTGCCCGTGAGCATACGCACCTGCTGCGCTCCGGCTGCAACTTCATCCGGCTCAGAATCCCGATTAGCGCCCCGAAGCTCTGGTGGCCTAACGGCCTTGGCGAGCAGAACTTGTATAGGGTAGAGGTCTGCCTTGAGGTTGGTGAAGACAAAACGGACTATCCGGCTTTCGATTACGGTTTGCGGTTTGTCGAGCTGAGCACGGATGATGAATTCGCCGTAGTCGTCAACGGAAAAAAGGTCTTCTGCAAAGGCGCGAACTGGATTCCAGCCGATGCCATCTACGCCCGGGTCAGTGACGATAGATATGAGCAGCTTGTCCGCCAGGCCAGAGACGCCAACTTCAATATGCTCCGTGTCTGGGGCGGCGGGTGGTATGAACGCGATGCATTCTATCAGGCGTGTGACCGGTATGGGATTATGGTCTGGCAGGACTTTATGTTTGCCTGCGGCCCCTACCCTGACCGTCTTGAGTGGTTCCGCGCCGAAGTGGAAAAAGAGGCCGACTATCAGACGAAACGGCTCAGCCGTCACGCCTGCCTGATGCTTTGGTGTGGCTCCAACGAGAATAACTGGGGCTTTAGGGACTGGTGGAACGAGAAGACCAGAGCGGGGGCGTACCTCTATAACTATCTGCTGCCGAGCATCGTGCAGCGCAACTGTCCGCAGATTCCATACTGGAACGGCTCGCCCTACGGCGGTGACGCCCCCAACAGCGAAGCCGTCGGAGACCATCACCGCTGGCACGAGTGTATGATGCACCCGGAAATGGAAAAGCGAATCACACCCGAGGAATATGACAAGTGCGATTCGCTCTTTGTCTCTGAATTCGGCTATGTCGGCGCCTGCGGCAAGGAGACTACAGTTACCTATCTCGATGGCGCCTGCCTCGACCACGGCAGCGAACTCTGGCGACAGCATACGAACGTATTCGAAAAAGACACCGTCGCAGCCGGAATTCGCAAACACTACGCCGACCCGGATAAGCTGGGCGCCGATGAGTATCTGCTATACAGCGGTTTGTGCCAGGGCTTAATGTATCAGTATGCCCTGGAGTCGATGCGCTATCGGGATAATTGTCACGGCGGCCTCTTCTGGATGTTCAATGACTGCTGGGGCGAGGTCGGCTGGACCATAATCGACTATTACATGCGACGAAAAATCTCCTGGTATTTCGTCCGAAGGGCCTTTGAGCCGGTTCGCCTCATTATGCGAAGCCGCGCCGACAAAATTCGCGTCGTTGCTGCCAACGATACGCCAAGCAGCGTTTCTCTTAAGCTTGAATATGGTTACTTAACCTTGGATGGCGAATGCGGCGAGCTTGAGAACTGCACGGTGGACGTCCCGCCGCTTTCACGCACCCAGTGTTGCATCTTCCCCAAAGGCAGAAACGACCCGACAGCAGGGCTGTGGATTGCCCGCGCCGTGGGCAATTCCGATATACAGCCGGCTGTCTTCCGTACTGCTGATTACAGGAACCTAAAGACTACACCCCCCGAACTCTCACTATCGCTGACCGGCGGTGATAAGAATTCTTGTGTGGCTTCTGTTGCTACCGATAGCTACGCCCACGCCGTGCATTTTGTGCTGCCCGAAGGCACGACCCCTGAAGATGACTACTTCGACTTGTTGCCCGGCCAGAGCAAAAAGGTTAGAATCTTCAATTGCCGCCGGGCCGATGCTGACGCTATCGCCGTCGGTTGCGTCAACGAATTGCAGAAGCGCTAATCTCGGAAAAGCTCGAAGTGGGCCGGTGGATGTCCTCTTGATTTGGAGGCAGGTTTATCATCGAAACCAACCAGGTAAAAGAACTGTTGGAGCAGGTAAAGAAGGGCCAAATCACCATCGAAGACGCCGTTGGCCGGCTCCGCCACCTCCCCTTTGAGGACCTGGGCTTTGCGCGAGTGGACCATCACCGCACGCTTCGACGAGGTTTCCCCGAGATTATTTACTGCCCCGGCAAAACCAACGAACAGATTACTAAGATATTCTCCGCTCTGGCCGCTAAGGGCAACAATGTCCTGGCAACAAGGGCGGACGAAGATGTTTTCAAAGCAGTGCAACAGCAATTCCCGCAGGCCCGCTATGAGCAACTGGCGCGAGCGATAGTTCTGGAGCAAAAACAGATTGCCCCCTCAAAGTCCGTCCTGCCTATAGTCACCGCCGGCACAGCGGATTTGCCTGTCGCCCACGAAGCTAAGGTCACCGCCGAAGTAATGGGCCAGCGGACCGAGCTTATCTGCGACGTCGGAGTCGCCGGTTTGCACCGGCTGCTCAGCCACGTTCCAAAACTCCAGAAGGCCAACGTCATCATAGTCGTTGCCGGTATGGAAGGGGCATTGGCCAGCGTGGTCGGCGGCCTTGTGAGCTGTCCGGTCATTGCCGTGCCGACGAGCGTCGGCTACGGAGCAAGTTTTGAAGGGCTATCTGCCCTTCTGACGATGTTGAACAGTTGCGCTTCCGGTGTGGTCGTCGTCAACATCGATAACGGCTTCTCCGCCGCCGTCTCCGCCACACTCATAAATAAAAAAATCGAAGGCAGAAATGGCTAAGGCAGAACAGACTATCGTAAAAAAGCTCCCGAAGCTAAACCCGAGACGAGCAGACGCCCACAAGGGTGATTTTGGCAAGGTCTGCATTGTTGCCGGCCGGCTCGGCATGAGCGGGGCGGCGGTGCTGGCGGGCATCTCGGCGCTTAGGGCCGGTGCAGGCTTGGTGCGAGTGGCTGTCCCCGGAAGCGTCCTGCCGATAGTCGCCTCAATCGAACCATCTTTTACGACTATCTCGCTGCCGGAGGATGACGACGGTAGAATCTCTGCAAAGGCAATGGGTGTTATTCTCGACGCCGCGAGTGACAACGACTGCATGGCCTTCGGCTGCGGTGTCGGCGTCGCCCAGGGACCGCGCTCGGTGTTGCACCGGCTGCTTCAAACCGACGGTCTGCGATTGGTTGTGGACGCCGACGGCCTGAATAACCTAAGCAAGATAGGTAATTGGCCGGCTGAGCTAAAGGCCGATTTAATCCTCACCCCCCATCCCGGCGAGCTAAAGCGATTGTGGCCGGGTCTTTTCAGAAAGCAAATGCCCCCCGAACGCCAAAAGCAGGCAACTGAACTCGCCGTGCGCACGAAGTCGGTCGTCGTTCTAAAAGGCGCCGGCACCGTGGTCACCGACGGCAACCACCTTTACATCAACAAAACGGGAAACCCCGGTATGGCCACCGCCGGCTCTGGCGATGTCCTTACCGGTGTGATTGCCGCTTTGGTTGGCCAGGGTCTGAGCAGCTTCGACGCCGCTGTCCTCGGTGCCTATGTGCACGGCCTGGCAGGTGATATTGCTGCAGAACAGAAGGGCCAGATAAGCTTGATGGCCACGGATATAATCGACTCACTACCCGCGGCATTCAAACAACTCCAGACTAAATCACCAAAGACGTAGGAGAATCGGCATCTGGACACGGTCGGGTTGCCAGCCGTAATACCGACGGGAGTTTTTGCTGGTCTTCCGGCTTTGTGTTTAGTAAACTCTTGACGGCTTTGTTCTGGGAAAACGGATTGTAGCTGAGGAGACTATGGACGGTAGAGACAATGATATGACCCGCCCGGCTGGCGGTAAACCAGCCCAGTCGCAAACCGCCGGAGGGCAAACCGAATCGACCTCGCACTTCAAAAGGTCGCTCGTCCCGCTCGACGAGTATGCCGCGCGACAGGGCCTTTCCCGCGACATAATCAAAAAGCAAAGTGAGCTTGGCGTCGTCCAGATAAGGAAATTCAAGGGTCAGGAATACGTTGTCGATGTACCCTTTGGTGAATTTCTTTCTGACCAGCAGCCGCAGGACAGACCCGAAAGACCGCTCGCAACGGCCAGGGCCCCCGCGAGTTATTTCTCGTCCTTAGTGACGGGCCTTCTGGTAATTGTCCTTCTGGCGGCGATGGGGATATCTCTCTGGCTTTATATTGACAGCAGAGCCGCCCTCGAGCAGTTGAACGCCGACTACGCGCGGCTCCAGCAGAGATATGAGGGACCCCAGCCAGCTGCCCAGGTCGGCCTTGGTTTGGGCCTGGCCCCAGGGGCCGGGCTTGACAGCGAATGGGCTGCTTCAACCGCCGAGCTGGCTCGCATTCAGAATCAGATAACCACCTCCAGAACGCAGCTCGACCAGATTCGCAGCGACCTGAGCGCCGCAAGGCGCAACCTTGAGACCATCCAGAGCGAGCTGATGGCTGTTCAGGGACAGCTTTCGCTTTCACGCGCAGAGATTGAGACCATCCAAAACAATCTCAGCAGTAATACGGAAAACCTCGATAATCTCTACGAGCGTAACGCCAGACCTTCGGCCGCGCCGTAACCGCCGGCCCCCGACTCGACTGAGGACGTCGAAGCCCGGCGCTTGTTACGAGGGGCCGTCTTCCTTCAAAGTCGGACCGACTCTGCCAATCAGCTTCCAGCCGGTCGGCAGGATTGCAGCAGCTAAAAGTATCTTTAATGTGTCACCGGGTATGAAGGGAATCACTCCCGTCAGAACCGCCGATTTCACTCCCACCAAAATACTCAGCCATCCAACTCCGCAGGCGTAAATCGCCAGGTTTCCGAGTGTCATCGCAAGGACTGTTTGCGCCGGGCGTCTGTCCCAGCCCGCTTCTGCGAGTCTGCCGGTTATGTAGGCGGCAGGTATGAAACCTGCCAGATAACCGCCGGTCGGCCCAAATAAGGCCGCGGGCCCCGCCGCCGCTGCAAACACGGGCAGACCGGCTGCACCCTCGGCCAGATATGCCAAAACGCACAAAACCGCCCTTCGCGAGCCGAGAAGAGCGCCGAGCATCAGCACCGCAAAGGTCTGGCCGGTGACGGGCACCACGCTTATGGGAAGGAGAAACTTCACGTGTGCGCAGACGGCTATCAGTACTGAGCCGCAGACGACCAAAATCAGGTCATACACAGCGGCGTAAACCCTATCGCTCGGCCTGAATAACCCTGCTACAGTAGTATGCGTCACCATAAAGACACCTCGGCAGACCCTTTGTACGTTCTTGCAGACGGGCTGTGATTGTAGCCGAGACCTGCCGCCGCGTCAACCTGTCGTCTGAGCTTCGTCACCGCCGCGCGTGCGATGCAATTTTGTGTCGGGCTTTTTTCAAGATGCACTTTGGGTCTGTCCCATATTATCACCGCTGCCGACCTCAGCGACGGCGGCGCAAAAAATTCTCCTGATGCGCGCGATTTTGCGTCGGTTTTCGCTGTCGTTTTTCGCCTCGGCCTTCCGATACAAATACGAAGCGAGGGTGTTATATTTTGGATTGTGGCAGTCTGTAATTGGTATGGCGGCGTTTGAGATGACCGGCGAGCGAAACACGAGAATCGGCCCTGTTTGCAGGTTCGGGCCGGGCGGCGATTTCGTCTCGTTCTGGCCGAGAAAACTGCTGCCTTTCTACACCGTCCCGAAAAAACGGCTCCTGCGGGTGTTCTCAGCGGTTTCAGGGATGCTCGGCGAATTATTCGATACCGAACTGGTTGCCGCCGAGCTTCCAGCCGCCCAAAACCAGACCCGCGTCGCTGCCCAAGGAAGCGCCTATCAGAGGCGGGCAGAACCATTTCTGTTTCCCGATGTTCGCTTAGCCAATTCAGCCGTCCGTCGGACCCAGAGCCACATCGCCCGGCCGCACCGCCGAACACTGAAGAAAAAACCCGCCCTCGCTGCTCCCGAGCAACCCACTCTCTTCGACGCCGACCCACAACACGCAAAAACCGCCTAAACAATCCCCACCGGAAGCTACAGAGAGCCGTCACACACCACGTCGGAACTCACGATACGCACTTTTTAGACCGCACAATCGGGATTTTGCGACGGTGGTGATTTGTGTGTCGATGGAGCGTGGGGGGTGAGATTAAGAAGTAGTTGACAGTGCCCGGTTTCGCCCAGGCTGAACATCACTCGCGTAGAATGCGTTGGGATAGACGCAATAGTCAGGGCTCAGCTCTTCTCAGGATTATCGGTTCTCCCGGCTCATCACCGTCAGGGGAGTAATAGAATTTGAGGATATCCCCTTCAAGGTTCAAACGCACGTTCACAGAAGAGCAATCACCTGGGTCGTAGATGTCTTCATGCCATATGGCTTTGCCAATGAGTGTGCCGTTTTCGGTGGTTGCGCTTATCAGGCGGAACTCCTGGATTAGGAGCTTTCCCGAGGTGATCACGCCGTGGTCGATTCGAAAATTGTGCAACTGGTCTTTTGCAGCAGCGAGGAGGCGTTCGAGTATCTCGCGTTCTGCCGGTTGGGCTTCCGCCAGCCGTGCACGAAGGTCGCCAAACGAGCTCTCGTAATCGAGAACATAGCTGCCGTCAAGTGTAGGCGTTGGAATGGGGTTTGAATACTGCGCCAAGTCGGGAAAATCTGTAGCGATCTGTTTCGGAGGTAAGATAGTTGGCAGGTAGTAGATGCCCAGGAGTATAACGACAAAGATGGCGAGACCTACCCACACCCGTCGTTTTGCTCTGACGACGTCATGGAGGGCATTCCGCTGACGCTCTTCGGCATTGCGCACGATCTGCCGCCACTCATCCTGATGCTGGATCTGAGCGTCCCTAATTTCGCGCAGGAGTTGCAGGATTTCGTCGTCTCTGCTCATCAGCGTCTGCTGTCGTTACGCCAAGATGATAGTATACAATGAAACCTGAAGGGATATTATGCAGGCGGGGTGACAATGTCAAGGGAATATTCAGCTTGGAGTCGAGGAATGTCGGGAATGGGTAGGGTTGTGGAGTGGGCGGTTTGAAGGAGCCGCTTCGCGGGAGTATTTGAATAGATTTCTCGACTCGCTGCGCTCGCTCGAAATGACGAGGCGGGTTCTGCTGGAGTGGTATGCCTATTTTAGCAGGCCGAGGGCCCTCGGCAGGGCGAGGGAGATTTCCGGCAGATAGGTGCAGAGCAAAAGAGCGATGAGCATCGCGGCAAAGCAGGGCAGCAGGTGACGCATTATCTTCGTTACCGTCGTATTGGCTATGCCGCAGCCGAGGAACAGGACGGTCCCCACCGGCGGTGTGCAAAGCCCGATGCACAGGTTCATAATCATAATGATGCCGAAATGCAGCGGGTCCATTCCGAAGCCCTTCACCACGGGCAGCAATATCGGCGTGAAAATCAGAACCGCCGGCGTCATATCCATAAATGTCCCCACCGCCAGCAGCATCAGGTTTATTATCAAAAGTATGAGCACCTTGCTTTCGGTCAGGCCGAGGAGAAACGCGCTGATATTCTGCGGGACATTCTGCAAGGCCAAAAACCAGCTCATCGCCATCGACGTCGCAATCAGAAGAAAGACGACGGCGGTGGTAATGGCCGACTGAAGCACTATCCCCGGCAGGTCTTTTATCTTCACTTCCCTGTAAACGAAGACAGAGAGTATGAACGAATAGACCACGGCGATTGCCGACGCCTCGGTAGCAGTGAAGATACCGCTCAGAATGCCGCCGAGGACAATCACTATCAGCAGCAGGGCGGGGATGGCTTTGAAAAAGCGTGTGATACCTTCGGCTAGTGTGAACCGCTCGCCTTTGCCGTATTTGCGTCGGGCCGAGATGACGCCCGCCACTACCATAAGCGCCAGACCTACGAGAATCCCGGGCAACACACCTGCGATGAAGATTGCCGCGATGGAGACCATCCCGCCTGTTGCCAGCGAATAGACAATCATCACGTTGCTCGGCGGTATCAAAAGGCCGGTGGTCGCCGCTGTAATACTTATCGAGGCGTTGAAGTCCCTGTGGTAGCCCATCTTGTTCATCAGCGGAATCATAAAGCCGCCCACCGACGACACCGCTGCCGCCGCCGAGCCGGAAATCGAGCCGAAGAGCATGCACGTCATAATGTCCACGAAGGCCAGCCCCCCGCGAAATCGCCCCACGATGACATTGGCGAAGTCGATGAGCCGCCTTGCTATACCGCCCCGGCCCATAAACAGGCCCGACAGAATGAAAAACGGAATCGCCAGAAGGGCAAAACTATCGATGCCGGTGGCCATCTTCTGGGCAACTATTTGCAGCGACGGCAGATTGCCCGCAACAAGCACGCCCAGCAGAGTCGATATGCCCATGCAGAAAGCCACGGGGACATTGAGCACAAGCAGTATGACAAAGCTTACAACCAGAACGAGAACCGCTGCTGTATCTGCTGTCATCCGTAAGACCTGTTATCGCTTAACTGTACTTCGGCTGTCTTGGATTATGATGCTTGAAGGGTTCAGTCCATTGCGGCGGCTGACTCGAAATCATGTGGTTCTTCTATCAGGCGGCCCCTTATCAGGGCAACCAGCGTTACTATGAACAGCTCGACGCTGTAAAAGACGAGGAAAAAGCCGCTGATTGGCAGGGCCAGATATACGTAGCCCATCTTCAGTCCCAGCGCCGGCGAGACCTGATTAGTAGCCAGTGTCCTGCTGACAAGCTGGACACCTCCGATTGTAAGAACCAGCAGCGAGAAGACCGCCACAACCGCAAACACAAACAAGGCGACGTACAAGCCCTTCTTTGGTGAGAGCTTCAACACGAAATAGTCAATGCCGAGATGCGCCCCGCGATTGAGTGCGACACTTGCTCCGAGCATGCCGACCCAAATCATCAAAAAGGTGGCCAGCTCTTCCGTCCAGGAGCTTGGGTGTTTCAGGACGTATCGCGTAAAAACCTGCCAGACCACGTCCAGTACCAGCACGCCCATAGAGACGGTGACAAGCACTTCCAGAGTGCGGTCAAGGACCTTTTTAACCTTGGCGAACATAAGCTACTCGACTTGGGCTATCCTTTCTGCGAGCTTGCCGATGTCCGTTCCTTCGTATTGTTTCAGCATCGGCTGGACCGCCTGGCGGAACGGCTCTTTATCCGGATGGATAATGGTTACGCCCGCTTTTTCCACGGCCTCGAGGTTTTCCTTTGTTTTCTCGGCCCACAGCTTTCGCTCAAAAGCAACGGACTCATCGGCGGCGGCCTGCAGGATGGTCTGGAATTCCGGCGTAAGCTTGTTCCATTCGACGGTGCTTATAAGCAGGACATCCGGCGGGCGTGTGTGTTCGTCGAGTATGTAGTATTTGCAGATTTCGTAGTGCATCGAGGTGTAAAAGCTCGGCGGGTTGTTTTCCGCCCCGTCAACAACTCCCTGCTGTAGTGATGTGTACAGCTCGCCCCAGTCGATGGGTGTGGCCGATGCACCCATCGCCTTGACCATCTCCAGTGCTATCGGGCTTTTTTGCACACGGATTTTCAGACCCTGCAGGTCGGCTGGCCTCTCAACTCGCCTGTCGCGCGTGTAGAAGCTGCGAACGCCCGCATCGTAATAGCAAAGCCCTTTCAGCCCCACCTTTTCGCCGGCGGCCAAAAGCTCCTTGCCGATGGGCCCCAGCAAAACCTTCCAGTAATGCTCGGCGTCTCTGAATATGTAGGGAAGACCGAACACCTTGACCTCCTCGATGAAGCTCTCCAGAGGTGATGAGGAAGTCTTGGTCATAGCCAGGGCGCCTATCTGCAGTTGCTCGATGCACTCTCGCTCGCTGCCGAGCTGCTCGCTTGGGTAGATATCAATCCTCAGTCGGCCGCCCGATTTCTCCTTGGCCTTGTCGGCCATGAAAACCATCGCCTTGTGAACCGGGTGGGTGGTGTCAAGCCCGTGTGCGAGTTTGAGCACTTTGACCTTTTCCTCTCGCTCCCCGCAGCCTGCAGTCAAGCACAAGGCAAGGAAAACGGCACAAACCCAAAGTCTTGGCGCTGTCGTTTTCATATCGTCTCCAATACTGAGCTTGCTTATCGTTTGTCAGGGTCTTTTGATGGTGTGAGTATATTGGATTAGCTGCATACCGACAAGGCATTTTGCCGCTTCAGCCAAGAGACACCGCGGCCGATAATTCCCTTTCTGCTGCTATGGGCCGGCAGAGGTTTTCTTCGTTGCGGATTTTGCCAGGAGGAGCAGTTGTTTGCAAATGCTCTTGCATACGTGCGGCAGTGAGAACCTGATTGGGATGAGCGGGGCGGGCTGAAAGTCGGTGCAGGCCGGCTGGGGCAGCGGTTCACCTGCGATTTCTATCCTTTCAAAATCGGAGCAGCCATAGCCGATTTGTTGCGCTGTGCGGACGATAGGCAGGTTGTCTGCATCTATCGATATGAGCTTGCTGCACACTACCTCACAGGCGATGGGGTCGCAGCCGCCGATGATAAAGCCAAGGGGTCTTGCCCTTCCTCGAATAGGCCCGGGGCCGTCCATTGCCACGACGCCGTCGATAAGTGTGACCACAGGGCTGAGGAATCTGAATATATCGATTAGCAAACGGCAGAAATCGTCGGCCCTTTTGCCTCTGGCGAAGTGCCAGTACGCCTTTCGCTTACCGCTCACACAGCCGAACATATTCTTGACGGCAAACGTCGCAACAAGCTGCTGATGGGACTTGAGCTTGGGCAGATTGATAATCACGTCGGCGTCAAGAGCAACAGCACTTATTCCTACCGTCGTGTCGCCGATTCGACACTTGACCGGCCTGTTTAGCTGCCTTATCGGTACGGACATTCGCCTCAGCGGTTCTTCCAGTTTCAGCTTGCGGGCACAGACAAAGGTATTCCCCCAGGCGGGCGAGTCGGCCACAAACGGTCTTGCGCCGATATCTTTCAGCAGGCGGGCTACCTCGATTATCACCGCAGGGTCGGTTTGGGTGGCGTATCTGCGGGACCTTGGCGCAATGAAGTTAGGTTTCAGCAGAACCGTCTGGCCTCTGCTCACAAAACGGCTCAGCCCGCCAAGCAGCTTGAACTGCCTGGCAATGGCGTCTGCGATTTTGCCTTCACCGTAGTCGGCGCACTTGGTCAGTGCCACCCTGGTGCTTTCTATGTCGCGCATTGCTTGTCTCTGCTGAATCGGTGCAGTTTCTTCAGCTATGGTCACAAGACCCGCGTGCAAATCAGCAGAAAGACCCCGACAGTTGACTCATTTGCGGTTTGTGGGAAGAACAACCGTGCCAGCGCATTTTCTTCGTCGGGGAATTCCGTGGGCGCCAGCAGCACGAAGTCGCCCGGCCTGGCTGTAAGACCAAAACCGAGAGGCGTGAAATGAAACTGTTTTGCACTGAGCCGCGAAGCGAGCTGCGGGGGCAGCCCTTCGGTTCTGGGGGCGAAGATTGGCACGGCGTAGAGATTGCACAACGCTCGCGCACCCATAACTTTGCTCGCCAGGATTTGCAGTCCGAGCATACCCGGCCCGATGTTTGCCTGCTGTTGGGAGCCGTTGCGGGAAATAAACGATACGTCCTGTTTTTTGCGCAGCCGACAGACGTTCAGCACTTCGGTTTGGCCGTTTGGTATCAGAAGCGCCGTTGTTTCAAGCTTGGTTGCCTTCGCAGCATCGAGCAGATCGACTGTTCTCTGCAGGGCGTTACCCCTGCCTGCGCCGAGCCGGAACGAGTTAGAGGCAAAGGCAACTGCGTCATTGAATTTTACGTCTTCGGTGCCGAGCAGCTCCCAGACAGTGTCGAGCTCGCCAAGCTTCTCACCGGCTATCTCGAAAGTGACAATCTCGATGTTTATGGTTCTTAATAGTTGGCTGTTTTGCGGGCCGGCTCCTGTCGGCGCCAGGTCGCCCATCTTGACGCCCTCCAGAGACGGCTGGTCGGCCCGGCCGTTGCAGCCCAAAAGAGCCGTTAGACAAACGAAAACCACCGCCTGAAGCAAACGAACCATAGGGTTAGGTTAGTGGTTTGGCACAGGGCCGTCAAGGCCGCCCTATTTTTCCCAGCACGGCCGATTAACAAATACGCTTGGATTGTGAAAACACTATCGTATGAGTCGGCAGAAAACTCTGAAGGAAATAGGGCGGGGCTTTTAGGTTGTTTCCCAGGGTGGCTCTTCAACGGGTGTCTGTTTGCGAATTTCGTCGAAGAAGGGTGTGCACTGCTGCTCGACACAGGTGGTGGCATAGAGATACATACCCGCAGACCAGCTCTGCCAGTCCTGGCCCTGAGGCGTAGCATCCTGCGCCCTGAGCCATTCGTTAAACCCGAACTCAACGTTGGCGACGCGTGCCGGCTGAATGAGGCGGGTCAGTGCTATCAGCTTTTTGGCGGCGAGCTGGGCTTTGCCGGCTGCGACCAGCGCTGCGACGTAGAGACCGCAGATGAAGGGCCAAACGCCGCCGTTGTGATATTCGCCGGGCTGATTGTACTTGTTATATCGCGGCAGCCAGTCGGGGTCGTCGGGTCTTACGTACGGAAAGAGATTCGGCGGCAGGTCAACGGCAAGGTCCTCGTTCTTTCGCAGCGATTTGCACTCCGTTTCTATCCAAGAGACCAGGGCGGCTGCTCTGGAGGGTGATGCTATTCCTGAGAGGATTGCCAGACTGTTGCCCAACAGGTCGAATCTTTCACTTCGATATACTTTATACGACCACAGTGCATAGTATGGCTTGTGTCTGAGGACGAGGCCTTCATGGACGTGTCGGTTCTGCCTGTCGCTTATGACGGTGAAACGCCCCATTTGTTCCCTGAGCTTTGCGGCCCGGTCGTCGTGTCCGAAGAGCCGCAGGTAGGTATAGACTATGGTGTTTACGTAGAGCCCGTATCCGAGGACCCATTGTTCGTCTCGCCAGTCGCTTGTGGGAAGCTGCGTGACCATCACCCGGTCGGACGGGCTCTGGTATTGCATCCAGAGGATTGCCTTTTGTGCGGCGTGTTCGAGGAAGTCCGGCTCGTCGAGTTTGTTTCTAAAGAGCGCAAGAGCCATCAGGAATAGCGGCGTGCAGTCGCTCGAGCCGCGGTCGTCGCCGTCGTGAGCGAGGGAGGGGATGTGGCCGAGCCGACTTTGGTTTTGGGCGGCGGCCTGGAGGGCCTTTCGCAGAGACCTGATGAGCTTTTTGTTGTCGGTGGTCAGGATTCCGAGAGACGAAACCATGATGTCACGTGTGTAGGGTTCGGGGTATCCCCAGCCGGCGGCTCTGGGCAGAGACCTGTATGGGCCGTAGGCGTTGTGAAGCAGAACTTCGATTGCTGCCTGTTTTGCCCGCTCTATGAGTTCTCTATCGGTTTTGTTCATTTTCAGGAGATTCCAAGCCGTTTGGAAATGATGTCGAGGAATTTTTTAGCTACCACGCGATAATCGAATCTTTCGACTGCGCGTTTTCGGCCGGCCTGGCCCATCTTGCTTCTCAGCTCGCCGTCCTGCATCAGCTTCAACAGGTAATCTGCGATGTCGTGGACGCTGGCCCGGTAGTCAACGGTTCGCGGTCTTTTGAAAACGACCTTATGGCCGGGCTCGTGGCCCGATTCGCTGTCGAGGATTGTCTCTCTGAGCCGAACCTCCTGTGCGACGGCTGCAAGAAAGGCCGTCTCCTTATGTACCATTGTGTCGAGCATACCCATCGCCTTTATCCCTATGACGGGCTTGCCGCACGCACCGGCCTCGACCTGTATCATCCCGAAGCCCTCTAAGCGCGAAGGCGAGGCGTAGATGTCACAGGCAGCGAGCAGATAGGGCATGAAGTTTCGGCTGATGACATTCATCGTGTAGGTGACGTTCTTATCGATGCCGAGCTGCGTTGCCAGTTGCATATCTATCATATTCTGCTGTTTTGTTCGCGGCTGGGGCCAGACCTTGCAGACGTATTTCCAATCCGGGGCCTGGGCATCAATGAGCGCCAGTGCCTGCATCACCTCCTGAGCACCCTTCGAGGTTGCATCGCCGCCTATAGTCAGAATCATAATCTGGTCGGGCGCGACACCGAGTGTTTCTCTGACAGCGGCTATCTTCGGGTCGCTCTTGCCGCGCGGAATGAATACGTCGGTATCACATCCCACGGGCAGCACTTCGATGTTTTTGCCACTAAGGCCGTCGCGGACATAGACGTTTTTTACCCATCGAGAGGTGACGAGTATGAGCGGCAGGGTCTCGAGGAACTCGTAATAGTCACCGACGTAACCGTTGGCTACGAGCCAGGGGACCGACTGAATGCCGTAGCGCTGCGGGTGGAGCACAAGATACGGCGTGTGTCCCCAATAGCCCACCCCGACTACGACCTGCGGCTCGAACCACCTGTAGTACCACTCCTTCTCCTGGGCGGATTCGAAATGGACGCTGTGAACATCGACACCAAGCTCTTCAAGCCCTCTGTGCAGCAGGTTGCCCTGTGTGGCAAGACCGGCGGGCGAAGGCGGATAGTCATACATTACCAGAACTTTCATCTTACACCCCTATTGTTCCTAATCTGACCTTTCCCTGTCTATGCTCCGAAGGACCAGAAGGCCTCGTGTCTGCCGGCGGCCTTTGCCTCGAAGCTGTCGGCGGCGAAACCGTAAGTTTCGGTTATTATTCTGTATTTCTCCTGCCAGATGTCTTCCGGCAGCCAGAAGTGAATATCTGCATCTCTCACCGGACGCGGAGCGTATTTTCCTCCGCCGTCTTCGTAAGCGAACATCCAAAGCTGCCTGCAGCGAAGCTCCTCGGTTTTGCGTAGCGACAGAACGGCTTTGGCGGTTTCCTCGTGGCGCCTGTGTTTTGTATATTCCCCCCACTGGCTGTGTGTGATTATCAGGTCGAATCTATCAGAGGGCAGCAGTGACATAATTGTCTTTTTGATTTCTCGCTCGCCCAGCGGCCTCTGGTCCGGGTCGTCGTCAAGGTCGCCGATGACGCCTGTAGCACCGAGTTTTTCCATAACCTTCCGGAATTTCGGCGCCCGGTCGGGGTCACTCTTTCTACAGAGTGAAAGGATTGTCCATTGAGTCTCGGCGTGCAGCAGTATCGTACCGCCGGCCCAGAGTATCTCGTCGTCCGGATGTGCTGCGATAATCGCACAGCTTGAAAAATCCCATTCCTGCGTTCGTTTTTTCGCTTCTGCCATAGGTCTTCTTCCTTCTCTGCTGAGTTGCTTTCAGTGTGTCGCAATTATACCGCCTTTACAGTGAAAGCAATCACAGATTTTGCGTCGTTTTTCGCGCCAACGCAAGCCGAGGTGCTTAATGCCGCTGTCCATCAGGCCGCCCCGGCGCACCGCGGGCACACAACCGCTCGAATGTCCTTGTAAGACCCCTTCACGGGGGGTATAGTAGCTGGCGGACCGAAACTGAGGGTCTTTGGGGTATAGTGTAACGGTAGCACGACTGACTCTGGATCAGTTAGTTAAGGTTCGAATCCTTATACCCCAGGTTGATTCTGCCCCTGGCAGAATCAACCAGAGCAGTTGAGCATTTGAACAGGAGAGCAGGCGAAAACGCTCAACTGCGGTCTCCTGTTCAACTTTCTACTGCTCTATTTGCCACAGACTGCTGGACCACTGGAGTTTTGTGTATGCGTGGGCCCTGTCACAAAATAAGTAGAGGGAAATTAGATAGGAGGTTATCATAGTTCGTTCCTGTATAACAGGGCTGGCCGTTAGTTTCAGTTATCGAAAGGAGCGTGAGTAAAATGGAGCGCGGCGAAAAATTTGTCCGAGCGATGTTGGCAATCTTGTGTGTTTGCAGTGGGGTGGTCACGTGCGGGGCTATTGAGCCGAACGAGCAGGATATTCAATTGGCCGGTGAAAAGATGCAGCAGCTGCGCGAGGTATATAAGGAAGTGCAGCAGGCCGAGGCACACCTTGTAAGAATAACCAAAGAAGCAGAACAGAAAGAGCCCCTGCTGCGTGAAATGGCCAAAGCCGTTAAAAAGATCAACCAGTTCAAGGAACATGGCTTAGCAAAAGAGCGAACGAGGTATAAAAACTACCTTAAAAATAGCACAGAGCCCAACAGGGTCAGGGAATGGTTTGACGATTGCAGAGTCCCCTTTGCCGCAAAGGAATGGGCCGATGCACTAAGCGACGCAAATCAGGAGAGATTGTTGAAGATACCACTTATTCGGCAATATCGGTACCCTGAGATGGTTGAGAAGTTAAAGCGCGATCTATCTAAGCACCCCTCATTCACGTTCTTCGACCCGAACGACCCCAACGATGATAGATTGTGGCAGAACATTAAGCGATTCAACTTCGAGTTGGCCGAGCACAATCACGCAAAGCGACGGCAGTTGTTAGATCAGGAGGGTGTTCCGGAATGGTTGGCTGATTATGCGGGAAAATACTCATTTGCTCAAAGTGCGTTCGAGACATATACCGGCGGGCTTGCCTTGCTAACTCCGATGGAGGTCCAAGAGAGTGAAAAACGCCTGCTATCTCTGTATCACAAGATGAGCACGATTTACCCGGGCTGGTCTCAGATGCGGCATCTTTTGGCAGAAAAATATACAGAAGAAGATAAGGCCGTCGCCCGTGCGGCACGAGAGCATATACACCTCTGGCCTACGGTGCCATAGAAGTGGTGTAGCTACCACCGATTAGGAGATAGACCACTATGGAACAGGAAAAGGAAGACGTGAAAAACACAGAGGTAACGGCAGAATCGACGGCTGGACAAGGTGAAGGACAAGCCAGCGATACGGTGATGGCGGTGCTGTGAGAAGTTAAAATACGAAAGGAGCGGAAACATGAAAAAACTATCTGTTTTAACTTGCGTTCTGCTGTTCATAATTGCCTTTCTTGCCTCAGGTTGTGAGAAAAATGAGTATGTCTCAGATAAGGAACAGAAGTCGGAGGATAACCCTTCAATTGAAAAAGTCGGCAAGAATTCTGAGGAAAAACCGTCCAAAACAGCCAACGGACAGGTTGTATGTAACGAATTCACGTTAGTGACAGAGGTTACGGGCTCCACACTTGAGCTTTCGGTAAATACTGATTTGCCTGACAATACGGTTGTCATGGTTAGTGTATCACGGTCTTATTTAGAAAAGGGTAACCCCGATAGGTATTCCTTGGACTACTTCTCAGAAAAAAGCACGATCGGAAAATGGAGATCAAAACACAGAATTTCCATTGCCAGTGAAACATGGAAATCTGCACTCAGAACTAAACAGGAAAAGCTGTCTAGGATTGGGCTCGGTTTTGATGTTGCGTCCATCAGCGACAAGATTACAGCGAATATGGTAGTTCCTATAAACCAGCCTGACCCTCGGTTTGGAGAGCGAAACTCAAACCTTGCCGGCAAGGCAGTAATTATGGCTTCCAAAGGTGGAAGGACTATTACCGGCGAAGTTGTTGGCCCTATGTATGTTGTCGGGGATGAAATCGAGATAGACTATCCGTTGGATTCACCACCTGTAGGGAGGTCCCCATTTCCCAGTCTGAACCCGCTGGAACTTGAGAATGGTCAAGCCTACATCGTTTCAAAGCAAACACCCCTAATGCCCTTTCTCAACCCTGCTGACCCCATAGCAGCAATACAACAGATGAAGCAGATTCCTATAGGCGGAGTATTCAAGGTTCTCGAAACAGCTAAGAATGGAAACACGCCTTGGTACAAAGTAATCGCATTTGACCAAAGGAAACAGCAAATCGGAACAGGCTGGATTAATAGCACAGCACTTTTAGGGCAAGAACTAAAAGCGGAGAAGTGAGTCTGTGAAATCCTGAACAAACCCCTGTTCCTGACCGTTGTTTTGCCGGTTTACATTGCGGCACTGTGAAGTTGCATTGAGGCACATTACCTGTTGGTGATATCTTTGTTTAGCAGTACTTCGACTTGCTTTGTGCGCTCAGCACCAGTCGAACTCGGCGATAATCGGCGTGTGGTCACTTGTTCTTTCGCTTGCAGGGCGTATAATACCGAATAATACAACGGGCTTACTGAAGGTTTTTTGGGTTCCGTGTTTTGCTGAGTTTTGCCGGGACAAAAAGGAGTTTGTGCTATGTGGCGCAGAGCGGTCTTGCTGATTAGTCTGATTATCCTGCTTTTTGCCCTGGTCGGCTGTAATACCGTCCAGGGACTGGGCGAGGATATCAAGTGGACGGGCGAGAAGGGGGCCGAAATCATAGGCCAGTAAGCCGGATTCCGGTACTTTGAGGGATGCTTCAGTCGCCGCCGTTCTCTCGGCGGGCGCCTTACGCCAGCTCTTCAACGCGGTTTTTTTTTGACCTCTTTTTGGGCGCAATGCTTTCCACGCCTATCCTTGTTCCGTCTGTCTTTTCGCCGGGCTTGGCCGCCTTATCAATTAAGCTGTAGCTTTCAATGACGGTCAGCAAACCGAGCAGGAAGCTGAGCGTGCTCTCAGCCCCTTGATTTGCGTTCACGCCGTCGGACATCAGTCCGTCACCGCACCCCTTGGTCTTGAAATCATAGAGGGGGATTCTCAGGTCGTTCTCACCCAGGAACCAGTCGAAGGCCTTTCTTTGCAGAGTTAGGAATTTACTGTTTTGCGTGGCGTCATAGGCGGCTCTTAGCATCAGGACGCTGCTTACGGCCTCGATCGGCTGCTGGTCGAATTCGGCTCTGTTGCGCCCGCGCTCGTACCAGCCGTTACAGCCAATGAAGCTGAAGTGCTCCCCGTTGAAAGTATTCTCAAGCAGGAATTCACAGGTCTTCTCAGCGACCTCGTAGTATTGCTCTTTTCCGAGGGTCTGTCCGGCGGCGAACAACGCATGCGGCAGGACGGCGTTGTCGTAGGTCAGTATGTCCTCGAACCATTGCCAGTCCGGGTGGTTGCTCTCGCGATACTGGAGAACCAGGCCGTCGGCCGCCGAAGCCATATAGCGCTTTATGTCGCTCGCGCCGGGGAACTGCTTTAGATAATCGGCCATACCAAGTATCGAGTACGCCATCCCTCTGGGATGCTGCCTGCTTACGTGTTTGACGGAAATATCGAAGCGGTCTTTGACGATTGACAGGTATGTGGGCGATGGGTGGGCCGCCATTACCGTGCCAAAGGCCCACAGCACCCTGCCGAAGGCATCATTGGCCGGCTCGTTTCTCGCCCACGTCCTGTCGTAATCCATAAGGTTTCTGATTGTCCCGTCGCTGCTCTGCGAATAGAGAACAAACGATAGATAGGTATCAAGAAGACGCAGCACTTCCGGCCCTGCATATTGGCTGTAGTACTTGGTCATTGCTATAACCGCCCGGGCGTTGTCGTCGGTCGTGTAGCCCAGGTCGCGATTCGGAACAGTGAACTTGGCGTGCTGGAACAGGCCCGTATCATCGGTAAGTCGTCTCAGGTGCTCCAGAGACGGTTCCGGTACCTGCGTTGTGGAGCTCGTCTCGGCGACGGTTGGTGCTGCTCTTGGCGTAACGAATAGCGGCAGTCGTTTTGCACTGAAAAGCTTCCAGTAGCTCTGGCCTATCTTAGGCCAGGTCCTTGACCTGCCGTAATCGTATGCCTTCCTGCGAAGAGAGTAGAAAAGCGAATCATCCTGTGAGATTGCGATGATAGCTTCGCTCATCTTTTTGGAATCGCCGAAAGGCACGAGTTTCCCGCGTCCTCCTGCTAGCAGTTCCATCGCCGCCCAGTAAGGGGTCGAGACAACGGCTTTACCGGTGCCAACGGCGAATGAAAGTGTTCCGCTGGTCAACTGTTCTCTTTTGAGGTACGGGGTGACATAAATGTCGGCGGCACAGAGAAAGTTATGAAGCTCTTCGTTACTCACAAACCGGTTGTGGAAGATAACGTGTTTCTGGAGACCCAGCTCTTTCACCGTCCGCTGGAGGCTGAATCTGTACGATTCACCCTCGTACTGTATAACGGACGGATGAGTCATACCGAGCACTATGTAGAGGACCGAAGGGTCTTTGGAGATTATGGCAGGCATCGCCTTCAACATAACCTCAATGCCCTTATTTCTGTTGAGCAGGCCGAAGGTCAAAATGGTTCTTCGCCCCTCCATTTTGAACTTGTGCTTGTAGTAGTTGCTGTCGACGAACGGTAAATCCGGTATGCCATGGGGTATGAGCTCAATCTTCTTTTTCGAGATACCGTAGATGTCGCCGAGCATGCCCACGCCGCGTTCGTTCATCGTTACTACTTTGTAAGAGGCGGCGCAGACGTCGGTCAGTGATTTGCGATGCGCCGGGCTTGGATCCTCGAGAAGCGTATGAAGCGTGGTTATTATAGGACTCTTAAGACGGTTCAGCAGCAGGCTCAAATACGAGCCGGCCTCTCCGCCGAACAGACCGAACTCGTGCTGAACTGAAACCGCGTCAACGTGGCTGAAATTAATGTATTCTGCGGCGCAGATGTAGTCGTTTCTTACGTCCTGGCGAATCTCGAACTTTACGGGCTCGTTATACTCGTGGTCGCCCGACCGCATCGCAACGACCAGCGGCTCGAATTCCCCCTTGGCGGCCGCTTCCGTACTCTTGGTGAGGTCGGCGGTAAAAGTCGCAATCCCGCATTGACGCGGCGGGAACGAGGAAATGAATGCTACCCTTCTTCTGGCCCCTTTTGCCATCCGTACCGCCCCTTCTAAACGTTACACATCCGACTTTCCCATCTTAGACCGCACTTCTCCAACTGTCAAGCAAAATAAGCCCGTGTAAGTAACCGGTCAGTCCGCAGTCCTGTGGACCCCGCCGTAAGTCCGCAGTCCCGGAAGGGACGCCTTCCGGCGGACGCCTTACGGCGGATGCCCTCCGCCGGGGACACCGGCGATAAAAAAGCCACCTGTAACTGACTGATTACGAAATTATTTATTTTTTGATTGCGCTGTGTCGATAATGTGTGTTAGAATCCGGGCTTAGTATATTCTTTCGTCTCTCAGGAATATCATTAAGGTGAATGTGAGAGACATAGTATGGTTTTGCGGCCGGTTGGCCGGAAGGAGTTAATGTGAGTACGGGTAGAGTAAAATGGTTCAGTGACAAGAAGGGCTTTGGGTTTATCGTTCCCGACGACGGCGGTGAGGACCTCTTCGTCCATCACTCGGAGGTAAAGTCGCAGGGGTACGCGACGCTGGCTGAGGGACAGGCCGTGGAGTATGAAGTCGGCGAGGGCAAGAAAGGGCCGTGTGCGGTCAACGTCATCCCGAAGTGATTACTAAACAGGAACCACAAAAAATGCCCCGCGAAAACGGGGCATTTTTTATGCGCGGGGACGTCGTGGGGCCTGTCTCAACTCTCAGCGTGCCGCGTAATCGGTCAGGATGCTGAAGAGCCATTCGCGTTCGACTTCGGAAAGTGCCCTTGCGATTTCGATTCTGTCGGGGCCGGTATCCAGCGTCAGACGCAGACGCTCGCCCACCCTGCCAAGCCGCAGGTTCGAGATCTTCTCTCGCTCGACACGATAAACTTTGTTGCGAAGCAAATCGAGGAACCTGGGCTTTGTGCCCACCGGGTAAGAGGCATAATTTTGCCGGTAATGGTAGGTCGCATCAAGGCAGATAGTGCCGGTCTCGTATGTAAGCCAATTCTGTGCCAGCGTAAGCCGTGCACGCCGCACCGGCTTTAGCACCCAATACAGTATCCAGATTACAAACACCTCCCCAACGACCCACAGCAATAGCCAGAACACGAGCAAAAGCTTCGTCACCACCGACACCTCTTGCCCAAAGAAGAGTACGCCTATGGCTATAATGCCGGAGGCGCTCCAGCCGGCAAGCCAGACCAGCAGAAAAGCACCCATCCCATACTGCAAAAATCCCGGCTGGCCGTTGCTCCACGAATAACTGTCCGAGTCTATGCCCGGTTCGATACGGATTTGCGAGCCTTCTGGCGGCCTGCCGTACATATTGCGCTCCCGTTAAATACCCGTCACATTCTACAGGCCCAACCAGCAACCCGCAACTCTTCTATCTTCTGCCCTCTGCCCTCTTTCATACATTTGTTTCAAACGCGCGTTTGAGCCAAACGCGCATATAGCGCAGACCCAAAATCGCAATTTCCCAAATTTTCTTTAACCCCTTCCTCACAACGACTTACATACCTCGCACTTCCCGAAAATAGCCGAAAAATCGGACCAAACGCGCAAGTTCGTGCCTTATACGGAGAGGTGCTTCTTTGATGAGGCACGAACCCTGAGCGAGTTCCGAAGGGACGAGTCGAAGGGTCTCTCCCACGGGGGGCGCTTTAGCCCCCCCGATGGAGCGCAGATCCCGTGGGGATTCGTGCAAGGATGGAGCGACCCCGAAGGCCGCTCCATGAATGGCAACTCGATAATGCAAAATCGAAAATCATAAATAGTAAATAATAGATTCCGCCCGGAGGGGATTTGAAGGTCAATATTACATTCGAGATTACCGGCTGGGCTGAGAGGGTGGTCGTTGCCCTGGCGCTGGTCTATCGGCGTATCCGTTACGGCTACGCCTTTCGCCGAATACCACTCACTCGCGGAAAATTCGCAATCGTTGACCCCGAATACTACGACCACCTCTCCCAATTCACCTGGCACGCCGCAAAAGGCCCGCGCACCTGGTACGCCGTTCACTCTCTCACCAACGGCAAAACCGCCCCACGGAAAAACCTCCGTATGCACCGCGCAGTCATGAGTCTATCGAATGGCCACATCATGCAAGATAAACTTTCCTCATCTACTCATCCACCCCGAGGGCCGGGGGCCGAGCGACGAGCCTCGCACCTCTTCATCGACCACATCAATCACAATGGCCTCGACAATAGATGTGCAAACCTCCGTATCGCCACATTCACCCAGAACGTCCGACACCGCAGAAAATTCAAACTTTACTCCCGTTCCAAGTTCAAGGGCGTCGATTGGGTCCAAAAACAAAAAAAATGGCGAGCAAGAATACTCGTCGATGGCCGACGTATCTACCTCGGCTCTTTCCACTCCGAAATCGCCGCCGCACATGCCTATGACAAAGCTGCGCGCAAGCACCACGGCCAATTCGCCTCACTTAACTTCCCTGATGACGCATAGCCGGAGCCTGTCCGCCGTAGCCCCCTGTCCTCCGAAGCCTTGGCGAAGGTGGATGGCGAAGGCGGAACCAGGCCGCAAAAAAGTTCCACAAAGAATTCGCTTGTCTAAACTTTCCGAAGGAAAGTTAAAACTACGAAATACGCAATACGCAATACGCAGTACGAGATACGAAATACGAGTATGCCACGGCGACTTCGCTTCACTTAACTTCGGGGATTAACTCTCATTGCCACCGAAGCGCCCTCAACTTCTCAATTCTTAATTCTCAATTCTCAATTATTCCCCCCCCGCCCTGTCGTAGCGTAGCGCAGACCCCCGTGCCTTGGAGCGCAAGCTCCAACGGGGGCCCTCACTCACGCCCACAATCCTACTCGTCCTACCCGTCTCACCAATCCGACCAGTCCTACAGGTCCGACCAGTCCGACTAACCCTCTATCTTCGCCCGGGGGCACCAGAGTTTACCCTCGAGTAGCTCCTCTCTTGGTCCAATAACAGAGGGTGAGGAATGCTCTTATTTAGCCCCGCCTGCCCCGGTAAGTCGTAGGCCGGGGGTCTTCGGCCGCGGGTACCCACCTGAGGAATACTCTTGTTTAGCGCCCGCCCGTAGGGCGGGGTCGCTGATAAACTCGTATTTTTACGGCTATTCTGGCTAAAAAGACTTCGAGTAACATTGAAAAACTTGAATTTTTCAAACAGATTTGTTATTCTATTGAAGATGAGGCTCAGCGGTGTAGCTGAGCAAGAGTATGTAAGGTTATTTGGGAAATCCCAGGTAGCATGATTAGATTGGGTTAATTATCTTCGGCGGGGGCCAAAGGCGTTTCTAGTAAAGAATATTAAAGAATCGCATAAAAGGGGCGGGTTATGAAAAGAACAGCATTCATCATTTCAGTTTTGTCATCACTCATTATTTCCACTGATGCAAACGCAGCCAAGCTTGTCGAAATAGAAGTTATCGACAAGGACTACATTATGGTCCGCTTCAAAGATGGGGATGTAAATTTTGTTGACGACGGGCTTGGAAGCACCGCCTATACATCAGATCATGATACAGCCAATAATTATGTGGTGACTTATGGAAGCGCACTGAACACAACAAATGCCGTCGCGACCGCAAACTGGGTCATAAAATCAACCGATGATGCAAATTATGGCACAGCCGGTTTAAATCCAACCAATTGCTACCGTAAATCAAAACTCAATGGTATGGCTGAAATGGATTGGAACACTCCAGCGAGTGACTGGAATTACGAATATACTATGGAACACACCATTTATTTGAAATTACCACATTCCCTGGCCCAGGGAAAAAGCTATACCATTGAAATAAATGCAAATACAAATTCTGATGTGCTTAACCGAACCATTAATTTTGATATATTCAACAGCCGGTCAGAAGCAGTGCATGTAAACCTGGTTGGATATCTGAGCGATGCCAGCATAAAAGCCGTCGATTTATATATCTGGATGGGAAACGGCGGTGCGCGTAACTACGCGGGGTTTGTTGGTAAAAAGGTTTATATATATAATGTAAATACCTCCGCCGCACAGCAAGTTGGAACTGTTGCCTTTTGGAAAAACAGCGGCTTGGACGTAGGATGGTATAACCTTACGGCATCAAATGTCTGGAAAGCTGATTTTACCGGGTTTAACACCCCCGGAACATACCGTATTGCAATAGAAGGAGTGGGCTGCAGCGAAAATTTCGAGATAAAAAAAGATGTTTATTTTGAGCCATACAGGGTCGGCACACTTGGCTATTTTTATATGCGTATCGGCCAGGATAATCTTAATATGACACCGGTTCCTCGCCGGCCTCTTTATATTCCCAATGTATCACCGTCAAATACAAAGGTCTATATAACCACTATGCAGCCCTGGCACCCGGATTGGGATACTTTTTCAGACGGCGATTTCTGGGACAAACCCGACGACTGGGCCCCCTATGTAAAATCGGGCAGTCCTCAGAACAACGATGCCTATGGCGGCCATTCCGATGCACTGGACTGGGACAGGCATCTGGGACATATTTCAAACATCTATGATATGCTGTTGCCCTATATTCTTACCGACGGCAGATTGAACGATGATAACCTGGGAATTGCTGAAAGCGGCAACGGCATCCCTGATATACTCGACGAAGCAAGAAACGAAGTCGATTTTTGGCTTCGATTGCGCGATGGAGACGGATATAGTCACGGACTTACAAACCCTACCAGCAGCAATATCCTTTACCAGGCGGGAAACACGCCGATAGCAGCATGGGCAAATGCCGCAAACGCGTCCATGCTGGCTAATTGTTTTATGCTTGCCGGACTGGATAGTTTGAAAGATACGTACACGACTTCTGCAATTACAGCTTACAATTATGCTTCAGGGTTAGCCGACCAGATGCTTGGTGCAACGCAGAATGTCGGTGAAGGAACAGTCAGGGGAAAGGACCTGAAAATGATGGCTGCGGCGTTTCTCTACAACCTGACGGGAAATACTGTTTATGAAGACATGGTGAATTCATTGAGCGACGCAACAACAAACACTTCAGCGATAGCTAATAAAGACACCAAGAATCAGCTTTGGGCATCTGCCGGTTATCTCAAAACCCGACGAACTGTTAATTATCCCACTTTATTCAGCAGGATGAAGGCATCCATTATCAATGAAGCTAAAAATATTGAAGCAAATTATACTAACTCCCGACCAACGCGCAGGGCTACAGACAATAACACAGGATACTTTAAGACTATACAGAATGTACAACGCTCGATAGTTGCCCACGCAATTGCCGATAATCCTTCGGATATAGAATTATTCGAAAATGCCCTTGTCTTAGAAGCCGACTGGGGGCTTGGACGTAATTCCCTGAATATCATTTATATGACTACTGCTGCGACAAACCTGTCAGGCATGCGGAGTATTGAAAATGCCTATACTTCGGGCAGAGATGATGGAACACCCGGCCTGCATCCCGGCCATACGCCCTATATAAATACTGACGACTGGTGGCCAGATGGTATGATTATGGGCAGACCGAGCTGGATGACTGATAAATGTTACCCTGCTTATGGGACATCCTCTTCCGGTTGGCCGAAAGCAGAAGGTTATTTCAATACGAGATATGTATGGGCTCATTCGGAATTTACACC
>CAZEPI010000001.1:0-383190 GCA_964514115.1 uncultured Pirellulales bacterium | reverse complement strand
CAGGAGCCTTTGCCGCCGTCTGCAAATCGAATTTGACTTTCTCCTCTGCTCGGCTTTGTGCCGTCCTCTGCCTTCCATCTTCTCCTTTCTGCCCCCTGTACGCTATTTTTCTGTTTTTTTCACTTGACACCCAACTTCCCCCCTTGTATAGTGGTTGATGAACAATGAAAACTAAATAGTATTTCTAAAAGCTGAGAACTCATAACTCACGTATCGTAAAGGTGTTACATGATGTTTTGGATTTCGGTCATTCGTCATTCGAATTTGTTTAGCATTTCGAGCTTAGGATTTAGGATTTGGCCCGCGCCCGCGCCCGCACCCTTCGTGGTGCGGCGCCACGACCCACGTGGGCCGTGGGCCGTGTCCCGAGCCCCGGTTTCCTCGCCTCGAGGGCCGTGGGCCGCGCGACGGCTTTTATGCAAAACAAAGCCAAAGTCAAGATAGGCAAGATGGCCTTAACCCTATACCAACAAACGCCTTACGAACAAAACACTGCCTCCGGCCAGCAAAAGAGAACCCAAAACAAAGCCAAAGTTAAGATAGGTAAAATGAACGTAACATTCTCAAACCGGGGACCCAAATCAAGCCTGCGGGGCCACGCGGGCCGAAACGCTTCAAAGTCCAGAATGGAGGATTCAGAATTGCCAATGATGATGGCCGGCTCATCTTTTGGGGCGGGGAGAGGGCAAACTCTTCCACTGGCGAAGGGCCTGGGGCAGGCGGGGCTGGTTGGGGTTCAATTCAAGGGCCTTTTCGGCGTATTGAATGGCGGTTTCGTAGCGGCGCTGAGCGGCATAAACGAACGCCAGGGACGTGTATGCCTCGCTCGATTGGGGGTCCAGCTCCAGTGCCCGCCTGAAGCATATCTCGGCGCGCTTGTACCGGCCAGCGGCTACGTCGTTGCCGCCAATAGCCAGCCAGGCCTTCGAATCGGGTATGTCAAGCGGGGCGACGTCGAGGAGCGGGTCCATATTCAGGGCCTTGATAATGGCTATCAGACCCTCCTGCTTTTTACCCGACTTCCAGCGTGCCTGGCCCGCGCTGAGAATGACATCCGGCTGCATCGGGTTGCGAGCCAGGGAGCGGAGATACTCGAGTACGGCCGTATCGTAGTCGCCTTCGGCGAGGAAACGGGCGCCAAGCTCCTTATGTATCTGGGGTTTGGCGAGCTTATCAATGCCGGCGGCAATCACCGAATCATCAATGTAGTCGCCGAGCGATTCCGGCGGGCAATACACCGTTATGTCGTAGGCCGGCTCATATTCAAACTCGCCGACGTTATCAACGCCTTCGGGGCCGACGCGAAAGATGCGATAGTTGGTGTTCTGGTACACCAGACGGAAATGCTCAAGGCGCTCGGGCCGGAAGTGAAAAAGAGTTGCGGCGCAATCGCTCCTGAGCCGAGTCGCATTAACGAAATAACGGGTGGTGCCGGGCTCACTGCCAAGGACCATGTGCGCTTCGCAAACAAAAAGAGCCGCGCCGTATCGCATGCAGATTTCGTAGAAGTCGTCCTCGCTGCGATACAGCGCTTCATATACACCACGGACCTTATTTCGGATTGTCGGCGATTCAAACATCGAATGAAGAATCACGGGGCGATGGGCGTAGGTGACAATAGAAGGGCCGAAATAAAACGAACTGAGCACCGGCTCATTGGGCTCGCTATTGTCCTGGACGTAGCTGAGTACATCCATCATATCACTCTCGGCCGGTCGAGCAGGAATCCACGGGATGCCAATCGCGGTCACAAGGCCGACGATAAAATACATCCCGATGACCGCATACGCAACCTGGCGAGCCCTGCGATTCTTAACCAACACAAGCGAGCCGACAGGCAGCGAGAGGAAGAATGCCGCCAGGACACAATATCTGCGGAACGCAAGAAACCAGATAAAAGTCGCCACCGCGAAATACACAAAAATCATTTCTCCCTTGTCGGCCTTGCCCTTGAACCAGCGAACTACGCAGAGAACAACGCCTGCAAATCCGGGGACAATCACGGCCGAAAGCAAAATGAAAATTTCCGACAAGGTCGGTGTCACAAAGCCCGCGACCCACATCATCTTGGCCTCGTACGCAAGCTTTGTCGGGTCGGTGGGGATTCGGCCAAGATAACGAAGCTTGGCCAGGAAGGTGCTGTAGGCATGGGAGTGGCTTCCGGAGGACATTTGCACCGCGAGTCCTATCAGGAAGAATATCAGCAGTATCATACCGCAAAGGAGCAGACGCCTCAGGCGCGTCCGCTCGACCCATCCCGGCATAGCCCAGGCACAAAGCACCAGCGCGTATGCCGTCATCATCTGAGGGGAAAGGGCAAACCGCGTCGTCCGGAGCACAGGCAAAGCAACCGAGACAATCAGTGCCGCTGTCGTGAAAATCGTCAAGCTAAGGCACGGCAGGCTCTCACGCCCAGCCAACAGAAACAATAACACAAGGCCGCCTACCATCAGAAAAACGTAGAACTGCGTAAAGTGCCACGATGCAAGCGCCACGGCCAACAACAAAGCGCCCACGACCGCAACGAGCCGGCTATCCTTCCGAAGACAATACATCAAACACGCAAAGCTGAAGTAGATAAACGGCAGCGCAAAATCCTCTCTCAGGAACGATCCCATCGCGGCACGAGAGAAACTCGCCGGGCTAACCGCGTACAGAGCCGCGCAGACAACGGCCGGCACGTTCGAGCGCCACAATACCCTCGCAGCCAAAAATGCTGCCAATATCGACAGACTGCTGAAAAAACAACTGAAATGGACGAGAAACACATGTAAGGGAACTCGCGAAAAGAAAACGCGATGCAGCGTCCCTGCAACATACTCCATGAAAATCGTCACGTAGCGGGTGTTGTCAATCCCCTCAGGATACTGGATGTCCACATCGATGGCCGGAATACTCTGCCCCTGCGAGACCATCCGCGTATGACGGAAATGCATCGCGTTCTCGGTCCAGTAGAAACCCGTCCCGTCAGCAGAATCATAGAAAGGCAACTTCTTGACCGATGCAATCTTAAAACCGCTCACACCAAAATACAATACGAGCAGCGCGAATACCGTCCAAAGCCACCCGCTGCCATGTTTTGAGTTCGAAGATTCCACAAATCCGACCTTGGCCTTGTCTCGAAGTTCAACAGCCGAAGGGCATACTCGGCCCAACCAATTATCACACCGGGCAAAGCCCTCTGCCGATGATGCACAGATGCTACCAACACCCGCCGCCCGCGTCAACATACCCACGCGCAACCAGTGCTTCTACACAAACTGCTTTTATGCTAATATCCCTCTATGAGCTCCAACGAGCACAGGCCTGCAATTGAACAGACTACTCCTTACCAAGAGCCCAGCTACTTCTGGCAGGCGGCATTTGTCTTCATACTCGCCCTGGCTGTTCGGATGGTCTATCTATTCGAGAGCACCGACAATCCAACGTTCTTCGCACCCATCGTGGACTCGCTGAGATACAACGGGCTCGCCAGGGACATCGCCGCCGGAAAAACGCTAACCGATTCTCTTTTCTGGCAGCCGCCTTTTTACCCGCTCTTTCTGTCCTTTGTCTATCGGCTGAGCAGCTCGTCAATCGTCTGGGCAAAAATCGCGCAGACGATTTTAGGGGGCTTCACAGCCCTGCTGTCATTTCATCTGGCTAAGAAGCTGTTCTGCAAAACCGCCGCACTGCTCGCCGGTATCATAACGGCACTGTATATGCCGCTTGTGTTTTTCGAAAGCGAGCTGCTGGCCGTCGGCTGGGCTGCCTTCTGGTCGGTCGCGTTAATCCTGCTTTTCCTGCGAGCCAGAGAATCGGGCACCGTGGTCAAATACCTTGCACTCGGCCTGTGCGGTGCGCTTAGCATCATGACCAGGCCCGTTTTCCTGCCCTTCTTTGCAGGAGAATGTATTTGGCTGCTGCTTTGCCAGGTGCGCGAAAAAAGGACTACCAAAAGGATACCCGCAACCGTGGCCTTAGTGGCAGCGGGTTTTCTTGTAGCCGCTGGCCCTGTTGCAATCCTCGGCTATCGCGTTGTAGGCAGGCCCACCATACTGCCGCTGACAGGCGGGATAAACTTCTACATCGGCAACAACCCCAATTACGAAAAGACAATAGCAATCCGCCCGGGTGCCGGCTGGCGAGAGCTTACTGAATTACCCATAAGAGACGGCGCAGAAGAGCCGCATCAGCAGGACCGGTGGTTTTACAACAAGACCGGGCAATACCTTCTCGACGACCCCGCTGGTTTTGCAAGAGGACTGCTGTACAAGAGCGCCCAGTTCGTCAATTCACGAGAGCTGCCGCGAAATCTCGATATTTATCTGTTTAGAAAGTGGTCGGTGCTGCTGAGCGTGGGCGTGTGGAAGGCAGGCGGCTTCGGGTTTCCGTTCGGCCTGCTGCTGCCCCTTGCGGCGATTGGGGCCGTGCTGCAGTTTCGCAGAATCCCCGGTATCGTCTGGCTCTTTTTAGTCCTTTACCCGGCCTCGGTTATCCTCGTCTTCGTCACTGCAAGATACCGAGCGCCGGTTATACCGGTGGTCAGCGTGCTGGCCGGAGGCGGCTGTGTCGGGCTGTGGCAAGTTTTGCATGACAGAAGGCCGCTGCGGGCTGCGGCGGCCGGGGCGGTTGCGCTGATAGTTGTGCTGCTATCCGTAGCCGGGCCTTTCTATGAGGAGAAAATCGAGTACGAGCCGGAACTATACTTTTGCCTCGGGCAATCTCTTGACAGACAGGACCGGACTGAAGACGCAATCGATGCCTACTCAAAGGCAATCGCCCTAAAGGATGATTACGTTGAGGCCTACAATAATCTTGGAAACGTGCTCTTGAGAATAGGGCGATTCGGCGAAGCAGCCAAACACTACGCTGCGGCAATCAAAGCGGACCCAAACGACCCGGTTGCTTATTTCAATCTGGGCGCGTGTCTGGAAAGACAAGGCCGTGTCCGGAAGGCCATAGACGCCTACGACCAAGCACTGGACGCAGACCCACAGTACTCCCGTGCAAAACAGGCGCTAACGCGACTTGACGCTACCCAGAAGACAGAATAAAGGAAGTGGACTCCTCCTGCTTTTTCAAACAATGAGAGTGCTGGGACTCGAACCCAAGAGCTACGGCTTAAAAGGGACGCATTTGGGGGGTGGGAAACCCGCAAGGATTTCCGATTCCAGCACCTGATTTCCTGCTTGATTTTTCTATCAGAGCTGGTGTAATATGGGCTGTATCCTCCCGTTCTGAGGAGGATAGTTGGTTAATGGATTGTTTTTTTAGTCGTCTTTCTTTGTAAGGAGAACATGTTATGGCGGAAAAGAAAGTACCTGTTAAGCCGATGACCAAGAGTGAGATCGTATCCGGAATCGCCGATGCGACAGGATTGGCAAAGAAGGATGTCAACTCTGTGTTTGAAGCAATGGCTGCTCAGATCAAGAAGAGTCTCGGCCGAAGCGGCCCAGGTGCATATACCGTGCCGGGCTTGATGAAGTTGATCGTACAGCGGAAACCTGCAACCAAGGATCGCAAGGGCATCAACCCCTTCACTGGCGAAGAAACTATATTCAAGGCCAAACCGGCTCGAAATGTTGTGAAAATTAGGCCACTCAAGAATCTCAAAGATATGGTCTGACCTTTGGAAGAATACGAATATGTCGAACAGGCCCACATAATATCAGCACTATGTGGGCCTGGTTTTTGACTTCTTCCGACTGCTCCTGGCCAGTTGCTCAAGACGGGATCGGGCTTCTCTCTTGTCCATGTGGCGAATCGAGGCGAGAACCGACAAATGCCGCTTGCGGGGGCGGCTGACCTCACTTTCCCAGTTGTAAATAGTCTGAGCACCTACTCCAACGAGCTTGCCGTAATGTAGTAGGATCAGTTCCTCAAAACTGGCTCACAGGCCTGTAGTAATCGGTATCAAAGCCTATAGCGACTTCTCCTCAATCCCAACTCACTCACTACTGACCTACCACTCACTCGTAAGACAAAAGGAACGCAATTGGGGCGGAAAGGAGGGGCAGGAAGTCAGGCGAGTAGTTCAGAAGTGAGAAGTTGTGGGTTATGAAAACAATGAGAGTGTTGGGACTCTAACCCAAGACCTATAGCGTAGAAGTCGCTGCTCTGCCGGTTGGGGTATAGTGCGGCGCAGAGAAGGTACGGCAAAGAGTGTGAAACGGTCATTGCCAGTTGCCAAAGATTATTCCCTGATGACATATCCGTAAGCGGGCACGGAAAGGCCATCAACCGTTCTGTCGGTATCAGAGAAATTGACTACGATAGACAGGCCGTTGCCGAAGGTGGTCTGTTCAACTGCGAAGTCATCCGTAAGGAATTTATGGTCTGTCATCTCCTCGGCTCCGATACGCTCATTCCAGCGGTCAACGTGAAGAGTTGACTTGAAATCGTCTTGCTGCTCTTTCCAGCCATCAAAGCCATTGACCCGGAACGAAACCACGTAACCCCAAAGCATATTCTCAAGCCAGCCCGGTCTGCCGGCCCTGCCGCGTGCCCCCCCACCCATGGAAAACACAGCATCATGAAACACTAACGGCCAGAGCGGAATGGATTCGCCCGCGACTCGGCTGTGACGAGCGGAAGCATAGTCCAGATACGGAATGCCAAAATCCGCCCCCCATTCGCTGCCCAAGACAACCCCTTTGTCACAGAAGAACTTTAGCAGTCTGCTCTTCTGCTCGACGTCCTGTGACCTCGTCTGTAGATTGCCCGGGTCATAGGATTCGTAATTCTGCACGGCGGTCGTGGTATCAATATAAATCAGCTTGAGATTGAGTTTGGAGAGGTCGGCCCAGTTTCGCCGGGCGTATCTGAGACCGTTGCCCGAATTTAATATGTAGGCCTGGCCCCCCATCCAGTAACCGCCGGCCAACAACTCGGCGTTGGCTAAGCGTACCACACCATTTGGAAAGCTCGGGCACTGTTCGTATATATCCTGATAATTATCGTGAAGCCCCACCGTAATCGAACCCGTAAGCGAGCACAGGTCCCTGAGCCCTTCGATGGTTCCAAGCTCCTCTTCCGGCGGCCAGATGTCGGGATGCGACCAGTCATATCCGCCCTGAATCCATCCGCGAAGAATGGCAAAGCCCTTCTTCATACCGAGCGCCCTGGCCTCTTCGATTATCTGCCTGGCCTGGGCATGCGTAATATTCACACGTACCTTGCCGTCTATCATTTTCTCATCAAAAGGCCTAAGCGTGTCCTGGAAGTATCGTCTCGTATATGCCGGTGTTGCCTGCATCATCGAAAGCCGCCTGCCGCCAAGGAAATTCCGCAATGCGGGTTTTTCTTCCATCTTTTCTGTGAGCGATTTGAAAAGTCCGTTCTCAATCGCCCACGCGCGGAACGCCTTGGCCAGGCCTACGTAACGGCCGGTCGTGAACCGATAGCGAATCGTCCTCGGATAAGCCCATTTACCAAGCGATTTGAGCCACGCCGACGACGCAGACATCCGGGCGACCATCACTCCCCAGTCGGCATAATTATCCGGGAAGATTGCAATCCAGCCCGCATCGCCCTTCAATCCGCCGAACCAGCGCATATTAAGCCGACTGATATACGGCAAAAATCGTCTTTCCGACATCGGCTCGCGCACCCACTGCCCCACACCCTGCGGAAAGACCAGACTCTGTGATTCTATCGGCGGTGGAAAAACAAGACTCTCAAGTTCTTCATCTATCTCGCTTAGCCGAAACTCAAGCCACGGCCCATCCAGCTTCACATTACACCTAAATGTCCCCATCTCCTTCAGATAATAGCCCAGCAGTGTGAACTCAATCGAATCGCCAGCTTTCTTTCCTCTAAAGCGCCCCGGATACTGCTCGGGCTTCATTCTTTCTGTCCGCTGCCAGACGTGCCCGACGTCGATGGGCCCTTCATCCTGAAACATGACAGGCCCCATCTGCCACTTCGTGCCTGTCTTTTTGTCCAGCAGGTCCGCCGTTGCATCGCTGTAAATCACAACCTTCATGTAATCATTCTCAAGGTCCTTGACGACCTCGCTGCTGCGCTGGATGTCCACAGAAGGACCGCTGCGGGCAACACCGGTCTGCTCGGCCTTGACCTCAGCAGGGGCAAAAAACAGAACACAGACAGAAATGATAACTGTACAGCAAATAAACAACACGCCTCCGGCACAGGAACAACATTTCATTGGTCTACTCCTCTATTCTTAATGAGAATTGACAAAACATATCACCACTAAAACGAACTGAAGAATGAGAGTGTTGGGACTCGAACCCAAGACCTACGGCTTAAAAGGCCGTTGCTCTACCAACTGAGCTACACTCCCTAAAGCGGTGAGATTACACTCTGCTGACGGCACTGTCAATTCTTTTGCCGCGAGCATGACAGCAAAGGGTGCGTGTCGAGTTTGTAGGTAGTCGTAGGCGGTGCTTCCGGGCTTCGTCCCTAAGGGACTTCGGCGGAGTAGGCCGCCCCGCAGAATCGAACCGATGGAGTGAACTCCACCCTACAAAGCTCTCGCACAGCAAAAAGTCGCGTCCGGACCCGGCTGTAAAATCACCGGTTACGCCAAGAGCTCAGGCAGCACTATCCACTGGACCTGCCATTGCTCCTCGACACCACTTAGACACACGACACCGCCATTTCGAAATGCAACCGGCGCGCTATTCTCACTTCCGGCAAGTAATAAGCCCGCCAGCCGGTTGAGAAAAGGCATATGGCCCACTATCATCACGTCGCCCCGGCTGCCAGCAAGTTCCTCGGCGAGCGGCCGGACGTCATCGTTCGGCGATAACCCGGTACGGGTCTTGCGCTCTTTGCGCACCTCAATGGCACCGGCCAAAATCTCGGCAGTCTCAATCGCCCGCTCCTTGTCGCTCGTCCACAGATAATCAACAGCCAACTTCAGCGGCTCGATAAACACTGCGACCTTCTCAACCTCTCTGCGTCCCTTGCCGGTCAAAGGTCTTGCAGTATCCACATCTGCCGAGGCCGCCTTTCCGTGCTGAACAAGATAGACTCTCATCTTCACAACCTCTCAATAACTGCATTTCGTAACAAAGCATTCTAATCGCCGCCGTGCACCTTATCAAATCCCGCCATTGACAGCCAGGCAGCAAGACAATAGCATAGCGACCTTCACAAGCTGTTTGTGCCGTAAGGCATCCTGTGGAGAGCAGAAGTTATGACAAATGTGACGCTTGTTACGGGCGACGGAATCGGCCCTGAAATCGCCGAGGCCGCGAGAAGGTGTATCGACGCAACCGGTGCAGATATCAACTGGGAAACAAGAGAGGCGGGGGCCGACGTAATGCAGCGAGAAGGCACCCCGCTGCCCGACGCAACCGTCGAGTCAATCAAGAAAGACGGCATCGCTCTGAAGGCCCCAATAACCACTCCCGTCGGCACCGGCTTTAGAAGTATAAACGTCCATCTCCGCCAGATGCTCGACCTGTATGCCTGCCTGCGACCGTGCAAGAGCTACGAGGGCGTGCGAAGCAGATACAGCGATATCGACCTCGTCGTCGTCCGCGAAAATACCGAAGATTGCTACGCCGGCATCGAGTTTGAAAAGGATAAAGACGAGACCGCCGAGCTTATCAACTGGATAAACAAACGCCGCGAAAAGCAGATAAGACCTGACTCCGGAATAACCATAAAGCCCATCTCCGTTTATGCGACGCAGCGCATAGTCCAGTTCGCCTTTGACTTCGCCCGAAAGATGGGGCGAAGGAAGGTAACCAGCGTTCATAAGGCCAATATAATGAAATACTCGGACGGGCTGTGGCTAGACGTCAGCCGCGAAGTCGCAAAGAACAATACCGACATCGAATTCGAGGACCGCATCGTTGACAATATGTGTATGCAGCTAATCCAGAAGCCCGAACTCTATGACGTCATCGTCCTGCCCAATCTTTACGGCGACATCATAAGTGACCTCTGCGCGGGACTTGTCGGCGGGCTCGGCGTTGCACCCGGAGCAAACATAGGCGACAAGGCAGCCATCTTCGAGGCGACCCACGGCAGTGCGCCGAAATACAAGGGGCTGAACAAGGTGAACCCGACCGCACTGATTCTAAGCGGCGTTATGATGCTCCGGCACATCGGCAAAACCGATGAAGCAAACAGACTCGATGCCGCCGTTGCCGCCGTAATTGCAGAGGGAAAGAACGTCACATACGATATGAAACCGAATCGGGATGACCCTACAGCCGTCGGCACGAGTCAAATGGCCGACGCCATCATCGAAAAAATCAACAGCGCTTAGACACCTCGGCTGCCTGTTCTCAAACCGCGGAACCCGCTTCGCTTGGAACCCCGGCGCGCCGGGGTGCAGGTATCCTGGTTTTTGGAAGTGTGAAAAAGAATGTGCTGCCCTGCCCTACCGCCGATTCCACCCATATCTTCCCGTTGTACGTCTCGACGATTTTCTTGGTTACCGAAAGACCTATACCCACATCCTCGGTCTCGTCACGAAATGAGAGCATCTGGAAAATCTCGAAGATTTTGTCGAAGTATTTTTCCTCTATACCGCAGCCGTTGTCCGAGACATAAAACTGCCAGAAATCCCCCCGCTCCACGCAGCCAACCCTCACCAAACCTTCCGGCTTGTCAATATATTTGAGCGCATTGGCAAGAAGATTCTGAAATATTAGCGACATAAACTTAGGGTCACCCGACACAACCGGAAGTTTATTTTCAACCCTTATCTCGACATTATCGGGCACTTTCATGGTATCGATGACCTGCTCCACTAAACCACTCAGGGCCACCATCTCCTTCTTGTGGTCCACCGACGTAACCTCAGAATAGAACATAATCGCATCCATAAAACTACTCATCCGCTTTGCGCGTCCGGCGAGCAGGCGTGCGTTCTGTCGACCTTCCTCATCGGCCTTCTTAGTGTAGTCTTCACATATCCAGTCGGCCAGAGTCCCAATGGCACGCAGCGGACTTTTCAAATCATGCGCCGATATCCGAGTGAACTCCCGAAGCTCCTGGTTCGAGCGGGTCAGCTTCCTGACCGTCTCGGCAAGTGCCTCTTCCGCTTTTCGCCGCACAACCACCTCCTGTCGCAGCTCAGCCGTGCGTTCCTCGACCCGCCTTTCCAGATCCACGTTGGAATCGACCAACGCCGCATCCCGCTGCTGAATCTGCCCCAGCATTTCATTGAAGGCATCTATGAGAGCACCCACCTCGTCGTTACCGTACTTCGTCGCTCGAACAGAATACTCCTTCTTGTCCGAGACAACTCTTGCAACACGTGCAAGGCCCAGAATCGGGCCGGATATGATTCTCTGAAGCCCCGACGACATCAGAAACGCCGCGGCCGATACAAGAAGCAACGAGACAACGATTATCAATGTATCATACTTCAGCGCCCTGTACAACGGGTCTAGATCCGAACGCAGACACACCATTCCCGTTTGGCCGCTATCATCCAGGACCGGCTCCCATACCGTAAGATACCCCTCGTCGAAGCTGTGACCGCGCCCCCGGAGCTGCGAAGGACGCACTTCTTCCGCCGAGACATCCTGTCGATAGTAGCTTGCCAAGGCCTCGCCGTCGTTGGTGTAAACACATCCAAACACAATTGACGACTCAGCCACCAGCGAACGCAGAACACCTGTCGCGTCCTCGACGTCGCCGAAGGCAACGGCCGCCTTATTGTTTTCGGCTATCATCCTGGCTTGCGTCGATACGGTCCTGACAAGTGTCTTGCGAATGCTAAACCACTCCCAGCCGATGAACGCCGCACCTGCCAGCAGCAACGACAGTACGCACACGATCATTATGATCAATATCAGCTTATGCTTTATTGTTATGTCACGCGTGCGAATTATTCAGCTCCTGCTTCCTGCCTGCCGGATGACCCAACCTCCCTCGGAACATCATCCTGATATGGCCCTTATAAGACGTTAGAGGTGTGGCTTGCTATTCAAGTCTAACCTTCCCCATTGCAAAGAATCGCAACGACCCCAAAGACACTATGCGTGCCGTCTTTAGATTTTTCAAATGTTGCCTGCTCACCATGCTCCAAACCTGCCCTATTATGCTCGTATCGGCTTGCGCAACCTTTCATCGGCATTTTCAGGGGCCAACTGAGCAAATGACTGGCCACAGAAGCCCAAAAAACTTATAATGCGCCCCCTACTAAAGGCGGCCAAAATGAACCAGGAAGACTACCGAAAGCTGATTTCAGGTGGAAAAACGGGCCTTGTGGCATCTGCTTGCCGGTCGGCGCTCTGCGGGGCCTCACGGCTCTACGGGCCGCTGATTGCCTGCCGTAACTTCCTCTATGACCACAACTGGCTCAAGAGCCGTTGCGTGAGCCCGAACGGGGTAGCAGCGAAAAAGAAACTGCCCGATGCCGTCCCCGTGATATGCGTCGGCAACATCACAACGGGCGGCACCGGCAAGACACCGCTTGTTGCCTGGCTGTGCACCTGGCTCGGGCGCAACAACATAAGCTCTGCCGTGCTGACCAGGGGCTACAAAACGGACAAGGCCGAGCTTTCGGACGAGCCGGCCATCCTCGCCAAGAACTGTCCCCAAACTCATATAATCGTAAACGCCGACCGTGTGGCCGGAGCCGCAAAGGCCGTCGCAAAATACCACCCCGACCTGCTCATTATGGACGACGGCTTCCAGCATCGACGCCTCAAAAGAGACATCGACATAGTCACAATCGATGCGACGCTGCCATTCGGCTATGACAAGCTGCTGCCCGCCGGCCTTCTCAGAGAAGCGCCCACCGCCCTCAAGCGAGCACACGCCGTCGTCATCACGCGCTGCGACCAGGTTCCGCCGTACAAGCTGACAAGAATCGAAAATAAAATCCGCGAAATCAACCCCAACATCCCCATCGCACAGACCGTCCATGCACCCATAGCCGCAATAGCAATCGGCAATAAACAAATTCCCCTCGAACAGCTCAAGACCAAACGCATCTTCGCCTTTTGCGGCATAGGAAACCCGGATGCGTTTTTCAAGACTCTGGAAAAGCTCAACCTCACCGTCGCCGGCTCGAAGATATTCGACGACCATTACCGCTACACGAGCAAAGACACCGCCGATTTGTTCGCCGAGGCACAGCTCCTCAAAGCCGACCTCATTCTGACCACACAGAAGGACTGGATAAAAACCGCCTGTCCCTCACTGAATAGAGAAAGCATTCCGTTCGCGTATCTCGCCATCGGCCTGAAATTCACCAGCGGACAGCAGCAGATAACACAGTTGATTGAGCAGACCCTTGAGGGTAGAATTCACAAAGAACGCAATCCGGAAATCGAGAGTGGCGTTAATGTATGAAGATTTGCTAAAGGCCGTTGCAAAGCTCGGTTCGCCCAAAGTCCTGCTTGCAGGCGACTTCATGCTCGACATCTACACGTATGGCGACGCCGAGCGAATCAGCCCCGAAGCACCCGTACCGGTGCTCAGAGTTGTCAGAAACGACTGCAACTGTGGCGGTGCAGGCCTCGTCGCGCTGAATCTTCTGGCTTTGGGCGCCGTGCCCTGCTGCCTGGGCGTAATCGGACAAGACGAAAACGGCCGGAAACTAAGAGACCTTCTCATCGAAAAAGGCGCCGATGTCTCCGGACTTATCACCGTGGCCGACAGACCTACCACTACAAAACAGCGCCTTATCGGCCTTGCTCAGCACCGCCACCAGCAGCAACTCTTCCGAATGGACCAGGAATCCACCCAACCCCTCACTGAACAGCAAAACGACGCTATCGTTGAGGCCTACAATGACAAACTGAGACAGGCCGATATCGTATGCCTCCAGGACTACAACAAAGGCCTGCTGACACCGTCCGTCTGCGCTCGAATGATAGAAGCAGCAAAGCAGTGCGACAAACAACTGCTTGTGGACCCCTGCCCGAGCAGCGACCACCGGAAATACACAGGCGCAGCCGTCATAACACCCAACCGAAAGGAAGCATCAATCGCCGTCGGCTTTGACATCCTGACAGCCGACGACGCCGAAAGGGCGGCAGATGAACTGCTCGACAAGCTCCGGCTCGGCGCCGTAGTCATTACCCTCGACCGCGAAGGCGCGTACCTGAAAACCAAAGGCATCGGCGAGCTTGTCCCTACCAAGCCGAGAAACGTCTATGATGTCACTGGCGCAGGCGATACGGTCCTCGCCGCTGTCACCGTTGCTCTTGCAGCCGGCTGTGACTATAGAACCACCGTTCAACTCGCCAATATAGCCGGCGGACTGGAGGTCGAAAAGTTCGGCGGCGCTACCGTCACCGTCGAAGAGATTATTAACGAAATCATAGCCCTGAATCGTGGAAAGGACGGAAAACTCCGTCAGATTAACTCATTGCTTACCGAGCTTGACTTCCATCGAAGACAAGGCCACACAATCGTCTTCACCAACGGCTGCTTCGATGTAATCCACCCGGGACACATCGAATTCTTGAGGTTCTGCAAGCAGCAGGGTGACATCGTCGTCGTCGGGCTAAACAGCGACAGCTCCGTCAGGACTATCAAGGGACCCGACCGACCCATACAGCCCCAGCTCGACAGAGCCGCCGTCTTAGCTGCACTCGAATTCGTTGACTATATTACTATCTTCAACGAGCCGGACCCACTCAACCTGATAGAGCAGGTAAAACCCCATATCCTCGTAAAGGGACAGGACTGGGCCGACAAAGGAGTGGTCGGACAGGAATTCGTTGAATCTTACGGCGGCAAGGTTGTGCTCGCCCCTCTGGTCGAGGGAAAAAGCTCAACCGGTATCATCGAAAAGATAAAATCGCTGGCAGATAAATTCAAAAAAGCAAAGTCGTCCGTGGATTAATAGTGCAAACGGAAAACGTCAACAACAAGATTACCCAAATCATTGAAGCCCACAACGAGCTTGTGTCGAAGTTGCAGACGTCCGGCCTTGCCGCGGTCGTTGCGGCAGCCGAGGTAATAACAAACGCACTGGACAAAGCAGGTAGAGTCTATATCTGCGGCAACGGCGGGTCAGCAGCCGACGCACAGCACATTGCCGCCGAGTTCGTGGGTAAATTCGAGCGCCGACGAAGAGCACTGCCGGCAGTAGCCCTGACCACCGACACCTCCGTCATAACCTCCATCGCAAACGACGACGGCTATCAGAACATCTTCGAGAGACAGACCGAAGCGCTCGTGGCCGACGGCGACATATTCTGGGCCCTGTCAACCAGCGGCACCTCTGAAAATGTCCTCGCAGCGGCAAAACTCGCAAAACATAAAGGTGCGTCCATCCTTGCCTTCACAGGGAAAAAAGACACCGAGCTTGAGAAATTGGCCGACATCTGCCTTTGCGCCAACAGCACCTCCACGGCACGCAGTCAGGAAATACACCAGCTCGCTTACCACATAATCTGCAAACTCGTAGAGGAAAATTTCGCCGAGAGCTGATTAGCTTATGACCGACAAAGCCGTATTCCTGGACCGCGACGACACGCTCATCGAGGACACGGGCTACATCAACGACCCCGACCAGGTAAAGCTTCTGCCCGGTATCTGCGAAGCCCTGACACAACTAAAGTCGATGGGCTATAAACTTGTCGTCGTCTCCAATCAATCGGGCATTGCTCGCGGCATACTCACAGAGAAGACACTCGCCAGGATTCACGACCGGCTTAAGGAACTGCTTGCCGAGAAAGGCGCACTGCTTGACAAAATATACTACTGCCCATATCTCGCAGATGGTGCCGTGGAAAAGTATCGCAAAGAAAGTAACGACAGAAAACCCAACCCGGGAATGCTGCTCACCACAGCAAAGGAAATGAACATAGAGCTCGAGAGTTCCTGGATGGTCGGCGACGAACCCCGCGACATCGAAGCCGGACTCCGCGCCGGCTGTAAAACAATCCTGGTCGATAATCCAAGACACCCGCTTGAACTATCCACGCTGACGGCCAGGCCGCATTTCAGGGCCGTCAATATGAAAGAGGTCGTCAATATCATCAAGAAACACGACCGTGCCGCCGACAAACCCCCAAATCAAAACCAAACACCGCAGGACAGCCAAATCGAAGAAAACCCGCACGAACCATCGCAAGCCGAGTTAGACAACAAACAAGACGCGGCATCCGACCAGTCGCCGCTGCTAAACAAAACCGAACAACTCCTCCAGGGTATACTCGAACAGCTTAAGACTATGCAGCGACCAGATATGTTTGCAGAATTTTCTATCACCCGCTTTATGGCGGGGGTCGTACAGTTTGTCGTGTTGTTCTGTCTGCTGATTGCGTTATGGTTCCTGATGAGTCCGGAAAGACAGCTAAATCCGATTCTTATCGCCCTCGGCTTTGCAATAGCCCTGCAGTTGATGTCTCTGACACTCTATATGATGCGGGGCCGCAGATAACCGCCCGTGATTTCAAAACTGAACTTGCCGTTATGCACACGCCGCCTGACAGATGCACAAGAGGCCGGAAAAAATCCTGATTTGGCTGCCCCGGCCAATGGGCGACGCCATACTCAGTACACCGGCCCTGCGAGCCATACGCAGCCGATTCAACCAGGCCGAGATAACCTTCTTTGCCAGACCTGTCGTCCGCGAAGTGCTGTCACCAACAAACTTCTGCGACCGCTGGCTGGAACAGAATACGGACAGCCCCTTCAAAATCGCCGGGACCCTCAAACCGTATAAATTCACGCACGCCGTGCTCTTCAAAAACTCCTTCGCCTCGGCCTTAGCGTGTTGGCTTGCGGCAATACCTTTTCGCCTCGGCTACGCACGCCAAGCGAGAGGCCCGCTGCTCACAGACAAGCTCTACCCACCTAAGCTGCCAAACGGCAGGTTCAAGCCAATTTCCGCACTCGACTATTATTTCGGCCCCGCTCGCCGGCTCGGCGCGGAGACCGGCGACCGCAGTCTGGAGCTTTCGGTCGGGCCGAAGGACGCCGAGACGCTCAGGCAAAGATTGCCCCAATTGCGAGAGGTAAAAGGTCCTGTTGTAATCCTCGTCCCGGGCGCTGCGGGAGGACCGAGCAAGTGCTGGCTGGGCGAAAGATTTGCCCAGGTCGCCGACCGGCTCATAAGCGAACATAGTGCCGTGGTATTTCTCTCGGTCGCACCGAACCCGGCCGAGACAAAGATCGCCAATCAGATAATTGCCGCGGCCGACCACAAACTCCTGAGCCTGGCCGATTACCAACTCAATCTGGGCGAGCTTAAGGCGCTATTTGCCGTGGCGGACCTTGTTATAGCCAACGACACCGGCCCGAGACATCTTGCTATTGCCCTGAGGCGAACGGTCATCACGCTCGTAGGACCGAACGACCCCGCCTGGACCAATACCGGCTACGAAAACGAAATAATAATCAGCGGCAATGCGCCTTGTGCACCCTGTGACAGGCACGTCTGCAAACAAAGCAGACATCTCTGTATGGAGGCGATTACCACTGAGATGGTTTGCAGCGAAGCGACAAAACTGCTTTCAGCCGAGCCAGTTGCGGGCAACACGGGCAAGTCACATCAGGACGCCAACGCAGAACAATGAAGCAACAAAACTCCAAAGAAACATCCGATTGTTTTTTCGTGTCCGGGGCGTACGAAGACACTCTAAGCCAACTCGGGCTAAATTCAATCGACGCCGTCTTCAACTTCACTGCGGGCGAGAATTTGACCAAAGACAATCTCGCACCATACCGAAGCCGAATCCGGTTCCAAATAGAATCACCTTCGACCACCCTTTTCCTGAAGCGATACAACCGGCCGCCGCTGCCGGTGCAAATCAAGAACCGGCTGGCCGCCCGCAGCCGCGTGAGTTGCGCTTCGGGCGAACTGCTGGCAATCACAAACCTAAACGCCTCAGGTGTAAAAACGCCGAAGCCAATTGCCTACGGACAACAGTGGCACGGCCCCATTGAAAAAAGAAGCTTCATAATCACCGAGAAAATCCCGGAGGCAGAATCGCTCGAACGCCAACTTCCCCCTTCTTTCCATACTCAAGCAACGCCCGAGAACATCAGAGCTCGAAGACGCTTTATCAAAGAGCTTGCGGCGTTTGTACGTAAGTTTCACGATACCGGCTACCGCCATCGCGATTTATATCTGTCGCACATATTCCACGGCAACTCCGGGGCGTTCTACCTGATAGACCTGGCAAGAACCTTCAGGCCCCTGCTGCTAAAGAAAAGATATCGCATCAAGGATATTGCACAGCTATACTACTCGGCCCCTTCGGCACAGATTTCACGAACCGACCGGCTGCGATTCTACCTTGCCTATACGGCCCGCAGCAGACTCACCGCCGGCGACAAACGCTTCATAAAAAAAGTTGCCAGCAAGGCCCGGCGAATGGCCCAACACAACACAAAACACGGCAGAGCTGTCCCTTTTGCATCGTGACCAAATTTCCACTACAATGCTGGAATGCCTTTGCGAGTCGCCATCATAATTGAACGTGCAGATATTACCCTCGGCGGCGCCGAACGCTCTATCTTCGAGCTGGCAAGCGCCTTGTCTGCCGTCGGGCTCGACGTTGATATACTCGCCGCCAAAGGCCAACCGCAGGCACAGAACATTACCGTGCTCTGCGCAAATACTCACGGCAAACGAACCCCGTATTCAGCCTTCGCAAAGGCGCTTCGGCAACACCTCTCCCGCAATCGATACGACATTATTCACAGCGCCCTGCCATTTGATTTTGCAGACGTCTATCAGCCCCGAGGCGGCACATATCCCGAGTCAATTCGGCGAAACGCCGCCAGCTATCAAGACAAGCTCATCGAGCTGTACAAAAGGGCTACTGCCTTTGCCAATATCCGGCGCGCCGGGCTGTTCAGGGCCGAAAGAAGAATCTGCCGCTCCGCAGAAGGCCCGATAGTCGCCGCCCTGTCCGAATACGTCCGCCGTCAGTTCGCCGACCACTACCGGCTGCCCGCCGACCGCCTTGTCGTCATACCAAATGGCATAAGGATAGATAAACAACCTGACCAAAAAAGAGCCGACGTCCTCCGCGCACAAATCCTCGCCAAACTCGGCCTCACCGAGGCCGACAAGGCCGTCTTGCTGCTCTTCGCAGCCAACAACTTCAGACTAAAAGGTCTCGCCTGCCTGATAAACGCTCTCCACATCACCGTACTCAATAACCGATGCGACAACCTGTATCTGGTTGTGGCCGGGCGAGACAAGTCAACGCAGTACAGAAGACTGGCTCGAAAACTCAGAATCCACGACAGGGTGGTGTTCCTCGGCAAAGTCCGTCATGTCCGGGACACCTTATCCATAACCGACGTCGCAGCCCTGCCCACCTTCTACGACCCATGCTCACGCTTCATATTCGAGGCACTTGCAGCGGGCAAACCCGTCATCACCACCAAATTCAACGGCGCAACGGACCTGTTTGCAGACGACCGACACGGAAAAGTCATTGACCGACCCGAGAACCTCGCGCAGCTCGCCAAAGCCATAACCTATTTTGCCGACGCGGAAAACATCAAAAAGGCCTCCCAAGCCATCGCTCAGGACAACCTGAAAGACAAAATCTCAATAGCGAGGGTTGCCCGTCAGCTAAGCCGGCTGTACGATGACCTGCTCAAGAAACGGAGGAACATATGACATTCGCAGCGCTGATTGTCGGCGCATATCTGCTCGGCTCGGTTCCGTTCGGATTCATAATCGCCCGCGCCCACGGCAAAGACCTGCGTAAAATCGGCTCGGGCAATATTGGCGCGACCAACCTTGCAAGATCTCTGGGCAGGAAATGGGCCTATATCTGTTTCTTTCTCGACCTGACGAAAGGCCTGATTCCAATGCTGCTCGCCTCGGTCATACGCCCCGTCGAGCCGAGCACTCTCGATCTTTTGTTTACGCTTGCTGCCGGCTGTGCGGCAGTGCTCGGGCACATTTTCCCTATCTACCTCAAGTTCAAAGGGGGCAAGGGCGTCGCTACGAGTTTTGGCGTGGCCCTCGGCCTCTGGCCCTACTACACGCTCTGTGCGGCACTCGCCTTTGCCGTCTGGGTGGTCTTTGTCCTGCTGTGGCGGTACGTCTCACTGGCGTCCATCGCCGCCTCGCTCAGCTTCCCGATAACTCTGGCGGTTAGTATCTCGCTGAGCGAAAGCTGGGAATTTGCCGGTCTATGGCCCCTGCTCATTGCCGCCGCTGTCATTCCCGTCCTCGTGATACTGCGGCACCGCGCGAACATAAAGCGGCTCCTGGCCGGAACTGAGAGTAAAGTCCTCCAGCGCAAAGAAGCCCGCTGAGCCACCCGGCCCTGACGGGCCGTCTGACAACGCTATTCGTGAAAAACGCAGCAAAAGAGGGGCAATCTTAGCAAAAGAGCATCCCTGCCCTGCACAATCGGCAGGCGTGACCCTCGGCGAGACAGCATTCCAGTCAGCCCTGACTGCCCCCCAATTTGGCACCCGGACACGACGCCTTCCGTGGCAATCGAATCTTCGGCCCCCCAAGCTATTCCCTTGTGGCAATCCCTGACTAATGTTTTTATCGGGCAATTCATCGGATATAGCGAATAGGCAAGTCCTGAAACGAAGCTTCGCAAAACCCTAATTTGCCCACTCCGAAAGGTAATGAATGCGGGAAATCTCCTGTATAATACCTCCAAAACCCCACCCCCGTGGTCGTCGCAGCAGGGCCTGACACCCCCCGGCACTACCGACGCTACTGCTCCAGTGCGGTCAGCCCCTCCCTGACCGCACATTTTGTCAGCTCCGCCACACTATGGATATCCAGCTTTTCCATAATATTTCTGCGGTTCGACTCAATCGTCTTGGTGCTCAAATGAAGCTGAAGTGCGATTTCCTTGGTCGATTTACCCTCAGCCATGAGCTGAAGCACCTCGCGCTGCCGTTCCGTAAGCACCTCCAGAGCAGACGGAGTGTTTTTCTCAAGGTGTCTGACATAGTCATCCACCACAACGCCCGCAATCCGCGGGCTAAGGTAAATCCGCCCGGCCACAACCGTCCTTATCGCCTCAATCAGCTCGTCAAACAGGCACTCCTTCAGGATGTAGCCGGACGCACCGGCTCTGAGCATCTCTGCGACAAACCTTCGGCTCGAATGTATCGAAAGCGCGATAACCTTCACCTCCGGGTGCTCGTGGACAATCTTGCTTGTCGCGTCGATACCGTTCAATTCCGGCATAGTTATATCCATAATAACAATGTCCGGCACCAGTTCGCGCACAAGCTCGAGTGCCTTTCGTCCGTCCTCTGCCCCTGCGACAACTTCCACGTCCGGCTGTTTCTCCAGCAGCGAGCACAGGCCCTGCCGGATTATCGCGTGGTCATCCGCCAATAAAATTCTCACACTCATTTTTGACCTCCCTCAATTTCCTGCCCAAGATTTAAAGGTGTTCTTATTATTACTCTGCACCCTTCGCCGGGCGCCGAGTCAATCTCAAAACCGCCTCCCAGCTCCTCAAGACGCTCGCGAATACTGAAAATCCCAAACCCGCCTCTGTGAACCGCCATCACATCCAACTGACCCCTATCAAACCCAACGCCGTCGTCCTCTATCTGGACCTCCACAAAACCGTCGACCCTGCGAATTGAAACTACAACCTTATCCGCACACGCGTGCTTGACCACATTTATCAGCAGCTCTCGAATACTCCTGAAAAACAGGACGCGAGCACTATCGTCCAGCGGCTTCGGCTGACCGTCGTTCTCAAACACCGTCTCAAGACCGTGCTTCTTCCTGACGTGCTCATCGAGCCATTCGGCCACCGCCGCCTCGAACCCCAGCTCATACAGTATGGGATAACTCAAATCGAATGTCAACGACCGCGTCTGTCCAATTGCCTCGGCCAGTGTTGCACTGACCTCAGTCAAGACGTCAAGCGGCTCCCTTGCCGTAGCTCCGGCCCGAAGAGCATCGAGCTTTATCTTCGCAAGCGCAAGCGACTGACTGACCTGGTCGTGAAGCTCACCTGCTATTCTCCGCCGTTCACGCTCTTCTGCAAGCGACAACTGCGAGGCCAAGGTCTTGAGCCGACCTTGATACTTGAGAAGCTTCTCTGTTGCCTGCTCTTGTTCTGTGACGTTTCGGCCGATACCAAGTATCCCCACAATCTGACCACTACTGTCTCGCAGCGGCATCTTCGTAGTCAACCCGACCATCTCGTCGCCCTTCTCATCCACGTCATCCCGCCTCTCTTCGCGAAGTGCCTGGCCCGTGCGTATGATATGCTGCTCCTCTTCGTAGAAGCAGCGGGCTCGCTCCTGCGGGTAAAGGTCAAAATCCGTTTTTCCAATAAGCTCCTGAGCAGAGGCGGCCCTGCGACGCCGGGCCACGGCCTTGTTGGCGAGAATAAACCTGCTCTCTTTGTCCTTCGCGTATATTTCATCAGGAATGTTGTCAATCAAAGTCCGAAGAAGATTTCGCTCACTGGCGAGTTCTTCTTCCGTCTGCTTGCGTTCGGTGATGTCCTCATAGGTGCCGAGGACACCCACGACGTTGCCCCGGGTGTCTCGAAGGGGGACCTTGTTGGTCTTGGCCCATGCAACGGCGCCGTCGGCCCGGCGATAAGACTCGATGATGTTATATTCGGGGACACCTGATTCAATAACCCTCTTATCGTCGCGGCGAAATGCTTCGGCCTGGTCTCTATCCCACGGAAGGTCGTAGTCCGTCTTGCCGACCACCTGCTCTGAAGGGTCTAAACCGGCCGTGAGGAGGAAGGCGCGATTGCCGCCGAGATAAACTGAATCGCGGTCCTTCCAGAAGACAGCAGCGGGGATTAAATCTAATACAGTCTGAAGCATATTGCGTGAATCATACAGGGCCTCCTCGGCTTTCTTGCGCTCCGTTATATTCTGCACGACTTCCACAGCACCAAGCGTCTTTCCATCAGCATCCCTGACAGGGCTGCCTCGAATAAGCCAAATCCGGCCGTCAGGAGAAACCACCTCTCCCGTCTGCTCACCACCCGTCTTCAGGGCCTTTTCGAGAGGACAACCCTCACACGGGTCGCTACGCTGGTGCCACACCTCATAGCAATAGCGACCCTGCAACTGTTCAGGAGCCGAGTCGGCGGATTCTGCCGCCGCCCTGTTAACCCGTACAATCCTGTGTTGTTCATCCTGATAAACAACAAGCTCGGCCATATTATCAAGGATAGTTGCCTCCTCGTATTCGGTTTGCTTGAGCGCCGCCTCGGCCCGCTTGCGGTCTGTGATGTCAACACCAATACCCACTGTGCCTATAACATCTCCAGCGTTATTGAATACTGGTGACTTTGTTGTTTCAAGAAATATCTCCTTGCCATCCTTATCTACAATCTTTTCCTCCAGGGTTATTTTCTTCTTCCCTTCAATTACTATTCTGTCATCATGTTTGAACTTCTCAGCAGCCTCTTGTCCGAAGCAGACTGCACATGTATGACTCCTGAGATACTCCGGATCCATCCCCACAACATGGCCAAACTTCTGATTTGCAAGAATAAAGTTGGAATCAAGGTCTTTGAGCCACGACATATGAGGAATATTGTCAACAAAGCTCTTGAACTCCCTCATCTTTTGTGCAAGCGCATCCTCGGCGCGTTTGCGTTCGGTTATATCGCGGATTGTGCCCTGCACCATCACAGAATTGCCGCCTGAGTCCGGTACACTCTGAATATACTCGTGAACCCACCTTAGCTGCCCATCCCTGCGCACTATGCGGTATTCTCTGTCGTATGCATAGCGGGCAACCGTATGCAGTTTCTTCTCATCCTCTGTGAAAATACCGGCTCGGTCCTCCGGATAGACCACCTCGTCCCATCTGGGTCTGCCAGCCAGGAAGTCCGACTCTTTGTAGCCGGTAATCTCTTCGGCCGACCCATGGAAAAACAACGGCGTAAAGTCCATTTGCCCCCGATACGCTATACCCTGGAAGTGTTCCACAAACGAGCGGTACTTTTCCTCGCTTTCCCGCAGCGCTTCTTCGGCGCGTTTGCGCTCGGTGATATCGCGGTTGATGCCCACTATGCCCGTCACCTTCCCTTCGCTATCCCGCAAAGGAACCTTCGTAGTCAGAACACACCTTTGCCCGTCGGCTGAATTCCTTACTGTTCCTTCGCGATTGACCAGGGGCGTGGCCGTCTGCATCAGGTTCTGTTCTTCGGCAAAATACGATTCGGCTAACTGCGGCGGATAGAAATCAAAATCGGTCTTGCCAACCAGCTCATCAGCGCTGCTTAACCGCTCGTGCCCTGCTACGGCCTTGTTGCAGAGAACAAACCGTGACTCGGCGTCCTTGACATAGATGCGGTCAGGGATATTGTCTATCACGGTTCGCAGCAGGTCGTGTTCCCTCGCAAGTTCCTCTTCGGCACGCTTGCGCTCGGTGATGTCGAGGAACGCACCGTACGCAAAGAGCACGCCATTTTCTTCACGGACATTTCCAGCTTTATCATGCAACCATATCCAGCTGCCGTCTTTCCTCTGGATTCTATACTCCACGTTAAATTCCGCCTTGCCGGTAAATAACGACTTGTAAGCATGCTCGACCTTCTTCCTGTCCTCCGGATGTATTCTGCCAAACCACAGCTTGTTTCCATCCTCATATATCTCCTGGGGTGTATACCCATAAGCCTCCTCAATGTTGGGACTTATAAAAACCGTACCGCCTTGCTCATCGGATTTCCATGATACCGCCGGGATATTCTCAACGACCGCCCGATACCTTGCCTCAGTCTCGGCCAGTACCTGCTCCACTTGCTTGCGCTCGGTGACATCCTTACATACGCCGCGATAACCCGTTACATTCCCCGCGTCATCCAAGACGGGCACTCCGTTTGTGATGATACAGTGCACGGTCCCGTCGGTGTGGACATAGTAGTTCTCGAAGTTGCGTATGGGCTCTTTTCGCTCGAAGAGCCGCCCTATAATCGCCTTGACCCGTTCGGCCTCAGCCGGTGTCATAAAATCAAAAGGTGTCTTTCCAATCACCTCCTCGGCCGGATAGCCAAATAGTCTCTCTGTCCCCTCCGAACAATAGGTAAATACACACCGCTCATCGACATCCCATACCAAATCCCCGATGTTCTGAACAATGCCCCTGAATCGCCCCTCACTTGCCCGAAGCGCCTCCTGGGCCTGCCTGCGCTCGGTGATATCTCTGTTAACTCCCACAACTCCAATAATCGACCCCGCAGAGTCTCGCCACGGCGTTTTTGTGTTCAAAGTCCATATTCGCTTAATTCCCCTCAGAACACCCTTCTCCTCCTTATTCACCAGCGGCTTGCCCGTTCGCATTACCCGCTCCTCCTCCTCTCTGAGCTGCTGAGCAAGCTCCGGAACAAAGAAGTCAAAGTCGCTCTTGCCGACCAGATTCTTCGCATCACTCAACCCGAAATCCCTGGCCGTGGCCTCATTGCCCCTGACAAACCGACTCTGCCTGTCCTTGCAGTAAATGTGGTCCGGGATACTGTTTATCAGAGCATCAAGAAAGTTTCTCTCCTTCGCCAACACCTCCTCTGCCTGCCTGCGCTCGGTGATATCTCGAACAACGTGCACCACACCTGCCAGCTCCCCTTCCTCGTCGGTCACCGGATCGACCGTGACCATCAGCCAGCGGTCCTCACCCGGCACCTGAAGCTCTGCCGATTCCCGCCGGCCAGTCTCAAGCATCTTTAGAAAAGGACAGCCGGGGATATGTTTCTTCGACCCGTGAACTAACCTGCAGCAGCTCTGGCCTATCATCTCTTCATTTCTCAGCCCTGTAAACGTCTCTCCGGCACGGTTGCTTCGCAGCACCCGCCCCTTAATATCCATCACAATCACCCAGTCGGCAATAGCATCAAAGGCACAGGCCCACTCTCTTTCACTTCGCTGCTGCGCCTCCTTCTCAAACATCCTGCCACCACGAAGCCGCTCATATTTGGCTCTGCCTGATTTTCCCGCCTTAACCTTCTTGCCGCCCTTGCCGTCATTCTTCAAAGCACACATCAATCTGCCTCCCAAACCCATCCACTGCTTTAGTAACTCACTTAGTCACAATAAAACCACCTCCGACTTTGAGACGCTGTCTCTGCAACAAACAATACACCGGTGGGACATCACTTCGAATTTACCGGCAGACACACCCTGTCTTGGCCCTGGAACGTTTTCGAAAAGACGCTTCTCCCCGACCGCCTCCCAAATTCCGGCGACCCGAAAGACACCTACAACTTGCGCACCCCCTACTACTTTCATCGCAAAAGCTAATTTTATAAGGCGGGAAAGATAAGTCCAATAAAATTTGCCCTCCAACGCAAACTATCTGCCCCCCATTACAAGGCCGAGGGGAAATGAAAACCCGCCACCAGAGATAAATTCACACTGCCGAGGCGGGAATAATACAGAGAAAACGCAACACACCCTGGCCGGTGTTGTTGAAGCAATGCTCAGCCCCACCCGGCACAAATATCACATGCTCGGCCTCAAATGGATGCTCCTGTCCCTCGCAGACGAAAACCCCCTGTCCTTCGAGGATGAACACCTCGTGCTCATGTGTATGGCTGTGCAGCGGCGTATGGCCGTCCGGCCGGACCTCGAACATCCGCATCGCAAAATTCTCCGCCCCATCCTGCTTCGAAATCAGCCATCGTATCGATACTCCCTCGGCCCCCTCCATCTCAACCGGCTTTTTCTCGACATCGATGCTCTTAGCGACCTTCATAATCTCTCCTCAACCGAGCTTCTTATCAAGTATCTGCGACACAACCTTCGGATTCGCCCTGCCTTTGGTCTTCTGCATGACCTGCCCCAAAAGGAAGCCGCGGGCCTTGCCGCTCTTCTTGCCCCCGCCGGCGACATCCTCGACCGCCCCGGCATTTTCAACCAAAACCTCGTCAACTATTCTCTCTAACTCTGACGCATCACTCTTTTGAATCAGTTTCAGCTCCTCGGCCAGCACGCCAGGTTGTTTGCCGGTCTTTAGCATTTCTTCAAAAATAGTCGCCGACGCACTCGCGCTGACCGTACCGTCCTCAAGCATCCTGGCAAGGGCCGCAACCGCCGTCGCATCGACACCAAGTGCTGCCACACCGCAACCCCTCTCGTTGGCCAGCTTTAGCCCGGTTTGCGTCAGTAGATTACACAGGCGTTTCGGCTCACCGCCCGCACCAACCGCCCTCTCAAAAAATTCCGCCGTCTCACGTTCAGCGGTCAACACCCCCGCATCATATTCGCTCAGGCCGTATTCGCTTACGTAGCGCACCTGCCTTGCCAGCGGCAATTCACAAAGACCAGACTTTATCTCTTCCAGCCACTCGTCGCCCACCTCAACGGGCACCAAATCCGGCTCCGGGAAATATCGATAGTCGTGCGATTCCTCCTTCTCACGCTGCAAAACCGTAACCTCCCTGCCGTCGTCCCAACCGCGAGTCGATTTGTTGCCCATCTCCAACACCTGACCGGTCTGGAGAAACTCGTCGAGCTGTCTGCTGATTTCGTATTCCACGCTCCGCTCAAGCGCCCTGAAACTATTTAAGTTCTTGACCTCAACAATCGGCGTCGCGCACTGCTCGCCTGGCCTCTCGATAATCAGATTCACGTTCGGCTCAAAACGCATGTGCCCTTTCTGCATATCCGCTTGCGAAACACCTAAGTACCGCACGGTCCGCCGCAGCTCTTCAGCCAGCGCTCGCACCTGAGCCGCACTGTTTATATCCGGCTCGGTCACTATCTCTAACAAAGGCGCCCCTGCCCGGTTCAAATCGACCTGAGAAAAATTCCCCGCCGTATGAACATTCTTGCCCGCATCCTCCTCAAGATGAACCCTCCTTATGCATATCTTCTTCATTCGGCCCCCTTCTACCGGAATCTCAATGAAACCATTCAGGCCCAGCGGCAAATCATATTGGCTTATCTGATAATTCTTCGGCAAATCAGGGTAGTAGTAGTTCTTCCTGTCCCACTTCGTAAACCGCGATACCTCACAGTTAAGTGCAAGGGCCGTCAGAATCGCGTATTCAACCGCCTGCCTGTTCATCACCGGCAGGACTCCGGGCATCCCCAGGCAGACCGGACACACCCTGCTGTTGCCCTCGGTGCCGTACTCAAGCCCGCATCCGCAGAACATCTTCGTCTTCGTGCACAAATGCACGTGTATCTCGAGACCTACAACCACCTTGTAATCAACATCACCCATTTTCTGACCCGAAACAGAATTAGCCACGAATTAACACGAATCAACTATAAATTCAAAAGTCATATTCTCATTGTTCGTGTAAATTCGTTGTTCCCATTCCACCGACCTTCTTACAGAACTAATCTTTCGTACTCGAAACTCTTGCTCCCGAAGTTGAAAATCATTCCCAACCTAATCCCCGTAGCGCGAAGATAGTTTAGGACCTGAGCCCTGTGCATGTTCGTAATCTGGTCCACAACTTTCAACTCAAGGATGATCTTGCCGTCAACCAAGATATCCGCACAGTAGTCACCCACAATCTCGCCCTCGAAGTTCACTCTTATCGACGCCTGCTGCTCTGCACAAATGCCGTTCTTCCTCAACAAGACCATCAGTGCATTCTCATAGACCTTCTCAAGAAATCCCACTCCGAGCTTCCTGTGTACCTCCATACCCAGCCCTACCACTCGGTAGGCCAGTTCTTTGTGAATCAAATTAGTGTCCATTCGTGCTAATTCGTGGTTCCATCTTCACAAGTCAAATTAGTATCCATTCGTATTGATTCGTGGTTTCTTTTTATGCCAGTCCGTTTTGCTCTCGTACATTTTTGCTATCCGCAGGAGCTTTTGCTCGGCAAAGACCGGCGCGATAATCTGAAGGCCGACAGGAAGATTCTGCTCGTCAAAACCGCACGGCACGCTTATCGCCGGCACGCCGGCCAGATTCGCCGCTATCGTATAAACATCCGAAAGATACATTTTCAGCGGATCGTCGGTCTTTTCGCCGATCTTAAAGGCCGTCGTCGGCGACACCGGCATCACCACACAATCGCACCGCTCAAACGCCCTCGTAAAGTCTCCGCGTATCAGATTCCGCACCTTAAGCGCCTTTAGGTAATAGGCATCGTAATACCCGCTCGAAAGCGCGTATGTCCCCAGCATTATCCGTCTCTTGACCTCCTTGCCGAATCCCTCCTCGCGCGACTTGGTGTAAACCTCAACGTAATCATTCGCAGCCGCCGACCGATGACCGTAGTGAACCCCGTCGTATCTCGCTAAATTGCTCGAGGCCTCGGCCGTCGCTATCATATAGTATGCGGCAATCGCGTAATCGAAGTGCGGCATCTCCATCTCAACCAGCTCTGCACCCAGCCCCTTATACAAATCCAGCGCATCGCCGATCGCCTCAGCCACCTGCTTATCCGCCCCCTTATTCAGCTTGCTCACCACGCCAATTTTCAACCCATCAACCGGTTTCTCAAGACCCGCAAGATAATCACCGACCGGAGCCGTCTTGTCATCCACACTCGTACTGTCCCGCTTATCGTGCCCCACTATCACATTCATCAATAGTGCCGCATCCTCCACCGTCCGCGTCACCGGCCCAATCTGGTCCAAGCTCGACCCGTACGCTACAAGACCGTAGCGCGACACACGCCCGTACGTCGGCTTAAGCCCCACCACCCCACAGAAGCTTGCCGGCTGTCTAATCGAGCCACCTGTATCCGAACCAAGCGCCGCATAGCAAAGTCCCGCCGCCACCGCCGCCGTCGAGCCGCCGCTACTGCCGCCCGGAACGCGGCTCGCATCCCAGGGATTGACCGTCCGAGCCAGCCCTGAGTTTTCCGTGCTCGAGCCCATTGCAAACTCATCTAAGTTCGTCTTACCGACGATGACCGCGTCGGCGGCGAGCAGCTTCTCAACCACTGTCGCGTTATACGGCGCCCGAAAATTCTCCAACATCTTCGATGCGCACGTCGTCGCTCCAAACGTCGTGCACATGTTGTCCTTCACCGCCACCGGCACACCAGCAAGCCGCCCGACGTTGTCACCCGCCGCAATACGCTTATCGACCTGAGCCGCCTTGGCAAGCGCATCATCCTCGAACGTGCTCAGATACGCCCCAACAACCGGCTCGTATTTCTCAATCCGCTCAAAGACCGCCTTCGTCGCCTCGACGCTCGATATCTCGCCGGCCGCTATCTTGTCACGCAACTGTTTCGCCGTCAGCTCTTCAATCACAGCCAAACATCACTCACTTTTATTTTTGTCACTTATTCTGTGCTTCAAGAACCACTCGTAAAGCTCTGGATTATTGTACGTCTGCGTCCATGAATCATGGTCCGCCTCCGGATACACCGTCAGCTTCGCATCACCGCCCGCCTTCTTCAGCCCCTCTACCATCTCGCTCGACCTCCTGAGCGGCACCACGTCATCTTTGGCGCCGTGAAACGCCCATACCGGCACATCTTTCATTTTCTCAGCAAGATACGGCTCGAATCCACCGCATATCGGCGCGACCGCTGCAAAACGCTCCGGGTAATAGCACCCAAGCGTCCAGCTTCCGAATCCGCCCATACTAAGGCCGGTCAGATATACGCGGTCCTTATCCACATCATACCTGGTCTCAATCTCATCGAGCAGCGCAATAAGCGTCTCTGCCTTCTCAGACCACCACACGCCCTCAGGGCACTGCGGCGATATAATGACAAATTCAAAATCCTTACCCTGCGATACCATTTTTGGCGGGCCGTGTTTCTTGACCAGCTCCAAATCATCCCCTCGCTCGCCCGCCCCGTGCAAAAACATCGCCAAAGGCCACTTCTTGTTCCCTTCACCATACCCCTGCGGCAGGTAAAGCAAGTACTTCAGCCCAACCTTCTTCGTTATCTTCTTCGCAAAAACCTTACCCGACTGACGCGCGGCACCCAAACCCTTCTTCATCGTTTTCTCCTCAGCCGACATACATCCCGCCAAAAACACCGCCACAGCCACATAATAAATTATTCGCTTCGCGTCCACGATTAACACCTCTTATTCTTCAACGTCAAAACACGCCGCTTTGCCTTCTCGTTATCCTCACCCCTGTCCAAGCGCCGCCACCTGTCTCGAAAGCCACTCAAAGCTCTTGGCCGACCTGGCCTCACCGCCGCACTCTATGCAAAGCACACCCTCAAAGCCGTTTTTCTTGAATACCTTCAGGCACTCAACGATATTATCCGCGTTGGCTCCCGAACCAACATATACATCACTCGAAATTATGCCCGTCTCCTCCCCGCGGGCCTCCGCCGCAAGCTCCGGCGCCACATCCTTGACATGGCAATGATGCACCTTGTCTATCACCGCAGCCAGAAAATCCTTGGGCTCCCAGCCCGCAACATAGGTATTACCCGTATCGAAATTGATTCGCAGATATTCGCTGTCATGACAGGTGACAAGTCGCTTCATCTTCTCCGGGTGGTTTGTGAGCTGGCCGTGCGGCTCAAGGCAAACCGCTATCTTGTGTCTGTCGGCGAACTTTAGTACTTCCCCGATGTGATACTTCATGACGGTGAACCCTTCTTCTTCGCTCATACCTGCGGGGAGCTTATCTGAATCGGTTGTCGCTATCGCATCGACACCCATTTGGCTGGCAAAAAGTATCGCCATTCGCATATGCTCTATACACCGATAAGACCACAGCGGATAGTGTGCGTCGAGGCAACTGACTTTGAGCCCTCTTTTTTCGACCATCTCGAGTATCTCCAGCGGGTCGTCGAGCATTGTTATATTCGGAATAAAACCCTGCCCCTGGAATAAATCGATTCCCTGCATCATATTCAATTCCGTGTACTCAGCCCCCATTTTGGCAATGCTGTCGAGGGTGTACTCAATACTTCTGCTCTCAAGACGATAGTTGTCCGTGTGAATACCGATTTTCATTTCATAACTCCTTATTTGGCGGATTGAAGACCATCCGCGGGCACATATCCGCCCGCTGTCCAGACGATTGCATTCAAGACCATCTTCCGCAGCGATTCGATTTGCCAGCTCTTATGAAAATGCCCCCCCGATATTCCGAAGCTTCGACCGCCGTCAGGCCTTTGATATGCCCACGCGACGACCTGCTCGGCAGGATTTTCCTCGGGCTGCGTTATGGTCAGAATCGGGGTTATGTCGGCGCGGTCAGCGAATCTGAGCCGGTAGTAGAACTCATCAGCGACTGTGAACGGGGTGCATCCGCCCGAGACGGGGTGGTCGAGCGAGCTGAAATCGCCACGTATGGTGGCCATGGGATTCTTGGAATAGCCGTCCTCGTACATACCGCCGAGCCATTTGAGGAACAGAGACTCGGTCTTGCTGTCCTTCGGCGGCGCGATTGCAAAGTGAATACAGACCAGTCCGACACTACGTGACATCAATTCCCGGGTCTTTTCGAGAACCGACCGGTTGGCAATGGGGTGGTTTTCCCAGCCGTCGCTATACATTACGACGGTATCAGCATCATCGAGAATAGCCGGGTTTTTGTAGAGCTCATCCTCGAATATATACGTGGTTTTTATCCCCGTAACGTTTGGTGAAGTGTCGAGGCACTTTTTGAAAAACCTTAGCCCATCGGTATGCCGATGCGAACTCTCGTCGTGGGAATCCTTGCCGGCAACAAACAGTACATTTTTCTGCTCGACCGGCTCGAGACCAGTCGTCCATGCGCAAGCTCGACGAAAAAGCTCTGCAACATGGCGATTGGCTATTGCCTGTGCGTCGTGGCCGAGCACGCAATGGAAGACTCTACCCTTGCCATAGTTTAGAACAAAGGTCATTGGATAAACTTCGTTATCGACCTTCGAGATGGCGGATGCAATTACTTCAACAGGAGTATCACCGGCAAGGCACGTATATAACTCGTCAACGGTCTCAAAATCACTAAAGCCCCTTGTGATGGGATGTTCCTTACCAACGATGTTGACTGTAAACCCGCCGTATGGGTCGTGTGGGCGTTTGTTCGGGTCCCATACACGCCCCGCAAGATTCTCGAACTCGTTCCAGCCCTGAAACGCCCCACAGGCAAAGTGAACCAGAACAAGGCCTTTGCCGCTTTCGACAAATCTCTGCAGATTCTGCTGAGCTTTTCGGCTGGGGTCCGGCCTTTCCCAGTTCATAAAGTGCAGGACTATCGTATCGTATTGGTCAAGCTTTTCGGACGCGAGGTATTCGGGCTCTTCAACAACGTCAACGCTGAGGCGTCTATCTGCCAACAGTGCTTTTTTGAGTACCGGCGTGGTTTCTTTCCATAAATGCCCGGGGTAGTCGATGCCTGTCACAATCAGCACTCTTGCCCCCGCCAGCTTTGTATCCGTCCCTTTGCTCTCGGCTGGTGGATACTTGCCTGAAGCCGGCCCGTGTGTTCCAACACTCTTGACGTAGTCCCGATACAGCGCCGCAATCTCATCTTCCGAGATATCGCTCCTCACGACGAACCGAGCGCGAGAGCCCGCGCTCGTCCCCGCCTTGACATCTCTCCCGAAAAGCGACAGGTACAGTGAATAATGGCTCTCTCCTTCGTATGGCGCGGATATGGCAAAACAATCTTCGGTGGGCGACATCAACACTACCGCCGTATCGGCGGCCGCACTACGCCGCACACAAACCGGTGCCGCCATCCGGACCGTATCAGCCCACTGCACCGGATGCGGCTCGATTCTCCACCGCCCGTCTCGTATCATATCCACCACCGACTCATCCCTCGCAAACATCTGCCACTCGCCCAACTCCCTCTTCACTGGCACTAAACGCCTCTTCTGTGGCTGCTCGCCGCTTTCCACGACATACATATAAGGTGATTCAAAGGCCTCATCAAAGTACGATGCCACAAACACCTCAAAGTCCTCAAGGTCCTCCTCCGCACTCACCGTCGTTTCGACATCAAGCGTTCTGCTGTCACTCCAGCGGTACGTCCCGGTCATCTCAAAAGGTCGGCCCTGCACGGCAGGCCACGTCACGACAACTGCCCCATCGTCCAGCACCTTCGAATTGCTCTGCCACTGCCACGCCGCATCTCCATACCGCTTGTTCCGCTCGAAAATCCGATAGTAGCTCAGAATACCCGCGCCACCGTCCAGTCTCGCGCCCGAAGGAGCGTGCACCACCGACGACAATCCGGTCGATGCGCCATTTTTCCGCAGATTGCCGCTGAGCAGACCAGTATCAAACGAATACTCCTCTGCACCCGAGGAGCGGAATTCCGGCTTGGCCGGGTCGGTACCCACATCGGCCGACCGTGCAACGCGAAAACCGATATGGTCCATCTGAGGCAGCCACCATCTACTCTTTGGCAACTGTGGGTCGCTCATCCGCCACCAATCTTCCTCGAACCCCCTGGCGGCACAGCGCAGTTCAGCCAATGTGCTGTCCCAACAGCCACCTCGAGCCACATGGACTTTCCCGTTCGACGGGCCTTGAGGATTCACAGCGGGGCTTTCTTCCGCCCGCTCAACATAAGCCGTGGGGCTGTAGAAATCGTGCACCCATTCCTGGACGTTTCCCAGCATGTCATAGAGTCCCCATGCGCTGGGGTTCTTCGCAGCCACCCGATGCGGTTCGAAATGGGAGTTGTCCTCATACCAGGCGAAATCATTCAGTTGCTCAGGGCCATCTGCAAAACCATAGATTCGACTTGAACCGGCCCTTGCAGCGTATTCCCATTCGGTTTCGGTGGGAAGACGGTAGGTCTTACCTGTTTTTTTTGAAAGCCAGCGGCAAAATGTCACCGCGTTGAACCATGACGCCGCAACGGCAGGATGCTTGCCGCTATATCCCATGCTGACATCACCGTACACGGGCGTCGGCTGCGTTATGGCGTCGACCCTGCCCCTTTTGGGCGTCGCCATCTCCTCATAGTAGGCCTGGAACAGCTCGATGGTCGTTTCGGTTGTGCAGAGATAAAAAGGGTCGATGCGCACCAGATGTTGTGGCCCCTCGTGCTCAGCGCGGCCCGGCTCACCTTCGCCGCTGCCCATCAGAAAAGTTCCGGCGGGTATCAATACCATCTCGAAGGAAATCTCGCCTCCATATTGCCGGGCAACAGTCTCAACATACCTGTCGGCCGGCTCGTTCGCCGAAATCAGCCCATCGCCGCCAATCATAACACCGAAACAGGCCATCAACACCGCTATCCAGGTGAAGCTGTGTCTTGGAATCACGTCGTCTGCCCCTCTGAGCTCTGCAGCGGCTCTAACAATCGGGTTTGACCGGGCACCAGTACCGGGTAACTGCCGTCGGGGCCCGGCTTGACCGGCGGCTCCATACCGTCATGGCAGTCTTCGGCCTTCGGCGGATAGTAGAAGTCCGACTGCTTCATCTGCTCCATGGTAACTTCTCTACCCGTATAACAGGATATCTGTCCCATGACACCGGCCATCGTACTGGGGACCATATAGTGGCCGTTGTTGACCGGCTCGCCGGAGCGGATTGCAGCAAAGAGCACGTCGTGCTCTTTCTGGTAAGGGTCGCAATGCCCGCGCCATCGCCAGTAGTTCTCCCCATAGATGCGGCAGCCCATTATGTCGGCCCTGCCCTTGCTGCCGAACACTATGCTTGAGTACTCGTCATAGCATCCAGTAGTCGTACGGCAGAACGCATATATCGGAACACCGTTGGCGAATTTATAAATCACCGAATGGTGGTCAAAGACGTCGCCATATATTGGCTCGGTCATCGAGGACCTGCCACCCAGACCGTGACACTTGGCGGGAACCTCATCGTGCATGACCCAACTGGCTCGGTCCAGATTGTGCACCAAGGATTGGGGGACATCATCGCCGCTGAGCCACCTGAAATGGTACTGTGTGCTGCATTGCCATTGCACTTCGGACAACCCGGGAGTTCGCTCAATCACTACATACGGGGCACGGAGGAAATTCTCTTCGATAGCGACGACATCTCCTATAGCCCCATCGTGTATGCGCTGGACGGTCTCGGCGTATCCGGTGTGATAGCGGCTGTGCAGACCGGAGACTAGGCACAGTCCTTTTTGCTTTGCAAGGTCAGCGGCCTGCTGCATAAGCTTCAGCCCGGCCGGGTCAATACCGTGCGGCTTTTCCACGAAGACATGCTTTCCGGCCTCTATTGCGGTCATGGTATGCATCGGATGGAACTTGGCAGCATTAGCTATCAGCACAACATCGGACGCCTCCACCACGTGCTTGTAGCCGCCAAAACCCTCGAAGCAGTGGTCATCATCGACTATGACCTGGTCGCCCTTTTGCTCTTTGAGGATGGCTCGTTTCTCTTTGACACGGTCCACGAAAATGTCGCACATCGCAACCAGCTTAGCACCGGCGTCGGCCGTGAGCGCCTGAGCGGCGGCGCCGGCGTTGCGCCCGCCGCAGCCGACCATACCCACGCGAATGATATCACTGCCGCCCGCATAAGCTCTGGTCTTCATGCCCATCGCCCCTATCGCCGCGGCCACACCGCCTTTCAGAAACAACCGGCGGTTAATATCGTTCTCTGACATTGATAGCGCCTCCTTAAAAACTTGTTTTCGAGCGGTTCATTCCACACACTACTACGCCCCGGAACTGTCATCGAGTATCTTCGGAACCTTGAAGAACTCGCCGTCTCGCTGCGGCGCATTGGCCAAAGTTTTCTCCACTCCCAGCGATTCGGCCACTATATCGTCACGAAAGACATTGCTCATCGGCAGACAATGCGCCAACGGCTCGACTCCCTCCGTATCCAGCTCGTTCATCTTCTCGACATACTCAATTATAGCGCTTAGCTGGCCAGCAAATTCCTGTATCTCGGCATCACTAAGCTCCAGACGAGCCAGCTTTGCAACATTCCTCACCTTTGCTTCGTCGATTCTCTCTGCCATGTCGGCTTCCCACAAACAAAACGGGCGAGGCGGAACCCGCCTCGCCCATCCATTATCAAGAACAATTCCCCGATTGTCAGCTTGCTTCCTTCTCGGCGGGCTTGTAGTCGCGTTTGGCCGGCTTTTCGACCAGACCCATCCGTATCGCCTTTGCCGAGACCTTTATCCTGCAGACCTTCCCGTTGACCACGGCGCGTACCTTCTGAATATTCGGCTTGAATTTACGCTTAGTTATTCCAGTAACCTTGCGACCGACGCCGCCTAAGTATTTGGCCTTGCCGCGTCTGGCGATGCTCCTGCCCGCCCTTGTACGCTTGCCCGTGAAAAAACACTCTCTGGACATCTGTCTAACTACACCCCTTTCAAGTTCACTTACGCTCTGAGCAAATCCTACGCTCGCCACGGACGCGCCCGGCCAGTGGCCTTGGCAAGTACATCCTTCGCTACAAACACATCCTCTCTTATCTGAAAATCAAACATGCCAACCACTGCAAAGTCGGCACCATTCTCGAACGCATACCTGAATCCGTCGCTCGGATGTATCGCACCAGCAGCCAATACTTTATACGCCAGCCACGCTTTGTCAACCTTTTTCATAAATTCAATCGTTTCTTCGGGTTCCATACACCAGTAATTATCCTGGTCATAGCTGTCAATTACCTCCTTGGTCTGCTCAGGCCGACGACGAGACCAGTAACTCGTGCTGTGCAGCGTTTTCATATAGAAATCGGCACCTATACCCGCATCCTCGCACATCTTCGGCGTGCGCAGAGCATGCCCGGCTACCCCCGCAATCAGCCCGTTGTCCTTGATAAAGTCCACGCACTTGCCTAACAAATCCACCTTGCCGCTCCGCGACCACGCATCACCGACGTTCCCAACCACGAACGCTCCGACCGCCCCGTTGTCAATGGCCAACTGGATATTCGCCTTGATGTCACTCTCGTCGGGATTGACCTGCGCAAACCACTGAATCGCCCCGCCCCACTCGTTGCGGTATTTGCGCAGAACACGGATGCTGTTCGCCTTTTCCGCGTTGCTCGCCACAACGGTATTAATCCCCAACTCCTCGCATATCTCTAAAGTCTCGCAAATCTTCTCATCAGTGAAGTAGTTATTCAAAAGCTCCGAAACATAAATCAGATCCCGACTGTGCGCATACCCGTTAAAGAGATTGCCCCCGCATATCAGCCGACTTATCTCCACATCCCCAATCTTGCCCATTGGCATCTGCCCCGGCGCATCGCCCATCGCTTTGCTCACCGGACCCGACTGCTGCGCAAGCAGCGCCCGCTCCTCAAAGCTCATCGCCAGCGCCGCGGCCACAGAGCCCAAAGATGCACCTTTGAGAAACTTACGCCGATTCATTTCCGAGTGCATAATCCACCCCTTTTTCCATAAATCCGTGTCAACACGTCGTATTATATCAGGCCAGCCGCCCAATCACAAGCACCACTACGGATTGTCACGCGACAAACCAAACCCTCTTCCGGAAGCGCTGCTTCCGCGTCTGGTTGCGACCTTGAGGCACCAAATGCCCCAATTGAATTGCATCACCTCAGCTTATGTAGGGCCTTTGCCTTTTGGTAAGACCACTCGCAAGAATTTGCTTCGCTATTGCCACGTCCTCCCGCACCTGAAAATCGAACATCCCCACGCAGATGAAGTCCGCCCCACCTTCGAACGCATAGAGAAAACCATCTTCCGGCTTAATCGCTCCCGCCGCCAACACTTTGAACGCAATCCACGGCCGCTTCAGTCCCTTCATATATGCAATCGTTTCATCCGGATTTGTACACCACATATTATCGTGCGGCGGAAGCTGGCTCTTCTGGCGCTTTTCTGTGGGTGTGGCCGAGAAGTAATTGTCCGTGTGAAGCGTCTTCATCCAGAAATCCGGCTCAAGGCCCGCTTCCTCACAGGCCACCACGGTCTCCAGCACGTGCGCACCCAGCCCGCCCGGCACACCCTGTTTCTTGATAAAATCCAGTGCCTGACCCAATTGTTCAATTTTGCCCTCTTGCACCGCCTCGTCAGCTAAGCCGCCCTGGATATAAACTGCATGTGCGCCACTATCTATCGACCGCTTGATCCCTTCGATCAGGCTGTCGCCCCACGCACAATCGCTTATCCACTGAATCCGTCCACCCCACTGCCTCCAATATTTCTTGATGACCTCATCGCTCTTCGGATTCGTCAGTATCGTATTAACCCCAAGCTCCTCGGCTAATTCCAGCGTCTCAAAGACCTTCTCGTCGGTATGATACGCGACGACCAATTCCGACACATAAAGCAACTCCCGCGAGTGCGCCCAGCCCCCTATCAGATTGCCCCCGCAAATCAGCTGACTTATCTCCAAGTCGCCAATCTTGCCCATCGGCATCTGCGCCGGAGCATCGCCCGTCGCCTTGCTAACCGGACCCGCCTGCTGAGCAGCAAGCAGCGCCCGCTCCTCGAAGCTCATACCAAGCCCAATACCTGCCGACGCCAGAGCCGCATCTTTGAGAAACTTCCGCCGATTCATTTCCGACAGCATGATTCACCCCTTTTCAATACATATCCTTGCCCATACTGAACGCAACCGGCCTTGTTACTTGCGTTCACACTCTCTATCCACTGCGATGCGTGTGCTGAACTCTGCGCTTACGCCCGCCAGGGGCGCTGCCTCTTTAGATTGCCCTTCAATATCTGCGTTGTAATCCCCGCATCCTGCCGCACCTGAAAATCGAACATACCCACGCAGATGAAGTCCGCCCCACCTTCGAACGCATAGAGAAAACCATCTTCCGGCTTAATCGCTCCCGCCGCCAAAACCTTGAACGCTATCCACGGCTTTTCGACCTCTTTCATAAACTCGATTGTCTCAGCCGGCGTCCGTGACCAGTAATTATCCGTCTGGCTCTCTATCACCATCTTGTTCTGCTCCGAAGGCCTTGCCGACCAGTAATTGTGATGATGCAGCGTCTTGACATAGAACTCGGCCCCATAACCCATAGCTTCACTCTGCACTATCACCTCAAGCTCATGAGCCCCAATGCCGGTAGGGACCCCCTGACGCTTGATTATCTCCATACACTTGCCCAGCAAATCCAGATGTCCCTCTTTAAGCCACCTGTCACCAATCACGCCCTGAATGTATACCCCGGATGCCCCCTTATCAACAGATGTCTTTATGTCCGTCTCAAGGTCGTTGATTTCGGGGTGCCCCTCTGCAATCCACTGTATCTTGCCGCCCCGCTGCTTCCAGTATTTGGGGAATATGCGGTAAGGCCTCTCGCTCGGGTCTGCAATTATCGTGTTGACCCCCGCCTGCTCCAGTATCTCCAGCGTATCCATCACCTTTTCATCGGTGTTGTACGCCCGCATAAGGTCATCGACATACATCAGGTCCCGCGAGTGAGCCCAGCCGCTGATAAGGTTTCCCCCGCTTATCAGCCGGCTTACCGCCAAAGTCCCAATCTTACCCACCGGCATACCTTTGGCGCTAGTCTCGGCAACCGCCTCGGCTTTCGTCTCAGCACCACTGCTCATACCGGCTATTCCCAGCCCCAAGCCCGCCGACGCCAGAGCCGCATCTTTGAGAAACTTCCGCCTGTCCATTCCATCTGCCATCGTCAAATTCCTTAATCCAATGTCATCGTCCCGCCGTAAGTCCCGGAGGGGACGTCGCCAAGCCCCCCGGTGGGGCCTTACGGCGGCGTCCTGCGGATATTCGACTACCTTTTCTTCAAGTACGCCCATTATACCATGCCAGTTCTTCGGTCTCAAATGGCAAATCGACTACCGCCGGTCGAGATTTCTCTTGACATTTCCCGCAAAGGGCATATACTATCGGCTGGGAGTATTTGGAGGAGCGCTGATGAATTATGCCGAAAACCGGTATATGCACCGGGTATTTAGCCCGCCGTTCCACGGCGGGTACTCAATTCTTTACACCTTTACGGAGACCTCACTATGTCCACAAAACTAACCATCTCATCAATCGTACTTCTGACCCTTCTCGCCTCCGCCGCCCCCGCCGACGTCATAAACTCCAACTGGGTCGGTACCGACGGCTATTGGAACAATCCAGCTAATTGGGACCCGCCTATTGTCCCGGATAACAACGCGACAAATACCTTTTCCGTGACGATAGACGGCGGAAGCGGTGACAAGAAGCATGTTTATGTCCTCCAGAACCGAACGGTTAACCAGGTAGCGACCTACGGCAACGTCTGGCTCGAAAGCCGAACGCCCGACAGTATCGAGCTTGTCCTTGACGATGTGAATGGCCTGAGGAATTACGGCAATCTCAGAATCAGGGGCGGGTCGTACAATGAGCGGGCTGAACTGACAATCTACGGGACAGGTAGAAATGAAAGTGGTGCAACGGTTGAGTTGTTTGGCGTGACTTTCGAAGACGAGTTTTATAACGCGTCTGGTGGAAATATGGCAGTGAAATACGAAAATATCTTTCCTGGTGGGATTCAAAATCACGGCTTTATAGGGATCGATGCGTTTGGCGAAATGAGCGCTGATGGTAACATCGTCAATACCGGGCAGGTCTTCATAGGCGGTGGGACCTTTGCGGCTACAGGTCTGATATCCAACGACGCTAATGGTCTAGTCAAAGGATTTGGAGTGGTTGCGTCAAAGAGGTGTGAAAACCACGGTCAGATCCTTGCCTTCGGCGGTTCGTTGATTGTTGGGCCTAGCCAAGTACTGCTAAACAACGGAACTATCGGGAATGCACCTCTATCCGTGCTACACATTGCTCAGGATTTGGATAACCTTGGGCGGTTGGAAAGTGGGCTCAGAGGTGCTGTCACGATTGATGGCAATATGACCAACGAGTCAAGCGGCATCGTCTCCTTGCATGATGGTTCCCTTGTGGCAAAGATGACCAGTCAAACAGATGGGGCGACGTTTGAGGGCTTCGGTGGAATCACGGGAAAGGTTCAAATCGACCCGAATGCCGTCATCAAGGTTACCGGGCCGACGAATATTGTGGGTGATGTGAATATCCCTGCCAATGCGACGCTGGAAATAAGCGACGGCCAGACGCTGATTACAGGCCATACTACCTGTGACGGGACGATTCACCTAAAAGGCGGAACCGTCATCTTTCAGGGCGGCTGTGACTGCGAGGACTGCACCATCATCAACGAGGCAGGGGCCGACCGGAACCACTTCGACATAAACGCCGACGGCACAGTGGACCTCAAAGACTTCGACGCCCTGGCCCACCAATGGCTCTGGCAGGCAAGCTGGTACTGACTGTGTGGACCTGACAGCCCTAGCGAACTATTGAAATTCGCGGTTCGTTAGTGCATACTTTCCCCTGAGACAGTATTATACAGCCACAAAGGTCCCTGAGTTTTTCCTTACGGGAACAACCGACTCGGAGAGCAGATGAAAACGACGATATTGCAGGTTCTCATGTGTATAACTCTCTCAGTCCTCACCGGCTGCACGGCAACTCCAAAGCAAGGTGTATATAACCGTATACAGGCAAACAAGATGCTCAGCGATGAAGAGAAAGCATATGCAAGAAGGATGTTTGCCTTCGCAATGACCAGTCTATTCATCGAGTCGGACCTCCAAGACCTGAATGAGATGTCTATAGACATGACGAATCACCCGGATTATTTCGAGCCGACGCACTGGTACCAGAAATGGGGTCTGGGCGCAAAAACAACTGGATTCACACTCGAGGAAAAGGTGTATTTGGCGCTGCTCCCAAACATGCCAGCATACTGGGAAGCATATAACAGAACCGACCTGGAGAGTGTATCCCAAGACGATGCCGATTGGCTGGCTCGTTTGCACGAGGAATACGGGGAAGGGCCAATCCATTGCAGCGCTTTGCGCGAAGAATGGGGCGATAGCAAACCGAACATTACGCTATTAGCAATTGCCGAAGCTCTTTCGGGCAGCGAGTATCTCAACGACCGCTCTTTGCTTGTAATCCACGGCATCGCTCGTGCCATGGTTCTGTTTCTGATGTCTTGAGATAAAGGATCCCATCACCTGCTGAGTTGATCCTGGTGATGATAGGTATACCGAGTTCCACGACCCCGCTTACTTCGCCAATAACTGGTTGTGGACTGCAAGCTGGTACTGACAACCGTCGCTCGTCGCTCGGCCCTCGTGCCCCGGAAAAAAGACGGCAAGACGAAGCTACCGCTCACCAGCGAGCGGTGAGTCATTCCTTGCGGGTAAACTTCTTCAGGTATGCTATCTCGGTGCTGGTCAGCGGACGGAACTTGCCTATGCCAAGGCCGCGGTCGTCGATTTTGCCGATGCGGGTCCGCTTGAGCGACTTGACCCTAAGGCCAACCTTTAACAACATTCTTCTCACCTGGCGATTGCGACCCTCGGCAACTTTCATCTGAAGCAGCGACTCGACGCGGCCTCGCTTAAGCACCTTTACGGCGCTGCCGCCGGTTTTGCCTCCTGCAAGCCAGACGCCCTTTTTCAGCCGTTCGGCCTGCTCGCCACTTACCTGACCCTTTACCCGAGCAACATAGGTCTTGACCACCCCATATCGCGGATGCGTCAGCCGATTCGCCAATTCACTGTCGTTGGTCAGGATAATCAGCCCGGTCGTATCCGCATCCAACCGCCCGACGCAAAAAATCCGCTGGCGGCATTTCACCAAATCTATCGCCTTTTTCCTTCCCTGCGGGTCCGAATTCGTGCAGATGACCCCCTTGGGCTTATTCAAGAGAAAATACACCTTCTGCTCTGCCCTGATGCGCCTGCCATCAACGGTTATCACATCCTGCTCGGCGTCGGCAAAGGCAGGCAGCTTATCAACCACCCTGCCATTAACCTGCACAGCCCCCGAAAGTATCAGCTCCTCACACTTGCGGCGGGACGCCACGCCGGCAGCAGCCAAAATCTTCTGCAATCTCTGCTGAACCATCGAAAAGCTCCCCGCAGCGCGAACTGGTCAACCGCCGACCAACCCGACGAAAATCATCCTGAGGCGATACCGAATTTGCCTGCGTAGATAATGAACAGGCAGAACAATACCCACAGGGCGAATCCAATCTGAAACGGCAAGTCACCCAGGATAAGCTCCACCGGGTCGGAATACTTACCCTGCTGGATTAAGGCGCTGAACCGAAACACGCAGTACAGAACAAACGCGGTCGTATAAACCAGGTTGCGCGTGCCAAATACCGTGGCCGTCCGCTCATCCATCGCGTACATCAGAAAGCACACAATCGCCAGCCCGCTCGTCACGTCAAGCATGTGCGCCAGGAGCTCCGGCGTATAGCCGTCCAGCGTCTGCCGAAACGCTCCGCCCTCATCTCCCATCTGCGCCATCTCGCTGCGCCGCTTGCCGAACCCCAGAAACAGGCACAACGCAAAGGTACAGATTACAAGCCACGGCGATATCATCACATCCACCACAACCGCCCCGGCCACTGCACGCAGACAAAACCCCGCCGATATCACAATACAGTCCCAAATCAGCAAGTGCTTGAGCCAGAGCGAGTACAAAATCACCAGCAGAACATAAGCGGCCACTATTAGCCCAAACCGCCCCGACAACATCATCCCGCCAAGCACGGCACCTGCGCCGCACAACACCGCCATCACCCCGGCCGACCTCACAGGCACCCGCCCTGCCGCTATCGCCCTGTTACGCCTGCTCGGGTGAAGCAAATCCGCACGCCTGTCGATTATGTCGTTGAATATGTACACAGCAGAAGCCGCTAAGCAAAAACACACAAACCCGGCCACCGCCCTGCCGACAGCCAGAATCACTTCCTCTGACGGCCCGACCAGCTTGCCCCCGAAAATAAGCCCGACAAAGAGAAAGATGTTCTTTATCCAGTGGCTCGGCCGAAGTAGTGATATGTAATCCTTCATCCCGGTCCTCAAAAACTCTTCCTTCAATACCGCCCTGCTGTAGAATGTGAGATGTCGATTATTGACAGCTCGGCTCGGAAGCCGCATTATATCGTCACTATAATGGATTGTATAGAACCAACAAGCAATTGGGCAGGTACAAATTTATGGCCCCTGTCTGCCTGCTTGAACGTATACTTCACTATGGGCCGCATGCCCGCCGGATTAGGAGTTATTACCGATGTCTGAGCAAAAGCAAAAAGCAAAAGTCGCCGTCCTGAAAACCACCCCGGACACCGTCCTTGAGACCTACAGCCGGCTTATGCACTTGGCCGAGTACCAAAGCCACATCGCCCGGGACACAGATACACTCCTTAAACTGAATCTGTCCTGGACCAAGTACTTCCCCGCTTGCTCATCCGAGCCCTGGCAGGTCGAAGGCGTGGTCAAACGGCTCATCGATGACGGCTATCGCCCCGAAAAGCTCCTGCCCATCGAAAACAAAACGGTCGTCACAAACCCGGTCCAGGGTGCCAAAAACAACAAATGGACACCCATCCTGAACAGATACGGACTTGGCTTTACCCCCCTGCCGGAGGTCAAATGGGTCAGGTACACTTTCAAAGAGAAGCTCTTGAAGCTTAACGACATATTCGGCGAGGGAATCGAAATACCCGAAATGTTCATCGGCAAGAACATCATCCACCTGCCGACGCTCAAGACCCACGGCCACTCTCAAACCACCGGAGCAATCAAAAACGCCTTTGGCGGCCTGCTAAAAGAGGTCCGTCATTATGCCCACAAATACATCCACGAGGTCCTCGTCGATTTGATGATTATGCAAAGAGAGCTTCACCCCGGCATCTTCACCGTGATGGACGGCACCGTCTGCGGCGACGGCGCGGGGCCCAGAACTATGCACGCCAAAATAAAAAACTTCGTCCTCGCAAGCGCCGATTCAGTCGCCATCGACGCCATTGCCGCAAAAATGATGGGCTACGACCCGATGCAAATCCCCTATATCCGAATGTGTGATGAGATGGGACTCGGCGTGGGAAATCCCGATAACATCGAAATACTCGGCGAGGATATCTCTCAGGTCAACTTCAACTTCACGACCAAGAGAAGCCTGGTCATCTGGGGCGACCAGATGCTCCGACGCGGACCACTGCGCTTCCTCGAAAAACCCCTGCTCCACTCCCCGCTGGTTGTCTGGGCCCCATTCGCCTCAAATCTCTATCACGACTACCTTTGGTATCCGACCATCGGCAGAAAAAGAATCCGCGACTTTATGAAAACCGAATGGGGACGACTATTCCAGAAATACGAATAACTCACCACTACGACCCCAAACGAAAGTTCCTCCAGGTTGGCCCCACTCTCAACAAAACTCCCGGGCCTGAAAGTGCCGGTTTCCAAGACAGAAATCCAAACTTCTGCACTCTAACCAACTTACCCAAAATACCAATAGCACCCCATTTGCCCAAAAGCCCTGTATTCAACTCCAAGCCCCCTTAAGTCACTTCTCAGTCGGTTTTTTTGTTGACTTCCCACACTTTTCGGACGATAATGTAATGTCTATACCCTTGAAAAAACCTGTTTTTCTCGTTTCTGAGGAGTGCCATAATGCCCGCAGTCAAAAGACGCCAAAGCGATGCTATGCTCTACACCGTCATTGCATTCGTATTCCTTTTCATCGCCGCAACGGCCTTTGCCATAATCTTCTACGTCAAACTCGAAGAGCAAAAAGCCAACGCCCAGAACGCGCAGCGGCAGTTAAACGAGTTCGCCGCGCCCTCAGAACTCCAGAAAATCGGAGCACTCGTCGGCGCCGACCAGCCGCAAAAGAGCTGGCTTACCACCCTTATTGACTATCTCGACCAGACAATTGGGCTAATCGCACCGGGGCCCGCTGCGGACACCTCTGCCGAAGTGAAGGTCGATGAGGCCACCAGAAAAGTCGCAGAAACCGTCACGTCCATAATTAAACAGCACCCCGAGCTCCAGACCACCGACCCCAACGAATATGCCCTGCTCCAGGTCACTCAAAGACTCGGCGGCACCCTGCAAAACGGCAAAAATGAAATCCTCGCTCGCACCGAGCAGCTCGACGACCTCCAGAATAGATTCGACGATGCAATGGCCATCAACCGTGAAACTCAGGAAAAAGTCCTCGCCGAGAAGGAGCAGTACCGGCTTCAGGTCGAAAAAATACAGGCCAACTACGACGAGCTAAAAACGCTGATGGAGCAAACCTCTGACGAGCAGGTCAGAGACCTGATGACAAAGCTCGATGACGAAAGAACAACCCGCGAAGAGGTCAACAGACAGCTTCTCAGAACGCAGGCGGAACTGCGAATGGCACATGACAGGATAGAGAACATTCTCGAAGAAAGCGTCTGGCCGGTTAAACCACCGCCGGACGTCGAGGTCGCCGCCCACAAACCTGACGGGAAGGTCATTCTGATTGACGACCAGACCAGGATTGTCCACCTGAACATCGGCACCGACGACCGCGTCTATCGGGGACTGACGTTCTCCGTCTATGACAAAAACCAGCCCATTCCACGAGACGGAAAGGGTAAAGCCGAAATAGAAGTCTACAGCATAGACAAAAACGTCTCCGCCGCCAGAATCCTCCGCTCTGAACCCAGGAATCCCGTCGTCGCCGATGACATTGTGGCAAACCTTATATGGGACAGCTCCAAGTCCAATACGTTCGTCATTGCGGGCGATTTCGACCTCAATGGCGACGGAGTAATCGACTACGATGCCGACAGTAAGATAGCCAACCTCGTCGTAAAATGGGGCGGAAAAGTCGCCGAGCAAATCACCGCAAACACCGACTTCGTTATCCTTGGCACAGAACCTGTTATCCCGAGAAAACCGACGTTCGAGGAAGCTGAAGCATACCCCACATCTATGGACAGATACGAAAGGGCACTCGAGCAGCTCGATGAGTACAGACGAGTCCAGGAGCAAGCACAGGCCCTGTCCTTACCCATACTCAACACCGAGAGATTCCTCTACTTTATCGGCTACAAGACCCAGTCAACGAAGCCCGGTGCCTTCTAACTTTTCCGTTTGTACCCGGGTTCAACGCCAATCGAGGAAACGAACACCTCTCCCGTAAACTCGTGCGCACAGTCGCGGGCGAATCCCTTCTTGACAACCGCAAAGGTCACCGTCCAATTCGCCTTAATCGCCGCCCCAAGCACCTCGCCGCTGTCACAATCAAGCCCCGAAGGTATATCCACTGCCAGAATCGGCTTGCCCTGCGCGTTTATGCTTTCTATCAGGCGCTTGTGCTCATCCCTCAACTGCCCCCGCAGCCCCGTCCCGAACAGACCATCAACGAGAATATCACAGCCCCCGGCAAAACCCGCGACACACTTTTCGATTTGGTCAATCCCACTCATGTTCAGATGCTCAATTCTCCCGCCAAGCCCGGCAAGCACGTCCAGATTGATTTTTGCATCACCCCTTATCTTCACCGGCTCGCCACATATCACAACAACAACATCAATCCCCCGATTCATCAAGTGCCTGGCTATCACAAACCCGTCTCCGCCGTTATTGCCCGTCCCGCAGAAGATACAGACCTTGGCTTCGCCTACCGAAAGCTGGCCCGCAATCAGTTCCGCACAGCTTCGCCCGGCGTTCTCCATCAGCACTGCCCCCGGTATCCCAAGCTCATCTATCGCCCAGGAGTCGAACGCCCGCACCTCGTCCCGGCTCATCACCAGAGACTCACTGTCTCGTTCGTACCTCTTCATGACAGCCAATTATACGTCCGCCCCGGCAACCGTCAATCAATACAAACGACCCACCGCTCCCAAAACCCCGGCGCGGTTCTATACGGCTCGCAACGCAGGCCCTGCCCCCCACTCAAATCACCCCACTTATGCTACCCGGCGCCTCGCCCTTTTGTCTCCGGGCGCTCGCCGACTACCAATCGAAGGGGCTCTTTTCCAGCATCCGGTCTAACACGTTCTTGGTTATCCGCTGGATGCGTGGGTCGTCCTCCTTGAAGTATCTGCGAGGCGGGCTCATAAACCCTGGCGGCGTCGACAGGACCATACTCCACCAGCATGTTCCTGCATTGAAGACGAGGTTTCCTTTTCTCCATGTATAAATCGTGGTGGCATACGTTCTATTTCGCCGTGTTCCATCCCAGCCATGTACCGGGCCGCTGGATATTATCTCGAGCGTATCATAGTCTGCCAGTGGCGGTCCTTGGTATTCCCATCCAACCAGATCTTCTACTCGATCGCCCATCTTCATATTCGTTCCCTCGAAGACCCAGTGGTTCGGGTCGCTACAGGTCCAGTCTGCAAAACCTACACCGTAAGTTGTTGCTCCCATCAGCATCTCTTCACCAGGAAGATCGCCAACTTCCCTCTGTATACGATTAGGCCGTCCATCGGTACTTGGCATAAGAACAACTTCACCTGAAACAGCGTTGCCGGACAAAAACGCAAGACTGACCCCCGCATCCCGCGCCTTTATTACGTTCTCCAACATATCGGTGGTCCAGTACTCATCATGCCCAACAGAGATATATACCTTGCCTCGAAGCAGACCTTTCGCGTCCGCGTGTGTATCGACGTTCGAGATGTAAGTCACATCATATCCTTCCTTTTCCAGCCAGAAGGCCAGAGGAAATTCCTGTACCAGAAATTCTCCGGAGCCGTTCGATAGAGGAACAAAACCAGCCGGAAAACCGTTCCAGAATATCCCATAAGGCTTATCGAAGCTCACGTAATAACCGGTTTCTGCAGTTGAACTCCAGCGATCATTTGCAGTATCGTACATCGACCGCCATTTTGGCCATCGGTTGTAAGCCAACCATGTCATATCGGAACACTGAAACGTTAAATCGGCCTTACGGTCGTCTCGCACAATGAATATTACGTAGCACTCGAAGGTCCGGCCTGCATCGGGGACGTGTCCGGTATCTCTGAATGCAGTGAGCTTACCAAGATAGACGCCGCTAACCCAGTCTTGGGGAATCTTTATGCTGAAACCTTCGCTCCATTTACATTCTATCAGATTTCTTTCGCCGTCCTTGGGCTCGGGCTGAGCAACTCCCTTAAACGGTCCCATCGACCGCATCAGACGTGCACCTTTGCCGCCGTAATAACCCATGCGGTATATATCGGCCGTGTATTGTGCGGCGGGATCGGTGTTCACAAATACCTTAAGCGTTTCTCCAGCCCTGATACTCGTGTGGGAGCAGTAACCTTCGATTTGTTTTCGGCGATTCCACCCAAGGTCATACCACTCATCGTCATGCCGTTTAACCTTCGTCAAGATCCAATCCGTCGTTCCCGGCTTTTCATTCTCAATCTGTATTACGTTGCGCTTACCAGCCGCACGTGCGTCCAGATTCATCACTGTCACGACCAAAACGGCAAGAACAACCACCAGTTTCACATTGAGCTTCTTCATTTCTAATCTCCTTGTAAGTACTCAAAAACCAAAATCGTTAATTATACGGCAATCCCTTCCATTTCCTTCTGGCTCTGGACAATCACCATACCTTTTTCAACTGCACAACCATCTGCTGACGACCACCTCCGACTACCAGTCGAAGGGGCTCTTCTCCAGCATGCGGTCCAAGACATTCTTCGTTACCTGCTGGATGCGTGGATCATCCTCCTTAAAGTATCTGCGAGGAGGACTCATAAATCCCGGCGGTGACGACAGCACCATGCTCCACCAGCATGTCCCCGCATTAAAGACCATATTGCCTTTCTCCCACGTATAAAGCGTCGTCGCATACGTCCTGCTGCGCAGTTCACCATTCCAGCCATATACCGGTCCGCTCGACAGCACCTCCATACTGTCATACTCCGCCAGAGGAGGCCCGTGATACTCCCAGCCGACGAGATCCATAACCCGGTCCCCCTTCTTCATATCCGTTCCCTCAAACACCCAGTGGTTCGGGTCTCCACAGGTCCAGTCCGCAAAGCCGACCCCATAAGTCGTTGAACCCATCACGTCTTTTTCATTGCGAAAACCACCTGCTCGCTCTATCACACGATTAGGCCGACCGTCGGTGCTCGGCTTCAGATTAACCACCCCCGAAACCGCGTTGCCGCACAAGAACGCGAGACTGACCCCCGCATCGCGAGCCGCAGCAACATTCTTGAGCATATCCATAGTCCAGTACTCATCATGACCGACCGAGATAAACACTTTGCCTCGAAGAAGACGTTCCGGAAGCGCATGGGTGTCAACGTTAGAGATGTAACTAACATCATACCCTTCCTTCTCCAACCAGAATGCCAGCGGATGCTCGATCATTATGAATTCTCCCGACCCGTTTGTCAGCGGCTCGAAGCCGGCCGGAAAACCGTTCCAATAAAGCGCATAAGGCCTGTCAAAGCCCACATCATAAGCAGACTTTCTGTTCGACGCCCCCCACGGCTCTTTTCCGCTATCGTACAGCGACCGCCAGTTGGGCCACCGGTTGTAACTCAACCATGTCAAATCCGAAGACTGAAAAATCAGGTCGGCCTCGCGGTTGTCACGCACAATAAAGACTACGTACGCCTCTCCATCTGTCTCCAGGGTACCGAGCTTGCCGAGATAAACACCGCTCACCCAGTCCTCCGGAATCTCCATGCTGAAACCTTCTTTCCAGTTACATTCTATCAGATTGGCGTCCCCGTCCTTCGGCGCCGGCTGAGCAATTCCCTGAAAAGGCCCCATCGACCGTATCAAACGTGCGCCTTTGCCCCCGTAATAGCCCAGACGATATATATCGACCTTGTATTCGGCCGGCGGGTCGGTGCTGACATATACCGTAAGCGTCTCGCCCGCCTCGATGCTCGTATGCGAGCAGTAACCCTCAACTTGCTTGCGCCTCCGCCACCCCTTGTCATACGGCTCATCCTCCGGAGCGAACAACGGCGGGTTAGGCCCCTTCTTAATCTTCGTCAATATCCAGTCCGTCGTCCCCGGCTTGGCATTCTCTTCTGTGATTATGTTCGCGTACGCAAACTCACACAGCCCCACCAGCAAAACCACACAGAAAACCAACAAACACCCTGAAAACCTCTTTGACAACATCATAACTGTTCTCCTTCGGTTCGACCCTGAATCCAGAATATGCGTTTTCCGCTTGAATAAGATTATACAAAATGTTAAATTGTGTTCAAGTCTGTTGTAAGATAACAAATGTTTTTTTGCTCACGCCCGAATTTGGACGCTGGCTGGACAGAAATGGACCATCTAACGGTATTCTTAAACGCGCTACTCGCGGCCCTGACACGCTCGGCGCCATATCTGGTGATCGGCTATCTGATTGCCGCCGTCGTTCGTGAGTACATCCCGAGAGACATACTCGTCAGATACCTCGGCAAAAAAGGAATCGGGCCGCTGCTCAACGCAGTTGTGATAGGCGGCCTCCTGCCAATTTGCTCCTGCGGCTCAATCCCCCTCGGCATAGGATTGCAGAAATCAGGTGCCGCGAGGGGGACGACTCTTGCGTTCATGACAAGCTCCCCCGCCATCTCACCCGTCACTTTGATCCTCGGCCTGAGTCTGCTCGGGCCGAAGATGGTTGCTGTCTATGCGCTAACGGTCGTCGTCGGCTCATTTACCATCGGCTGGGTGGGCAACCAATTACTCGAGAGAGGACAAGCATCCGAACAACCAGCAGAGTCTGCTCGCTACACCCCCAGAGATGACGCTGTGAAACCCTCGGCTGGCGGAAACAAATTCCTCAGGGCATGTAAATGGGCCTTCTGGGACCTCGGAGCAGAGGTCTCGCTCGATATACTCTTCGGACTGTCGCTTGCTGCTGTAATCATCGCGTTCTTGCCGTTCGAGTGGATATCCGCCTGGCTCGGTAAACAGCACCTTTGGACACTTATATATATCATCGTCATAGGCATACCCGTCTATACATGTTCGGTCCCCTCAATCCCTATTGTGCAAAGTCTCCTGCTGATGGGGGCCAGCCCCGGCGCCTCGGTGGCATACCTCATCGCCGGCCCTGCTACCAACTTCGGCGAGCTAAACGCCATCAGGCACGGGATGGGCGGCAAAACCGCCCTCTACTACATCACCTCTTTGGTCATCCTCGCCCTGCTGGCAGGAACCATTGCAGACCGAATCGTATACCGCAACTACCGCTACAAGGCCAGCGTCATACAGGATGAGATAATTGTCGAGCAGTGCTGTGTGCCCGGCATATTCGAAGGTGATTCGATTCAGTCATCCAGTCTTGCTGCATCTATGTCGAGAATACCAAAATGGTATATGCCGTTTGCCGTTCTGCTCGGCGTGATTCTGGCCTTGGGCGCCTATCGCAAAATAAGTATAATATGGAAGGACCCGTGTCAGCACTGCCAGTTCTGGAACGAGGTCTCAAATACCGCCGCCTGCGCGGGCACCTGCTGGGTAAGAAAACTCTACAACCTGTTCAACCGTCGCCGCACACAATGAGATCTAAAATCGTATAGGACGGTGTGTCATGAAAACTAAAATCATAGTCGTAATCTCGGCTGTCGCAGCCGTTGCTTTAATAAACGCACTTTACATTCGCTCAATGATGCGACATAACGTTGTGGTACCGCCCGCCGAATCCATACCACAGGCGGCGGGGTTTGCAGCAGCGAACGGCGTGATCGAGGGCGGATGGGCGCTGCTGGAGCAGGTCGATGTCGAAATGGACCTCGAGGATGTCGTAGCCGTCAAATTCCCCGAATCCGTACTCCAGGTCGAGGGCAAACAAATGCGGCTGGCGGGCATGGCCTTCTTCCTCAAATACGGTATCGTCGATAACAAAATTCATAAATTCCTGCTTATCCCCGTCAAGGGCGTTATATGGTGCTGCACCCCGATTCCCAAGCCCCGCGCCGAGTGGACGGTACTGGTTGACTGCTCCAATGACCCCTGGCCTATCCCCAACCCGTTTGGCCCGATGCAGGTCGCCGTCGAAGGCCGGCTCGAATTGCTCGAGCCGGAAAAAGTTGACTACATCTACCAATTCAACAACGCCAAAATCGTTCCAATGAGGCCGGAAGAAATCGTCGACACATCGGGAATCGATATGTGCGGCGTGATGAAATAGCACATGCCGCCACTGTAGCACTCGCATCGCTTCCGCTTTACCCAGAAGAAATCCTCGATTCTGCCCGCCTCGACATCTGCAGCACGACCCCGATTGACACGTACCGCCCGACCAAATACAATCGACACCTGTTGACCGTCTACACTAATCGTGTACAACAGGGCAAAACTCAACACCCGATACGATATACTCAATACGCACGACGAATATATGAACATACTGTTGACAAACGATGACGGCATTTTTGCACCGGGGCTTGCCGCCGTCTATAAACATCTGGCCCGGTTAGGCAGCGTTACGGTTGTCGCCCCCGCCGTCAGCCACTCCGGCGCAAGCCACAGCATCACCTACAAGAAACCGCTCATCTGCAACAGGGTCAACATAAATGAGCAGTTCACCAGCTTTTCCATTCAGGGCTCACCTGCCGACTGCGTGAAGCTGGCCGTAATGCAGCTCTGCCGGGAACCCATCGACCTGCTCGTGGCCGGCATAAACAACGGCGCAAACGCCGGAATCAACGCTTACTATTCCGGCACCGTCGCCGCCGCAATGGAAGGTGCCCTGCTCGGCATCCCGGCCGTCGCTATGAGTCTCGCCTCGGAAGAGACTATGGACTACGAAAAGGCCGCCTTCTATTGCCTCCAAATCCTCAACAAACTCACCCCGCTCAAACCGGGCGGTGTAATCAACATCAACATACCGCTGCTCTCCCGCGGCGAGCCAAAAGGAGTAAAGGTTGTCCCCCAGTCAAACAAGGGCTTCGATGAGTACTACGTCCCCCAGAAGGACGAGGAAGGACGCACCGTCTTCCAGTTGGCGGGTGGCCCGGACCATACCGAAGACGCCCCCACCGATACCGCCGCTTTGCTGGAAGGTTTTATCTCAGTGACAGTCCTTGCTCCCGACATGACCGACCATAAGAAAACTCGCCAACTCCAAAAAACCAAATGGGACCTCGACCGGTCCGCCGGTCGGAATTCAGAAAAAACAGAAATCAAAAACCGTACCCAATAAAGGAGCAAGTCACTATGAATGACATAATGGCCGAAAGATACCGCACAAAACCTTGTCTCATCCTTCTAATCCTCGTCCTCGCCGTCGCTCATTGCACCACATCCAAAGCCCAGCAAGTCGGCTCAGACCTCTTTGACCTGGCCAAAATCCGGGAAGGCGTCAAATCAAAACGAATCAGCAGCCACGACAGAACCGGCGGCAACAACGACAGAATCGAGCACATTCATCCCGGCGAAAAGAAAGTCATCTTCAAAGTTGAAGGGGCGGGAATGATTAACCACATCTGGATTACAATCGCCCCGCCGCCACCGGGTCTGAGCAGAAACGACATCATTCTTCGTATGTACTGGGACGGTGCGGAATTCCCGGCAGTCCAGTCACCCATCGGCCCATTCTTCGGCCAGGGCTGGAACGAAAGCTATCCATATTCGGTCCTGCCCCTGGCGGCGGGACCTGTTGACGGCCGCGGCCTGGTAAGCTACTTCACTATGCCGTTCGCCGACGGCGCAAAAATAGAGATTGAAAATCAGGCAGACCGCGACATCGACGCCTTCTACTACTACGTCGATTACGTCGAACTGGAAGAGTTGCCGGAAGATATGGGTAGGTTCTGCGCATGGTATAATCACGAGCTTACCGAGGCGTTGGGCGACGGAGAAAACGAATGGGACACTCTCGGCAGACAGGGGAAGAATCCCACCGGCAAAGACAACTACCTCATCGCCGACATCAAGGGCAAAGGGCACTTCGTCGGAGTCAACTACTATGTCCACAATCCAAGTCCCATGTGGTACGGTGAGGGCGACGACATGATCTTCATCGACGGCAACGAAAAACCGACCCTTCACGGCACGGGGACAGAAGATTACTTCAATACGTCATGGTGCCCGAAGACGCCGTTTACTCATCCATACTACGGCTATGCACGACTCAACGACAACATCGGCTGGCTCGGAAGAACGCACGTCTATCGCTTCCACATTGCAGACGCCATTTATTTCGACGAGTCTCTGAAGTTCACCATCGAGCACGGCCACAACAACTGCCTCACCCTCGATTTGGCGTCGGTTGCATACTGGTATCAAAGACCGCCTCTGACAAAACTGCCGCCGCTGCCCTCGAAAGAGCAGAGAAAGCCGAAAAGAAACATCGACACCGTCGAAATTCACAAATGGCGGCACGAATGGAGAAAGAACAAGGGCTCCGGCACAACACTATGGGGCAATGAAAACTAAACGCTTCGCGACTCGACTGAGGACATTCGGCTGAGCTCAGTCGAAGCCCTCGTCGAAGTCCGCCGGCAAAGAAAACAAACCGAAAGGTAAGGGGCACATTACAGAATATGACAAAGCGAAAGAGAAAAACCGCCAAAGCGAAACCGGCGCATAATCCCCGAATTTGCATTATGACGGTCACCGGGCAGGACCGCGTCGGAATCATCGCAAAACTCGCTCAGATAATGGCCAATGCGAACATCAACATCCTCGACGTCAACCAGAAGATTATGGAAGACCACTTCGTTATGACTATGGCGGTCGATATCGTGAAAGCCGGCGTCCCGATGGAAAATATCAAGAAACGGCTCGACAAGGCCGCCAAACAAATGTCCCTCAATATCACCTTCCAGGACGAGAATATCTTCAAGGCAATGCACAGGGTCTGACCATGCGAATTTCCGTCGAAGAAGTATTCGAAACGGTCAAAATGACGCTGGACCATCACTTCGATATCCGCACCGTCACTCTCGGAATAAACCTCAAGGACTGCATCGACCGAAACCTCAAAGACCTCTCCAGACGTATCGACAAACGCATCGTCGAGAAAGGACGCCTCCTGAACCAATGCGCCGACCAGCTCGAACACAAATACGGCATCCCCATTACGAACAGGCGCATCGCCGTTACGCCCGCTTCAATCCTGCTTGAACCACTGCCTCACAACGTCCGCACCGCCGTCGGTCTTGCCAAAGCACTCGACCGCGCCGCCGCCAAGGCCAACATCGATTTCCTCGGCGGCTTCGGCGCTATGGTCCAGAAAGGCGCTACCGACGCTGACAAGAACCTAATCGAGGCAATACCCCGCGCATTATCAAAGACGAGCCGGCTGTGCGGTTTTCTTAATCTTGCTTCCACCGCCGCCGGACTCAATATGAACACCATCGAACGCAGCGGTCATATCCTCAAAGAACTCGCTCACCGCTCCACGAACGGCATCGGCTGCGCCAAAATCGCCGTCTTTGCAAATATACCCGAAGACAACCCTTTCATGGCAGGCGCCCACCACGGAATCGGCGAGCCCGACTTCTCTCTCAACATCGGCATCTCAGGCCCCGGCGTCGTCCGAGACGTCGTCGCCCAAAACCCCGACTGCGACCTCACCCAGCTCTCCGAAGTCATCAAACGAACCGTCTTCAAAATAACTCGCGCCGGCGAGCTGATAGGAAGAGAGCTTGCCGAGATGCTCAAAGTCGATTTCGGCATAGTCGACATATCACTTGCCTCCACAACGAAGGCCGGTGACTCCGTCGCCGAAATAATCGAGCAAATGGGCGTCTCCCGGATGGGCCGCCCCGGCTCGACCGCCGCTCTGGCGCTGCTTATGGATGCCGTCAAGAAGGGCGGCTCAATGGCCTCCGGAAACGTCGGTGGCCTCTCCGGAACCTTCATCCCTGTCAGCGAAGATGCCGGTATGATTCGCGCAGTCCGAAAAGGCACCCTCTCACTTGATAAGCTCGAAGCACTCACCGCCGTCTGCTCCGTCGGCCTCGATATGTTTGCCGTCCCCGGCGACACACCCCCGGACGTCATCTCGGCCATCATCGCTGACGAGTTATCCATAGGGGTCATCAACAACAAGACCACAAGCGTTCGCATCATACCGGTGCCCGGTAAAAAAGCAGGTGACATCGTGCATTTCGGCGGCCTGCTCGGCTCGGCCCCGGTTATGAAAGTACCAAAAACGGCATCAGCGAAATTTGTCAATCGCCGAGGCCGTATACCTGCTCCCGTTCATGCACTTAGAAACTGATGATGCAGCAAATCCGCGGTTGGCGTATAATGGAAACAGAAGGACAAGACGCTGAATAATCCTGCGAATCGGAAGGAGCTGCAAAAATGTGGAACGTACTCGAACAGCCCTGGACACTTACCGTAGTCGCCGCCATAACGCTGCTCGTCCTTCTTTTCGTCCGGCCGTCCAGGAAGCGTCTTTACCTCTGGCTTCTGCCATTCGCCATTGCCGGCTTTGCATTCGCCCTTGATCATCTCATCCAAACCGACCCCGAAAAAATCAGAACCGTCATAACAAAAACCGTAAAAGCCGCGGAAACAGAAAACTGCGAGGTAATCGAAGCACTCGTCGCAGAAGACTACCGTGATTCCTTCCACCGTTCAAAAAGAACGCTTATGACGCGCTGCAGGTCACAACTCTCCGAACCGATAATCGTCAAAGCCATCAAAAGATTCGTCTCACTGGAAAACGATACCTCCAGCGCCACCGTCGTATTCACAGTCAGAGTCGTCTTTGAGCCGCAAAGCTACATCCACGAATTCAGAAGCCAGATGTTCTTCAAACTCGAGGCGACCCTCAACAAGCAACAGGCCGACTGGCTCATAAACCGCCTCGAAATACTCCAGGTCGACCTGACCGACGCCAACTGGAAACATATCAGCTAATCCCAAAACAGAGGGACCCTTTATGTTAAACCCAACACCGAAGCAGGCCCTGGCAATCTTGCTGACCCTCATTTGCACAAACGCTCTGGCCGAACCTCATCCACTCGCAATGGACTTCCAAAGAGATGCCCTTTCCCTTAACGGCACATGGCAAACACTGCTGAACTATCCAGACCAGCCCCTCTACGAAGCCGACGCCGCCGGCGAGACAGCCGACTGGAAGGACATTGAAATTCCCAAAGGACAAATCCCGGGCGACACCTGGCAGGTAAAAACACGGCCGCAGTGCGCCTGGCTGCGGAGAGATTTCAATGTCACAGAATCCCAGGCCGCCCGAGATGCCGTCCTGAAATGGAACGGCATCCGCTTCGGCGCAACCGCCTGGCTCAACAGCCGCAAGGTGGACAGTTACCCCAACATAGGCCCTCATACAATCCTCCTGCCACAGGGCACACTCCGCCCCGGCCAGAACAGCATCACCCTCAGACTCAACGGCTGGGCATCTCTCGAAAAATCCGAGTCCGGCTTTCCACTCATCCCCGCCGGCGCCGCCACACAGGATTGGGGGGCCAAAACCACCTCTGTCTACGACGACATCTGGCTCGAATTCTATGACCACGTCTATGCCAAATACATCCTCGCCGTCCCCGACCTCGCTGACAAAACCGTCACCTTCCGCATCTGGCTCGACTCGGCCACCGACCTTCCTCGACAAATCCAAACCACCGCAACCGTCTCACTGCTCGAAGAAAGCCAACCAGCCGCCAGCACAACAGCCAATCTTGCAACCGCCGACCCTTACGCTGAACTGACAGTCACGCTCGACGACGTCAAACCGTGGACTCCGCAAACACCGACACTTTATCGCGCCGAGCTGACCTTCACACACCAGGGCAAAAGGTGCGACAGCGTCGCCTTCAACTTCGGTATGCGCCAAATCAATGTCACCGACGGCCACTACCAGCTCAATGGAAAACGCCTGCGATTCCACGGCTCCAACCTCGTCAACGAATGGAACTGGGGCGGTTACGATTCGCCATTCAATCGTGAAACAAAACGCTACATCGTCGACGAAGCACGCAACATGTTCCTCAACTCATTCCGCACCCACACACTTCCCCCGCCAGCAAGCTGGCTCGACGTCGCCGACACCTACGGCACAATGATTCTCGCGGAATTCCCCATACTCTACAACTACGGCGACCCTAAGTTCACTCCTGAGCAGTGGAATACCTTCCACACAAATGCGCTCGAAGATGTCACCGCCTGGGTGACGAAGCTCGCCAACCATCCTTCGATAATGGTCTGGGTCCTCAGCAACGAATCCAACAAAGACGACGTCTGGGAAATGACCACACTGCGCGACCACGTTCTGGCCCTCGACCCGACGCGCCCGACGCTTCGCACGGGCGAGCAAACCGCCGAGACCGTCGATTTGCATCCCTGCGATACCTTCTCCTATCGCACCGATGGGAACCTAAATGTCCGAATGGCTGAGGCCGCCGCCCACAAGGACCCCAAACGGACACTCGGCAACAGCGAATATATGAACATCTTCGGCTCGAGGGAAAAGATTACTATGCGATGGCTCGGCCGACACTCAGAACAGAATTTCAAGTATATCTTCGCAGAAGTCGCCGCCGAGCATACCGAGGTAATGCGTCGGGCCAACTTCGACCTCATCCTGCCATATATGTACGCCGGCTGGACCGCCCTGCGAGGAAACGAATGGCAGCAGGGCTTCCCGACACCCATGGCAGCCGCTCTGCACAGCACGATGGCCCCGGTCTTCGCCTCACTCGACCTGTTCGACCGCAACCACCTCGCAGGCGCTCGGCTCAGCATCCCGCTGCACCTAATCAACGACACGCACCAGCGCTGCTCTGCAGCTATCGACCTGTCCATCACCGCCAAAGACCCGCTCTTCATACCCGACCCCAACGCCATCGCTACCGCCGTCTGGCAAAACACCAAGACCGTCCGGCTCGACGCCGACTCGCACCAAATCCGCGATGTCACCATCCCCGTCCCCGGCGCGCCCGGCCTTTACTACCTCACCGCCATACTCACCCGCGATGGCCACCAACCTGTCGTCTCACAGCGTATTATCCGCTCTGTCCGAATCACCAGGCCACCAAAGCTAAGAAGCAGACGCATCATAGTCCTCGGCGGCGATTCGCCGGCCGAAGACTGGCTTATGTCCAACAGAATCTCCTTCACCGACGCCCTGCCGCCGGCAAATACCAATCCCGACGTGATAGTCATCTGGGACGCTCGCAAAATCAGCTCCGCCGACCGCGCTCGCGCAGCCGATATCCTCAGATTCGTCGAAGCAGGCGCACGTCTTGTCATCCTCGACCACAAGAGCTGGGATTGGCCGGAACTGCTTGATTTGCAGATAGCTCCGGCGCAATCCGACATATATGGCACGGCCCAGCCGGCCGCCGCCTCAAGGGTCTTCCCCTTCCCCGACACGGGTGAGCACATTCTGCTCGCGGGCATCGACCCTGAATGTCTCAAACGATGGAACGGCCTGCCCGGAACCATCGCCGACCACTGCATCACCGGCCAAACCCTCGACAACTCACAGAAGTTGCTCTGGGGAATAAATCAGGACATCGTCCTCGCCGCATCGGTCACGAAAGGTAATGGCGAAATCATCCTGTGCCAGCTTCAGCTAAAAGCCCACCTCAATAGAAACACATTCCGCTACGACCCCGTCGCCGAGCAAATCCTCCTCAACCTCCTCGCCAGATAATGGGCTGCCCCGTCCTTTGTATTGACACATTAGCTCAAGGCAATTAGATTATCACGGTCTTCATAGGGAGCGGTGTTAGCTTCGATACAAGAGCATAGAATGGCAGATTTGAGAACAGAAACATTTGTCTGGCCTCAATAGTAACCCAATGAATAGTGCCAGGATGAGCATTCCAGTATTCATCGCCGTACTGTGTGTGGTAGCGGTCATCGTCGTTCTCGCATTGCTAAGGAACAAGCCCGATCGGTGGCAGGACCGGATAGCCAAACCTGAACTGACTGAGGAAGAATTCACCGAAATATTCTCCGAAGTCGCAATGAAGCGTTTCCCCGAGCTCGATGTTAAGGTTACAGGGCCTCTTGAGTTACTGATTAAGTCCGCGGACGGAACTGAATGGCGGTGCTGGTTAGGGAACACATGGGGAATCTGTGCACACATCCCTGAGATACGGGCGGATACCTGTAATGACTACATCGAATCCTTTGCCCAGCAAATCAATTCGCGCGAGCCGCCGCCGCTGAAAGATGATATGGGGTCAATTATTCCCAAACTCGAATCTTCCGAATACCTGGACGGCCTCGGCCTCAACAAGGATGGCTCTAAGCCATATGTCGCAGAACATCTGGCTGCGGATATCTGGGTGGTATACGCTCGGCGCATAGAGAATAGAAGTATGCTCCTTCATGAGGACGACCTGTTGCCTTTGAATCTGACCATGGCCGAGCTCCACAGCACCGCCGTTAGAAACCTAAGAGACATGCTCCCGGAAGTGAGACTTCAGAAGTACGAGGCGGGCTATTGGGGAATAACCGCGGACGGCAATCACGATACCGCTCTACTCGTAATCGACAAACTGTGGGAGAACCCAAGCATAGAAGTTGATGGTGATCTGGTCGCGGCTGTTCCTTGCAGAGGCATCCTTCTTGTGACCGGCAGCAATTCAGCTGAAGGCGTTGAACGGCTCCGCAAGGTCATAGAGAGGGCATGGCAAGAAGGGGCCTACCTCATCTCCAAGTCACTGCTCGTGCGCAGGGACGGCAAGTGGCAACTTTTTGCCGATTAGGGCTGGACCTTGAACACTGTATTAGCGGTGGCGGCGTTGTTGTGGCCGTCGTAGATATAGACGAACAGCCGATACACACCTTCGTTCTCCGGTGCTTTGAACGTTATACTGTCCCCGTCCTGCCTTTCAGTCAATCCCTCTATGGCCGTGCCTCTTTTTTCGCCTCGGCCCGCATACTCGCTGAACTCCTTCGGTTCAGCTATAAGCTCCCATTCTATCCGCATCTCATCGCCGTCCGGCTCGCTTGCATCCACTTTGGCAGCGTGAGAGGTGCCGGGCTGGAGGTAGATATTCTCAATCGCCGCCTTACCGTCGATGGTGAGTGCGTCAATCCGCGGCGCGCGATTCGCAGGCCATTTCCCCGTCCACTCATACTGCATTACGTTGACGGCCTCGGTCCGCTCACCGGTCTCCATAAACATATTAAACCACGTATGCGTATGCTCCTGTCTCTGCCCCCAGTAAAACACATACGACCCCACGCACACAGGGTCCTTCTTAATCCCCTCTTCATATCGCTCTTGATAAACGGCCGCCTTTTCGGTGCTCGTCTCCTCGATGGCCGAATCCCACTCGGTATCTTCCACCTGCCAATATCCCGTCGGCCCCCACTCCATAATGCAATAGGGCTTGTCCCAGCCGCACTCACGCAACCGCTGGCCCAGCGTCAGCAATCCCCCGTAAACATTCACACCCAACAAATCCAAGTCCGGCACCTCCTCTTTCAGCTCATCGAAGAACTCCTCGTTAAACGGATTGTCCCCGCACACCGTCAACACCGGATGATTCGCGTCAATCGCCCTGACCGCCCGCACCGCCTCGGCCAGCGCATCGAACACCTTCTTATTCTCGTGCCTGTACGACCACTCATTGCCCATATTCCAGACAAGCACCGCAGGATGACTCTTATACTCGCGCACGATTTCCAGTATCCGCTCATGCTGCTGCTGCACCGCCTCGGCATCGTCATAGTCGAAATCGCCTGTGAACTCTCCTCGAAACGGCAGATTGACCGCAACCGTCAGCCCCCTCTTGTGCGCCTCATCGAGAATAGCACCGATATCCCGCCCGCTTCTGCGTATCGAGTTGCCGCCGCACGCCACAAACTCATCGAGCATCCTCGTATCCCCGTCGCGCCAGTACAAAACCGCCCCCTTGACCTCGTATGGCCGGCCTCCGCGATAAAGTTTACAGCAGCCGTCCTGCCGGCGAATCTCGACGCACACGGCGTTGGCCGCCGCGGCGGCACGGGCAGACGACGCAATCACCAAACAGATTAAAGCGGACTTGATGAACCTCATTAGCATGCTCTTAAAGAAGGCAATAATTTCACCCGTCTTAACAGGGTTTAACTCCGCTTTCTACTTCTTTGCATCCATCACACACCTGAAGCCGATGTTGGCGCAACGGTCTAATCCCGGATACATTAGCAGCATCTTCTCATGCACCTGACAGGGCTGGGCGCCGCTTGCGGGGAACCAGTGGCTGCCTTCGACCCTGAAGTAGCTGCCGCCTCTGAGCAGGGCAAACCTGCAGTGCCCGTCGTCCCAAATCCTATAGGTCCACTCCCAGACGTTGCCGGTCATGTCGAGACAGCCGAAGGGACTTGCGCCATCGGGGAACTGGTCAACCGGTGTAGTATCGCTCGAATTGGTGTTGCACTTGGCAGGAACGAACTCGTTTCCCCAAGGCCAGTTGTAAAGCTGGGGGCCCTGTGCTGCATATTGCCATTCTTCCTCCAAGGGCAGTCTCTTGCCGGCCCAATCGGCATAGGCTGAGGCATCGGCGTGGTCCACCCAGACAACTGGATGGTCGGCTCTATCTTCGGGGTAGTTCCATCGCCAAGGTTTGCCCTGGGAATCGGCGGGCTTCGTCCAATGCTTGAGGAAATTTGTGGTGTCCCCAGGGGCGTACTTGCTACGTTCCAAAAACTCTTTGTACATCTCGTTGGTGACTTCGGTCCTGTCAATGTAGTAGGGTTGCAGATAGAAAGTCCGGGAGGGATGTGATTTTGAGAGGCGAGTTGACATGTCGCCGTAGCAGCCGCCTTCGAGGAAGCGATGGACGTTGTGGCAGACGTGCATGGTGAAGATGCCGCCGGGTATGTGGACCATACCGGGTACAGAGCCCTGGCCAAGCTTAGTGTATGGCCTTGACGTGGTATGCGTCTTGAGGTCATCCGTTGATGGCGGCCTTCTGTAAAAGGACTCATAAAGGTCATCCGGCTCAATATAGAACTGTGGAGGAGAAAGGTAGTTGGGTTGAGCAACGACGCATCCGACGCAATGAGCATCGACCTCGCAGATTATTCCCATTCTGCCGTCACGCGCAACAGGGCTGACAGCACGTCCGTTCCACACATCATAGAAGGCTTTGCTCTCATCTTCTTCAACAGTGAATAAGACGTTGTCGACCGGCTTGCTTGTATCGTTGAAGATGGTATAAACGGTCTTTTGCCTGTCCTGCCATTGATTTACATACACGCCCTCGATTTGGGTCTTGATGAACGCTTGCCAGTTCATGTCTCTGAAAGCCTTATTGTGCTGTCGGAGCAGGAAGACGCACTTTTTCATCAATGCGCGGTCCTGGAAGTTCATCGGATTCCACCACCCGAAGATGTTTTCCCAGACCAGGTACCCATACCCATGGAAGAAGCAATACTTAATGAGCGGGGCGAGGTATTCAGCATCCCTGTTCACGCCGCTTAGGGAATATCTCGGTTCCAGCCACCTGGCCTTATAGAATGTGGTGGGTGGCGGCGTCCTTTCATCCCAATAGGACGGTTCATGAGAGACGGCCAGGGAATGCCATCCTCCTATGAATGTGCCCCAGGAAGGTATTCTCGACGGCATGCCTTCAGTGCCGTAAACGATATTAGGGTTCAATTCTCCTATAGTGTTGGTAAATGAAGGGTCGGCACCGGCCATGGTGTCAAGGAATATGCCGTCGGCGCCGATAGCTCTCGCAAGTCTGGCAAGTTTCTGTGCATGGGAATCTTCCGGAACTTCGCTTTCCTTGTCCCATGGATTGTAGGCAATAAAGACCTTCACATCCCTGGCGTGAGCTTTGTCAATGACCTCTCGCCATCCCGCAATGCAGCCCGGCATATCGTAATGGAGGTCGAACTGGTCTCTTTCGTCAATGCGCAGTCGCGGATAGGAGACCCAAATGACCACATGGTCATACTTGCCGAATTCCTTTACAGCGTCATCGAGCAGCTCATCAATTTTGTATCTACCGGTTTTGTAATCATAGAATGCGCGGTCGAAGGCGAAAATGAAGCCGGAGAGGAAGGCATCCTGGTACCATGACCGCGCAGGATCGGAATAAACAGAGGCGTCATATAATTCTCTGAACTCTGCTCTTATTGCATTGAGCTTTTCTCTTTCCTCCCCTTCTGCTCCGACAAAACCGCTGAAGTCAATCATGGCTTCGCGCGAGAGTTGGTATTTGAACTTTGCGAACTTGTCCTGGGCGGCCTGGGACATAGACGTTTCAGGCGATGCAAGAAGCAGCACCACCGCTAAGATAATCAGCCTTGAGCCCATGAGAGTCCTCCATTAGACAATCACAGCAAACCAAGCAAGTTTTATTCTATCAGCTTACAGAACAATCCCGTTCCCGTCCATGCAAAAACAGACAGACGGGCCGTTCGGTTGGTCGGTTTAGTCGCAGAAGGAAACTCGGGAACAGCAAGTTGAAAAACGGCTGGGCCGGTGCTATACTCCTGACATAAAGAGTTCACTTGAACAACGGAATCGAATCGCGACAGGAGAAACAAATGGATTACAGAAGAATCATACCGTGCCTTGATGTTAAGCACGGGCGACTGGTAAAAGGCGTGAATTTCGTGGACCTAAAGGACGTAGGCGACCCTGCTGAAAACGCCGCAGCATACAGCCACGCCGGTGCAGATGAGCTTGTCTTCCTCGATATCACCGCCACCATCGAGGCGCGACCCACGATGCTCGACGCCGTCAAGAGAACCGTCGAGGCAATCTCGATACCGCTCACCGTCGGTGGCGGCATCGGCTCGTGTCAAACCATCGAAGAAATACTCAACCTCGGCGCCTCGGGCGTCTCCATCAATACCGCCGCCGTCAAAAACCCCAGTCTCGTCGCTGAAGCCGCAAAAGAGTTCGGCTCGGAGAAAATCACCGTCGCCATCGACACCGCCAAGAACGACTCGCTTCCCTCCGGCTTTGAAGTGATGATAAAGGGAGGCACCGAAGGCGCGGGCACCGACGCCGTCGAATGGGCAAAGAAAGTCACCGACCTCGGCGCAGGCCAAATCCTCCCAACCAGTATGGACACCGACGGCACACAGGCCGGCTACGACATCCCGATGACCCACGCGATTGCAGACGCCGTGTCGGTTCCTGTCATCGCCTCGGGCGGCGCCGGCACACTCGAACACCTCTACGAGGCAATCGACCAGGGCCATGCCGACGCAGTCCTCGTCGCCTCTATCGCGCACTTCGGCACCTTCACCATACAGCAAATGAAGGAATTCCTCCGCGACAAGCACCTGCCCGTAAACCTCTAAAACCCGAAACCGTCACCCCCGTAGGGCCAGACCTGCGTGTACTGAACATAGCCGAAGTGAGCCCTGGCGAAGCGTCTCTCCTGTGCCGCGTAGCCCCTATCCTGCGTACCAGCGGTGAAGTAGGTTCGCAAAGCCCACCTCCCTCAATAATCAATAATTGATGATTTGCCGCCCCTGCCCATTATCAACTCCCCTGTTTTTTCACCGCCTCTTCTACTATCGCTATTTCCTCGTCCGTCAGTCCGTAAAGCTCATAAACCAACCCATCTATCTGCTCGTCCGTCGCACCTATCTCCCGCTCTATCCGCGCTCGCTCACTCGTCACCTTCACCTCCCCCAACCGCCTATGCAACTCCAACATCCGCTCTACAAACCCCACCAGCTTGTCATGACGTAACCTGTCATCAGAGTTTGCGAAGTCGATTGTCCGGATTGGAAGCTGCTTCAGCTTCGCAAACTTGACCTGCGCAAACACCCGGCCCGTTTCTCCCGCTAGGCCCCTGTACAGGTAGCTGAGATATCTGCTGTTCAACAAACTTAAGAAGTATTCAAGCCGATGTTTCTTTTGTCCTTCGTGAGTAATGCACAAAACACTGCGCCCAAACCATATTCCCCTGTAGTCGATGCAAGCTAAGATACTATCGGCAGTCTGCCGCAACAGAATCTTCGGCGCAGTTTCGTAAACCTTAGTAGCCAATCGCACTACCTCATTCGCCCGAAGTTTCTGTGCACATTCAGGGCGACACCAGCGTTGCGTTTCCTGGCTAATTCGATAGCACCCAATATCACTCCCCTTCCAGAACATCACATGCGACGATTTCTCCCTTGCCCCTTCATAAAGAAGCCTTTGCCCAAGGTCGCTCTTTCCTTTGACTCGCATCCCCACGCCAACCCGCTGGTAATTTATTCCAGCATCCCGGCATCGCAATTCACGAGTTTCCCCTAAGCTCCGCCATGCCTCAGCTTTTACAGTTCCCAAAGACGCAAACGAGAAATCCGGCGCTCCTCTAAAAACCGCCTGTTTGATTACTTCTACACGCCCATTCCTTTCGGCCAATAGCACCCTTTTCCCATCGTTGTTTACACATTGGCTCGCGTCGAGGAAATCCACAGTCGCATCAGTCTCAGGCGTCGACTTCTCGACCACGAAAACACACGAGGGTGCAACAACTCTCTCAAATACATTCTCCCCTAGGTCAACAAGCGAGCGGATCCTCAGTTTGACAAGAATCTCTCGAACGTCCGCGTATCTCCTTTGCCGCATGACGGCATTTGGCACAATCATCGACAGCAGCCCCTTCCCTCTTGCGAGCATGATTCCCTTTCCAGTGAACAACTTGAAGCTGTCGGTCTTCCGTTGCGTACACTCAGGATACCTTTTATGAAAGTACGGGAGATCCCTGTCTATGTCGCCGCCCCACGGTGGGTTCCCGATGACTGCGTCGAAGCCGCCCGTTTTCCCTTTGAATACTTCAGGGAATTCCCTTTCCCAGTCGAATGCGTTTACTCGCCGCCTCTGCTCGTCGGTAAGCTTCTCGGCCTCAGCCGTCTTATAGAAATCCGTCCCTATCAGCGAATTGCCGCACTTAATATTCTCCGCCAAATCCGGCAGCGCACGCTCGTGAAACATCCTGTATGTCTGCCCCACCGTGTCCTGCGTCTCACCCTCCAACACCTTCAATAGTAAGCTCAGCTTCGTTACCTCCACCGCCTGCGAATCTATATCCACCCCGTAAATGTTATTCAGCAGTATCCGCTTTTTTTCTTTAATCGTCAGATACCACTGCCCGCCCCTTCCCTGATAGACCTTCTCCGTATGCTTCCCCGCGTCGTTCTCTACGTACCAGTCCCTGTGATAATCAAGAAGGTACGTATAGGCCCCCAAAAGAAACGAGCCGCTCCCGCACGCAGGGTCAACTATCCGCAGCTTCGCTATCTGCTTCGGCGTCTTGCCCTCGCATAGCCGGCCCACGGTGTTCTTCACGATGTAATCAACGATATAAGCCGGCGTATAATACACCCCGCCCGCCTTCTTCACCTCCGGCTTATCCTCTATCTTCGTCTGCCTGCCCGGCGTTATCCGTATCACCTTGCCCAAAAACTGCTCATAGACGTTGCCCAATATCTCCGCAGGCAGCACCGAAAATTCGTACGGACTCTGTGGGTAATAAAGATGATGCAAAATCCACTGTATCGGCTCATCAGGAACCTCAAGACTCAGCGTCAGCTCATCGGGCGGCTCTTTGCGTCCCTTCTCTTTGCGAAAATGAAAAAGCCCCGAATTATATTTCGCATCCGCCTTCTCAAACACCTCGCAAAGCCGTGCATAAACCTCCCTGCCGCTTCTTAGCCCCAAAAGCTGCCCGTATGTCTCTATCCCCCGGTCCTCGCACATCCGCAAAAACAAAATCCGGTCTATCGTCCGCTGAACCGCAAAATTAACCTCCCCCACCCCCAAAGACCGATTTCTGAAAGCTATATGTCTGGCAAGCTGCTTTCGCCACTCGCTTATCTCCCTTAAGAACTCCTTATCAACGGTCGTTGTCCCCTTCTTCCTCTCAGCCGCCGCCGCGTATTTGTCAAACGACCCCTTCAGTATCGCGCCTCTCGAAAATATCCCCTCTATCTCCTCCCACCTCTCGACGTAGTCCTTATACGTTAGATACATTACCCGCGCTGCGCTCGCCTTGTCCGTCCGCACGGGCCGAATCTGGCAGTCATATACCGCAAGCTCCTCGAAGTCCGTCAGAATCGAAAGCGCCAGCTTCGCGCTCCACGCGTATCGCCGCAACTGATACGCCGGGTGCTCGTCGCCCTTTATGTCAACCGACGGCCGCTTCGCCTCTAAGAAAAACTTCCGCGTCCCCCCTATCCGAAAGCAGTAGTCCGGGGCCTCCGTTGCTCCCCCCACCTTTATCGCATCCTCGTGTATAACGTCCTTATATGCCTCGGCAAGCCCGCCTTTGTTGCTTACATCCCACCCCAGCGCCTCGAAAAACGGGTCTATAAACTCCCTGCGGACCTGCGCCTCGTTGTAAGGCCGGCTCTTGTATGCCTCTATGTTCCGCTCGAACCTCGCTACAAGCTCGATTATCTCGTCAGGAGCTGCGCTCATACTCCCTCACAACTGCCTCTAAACTCCAAAATTTTCACCCCACACCATACCCCAAAACGTTGCCTTGGTCAAATCTATTGACCGACCATTTGTCCGCTGGGCTAATTCGCTGCGAGCCCGCCCCCTATACGCTGCACGCTGTACGCTATACGCTATACGCTATACGCTGACTAAAGTCGGGGCCCATTTTCGCCGATAAAAAAACGCTCGTGATTCAATATCTTTTAGGACCTGGCAGGAAGCCCTGATGTTCCGTAAAAACAAAAACAAGAAGCTCTCACTAACCCCCGACCTCTATGCGCTGCGCTTCTATCCCAGCCCCAGAAGCTACTCAGCCGCCCGAAGGCGACAAGACCGCCTCAACGAAATGCCTCCGCTTATGGTCCGCAAACCCGAATGGCGCCGATAACCACCCCTCCTTAGTATTCACAAATCCACAGCGTCTCTTCGCCCACAGGATTAACTATCCTGTGCACCGGATTCTTAAGACCACCCTCATTCGGCCTGACAATGAAGACCGCCCGGCCGGCCGACTTGCTCCGATATCTCCTGACCGGCCGATTAAAGGAACTGCCGGCCATAAAACGTATCTTCCCATAACGCGAACAGTAATCCCATTCCCCGCGACCGCCGAACTTCCGCACACCCTCAAACCAGACCTCCGGCTCATATCCGAGAACCACAAGACTAATTACATAAGGCATGTTCATTTCCGTCGTCGTACAGAAGACCGCCTCGACTTCGTCGAAACGAGGCCGAAGCCACTCGTACGCCTCTATCAAATCGCCGTTGTAAACATGATACACGTCCGGCTCTTCATTGTATTTCGTATAGAAGTGGTGAAGATAGCGCACATTCAAGCCAGCCACCGCAACTCCAAAAACCACCACGATCGCCAGACCCACAATGCGCTGCCACCGCCACAGCAACCTGACGAAGGCAACTCCTCCAAAGGCAGCCAACAAAACAAGACTGCACAAGCCCGGCGAGCTGCGAAGTATCTGCAGAACGTCGTTTACATACAGACAGTCGCCGACCGGGTACATGATGACAAACGCAAGAAGCACCCGCGCAGAGGCCGACAACCATGCGCGCACAACCAAAGCTATCAAACCCAACACCATCAAAGGCAGCATATACCAGCGATATTGCCCGGCACCAGGCGTGCAATAGATACTCGAAAGGTCGCCTTGCACGAAAAGAAAATCCGGCCCAAAGTGCTGAAGGTAACGAACACAGGTATTCTTCAGTGCAACACCAAAAGGCCCCGACCCAATAAGCGACCCCGTCTTGTCCAGATATTGCCCGTGCCGCCCGATCCCCTCCGGATGATAGATGTGCTGCCAAACTAAGGGCCCGAACGTCAAGGCAAACAAGACGAAAAAACACACTATCGCCAAGGCTCCTCTGCGTGTCCTCAAACAACGCCACCACCTCCGAACATTCAGCAAAATCACCACCACCAGGAACACCGGTATAAACAACCGCACCGCGTGATATCCATAGCAGCAAATACCCGTCACCGCACCGGCTATCCCCGCCCTGATAGGACGAGGTGAAACCCCCTCCTCATCAGATATCGGCAGAGACGCCCAGAGCATCGTCGCAAGCGGAACCAAACCAAATAACGCCCCCAGGGCCGCATCGTGACCCCATCGGCTTTGCTGCAAGTGCCACGGATTGAGCGCCAACAAAAACGCCGAAACAAGACCAACCTCGCGCCCAAACAGACGCCGCCCCACATAGTAAATCAGCAGAACCGTCAACACACCACCAACCGCAGCAGGCAGACGCGTCGTGATTATGTTCAATCCCCCAATCGCCTGAAATGGTATAAGCAGGTAGATATGCAGCGTGCTGCGATTGCCACCCAGCGCCCTCGTATAAAAGATGGGCCACGAAACACCAACCTGGTCTTTGCCGGTCTTGAGAAGGCAATACGCATTCCACGCATTGGCCGCCTCATCCTGATTCAGCCCCGGCGGCGACTGACCAAGTTTCACCAATCGCAGGAAACCCGCCAGCAGCAAAATCAGCAGGAGAATCACCCACGTCCTGCGCCAAACAGGGACCTCGCGGTTACCCTCCAAGCCAACCTGCTCGACCGGTTCTTTACTAAACATAACGAAAACTTAGCCCGGCCTGGCATTCACGTCAATAGAAAACAGAAGCCAAGCCCCCAGCATGGAAAACCCAGCCTCCCCTGTGCAGAAATGGTCACACACGCATCAAAAGTGCGTGACTATCGGCGCAGCAAAACCCCTACAGCATCGCCGCCGAAGCCGGCCAATAGGCCAAGCACACAAAACAACCTACTCGCTGAGCTTGACCGCCGTGCCGTAAGCCGCACCGCCTATAACGCGTCTCATAACCGCAGTCGTTCACGGCAGAAGCACCCATCTGCCGCGAATTATGCGAACTGCATCGAGACGCTATTTTGCCAAAGTCCTTATGCGGTCACCCGGTATGTGCTGATCACCACTGAGATCACCGTTGGAATCCTCACAATAGCCGCGCAGACTCATGACTTGCCCACCCAGCCCGTATGGCTCTGCAACCAAATACTGCTCACACCATTCCGTATTGTTATCCGTCACGCATCTGCAGTTCCTTACTGCAATCGGCAATTGATCACTCGTCTCTCCTTGGTATGCGCATCTCGCATTCAGAACTGTCTGTACGGCGCTGGTAAAGCCGGCCCACTGTAAACTCACCTGTGGCTCCACCGCGAGCTGAATATCGTCCCTTTCGATGGTCATACTTATCGTCTCTCCGGCATTAACGTCATCCATCGCCAGGATTGCCGTAAGAAGCTCGTTGCCGTCACTAACCTCTGTCCCTCGGTACTCAACGATGATATCGTTCGCCTCAAGGATGTCCGCATTCAAATCATCATAGAGATACAGAACCCTTGCCGGACCCGTCGTATCACCGCCGTCAAACACAAAGCCCGCGCCGATAATGCCCCCCTGGTCGCAGTCCTGCCCCAGGGGGTCCGTACAGCCAAGCCACTTCTGTGCAAACAACGAGAAATCAGCCAAATCCACGTCGCAGTCCTGGTCCACGTCACCGGCCGCATATCCCCAGTCACCGCACTTCGGCTTGCCCTTCGGCAACGCCACCGAGGCGTAACCGCTCATCCGCCTGTCCTCGTACGTCAGTATTACGACCCCGGCCCCGGCGTCCACATCGGGTTTGTACGCATTTACCTTGAACCCGCCTAACAGCATTTGGCTCGTTATGCCATACTCGGAAGAATTCGCCGTATACCCGTACCGCCCGATTTCCACCGCCTCTGCGCTCCAGCCCTCGGGCGGAATCACCTGTACATAACCTGGAGTTATCACCGGTGCGCGAACGTCAACGTCGTTACACTCCGGAACCTGTGGATTCATCTGTATGACGTTCACTTCCCACTCATGCTGATACGGGTAATTTGCATCATACTCGCTCACCCAGCACGGGTCGCCTTCCTCCACGTAGCCCTTGTAATCAAAAGTGAACACAAAAGGCATAAGGTCATTTGCAGCAATAACCGCCTGCTGCACATAAACGGTTGAGTCACCGTCACCCGTGAATTTCGAAACGTCGTAACCATCCATCACAGAGCTCAGGTCAGACAGTGTCACTGCACAGACGTCCGCATGGTAAATCGTCCCGGACATCCCTTCATACCAGCCGCCTGTCTGGGCCCCGCCCGATAGCAACACTATTTGGGGGTCACCGGCATCGAATCCCGTCAGTTCCGGAATCTCACAAGGGTCATGCCCCGGCTGTGTATTCTTGGCTATGACATCCGTCAGCGTAACACTATCGACGTTGGGGTCAAACGGCGACCCTGCTTCTGTCTCAAATCCGTAGTAGGTGGCGGAAAATATCGGGACCGCATATTCTATCCAGTAGGTTGCCCCACCCTTCGACGAAATCGTATACTCCTTCCCACCGATTGGGTCCCAAAAACCAACCTCCCCCGTCATCGGTATTGTCACCCCTGTGTAGCGCTCTTCAAGTCCTTCATAATTGTTGAATGGTCCGTACTCATACTCTTCGGCATTCGTAGTGCTGCATACAACAGCTAAACAGACACACATTAACAGTAGCTTTTTCATAATTCGCCTCTCCAAAAAACTTGTTTCTGATAAATTCCCGCAGCTTATCTGCGCAACGGTTTAACGATCCTTGCCCGGTGGACTTGAACAGCAGACAACCATCCTCCACCATCCTACATAGACTCCTATTCGTAACCGAATACGCTAAGCGACAGTTCAGAAAAAGTCAAGAAAAATCGCCACCACAGCAACCGGTTTTTGTGGTCGGAATTGGCTAAGTAATTCAAGGTCAGATACTTATGCCTAAACAGAAGACACATCTTTCTGGTTTTCTGTCTATGCCACGGGCTCAGAGGCCCTCTTAGCCGGCAATGCCGGTTTACTCGCTGAGCTTGACCGCCGTGCCGTAAACCAGAAGCTCGGCGGCACTGCCTATAACGCTGGTCGTCATATAGCGGACATTGATAATCGCATCGGCGCCTATCTTCGCCGCCTCGGCAATCATCCTGTTCGTGGCTGCCTCCCGGGCCTTACCCATCATCTCGGTGTATTCAGTCAACTCGCCGCCGAGGATGAGCCGGACTATGGCCGAGAGGTCCTTACCAAGCCAGATGGCAAATACGGTATGGCCTTGCACCAAACCGAGAATCTCGCGTGTCGCCCGGCCGGACACCACATCCGAATTCAACAACAATACTCCCGCCTGCGGCTTAGCAGCTACCGGCGCCTCCGTCGACGGCCTTGCCTTCCATTGTTCCAAAGCCAACGTCACCAAGACCACAAGGATACCGCCCAAAAGACAGAACACCGCTATCCGAAGCCACCACGGAACAACCGGATCATCGGCAGTTATCACATGCCACGGCACCCCCGCAAAAATACATACAAACAACCCCGCTACAAACGCCAACGAACCAATCTGCCTTACTACTCTCATAATGGACTCCTTTCGCCCCCTGTTAAAAACCAATAAAACTTACAGCCGACCACACCGGCCCACGCATTGTCACCGGCTAAACATCTTTTCCCCACGGTGTCACTTCTTTTGCAAGGTATAATACGGTCCCATCCGGAAAGGTAAGCGTTGCAAGACCACCCGGCCTGACCAGCCACGCGACCGCCCTACCGTCTCTCAACTCAATTGTCCCCGTCCTGTCCCCGAACGCAACGTGGCTGTACCCATGTCGCCAGTGTTCTTCTGAAACCTCATACCACGTAAGCAGGATGTCCTCAAGGTCGGCCTGCGCCACCTTGAAATCCTCGAAATGAGTTGTTTCAGAAAGCGCATCGACCTCGAACTCGGCAATATCACCCGGTCCTGGGCGTATAGCGGTGACGGCCCGCCCAGCCTGCTCCCTGGGTATCGGCACCGAGCTGGTTGAGGCACGATTCTGCGCACAACCTCCGGTCGCCACGCTCACAGCCAGGATAAAGATCATTGCCTTCATTTCCTGATGCCTGACTATTGCCTGCATGTTCTCCGGACAACACCAAGGCCATCGCGGCTGCACCAAGCCGGTTCGGTAACTTGGCCTCCGTCCACAAGTCTAAATGCCGCCCCATCGCTTTGTCAATGACCGACAAGACCTGAAAACTGACGCCCTCACGCCGAAAATATTGACTCGCTGCTTGAAAATCACTAATCAATCGTCAATAATCAATCGACCCGGAGAGGTGTCCGAGTGGCCTAAGGAGCGGCCTTGGAAAGGCCGTGTAGGGCTTGTCCCTACCGCGGGTTCGAATCCCGCCCTCTCCGTTGAATACGTTAGGGCACATTCGCAGAGGCCTTTCGCTTGTTTCCAGATGGAACCTTCGCGATTCGAACCCTAAAGGGGTGCGGGGAAAAGATTTCCCCGCGTCGTCGGGGTGACAGGACCCTGAGCGAAGGCGAAGGGGACGCCAGAGGGGCAGCGCCCCTATGGAAATCCGCAAAGCGGATTTGGGTTCCAATCCCGCCCTCTCCGTTGGTGCTGCTGCTTTGAAGCAGGTGGGATTCGAACACGCCTGACGCGCAGCGTCAGCACGCGGGTTCGACACGAAGCGCAGCGGAGAGCCCGACGTCGTTTCGGAATCCCGCCCTCTCCGTTTTTCGAGCAAAGCTCGAAAAACAGAGCAGGTGAGAATTTGAACAAGTGAAAATACGAAACTGCGGTCTCCTGTTCTACGGCTGAAAATTGGCCTCGGGGCCGTGAGTCGATACCTATGGACAACAACCTAAGTGAACTTGAACAAAGAATTCTCGCGGCGCTGCAAAAGGGCCTGCCTTTGACGGCGAGACCCTATGAAGACCTTGCCCGGCGGCTCGGCATCGAAACGCGGCAGTTGCTTGCCGTCCTTGAGCGGTGGAAACGCGAGGGCGTGCTTCGCAGAATAGGCGCTGTCCTTGACCCCCGCAAGCTTGGCCTGTCTGCCGCCGCGCTGGTCGCCTGGCAGGTAGAGCCGGACCGCATTGAGCAGGCAGGCCAAACCCTCGCGAAGTTCAGCCAGGTCACTCACTGCTATGAACGCCAGACCGCCCCCGACTGGCCCTATAACCTCTACACGATGCTGCACGCTAAAGACGACAGCGAGCTCGACCAGCTCATCGAGCAAATGAGCCGTAAGTGCGGCCTGACCACATACAAAGTCCTCAGGACCAAGAGCGAGCTCAAGAAAATCGCCCCGACTTACATCCGGGATGACGATACCCTATAGTGAGCTGCACCAAAGAAGCTGGATTTCTGTCAGGCCGACAGACCCCGGCGCGCTGGGGCTCAAGGCCGCAACCGCATTTGATTTTTCGACGCCGAATGTGAATTTCACCTTGCCGCCTCGCTTGGGTGATGCTATAATCCCGCCAGAGGGGCAAACCACGGATGGTGTAATTATGACCGCTGTCATCACTAAGCCGAACACTCAGCAGAAGCTCGAGTTGCTAAGTGCCGACGCACAATACGACCTTGCCTGCGCCTGCAGTTGTAACCAAAACGAGCGGAGGACCCGCGGCACGGACGGCAAGTGGATATACCCGGTCACACTGCCCAACGGCGGGACCAGCGTTCTGTTCAAAACGCTGCTCTCGAACGTATGCATCAATGACTGCAAATACTGCCCGCTCAGGGCCCAGCAGGATGCCCGCAGATGCACTCTGGCCGCCGAGGAGACCGTCGGTGTCTTTTTGGATTATCTTCACCAGCGGAAGGTCTTCGGTTTGTTCCTCAGCTCCGGCGTTGTCGGCGGTCCCGATGCAACTATGGAACGACTTAATCGCGTCGCCCGGCTGTTGCGCTATAAGCACAAATTCCGCGGCTATATCCACCTCAAAGTAATACCGGGCGCCAGCGACGGGGCTATAGAAGAGGCCGTCTCACTGGCCAGCACGGTCTCTTTGAACATTGAGACGGCGGGCGAGAAAAATCTGGCAAAGCTCTCGTCCGGGAAAGACTACCTTCGCGACATCATCGAGCCAATCAAGCTAATCAGCCGCCTTACGGCGCGCGGAAACAGATACGAAAGAGTGAAGCAGACCACACAGTTCATCATCGGCGCAGCAGACGAAAAAGACCGCGACATCGTCAGGTATATGTGGGGCCTGTATGACAGATTGCGTATGCACAGGGTTTATTTCAGTGCCTACCAGAGGGGTCTGGGTGACGGCTCGATACCCGGCGAAAACCGGCATATCAGCTCCGAAGATATGTTCATGCGCGAGCACCGGCTCTATCAGGTCGACTTCCTGATGCGCAAGTACGGCTTTACCGATTCCGAAATTGTTTTTGACGATGATAGCAACCTTTCTCTGTCGGTCGACCCCAAACAGGCCTGGGCAAAGAATCATCCTGAGTACTTTCCGGTCAGCGTCAACCGGGCAGCCCCGTACCAGCTCCTCCGCGTTCCCGGACTTGGCCCCGTGACCGTTGACAGAATTTTAGACCAGCGAAGAAACGCAAGATTAAATCGAATCGAGGACATCGGCCACATGGGCGCCAGGTTGGCAAAGGCCGCTGCGTATCTGACTTTTTGACACCATATCCAAAGTATCTAAATCGGAGGTCGTGAAAACTGTTGCAGCGACGCCCGACCAAAAACCGATGAGTTGATGTTGATTTTGCTTTGGGGAAAATCTCTATGCCTGATACCTTTGCAGTCACCGTGGCATTTATTGCCGCTGCGGCCCTCGTTGCAGCAGTCCTGAAAAGAATACGAAGAGATAAATGCCTCAGAGACTTCCACAGGTTTATGGTGACGATGGAAGAGACCGGCGGAAAAACCGTCTGGGGGAGAATGAAAGTCGGCACAACGGGACTCGAATTTGTTTATCCCGAAACACACAAAGACCCTGACGGACACGATGAAACCAGCTACCTCGTTTACAAAAACGAATACGCCGGCATCCAGATACTCGTCCGCTATCACGACCAGCTAAGCGAACCCGAAAAACAATCGCGGGCAAAGGACTTAAAACGCACGTATCACCCCTCGTTTCTACAGCGGCTGAAAAGGAAGATTCAGAATGTGTTTAAGACGGTAAGAGACGCCGTGATGGATGTCCTGAACGTGCTGCTGTCTCATGTTAAGAAGGCAAGCCCTGCCGGTGCGGTGCTCGGCTCCCAGGACAAATACGTCTCGCAAATGAAGCAGGAGCTCATCGGCTCGGCTGGCACCGCCTATGAGCCGCTGTTGGAGAGATACATCGGACGAAAAGTGGTCCTCGACGTCCTGCGAGGTGACAAAATCGTCGAGTACTGCGGTGTGCTCAAGAATTACACAGCCGACTTTGTCGAAGTTATGGATGTTAGGTATCAAGTCGGGCAGAGCCGCCCCGCCCAAATGGCTGACCTCGTCGTCCCACGAAAGTACGGTATTGTCAGACACCTGGCGGAATAATCGCGGCCCGGCCTTGGTGCGCCTGTGCTCAGCAAGGAAAGGAAACAAAATGCAGATGCGCAGCGCCTTCAAGCATTGTCCCCGCTGTGCGACAGCAGGTCTTGCCATCTCCGCAGAGCAGCTCATTGTCTGCCCCCACTGCGGCTTCACCTATTACCATAACACCGCTGCCGCCGTCGCCGCAATCATAGAACACGATTCGCAGATACTGCTCACCAAAAGAGCCAAAGACCCACACGCCGACCTGATCTTCATCTGTGCGGCAGAAGGCCTCAGCGGTATCAAAACCAGTGACGAAATTCACTCTGTCGAGTTCTATCCGCCGTCGAAAATCCCCTTCGACCAAATCGCCTTTGAGTCCACCAAAACCGGCCTGCGAAGGTATGTAGATGGGGCTGGCAACTCCGACGCAAATATCTGAACCCCCCTGAGCATATTATCACCCCCCTGTTTATCTGAATACTCTGCCTGCAACTTGACAAGGCACACATTCTGTGCTATGATTTCCCCTATACACCATGCCCTCAACATACTTCGCTCAAGTCAATATCGAAGAGCGAACTGATAGAAAGGAGTGGTGAGAAATGGCAATCCTAAGAACCTCTTCCGTATTTCCACTTGTTATCCTTGCATTGTTGTCTCCGGTCTTCGCAACAACCTATCCCGGACGAATGGGCGTCGAAGCGACGGGAAACGTCTTTGTCAACATGGCCAACCAGAATTACAACTGGCACGAGCCAAACGGTGGCGGCGGTTGGCAGACCATCACATCCGGCAATGTTGACGCCAACGGCTGGCCTACCGTTGACGCTCGCTGGACTAACGATTACCGGCCATTCGCAGAGTGGGCCGGCCAAATCGACGACCCCGAACAATACCGAATCGACTATTCCGGCACATACAAGTGCTCATTCAAAGGGCAAGCCGACGTCTCAGGGTCTTCCTGCACCATCAGCAACGCCGGCTACGACGCCAACACGAACATCACAACCTTCGATATGTTCATCAGTCCGCCCGCGCCATACCACGGCTACTTCGAGATAATTTTCGAGAATACAAAACGCACGCCGGCCAGCCCCGTTGGCTCCGGCCTGAGCGAACTCAGAGTCATCAGACCCGGATACCCGCTTGACACCTCGCAGGTCTTCACCGATGAATTCATCAGATGCCTGAAGAACGCGGCCTTTTCCACAATCCGCTTTATGGGCGTTGCGCAGACAAACGGCAATACATCCTGGGACGCCGTGGGGCCTACATACCAGTCGTGGTCAATCCGCAAGAAGACGACCGACGCGACCCAGGTGACAATCCCCACGCTCAATAAGAAGGACGGGTGGGCATGGGAGTACATCGTCGAACTGTGCAACATAGTCGATATGGACCTCTGGCTCTGTATTCCCGTTGCCGTGGACGATGACTATCTGCTCCAGCTTGCCCAGCTGATATACAACAATCTTGATTCGCACCTGAATGTCTATATCGAGCACAGCAACGAAATCTGGAACTGGGGATTTAACCAGTATGCCTGGAACGTAGCGGCCGCTCAGGATGAAGTCGATGCCGGCGGCTCCAATCTCAATTATGACGGCGAAACAGAACCGATGTACTGGGGTGCAAGGAGACATGCACGAAGGACTATGGAGGCCGTGAACATTTTTGCCTCTGTCTTCGGCTCGGGCGAAATCAATAACCGGATCCGCGGGGTGGTTGCCGGCAAGGCGGCAAATGAAACATTCTTCAAGGCGGGAAACCTCAGCAACATGCTGACATATCTTGACGACAACTACGGCGACCCGTGTGATTATATCTACGCAATTTCAATGGTCCTCTACTACGGCAGTGACGCCTCGCACGGCAACCCGGACTACAACGACGCCAACGTCGCTGAAATCGTGGCCAGTATGAGGGACGGCTCGGATGCCGCGGTGCCGGACCGGCAGGACGTTATCGACCTTGCAAACGACTACAACCTACCGGGCGGTGTCTGCTGCTATGAAGGGGGACCAAGCATCGGCGTCGGCGAAACGTCGAATCTCGCGAACAGAATCATGGCCGTGCGCGACCTGGCCCAGAAAGATGTCTACAAGAGAAACTTCGCCGACAACTTCTGGGACCTCGGGGGAAACCTTGCCATGCAATTTACGCTCGCAAGCTCGTACAATCGCTACGGAACATGGGGACTCACAGACGACCTGAAATACCCCGACAGAAACTACCTCTTCCAGGCCGTCCGCGAGCTACTCGGCAACATCCTCAAACAAAGCGACTTCAACCTCGACTGGATTGTCAACATCGAAGACCTCAACACAATGGCCGCCGACTGGATGGCCGCCGACGGTTACGAAGGCGGCGCACAAAACCCCGGAACCGACGACCTCGTTGCGCAGTGGGCGCTTGACGATGCTGCGGGAGACGATACGAACGACTCATCTGGAAATGCACACCACGGCCGGCTCGGTTCCGCGGCAGGACCAGACTCGAATGACCCCAACTGGGTCAACGACCCCGAGCGCGGCTGGTGCCTCTACTTCGACGGCAACGACTTCGTCTTCTGCGGCGGAGGAAAAAATGTCGGCGCAGACCCGTGCGACCCCTGCACCTGGACCGACCCCCTCACCTGGGCGGACTTCAATGCCGGCTCATTCACGCTCTCCGCTTTCGTCAAGCAAACAGAGACGTTGAATTGGGCAACCTTTATCGGCAAGGGGGAACTCGAGTACAAGCTCCAATTCGGTTTCCTCCCCTGGCTGGAACGAAGGGTCCACTTCGCTTTTCCCAGAACCGCCGGCGCCGCGGTTGTCAGCAGCGGTGCCCTGCCGAACAATCAGTGGCACCATATCGCCGGCGTCTGGGATGCCGACGCCGAGGCCGCCTATGTCTATGTCAACGCGGTGCTCGACGGCACGAAGGATTACGCAGCTGAAAATCCGAACGACGTCAACATCTTAGGAGACAGTGACTGCGATGTCCTCATCGGCGCCCGTGTCAATGAGGACTGGATTGCCGGTGACATAAGGACAAAGATCGGCGGATGTCCACAGCAGGGCGAATACGCAGACTCCTACTTCAGTGGCTATCTCAGTGACATTCAGATGTACAAAAGGGCCCTGATTGACAAGGAGATTGAATTCCTCGCCGGCGGTGTCTATATCCCGCTTGATTCACCCGCAAACATCTACGACGAGGAAATCCCCGGCTCAAAGGCCGTCGACTTCAAAGACTTCTCGATACTGGCTGATGAGTGGATGGTTCAACCTTAGCCGGACTCAACTCATTTGCAGATACAGTGGCGGCTCCGGACAGCCGGGGCCGCCACTTTTTGTTTGTCCGCACTTATATCTTTCGAACTGCAAGCGTGAAAATCGGCCGGCTATCCTTCACATATTTTCTCTCGAAGTTTGTGCCGGTTAATTCGCTGCCCGCCGCCCCGACGTTCGGAACGAAATCAATCTCCTCAAGTTGTTTATCGAACCCGGCCACGACATCGCCTATCCGCTCGAAGTATTCCTCGTGGTCGGTTGCTATTCTCAATTGTCCTGCCGGCTTCAGACAGCGAATCATCTCTGCTGCGTTCACCCTGTTAAACAGCCGTCTCTTGTGGTGACGCTTCTTCGGCCACGGGTCGGAAAAGTAAATATGAAAACACTCAACCGACTCATCCGCCACGTGCTCGCCGATAAACGCCGCTGCATCCGTCCGAATCAGCCGCACATTCCGCAGCCCCCACCTGCCTACCCGGTCAACCGCGTGCCGGTAGTATCGCCGCGCCCATTCGATTCCGACAAAGTTCACCTCCGGCTGCGCCCCGGCCTGGCTGACGAGAAATGTTCCCGTGCCCGAGCCGATTTCAATGTGGACCGGCCCCGGACGTCCGAAAATCCGCTCAAAATCGATTTTCCCGTCCAGCTCTTCCGGCCTCAAAACAACCCAGCCGTATTCCTTCAATTTCCTCGCCATAATCCTTTTAGAGCCCTGAAAACCCGACTTTCGGCGGATATCGCCGATTCCTTTCCCGCATTATACAGCAAAAAGCCCCTTCACCGAAGTTTTGCAGCAATCCGTCCCGGCACGCCGGGCTAAAGTGCCCCTGCTGCCTGCTCGATATCACAGTAGCCGTAATACTGGTCGGATAGGGGCAGGAAGAGCGGATATCAGCCCATTATGTTGGGAAAATCAGGAATATCCTTATAGCAACAGATTCTCCGGCACGTATGACTATATGGAGCCGCCCGATGCAAAGCCCTGAAGCCCGGGTTAGTGTCGCATTTTAGCGGATGGATGGAAAATGATTCGGCAGTTACTAAAAACACGTCGAAAGCTTGTGCTGATAGACGTAAACACACAGGTCGACTTCTTTCTTGACGACGGCAAGAACTGCATTGGAAATCGCAGAAGGGTTCTGGGCAATATCCGCCGGGTAATTGCCCTGGCCCGCGCAAGGCACATTCCCGTCATCTCAATTTGCGAAGTATACCCAAACAATAATGGAGGCAGCACCGTCGGCTACTGCCTCGACGGCACCGAGGGACAGAAGAAAATCTGCTATACTCTTCTCAACAACAGGGCAAGCTTCGCAGCCGACAACAATACAGACCTGCCCATTGACATCCTTCACCGCTATAGACAGATCGTTCTTAATTCACGCGGCGTTGACCCCTTCACAGAGCCCCGAATCGACCGCCTTCTCAGCGAACTCCGCGCGAGTGAGTTTCTTGTCATCGGCGCCAGTATGGAAGGCGCCGTCGAAGCAACCGCTCTCGGCCTGCTCCAGAGAGGCAAGAATGTCTCCGTCGTCGTCGATGCCGTTGGCTCAATTGACAAGCAGAAGGCAAGGCACACCCTCCGTAAGATAGGCGCTAAAGGCGCCCGCCTTGTTGAGACCCGCCGCCTCGCCGGCAAGTCACACCTGCGGTTCGTAGGCCTCCTCGACGGCAACGGAAAGAAACAGCCCCTGCCCTCCACCGTCAGAGCAAATACCCAATAACACCACCTCACCACCCTCAAAGCGTAGTCGCAGATCCTGACCTTGCCTGTGGTGAGCTTGTCGAACCGTCGAAGGAATCACTTCTCAATTCTCAATTCCCAATTCTCTATTCTGCATGCCTTATCCGCTCAAGATACGCCTCGCCAATCGGCCACGCACGCCTGTCCTGAGCAAGCACAGCGCGTCGAAGGGCCTGCCTCCTTGTCCTCGACTCGTGCCCACTTGCCCTTCTATCCGGGCTCTTCTTCGCCATTTATGCCTCTCCTCAATCAAACATCTCAACCAAACACTTTTCACTCATAAGCCGCATCGTCTCGGCCAGCGCAACGACGACTTTCTGATAATGGCTTATATCATCATACTCCAGCTTACGTCCCCGGCGGTCCTTCAGCCATTTCTCGCAAAGCCGGTGCCCCCCAATATTGTCGCCCGTCCATAGGGAGATGCGCCAAAAGGGTCTCAGATTTTTCCTTGACTTACCGCGTGGCTTACTTATTATATCTCCTGGAAAGAAATTGTCTAAGGAGCATCTTGCGGAATGGAATCTTGTATTATAGTGGTCACAGAAGCAGATATCAAAAATAACAAGCTCAATCTACGCGCGTGCGGGCGAGAGTTTTTTCCTAAGACTGTTTTTGGAGGCTCAACCAAAGATAATCCTGGCGAGTTGGTCACCCTAAAGGCTGCTGGTATCCCCGAGCCAATCAAGACAGATATTCCCACCGACACGAAGACAAGACACCCTCGATGGATGTTCAGAGATCGAAAATGGGTCAAGCATTTCATCCAATATCATCGTCTTGCCCCAGGGGCGAAGATAACTATAAGACGCCTTGACAAAGCCACTTATGAGATAATTTCAGCCAATGGGTGTTCCAAAGCGACCCCGCAGGGAGTTCTGTTCGCAGAGGTCCAGCATCCACCGATGCGCAAAACAGCTGCATGCCACAATGGTGTGTCAAAAGACCAAAGGCCGACAAAGGCTGCTGAAGTGACCTGCAATACCCCTCTGGAGTCGCTTAATCTTAATTGGCGTGAACGTGACTTGCGTGAGAAGGAGCGCACCAAGCATGTTCACAGGCTGCACCCTTACCTTGGCAAATACGTACCACAGTTGGTCGAGATATTCCTCCGCAAATACTTTTCTCCGGGTGATACGGTTCTTGACCCTTTTGTCGGATCGGGGACAACCCTAGTCCAGGCGAATGAGTTGGGTATCAACTCCGTTGGCTACGACATTTCTGCTTTCAACGTGCTACTCTGCCGTGTCAAAACAGCTCACTATGATATTCGCCAGGCCCGCGAGGAAGTGGTAGATATCTTGGAAAGAGTGCACAAATCAACGACTTCAGGTAAGAGCCAGCGGACTCTATTCCCTGGAAGTCATAGTGAGCATCGGGACAGCACTCCGCGAGAAACCAATAACTCTTATCTCAACGAATGGTTTGCCCCCCCGGCGCTGGCGGAACTTCTGGCGTACCGTCATTTTATCGAGAACGGACCGTACAAATATAAGGACATGCTACGGGTTATCCTCTCGCGTTCTGCTAGGTCGGCGCGCCTTACAACGCATTTTGACCTTGATTTCCCAAAACGACCCCAAAGACAACCATATTGGTGCTATAAGCACTCCAGAATGTGTTCCCCTACGCAACAAGCCTACAAATTCTTGCACCGGTACAGCCACGACACCATCAAGCGGATAGAGCAATTATCTAGTCTCAGGACAAGCGCATCTGTTCAAGTCTTTCACGGTGATAGCAGGAAAATGTCTATACCTCCGGTCACAGGAGTTATCACGAGTCCCCCATATGTTGGTCTAATTGATTACCACGAGCAACATGCCTATAGTTACCACCTCCTGGGGCTGCCAAAAAATTCCCATCACGAAATTGGTTCCGCTTCGAAGGGAAGAAACCCTCGGGCGGTCTCGCAATACAAGGAAGACATCGTCGCAGTCCTGCGCCGAGCGTTGGATGCCATGCCTTCACAAGGCGCTCTCGTCGTTGTCGCCCATGATCGGGCGGAGCTTTATCCCGAAATGGCGGAGGCACTGGGTGTCCAAATCGAAGGGGTTGTAAAGCGACACGTTAACCGGCGCACAGGCAGACGCGGGAGCAACTTTTACGAGTCCGTCTTCATCTGGCGTAAACCTTAAGTTGGAGCCCGCCACATGGGAAATGCCAATAATATGAAGAAAGCCATACAGTCGGTCATTAAAGAACTGATGGATAGAGTTATGGAGAAAGTCCTTGTTAAGGACCCCTTTATTAAGGAAAATCACCATGCCCAGAAGCCGCTGTATGCTGCGCTAGTCCCGGATGAGATATTCAAAGGTGCTCACTTTGAGCGGAGATTCGTCACGCCCTTCGGTAATGTCTGGGAGAAACTTGCAGTTGTGGCCGCTGTTAACGGCCTCGGACACGGTGAACGGGCGCGCACCATAAAAGGCACTGTGAAAGCAGAGAGACTCAGAAGAATAAGCGAGATTCTCAACAAACTGGAGCATGGTAGAAAAGGCAAGACGAGGGTCAAGCCTGACTGGGATACTGAACTCAAATATGTTCTTGCTGGCACCGGGGAAGAAATTCCTGTCACTGTAATCTCTGACGTTTACGCAGAAGAGACGTCTAATAACCAACGGTACGCTTTCGAACTAAAGGCTCCTCTTCCAAACAGCGACCAAACTAAGGTCAGCAAAGAGAAGATACTGAAACTGTACGCCATGGAACCTCGTCAAATCGACGGTGCATACTATGCGCTACCATACAACCCATATGGCAAACGAGCGGATTATTCTTGGAGTTTTCCAGCACGCTGGTTCAACATGAAAGAAGATGAAGTAGTTTTAATAGGCGACGAGTTTTGGGAAAAGATCGGCGGCCTGGGGACCTACAAGACCTTCATTGAAGCTGTCAATGACATTGGCAAACAATACCGCGACAGAATATATCGTGAATTCCTTGGTATTGTCCCTCCCCCTGAAGAAGGTCTGAAGCTGTAAAACAGATAGCCCTCCCTTATCATATCGCGCATCTCCGCCACCTCCTTCAGCACCGGCATGGCGTTTTCCGACTCCTCCTTGAACTTCTCCGGCACATCCATCCACACCAGGCCGAACTTCTTGCCCTTGACGGCATTCTTAAGCCGAGCTACCTCCTTCTCCAACATCGCCACCTTGGCCCGAAGCTCTTTATCGGTATCCTTCATTGATTTGCCCTTCTTATCCATCGATATCCTTATGAAATTATCCCTCATTTATCTCCCGCAGGTACCCCTCAAACACGGCTTCGGCCATAATCTGGTGTTCTCCCGTGACTGTTTTCCAATTCCACCGTTTATCTTAGCGGCAAGCGGATTGATTAGCAATGGGGAAAATGGGCTGGCCCTGCACCCCACGTGGTGCGGGGCCGCCCCCGCGTCAAATCCAAACAATCCCCAAATCTCGCAGCGCATTTATCCCCAGGGGAGCGGAGATCCTGAGTCCGCCAAAGGTTGCTCGCACGAAGGAGCCTCCGCGGTCACAAAAATCTGTGCTTGTTCGTGTTAATTCGTGGCAAAACAATCAGCGCAATCTGTGGTTAAGCAAATCTCTGTGCTCTCGGTGTCCTCTGTGGCTAAACCCTCCCCCGTTTTCAACAACCAATCCCCATCTTTTTCCACATTTTCCCTGCCGCGCCGGGAGAGAGCAACGCCGGGTTCAGCCGACCCAAGCCGAAGCGCCCGCTTCCGTGAACGAAGCAAAAGGGCCGTATAGACGCTTGCGGCGAGCGGGCCCTTGGCTGCCTGCACTGAGCTTGTCGAAGTGAGAGCACCCCGACTGAACCTTCGTTGCCTCCGCGGTGATACTTTTCTGCTCGGCCGCACTCAAATGCTCGTAGTCCTTTTGATTAGTCCAAAAGACTACACCCGCCCCGTCACACCCCCACCCCTTAACTCCCAGAGACGCGCTAGGTGGCATTGCCACCTACCGACGACCCCCCGACCGGATACCGCCTTCTGGCTCAGTATCGCAGGCCGAAGGCCACGTGGACGCAGCCAGCAAAGTCCTCCACTCATAGGGCAGATTGGCTCTGGAGGAGAAACGCAAAGCGGTTCAGTGGGCAAGGTGAGAGAGTCGCACATCCCGGCGCGCCGGGAGAGCAGGCTCTTAACCGAGAACACAAAGCCAATCTGCCCATTCTAACCTTCGTGCCAATTCGTGTTAATTGGTGGTTACCTTTCTTCATGTCTTTGTGCCTTCGTGGTAAAAAAACTCTGTGCCCGGAGCTTGCCCGCCGCGCTCTTTGGCGGGTTTACCCCTGGCCCGTGGGGCCGCCTCTCCGTCTGGCGGGCGGCTAAAATTGTATCACGTTTGCGCCCCAGGTAAGGCCGGCACCAAAGGCGACGAAGATGACAATATCGCCCCTCCGGATTTTGCCTTTGCGGACGGCCTCGTCGAAGGCGATGGGGACAGAAGCAGCCGACGTGTTGCCGTATTCGTTGATATTTATGTAGAACTTCTCAGACATCTTCAGCCGCCTGGCGGCCGACTCGATAATCCGAGCATTCATCTGATGCGAAATAACCATCTTGACGTCATCCCGCGTCAGCTCACACTGGCGCAGGCATCTCGTCACCGTCTCCACAATCCGGCGAACCGCCTGCTGATAGACCTCTCTGCCGTGTATCTCCATATAAATCTTGTCCGGGTCATCCAGCGGCTTATCTGCTGGATGCCGTGAGCCGTACGCCTGACAGTTAAGCGCCTCCCAGCTTTCGCCGTCAGCCGACATCGTACTGTAGATAACGCCCTTGCGCCCGTCGGCTGCGCGCTCGAGCACCACCGCGCCGGCACCGTCCCCGAACAATATACAGCTTGTCCGGTCCTTCCAGTTGGTAATCTTCGTCAGCGTCTCTGCCCCTATGATAAGTGCGTTCGAATATCTGCCCGATTCGATGAACTGTTGAGAAATTGATACCGAATAGACAAATCCGCTGCAGGCGGCTGACAAGTCGCATGCCCACGCCTTTTTAGCCCCCAGCGCCCACTGCACAAAATTGGCCGTCGATGGAAACACCATCTCCGGCGTTATCGTCGCCACCATAATCATATCCAGCTCTTTGCCCTTCATCTTTGCTTCTGCAAGGGCACGCTTCGCCGCCTCGATTGCCAGATAGGCCGTCGTCTCCTCGGGCGTCGTGATATGCCGAGTCTTTATCCCCGTCCGAGTCGTTATCCACTCATCGGACGTATCGACCATCCCCGCGAGGTCCTCGTTGGTCAGCAGTTTCTCCGGGGTAAACGAACCGTACCCCGCAATTACAGCCCGATATCTTGGCAAAGAGCCCTTAGTCGAATCTTCCATCCCTGTCCCTTACTTGACCGTCTCGGCCCTGGCGTTCTCTTCTTGCGAAGGAACCTCCGAACGTGAAATATACTCTATAATCTTGTCGTTTATCCTGCCCGTGTGGTATCTTTTCGACGCGAGCACCGCATTTTTTATGGTCCTGCTCTGGCTTGACCCGTGACATATAACCGCCGTTCCGTTGACTCCCAGCAGCAGGGCGCCGCCGTACTCGTTGTAATCGTACTTCTTGTATATCCGCATCATCACCGGCTTGAACTTCATCGCCAGTCGAAGCTTCTCCGCCATCAGCTCGCCTTTTATCGCCCTAAACAGCCCGTCCACCAGCCCCTCGGTCAGCTTCAAAACCACGTTGCCCACAAAACCGTCGCAGATGGCTACATCACAGACGCCTTTGAAAATGTCACGCCCTTCGATATTCCCAATGAAGCTCACATTCGCATCGGCCCTTAGCAGCTCACGCGACTTCTTGACAATCTCGTTGCCCTTCGCATCCTCCTGCCCGATGCTCATCAGCCCCACCCGCGGCTGCTCAATTCCCAGCAGATGCTTCGAGTACAAGCTCGCCATTATCGCATATTGATGCAGATTGATTGGTTTGGTGGCGATATTTGCTCCGACGTCGCAGATGGTCACGGGCCCTTCGAAGGTCGGGAAGACCACTGCGATTCCGGGCCGGTTCACGCCGGGCAGGTTGCGCATTCGCATCTGGAATGCGGCGACGCTGGCGCCGGTGTTTCCAGCGGAGATGACGGCGTCGGCCCTGCCGAGCTTGCAAAGCTTGGCCAGGACGGCGATCGAGCTTTTGGGCTTTCTTCGCAGCGACTCAATGGGTGGCTCATCCATAGCGATAACATCGGGCGCATCGACGACCGAGAGGATGCCCTCGCGGCTTCGCTGTGAAGGAAGCTGCGGCTCGATGGCGTCCCTCGCGCCGACGAGGATTATCTCGTCGTTTTCGCCGAGCAGCTCGATGGATTCGAGGGCGCCGGCGATGATGGCCTGCGGCGCATTATCACCGCCCATTGCGTCGATTGCGATGCGCATTTGCGTTTGCCCTTATTTGGATTCCTTTCCGAGCTCGAGCGTAATGTCGGGATTGACATATCCGCAGTTCTGGCATGCGGTGTGGGGGAGTTTTGCCTGGCCGCACTTGCTGCAAGCCGAGTAGTTGACCGGCTTTAGCCGATGATGGCTTCGCCTCGTTCTTGTCCTTGACTTGCTCGTCTTCTTTACCGGAAGCATGTACAGTGACTCCAAAACAAACTAAGCAGTTGTCTCAGGATTCGTCCCAAAACCTATATTCATAGCCCAAACTCGCACCAGTGTCAAGGAAAAATTGCAGACAGAACTCGGCGAGGGTGTGCGTCACGATTGTAGTGAGCCACAGTGTAATGGTTGTTTTTTACTCATAAGCCCCCTCTGCCGATAGGTGCCATTCCCACAACCCTCTCAGCAGGAAGGCCGGCTGCAAGTGCCTGGGCCACTCAGACATTTCCAGGGCCAGCCCGCTTAGAAGCAGTATCCCTGTTGAGAGGATTCACGGGCAAAATTGTATTTCGGAGGAATGCTCTTATGGTATTAAGGATAATCCAGTCTGGTAAAGCCAAAGCGTCATCGCTCTACATGGATAAAATTGACACCTTATTTCAACTGAGGACGAAATATTGAAAGGGCTGCAAGCATTTAAGCCCACAGCCCTTTTGATTGCAAACCGAAGGTACCTCAATTAACCTTAAGGCCCACTTGTCAGCCACTGCGAAGCAAAGAACTCAAAGTCTTTGAAATCAACTATTCCGTCTCTATTCAAATCCGCGCTTGGTGGCTTGCCCATTATCACAAAGGCCATATCCAGCTCTGTCTCAGGTGGGTGCTCCAGCTTGGACCAGCTTGCGCCATCATCGAATGAAGCAACGGCCGCATCGTTCCAGTAGTCTATTGAGTTCTTCCAGCCAAACCACTTCAATGCTTCCATGGGCTCGGCCTGCACAACCAGCCAGTATATAATCGGTTCGTCAGCAGTGCCCCTTTGGAAGAACGCATCGCACTCGTTGAAGTTAAAATTGTACCGCCAGCAGACGGTGTCGGCCGAGGGTGTATATACGCTCCCGTCAGGTTCGTACCAGCCCTCGTCTAAGCCCTCGGCATAACGTACGACTTCAAATTCGCCCGGGGTAAGCTGTTTTTCCCAAAGCGGCTCATTTGGCTCGGAGTAACCCAAAGCCCCGCATGGGTCGTCACTGTAAATCTTGAGCGTAAACACTACGGCGTTCGCGTCCCCCGAAGGCAGCTCATCACTGAGCCATGAACCCCAGATGCCGATTTCCGTCACAAAGCCGGTCTGTGTGCATTCAAAATCATCTCCAAGCATCACCGGCTTTGTTGCATTTACGTCCATACCCGCCGAACTCAAATCCGGAAGCTGAACCCATTTGCCAATGTGTTGAATGTCGTTGACTTCAACTGTGTAGTCCTCCGTCTCACCGTACATGCCATTCTCACATGGACCCGCGTAACCGTCCCAACTCTCGGTTACGCGCATTCGCGTCGGACCGAGAAGCGCATCGGCCGGTACATTAATATCCGTGCTCACAGTCGTACTGGCACCGCTGCCAAGGTCGTACTGCTCACCCGGGTCGTTGAAGTCATAGTCCTGGTTCCAGTCCACCCAGGCGCGCACGTACTGTGTGAAGCCGCTTGACTCGAACGTCACCGAGAGTGTACGCGTCGAGCCCGGGCTAACTTCCGTTGACAGATGCGTATAATCGCCGTAGCTTTCTGTGGCACATTCATCGCCACTATCATTGTTGATGGTGTTAAACGTCACGTTGGTTATCCAGTCGTCCGCTGAGGGGCAATCCGACCAGGTGCTGTCGCAGTAGAAAGGCTCGCACAGATTCGGCTCACAGACCGTTTCGCCACCTTGCCAGTGACCCCCAAGTGCATCACAGGCATTTTCCATCAGGTCGGATACGCAATCGCCGGTGTTAACACAGCACGCACCAAAGAAAGGATCGCACAAATTCGGCTCACAGACCGTTTCGCCACCTTGCCAGAGCCCCCCAAGTGCATAACAGTTATCTGCCCTCTCTAATACGCAATCGCCGGTGGGAAGACAGCACGCACCATACTCAACGTCGTTGGTCACAACAAATGCCATGTCAACGTAGTCCAGAAAATCCACGTCCACCTCCAACCATAGCCAGGAATCTACATCGGCCAGCCAAAGAGCAGGGGAACCGAAGGAGTCAACAGAGGTTTTCCACCCTACAAACTGGTAGTCCATTACAACAGGAGCCCGGATGAGCAGCCAATACACCTGGCCCTGAGTTTGTATGAACGGCTGTGCTATGTTCGTTATGTTGACCTGAAAGTACAGCATGTGGTCGTCAGGAAAACCAGGGGGCATCTCCGGATAGAGCCAGCCCTGCGAGCCAGCGCCTGCGAACACTACCTCGTAATCATACGGTGGCAATAACTGCCATAAGATAGGGTACTCGGGCTGGCCAGAATCACCGCCGAAGATGTAAATATACCAGTTATTTACATTTACATCGCCGATGGAGTCCATCTCCCAGGATATCCAGAGATGGATGTCCGTCAGCGGGCCCGATTCGGTGCATTGAAAGTCGTCCGCGACATAGTAATCCTCAAAGTGCACGTCCCATCCACAAGGGTCAGGCCGTTGCGGAAAGTGCATCTTGTCGGGGTCGCCGGGTTGCCAATCAGCCATTGCAGTACCAGCGACAATTGCCAAACACAAACCTGCTACAATCAGCGTTTTCATAAGCTCTTCCTCCAAAAATGTTATGTAATTGAATAAAGTGTACTTGGAAACGACGGGGGACACATATTGGAAATATTAAAGTCGAAATGGTTGCGTTTCCTCATCTCTCCCAACCTCTTTTTTGCTCCTCATAGGCCGTAACACAAAAAGAACCTACTCAGATGCCGAACCGATTCTACCCTCCCCACACCCGAAAAGTCAAGGAATAATTTGCATAAAACCAAAATGTTTTGAGGCGAAAAACGGCAAAAACGGGGACAACAGCCACCTGTTTCTTTAAGCCCTCTATCTTCTCCTTGTAAATCCTTTCTGTCACTTCATATAGTTTTTTAACGCCGGGCCCGAGCCATCGTCGCGCACAAATCACATTTGGAGCAGACTGCCTTTGAAATAACGAGAAGAATTCAAAAATCGAAATGCAAATAGTAAAATTAAGGAAGTCATCCCTTAGGGATTCCACAATTTTTATTTTTGATTTTTAATATTTGATTTTCTTCATGGCCTCAGCTGCTCCAATCCGCTGCCGGCTGGTAATTATACCCATTCCAGTTAAAACTGCAAGATTTAATCCGCACTAATCTACGCCCACGTTAGCCAACCGAAAGCGTGCTGGCGAGGCACAACACCGCCACCACCGTATTAGAACGCGGGCCGTCGCCTGCCTTTCCCCTGGTGCGAAGCCAGGATAGCGGGTTCTCGGGGACAAGGTTTATTGCAATAGCGCGATATTCGAGCTCAGTTGCCTTCGGCTGGGCGACCAACGTCGTCTCCGTCTCGATTGCCGTTGCGACATTCTGCCACAGCCCGGCCGGCAACCATCTTACGTGTTTTCTCATTGCATAACTCCTTTCGCACCGGAGTAATGATTATCCACTCATTATAAGCCTGGTATGCCGCCGATGAACAGAAGTACAATCAATAGCCACAGCAAGCCTTCGATGAAACCGAGGACCGAAAGTGTTATCACGATTCTTCTAAACAACTTATTTCCGGGCTTCCAACGTATTGTTAGCACTATAGCGGCGCCAGCCCCACACAGCGGAGGCAACCAGCACCAGTCAAAGAAATTCACAGTCTCTGCCAGCCAGTCGCCTACCTCTTTGGGTATGACCACGATATCCAGCCACGGCATTGCGCCAAGCAACAGCGCAAAAATGGAGAGAGCCATCACTAACAGTGACTTCAAATACTTCTTGCTCGTGGAACAAGTCACAAATTCTTTCCTTCCATTGTCCGTGCGGCTGGTTCAGAACTTACTTATTTTCCAATTGCCTTGTCCGGCAGCGCGGCGACGGCCATTTCACGGCAGTCCCGGTATGCCACCTAGGAACAGAAGTACCTGAAATAGCCACAACAACCCTGCGAGCAAACCGAGGGTCGAAATTGTTGTCACGATTCTCCTGAACAACTTGCTTCCGGGCTTCCAATACTGTGTCCCTATTAGAGCGGATAATGCAAAGATACAAGCAGCCAACCACCCTGTCTGTCGAAAGAGACGATTGTCCATGAGCTTGTTCGCAAGCGGCACTCCAAACGAAAGTGCCAGTTCCGGGACTGCTCCCAAGACAACAGCAAGTACCGCCAAGATACCGGTCAACCCGGCCTTCAGACACGTGCTGCTTCGGGATTTCACCAAGCCCGTTTTCTGGTCTGCTGACGTCTCACCACTACTCATCTACTCAGAACCTACTAATCTTCCAATTGCCTTGTCCATCGCGCCCGAAGAAGACGGGATAGCCGTACAACGTCCCGCCTTCGTCGCGATATCCGTCCACGCGCCAGCGGGGCGGTTTTGCCTTTGAACCTTATAAGCATTGGGTTTGCCGCTATCTGCGCGGGGAGCAACGCTGAATTGTCTTTGAATCCGCTGACTAATCGTTCGGCTAATGCCATCACCTCCGGCCGTCCCTGTGGAAATCCCGTGCATGCGATTTCCCTCCGCTTGGGTGTTGGCTGTGTCCTCATAATCAATTCCTTAATTGCCTATTACACGATAAACCCCCTCACCAAAAAAATCAACAAAAAATTCTCAACCCTGAGCAATCGCAGTTTACCCGCCAGACAGCGCGGCGGGTAAACGTCCAACGTTGAACAAGAGACAGGACAGAAGGGGAATGCTGCGAGGGGAGAGTTAGACATAGTACGGGTGGTGATAACAATACCGGGGTGGATAGAGCGGGTAATTGTGCCGTTGGTGGTGGGTTATCGTCGGGTGCGGTATGGTTATGGGTATCTTCGGACAGGGCTTTCGCGAGGGAAGTGGGCGAAGGTGGATGTGGAGGATTACGAGCGACTTAACAGGTATAAGTGGTGCGCGTTGCGGGGGAGGCGGACGTTTTATGCGGTGCGGTCGGGGCCGAGACGCGGGCGGGGCGGAAAGCGAAAAATGGTGATGATGCACAGGGAGGTTTTGAGGGTGCGGGAGGCGAAGGTGGTGGACCTGCGAGGGGACTGATGATTGATGATTGATTATTTAGCCCCCGTTGGAGCTTGCGCTCCAAGACACGGGGGTCTTCGCTGCGCTCCGACGGGCGGGGGCTAAATAGAGGCGCTGGCGTGGGCAGCGAATCTATTTATAATGGGGGTATGAGGAAAGTGATTGGTTATACGGTGACGTGGACGGGATGGGGAAACGGAAATATGATGCAGCGGTAGTTTTGTGAGAGTGGTTATGCGGATGCTTGTGGATATTGCGTATTTGTTTGCTGCGGTGGTGATAAGTCCGGTTGTGATATATCGGATGGTCAGACACGGGCGGTATCGTGCCGGCTGGGGGAACCGGTTCGGGAAAATCAGCCGGAGGCATCCTGAAAGAAAATGTATATGGATTCACGCTGTAAGTGTGGGGGAGGTGAATGCCACAAAGACCCTTGTTGCAGAGCTTGAGGAGAAGCTGGCGGATTACGAGGTAGTAATCAGCACGACGACGGATACGGGCTTTGCGCGGGCGAGCAAGCTATACGGGGAGAGGTTGTCTGTCTTTTATTTTCCTCTGGATTTTTCGTGTGCGATGCGGAGGGCGTTCGAGAATATCAGGCCATCGATTTGCCTGCTGATGGAGCTGGAGGTCTGGCCAAACTTCGTGAGGATTGCCCGGGAGAGAGGCGCAGCGGTAGTAGTGGTCAACGGCAGGGTCAGCGACGGCAGTTTCGGGAAGTACAAGAGGATAAGCCGGATTGCGAAGAAGGTTTTTCGTAATGTCAGTTTGATACTTGCGCAAACGGAAGAATACGCGGAGCGTTTCAGGCAGATTGGGGCGGATGGTGAGAAGGTGGTTGTGACGGGTTCGTTGAAGTACGACACGGCGCAGGTTGGAGAGAAGGTGCCGGGGGCGGATGAGTTAGCGGAGCAGCTTGGTTTGGGCGACGAACGGCTGTGGGTGGCGGGGGCGACGGGAAACGACGAGGAAGGGATTATTCTTGACGTTTACAAGAAGCTGAAAGAGGCAGAGGATTTTTCGGATTTGCAGCTTGTAATAGTGCCTCGGAAGCCGGAGCGATTCGAGGAAGTCGCAACGCTTATCAAGCAGACAGGTTTTGAGCTTGTGCGGTACAGCGAAGTGAAAGAAGGCAACATCGGCACCACCGTAAAGTCAAAAGTCAAAACGGTTGTTCTTGGTGATACGATGGGAGATTTGCGAAAGTTTTACTCGCTTGCGACGATGATATTTGTGGGCAGGTCGTTAGTTGCAATGGGCGGGTCGGATATGATGGAGGCGGCGGCGCTGGGCAAGTGCACGGTTTTCGGGCCATACTGCTTTAACTTCAGGCATACGGTCGATGCGTTGCTGGCAGGTGAAGGAGCAATCCTGGTTCAAAACGGGGATGAGCTGTTCGACGCGATGAAGAGATGTCTCGGTGACAGCGAGTATTCGAGACGAATCGCCAGCAACGGGCAGGAGATTATAAGGGCCAACCAGGGGGCTACTGCGAGAACCGTCGCGGCGATTGGACGATTGATAACCGAAAAGCCATCTTAATGGTGGGTACCGCCCGGCCTACATGCTAAATCCGGTGTACAGAGCACACGCCGCGATAGTTATTTAATCGTTTGAATCAGGCGGTCGATGTGGGCGATAAAATCCTGTGAGCGTTGGAGCCAGGGGGCAACTTGTTCGGCCTCAAAGGTGACAAAATCGTCATAGTCGCCCTTGTGTCGACTATCGAATAACAAATCAAAGTGTGTGCCCAGATTTTTCGGTATCAGAGCCGTCTTTACGAACTCCCGGTGGAGTAATGAGCGAAGATAGCCGTGCTTACTGGTTGAAAATTCCTTAGTCAGCAATAGTGCAGAGGCAGCATAGAAACAGGCATAATAGAGCCGGCTGACATAAGTATTCAGATATCCCCCATCAAACAGCATTTCGGCTTCGTCGAGTGCTTCTCTTGCGCGCTGCATCCGGTATTCTATCAATTCGCGTTGTTCTTTTGTCATAAGAGGACCCCTTCACGGTCAACGTTTTTATGAAAAGGCGTAGCGCGATAAAGAGGCGTATTCCACTGTTGTTTGTTATAGACGGCCAAGGTCAGAACAGCGCCGGTATCGAGTTCGAGAGGATATATGCTTTCTATCATCTTCTCATGAACGGGTATATCTGAAGGTCCAGTGGTGAGAACAAGGATGTCATAATCCGAATATTCGTCGGCGTCGCCGCGTGCGCGGGAGCCATAGAGAATCACATCTGCATCCGGCACAACGCGTCTTATGGCGTTCTTGCAGCGTTTAAGCAGCTCGACATCTGCGTTCACGGGTTTCCAAGCGTCAATCAGTATCATATTTTCTCCGAGCCCTCATGCATCGTTGGATATGATATCATAACCGCACGGGACGGACAAGAGCCACTTGCCTGACAGCTCGCTGATGACCAAGCGATGCACCTCATTTCAGCTTCTGTGCGAGTGCGGCGATGTGTTGGGATGTGGTACCGCAGCAGCCGCCGATGATATTGAAGCCGGCGGCGTGTATTTTCTGAGCGGCGGCGGCGAACTGCTGTGGTGTTACTCTGTAAACGGCTTCGCCGTCGATAAGCTCGGGCTTTCCGGCGTTTGGTTCGGCGAGAAGCGGGACATCGCCGCTTATTTTGCTGAGTGCATCGGCGTAGCTTTCGGCAAGCTCGATGTATTCGTCGAGCGAGGCGGAGCCGCAGTTGAATCCGACGGCATCGGCGCCGAGCGAGAGGAGCTTCGAGACGGCAGAGGTGACATCAACGCCCATCATAGTTTTGAAATCGTCACCCCGTTTTTCAAATGACATTGAGGCAAAGACGGGCAGGTTGCCAGCGACGGATTTTGCGGCGATTAGTGCGATTTCGACTTCGTCGAGGGCGGTCATGGTTTCGATGATAATGCCGTCAACACCTGTATCGATAAGAGCTTTGGCCTGGTTGGTAAAGGCATCTTTCAGATCATCGGGCAATAGCATCCCTACCGGTTCGAGGAAGTCGCCGGACGGGCCGATGTCACCGAGGACGTATTTATCATTGCCTGCCGCCCTGCGTGCTATTTCGGCGGCGACCCGGTTTATTTCACGGACTTTATCGGCGTGGCCATGGCGGGCGAGGGCGTAGCGGTTGGCGCCAAAGGTGTTGGTGAGGACGGCGTCACTTCCTGCCTCGATGTAGGCCTTGTGGACTTCGAGGACTACGTCGGGCGATTCGATATTGAGATAGTCGCTGCACAGGCCTCCTGTGGCGCCGTGGGCGATGAGCTGGGTGCCCATTGCACCGTCGAGGAGTAAGAGGCCTTCTTTGATATGGTCTTTTAAGTTTTGTCGCGTCACGAAGTGTCGCCCTTTCGTTATTCGGCGGTCTATTCGGGGAGCAGCTCGACGGCCCTTCCGTCTATGATTTGGTACACGTGTTTGAAGCCGTGCGGAGCGGGTCTTTCAAAGAGCCGCTGTCGCTGTTTATCGGTAATTTCGGTTGTCTTGACGGAGCCAATAGTAATTTTGGCAGTATCGTGCGTATTCTGCGATCCGGTGATGGTTATTTCAACTGTTTTCGGGACGGCAAAACCGCCTGAGAGCAGCTCATAGCTGCCGAGGACAAGCTGGACGGCGGTATCGGCGTCGGGGGTGAAATACTCTATCTTTGAGACGAGGTACCCGCGTCTTGAGATATGTATTCGCTTGAGCGGGGTGTTTTGTTCATCGCGGGCGGTGAGGATATCGAAATCGCCGGCGGTCGCCAGGTGCCATGCGGGGGCATTGGTGTCGATGATGCCGAGGGCCTCGAGGAGAATAGCGGGGCTGAGCGGCAGGTCGTCAGGGCCGGGGGCCTGGGACCATCTTGCCCACCAGTAGGAGCTGACTTCTTTTGGTTTAATCCAGCACCAGAATTCGTTTTCGTTGGAGCCGAGGACGATACCGGTTGCGTCGAAGGCAACATCACCCTGCATATAGAGGTCGGCGGGCGGGCTTAGCCAGAGTTTTACGGAGAAGTTTTCTTTGTGCTGTTTCTGGTCGATGTGATAGCGGAGGAGGCACCAGCCGGTCATTCTCAGAGGGACAGCTTTTTGGGCGCGCCGGTCGAGGACTTCGAGTGCCTGGGCGGCTGAGGTTTTAGGAGGTGAGACGGGAGGCAAGGTGCTCAGGGCAGGCGGAGGACAGCCGGGCAGCATAAGCGCTGCGAGAAGCAGCACTGTTAATCTGACGACTGCTATGGTTGTGCGTTTGAGCATAGATATTCGGGTTTGTACCCCGGTTCACACCCCCAGTAAAACTGGGGGCTAATATTACGTCGCCGTGCCAGCGACGGCTAAACGATACTTCACGGGCTTAGGGCAAGACACGGGCGGGTCCCATGCCTGTGCCACAACAAAACACAATATGTTTACCCGGCATACCTTCTGAGGGGCACGACGGGAGAGGGGTTACAAGTCGGCCTGTAGTATTTGGCCAATCTGGGAAGCGAGCTGCTCGATCTGCTGCTGGTCGAGATCAGGCTTTATGACATCGACGTACTCCTGGGTTCCGGTGAGACGGAGTCGCCAGATTTCGCGGTCGTTTTCGGTTCTGGACGAATCGTATTTAAGGCGTCTTCTTCGCATGAGCACCAACGTTATGACGAAGCGGAAGTTGACTTTTTCGGTGTCGGTTTCATTCTCAAGTCGCTCAAAGAAGGTGGTGAGCATATCGTCATCGACGAAGAGTTTTTTCTTCTGGTCGGGATGAGGAAGTTTTGTTTTCCAGTAGCAATAAACGTCTGGTTTGTTCTGTTCCCAGTACTCGGCGGAGAAATCTCTTCGTTGGAATCCGTTTTCTATTTCGACGAGGGCGGCGAAGTATTCCCGGCCGGGCTCGATTTGCCTGCCGGTGCCGTAACACTGTCCGAGGGGTTTGTCAATTTGCCAATCGTCCATAGGCATTCCTGCGTTTAGCGTACAGCGTTCAGCATTCAGTGTTAAGGGTTATTCGAAAACGAGCCAGGGGCACAGGCCCTGTGCGGTCTTGGGGCCTATGCCGCTGATTTTCTGCAAGTCGTTACATTCTTCGAAGGCGTCGATGTGGTTTTGGATATCTTTCAGGTTGTCACGGTATGCGACGATGGAGGCGGCTCTTGCCACACCAATGCCGGGCAGTCTCATAAGACTGGCAAGAGGCGCGGTATTAGGGTTTATCTTACTATCGAGCCGGGGTGGTTCGACGGCGCTCACCACAGGCGGTTCGGCGCCGGCAGCGGAGGACAAATCGGAGAAGGCAAAGCACGCGGCCAACAGGACGGCCAGAGAGGCAGCGAGCAGGAAAGCCCATACGACAATCGAGTTATCTTCGGCCGTCTTTTGGGGAGTTGAACAGTCGGTTTGCATGTAATCGGAGTTCATATTGGCGTTACCATCGCGTCAGCAAGCGAATGTTATTCTATCGACGGAAGATGCCCTCGTGGAATTTTTTCAGTAGCTGATAGGATTTTTTGGGCTGGCCCTGCGCCGTGATGAGTCCACTGTCGGGGATATCGGCGGTTTGGGCATCGGCGAGATTTCCATATACAACGGCATCAACGACGGGCTTGCTGAGTGCTATTCGGTAGAACTGTTGCATCCATTCGGCCTGTCGGTTCTGGTCCCAGTGGTTGTGCCACATACCGGCGAGCTGGGGGTCGTATGGGCCGGCGCCATTTTTGCTCGGGACTTCAACATTTGTCACGTATATGGGCTTTGCAAAGGGCGCGAAGTAGTCGAGCATGGCGGAGACGTGCATCATATCGCGGACGTGCATACCGGGCTGGTCTTTGCCGAATTTCATCTCCAGTGCGAAGGCGTCGAAGTTGATTCCGCTCTGGACGACCATATCCATATAGACAAGCGGTGGTATTGTATCTGGTGAGGAGGCGTAATATTCTCCCCAGGGATTTGCGACTTCTATGATTTTAAGGGCACGTTCAGCGGAGGCCTTTACGGCCATTGTGGCAGCGCGTGTGATTTCGAGGATTTGTTCGAAGCCGAAGCCGAAATGGTTAAAGGCATTAAGTCCGCTTATAGCGCACCAGGCGCGGACAATTCCGGAGTAGCGGGCAGCGATTGCGGAGACGAAGCGGTAGGCGTTTTCGCGGATTTTTTCGAAGCTTGGGGCGGTGTCGAGAAGCCAGGTGGGCAGGTATTGTTTTGAGAAACAGAGCAGGGGCCCTGCTCCGATGATGACCTTACGTTTGCTCAGGGTGGTGATGCAGGCGTCGAGTTTTGAGAAATCGTAGGCGCCTTGCTGGTTTTCTATCAGTGCCCAGTTTACGGGGACCATCATAAAGCCAAAGAGTTTGAGGAGGGCGTTGAGGTATTTGGGATTTGCTATCTGGTCGGGTTCAATGCGACATCCGAGACATCCTCGGCCGAAGCCGTGCCCTTTGCCTCTTGCGCCGAAGAGGTTTTGGGCATGTTTGGCCGCGAGAGCTTCGGAGAAAACAATTGCTTTTTTGAGAGACTGGTCGGCTAATTCTGCTGCTTTGGGTGCGTCGGTGATATTCTGTACGGCCTTTATGAACAGGTCCTGCGCCTGGCCGAGGTTTTGGCTGAGTCCTTCGACATCATCGACGAAGGACCAGTCTTCGCGTTTGATTATGATTTGCATGAGCTTTGCTCTGGCGATTTCAAGGTTGAGGTTATAGGGGTCGGGTCGTTCGGGCAGACAGGTGGTGGGCAGCATCACCTTTCCGAAGCCGTCGATAGGCCAGAGGAGAGCGAGTCCGGCGGTTTCGAGATTTGGCTTTGAGTAATGAAGGAGGCCATTTTTGAAGTCAATCTGCGCGCGGCGAATGGGGATACCATCTGCGCCGAAAAGGTAGGCGCCACGTGGCTCGAAATCGTCCAGTGTTTTGCCGTCTTTGAAGACCTGAAACTTCACAGTTTTTGTCCAGCAGGCAGAGGAACAAACAGGTTAGAGAGACTATATTGGGGTAATTATAGCGGTTGGGGGCGGCAATGCAAAAGCAAAGTTGGGGGGCAAGAATCAGTTGGAGGGCTGGTCGGCGCAGCAGTAGGTGGCGAAATGCTTCATTTGGCGTTCGTATAGGCGGTCATTTTGCTCGATGAGTTTTGCTATGAGGTTGACCTGGCTGATAATAATTTCGAGCAGGTCGATATTTGCCAGTGCAGATTCCGGTCCACACCGTGGCAAGGCGATGACGACGTATCCGCAATTTGTCTGGTCGGTACAGAGCTGTGCAGCGATGATACTGACGTTGTTGTGTTCGGTGATGACGGGTTCCTGTCCGTCGTCGATTTTTGCGCAGAGCTCGTCGAGAAAGGAATGGCTGATATTGAGGGAGTCGAATATTTCGGAGTCACTGGGCCAGCAGTTTCCGTTTTTGTCACGAATAGCGAGGATTATGCCGGGTTCAGGGAGGATATCAAAGACCTGGCGGGCAATCTGCTCGCTGAGAACACTGCCCGGAGCGAAGAGCGAACCGAATGTATCCATAGGAATATCTCCTTGCGAGAACTTATAAGCACGACCACAAACAAGGATTCGGTAAAAGCGGGTGCGGACTTATATTCCGGGCAGGCAAGGGGTGAAATCAGGGCGGAAAAGCGACAGGGATGAGAACAGAGATATGCTTATGGGACGAAGGTGTCGGGGGGATGCAAGAGGAGTTTGGCAGGGGTTTCAATTGCCTTTGGTGTGGTGAAGGCCACCCTACGGGCTGCGGATAGGCGTGGCCGCCCGGTGGGTTTTAGTATGAGAGCATGGATTTTAGTCGGGCCATAGGGAAGAGCCGGCCCGGGCACTCGGTGACTCTGGCGCCTGGGGTGGCGCCGTGGCCATAGACTCGGCTTTTGGGGATTCGGTATCTTTGCTGCAGGAAGGTTACAAGATTAGCCAGAGACTGCATTTGCCTGGTGGTCGGGGCTGTTTGGCTGAAATCACCAACGAGACAGATTCCGATACCGTCCTGGTTTGCCCAGTTTCCGGGCGTTCCGCCGCAATGAGCGCCGGTGATTTGGTTTTTCCAGCGGAAGGTGACCTCTACCTGGCCGTCGGCGCTGTCAGTTCCGTTTCCGATGACGAAGTCGTATCCGACACCTTCCCAGTGATTTCCTTCTCTATGCCATTTGTCGAAGATGGCAGCGTTTCCCTGATCGGTTCCGGAGTGGTGAATGACGATGGCGGTCCAGTTTTTTTCGAGGTGCCGGGGTGGATACCACTGTCTTGAGAAGTCGGAGGCAGCGGGGGCGGGTGAGGGAGCGGTTGGTGCCTGCAGAACTGTGGGAGGGGCAGGTTGTGCGGGATAGTCATAGACGATTCGTGGCATCGGCTCGTCATTATAGACGCAACCGGCAGCTGTGAGGAGCATAGCGGCAGAGATAAAGAGTTTATAGAACATACTGCGTTTGAGCACCCATATCCGTAACAGCCCAGCCATACAGGTTTTATCGACTATGCCTGCACCTGTGCTTGACTTTTTGAGGAGTGTGATTTTTCCCGGAATCTGACCATTCGGACACTGTTGCCAGCGTCGTTGTATTCGACGATGTCCATATAGGAGCGAATGAGGAGCAGCCCCCTTCCGGCGGGCCTGAAGAGGTTATCGCCGTATCGCGGGTCCGGCACGACGTGTGGGTCGAATCCCTTGCCCTCGTCGGTCATAGAGATTTCAATTTTGTCGTGGTCGACGGAATAGTCAATTTTGACCGCCTTGCTTGGTTCCATCCTATTTCCGTGTTTAACGGCATTTACGAAGGCCTCTTCAAGGCAAAGGTGGACGGCAAAGACATCTTCCTCGCTGAACTTATTTGCTTCGAGGTTTGAGATGACCTGCTTGCAGACATCGACGATAGCGGCCGGGGTGCTCGGCAAGACAACGGAACGGCTGATTGGAAGCCCATATACCATAAAATCAGACGGCTAAAAAAAAATACATTATGCCGGTCGTCGGCGGCAGCTTCGAGCGGCGATTCGCCGCTGCGAGTCGGCGGTCAGACGCTGCAATGTTAAAGGCGCAGGGCTGGTTAGTCAGATTCTTCGAGACTTTCAACAGCACTTTGGAGGTCCGGGTAAATATCGAAGATTTTTGTCAGACGTGTTATCTTGAAGACTTCGTGAATACGCGGGTGAATTTTGCAGAGGCGAAGTTTTCCATCGCGTTCATAAACCTTTTTGCTGACTCTAATTAGCAATCCGAGGACGGCGGAGGAGAGGAATTTGACGTTTGAGAAGTCGATGATGAGATTGATTTTTTCGGCCTGCTCGATAACGCCCATAAGGGATTCCTGGAGGTCGAGGATGTCTTTTTCTTCGAGGATTTTTTCGTCGGTGAGAGTAACGACAGTAGCCTGACGGCGGTATTCGACGTTAATTCGTGGTTTGACCGGCACCATAATCATCTCCCTAAAAAAAGTCAGAGCCAGTACATACAGTAAACCCAGTGGGGGAGGATATCAAGTTTTTTGGCTGGAGGCAACAGATTTGAAAATTTTAGGACTTTTCAAGAAAAAGCTTGCAAAACAGGGCAGAAGGGTTATACAAAATTTCTTGATTCTATGTATTTTTCAGGTAAAACGCGCTTGCGTTTTTGGATTTGGAGCGGATAATGGCTGTCTAAAGTTAGATTAGGCATTCGCTCCCATACACCCTAAAGGCCACACTCGATAAATCGGTGAAGTCGGGCCGCGTACGTTCGCGGCAAGTATTAAACGTAGTATGTGTGAAACTTTTTAAGGAGGTCAAAATGAGAATCAGCAGATCGACGGGTTACGCAATACTTGCAGCCGGATACATCGCCAAGCGCCAGAAGGAGGGGATTATACTGTCCCAGAGCATATCGAAGGAATACAACATACCCCTGGAATACCTGCTCAAGATTCTGCAGCAGATGGTTCGCGCAAATATTCTTCGCAGCAAGAGAGGGCCTCGCGGCGGTTTTAATCTGGCAAGGCCTACGACGAAGATAACGATGCTTGAGATAATCGAAGCAGTGGACGGTCCGCTGGTGAGCCAGTTGAACCTGGAAGAGCACGCGAAGAAAGAGAAGTTCGGCAAAAAGGCGGAGAAGGTATACGCAGACGGGCTTGCTGCGGCGCGGAACGTGTATAAGAAGGTAAGACTGTCAGACTTGCTGAGGTAGCGGCAAGAGGTAACGGGCGAAGGAAGGTAGTGCGTAAGGGCCGCTTTCTCACAGACAACAGATGCGGGTAAGGCGGCCCTTGCGGCTTTTGAGTGGGGAGTTGCTTTAAGAAAATGCATATCAGGGAATTCCAAGAGCTGATTTCAGAGAGGTATGAGAAGCGTGACAGAGAGAGGGGCGTGGCGGCTACGTTTATGTGGTTCGTAGAGGAGGTTGGTGAGCTGGCGACGGCGCTGGCGAAAGATGATTCGAAGAACAAGGAGGAGGAGTTTGCGGATGTTTTTGCGTGGCTTTGCACCCTTGCGAACATAAGTGGAGTGGATATTGAGAAGGCGTGCGAGAAGTACACAAAAGGGAGTGTGCGGGGTTTTAAGCCGAAATAGAGGCTCGGCTATCTTTGTATCCACAGGTTGGGTCTTGTGTTGCTATGCAGATTCATGCCGGTTTTCGTCACCGATTTCGTCGGGAAGCTGTGGTTCGACTTGTGCGCCGGCGGCGGCCATAGCTTTGTAGAAGCACCATCCCAATCCGCCGACAATCAGGAGAAGGACCACACTAAGGATGACGTAGGAGACGGCAGTCAGCTCATGCTGGGGATGAGGCGCGTGCTGTGGGAGCTGTCCTTTTGTCAGATGCACGAGGTATATAGCGACGAGTCCTCCGAGGGAGGCGGTTGCGAGCAGACCGGCCCAGCGAGCAAACCAGGAGGTTCTTGTGGAGGAGGTATCGACTATTGTGACGAGGCGGTTGCTGATTATGACAGCGGCGACGGCAGAGACAAGGGCGACGCAGAGTAACGGTATTGACGTAGTCTTTGCAAGGGCCATTTTGAAGAGAATCACAACGAGGGCGACGGAAACGGCGGCAAAGAGCATCGCGAACAGACCGGTGTTTTTTCCTGCGGAGTTGTCGGCGAACTCCATTTGTCTTTGGGCGGTCCAGTCGCTCTTGCTTTTCGTGAAGCCAAGAATAACGGCAAGGATGGGGACGCCAATCATAACAGCCAGGCCGACGCAATTAGTGACAATCCATTGGCCTTCGGAGGAGCGGAGGAAGCCGCCTTTGGTGGTGCAATCATCATAAAGACTCCAGACGAACAGTGCGCTTAGAATGACGGGGATGCCGATACGGATAAGATAGTCCCACCAGATGCCGAGGTGCCAGTCGCTTCGGTCGTTTGCGTGTCGGCGTAGTCGGTCGATTCGCCAGAGCCATCCGAGGACTATACATTCGACCAATCCGAGGAAGGCGATGCCCCAGGTTCCGTCGATGAAGTTTCCGATGGTTTCGAGCCAGGTTAGGCCTCCGCCGGTGATATAGACGAGTCCAGCGGCGAAGCCAACAAGGCTCATAATGGGCAGGACGTGACGTCGTTTCCAGCCGGTTTTGTCAACTATGGCGGCGAGGATGGACTCGGTTATTGAGAAACCGGAATCGATGCCGAGGGTGACAAGTGTAAGAAAGAATATGAAACCCCACCAGGCGGAATAGGGCAGTTGGGCAAGGGCATACGGAAATACGACGAAGGCGAGCCCTGCGCCGCCTCTGACGACCTGGTCGATGGGGACAGCGTGACCCGCCTGTGCGGTGACGAAGGCCATACCACCGAGCGTGGAGAAGACTGCGAGGCCTGCTATGAAGCTTGTGGCGAAATCGGCCAAGCCGATTATGGCGGCATTGTTGTTTAGGTCGCTTCTTCGGTGCAGGAAGCTGGAATAGGTTATCATAACGCCGCCAAATGCGAGACTGAGGGAGAAGAAGGCTTGTCCGAAGGCGAAGCGCCAGGTGGTGGCTCTGGCAAGCTCGGACCAGGTGGGGTTAAGGTAGTATGCCAGGCCCTGCATGCTGCCTTCGAGGGTTAGTCCTCTGACGGTCAGGACCAGGAGCATAAGCCAGGGTAAGGGGACGGTTAGCAGGACGAGTCGGCCGACGATTTTGACTCCCTTGAAGATGCAGAGGTACATAGCAACCCAGGTGACGAGCAGAGGCCAGAAGAGGTGCCATCGTATAGGTCCGAGTGCGGTGGAGCCGGCGTGGCCGAGGTAGTCTTTCAGGAAGAAGTCTTCGGCTTTTTTGACACCTTCGAGTCCAACGCCAGCCCAGGGCAGCTCGCCGCCCGCGAAGATGCCCTGGATGCTGAAGTAGAGGAAGCTGAAGCACCAGGCAAGGACGACGGCATAGAAAGAGATAATGATGAAGCCGAGCATAATGCTCCACCAGCCGACGAATTCAAATCTTTTGTGGCCGTGAGCGAAGGCATCGGGTGCGGCTCGCTGGGTGAAGTGGCCCAAGCTGAATTCGAGGATGAGCATGGGGACACCGATGACGAAGACGGCGATGATGTATGGGATGAGGAAGGCGCCACCGCCGTGGTCGTAGAGTTCGTATGGGAATCTCCAGAGATTTCCGAGGCCGACAGCGGAACCGACGGCGGCGAGGACGAATCCGCCTCTTGTTCCCCAGCTTTCACGTTGTTCTTCCAGAAGCTCGGCCATTCTCGTATTGCGTATTGCGTATTGCGTATTGCGTCCCGCCTTCACTCTTCGAGCTACGGCGGGTAAAATTGCGTCCCGCCTTCGCCCTCCTCCTTCGCCGAGGCTTCGGAGGACAAAGGGCTACGGCGGATAAAATTGGGTCCGGCTTCACCCTGTGGGCTATGCCGAGACAAGTATTGCGTTCTGTGCAACGGGTGTTATTTGATTTGGAGCAATTGCAGGGTATCTCTTTCGATTACAGCACGGATGCTGCCTCTTGGGACGATGGGCAGGTTGGCTTCGCCGAGGAGCTTGTTGAATCCGAGGAGCGTTTCGATGCACTGTCCCGCTTTGGCGAAGGGGAAGCCGCTGCCGAACAGGAGCTTTTCCATAACGCCCGTTTCGTGGGCAGCGACGACTACATTATAGATTTGCCAGGGGCTGGTCGGTCTTATGGTGAGGTCGGCATAGACGTTTTTTTGTTTGGCGATAAGACAGAGACTCTGTTCGAAGAAAGGCAGGCCCATTGCTCCAATTATTATTCTGAGCTCGGGGAAGGTCCTTGCGACTTCGTCAAGCAGGAAGGGCTGAGCATATTCGAGGGCGCCCTGTGGTCCGAGAGGTGCATTGTGGAAGAATACGGGCAGTTCGAGGTCGGCGGCGGATTCGTAGAGGCGCATCGCCCTTGTGTGGGCGGGATGGAAGCCGCATCGTGAGCAGTAAAGGACCAAGCCCTTTAGGCCGAGCTTTTCGGTGGCGGATTTAAGATTCTTCGGGGTGACGGGGTCTGTTGTAGGGTCAACAAGGCAGAAGCCGATGACCTTGTCGGGGTATTTGGCGGCGTATTCGCTGACCTGACGGTTGGCCTGTTCGAAGGGGAAATCGGGCGTCGGCAGGACAATACACTTGTCAACGGTCTCGGCGGCTTCGAGGTGTTCGGACAGGTCGAATGCCGGGGCCTGGGGACAGGTTATATGGGTATGACAATCGACAATCATACACGGGCCTCTCACAGAACCATAAATAATGGGCTATACGCTACACAGTGCGTGAAAGGGCGTCAAGGGGAAATATACCAGACACCAGACGCAAGACTCCAGACACAAGACAGAAGATGCAAGACGGCGTACTCATAGGGAGTCCTATCGGACAGCGTATAGCAGGCAGCGTACAGGCAGAGACCACAGAGGTTTGTTTTCACCACTAAGACACAAAGACACAAAAAAGGGGGAACCACGAATTCCTTCGACACATTCGACAGGCTCCCCTATGGGACAAGCAGTGCAGGCGGTGCTCAGGACAGGTAACACAAATTGGCACCAAGAGTAGAAAAGTATCACCGCCCCTTAGGGGTAAACTCCGGACGCCAAGGGGGCGGAGAGTCAGAAGTGGGCAGAAGACGAAGGGCAGGGGATAGTTAAGACCAAAGACGCAAGACGGAGGGGAAAACCCTAAATGCTAAACTCTAAATCCGTCAGACGACGCCGGACAAGTCCTCCACAGTCCCGCAAGGGACGCCTCCCGGCGGACACCTTCCGGTGCAAACAAATTCAAAGCACGAAGTTCAAATTTACAAAACAGGTTAACGGCGGGTGAGGGAGGAGCCCCCGGTTTGTCGATTCGAGGATGCTCACCCGTAGGGGTCTACGCTACGCTCCGACAGAGAGTTGAACCCCGCCCTTGGGGCCAGCAGTGTGTCCGGGACTGTTTGGGCCGAATGGTATCAGCAAATGTATGAAACTGCATCCAGCCGAGGCCCGGCAACAAGGCTCGTACTTGGCACTGCAACCACCTCCCCAGCTCAGAAGCAGAATATTATCTATTGTACGCAATTGGGGTCAAAGGGGTTGCCACACTGTAGCCACTCCGAGACCAACAAGGCAAAGTCGTCGAAGTCCACTAAGCAGTTGCCCGTCAGGTCATAGCTGAGCGTGCAGTGATAGATTGTAAATGGTTCGTCGCTGGTGTCATAAATACCTGTATCGCCGGCGTCAAGGACTCTGACGAGGCAATCATTGGAGTCGATTTCGGGCAGGAGCCAATCGTATGAGCATGTGTCGGTGACTGAATCCACCGACGTCCAGTTCAGACCATTATCAGTGCTGTATTCCAGGTTGTAGCTACGTGAGCAACCGCCGGTCCTGAAATCGGTCCACTCTATCGTGTGTGTCGAGTCGGTCTGGAGCACCTCATTGCTGTTAGGACTGGTCAGTCGAATTTCCCCTTCGATTATCAGATGCACCTCGTTGATATAGGCCATCGCTGGCTCTAATATCACCCACGAAAGTGGTATAGTACCATTCATTCGCGAATCAACCTGTCCCTGGCCGTCCAGAAGGAAAACCCAGCTCGGTGCACCTTGGCCATGCCATGAGAATGTTGATTCATCAGTGAAGCTGCAAAAAGTGTCGAAATATTCTCCTCCTGCTTCCCATCGTCCCTGCGACTCTGGTGGGTCCATAATGCTCCAGGTGCAATCACTATAGTAAAACCATTGCGACGGGTCCTCGTACCACCAATACGCCATGCCCGGGTAAAATGTGCCCTTAAATCTGATGCGTGCCTGACCGATGAAGGCCGGGGATGTGCCTAAATCAAACGCGGCCGTTAGCGTCTCATAGGCCATAAACTGTTCCTCGATTTCAGTCAGGCGGACGGTGATAGTTTCAGCGGATACTTGAACGGCGCATACTATCAGCAGAACTGCTCCAGAGATTGTGAGTTTCCTCATTTTCGTTATCCTCCCAAAATGGCTTAATCCGACATTTCCTCCTTAGCTTCATAACCGGCGCTCCTGCACGCCGTATTATTAATAATACCTTATACCGCTACCCATCGTCAAGATTAAAAAACAGGCTCGACAAAAACATTGTCAAACACGCGGCCTATTTCCGAATCGAGGTTTGGGTGGCAGGATGGAGGGGGATAAGGTTTTCTTGACGTTGGGGGGGGAGGCGGTAAGATAGGCGGCGATTGGACTATCAGTGGAGGTATGCGATGGATTGTCCCGTCTGCAAGAATGCGATGATAACGCTCGAGCTATCAGAGGTGGAGATAGACTACTGCGGGCAGTGCGGGGGTATCTGGCTCGATGCGGGCGAGCTTGAGATGCTGCTGGGTGATGCGGAAAAGGCGAAGGGGCTAATCGGGTCGTTCAGCGTGGATACGACGAGCGTGGAGAAGCGGAGGAAATGCCCGATATGCGATAAGAAGATGGCCAAGGTGGTGGTGGGCAGCGACGGGCCAATGCTGCTTATCGACAGGTGCGTGAAGGGCGACGGGCTTTGGTTCGACAAGGGCGAGCTGGATGAGATTATCGACAGGGCAGAGCTCGATGAGGACAACAAGATTAAGGGGCTATTAGCGGATATGTTCGGGGAGAAACAGGAACGGGCAAGTGGGGAGGAGCGGGAGTAGCGATAATGTGGGCAAGACATATTAGTGTAACGACGGTATTGGCGGCGGGGACGGTGTTGTTATGTGTGGTATGTTGTGGGTATGGAGGCGAAGAGATGAGTATTGAGAAGGAAGCGTTCGGAAAGACTGCGGATGGCGAGGAAGTTTCTGTTTATGCATTGAGCAACGGCAAGGGTATGCAGGCGAAGGTGACGGACTACGGGGCGATACTGACGGAACTTCACGTACCAGGCAAAGATGGGAAAACGGCGGACGTGGTCCTGGGGTATGAGCGGTTGGAGAACTACGTGGGTGACGGGTGGAAGATGGGGGCGACGGTGGGCAGATATGCGAACCGGATATCGAATGCGGCTTTTACGATTGACGGGACGGAATATAAGATTACGGCGAATTTGGGCAAGGACCATATTCACGGCGGGAAGAAGGGTTTTGACGACGTGGTGTGGGGGGCAGAGCCGTTCGAGCAGGACGGGGCGGTGGGTGTGAAGTTTTCATATCTGAGCAAGGACGGGGAGGAAGGTTTTCCGGGGAACCTGGATGTCACGGTGAAATACACTTTGACAGACGACAACGAGCTAAGAATTGATTACGAGGCGACGACGGACAAGGCAACGGTGGTGAATCTGACGAACCACAGCTATTTTAATTTAGCGGGGCACGACGGCGGGGCTGTGCTGGAGCACGAATTGATGCTCAATGCGGACACGTACACAGAGAGCGATGAGAGGCGATTTCCAACGGGGCAGATAAAGAGCGTGGAGGGGACAGCGCTCGATTTTACAAGGCCGGTTGCCATCGGGGCACGAATCGAAGAGGCAGGCGGGATTTACGACCACAACTACTGCATAAGCGGTGCGGATGGGACGCTGCGGCTTTCGGCGCGGGTGTACGAGCCGAAATCGGGGCGTGTGATGGAGGTTTATGCGACTCAGCCGGGCGTGCAGCTTTTTACGCCGAACTACAGGGATGGGTTGAGGGGCAAAGGCGGGGTGACATACACGGGGTATGCCGCGTTTTGCCTTGAGACGCAGCACTATCCAGACGCTCCGAACAATTCGGACTTCCCAACGACGGTTTTGAGGCCGGGCGAGAAATACTCTCATACGGCGGTTTACAAGTTTTCAAGCAAGTGAGTTACGTCAAGAGTGGATGAGAAAGTGATTTTGAACAAAAAGTTCGTCGGTGATGTGCGTCTGTAAAAGTGACGGGGGCAGTTTGGGATTGGAGTTTAACGATGGAAACAGTGAAACCGGTAGTATCAATGATTGTTCTTTGTACGGTGTCGATTATGGGATGCTCAGCGGAAGTTGCAAAATTCGGCGAGGACGCAGCGTTTCTTAAGGAACACACAGATGTAATTGTGCTGTCGGACGCGGGGGGCGAGGGGAAGTTGGCGATTGTTCCGGCATATCAGGGGCGTGTGATGACGAGCACGGCAGAGGGGGATGAGGGGCTGAGCTTTGGATGGATTAACCGAGGACTTATTGCATCGGGCGAGGTCCAGCGGCATATCAACGCGTACGGTGGCGAGGAGCGGTTCTGGATGGGGCCTGAGGGGGGGCAGTTTGCGATTTACTTTGCGAAGGGCGCGGCGTTTGATTTCAAGCACTGGCAGGTGCCGGCGGTGATTGACACCGAGCGGTTCGAGGTTGTCTCGCAAAACGGCAGCAGTGCGAAATTTCAGCACAAGGCGAAGCTGACGAACTGGTCGGGCACCGAATTCGATATTCAAATCGACAGGACGGTGCGTCTCTTGGGAAGTGAGGAGGCAAAGTCCAAGCTCGGTGTTGAGATACCGGGGTCGGTGAAGAGCGTTGTGTATCAATCGGAGAACAGTATTACCAACACGGGGAGCGAGGGGTGGAAGAAGGAGACGGGTCTTCTTTCGATATGGATACTGAGCATGTTCAATCCGTCGGCGGAAACGACGGTGGTGATACCGTTTGAGGGGGGCAGTGAGGAGGAGCTGGGGCCGAAGGTGAATGATGAGTATTTTGGGAAGGTGCCCGCTGAGCGGCTTGTAGTGAAGGAGGACGTTTTATATTTCAAGGCGGATGGTGAATACCGCAGCAAGATAGGGCTGACGCCGAAGCGGGCGAAGCCGATTTTGGGCAGCTATGACGCGGCCAACAAGGTGCTAACGCTTGTTCAGTACAGCAAGCCGGAGGGTGCAGCGGATTATGTAAATTCGATGTGGGCGATGCAGGACGAGCCGTACAGCGGCGATGCGGCCAATTCGTATAACGATGGGCCGGTGAATCCGGGAGAAAAGCCGATGGGGCCTTTCTACGAGCTGGAAAGCTCTTCACCTGCGGTCGAACTGAGGCCGGGCGAATCGGTGTCGCACGTGCATCGGGTGTTCCACTTCGTCGGCGAAGAAGAGCAGCTCGACGGAATTGCCAGGGCGACATTGGGGGTGACGTTGGAGCAGATTAAAGGTGTTTTTTGAAAGCGTAGTTGAGCAAAAACAATAATCGAATCGTTCTAAAGGAGAGAACCAATGGGTGGAGTAGCAATTGCATTGATTGTTATCGTCGTGGTGCTGATTCTTGTTCTGGCGTTTGTGATAGGGATTTACAACACACTGGTTCGGCTGCGGAATCAGGTTGATAACGCGTGGTCGCAGATAGACGTGCAGCTCAAGCGGCGTCACGACTTGATTCCGAATTTAGTCGAGACGGCGAAGGGCTATATGAAGCACGAGCGCGGGACGCTTGAGGCGGTGACCAATGCCCGCGCGCAGGCGATGGGGGCCAAGGGTGTGTCCGACGCGGCCAAGGCAGAGGGGGCGCTGGGCGAGGCGCTGAGCAAGTTTATGCTCGTTGTTGAGAACTATCCGGACCTGAAGGCCAACCAGAATTTTATGCAGGTCCAGGAGGAGCTGACGAGCACGGAGAACAGGATCGCGTTCTCAAGGCAGGCGTATAATGACCAGACGCTGTTCTTTAACAACAAGATTCAGATGTTCCCGTCGAATATGGTTGCGGGGACGTTCGGGTTCGGCAAGCGTGACTTTTTTGAAATCGAGGCCCCTGCCGAACGGGCAGTTCCCAAGGTTGATTTCAGTTAGTAACTTCTGTCTGGGCGGAGTGACATGACCAAACGGATACTTCGAGCAGTAATAGTCGATGTGCTGTTGCTGGCACTGGCTGGTTGCAATCAACCGCAGGAACAGACCTCTGTGGTTGTCAGCAGTTGGCCTGGTGATATCGAACGGACATGGGTGGGCCCGGGGATGTGGGCGAATCGGCTGCAGGACTGGCGGATTGCTAACGGCCGGCTCGAATGCCTCGAAGCACGGAGCGAGAAACCAATGCGGACGGTGCACCTGCTCACACACCGTCTCGCTGAAAGGGCAGGCGACGTACACATATGGGTCAAGACGGGACTCATTGAGCCGGGAAATGACGTCGCCGGCGATGCTGCCGCCGGCTTTCTAATCGGTGCAGGGGCAAAACTCGACTACCGAGCGGCGGCACTGATTCATCACACACCCAACACCGGCGGAGGCCTTTTCGCGGGAATCAAGGCCGATGGGACGCTCTTTGTCGCTGACTTCGAGAAGAAGAAGAAGCCCATCGGCGGTTTGCTTGTAGAATCACAGAAACAAATTGAACTGCCGGAGCAGGTGTTGTTGGCAATCCATGCCGTCTGTAAGGGCGAGAGGTACTCCCTGAAACTGACAGCGCAGGATGCGCAGTCTCGCAAGCACCTCGACACTATCACGCTGTCCGACGTTGCCGGCGCCCGCTTTGTGGGAAATGTTGCTTTAGCCTCGCATCCGGGGTCCGAGCGGCCGGGCGGCGGATTCTGGTTTGAGGACTGGAGCGTTGCAGGGTCGAAGCTGGAGTATCACCCGGAGCGAACATGCGGACCAATACTCTCGGCTCAGCACACGGTCAGCGGCGGGACATTGAAGCTGACTGCGCAGATGATGCCGCTTGGCAGAAATGACAACCAGAGTGTTAATCTACAAATCAAAGAACAAGGGCAATGGAAAGAGGTCGCCGCCGCCGACATTGTCGACCCGGGGTACACGGCCACATTTAGAATCGAAAACTGGGATGAATCCAAGGACACGCCCTACCGCATGAGCTATGAATTGAAACAGCGGAGCGGAGCCACCAAGGAATACACATACTGCGGTATCATCAAACACAATCCTGAGGAAAAAGGAGTAATCACGGTGGCGGGTTTTACGGGCAATCACAACGTGAGGCATCCGGGTGTGGACGGGGGGATACCGTGGTCGCCTGCCGGCGTGTGGTTTCCGCACGGGGATATAGTGGAGCATGTCAAGAAGCACAAGCCGGACCTTCTGTTTTTCAGCGGGGACCAGGTTTACGAATATGCGAGTCCGACGGTACCCGAGGCATTTCCACCGGAAGTCGGGCGGCTCGACTATCTCTACCGATGGTACCTGTGGTGCTGGGCATTTGGGGAGCTTGCGAGGGATATTCCGTGCGTTTGCATTCCGGATGACCACGATGTGTACCAAGGCAACCTTTTTGGCTGCTCGGGTCGGTTGGCGCCGAAAAGCTGGCACGACGGGGGATATATCTGGCCTGCCGAGAACGTGAATATGGTGCAGCGTACGCAGACGTCGAATCTGCCGGATGCGTACGAGCCGGCACCGGTGGAGCGGGGTATCGGCGTGTATTACTGTTCGATGGATTACGGAGGGGTGAGTTTTGCGATTATCGAGGACAGGAAGTTCAAGGGCGATTACAACGTGGTTGCGGATGCTGAGATAGAAGATGCGCATATTGTCACAGACCCTTATGACGTGAACAAGGCGGATGTGCCAGGTGTGCCGCTTTTGGGAGAGCGGCAGGAGCGTTTTCTGGCCGACTGGATAAGTGATACCACAGGCAGTATGAGGGTTCTGCTGTCGCAGACTATATTCTGCAATCTTCAGACGCGAGCGATGTACCACGATAAACTTGACCGGGATCTGGACTCGAACGGCTGGCCTCGGTCCGGACGAAACAGGGCATTGCGGATACTCGGCAGAGGCAACGTATTTCATTTAGCCGGCGACCAGCACTTAGGGAGCATAGTTCGGCACGGCGTGGATACGTGGGACGACTCGATATGGTCATTCTGCGTGCCTTCGGTTGCGAATTTCTACCCGCGGTCGTGGGAGCCGGAGAAAGCGGGAGGGAATCACCAGCCGGGTATGCCGGATTATACGGGACAATACAAGGACGGATTCGGTAACTATATCACAGTTTGGGCGGCGGCTAACCCGGACGGGGCAACAGGCGCAGAGCCACGGGCGCTGCACGACAGTATGCCCGGTTACGGTATAGTGAAGCTTAACAAAGTCAACCAGACCATCACAATGGAGTGCTGGCCACGATATGCGGACCCGGACGATCCGGAGACCGGTTCACAGTATCCCGGCTGGCCAAGGACAATCGAAGTCGGAGAGAGTCGCTAACAGAATGTGGGAACTGATAAGGGTAAATAAGCGAAACTCGATAATGCTTTTAGTGACGATGGCGGTGGTGCTTGTTGTGTTAGGGTTTGTCATCGGGCTTGGTTTTTTTGGTACGGAGGGCGGGTTTATAGGGCTGATGATTGCGACGGGGGTCTGGGTAGTGCTTACGGTAATCAGCTTTTCATCGGGCGACCAGATACTTCTTGCGGCGAGCAAGGCCAAGCCGGTGACACACGACGTTCATCCGCAGCTTTTCAACGTAGTGGAGGAGATGAAGATAGCGGCGGGTCTGCCGGCGATGCCCAAGGTGTATATAATCAACGACCCTGCGCCGAATGCATTTGCGACGGGCAGGAGTCCGGAGACGGCGTCGGTTGCGGTGACGGCGGGGCTTTTGGGGCGGCTGAATCGCGATGAGCTTCAAGGGGTGGTGGCGCACGAGATAAGTCATATTCTGCACCGTGACATTTTGTTTGTGACGTTGGCGGGGATAATGTTGGGTTCGATAGTGCTTCTTTCGCAGGTGTTTTTGCGAGGGATGTTTTACAGTTCGATGGGGGGCTCGCGGAGGCGGTATTCGGGGGGAAAGGGCGACGGGCAGGCAGCGATAGTGATGCTGGTAATTGCGTTGATTGTGGCGATATTGGCACCGATAATGGCTCAGCTTTTGTATTTTGCGTTATCGCGGAGGAGGGAGTATTTAGCGGATGCGGGGGCGGCTCGGCTGACGCGGTATCCGGAAGGGCTTGCAAGCGCGCTGGAGAAGATTGCGAACGACCGGTCGCCACAGCTTATAGCAGCGAATAAGGTGACGGCACCGATGTACATTGCCAATCCATTCAAGAAGAAGGGGCAGCGGAAGCTTTCGGATTTGACGAGCACGCACCCGCCTATGTCGGAGCGGATACGGATTTTGCGGAGTATGGGCAGCGGGGCGGCATTTAAGGATTATTCGGAGGCGTATTCAAGGGTGACGAAGTCGAGGACGGTTGTGCCGGTTGGTGCGCTGACAAAAGAGGAGGTATCAATTCGGCAGGCAAGCGCGGAGGCAAAGAAGAAGCAGCGCGGCGAGCAGCAACTGCGACAGGTGGGGGACATTATGCGGAGGGTGAACGGGTTTGCATTTTTGGGGTGTGTTTGCGGGCTGACGCTGAAGATTCCGCCGAACTACAAGGGTGCGAGTGTGAAATGTCCGCGGTGCAAGCGGACACTGGACTTGGAAAAAAACGGCTCAAAACCGAAGTCCCTTTGAAGGGGTCGGCTTTGAGCCAACTCAAGGAAGGAGTATATTGCCTAAGAAGTTTTAACCAGCCCTCAATCCGAAGCGCAGATTTTCCGTGAGTTTGCGCATCTTGACCAGGTCATGCTCGAGCTTGTCGAATTTCCTTCTGCAGACAAAAGCGAATAGTTCGTGTGCACCGTTTCCGCCCTGCGCTTTTGAGTTGTTTGTGGTGCAGGGGCCTGTTTGTGTGACTTTTTGCACAACGTAGTCGTTTATCAGCTCACGCTGCTCTTTGAGCATTTTGTGCAATAGTTTGAGTGTATCCCGGAGGACGGTAACTTCACGTTCGAGGTCTGCTATGCGCTGCTGAGCTGTTAATCGCATTTCTTCCATTTTCTTTTGGCTCCAGACGGCCAGAACCTGCTTAGAATTTACAGTTACGTGCAATACTGCTCACCGATTTTCCCCCAGCCGGTCCCATCTATATATTCTTACCATTCCTGCCGACAAGTTGTTCTTTGCTGATTGCTGTCTATCTCGCCAATCCATTGACATTGCGCATTATACACGACGGGTGAGGGTGTAGGGGTGAATCTAAGGCATTTGGAGTCTAAAAATAGGTGATTACCCTGATACGATTTCTGGGCACAGGCCGTTTTTGCGCAACAGAGGCGGAAAGGTCGGCCCATGCGGACTTACCGCGTGTCAGGTGAACGGATAGGGATGCGCAGCATTCCGGCCGAAAGAGGTTCGGGAGAATCGGTATGCTTAGTTGTCAGGGTCAAGCCGGGTAGTCCGGCCGGGGGTAAGTCTGTTCCATCTACAAAGAATATATGCACCCCCTGTCGAGGCGAACGAGGGGGGCGCGTCCGAGTGGAATACGGCAGCGACGGGCGAAACCGCCTTGAAAGTTTGCGTGATTGACGTTATAATCAATATACAGGGGCTGCTCAAAGAAGGAATACGCAGAAGGCAGATATGCAAGGGCAAGAGTAGACAGCAGATGCAGCGATGAATTCGGAAAACGATATACTAAGCCATCAGGCGCGAAGGCCGAAGATTCATATTCTGACGCTGGATCCGGTGCTTGGGGAGGACATATACGAGCGGATACACAATCATCCGCGAACGAGGTTTTACCAGATTACGATGCCGAAGGAGCAAGACTGGAAGCAGCGGGCGGGTGAGATTGCGTCTATGGCTCAGGAGACGACGGGCTCGCGGGTGTTGATAATAGACGTTCGGCGGATATTTTTGCCGCGTCTGCAGCAGGTTTACAACAAGGTTGTGGGGTATAACCGGCGGGATTTGAACAGACTATGTTATACGCTGTTAGTCTGCGACGGGCCTCTGGGTTTGTTCGGGGAGGGTAAGGGAATCGACGTGTTCGTTCCGCATTTAGCGTCTCTGCGGGTGGATTATCATCCTGCGGCGACTTTCTATGACCCGTTCATTCATTATGAGCCGGACGAAGCTGACCCGTCGATGGACGAGGAGTTCGAGCTGCCGCAGCATGTGCCGAGGCGATTAGAGCCCTACTTCAAAGAGCCGGGGGTTACGGTTGCCGATTTGCGAAGTTTTTTCAGGGCGGCGGGGCAAGGCGAGGAGGTTAGGAGGCAGCGGCTTCGGATGCTGGCGGCTTTGTACCTGAAGAGGATTGGACAGCAATTCGGTGACGACAAAGAGCGGCTGAGAGGGCTGCTATCAAAGGAGGGGGTACGGTTAGGCAGCGAGAAGATGCACCTTTATCCGGTGTTTTTCGAGGAGTGGGTGCACGATTTGATGCAGAGGGCGGCGGGGGTATCGATTGATGATTGATTATTTGGGGAGAAGGGAAGCCGGAACGTCCAACAGCGAACAGCGAACGTCGAACTTCGAAGGGAAATTCATAGGGTGGCACGGATCGTGTTTTCTTGCGGTGGGCGTGAGGGGGTGGCTGTAGTCTTTTTGACTAATCGAAAGGACTACGAGTATTTGAGTCGGGCGAACCAGGGAAAATGGTGTGCAGAGCACAGCCGACAATCGCAGGGGCGGTCGTTCCATATTTTCTACGAGTAAATGGTAGGTGACGGAGATTAAGGGCGATCCGTCCGCCGGAAGGCGTCCCCTTTGGGACTGCGGACGGGTGTTAAACAAAACACACCCGGCGTAAGACCCGCCGTTGCGTCCGCCTTCGTTAAAACTATGGCAGGACAAGGGCAGGGCTATTTGGGCAGATTTGCGCGAATTTCGTTGTAGATGATTTCTGAACGGTTTCTCTGGCCCATCGGTCCGACCCGGATGGTGAATTTTGTGCGGGAGTCGTTTTCCGGCTTGATGCGGACGATAACGACCTTTCCGTCGACGGCCTTGGCTGTGACCTTGGCGTAGAAGACGTCCTTGGCCTTGCTGGTGACCTCGAGCTCGAGCTTTTCCATCGCCTTCAGGGTGGCGTCGTAGACGGTGGTGATGTCGGAGCCGGCGGCGGCGTAGAGTTTGCCGCCATACCAGACACCGGCGTCGGTGCTGACAATGGAAGGTGTGCAGCCGAGGGTCGCGGCCATAGCGACCAGGGCACAAAACAGCATAATATCTTTAGCTTTCATTCGACTTACCTCCACAAGGACCATTTTAGTTTGCGCCGACAAGATAACGGGAGGGAAGCAAGGATGCAAACAAAAATGTTTTAAGTTAAGGGCGGAGGAAAAAAAGGAGCATCCGGAGATTATAGTTAAGGGGGGGTAAGGAGCAGAGATTGATAATTGATAAATAGTGATGATTATTATCGGTCTATCTTCGTTAAGACTACGGCGGGACAATGAGGCCAGGGGCAAACATTTCCCGGATTACGGGGAGGAATACCGCGGATGAGCGGAGGACTACCGCATGACCCAGCGTTTTTGCTCGTAGTCGAGTTTTTGCTCCGAGCGAAAGGCGGGGTCGCCGCTGAGGGCATAGCTTAGTTCGAGCGTTTTTCTCAGATAGACGCTAACCGGCGTGCCATCGTCGTTTTTCAGGACGGGGTGTTCGACGACGGCGGTTTCATTGCTCAGTCCGGAGATGAAGCACTTGAGGGCCTTTGCATTCGGGTCGAAATCGGGCCAGATGACGGCAATATCTTTTGTATTGTCGCGGCCCTGGAGGATTTTATTTCCGGCCTGGTCGAGTGACTGGAGGAAGGGATATTTTGTTTTGTGTCTGGTCTTAATCTGCTCGATGAGAGCCGGCGAGGCGCCTGCGACGGCGGGGAGAATGCGGAAGGTATCGGTCATCAGCTCGCATTTGGGATAGAAGTCGATGTCGCGGTCGGTTGTGTTTGTGGCGCTTATTATGACATACCAGAACCGCTCGGTGCCGTTCGAGCGTCGCAGGAGAATCTGCTGAGGATGCTCGAAGGTGACGTCGAGCGTCCAGAGGCCCGGTTCCTGCACGACGGCGGGTTCGGGGGCGGCCAGCAAGATGGTGAATGACAGGGCCACGAAGGCACATACGCTGCAAGTAAAGGGCTTCATCGCTTTGTCCTCAAACACAACACTACCGTTTCTTAGCCAGTGGTACGATATGTATGACATTATACCGGCAAACGGTGCGAGAACCAAGGATATTCCGGCCTTTGGGGTGGAGGGGGGAAGGGATTGATGATTGATTATTGATTATTTGGGGAGGAGAGAAGTCACGGCCTGTCCACAGGACGCCGCCAGGACCCCCAGTGGGGCCTTACGGCGGAAGGCCGTGATACGAATGCACGGGCGGCAGGATGCCCGTGCCACGAAGATGGAGCAGCGGGAGGTGTGAAAAGGAGAAAAGCGTTGCCGAGAGAGAGGAATTGGGTTAGTTTACTCAAACTGCAACCCGCCTTCGCATAAAGCTATGGCGGACAAGAATTGTGGAATCCGCCTGCGGCGGATGGCTAATTTTATTGATTTTTTTGCGTGATAGAACATTTTGTCAAGTAAACAGTTGCGTTAGTTCTTAACCATAAATCGGTCAGTTTGGGTTAGTTTAATCCACCAATAGCGTAATCGAAGGCGAACAGTAGCGTTGGGGATAATGTGATGCCAAACGGACAGAAACAGTTGTTTCAGCAGACGAGGGAGCTGCTTGAGGCGGGGGACAGCTTTGTTCTGGGCAGGATGCTGAACGAGCAGCGGAGCAGCGACGTTGCGGAAGTGGTGGAGCTGCTGGACAGCGAGGAGCAGCGGATTGTCTTTGACGTTCTGGATAAGCCGATGGCGGCAGAGGTTCTGGAGAAGGTGGATGACCCGACGAGGGCGGCGATTTTCGAGCTTCTGACGGAAGATGATCTGGGGGACGTATTCAGCGAGCTGGACCTTGACGACGCGGCGGACCTGCTTGCCGAGCTTGCGGAGGAATTGCAGGAGAAGGTGTTAAAGAGCATCAGGCCGGCTGATTCGGCAAGAATCAAGAAGCTGATGACGTACTCCGAGGATTCAGCGGGCGGGATTATGGACCCGCTGGTAATCAGCGTTCCGGAAGAGGCAACCGTGACCGAAGCAATTGCGAAGATTAGAACGGCCGAGATAGACGAGGATTTTTATTCTGTCTATGTGGTGGATAAGCTTGGGCGATTCTTAGGTGACGTTCGTATTCGGCTGCTGCTTACGAAGCCGGAGAGGACGAAGATAAAGGATTTGATAGACCGGGACGCGATATACGTTACGGCCGAGGCGGACCAGGAGGAAGTTCGTAATCTGTTCAGCAAGAACGACCTGATTGTTGTTCCGGTTCTGGACAGGGAACACAAGCTTGTCGGGCGAATTACAGCGGACCGCGTGATAGAGGTAGCGGAAAAAGAGGCAGCGGAGGACATGTTTACGATGGCGGGGACGGATGCAGACGAGCTGGAGAAGTTTTCGGCGCTGCACGCGGCGCGTGTTCGGATGACGTGGCTTCTGCCTTGCCTGTTAGGGACGGCGGTGACGGCTGTCGTTATGATGTTTTTCAAGAACCACAACCCGATAGTCTATGTTGCGGCGGTGGCGTTCGTGCCGATGATAGCGGCGATAAGCGGCAACGCGGGTCTTCAGACGTCGACGATTGTGGTATCGGGCTTAGCAACAGGACACCTGGCTGCTCTGAAGCTCAGCACGGTGTTCACAAGGGAGATACGGATTGCGCTTGTGGTAGCGGCGAGCTGCGGGGCAGCGGGGGCGGTTATCCGTGCTTTTTTGCCGGGTTTTTTGGGAATTGACACGGCTACCGGCGCTGCGGAGCACCTGCAGTTTGTATTTGCCTTCGGTATAGGGATGTTTTCGGCGATAATGGTGGCGACGACCCTTGGGCTGGCGCTGCCTTTTGTATTCAGGCGGATAGGGATAGACCCTGCGATAAGTTCTGGTCCGCTGGTAACGACGGCTAACGACTCAATCAGCGTGGCTATCTATATGGCTTTGACGATAGCTTTAGCGAGGTGAAGCGGGACACGGGGAGATATATTCAGCAGGAACAGGAGGCAGGGGACGGGGAACAGGGGGCAGGATATCAGGGGACCAGGTTAACAGGAACGTCCAACAGCGAACGTCGAAGGCAGAACGAAGGACGCAGAACGGAACAGGGGAGTAGGGGGTCAAGGTGCAGGGGTCAGGGAACAGCCAACAATGAACAACGAACTACGAACTCAGAACAATGAACGCAGAACGAAGGACGCAGTTGTCAGAAGCCCCTCTTCAGGAAGACAACGGGGATTGTCTGCAGAAGGATGTAGATGTTCAAAACGAGACATCTTTTCTGTATGTAGAGATAATCATACTTTATTTTGTGTCTTGGTTTTAAATGGTAATGGCTTCTGACCTGTGCCAGGCCAGTGAGTCCGGGTTTTACCATTAGCCGGATGCCTTGGAGGGCTCTGTGCTGTCGAACAAAATATGGTCTTTCAGGTCTTGGGCCGACGAGACTCATCTGTCCTTTCAGGACGTTGAACAACTGGGGCAATTCGTCGAGTCGGGTTTGTCTAAGGAAGCTTCCTATGGGGATAGTGCGGGAATCGTTCTTCTCTGCCAGTATGGGGCCGGTGTGCTTTTCGGCGCCATTTATCATGGTTCTGAATTTATATATGGTAAAGATTCTTCCGTGGCGGCCGACTCTCTTTTGTTTGTAGAGGACCGGGCCGGGCGAGAGAACCTTTATCAAAGCGGCAACGATGAGCATCACGGGCGCCGTCAGCAGGAGGATTGTTGTTGCGCCCACTATGTCAAGAACCCTGATTAGCAACTCGGTGTTATCGGACATCGGGGTGTCGGACAAGGCGGGGGCATACGACGGAGGCAACCAGGCCGCGACGGAGCCGGGATGTTCAGGAATGACTAAAGAGGAAAAAGAGTTGTTTTCGCTGTCATGATGGTCGGCAAGCGGTATCGTTTCTGTGCCGGTCCTTTGAACAGGTTCCTCAAGAATGACCCCCTGACTCATGATTTTCCCCCAAAAAATCGCGAGACAAATACAGACGTTTCGGTGTGCAGGGCACACGCTACAGACTGATTAGTTTTCTCTGGCTCGACCGTAGAGGCCAGAACCCCACGTGAAACGCGGGGCTAAATATTTAGCCCGCGGTTTGGCCGTGAGTTCTGACTATAAAATCATAGTTGACGAGCGACTGCTGCGAGTCCCGGTCACTACCCCCATTGGGCTGTCCTAATCCTCATTTAGCCAAACGGCGTTGCTTCTATCCGGGTGTGCGAGGACGGCCCCTGTTTTTTTATCGGTCAGTCAGCAAGGGAACTTGATACTTTTTCGCCCTTGTTTTCGAGTGTTTTCTGCTCGGCCTGGGCAAGCTGCCGGCGGACCCAATGATAGGTTACTTCCATTCCTGCGTGGAGTGGCACGGTGGGTTTCCAGCCGAGCTTCTCAAAGCAAAGGCGGTTGTCGGAATTTCGTCCTCTGACGCCCAAGGGTCCTTCAATGTGTCTTACGGTGAGCCGCTTGCCTGCTATATCCATAACCATTTCGGCGAGGTGGTTTATGGTTACCATTTCTTCGGAGCCGATGTTGAGAGGGCCTATGAAGCCGGAGTTCATCAGGCGGCGGACTCCATCGAGACACTCGTCGATATAGAGGAAGGACCTTGTCTGGAGGCCGTCGCCCCAAATTTCTATGGTGCCGCCATCGGGCTGCTCGGCGACTTTTCGACATATTGCGGCAGGCGCCTTTTCTCTGCCGTTTTTCCATGCGCCTTCGGGGCCGAAGATATTGTGAAACCTTGCGATACGGATTTGGAGACCGTGGTTTCTGTGGTAGGAGAGATACATACGCTCACTAAAGAGTTTTTCCCAGCCATATTCGCTGTCGGGAGCGGCCGGGTAGGCCGAATCCTCGGAGCATTTCGGGTTGTCGGGGTCCATTTGGTTGTATTCGGGATAGACGCAGGCAGAGGAGGAGTAGAACATTTTGCCGACGCCGGCCCTGAGACAGGTGTCAACCATATTTAGATTTATCACCGCGGAATTGTGCATGATTTCGGAGTCATGCTCGCCGGTGAAGACGAAGCCGGCACCACCCATATCGGCTGCGAGCTGATAGACCTCATCAAAAGGTCTGTCTGTAACGTCTCTGCAGAGGTCGGGGTCTCTGAGGTCGCCGATGACGAAATCATCGGCAGTTGTGGGGCTGAATTCGGGGTACTTCAGGTCCACTCCGCGGACCCAGAGGCCTTCGGATTTGAGCCGGGTGACGAGATGGCTTCCGATGAAGCCGCCAGCTCCACAGACGAGTGCAGATTTCATTTTGGGACCTCCCTGTCAGTAAGGTTCAAGTTATCTCAAAACGGCCTTAATATCGCGTTATCCGTGTTGAAAAACGCGGTTTTAGACAGGTTTTGGGACGGGTTCCAGATCAAATCAGTTTTAGTGTATTTATCGGTATGCGGGTGTCTCTGACTGCAATATCTCGGGGCAGGAATTCGCCTGAGGACTCGCAGATTCGGGGGGAAGCAGAGAGCAGAGGGGGCCAAAGTTAAAATCGTGAACCAGCCGGGTGAATCTATGCTCGCCCTTCGAGAGATTGAGGTAGTGGCGGAATTTCATATCGAATCTCAGGCCGGGCATCCGGGGTATGCCGGGGTCGATTTCCCAGGGATGGATGTAGCAGTTGTAGAGGCCTTGTCGGCGAATGATTTTTTTTGCACAGGATTTGAGGATGGCATAGGGGTAAAGGCGCAGGTAACCACCGCCAGCCATCGGGACGCGTTTGCCAAAGAGGTCGAAGGTGGACATCGGTATTTCACAGATTGAGTGATACCTGAAGATATTGCCTTGGGTTCTTAGCAGTCCGAAGCTGATGCGACCGTACCTTCTCGATATCCTTGTGGGGTTGAAGCTGGAATCGTACCTGAATCCGACTTCGGCCAGGATGTCCAATGCGCTTTGACGAATGGAGAAATTAGGCGCGCGATAGCCGAGGACGGGGGTGCCGGCGATGTCCTCGATTAGTGATTTTGATTTTGCTACGTCCTGTCTGAACTGCTCATCGGTGAGGTTGTCGAGCATTTCGTGTGCGAAGCCGTGACTTGCCAGCTCGTGGCCTGCATCGGCGATTTTCCTGACAACGGTGTTGGGGAATTGTTGGGCCACTGCTCCGAGTATGAAGAATGTCACCTTTGTGCCGGAGCGGTCAAGGATTTGGAGCATTCGGTCAACATTTCGCTCGACGCGCGACTCAAAGGAGCTCCAGAGATGCCTCGGGCAGACGCGGCGGAGGTTTTCGACGTGGTACCAGTCTTCGACGTCTATGCCGAGGGTGGCGGTAACATTGTTATGTGTGTTCGTTGAATGATTCATCAGATACGTTTGCAGCCGATTTTTTTGAATCTGCGGACGTCGTGGGATTTTGGGAAGCTGAAGTAGGAACCCTGCGAGATATCCATCGGTTTTTTAGACACATTTGCGTCGCGGATATCGCAGAGGGTATCGAGGACGAGCCGGGCTGCTATGCGTTTTGTGCGGCGGATGACTGAGTCGAGCGTTTCGTTTTGCTCCATCGGGGTGTATTGTTGGTTGAGGATTTGGCCTGCGTCAATATCTTTTGCCATTGTGTGGACGGTGATTCCTATTTGGGGTTCTTTGTGGAGCATTTGCCAGAACGTGGGGAGCATGCCGCGGTATTCGGGTAGTGGGCCTGAGTGAACGTTGATGCAGCCCCAGGTCGGCAGGGCGAGCAGTTTGTCGCGGAATATTTGCGGGGCGGCGACAGAGAGGATTACATCGGGCCTGTGCTTTTCGAGGGCTTCAAGACATTCAGGTGAATTGACATTGTTTTCGACGGTGCATTTTAGTCCGGCATCTTCGGCGAGGCGTCGCACACAGTGGTTTGAGATTTTGCAGGCGAGAAACGTGAAGCCAATGCGAAGAAAATTGACAGGGCCCCAGAATCCGAGCATACGTTTGACAAGTTTGGGCAATGATTCGTTGAAACCCGGCTGAATCAGGACCTGAGCGATGTCGGCAACGTCGGGCAACCGGGGGTCATTGAAGAAGCGGTCAAAGAATTCATAGACGTAGAAGGGGTCGTCCTGAGTGATGATGACTATGCGCAACGGGGGCGCAGAAGTGCGACACCGGCTGGACACATAATTTTGTTGGGCGGTGTTTGTCTGTGTCATTGGACCGAAGCGATGACGTCGCGATACTTTTCGGCGGCCAGGTGGAGCGAGTAATTTTCTCTGAGGGTGCTATTGGCTTTTTGGCTCATTTGTTTGTAGGTTTCGGTATTGCGGCTGAGTGTGGTGACGGCCTGGGCAAGTGCTTCGGCATCTTCATTGTTGACGACTATGCCGAAGCCGAAGGTGTTTATCATTTGCGCGGCTTCGCAATCAGGGGGCATAACGGCGAGCACGGGTTTTCCGGCTGCCATAATTCCGAACATTTTTGAGGGGACGGCCAGGCCGGTTTGCCCGTTGGCGAGAGTGACAAGGCCGACAGAGGCGGCGGCAAGCGAATCGCCGAGCTGGTCGCGAGGGACATAGCTCTCGAAAGAGCAGTTGGTCAGATTATGCTTAGAGGTGAAATCCTGAAGGAATTTCTTTTTGGAGCCCTCGCCGACGAACTGAAAGTGTATGTAGGGATTGTCGCTGAGCCGGAGCATGGCATCGGCGACGGTTTCCATGTCGTGATAGCGGGCCATGTTGCCGGAATACTGGACGAGGAACTTATCTGCGAGGCGCCATTTCGCGGCGAGTTTGCTTTCGCATCGCGGCTTTGGAAGTATTGCGCGGTCGTCGCTCCAGACATGGATTGTGTAGAGTCGGCCATTTCGGACGGGGCCGAGCTTGTCTTCTGCGCACACTATTTCGCGCATCCTTTCGCCGAGGACAACGACTTTGTCGGCGTTTCGGTATTGAAAGCGATTCAGTCGATTCCAGGTTCTGTGAATGAGGCCGTTACGGCGCAGGACGCCGAGCTCGACGGCCATATCAGGATAGACATCGAAAATCAGGAAGATGTAGGCCCTGCAGATGCGAAGCTTTTTCAGGATGGCGCAGATGACAGCGAGAAAAGGGGGATTTGTTACAACGAGGACGGGTCTGTCGGGCCGATGGAGGAGCAGGTGAAAAAGAATCGAACAGGCGAAGGTCAACTGATTGATGAGCTTTCCGAATAAGCTGAGCTTGGGCAGGCGTGCACCCCATACGCGCCTGATGCGAATGCCTTTGTGTTCCATTGTTCGGGGGACTTTTTCTTTTTTGCCGAGGACGGTAGGCGGGCCGCAGAGCACCTCGACATCGACGCCGAGGGCGACAAGCTCCTCGGCAAGCTCGGTGAGGGTCTGGCCGGTGGATACCAGCTCGGGGTAGAAGAGCTGGCAGAGCAGGAGGATTTTCGGTTTGTCACCCGTGGGTGCTATCATAAGTTTGTCTTTGGGTCAGTTTGTGTGGGCGGCCTGGGCCAATCGGGCGTGTGGTAATCTTTCGAGTACTGCGTTCATTCCGGCGGCACTGAAGATGAAAAGGAACGGCTCGATGGTCATTCTGTATCGCGTCAGGACGAAGAACGCGACGCAGACAAGGGTTTCGATGAAAAAGACCAGATAGAAGAGGCGTCTGTAAGGCAGCTTTATGGTGTCTGCAGCAAAGGCCAGGCCGAGAATAAAGAACAGCAGAGTCAGGAAGTGAGGAATTACGTAGCTGAGCCGATGTGTGATGTGCTCGTCATAGACCTCGAACAGCCAGAACAGAAGCAGCTTTCTGGGCACCAGTGATAATTCCCTTAAGGGATTGGCTCTTATCGAGTGCAGGACTTCGGCAAGGAAGATTTTATCGCGGGCTTTTTCGAAGGTTTTGTCTCTGGGCAGGGCATTGATTTTCTGAGTGATGTGGGGCGGGATGGGATATGCGGTGTCGGTCTCGCCGGAGCCCTTTGTAAAGTCATTGTGGCCCCTCCAGAAGTTGTAGCCGAGAGAATTGGCTGAGACGATTACGTCACCGAATACGATGTAGTTTCTTATTGTCCAGGGGGCGATTACGAGAAGAGCCAGTGAGGCGTAGAGCAAGAGTTTTTTCAGTGATTTTGAGAGCCAAAGGATACATATACCGATTAGGGCGGCGTAGATGAGAAAATTGGCTCTGAACAGAGGCATCAGTCCGGCGATGATTCCAAGGGCTGCTATGTAAAGAAGCTTCGGATTGTCGGCTGAGAGGAACAGGAGATAGACGGAAAGGAGGAAAAGAGCAAGGTAGGCGTTTAGGGCGTGATAAGTGGAAACGGCGTAAACGAAGGTGGGGTAAAACGAGATAATGATGAGTGTTATGAGGGCCACTTTTTCATTTTTTGTGACGAGTTGGGCGATTCTGTAGGTGAGGTGAACAATGAGCACGCCGAGGATGAGATTCAGGATGAGCATAGCAGTCAGGGCAAGTCGGCTGATTCCAAAGGCCTTGAACAAGGCTATCCAGAGAAGTACAAGGCCCGGGGGCATAAGGGAAGAGGGTGCAATAAACTCGTTGTCGGTGCCCTCAAAGTAAACATAGGAGACAGTGCCGTGCTGTATGAAGTTCTTTGCCTCCTGGCCGTATTCCCAGAGATTTGCCGTCTGCGGGTCGGTGTCGACATAGACGACTACCGCAAGGAGCCGAAGGGCGACGGCAAGTGCATAGATTGCGATGACAATTCTCTTGCCAGTTAATATGTGTCTTACAGTTGACATAGCGAGAATCCCCCGTCAAGTCACTGCCTTTTGTCAGTAGCGGCCTGTGTTTTAGTGACTTAGTAAAGCAGACGGCCTTTGAGCTTTTTGAGGCGGGTGACGGCGTCTGGGCCTATCGGCCTTCTTTGCGAAATCAGATGCGGTGCCTTGCCAAGGAGGTTGTTCAGCGCAGTAAAGACAGTCGCGATGCTGCCCCTTGACCTCAGGAAGGGTTCAGTGAAGACCCATATAACTGCAGTTGTCAGGACATAGAACCAGGGCAGATTCAACAGTGCGGCGGTCAGGCGATGTTCGAGGTCAAGGACCTGGCATTGCTCTTTTTTGAGAACCCTTCCGGAATTCGTGACCTTGTGCAGGACGGTGGCCGTTGGGAAGTAGAGGATTTTGTAGCCAGCATCGACGATTCTATAGGAGAGGTCAAGCTCCTCATGCCCGTAGGGGAAATAGCAGTCGCGATAGAGACCGACGTCGTTATAGACCTGTTTTTTGACCGCGTGGCCGACACCGATGAACCAGGTGGTCTCGAATTCGCACGTGTGGTCGGCGTTCTTGTTTAGTGCCGGGAACTCCTTTCTTTGAAGCGTCCCGTTGTAATAGTTGAGTGACCTAAAAGCCAGTGCCCCTATTTCAGTATCGGCTGTGAATTTTTCGACGATTGCGGCGGCTGCAGCGGGGTTTCCAAGAACGGCGTCGTCGTCGAGAGTGATGATGATATCGCCTTTAGCGTGTTGCAGTGCCACGTTTCGCCCGCCGCATACTCCCCTGTTTTGGTCGAGCCGGACGTAGCTTAGAAACGGGAGGTCAAAGTGCTCGCTTATCAGCGCATCGGTGCCGTCGGATGAGTTGTTGTCAACGACAATGATTTCGATGGGCCTGTAGCTCTGGGCGATTACCGATTCGAGCATCTCTTTGAGGTCGGCTTTTCTATTTAGGGTAACAATTATGAAGGAGACGAGCATTTGGGCTAATGCCTTCGAGAGAACAGAGCGTTACGTGTTCGGCGTGAGATGAGGCGTTTGCCGGCCCAAACAGGGTGGCAAAGACAAAGGTCGCATAGTTTATTTCCGCCTATTATGGAAAAAAGCTCACTGATATTAGTCCATATAACCCAGGGTTTTTAATCGGTCCCTGACCTGCGCATCCATTTTGTCACTTGCCGGAGCATGAGAAAGACTGCTCGTCTGCGAAGAGCAAACATGCCGGTTGAGAAGATTCTTTAGCTGCTCCAGTATTGCAGGGTCATCGTCCACAAGATTGCTTCTTTCAGCCGGGTCTATCTTCAAGTTGTACAGCTCGGATCTCTGTTCGATGTCGTTTTTGATTAATTTCCACTGCTGCGTGCGAACGCAACCGTTAAAGTCGGGGACCCAGTCAGCTTCGCTATACAAGTGGTCCGGCAGGTGTACGTCGGTGCCGTCCCGGTCTCTAATGAGAGGCAACAGACTGTTGCCCTCAAAATCCAGCTCTGCGATATTTACACCGGCATAATCCAGTATGGTAGGGGTCAGATGAATGAGGCCAACTTGTCTGTCAACTGCTCCGATTTTTTGTTCTGAGGTCGGCAATTTCATAATCAGGGGGACGTGTATCAACTCATCATACAGTTTATGGTGGTGCGTGAAGGCCCCATGTTCACCAAACTCGTCCCCGTGGTCGGCGGTGAGTATAACCAGGGCGTCGTCCCATATTCCCATCTCACTTAGCTCGTCCTGCAGGCGTTTGAGAGACGTCGCTATGTAGTTTATTTCGTCTCGATATGCGGCCTTCAAAGAGGCAATTTCTTCGGAGCTAACGTCATAGGGCTTTTTGATTGCCTTTCTCCAAAGTTTCTCGGCGGCAATCTTGTTGAGGAGTTTGAAGCCCTTCTCAGGGATGTACGGGCCGTGACAGTCCATATAATGCAGCCACAAGAAGAAAGTGGACGTGGGGTGTTTATTTAGCCAGGTTAGGGCTTTTTCGGTTATCACCTCGGCTGGTTGATATGCTCTGACTTTTAGAAGTCGGACGATTTTGTTAATTCGAAGCTTCATAAGCTCAGGCAAGAAGCTGTTATACAGGAGACTATCTTCAAAGAACTCAAAGCCCTTTTCAAAGCCGAACAATCTGGACAACAGAGGATTGGAATGAATCCCACAGGTGGTATAGCCGCCGGCTCTGAGGACCTGGGCTAACGTTGTTTGTGATTTGACAGAAGCACCCTGAACATTTTCGACGAGATTTGTATGCTCTAATCTGCTGGGGTACCTGGAGGTGAAGATGGAGGCAAAGGAAGAGGTTGTATAGGAGGACTGCGAAATTGCGTTGTTAAAGACGACGGCCTGCGGAAAGAGAGATTTCAGAGGTCCGGAGGAATCGTATCTTAGAGAATCAATTGTGATAAAAATGACGTTCATAGACTCACCTATTGAGTTGGGCGTTTCTAATACAACAGAGGTCCTTTGAGCACACGGAGTCGTGCTACGGTCTGCTGTTTTATGGGGGTTCTGTCGGTTTTGAGCTTATGCCTTTTTGTGTAGAGGTTGTACCAGCCATTCAGGACCGGAAGCGGATTGAGGCCTGCATCAAGCCAGTAACGGATGCTCCAGATAAGGCCTGTGGAGGCGACGTAGCGAAGAGGGAGATTGAGAAGAGCGGCTTTGACCCTGTTTTCGAGAAGGACGTGCCATTTTCCCTGGAGACGTTGCCGCCTGGTACCTTCCAGCTTGTGTGTTATTGTTACCTGTGGGAAGTAAATGATTTTGTAACCGGCATCGAGGATACGGAAGGAGAAGTCAAGCTCTTCGTGGCCATAGGGAAAGAAGTCGCGGTATAAGCCGATTTCGTCGTACAGGGCACGGGGTGCTGCATGTCCGACTCCGATGAATCTTGTTGTTTCGAATTCTTCGTCCGGCGACAGTGACTTATCTCGAGTCGGGAATGCACCTTTTTGGAGCATTCCCGTGGCGTGGACCAAGACCTTAAACGCTAAAAGCCCTATGCTCTTGTCGGTCTGAAGTTTATTTACAATTCTTTGAGTAGCCTCGGTTTCGACAATCTCAGCGTCGTCGTCGAGAGTTACTATGATTTCGCCCTTTGTCTTGTCAATCGTTATATTTCTGCCTCCGCTAACGCCCGTGTTTTCGTGCAGTCGAACATATCTAACGATGTTGGGGTCGTACCGGTTGCGGAACAATTCCGGGGTGCCGTCGGAGGAATTGTTGTCAACGACAATTACCTCGATGGGCCTATAGCTCTGAGCGAGTATTGAGGCGATTGCCTGCTCGAGGTCAGATTTTCGGTTGTGCGTTATAATTGTGAAGGAGACAAGCATCTCGAAAGACCCCGTCACTTTGTATCGGTATACTTTGCCCCAAATAAGCGGATGTGTTAATCAGGCCGAGAAGGGTGGTAAAGACGAAAGCACCGTAACTTACGCCACCAATGTTGTAATCGAGGAATATCCAGCCGACGAACATTCCAACGGCAGCGGCGGCTACTATCTTTTTTGTTGTGCTCTCAAATCGGGAGCGTCGTAACTTAGCTAAGCTTATGAAGACGACGGCAATGTAAACCATGGCGGCTGGTATTCCACATTGTCCGGCAAATCCGAGGATAGAACTGTGGGGAGAGCTGTGCTGCCTGAACGCGCTGGGCAGAAAGTTGCGAAGTATCTCGCTGCTGCCCATACCATAACCGGACCAGGGGCGCTCCATTATGCTATATACGGTAGCCAACCATAATACGTCCCTTCCCGACCAGCCATGTCCAAACAAGGAGCCGTACAATGTCTGTGACAGGACAAGGGCGGCAATACCACAACCGGTCAACAGAAACAGCAACGCAATCCTTCTCGCTCTCTGACTAACATCAGCACCGACATAAGCCATTACCACAACCGACAGCAGCACACTGATATAGACCATTCGGCTCCAGGACACAAAGACGCCGAGGCAGCAGAGAGCGGCTGAAATCAAAGCGGCCGAGCGGTGGCGTTTTTTCATGAAGAAATAGAGCGAAGCTAGATATCCGAGGAACGCCACCATTCCAAATTGATTGGCGTTGTAGAAGATTGAGCCCGTGGTATAGATGCCAAGTGGTGTAAACGGCTGAACCACACGAATGCTCAGGCCCATGAAGTTGGCGGCGCCGGTCAGGGCAACAAAGAGACCTATAGCAGAGGAAACAACACCGGTGATTGCAAGCAGGGCGAAGAAATGGCCGAACAATCGGAATCTGATTATGACTGCGGGAAACAGTACGTAAGCGATCAGTCCGATACCGATATATCCAAAAGCACGAATGACGGTTCCAGTCTGGAGGTCAAGGTCGAGAACATTGTACACGCTTGAGACGAGAATAAACAGGATAAAGAGGATGAAATGAAAGCTATTTTCGAGAATGCGGCAGATAAGCGTCTGGATATGAATATCGAGGAGGAAAAACAGTGAGACATATCCGACGACGGCAAGGGCGACCATGTAGCTTAGCATCTGGAAGTGCGAATGGATGTAGCGGTAGGTGATTAAGGTAGCAGTCAGGGCGGCTACGACGAACAATGCCATCATTTTACGGTCGTGGAGCATCGTAAGGGCTTATATTTTCAAGACTTGCGCTTGCTCGAGTGAAGTGTGTTGTTCGAGCATTTCAGGGATATGGACCGGGCTTTTGGAACTGATGCTTTGGACGGCGGCCTCGAGAACGAGATTGACGTTCAGGGCCTGGGCGACGGGTACCGGCGGCGAGGTATCTTCGGTGATGCAATCGATGAACTGCTCGAACAGCGGCTTGTAGGCGAGCAGTTGTTTATTGGAGAGAGAGCCGGTGACGACTCCCTTTACGATATTCGACATTTTTCGCGTGAAGTTTCGCGTGTCTTCGAGGGGCGTTGTGGAGGCGTGGCCTTCGATGAGATAGTCGCGCATCGGCTCGACGTGCAGGAATCCTCCATCGCCGAAGAGGTCGAGTTCAAATCGGGAGGCATTGGTGGTCCAGGATGTATCCATCATAGCGACGGCTTTGTTTTCAAACTCGACGACTATCTGAGCAGAGGCGAGGAAGGGTGCGTTTTCGGTGAAGTCCCGGCCTACGGCAAAGACGGTAGCGGGCCTGTCGTCGGCCAGCCACAGAATGATGTCTATGAGGTGCGGTGTGAAGTCGTATAGGACGGCGGCTTTGTGGTAGAGCCAACTGCCTCTTGTCCAGCCGACGGGGACGGCGTTGAAGCTTTTTCCGTGGGCGGTGAGGACCCGGCCTATGCGCCCGGTTTGTATGCGCTGTTTGGCGTCGAGCGCCGCCTGAATGTATCGGTAGTTTTGAAGGACGGAGAGCTTCCTATCGGACCGGGCAAGCTGGTCGTAAATTTCGAGTGCTCCGTCGAGAGACAGCGTGAGAGGCTTTTCGACGAGGACGTGTTTGCCGGCCTGTAGGCAATCCAGGACCATTTGGTGATGGGTCGGTGTGGGCGTGCATATATCGACGATATCGACAGCGGGGTCATCAAGCAGACGACGATAGTCCTTAACGGTTGCGCCAATCTCAAATTCTCGTGCTACTCTGGCGAGCAGCTTTTCGTCTATGTCGGCTACGCCGAGGATGCGAGCGTCCTTGATTTTTCGCCAGGTTGGAAGGTGTGCCCTTCTTGCGATGGCGCCGGCGCCGATAACCGCTACGTTAAACATAGGCCTTTCTCTTCCTGAAGGATTTAAGCTGGAGCTTCTTGATATTCTTTGCGAAGCAGAGCTGGAGGTCAAAGAGTCGGTCTTTTCCGAAGTCAATCGGTTCGAAGTCGTCACCTGCTTTGGTGTATTCGGCTGAACCGATGCCTGCTTTTTGAGCGAGACGGATATGCCTGACGCTTCGCGGGCGGATGCCCATCAGTTGTGAGCAGGCGGCATCGACGGCTACGGGGTCCCGGCCTGCGAGAATAAGTTCGGCTTTGACGGGGATGCCGAAGGTCGGTCCTTTCGGGCCGCCGATGCCGAGGATGCCATCGACGATGCTGAAACAGGGGCGGATGGCAAGATTGACGTCGGCGATTACTTTGTGAAGGTGGTCGTGAAAGACGCTCTTTTGGACCATCGGCAGACAGCCGAACTGATTTTTCAGGGCGCACGTGATGCGGGAGAGCGAATTTGTTTTTAGCTTGGATAAGCTTATCAGCTGGGCCCGCGTGAGCAGTTCGGGGACAGGGACTTTTTTGAGATGGTATCCGTTAACCTGCTTTTCGACAATCGGCTCTTTGCTGAGGTTGCACCATTTGGCGTTCCACTTTTCGATGACCTGCTCAAAACCAAACCAGCGGATGAAGTCATCTGCCAATACGACGGTAGCGTCGGATTCGACGACGCAGATTTCGAGACGGCCGTATTTGCTGCGGATGATTTCAAGGAGCGCATCGAGAAAGGCGGGGTGGGTAATTGCGCCGGTTTCGGGATTTCTTGCGTCACAGAGATTGATTTTGATTGCAACGGGCCTTTGCGTATCGACGTTGAGTCCACCGGCAGAGTGAATAGCCCGATCCAAGGCAGAAAGCAAGTCATCTTTGGCATAACTGTGACATTTCGCGATGCCTACCACGCTCATAGATTTGGCCTTTCGTTTTAGTGGTATCGAGGCCGACGACAGCGGCAATGCGGTCGGCTATTTTTTCTGCGGAGGTGGGTGTGTCGGGGTGGATATAATGCGAGACAAGGGCGGATTCTTTTTCAAGCAGTTGGTCGTAGCGATGACTGTCGGTGCTTATCTCAATAATCAATTCCCTGAGGCGAGTGATGTCGTCGGCGGTTTGGAGCTCTTTGCCCTGTTCAAAGAGGTTAAAGGCGAGCCGCCTATCGGGAAAGAGCAGGGCAACGGAGGAACGCTTCATTACAACGGCCTCGAACAGGATGGTAGAGCCAATACTAAGTGTCAGATGGGAGTTTTCGATTAGAGTGTAAATATTGCTTTGCTGCGAATGAATTTCAACCTGCTTGCGGCCAAGCAGCCAGTCGTAGTCGTGCTGCTGTTCACGGGGATGAACTTTCAAAACTAATTTGTACCGCGGGCCCAGATATGCAACCAGCTCGGTGAGCATTTGAAGCTGCTGCTGTTGTTGGTGATGCATCCGGGCCTTGCCGTGCCAGAGGTAGGCACCGGTGGCGTAGAAGATACGAAAATCACCACGGGCTGGCGGCGGTGTTGTGCGTTCGAAGAGATTTGCGAACCTGGGGACACCGGTAACAACGATGCGTTGTTTTTCGACGCCGGTTTCGGTGAGAATTTGCTTAACCCTTTGGCCCATGACAAAAATGCGGTCACATCGGCTGTGTGCTATCGGGCGGGGACGGAGAAAGTCGGCACGGCAAATGACGGCGGCGAATCGCTTGGCGGTGTCTTTCAGTGCAGCAGTCAGCGGCTCCGCCATTAGGCGTCCCCTCTGGGACTGCGCAACATCTGAGGTGAGGATGAATGCGTTTACAACCTGAAAGGTGGGTTTGTGCTGCTTCTGAGCTTCAAACAGAAGAATCCTTGTGATGGGCGTATCGACGCCGCAGAGGACGGCATCGAAATCATCAACAAGATGTCTAAGAGCAGGGGCACTTTTCAAAAGGACACGCATTCGCCTGAGAGTCGAGTATTGGCTCAAGGGTCTATCGAGACCGGCAGCAACGGGCAACTGGAACCATCGGGCGCCGGCGGCGGCGAAAAGCTCGTTGGTTTGCTGAAAGAGGAAGGGATCGAGGGAGGTAAACCGAACGTCGATGTCGGGACTCTTTCGGGACAGAGCTTTGGCGACAGGGATTTGGGACTGGGCCTCGTGCGGATTTTCACATACGAAGAGGAGCTTCATTTGTGTGCGGTCTGGTACTTTCGCAGTTTGGCAATGAGAGGTCTTTCGCTTTCATAGACCTGCTTTACGCCGTCGCCGACGGCCCTTTCGACTATGCGGATGTCGCGTACGAGCCGCATAAGGCCTCCGGGCTCAACGGAGGCGGCCTGGTCGCTGCCCCACATCGCGCGGTCGAGGGTGATATGTCGCTCGACGAGGTCGGCGCCGAGGGCGGCGGCAGCGATGGATATCTGGAGGCCGACCTCGTGTCCGGAGTAGCCGACAGGTCTGTGGAACTTTTTGCGAAGGGTATCCATTACCCGCAGATTTATTTCTTCGTTTTTGGCCGGGTAGGAGCTTGTGCAGTGGAGAAACATCCAGGGGGCATCGTCGCCGAGAAGCTCGGCGGCCCGTTCAATCTGCTGCATTGTGCTCATTCCGGTGGAGATGATCAGGGGTCTGCGTTTGGATTTGAAGGCCTCGAGAAGCTGCTCATCGGTCAGGACGGCAGAGGGGACCTTGTAGAAGGCAGGGTCGAACCTTTCCATAAATTCCAGTGCAGCAACATCCCAGCAGGAGGCGGACCACAGGATGTTTCTCTCTTTGCAGTGACGGTCAATGGTGGAGTACTGCTGCTCGCCGAACTCTACCCTGTAGCGATATTCGAGGTAGGTCATACGGCCCCAGGGTGTTTCGCGCTCGATTTGTTTCTGGTCTTCGGGCGTGCAGATTTCCGGCGTGCGTTTCTGGAACTTGACGGCGTCGCATCCGGCTATGACGGCGGCATCGATGAGCTTGCGAGCTATATCGATGTCCCCATTATGATTGATGCCAATCTCGGCGACGAGAAAGCAGGGAAATCCAGGCCCAATGTGTTTGTCTGCGATTTGCATGTAATTGCTCATTTTTTACCCCCATATCTTTCAAGAATAAGTCAAGCCAGTTCGCGGATAGCCCCCCTACTGGCCTTTGTGTATTAAGATGACAAGACCGGCACGCAGGATATCGCACTCGGCAGCAGCAAGGGCGACACCATCACCGACGAGCCGCATACAGGTCGGAGCACTTCGTCAGACTACCTATTAAGGTCATGTCGCATTTTTCAGTGCATTTTATTCCGCGTGTGAGATTGAAGTGGTCCTGCCTGAATTTGCGATACTTTGGGCCGTTCCATATATCGTAAAGAGACTCTTTTTTGGCATCACCAAGAATAATCTCGTTGTTATAGTCTTCCACGCACATCGCCGCCTCGCCATTTGATTTGACGGTCATAGATGTCCAGGGAAACTGGCAGAATTCAAGCCAGTGTATTGACTCGGTCTGCTGCCTGTTATCTTCGTACCATTGCTGGTCCTGGCTTTTGAGATAGACATATACGTCCAGGCCATCAAAGGCATCCTGCAGTTTCTTAAATTCGTCTTCCTGCCAGGGATTATTAAGGTTGAGCATGGTAATTACGATTGTGGTCTTATAGCCGTGTTTTTCCTTCAGCTCAATCAGACGCAGTATTCTGCGATAGCTCTCTGTGAAGTTCGAAGCGGCACCTCTTATCTGCTTATGACGAATGTCATCAATGCTCTCTATCGAGAATTTCACATAACCCAAGCCCTGTTCGAACATCTCCAGTGTTTTTTCGATATTTATATTTGCGGGATTGCAGCTAAAATACGAAGGGATTTTTCTATCGGACAGAATCTTAATTCTTTCGGGCATGTGCTTATCGAGGAGGGGGTCTCCGTAGCCGTGGAGCACCAGGACTTCCGGGATAACGTAAAGGAAGAAGTGATTCTCGCTCATATCATTTTGCGGAATGTGGTAATTTTCTTCGACAAAGTCTCGCCACTGCTGCATGTCTTCTTTGGAAAACGGGCGTATTTGTTCAACAATCCTCTCAAAGGCTTCGTTATCAATTGTTTCAATCCTGCGGGTCATCATAGTGGTGCGGGGACACATCCGGCATCGCATATTACATGCATTGGTTGTCTCAATATTGTACAGAACAGGTTTTTTGCTTCGGAAATCTTCAAACCGGTCGAAGACGTGTTCTTTATCAAGCTCTTCTTCATTCATCAAGCGGCGTTTCAGGTCGAATACTTTCATATAGAATTTAATATCGAACATCACACTGCCCTACACTATAAGTTACGTTGGTATTTTCGCGACGGCACAGTTGCCGGAGAACCAATCGGACTACCAGGCAGTCCATCCGCCATCGATATTGATAATCGAGCCGGTCATATATGCTGAAGCATCCGAGCACAGATACTCGACGAGGCCGTTTATCTCGTCTGGTTTCATCATTCTTTTCACAGGAACGTGAGCACTGTAGTCGGCCTGGAATTGAGCGGTCTGGCTGTCTGCAACGCCGCCGGGGACAATGCAGTTTACCCTTATCCTCGGTGCCAGATGAGTTGCGAGATGTCGGGTAAGCTGGACGACAGCCGCTTTCGACAAGGTGTAACCAATGTGCTTCTCGGTGTTTTTGTAGAGAGAAGGAATGGGTGAGACAACGCCGTAGATAGATGAGAAATTCACAATCCCCTTAGCCGCATCATTTTTGGCAAATTCTCTGCACACAGAAAACAGGGCTACTACATTTACCGACAGATAGTTGTTGATGCTCTCGAGGGGCACATCAAATAATGTTTCGCTTTGCTTGGCCGCATCGATATGGTCACCAAGTGCGAAGCAGTTGACCAGGTATTCGGCTTTGTGTTCGGCAAAGTATTTTCTTACGAAGGCCTCGTCTGTAAGGTCGTGGCCGAATCGCCGAGAGACCCTTTGTATATCGTATCCGGGCTCCAGGTATGAAGAGACGGCAGAGCCGATTATTCCTTCCGAACCCGTTATTATTACGCGCTGCCGCTTCACAATCGCCCCGTTCTTGCGGAAAGCATGTCGAGTAATTCCCTTACGACACCCTGGCCGCCTTTTGCTGTGGTCGTAATCTTGGCAATCTTCCTTATCTCTCTGTGTGCATCATTTGGCGCGACGGGATAGCCAACGTAATTCATCACTTCGATATCGTTGATATCATTGCCGACAAAGACCACCTTGTCCCTGTCAACATTATTCTTGTGCATATATTCTTTCAGTGCCTGCAGCTTGTTGTTTGTGCCGTATAAGCAGGTTAGGCCCAGTTTATCCGCTCTCTTTTGCACAACCGGATTTTTCTCCGATGAGATTATTATCTGCCTGATTCCCATATCCTTTATTTTGGAAATCGCCAGGCCATCCGACCGATTTGTCGTGACGGTCTCATTGCCAAGCCCGTCGATGGCGACTTTGTTATCAGTCATAACGCCGTCGAAATCGTAGGCAATTAGTTGTACGCCATCGAGCCCGCCGGGCTCATATATTCCGGCCAAGCGCTCCCGGTAAAGCCATTCGCACCATCTAAAGCCCGCGTAGTCATCGATGTCGGCCCTTTGCCACGGCTGCATCAGGTAAACGGATATCTTGCCTCCCAGGCGATTATTGTATTTTTCCAATATCTCGGGCTTGAAGATGTAAATAGAACCGTTTTCGTAATATATTGCGTCCAGGTCCTGATGTCTTTTTCTGTCCCTGTAGTCGAAGGTCCAGGACGTGAATTTACCTTTTGACTTTTTCCATATAAACTCCTGAGATTCTGTAAGCGATAACAGAGAGTCCGCATCATCAGCAATGATTTTGCTCATTGCCTTATCGATGTCATCCGGCTTTCGTAATGGTGCGGTAACCTGCAGGAAGACAACATAATCAGGCCTTTGCTTTATCCGGCCAAGGGCGTGCAGCAGGGCCGATTCGGAGGAGGCGGCATCGCCGCTTATCTTTTTGGGCCTTTGGATAACCTCAGCACCATAAGATTTGGAAACAGCGGCAATTTCGGCATCATCCGTGGATACAAACACACGATTAACGCAGGAAGCGTGGCGGGCCTGTTCAATGGTGTGAGCGATAAGCGGCTTGCCTGCCAAAGGGAGCACATTCTTGCGGGGAATCCCCTTTGATGCACCGCGAGCAGGTATGACAGCAACGATTTCCATGTTCATAGGCCGGTTAATTCGGCGCAGTGGGCTATCGCCAAACCGCCCACTGCGCCTTAGCGGTAACAGAAACCGTGTATTCTGATGTCAGCGGCTTCTAAATTCATCATCAGACGGGGCTACACTCCGATAGGGTCGGAATGCCAGGCGGTTCTGCAGCGGTGCCAGACAACAAGTGCGCCGGGAAGGGTGAAGAGCACAGCGACCGCGAGGTATCCGACGGCCATTCCCATCGGGCCGTAACGACCGCCCAGAACGAATGTCGAAAGGCCGACAAGAATCGCAGAGATAACAGACAGGGCCAGATAAGGTTCCCGCTTGTGGGCCCGAAGGTAAACTGAGAACGGGAAGGTGGTGTGCATTATGACGTGGCCCAACAGGAAGAGGCCGGTGGGCAACGGCGGCAGGAAGCGATTCGCTATCCAGCAGTCGGTGACATTCAAGATGTAGACGACCAGCCATAGCACGGCAGCCCCTGCCAACAAAACAACGAAGGAGACCCAAAGAATTTGGAAGAAAAGCCGGTCAAGCTCAGGATACTGTTTTTTTGCGACCAGCATGCCAAAGCGAGGTGCTTTGGTTTTTGACCAGGCACCGGCGATTACGGCGACGGCGGTGACTATGGCCCAGGTCATACCCATTTGTCCGGCGACGACGGGGCCGTGGTAGTGAAAGAGGACCGGCGTGAAGAGGGAAAAGACGAAGTATCCACCGAGCCAGCTCATCGCGATTCTCCACTGCATAGGCCAGACCTCCAATCGCCAACCTATGCGTCCATCGCGGATGGATGAAAAGAAGGCGCGCAAGAAGGGGACCTGCCTCAATCCGAGATAGACCGTGCTCCAGGCAAGGCCGACGGCCAGTGCTATTGCCGGGGTCCAGAGCTGCGCGCCGAGCAGAATCGAGGCCCATATAGCGATGTTCTGGAGGACGCCCTGAGTCAATCTAAAGCCGTAGACACTCGAGACCTGATTGCACCCTTCGAGCAGAGACCATACAGGCAAGAGGCAGAGGTTGGCTGCGCACAAGAGGCACAACAGCAGCCAGGGTGCGGCCCAGCGAACATCCGGATAGTCCGGCCTTGAGAAGAACAGGTAGCCGCCGACAGACAAGAGAACGACAAACAAGACACTTCCAACGGAGAACCATTTGAGAGCCAGCCGACCGAGACTGGCCAATCTTGACAGGGCATCCGGGTCGCCCGCCAATGCGCCGTTTTCATCCAAGTGCAATTTCGACCATTCATGAGCGGCGAACTGTATCAGTACAGTACCCAGGCCCAATTCGACAAATACCTGCAGGGCGAGGATATTTCTGAAGGTGTAGTAGTAACCCTGGAGCTCTTGAGAGAAGAAAGAGGCGATGAGCAGCAGCGTGACGGGCGCGGACAACATGCCCCACATCTTGGCACCGACTGCGTACATAACGGCGCGGTCGGTCTTAGATAAGCGAATAAGTCGGCGAATGAGCGTATTGACATAAGTCCAGCCGAGCAAGCCGGGTACGGCAACTGATTCCTGTATATCAATGGAGGGCATTAGACTGTTTCTCCAGCTCTCCTGGCAACATCAGACCTTGTTTGCATAAGAGGCCCCAAGAAAGCCTTATTGTCGTGGGTGTGGATTCCTGCTCCGTCAAACAAACGCCGGACAAGTTTCGCGGGAATGACAGTTATGAAATGGGCTATGGCAACATTAGACCTTGTTTGAACGGATCACAACGGCTGTGCTTGTCAGAGGCCAGCTTCACATTCGGCACAGCCAGGCCATAACGCCCGAAGGCGTCTGAGTAAATTCTGCAATGCAGAGCGCCACCTTCGAGGCTGACGCAACAGCATCATCCATTTGTGCAACGAAAGAAGAGAAACCTGCAGCTCCACACGTTTCATAAGGGCCAACAACTGAGAATCGGAAAAATCGGTCATATTCAGGCAAAGCTCGGAGGCCTCACCAAGCACCGAGAAAAACCTGTCTTTTGTGCGATACTTTTCGAGTATTCGCTTTTGAACAAGGTCTGTTTTATACAGGTCACACGCCGGATAAGGAGTAGCAAAGAAGAATACTGATTTTTCAATATTATGTTTTTTTATCCAGCGAACCGACTCTCTGACAGTAGCTTTTGTTTCTCCGGGCATTCCTATCATAAACGTACAAATCAGCTCAATGCCGAGCTTTTTTGCCAGTTTTACCGCTTCGGCGGCATTGGCGGGGGTGGCTTTTTTGTTCATGACTCTGAGCATTTCCGCGCTGCCGCTTTCGATACCGAAGTTGAGGCCCACACATCCGGATTTTTTGAAGGCATGGCCTATTTCTTCGTTGAAGGTATTTACACGGGCATGACTATACCAGGGGGCGGCGTTTCCGGATTCAATCAGGCCATTGGCGAATTTTTTGGCCTTTTCGTAACTTGCGTTGATGCACTCATCCACAAACAGGTACGAATCGACCCCGTAATTGGACCTGAGATAGTCGATTTCATCAAAGAGCAGCTTCAAGGAGCGAAAGCGAACACCATTTCCGGCCATCCTCCAGCAAAACGAACAGCGGTAGGGACAGCCGCGACTCCACATAAGGGTCGCGCAGCGCTCGGTTCTGACCTTCATCCCCATTTGATTTTTTATCACATTATTCCTGAAATAGATTTCCGAGGGAAAGAGGTCGTAGGCAGGCATTGGAAACTGGTCAAGGTTGGAGGGGGCAGCTCTGTCATTAGTCGTCAACAGATTACCGTTTTGAATGTAGCTAATACCATCTATTGCCGAGAAATCTGTTTCGTTTCGCTCCAGAGCATTGCAGAGCTCGACAAACGTTTGTTCAGCTTCGCCGTGGACACAGAACTCGACCGGCATGTTTTTGAAAATGACCTCAGGTTCAACAGTGACGCCGCCGCCAAGCACGATACGGGCTTTGGGAAACGTTTGGCGCAGACCCGGGAGGATTTGTTTGAGCCGGGCATACGTCGTGATAAGTCCTCCGGCGGCAACTACATCGACATTCTTAATCCCGCTCAAAGACGTGAACATCTCGGCGTTGGAGGTTCGGCAAGCATTTTGGTCATAGACACTTACCTCATGGCCTTTATCCCTCATAATCGCCGCTATTATGCCGAGACCTAGCGGGAAATTAAACGGAAGCCGGTCTTCCCTGATAGCTGGATTTATAAGAAGGATTTTCATTCTTCGTCCGCAGTTTGAGTGAACAGCGGACAAGTGTGCTAATGAACCGTCGCAGCAGCGGCGATTTTGGTCACCGGATGTCCTCGTTTCATATCAGCGGCTTGCTTGGCTGCGCGGAGCCATTGGTTACGGTCGAGCTTCTTATACAGGGATGCAAACTCGCTCAATAACAGTTCCGGGGTTACGACCACCGAATCATCAAATATTTTCTGTTTGTCGGTTGCGAAGCAGAATTGTTCTCCTATCGGCTGTCCCAGGCTGCGAAGTGTGGCCCTGGGCCATTGAAACAACAGATAAGGGGTATCGCTGAACAAGGCAATGGTGTTTACCCCGCTGTTGGTCCCGAGATACATAAAGGAGGTGCGTATCAAGGCAAGGTCATCGATTACAGAGGTTCCAAAGTCTTTGGCGATGATAACATTGGACCTTTCTCGCAGGGCGTCAAATATCTCTTCTCTCAATCCAACGACCACAAACCCGACATCAGGAAAATCGCTCTCACACGCCTCCAGAAATGACAACCAGACCGCCGGGGCAGCGTTTCGTTCGGGGCTGTGCAATGTCTGCTTCAACGACAAAACAACCGGCACAGCGGTTTCGGGCAGGTGCTGCTGATAGAAGAAATATGCGTGCGCTTTCTCCCTGTTTCCAATTCTAAGATAAGGTATGTATCCATTGCTCCTGTAGAAATCAAATATCTCGTGGTGCTCGGCACCGCCGTAGAAATTATACGTCTCGCCCAGGTGGTGGCTCAACGGCGGAAAGACATCATAGCGGTCCGAATGTCGCCTCAGAAAGTCGTGGAACTGGCTGCGCGAGCTGAACTGAAATATCGAGCCAAGATACGGACACGTGGCAAACAGAGGCAACATGTCGGTCATATAGTCCTGAACGTTCTCACCGTTAAGATTTGTTCCAAGGCCGGCAGCTCTGTTGCCGCCGGGATTGTCACGGTCATACACTATGCAGATGTCGATTTCTTCGGCTTTGCGCTCGAGCTTGAGTACGCTCAGTGTTTCGGCAAATACCAGTGGGTCACCCACCGACCATGGCAGGGCTTTGTAATCCCATACACCAAGGATACGTTTGCGGCCGGAGGCAGGCAAAAAGAGTAGCTTCAATAAGTTACGGTAAAACCTCATTCTCAGAAACCAAGGCAGATAGCGCCTCTGCAGATATTGCAGCTTGTGCGGAAGGATTTTCAGGCAATGTAAGCCATATTCAAGAAGGCAGTAGATTGTTTTTTCTCGCCGGCTCACAAATCTTTTGTCATATCGAGGAGTATGCGTCCTGTGGCGCCGTTTCTGAAAGACTCTACGGCGTGGTTGACGCGTTCGAGAGGATAAGTTTTGGAGATAAGCCCACCGAAGTTGAGCTTCCCGGCCAGATACATATCCGCATAGATTGGAATATCACGGTCGGGATTTGTCCGGCCTCCCCAGGTTCCCACAATTCTTTTGCCTTTGATTAGGTCAAAGGGGTCTATGCTTATGTTGGTGCCTGCGGGGAGGTTGCCGGCCAGGATACAGAGTCCGCCGTTAGCACGAACTGCGCGGAATGCCGTTTCCATAGTCCGGACACGGCCAGCGGCCTCGACGGCAAAATCGACCCCCCTGCTGTCGGTAATGGCCATAACGGCTTCGAGGGGGTCGTCTTCGGCGGCGTTGACCGTGTGCGTAGCGCCAAGGCGCTGGGCCAGGACGAGCTTACTGTCGGACAAGTCTATGGCGATAACGGTTGCGGCGCCAGCAGCGGCGGCCATCATAACGGCCGAGAGTCCGACGCCACCTGTGCCTATGACAGCGACAGTGTCACCGTGTTTGACGTTCGCGGTGTTCAGGATGGTTCCTGCACCGGTGGGTACGGCACAGCCGAGCAGGGCCGCCTCACGTAAAGGGAATGAATCGGGTATAACGGTCAGGTGATTTTCACACGTGATGGTTTGCGACATAAACGTGCCGACGGCACCGGAGTTAATTGGCCCTTCGGGGCTATCGTAAACCGTCGAGGGGACATCGGCGCCGGTGCCCTTTATCCAAGATACAACGACGTGGTCGCCGGATTTTACCTTTTTGACATCTGCTCCAATCTCAAGGACGGCTCCGGATGCCTCGTGGCCAAGTGTATGCGGGAGAAAACGGTCGGGACCTCTTTTGCCCTCTACCTCAAGGAGCTGGCTACCGCAGAGGCCGCTGTAGGCGATATCAATGAGCACCTGTCCGGGTTTGAGCGGTGGAATAGAAACAGTAACAAGACGGAGGGGCTTGCCTGTCTCAAATAGAACGGCTGCGGTTGTTTTTCTTGCCATTATACCTTATACGGGTTTTTTGGTGGGCTAAAGCCCACCCTACAGTGACCTGTTGTCGTGAGGCGGGGGTTTGCTACTCGGCGATGAACCAATAGTAGTCGCCGGTATATCCGACTTCATCAAAGAGCTCCTTCCAGTCATCGACGTGCATATAAGTGTGAGCGGTCAGGTTCCATTTGAGCATACGCTGTTTTTCCTCATCGTTTCTCCAAGCATCCATAGTGACGAAGGCATCCTTTTTTGTAACGCGCTGGATTTCCTGCAGGGCCTGCTTGCACTGTTCGAGAGGAAGGTTGTGGACGGTATTGATTGAAATGACCAGGTCAAACGAATCGTCGTCGAACGGCAGCTTCGTCGCGTTGCCTACCTTCAGGAACGGCTTGACCGTATCTATGGCGTTGTCGATGGCATACTGGGAGATATCAATGCCGGCAACGGCGAGGCGGGGCATCAGCTCTTTGAAGTCGTGCAGCATAAATCCCTTGGCACAGCCGACATCGAGCACGCAGGCATTGTCGCTTAACCGGTAATAATCACGAAAGCGTTTGACAGTGGCCTGCCAGAAACGCGGATGATAGCCGTATCCGCCGTAGCCATACAGGCGGTCTCCGTCGAAATAATCCTGGCCGAACTGACGGGCAATTCTGTGGTGCTCGTCCGTGACGACTTTCGCACGCTCATCGATGGGACGCCTGGAGCGAGGATATTTGTCAAGCAGATTGATTTCCTTTCCCATATTGATCCTCACAGAAGACGCCGGCGTAGTCTGTCGGTATGAAGTTTGACCGCATCAAGTACGGAACCGACGTTTTCAGGCAATTGCGTAATTTCTCCGGGCTGATTCAAGGGGCGAGTCGATAAAGTCTTTTTTGACCTTTTCGACGAGGCCGGCTGGTGTCAGACCCAGCTTTTCACAGTGCTGCTCATAGGTCCCGTATGAGGTGACGAATCTGTCGGGTATGTTGAGCAGGGAATAGCGAAGGCCGGATATGTCCTTTGTGGCGCGGAGCACATCGTCGCCCAAGCCCCCGCTTTGCATGTGCTCTTCAATTACAAGTATATGGCCTGTCTTATTGGCGCTTTGGCGAATCAGCTCTGCATCAAGAGGGCGAATCGTATGTATGTACAGCACCTCAGGATTCCACCCCATATCGGCGAGCGTGTTGCGAGCGTCAAGGGCGGAGCGAAGCTGAGGCCCGGCTGCAACAATCGTCAGGCGGTCACCTTCGGCAACCTTGATACCTTTGCCAAACCGAATCTCATCGGTGCTAAATCCCTGGGCGTGCTGGTGTGCGGGAATGCGGAAAACAGTGAGATTGTTATTGTCGTAGGTCTGTTGGAACAGCAGGTCAAATTCAACCGCGGTGGCAGGGCATACAATCTCGGCACCGGGCAATGTCTTGATAAGTGCAAAATCACCATAGCAGTGATGTGTGCATCCGAGGTTGGAATAATCGAAAACGCTACCGACGGTTACCAGATTACCGCCAATTTTCTGGTAGCAGAAATCGAGTTTAATCTGCTCGAAAGACCTTTCAATGATGAACGGCGCTATTGTGTGAAAGACGGGGTAAAAACCGATCTTTGCCAGGCCGGCCGCCATGCTCACAATAGCCGACTCGCAGATTCCCACGTTGTAGTAGCGTCCCGGACAGGCGCGTGCAAAGGGCTGGAACAGGAAGTGGCTTATATCCGCAACCAAAACCACGAGCTTCGGATCAGCTGTACCGACCTTCAGCGCGGTATCTACAAACTGTTGTCTTATTGGTTTCTTATTCACGACAGTGCCTCCATGATTATCTTATATTCGGCTTCGTCGGGAATTCTGTGGTGCCATTTCCCGTGACCTTCAAGCGTGGGCACACCTTTGCCCTTGATGGTCCGGGCAATTACAGCGGTCGGGGCCCCCTGAAGACAGAAATTGATATTTGAAAACGCTGACTGAAGCTGCTGTTTTGAATGACCGTCAACCTCGATTGTCTGCCAGCCGAATGCGCTCCACTTCGCCGGCAAATCATCGCGGGGCATTAGCTGGGCTGCGGAGCCATTCCAATCCACAATCACGCACAGATTACCCAGTTGAAGATTATTAGCCACGTTTGCCGCCTCCCAGATGGTTCCTTCGTGACATTCACCGTCTCCGACGAGGACATATACCTTGTTTTCTTTTTCCGCTATCTTCAGGCCCAGAGCGATGCCGACGGCGAAAGGCAGGCCGTGGCCCAGCGAGCCGGTCGATGCCTCAACGCCCGGAACTTTTGTGCAATCAGGGTGCTCCCCCAAGATGCCTCCCGGCTTGCAGAACATATCAAGGTCATCTTCTGTAAGAAATCCGTGCTCTTTGAGGACTACATACAAGGCCAGGCAGCCGTGACCTTTGCTCAGGATAAAATAATCCCGGTCCTGCCACTCGGGATTTTCCGGATTCACCTTAAGGAAGCCATCGTACAGCAGGGATATGATATCGATAATGGAAAAGGCGCTGGGGATATGTCCGTCTTTTCCTTTGCAAACCATTTCGACTATCCGTCTGCGATAAGCGTTATTCATAATGTTTCCTTCCGGACTATTGTTTAAGATAACCTCTGCCTTATTCATGCATCAATCCCTCCGGAAATAGTACTCTGGATGGGCTATACTTACGATTCGGTCATAGTTATTATCTATCACTGTTCTCAAGTATCTTAGGAACTTTCTGCCATACGGGAGCTTTGCCACCACATCAACTATGCGAGTCTTCCTCCGCTGTCTTGCACCAAACGCAGCCAAGGCCTGATATACTTCCCGCCGTATCTCGTCGCTGGCAATTTTGTTCGCAAGCATGGCCTGCAAGACAGATAAGGAATAGTCCGGAAAGCCAAGCTCCATTGCGACGAGAAGAAGCACGAATAGCTTATCACAGCGGTTCTGTGCTACCAAGCTGCGGAAGTTCTTCAAGTACAAAGTATCGCTCCAAATGAGTTGGCCCCGGGTTTCGATTTCACTGGAAAAGCCTGAGCGAATACACCGATTCCTCGACATATCAAATAAGATGAAATCATTGTCTATCATGATTCTATTGACTTCATCAAACAATGGTTGTCCCTTATATAGCTGGAGAAATTCGACTTCCACCTCAACTGCTATCAATGATGCCGCAAGAAGGGTTTGGGCTCCACGTAGTACGTCGGCTTCTGCGCCTTGAACATCGAGTTTAAGGTAGTCTGCGTTTGCCAGCAGGTCTTCGTAAGACGCAGCAAGCTCGTCCAGCGCTCTCAGTGGGGCCTGGCAGTGGTGGGTGACATGGCAAAAATCCTTAAGACCATTGAACTGGTTAAGGACCTCCGGGTTCGGTTCATACAAGGAACTCCAGTCAGGGCTCTTAGTGATATACAGATTTTGTGAACCTGATTTGTCACTCAAAGCGAATGGAAGGCATTCCTGCCCCTTTTGCCTGTTGGAATCGATAACAGCAAACTCATCCGGGTCTGGCTCAAATCCAATCCATCTTGAGGCAGGAAATAAGGTCAGAAGACCGGACTTAGCTCCCCATCTAGCACCCACATCAACGTAAGTGAAGCAATACTCCTTGCGGAATTTTTCTATGCTATCATACATAGTCCATGCCTCCCCATAAAGCTGACCAGTGTGGGAGTTTCATATTCACGGTTTATCCTGCCAGCATTGACGGACCCCAGCACCTATTGACCAGATATAGTGGCACATCGATGCATACCCTGTGTGGACCACTTCATCGTTCATACCAAACATGAATATATTCTCAAAGTAGCATTCCGTTAGTTCGCGCAGTGTTTTCATGCTTTTCAGATTGACGTGCGATATATCGCTACCCTGAGTAGCGTACTGACGGGCGGTGATATTGGGAGTGCCTGTAATCAACACGCCGTTTGGTCTAAGACAGCGAACGATGTTCTCCATGAAAGCCGCCTCTTTGGCCGGCTCCACATGCTCAATTACATCAATCATGAACGCGGCATCAACCAGAATGTTGGGTGGAGGGGTATCATTCAAATCTACATGGAAATAAGTGACATTCTTCAGATGCGCCAACCGGCGCGCGTTACCCTCCAGCAGGCGCTTGTCCCAGTCTACCGCATACACGTGTTCAACAGCTTGCGCGATAATCGGCAAGCCGAAGCCATCACCCAGTCCTATTTCCATGACAGCTTTCTTACCCTCTAACATCTTGGCGCAGAACTTGTAGCGAGAGAGGACAAAGCACATATGCTTCGCATCGTTCACCAAGCTATAGGACGTCCACGGCCCCAACGACAGCTCTGGCTGTTCAAATTGGTAGTCGGTACTCTCCCGATAGAGTTCTTTGGTGCTCTTGTATTTCATTGCCCTGTACTCCTCCATTCATTGCCATATCTTTTGAGCTTGTACATATTGATGTCGGATTTCAGTTCCGCCGACAGTCTTGCGCTGAGGTCGCCTTTCCATTTGTCGTGGACCACCGAGAAATTTCTGCCGCCGGCAACCTCTTTGCCCTGCCGGCTCAACCATTTGATACAGCCGTAAATATCATCCATACTGGTGCCCTGTTTGTTTTCCATGAAATCCAGGGTCTCCTGATACTTAGGGTCGGTTGGTTCGAGGGTATTCAACACGAGGGAATGACTTTTCGTTTTTGTCCAACCCGGCCCGACGATAAAGATGTTCAGGTCTTCGTTCTCGGCATCCAGAAACTCGCACATTTTAATCAGCATTATCTTTGAAATCGTATATGCGGAGAAGTTGATTACGGCGTTATTGGTTCCTCCTCCGGCGAAGAAGACGACATTGGCTGTCTGTTTACGGCTGCGATAAGGATGGAGCTTATGGAGGACGCGCAGTTGTTCGATGGCGTTGATATGAACCGAATCAGTCCACCAGTCAAAGTCGCAGTCGAAAAAGGGCTTAATCGGGAGGAGGTTGCACGGACAGGATATAAAGGTATCCCAAGTCCAGCCCAAGGCGGCGTAGTCTTCGACGAATTGGCAAATGCTGTCTTTATCGGCGATGTCACAGTAGAACAGATGGCAGTCTGTGATGTCCCTTAATTGGTCCAACTGATTTGTGGAGCGATACGTGCCGACAATCGTAAAGCCGTCGGCGGCGTATCTGGCGGCCAGTGCTGTGCCGATATCACTGGTTATGGAAATCAAGACGACCACTTTGGGGTTGTCTGTTGCCTGCTTGTTTTTCATCGCACTCTACGCTTTGTGCACATACTCCAGCGACTCTTGTTGAATCAGTTGCCAGTTGTTTTCGACCCAGGCGATTACCTCGGCAAGACCCTCTTGCAGTGAAATCTTGGGTGCCCAGCCGAACTGCCGTCTTGCCTTGGCTGAATCAATCACATACGCGGCGTCCTGGCCGAGCCGTTCTTCAACGGTCTTTGCAGCTTTTTCAAAAGGGACACCCATCTTGTCACAAATCATCCTGACGACATCACGAACAGCGATGCCGCTGTCGGGCGAGAAATGGTAAATCTGGCCGGGTTGACCCTTCTCCATCACCGCAAGCTCGCCGTGTGAGACGTCACGGATGTGGATGTAGGACTTGACGGCCCGGCCGCCGCCGTGAAGCTCTATCGTTTGGCCCCTTTTAATATAGATGACAGAGCGCGGGATGATTTTGAAAAGCTGCTGGTGGGCACCATAGACATTTGTTGAGCGGATGGTGACAAGCGGGAAGTCGCAGTTCCTTGTTAGTGCAGCGAGGAACAAGTCGGCGGCGGCCTTTGAGGCGGCATAGGGCGTGCTTGGATTCAACGGGGCCGATTCGGTGACACGGCCCTGACACGTGCCATAGACCTCAGGTGAGGATATGTGGACATATCGCTTGAGGTATGGGCGGTCCTTGAGGGCATTGGTGAGCCGCGCAAGCGCAACGGCGTTCGTCTGGAACCAGTGCTCCGGATGAATCCAGCTTGGACCGACCTCACTTTGAGCAGCAAAGTTGACGACGTAGTCGGGCTCAAAGGAATCGAGCACCTGGATTATATCATCGGCGTCGTTATTGAGGTCGAGCTGATAAAACCTGAAGCGTGAGTTGCCGTGCCTCTTATATGGAAGAAACATCGGACTCTTCTCAGGGGACCGGCTTATACCGATGACCTCTTTGCGTCCATCTTCCAACAGCAGGTCGATGAAGTCACTTCCGGAAAAGGAGTTGCTGCCGATGACGGCGACCTTGCATTTTTCGTTCGCGCTGGTCATATTCAGTCAACTTCCGCAATATTTTAGAACGGGCCGGTGAAGGTCTTATCGGGGACGTCGAGCGGGACTTTGCCCCCTGGGGCCAGGTCCGCAGATAGCACATCAAGAATCTCGGCACGGCCCCCACACATCTGTCTTGCTATCTGGGCAATGTGAGCCGCTCTTGGGTAGTACTCATTGGCCAAGGCGGGCGAGGTAGGGGTTGGGCAGTCAGGCAAAGTTAGACGTCGCGGGGGACATTTAAGTGCGTCAAGCTCGGCCTCGGCGACGGTGGATACGATTTCGGCAGCAAAGCCGCAAGTCCTCCAGGCGTTGTCGGCCACAATCAAACGCCCCGTCTTGCGGACCGAGCAGCAGAGAGTATCTGCGTCAAAGGGCTTTAGGGTCCGCAGGTCTATCACTTCGGCGTCTATGCCGTCTCGCGCGAGCTGCTCAGCGGCCCGCAACGCCTCGACGGTCATATACGAGCAGGCGGCAATCGTGACGTCGGCACCAGCGGTAATGACTTTTGCAGGGCCTATGGGGACTTTGTAGTATTCTTCGGGAACGATGCTGGAGGTGTTGTAAAGCCAGCGATGCTCGATGAAGATGACGGGATTGTTGTCTTCTATACTCGATATGAGCAGTCCCTTGGCGTCGTAGGCGGTAGCGGGCATGACGACTTTTAGTCCGGGCACATGAGCAAACCAGGCCTGGACGCTCTGGGAATGCTGTGGTCCCTGTCCCCAGCCGCGACCGACAATCATCCTTATCACAAGAGGGACACAGGCATTACCGTCAAACATATAGTGCCAGTTGGCGGCCTGGTTGACGAGCTGTTCGAGAGCAAGAAGGGCAAAATCGATGCGCTGATGCGTCATAATCGGTCTCATACCAACAAGGGCAGAGCCGATGGCCACACCGGTCATACCGTTTTCCGAACAGGGCATATCCATAACACGCTGCGGGCCATATTTTTCCTGCAGGCCCACGGTGCTGCCAAAGACACCCTTGGGGTCGGGCACACCGAGGCCCATAATGTAAACTCGGGCGTCGCGAGCCATCGACAAGTCAATGGCTTCGTTTATGGCCTGAAAGAATTTGAGTTCCCTGCTCATTTCTGAAACATCCTAAGTAATGTTTTTACGCGTATATGTGCTGATGCAGGGACGTTGGTTCGGGAAATGTGCTTTTTTTGGCAAAGACGACCGCCTGCTCGATTTCGGCATCAATGTCGCCGACGAGCCGGCCGAGGGTCTGCTCGGTGGCAATACCCTGGTCGAGAAGCTCGCATCTTAGCTGCTGTATTGGACATCGTCCCTTCCAGCGCAGGAATTCCTGCTTGTCTCTGATACCTGTTTCGTGGTCGTAATATGGTCCGCAGTGCTCCCGCCAGCGATAGGTTTTGAACTCGAGAAAGACAGGACCCCGGCCGGTGGCGGCTTTAGCAACGGCCTGGCGGGCCAGTTCGCAGACTTCGAGGACATTGTTTCCATCGCCCTGGTGTGCCTCGATGCAGTGGCCTTGCGCCAGGCGACAGATTTGCCTCTCGGGCGGCTGACGGATAGAAAGGGGAGAATTGACGGAATAGAGGTTGTTCTCGCAGACAAACAGAAGAGGCAGCTTCTTTAGTGCGGCGAAATTCAAGCTCTCGTGGAAGACCCCTTCTTCGACTGCAGCATCGCCAAAGAAACAAACAGTAATGTTACTGCCGCCCCGCATAACCGAACCGGCTGCAACACCCGCTGCGATAGGTATCGTGCTGGCAACAATGGGAGTTGCGCCGAGGAAACCGACGGAGGTATCGACGAGGTGCATAGAGCCGCCTTTGCCGCCGCAGCAGCCGGTGGCCTTGCCATATAGCTCGGCAAACATTGCGTTAAGGTCGCCGCCCTTGGCGAGGTAGTGGCCGTGGGAGCGGTGGTTGCTCAGCACGTAGTCGCTTTTAGACAGGTTCGCGCAGACGCCGGCAGCGATGGCTTCCTGGCCGATGCAAAGGTGCACGGGACAGCGCATCTGCTGGTCGGGGTACAAGTCGGCGATTCTTTCCTCGACCATGCGAATACGCAACATCGTGCGATAAAGCGACAGTGCCAAATCCTTGTCCATCGTGTGACCCTACTTTAGATTGACGGCCTGCATTGTTTTGATGTTGTAGTACCTAATCTCATCCAAAGGATTCGGGATTTTGCCTTCATCGAAGGCATTTTTTAAATCCGTGACGGCATCGGCAACCGAGTGTCTGGGCTGGAAGCCGAGTTCGGCTTTCATTTTCTCCGAGGAGACGTGGTATGAACGATTGTCATCGGTGGGGACGGTTTCAATGGATATGCGCGGCCCGACAACGGACCGGACCATTTGTGCGATTTCGCAGACCTTGTGGTTTTGATAGCCGGCGTTGTAAGTTTTTTTGTGTATCTTATCACCGGGCAAATCGAGCAGATATACATAGAGGTCGGCCATATCGTCGATATGGATATTTGGGCGCATCTGGTCGCCGCCGAAGACAGTTATCCTGCCTTTATTGACCGCGTGATTAGTCAGGATGTTCACCGTCAGGTCCAGCCGCAATCGCGGTGAGTACCCGCAGACCGTCGCGGGCCTAATTATCGCCGCGACGAACTCATCAGTAGCTTCCTGCAGGAGCACCTCCTCACATTTGGCTTTATACTTCGAGTAATCGGTGAGCGGTTCGAGGGGCAGGTCCTCGGTGACCTCGGGGACATCCTTTATGCCGTACACACTGGAGCTGGAGGCGTAAATGAACCTTTTGACCTTATGTTTTTTTGCGACATCGACCAACTGGATAAAGGCATCGTAGTTGATGGATTTGCCGAGGTCGGGGTCCAGCTCGTAGCTCGGGTCGTTGGAGATGCAGGCAAGGTGGATAATTACATCCGTGCCGGGTATCTCTTTTTGCAAGATGTCTTTGTCTCTGATGTCACCCTTTATTTCGGTGAGATTGGGATGGCCCTTAACCTGGCTGAGGACATCTTCGCCATAGATGTAGAGGTCGAGCACCTTGACTCGATAGCCCTTGACGATAAGCTTTGGGACCAAGACGGAGCCGATGTAGCCAGCGCCGCCGGTGACCAATACGGTGTCAAATTGATTCATCCGAAGATTCCCTTTGTACTGTTTGAGTTCAGACAGTTATTAGTGGGGCAAGTGTTCGGCATTGAGGTTAGCTGGGGTCCGGCTGAGTGAATCACGGCGGTGTTTGGGTGATCGGCGGACGTTTTTAATTTTGGGTGTTGCAAAGTCGCCTATTATTGATTCGGTTACTATACGGGAGTCATACGGGAACTTTTCGACAGCAGCCGGTTCATCGCCCTGCGAGTTCTCCTGAACGATAATATCGAGCAGGCAGTGAGAAACGGAAAGATGGAGGATTTCGACGTGGCCGTAGCAGGAGGACGGCACATAGAAATTGAGCAGGCCCAGTTTTCGCAGTGGGTTGTCGCGGCTGAAGCCGGAAAGGGTTATTGCATCTGCCCGCTTTGCCTTTGCGGCGACGACGGCCTGAAGAATATTCTGGGAGCTACCTGAACTGCTGATAGCAATTAGTAAATCACCGGGGTCGGCGAACATCTCAATCGGCTTGGCAAATACGTACTCGTAGCCGAAGTCGTTGGATATACACGTCAGGCCGGAGCAATCGTTGAAGGCCACGGCGCGGATACCGCCGTTCTTCCAGAAGTCGGTGGCCTGGTGACTTGATATGGCTGCGCTGGCACCGTTGCCGACGAAAATCAGTTTATTTCCGGCAGCAGCCCTGTCTGCTATCAACTGGGCGGCGGCAGCGAGACCGGCGCAGAATTCAATTCGGTCTGAATTAAAGTTGGTGACCACTATCGACGTAATCAGGTGCTCGATGTGGTCGTAGTACTCCTGCGCAAGCTGCTTCACGACACAATCCTTTCGCTAACGCAGCAATGTATGGATGAACTCGTATAGCTTCTCGGGTTCGACCGGCTCGCGATTACAGACGATTTGGACGGCGAGGGCGCCGACGGCATTACCGATGAACGAGACCATATCAAGAGGCAGCCCGACGGCAAAGCAAGGTGCAGTGAAGCTGAAAAAGGCATCGCCGGCGCCTATTCTGTCCACGACGAACGATGAGAAGGCGGGGGTGGTATTGAGCTTGCCGTGTGAATTGATTCCGATGGAGCCGCGATTGCCTCTGGTGACGATGAGATAATCGGTATTCGCGTGTTTGGCTATTGTCTTAGCGAGTTGTTTTATGTCCCCGTACTTGTCGCGGCAGGCCAGCCGGGCTTCGGCTTCGTCGAGACAGGTGAAACTGACGTTGTGATACTTGGTGACGATATTGAATCCGATGTTGGCGCCGTTGGCCTGCACATTGACGGCCAGCTTCCTGGCCTTTTTTTCAAGAAGGCGGATGAGTTTTTTTGTCACGAGGCCGTGGCCGAAGTCGCATACCATGACCAGGTCGTAGCTGCCGATGTGCCCTGACAAGTACTCCAGTATTCGTTTTTCCGCTTTGTCGGGGACTTTGTCGTCTTTGAGGTAGCAGACCTCAAAGAGCTTCTGGCCCGAATACTCGTTAATGAATCTTCTCTTGACAATTGTCGAGGCGTCCTTGCGATGGAACATTTTCGCGCGGACATTTGGCTTGAGGCCATTTAGAGCAAAATCCTGTCTCGATTGTTCCTGTCCGAGTAATGAGACAAGCTGGACCCGCTTGCATATACCGGCGAGGTGATTGGCGACGGCGAGAGTACCTCCGGGAAAGACCTCTTCGGAGAGGTATCTGTACACGACCAGTGGCTCTTTCAGGGATTTGCCCATTGGTTCACAATAGTGATACTCGTCAACGATGGTGTCACCGACGAGCAGAATCCGCAGTTTGCTCAGGGTCTTAATCGCTTTTGCGATATCCGAGGCCTTATATTTTCTGGCAAACGTTCGCAGATACTGTTTTGTTTCGTCGGGATAGATGTCGAGAAACTTGTTTGCGATTTCTGTGGTGCTGAAGGTTTCTCCGGGCGTATTATGGACCTCACACCCGGCAAGCCGGAGAGCTTGCTCCTGTTGTTCGAGCTTCTCCGTTACCTGAGGGTTACGGTCTTTGTAATCCTGCCCCCGCGCGAAGACATTGGGCCTGAGCGTTTTAACGGACTGATACGAGGGATTGTCGCCTACGACAGAAACGTAGTCAACACACCCTATGGAAGCCACATTTTCAGCCCTGAGCTTCTCGCTGAATATGGGGTAGTTGGGCCCTTTGCGGACGTCACTGTCTCTGACGACGGTAACCACGAGCAGGTCGCCCTGCTTTTTGGCGGACTCCACGTGGCGTACTATGCCCGGATGAATGATGTCGAATATACCGTGACACTGAACGACTTTTTTGCCCTTTTGCTTACGGTCGGAGACAATCCGGCACAACCGGTCGAATTCTTTAATTTTTTTTTCGACGCACGTGACGGTCATATAGCCCTTAAACACTGGCTTGAGCAAAATGCTCATTCAGAAGCCGGGTTGACGAGAAGACAACTTCGTGAGTGAATCGCATGCGGGCACCAATCTCTTCAATTACTTTGAGCTCCCTTTGGAGCTTTCCGGTTTTATCGTGGAAGTTCTCGAATTCCTGCCCCTTGACATAGACATCGGGTCTGATGAGTCGCAGGGTATTTTCAGCGGTCGGCCACTTATTGACGGCGGCGAGGTGGACGCACTCGAGCGCTGCAATGGAGTCAACTCTAAGCTGTTGCGTAAAGACGGGCCGGCCGGGGCCTTTATCAACATATTGGTCCGGTGTCACCGTGACAATAAGACGGTCGCCCATCTCGCTTGCCGCCTGAAAATACCTGATGTGGCCGGGATGCATAAGGTCAAAGCAGCCGTGACAGAGAACAATCGTTTTACCCTGCTGCTTTAGCTGTTTTACCTCATCGGCCAGAATGTCGAAATCAACAACTCTGCCCAACGGTCGCCTCCAATGTGTTCACAGCCGACCACAACGCCGGTATGGTCTCGGAATGGTCCGCTTTTACGTAGAAGCTCTGGCCTCCTTCGGCAACCGTGCGGACAAGCATCGTCTTCCAGGGTCTGAAGTAGTATTCGGGGATGTCTTTGGGCGGCTCGTGTCTGTAGTCGCCGGGAAGATTTTGGATGTCGCAAACGAGCGTGGTGAAATTCCTGATTGCCCTGCCCTGCCGGCGGGCGACATTCCTGGCCATACTCAGGGCCTTGAGAAAGACCTCGGGGCCCATCACAGCACTGCCGAGATTGGTTATCACGCCGCCTTCGAGATTCTCCAGCACTTTTGCGAATCGCAGGAAGTCGCGGTAGGACGTTTCTCCGGTGGCAGCACCGCTGCAGTTCGGGTGCTGATGAATGATGTCATAGCCGATGCCGACATGCACGGTGACCGGCATCCGATACCTGAATCCGGCGGCGAGAATACTGACGTCCTTGTAAGGAAAGTCACCTTCGAGTATGGCCTTTCCGACGGCCTGGCCCATACCAAGTCCCGCTTCATAAGCACTGTTGATATGAGCATTGATGTGCCCGGTTTCTTCCCACAGGCCGAAGCGGCCTTGGCTGATGTACCTTGCAACGCTCTCGGTCGTGGCGCCGATGAGTGCAAGCTCGTAATCGTGAATCATACCGGCACCGTTGGTCGCGATGCACGAGATTAACCCGCGTTTCATCAAGTCGATAATGTAGTTTTGCACGCCGGCCCTTATCACGTGGGCGCCCATCATAAAGATTACTGAAGCGCCACTTTCTTTCGTAGCAACGATGCGTTCGGCAACGGTTTCGAGGTCATCGGCGCCGCTCGACAGCTTAGGTTCTGCCGCCAACGGCTTCACCGCTGAGAACGACAAATCATGCTTTCTCTCACGGAGAGGCCTTATGTCGAGACAGGATCTGTCAAACAGCTCCTGCGAAGCCGGCAAATGCGGAGCGGTGCTTAATTGATGGTTAGAATTGTGCTTATTGTTGGAAGTCTCAGCCATTGCGTCCCCGGCTTAATGGGAACATCAGAATTTGCCTTTGCCGGCTACGATAGAGCCGCCAAACCGCAAGAATTAGCTTCTTGCAGAACCACTTGCAGTCGGCTGACACAAACCGATGTGCCCCCCTATCCACCCCATGAGCTGTTTACTACAGTGTTAGCGCGTCTGCCGCCTCTGCCGAAGGCAGGCAAACAGCGATAAAGAACCAACGAGCACATCACACGGCTCAGCAAAGCACTTGCAGATTTGCATCATGACCGTCACGCTAACGTGCCGGTCCAGCCGGACATCCTTGTGCGAGCTGCACATTCGCGGGCGAACGCAATAAACACAGCGGCACCAAGAGCAATCGTGCCGGAGAACATTACCAGCATTTTTCTTCTTGGTTTGCACCTTTTCTCCGGCGGTACCGCCTTATCGAGGACCTGGATTGTCGGCATGCTCTTGGCCTCTTCTATCTTGGCAATCTCGTACTCTCGTGTGAGCAGCTCGAAGAGCATTTCCTGAATCCTGGCTTCTCTGCTGAGGATGTCATTGATTTTGCTCAGCTTTTCCTCTATCTCTCGCAAGCGATTTCCGAGGAAGATTCTCTTGCTTGTGGCCTGTCCGGCCGAGAGCCGCTTGTTCTGCCGGTCCAGCTCGCCAACATAAGCGTTGGCAAGTGCAGCAGCCCTTTTCGGGTCCCTGTCCTCAACGGCAACGCTGACAATTCCTTCATCCGAGACGTTTATGTGTGTGTTGCTTCTGAGCTTGTTGCGGACTTTGGACCTGTACTGTTTTTCTTCATAGACGCTCATCAAGTCGAATCTGTCTATAATTGCATCGAGTACAACGCGGCTGTCGAGAATGCCGGCATACATCCCGGCGATGCTGGTGACGCCAAGGGCCTTGCCTATCATGGCGCTCTGGCCTCCGCCGAAGCCGATGGCAAGGTCGGAGCCCTTTTGCAGAACATCCATCGGCGGCACTATCGATGCCTTTGCAGAGTAGATTTTTGGAAGAATAAGACTTACGACCGCAGCAGCAACCGAGGCACAAAGCCAAACGGATATTATCATCCTGCGATACTTATACAGTATTCGGAAATAATCCGAGAAGCCAAGCTGGGTCGGGTGGGGCGAGCCGGCGGGCTGCTGCGCTGCGGGAGCGGGTAAATCGGCTACGCAGGTTCCGCCCAAATCATGCATATTGTTTTGATAATGGTCCATCGTATCGGCTTGGGGGTCTGTTTAGAGGGCCAGCACGACGCCGGCGGCCAGAGCCGCCTGGAACAGAATCTGCGTCATATCCTTTGTGGTTTTCAGCCAGAAGAACTTATCCATTTTTCTGGGCACGATGATGGTGTCACCGGGGTTGAGGCGAATGTTCATAAAGCCGCCGAAATTCCACTGGTGGGACTCGCCATCCCAGTAAACCTTGCCCGGGTCCTTTTGCAGCATACTAACGACGGAGCCATCCGCCTTGATAATACTGATTTGCTTCTTGTCGGCCTCCTTTGTCGGCCCTCCAACCTTTTGCAGATAGTAGCCGGCGGTACTGCCCTTCTGGTAGAGAATTGCGGTGGGATTGAAGACCTCACCGACAATGTTGACGACGCCCGGGATATCGGGGACGATGAGCTTGTCGCCGGCTTCAAGCCGGATATCGTAACGGGAGCCGCCAAACTGCTCGAGCGGAGCGAGCTTTATGACGACCCTGCCGTCTATTTTGGCTGCTCTAAGTTTATGCAGCAGCTCTTTTTTTGCATCGAGTGCGAGCTGTCGTGCTCTGACAGTTTCCTCGTCGAGCGGGCCGCTGATAGCACGGTCGGTGCTGGCCAATACCGTCTCTTCGATTTCCCTTATTAGGCGGTCCATTCGGTCCCGCTGGACCTGTTTTGCACTTTCTCTGGTAAAGACGGCACCTCTGAGATATGCCCGCTCGGTAAATCCGCCTGCCCTGCTTATCAGCGAACTGAGCGTTTCGTCTCTTCTTACAGGATAGGTTCCGGGGAATCTGACCTGGCCGGAGATGTTCGCCGTTCGGCCGAATTCAAGCTCAGGTATCGTGCGGACGATAAGATGGTCGTAATCTTGCAGAAGAATGTCGTGTTTGGGGTCGTTGTCAAGGGCCTTGTGAATGTCTATATTGATTTTCTCTGTGCGCATTCCGTCCTGGGTAATATGCAGCCGGGTCAGCTCGGCATCTTTGAGATACGCGTTCTTCTGTGGTCCGCCCGCGGCATCGAGCAGCTCGCTCAACCTCATACCGGCGATAAAGCGATACTCACCGGGCCTGTACACCATACCGGTGATTGAGACACTTTTCTTTCCCTTCTGGTCCCATCGGTAAACACGGATTGTATCGAACTGCATCAATTCGACATCCTGGGACTTGTCACCTTCGAGCAATTTTCCGACATTGAAAGGCGTAACGATGGGATGAAAGTCAGGCGGCACGAGCCGTTCTATCTCGGCGTACTCGAGGTTCGCCTGCGGCAGAAGTGACTTGTGGGAGTTTATTATGTCACTTAGCTTCATATTCGGCTTTAGCTCATATTTGCCAGCCCTGGCGACGTGTCCCTGGAGATAGACGACATTCTGCTCGAACGGAGTGACAGAGAAGACTTTGACGAGGTCTCCATCCTGGAGGAGTGTATCGATACCACCCTGGCGGTCGCTCAACTCGGAATCCTCGGAGATATCGAAGTCGGCGACGATTCGCCTGGTGTGATTTTCAACTCTCTCGACCTGGACTCGCTGGAGCCAGCCGACATAAGTGATGCCCCCTGCCAACTGGAGTGTCTGGTCGAGGGTCAAAGGTTCACTCATCTCGTAGATTGCCGGTCTTTTTACGTTTCCCGACACGCCAACAACCGGACCAATGAGAGGGATAAAGACCGTGTCGCCATCCTGCAGCCGGACGTCGGCGTTTTTGTCTCCACCGAGGAGGAAATCGTAGAGGTCAATCGCGACGGGCTCATGGGCATTTCGCAGCAGCCGGACGTTCCTTAGAGAGCCGCTTTTCGACGGTCCGCCGGCTGCAAAGAGAGAGTTGATAATCGTGGACAGGGAGCTTAGTGTGTAGCTTCCGGGGATACCAGCTTCGCCGACGATAAAGACCTTTATCGTTCGCAGCCGCCCCATAGTGACGGCCATCTTGAAGTCCGTATGCTTTCTGGAGAATTGGTCCTGCAGATAATCTTCAAGTGCGGCAAGCGTCATTCCGGAAACGCTGAGGACCCCAATTTCAGGCAGGATTATTTCGCCGTTTCGGTTTATGGTAACATTGTACTGGGCATTGACACGCCCCCATAGGGTGACAGTGAAGCTGTCGCCGGGCCCGACAATATAATCGGGCGCTACGGGGACGTTTGCGACCGGGGCGAAGGTTGAGACAGGCCCCTGGAAGACACCGTAGCCAAACTGCCTCAGCTTTGCGGCCTCGACGTCGGGCAGCTCTCCTGTAAAGAGCCGCTCGACCGGAGAAAGCCCGCCGAGTGACGGCCCGGGCGTGCCCGTCACTCGGCCAATATCGGGGGTATCTTTGTCCTCGTCATCCGACCGGCCGGAGTCCAGCCCGCCTTCAGCGGCGGCTCCAAGAGCTTCGGCAACTTGTTCAGGAGTAACAGAGGCACCGGAATCGACAGACAATCCATCGGGAGCAGCCATCGGCAGAAACGAGTCCAGCTGGGCATCAGCGATACCTGCGCATAGTGCAAGGAAGGTGATAATGCCGGCAATCCTTGTTTTGCTGTTTATTGTTTCAAAATGCATAAATCCTGGCATACTCCGTCCCCGTGGGAGGACCCCAGCGGCGAAAAACGGCGGCTGGGAACGTGAGTGCGCTGCAAGAATTCCGTCGAGTTAGACAACATATGGAAACGGACAAAACAAATGTCGAGAAGCTTTGAAGCCGACCCACTCCCTTAGGGTGTGAGTACGCCCCAACCAACCGCGCACAACCGAAGAATAGACGTCCGCAACACGGCTCTGTCTCGCCTCATTTCCAACATGAAGCTGAACTTACAGTACTACCCCCATAGCAGACTCATCAGCGGGCGAGCTATCAGGGCAAATACAACCAGCCCATCAAGCCGCCAAGAGCAGTATGTCGCGATTCGACAGCGACATACCAGCCATCCATTTATTCGGCAAATATGTCCGCAATACTTTACCTTTTTTATGGGACGGGCCGATAAGCATTAAGGCGACAGAGCAGATATCCAAGGTCAGGTTCGGATTAGTTACAAGGACGAGTTGACCGTCCCGGGCGGGTGGGTATAATCGCGGTTTGAACGGGGTGGCTTTATAGTACTGGAATGGAGCCAAATGCGAAGATTGCTTGCTATCGCACTATGCTTTTTATGCCTTTTAGTGGGTGGGTTTGTCTCGACAAACGTTCCGCTGGAGCACTGGAGCTATAAGTCTATTGACAGACTGGCCGGGTTCGGTTTGATTGACGGCGCAATGACGACGACCAAGCCGGTTTCGCGCCTCGAGATGGCACGAATGATAACAGAAGCAATGGACAAGGCAGAGCAGACAGGCGAAGACAATGAGATGGTTGTCGCTCTACTGGAACGGCTGGAGGGAGAGTTTGCAGAAGAGCTAATGGCGATGGGTGCTATCGACGGCATGGCGGCGGCGGACTTCGCAAAGCCAATCGAGGACCCATACGCCAAGCACGTTTACGCCGAGCACAGACCGGACTTAGAGAACATGCGCGGCGATGAGTTTGAGAAGGGGTCGAATTACCGGCTGGGCTTTGCGTCACGGGCAAAGTTGTTTGACACAGCGGCGTTCTACGTGCATCCGGAATATGCCGGCTCGTCCTCAGAGGGCAGCAGAGACGTAAAGCTGATTGAAGCATACGGTAAGATAGGGGTAGGCAAGATAGAAATCGAGGTTGGCAAGGACTCGGTATGGTGGGGCCCGGGGTATCACGGCTCGCTTATTATGAGCAACAACGCCGAGCCGTTTAAGATGATAAAGGCATCGACGCCGCTTCCGGTGCAGCTTCCGTGGATATTCAAATCTCTGGGGCCTTTCAAGGCGGTATGGTTCCTGACGGAGCTCGAGAAGAGCAGGGCGATACCGGAGGCGAAGCTGACGGGTATGAGGGTAAACTTCAAGCCGCACCCTGCGGTGGATGTGGGCCTGTCGAGGGCAATAATGTTCGGAGGTGCAGGCCGGCCCGGTTTGAGCTTAGCCGATTATTGGGATGTCTTTTTGGCGACGCAGGAGAATCGGCCAGGCAAATTGGACAATAACCAGTTGGCCGGCGTTGACGTTTCGGTTTTGCTTCCGGTTGGAGAGATACTGCCTGCAAGGTCGGTCAAGCTCTACGGAGACTTCGCGGCAGAAGACGAGGCGGGCGGGCTACCGAGCAACTGGGGCAAGTTAGTGGGGATGAAGCTTTACGATGTGTTTAAGACAGGCAGGACAGACGTGCTCGTGGAGTACGCGCGGAACCGGATTCCGGGCAAACCGAATGCGTTCTATTCACACTACCTGTACACTTCCGGTTATACATACCGCGGCAGAATAATCGGCCATCACATGGGGACAGACGCAAGCGATTTATATCTGAGGGTGAGTCACTATCTGAGCAAGGACCTGATATTGGGGGCGGCTTACGATATAGAGCAGAGCAATCTCTCTGCGGCAAACCAATACAAGGTGAACCAACTCGAGCTTGATGTGACATACTTTACGCCGGGCAACTGGGAGCTTAAGGGATGCTATCGGTTCGAGGATGCTCGCAGCAACTCGGCGGAAGACAACCACATCTTTTCTGTGCTTATGACCTACAATTTTTAGCAGGATTCAAACCCATTGCGATTTTCAGCCAACGCGGGTTGCTGGGCGTGCTCCGACAAAAACGTAACTTCTTGTCTCTGGCCTACAATTTTGTTATTATTCTGCCGTATTTTGACGAAAGGACATAATATGGCTGTAGAAGCGGGAAGAGAAGTTGAGCTTTTGAGCGCGATATCGGAGGTATTCGCTCAATCGCTGGACCTGGCAAAGACCTTAAAGTCAATGCTCAAGCTGCTGGACACACACCTGAAGCTGCGGCGAGGGACCATCACGCTGCTCGACCCAGCCACCGAAACGCTGAAAATAGAGATGGCTCACGGGCTTAGTGAGCGTTCGAAGAAGCGGGGAAGCTACAGAGTCGGTGAAGGGATAACCGGCAAGGTCGTCGAAAGCGGCAAAGAGATTGTCGTGCCAGACATAGGGAAGGACCCGCGTTTTCTATACAGGACGCGGTCGAGGGAAGCGAGCAAGAAGAAACGCATCAGCTTTTTCTGCGTACCGGTGAAACTGGAAGGCCGGACGATAGGCACCCTGAGCGTGGACCGCCAGTCAAGCAGCGATGAGGACTTCAAGGACAACGTGCGGCTGCTGAACATCATTGCAACAATGGTCGCCCAAGCTGTGAAGCTCAACAAACTGGTGGAATCGGACCGCAGGCAGTTGCGTGATGAGAACGTTCGGCTGCGAGAAGAGCTTAAGAGCCGGTTCAAAGTGCACAATATGGTGGGCAGCAGCAATACAATGCAGGAGGTCTATCGGCTAACCGAGCAGGTTGCGGACAGCAATGCGACGGTAATTATCAGGGGCGAGAGCGGGACAGGCAAGGATTTGGTCGCTCACGCGATTCACTATAACAGTCCTCGGACCGACAAGCCGTTTGTGAAGGTCAACTGCACCGCCCTGCCGGAGACGCTGCTGGAGAGCGAACTATTTGGACACGAGAAAGGGGCGTTTACAGGGGCCACAGAGCGAAAAATCGGCAGATTCGAGCGGGCACACGGGGGGACAATTTTTCTCGACGAGATAGGGGATTTCCCGGTCAGCTTGCAGGTCAAGATGCTTCGGGTAATTCAGTTCAAGGAATTTGAGCGGTTAGGCGGGACTGAGACCATCAAGACGAACGTCAGAATTGTAGTGGCGACAAACAAGAACCTGGAGCAGGAAATCAAAGAGGGAGTTTTTCGGGAGGACCTTTACTACCGGATTAATGTGTTTCCGATTTATCTGCCGCCGTTGCGTGAGCGCAAAGACGACATAATGCAGCTTGCAGACTTCTTCCTCGAAAGACTTGCTGCTGAAAACGACAAGAACATTACGCGAATCTCGACCCCGGCGATTGAGATGCTGACGAGCTACCACTGGCCTGGCAATGTAAGAGAGTTGGAGAACTGTATTGAGCGGGCGGTGCTGCTATGCGATGGCGAGGTGATTCGTTCGGAGCATCTGCCACCCTCACTTCAGATGATAAGAAGGACCGAGCGAGTGGCGGGCCAATCGCTGCCCGAGATAATCGCGAATAAAGAAAGAGAACTTATCATCGACGCCCTAAAGAAATCGGGCGGCAAACAAAGGCAAGCCGCCGGAGAGCTCGGTCTTACCGAGCGGATTCTCGGATATAAGATTAAGAAGTACGCCATCTACCCTAAGCTGCTGTCCTGAGTCATCAATAAACTACATATTTGTAGGCAAGACAAACTGCGTCTACATTTATGTCGGCAGGACCGCTTCCCGCAACTCTCCTCAAGGCACATCATAACTCCCTCTCTAACAAAGACTTGTATCTTTTTCCGACGGTCTTCTGCGCTGTTGGCACGCACATTGCATACCTAACCAGCGATGACATGCAGCCGGTATTCGGCTGAGCAGATAGTGCTGTTGGCCAAAAGGAGAACAGATAGTGCGGTTTAGAACGCTCGGCAGTTTGGGATTGGTGCTTATTGTGCTGGTAATTGCCTTCGAGACAGCAGCGGCAGAGGACGAAATCTCTTTCGCGCTTTCGGCAGATTACTACGGCAAATACATCTGGCGAGGGCAGAATCTTGACGATGACCCGGTGTTTCAGCCAAGTATCAGCGCCAGTTACTCCGGACTGACTGCCGGCATCTGGGGCAGCTTAGAGACGACTAACTATAACGACAACGCCGGCGATTTCACAGAGGTGGATTACTCGATTGATTACTGCGGTGATGTTCCGGGGCTGGAGGGCGTGGGCTTTTCGGTCGGCGTGATATACTACGATTTTCCGAGCACAGAAGTAAAGGACACAACGGAGTTGTACTGGGGCCTTGGTCTGAGCGCACCATTGAATCCGTCAATCACTTTGTACCACGATATAGATGAGGCGGACGGTGTTTATGCATTGCTCGGATTAGGGCACACGATAGAACACGCCTTCGAGCTTGGTCTGGGCACTCCGGTCGCAATCGAGATTGGTGCCAGTCTCGGATGGGCCGACAGCACATACAACACTTACTACTGGGGGCTCGATTCGAGCAAGGCCAACGACCTTGCGATGTCACTGGCGTTTCCATTCGAGACAAGCGGCTGGATGGTGTCACCGCGTTTGACATACGTGACTTTGGTTAGCAACGGCCTGCGGGATGCGGATACGTACAGCAAGGACAGTGATTACTTATTTGCGGGGATAGGACTTGGCACCAACTTTTAGGGCGATGCTCTGAAAGGACGACGAAATGCGAAACGGGAAGTTTTCAATGTCGGTAATAGCAGCAGCGGGGCTGATACCGGCGATTTTGTGTTCCGGCGCATCGGCTTCAGACGGCGAGCTTAGCATAGGGCAGCTTGGCGAGGGTATTGATACCGTCTGGGTACTCTTAGGTGCATTTCTGGTTTTCTTTATGCAAGCCGGGTTTGGAATGGTGGAGGCGGGGTTCATCCGCGCCAAGAATACCTGCAACATCCTGACAAAGAACTTTCTGGATTTTTGCATGGCGTCCCTTGGATTTTTCCTGATTGGATACGGTCTGATGTTCGGCGACGGTAATGCGTTTATGGGGCTAAAGGGCCTGTGCCTTTGGGGTCTTGAGCCGACAGCCAACGGGCTGCCGCTCTATGCGTTCTGGCTGTTTCAAGCGGCGTTCTGCGGAGCGGCGGCGACGATTGTGGCCGGCGGGATGGCTGAGCGAATGAAGTTCCCGGCGTACTTAGTCTATTCGTTTCTGATTTCGGCCCTCATTTACCCGCTGGTGGGGCACTGGATATGGGGAGGCGGCTGGCTGAGTGGAATGGGCTTTGCGGATTTCGCGGGCTCGACCGTCGTGCATACGGTGGGTGGCTGCGCAGCGCTTGTGGGGACATCAATGCTTGGACCGCGAGAGGGGAAATACGGGATTGACGGCAAACCGAACGTCCTGGCCGGGCACAATATCCCGCTGGCATCTTTAGGCGTGTTCATACTCTGGTTCGGCTGGTTCGGTTTCAACGCCGGCTCGACCTTAGGGGTTGGTGACGGCTCGCTGATAGGCAGGGTAGCTATAAACACGAACCTTGCAGCGTGTACAGGGGGGATAGCTGCGATGTTGACGGTTTGGAAGAGATTCGGCAAGCCGGACTTATCAATGGCGATGAACGGGGCGCTGGCAGGGCTGGTCGCGATAACCGCGCCCTGCGCTTATGTCGAGCCCTGGGCAGCGCTGGTGATAGGTGCAGTGGGCGGATACGTGGTAGTGCGAGCGGTGGAACTGCTCGACAAGCTGCAAATCGATGACCCCGTCGGGGCCTTTCCGGTGCACGGGGTCTGCGGCATCTGGGGGACGCTGAGCGTGGGAATCTTCGGCAAGGCGGCTCTGGGTCTTGCAAACAACGGTTTTGCCTACAGCGGCAACCCGATGCAATTGGGAATTCAAATGGTCGGCAGTGTGAGCACGATTGTCTTCGTAGTCATAAGCATGGGTGTTGTCTTTAAGGCGATCGATTTGACGGTAGGTCTGAGAGTGAGCAGGGATGAAGAGCTGGAAGGTCTTGATATCGGCGAGCACGGGATGGAGGCATACGGCGGCTTCCAAATATTCACCACAAGTTAGTCTGGTTATCGAGCAAAGGGCAAGGCAATGAAACTGATAACGGCATACATTCAGCCGCACAGACTAAAGGATGTAAAACAGGCCCTGTATAAGGCAGAGGTTTATAAGATGTCCGTAACCAACGCGCTGGGCTGCGGTGAACAGCATGGATACAAGGAGAGCTATCGCGGCATCACGGTGGAGGTAAACCTGCTGAAGAAGGTGCGGCTTGAGATAGCGGTGAACGAGAATTTTGTAGAGAAGACGGTTTCGGCGATTATTGAAGGCGCCAGAACGGGCGAAATCGGCGACGGCAAGATATTCGTTGCGGACCTGCCGGAGTGCATCAGGATTCGCACGGGTGAGCGCGGTACGAAGGCGATTGGGTAAGAAAGTGAACGTTTGGCGGCGGCAACTGTAATGAAGGCCGACCGGAAAACAAGAAAGAAATTCAGCAAGGGAAAACAATCTCGATTTGAAAGGGTTATTAAAATGGGCGCAAAAGAATTCTTTGAATTTGCGAAGAAGCACAAGGCGGAAATGGTGGACCTGAAATTTACAGACCTGCTTGGCACCTGGCAACACTGCTCATTCCCGACTGACACATGGGACGAGGGCACGTTCGTGGATGGTGTAGGATTCGACGGGTCTTCTATTCGCGGCTGGCAGGGGATACACATGTCGGACATGCTTGCGATTCCCGAGGCGGCAACGGCGGTGATTGACCCGTTCTTTGCCGAGCCGACGGTCAGCGTGACTGCAAACATCGTGGACCCGGTGACCAAAGAGCAGTACACCCGCGACCCAAGGCACGTTGCGAGAAAGGGAGCGGCATACCTGAAATCGACAGGTATTGCGGATACCTGCTACATCGGGCCGGAGCCGGAGTTCTTCATCTTCGACGAGGTACGGTACGAGCAAAATCAACACACGGGGATGTACCGAATAGACTCGGTCGAAGGAGCGTGGAACACGGCACGGTTTGAGGAGCCGAACCTGGGATACAAGCCGAGCTTCAAGGGCGGATACTTCCCCGTGAGTCCGACGGACACTTATCACGACCTTCGCGGCGAAATGGTCAGCGAGCTGAAGAAAGTCGGTATCGTCGTTGAAGCGCACCACCATGAGGTTGCGACGGCGGGACAAGCGGAGATTGATATGAAGTTCGCAGAGCTGGTGAAGATGGGCGACCAGTTCATGTGGTACAAGTACATCATTAAGAACGTCGCCAGGCGGCACGGCAAGACGGTGACATTTATGCCCAAGCCGGTGTTCGAGGACAACGGCAGCGGGATGCACACGCACTTTTCACTCTGGAAAGGCGGAAAGCCGTTGTTTGCAGACAGTGGGTACGCCGGTCTGAGTGACATTGCACTGTACTCGATAGGCGGGATATTGAAGTATGCACCGGCGATTCTGGCATTTGCGGCACCGACGACGAACTCTTATCGCCGGCTTGTGCCGGGCTTCGAGGCGCCGGTGAATTTAGTGATGAGCGCAAGAAACCGCTCTGCGGGCGTGCGTATTCCGATGTACTCGGACAACCCGAAGGCAAAGCGGCTCGAGTTTCGCTGTCCCGACCCGACATGTAACGGCTACCTTGCCTGGACGGCGATGCTGATGGCGGCAATCGACGGCATCCAAAACAAGATTGACCCGGGCGAGCCGTTGGACAGGGACATCTATGAGATGACGCCGGAAGAATTGGCCAAGTATCCGAAGACACCGGGTTCACTGGGTGAGGCAATTGACGCCCTCGAGAAGGACCACAAGTTCCTTACGGCCAGCGGGGTGTTTACCGACGACCTGGTGGAGACGTGGATTAAATGGAAACGTGAAGAGGAAATAGAGCCGCTGGCACTTCGGCCACACCCGTACGAGTTCCATCTGTATTACGACAGCTAAGAGCCAGGAAAAAACGGGTTGGGGACGGCCTTGGGCCTGAGGCGGATATTCAGGTCGGCTCAAGGCCTTTTATTGCCGGAATGCGGCGAACCGGCTTAGAGGATACTGGACTATTGGAAAAGGACAGCGGTATTTGGTATTAGAAGCGCTTTTAATCTTATGCTGATTGCTTATAGTATGTATTACTGGATTCTGCGCGCTCAGGCGATTTGCTTAAAGTATAGTTAATAAGGGATGCTGTGTACGGAGTTGGTACGCGAGGCAACAGGTAAGGCGAAACTACAAGGTTGTGGGCTAAGCTGATGGCTCAGAAACTGACAGAACAGGGGCTTTATGAGGTGCGGCGAGAGCACGACAACTGCGGTATTGGCGCAGTTGTGAATATCTCCGGCCGAAAAGACCACTCCATCATCGAGTATGGCAGAGAGATACTGGTGAACCTTCAGCACCGCGGGGCTGCAGGCGCCGACGAGCGTACCGGTGACGGCGCGGGGATTTTGTTTCAGATTCCATACGAGTTTTTCTCTGCCGAGGCACAGCGACTGGGCTTTTCTTTGGCTGAGCCGGGACACTACGGAGTGGGCGTGGTGTTCGGGTCAAAGAATACAAAACTGCGAGAGGCGTGTGACGAGCTGCTTGAGGCAGCGGTGGGGTATTACGGGATGCGTGTGCTCGGCCGGCGAGACGTGCCGACGGCAAACAACTGTCTGGGGGAGATAGCCCTTAGTGCTGAGCCGTCAATCAGACAGATATTCGTGGATGGATGTGGAGTGGAAGGTGAGCAGCTTGAGCGAAAGCTCTATATGGCTCGCAGACGAGCAGAGCGACTTGTAAAAGAGAAATTCGGGGTCGAAGGAGAGGATTTCTACGTCACGACACTTTCGTGCAGGACAATCTGCTACAAGGGGATGTTCCTAGCGTGGCAGTTGTTCGAATACTATCCGGATTTGGCGGAGAAAACGGTCAAGTCGGCACTTGCGATTGTTCACCAGCGTTACAGCACGAATACATTTCCGAACTGGCGGCTTGCCCAGCCGTTTCGGTGTATAGCTCACAACGGCGAGATTAACACCCTCAGCGGCAATCGTAATTATATGCGTTCTCGCGAGAGAAGAATGGCCCCCTCGGGACCCCCAAGGGGGGCAAGCGAGGTATTCGGCGAGGACCTCGCAGAGATGGTGCCTGTCCTGTCACCCGAGGCAAGCGACTCGGCATGCTTCGACAGTATGCTGGAGCTTTTAGTGCGTGCGGGCAGGAGTATGCCCCATTCGATGATGACGATGATACCGGAGGCATTCGGTGCCATGTATCACATCAGCACAGACAAGCGGGCGTTTTACGAGTATCACGCGGCGATAATGGAGCCATGGGACGGGCCTGCGGCTATGGTATTTACGGACGGCCAGCTAATCGGTGGGACGCTGGACCGCAACGGGCTAAGGCCCTGCCGTTATTTGGTTACTACCGACGGCTTGGCGGTGCTGGCGAGCGAGACCGGGGTCGTAGAGTTTCCACCGGATAAGATTCGCCAGCGAGGGCGTCTGCGGCCGGGGCATATGTTCCTGGTTGATACGGTGGAGGGGCGGATAATCACCGACAGCGAGGTGAAGAGCAAGATAGCCCGGCGGCGACCGTACCGGCGGTGGCTTGCCGAGAACAGAATCGAGCTTCGTGGGCTGTTCGAGGCGCCTAAACCGGCCGGCTATGATGCGCAGACAATTGCCCAGAGAATGCGGGTGTTCGGATACAACCGTGAAGAGCTGAAGATGGTATTGACGCCGATGGCAGTCAACGGGCAGGAGCCGATTGGGTCTATGGGAAACGATTGCGCGCTTGCGGTGCTCTCGGATAAACCGAAGCTTCTGTTCAATTACTTCAAGCAATTGTTCGCACAGGTGACGAATCCGCCCATCGACCCGCTTCGCGAAGGTTTGGTGATGAGCTTAATGACGTTTACGGGCAAAAAGAGAAACCTGCTTGAGGAGACGCCGGAGCACTGCAGACAACTGAAGCTGCCGCATCCGATTCTGAGCAACGAGGATATTCAGCGGCTACGGACCGTCAATCGAGACGACTTCAGGGTAGAGACGATTTCGGCGATATTCAATGCGAGGTCAGACAAGCCGGGCGCAGCGCTTCGCGAAGGACTCGATTCGCTGCTGGCGGCAGCGGTAAAGGCGATAGAGGACGGGGCATCGCTTATCATAATAAGCGACCGTGACGTCTGCGCGGACAAGGCGGCGATACCGTCTCTGCTGGCGGTATCGGCGGTGCATCACGGCCTTCTCGAACGGGGTCTGAGGGGAGAGGCAGGGCTGATTGTCGAAAGCGGCGAGCCGCGGGAGGTAATGCACTTTTGCCTGCTTTGCGGGTATGGCGCCAATGCAATCAATCCATACCTTGCCTTCGAGGTGCTCAACGAGCTTCAGCGTAAAGACGAGATACCTGCCAGGATGGAGCCGACCCAGATAGTCGATAACTACATCGCCGCGGTGAAGAAGGGGATTCTAAAGACGATGAGCAAGATGGGGATTTCAACCCTTCGCAGCTATCGCAACGCACAGTTGTTTGAGGCCGTCGGGCTCAATCGTGATGTCGTGGACCCGTACTTTACAGGCACAAGCTCACGAATCGCCGGAATAGGGCTTGATGAGATTGCCAATGAGGCGATGGAGCGACACCACAGCGGGTATGTGCAGCGCCCCCCTGGGGCCAGGCCTACAGGGGCGCTTGAGCTGGATTTTGGCGGGGAGTATCAGTACAGAGACGACGGGGAACGGCACCTGTGGAACCCCGTGACCGTGGCGCGGCTTCAGCACGCAGTCAAATTCGACGACCAGCAGGCATATAACGATTACGCACAGGCCGTGAATGAACAGGCAAAAAAGCTCTGCACTTTGCGGGGTCTGTTTGAATTCAAGAAGGCCGGCGCAATACCGATTGAGCAAGTGGAGCCGGCCGGCGAGATTGTCAAGCGGTTCTGCACAGGGGCTATGAGTCACGGCTCGATAAGCAAAGAGGCCCATGAGTGCTTAGCGATAGCAATGAACGGCATCGGGGCAATGAGCAATACGGGCGAGGGCGGTGAGGACCCGTCCCGCTACGAACCGGAACCCCGGCGCGCCGGGGGCGACTCAAAGAACTGTGCAATCAAACAGGTGGCCAGCGGCAGGTTCGGAGTGACTATCAATTATCTCTCGCACGCAAAGGAGCTGCAGATAAAAATGGCACAGGGTGCAAAGCCGGGCGAGGGCGGGCAGCTTCCGGGACACAAGGTGACCGAAGAGATTGCTCAGCTTCGGTATTCGACACCCGGTGTGACGCTGATATCGCCGCCGCCCCATCACGACATATATTCGATTGAGGATTTGGCGCAGCTCATATACGACCTGAAGTGCAGCAACCCGGGCGTTAAGGTGTCTGTGAAACTTGTGGCTGAGGTGGGCGTGGGGACAATTGCAGCAGGTGTTGCAAAGGCGAACGCCGACGAGGTCCTTATCAGCGGCCACGATGGCGGCACGGGCGCAAGCCCGCTTTCGTCGATTAAGCACGCGGGGGTTCCGTGGGAGCTTGGTCTTGCAGAGACGCAGCAGGTACTGGTGATGAATCGTTTGCGCAACAGAATCAGGGTGCAGACAGACGGGCAAATGCGAACGGGCAGGGACGTGGTCATAGCGGCCCTTTTAGGTGCTGAGCAGTTCGGCTTTGGGACGGCGTCGCTGGTTTGTCTTGGATGCACGCTTCTTAGAAAGTGCCATGAGGGTGCGTGCGCCTTTGGAATTGCGACGCAGGACCCGGAGCTTCGCAATCGCTTCGCGGGCAAGCCGGAGTATGTGCAGCGGTTCATGTTCTTAGTGGCTGAGGAAGTGCGGCAGATAATGGCACAGCTCGGCTTTAGCAAATTTGAAGATATGGTCGGCAAGACGGAGCTGCTGAACGTACGGCCGGCGGTAGAGCACTACAAGGCAAAGGGACTGGATTTTTCGGCCATACTCAACAGTCCACAAGACGCAGAAGGACAGGCAATACGGCTGAGGGCTTCGACTGAGCTCAGCCGAATGTCCAGCCGGCAGCCGGATAAACTCACGGACCACCTCGACTGGCAGATTCTCGAAAAAGCCGAAGAAGCACTCGAACAGAAAAGCAAGGTCAGAATCGAAATGCCGATTCATAACGTAAATCGTACCGTCGGTACAATCCTGAGTAACAGGGTAGTCCAAAAACACGGTGCCGACGGCTTGCCTGACGGAACAATTGATATTACGTTCACCGGCTCGGCGGGACAGAGCTTCGGGGCCTTTCTCGCCCCCGGCATTACGCTGCAACTGATTGGCGACAGCAACGACTACGTGGGCAAAGGGCTTTCGGGCGGCAGAATCGTCGTAAGGACACCGCAGAATTGCCCATTTCTGCCACACGAGAATATCATCGCGGGCAACACCATTCTTTATGGCGCGACCAGCGGGGAGATGTTTATCAACGGGATGGCGGGCGAGCGGTTTGCGGTTCGCAACAGTGGTGCAATCGCGGTGGTCGAGGGCGTGGGCGACCACGGCTGTGAGTATATGACCAGAGGAACAGTTGTTGTTCTGGGCAAGACCGGATGCAACTTCGCGGCAGGTATGAGCGGAGGGACGGCATACGTGCTGGATGAGGCGCAGTTGTTCGATACGCTCTGCAATCTCGATATGGTCGAGCTGGAGAGCGTGTGGCGAGAGGAGGACAAACATCGGCTGCGACGGCTTATTGAGCAACACCTCAAGTGGACAGGCAGCTCGCGGGCCCGGCAGGTCCTCGAGTCGTGGCAGGATATGCTGGGCAAGTTTGTAAAGGTGATTCCGATAGACTACCGCAAGGCGCTGGAGAAGATGCGGGCGGCTGAGAGACGGGATACCGAGACAACACCTGCGACCGAGGAGGTGTTCTATGGGTGAGGTCAAGGGTTTTGTCAAATACGGGCGTCAGGAGGTCGGGCATCGCGGTGTACAGGAGCGCATACACGATTTCGGCGAGCTGGAGTTGCCGCTGAGCCCTGAGGCAATCAGGCAACAGGCGGCCCGCTGCATGGACTGCGGCATACCGTTCTGTCACTCCGCAGGACGCCTTACGGCGGGGGCGGGCTGCCCGCTGAAGAACTGCATACCGGAGATGAACGACCTTCTGTATAAAGGGCGATGGCAGGAGGCGTGTGAGCTATTGCACCAGACGAACAACTTTCCTGAGATAACGGGGCGGGTGTGTCCTGCGCCGTGTGAGACGGCGTGCACACTGGCTATAAACGATGAGCCGGTTCTGATACGCCACATCGAATTTCAGATTGTGGAGCGCGGCTTCGCCGAGGGCTGGATAAAGCCGCTGGTTGCAGCAGAGAAAACGGGCAAGCGTGTAGCCGTCGTGGGCTCGGGCCCTGCGGGGTTAGCGGCGGCGCAGCAGCTTGCGCGGGCAGGACACGAGGTGGTCGTTTTCGAGAAAGACGAGCGGGTCGGCGGGATTATGCGTTACGGCATTCCGGATTTCAAATTAGACAAGGGCATTATCGACCGGCGAATCGAGCAGTTGAAGGCCGAGGGGGCAGCATTTCAGACGGGCGTGGCAATCGGCGAGGATATATCGGTGCGGTATCTACACAAGATGTTCGATTGCGTCTGTCTTGCGATGGGCGCAGGTGAGCCGAGAGATTTGGCGGTGCAGGGCAGGGGCTATGAGAACGTTTTGTTTGCGATGGATTATCTGACGGCTGCGAACAAGCTATGCACAGGCGAACTGACGTCTGAGTCGGGGGTGGTCACGGCCAAGGACAAGGCCGTTGTGGTAATTGGGGGAGGAGATACGGGCAGCGACTGCGTCGGGACGGCGCGTCGTCAGGGAGCCAAAAGCATCCATCAATTAGAGATTTTGCCCAAGCCGCCCGAGCAGCGACCGCCGGATACGCCCTGGCCTATGTGGCCTCGGATTATGCGGACATCTTCTTCACACGAGGAGGGCTGCGAGAGGATGTGGGCCGTGATGACACAACGGCTTGCCGGGGTAGGGACGCGAGTGAAACAACTCCACGGCTGTAAGGCAGAGTGGATACAGAAGGCAAACAGGTGGAAGATAAAGGAAGTGCCCGGAACGGAATTTTCACTGGAGGCGGATCTTGTGCTTCTGGCGATGGGTTTTCTGCACGTGGCGCAAAAAGGACTGGTTTCGGACTTAGGGCTCAAACTCGATGAGCACGGCAACATTGCGGTAAGCGACTATCAGACGAGCGAGCCGTGGGTATTTGCGGCGGGCGATACGGTCGAAGGAGCGTCTCTGGTTGTCCGCGCGATAGCAGGCGGGCGAGGTGTAGCAGCGGCAATCGACCACTGGTTGAGGAATAATCATTGACAACGGAGCGATCTATCCATACAAAACGCCCCCAATCTTGACTGTCGTCAGACAAGTGTCGCCGGGCAGAGAGAAAATAAAGGAAGCGTTGTGTGCCTAAGCGTAAAGACATAAACAAGATACTGATTATAGGTTCGGGGCCTATCGTAATAGGACAGGCCTGCGAATTCGACTATTCGGGCGCGCAGGCGTGCAAGGTTCTGCACCGCGAGGGCTACAAGGTCGTTCTTGTAAACAGCAACCCGGCCACGATAATGACCGACCCGGACTTTGCCGACCGGACGTATATCGAGCCGATAACCCCAGAAGTTATTGAGAAGATAATCCGCCGCGAGAGACCCGACTCGCTGCTGCCGACACTCGGCGGTCAGACGGGCCTTAATACTGCCGTTGCGCTGGCTGAGCGGGGGGTGCTGAAAAAGTACAACGTCCGGATGTTAGGGGCGAATCTGAAATCCATCAAAAAGGCGGAAGAACGGGACCTGTTCAAGAAGACAATCGAGGAATGCGGGCTGGAGGTCCCCAAGAGCGGCTATGCTCACAACTGGAAAGAGGCGGAGAAGATACTGGAGTATGTCGGGCTGCCGGCAATCATTCGACCTTCATACACATTGGGCGGCACGGGTGGCAACGTCGCATTTAACAGGGAAGAGTACGAGCAGCACGTGCACTGGGGACTGAACCTGAGCCCGAAGAGCCAGATACTGGTTGAGCAATCGGTCGTCGGCTGGAAGGAATACGAGCTGGAGGTGATGAGGGACCGCAAGGACAACGTGGTAATCGTCTGTCCGATAGAGAATCTCGACCCGATGGGGATTCACACGGGCGACAGCATCACAGTTGCCCCGGCGCAGACACTGACCGACAAGGAATACCAGATAATGCGTGACGCTTCCCTAAGGATAATCCGGGCGATCGGGGTAGAGACGGGCGGCTCAAACATACAATTCGCGGTCAACCCGCAGAACGGCCGGCTGTATGTAATCGAGATGAACCCGCGGGTTTCACGAAGCTCGGCGCTGGCGTCAAAGGCAACCGGGTTTGCGATTGCCAAGATTGCTTCACTTCTGGCGGTGGGCTATACACTGGATGAGATTCCGAACGATATCACGAAGAAGACGCCGGCCTGTTTCGAGCCGACGATAGACTACTGCGTGGTCAAGTGGCCTCGCTTTACATTCGAGAAATTCCCCGGGACAAAAGCTGAGCTTACGGTGCAGATGAAGTCGGTGGGCGAGGCGATGGCCATAGGCAGGACTTTTAAAGAGGCACTGCAGAAGGCAATAAGGTCTCTGGAGATTGACCGGTACTCGCTGGACAGCAGGAACATCGACGCGGCTATATCGACGGAGAAACTGAAGGAGAAGCTGCGGACGAACTGCTGGGACAAGCTGTGGTGGGTGGCTGAGGCGCTTCGTCGAAAGGTCTCCGTCGAGCAGATATACAAACTGACGGGCATCGACCCATGGTTTTTGCATAACATAAAGGACATCGTGACGCTCGAGGAGAAGATAAGAACGGGCGGCTTAGCTAAATTCGGCAAGTCGGCTGTGCGAAAGGCAAAGGAGTACGGCTTTAGCGACAAATACTTAGCCAATCTTGTTGGCACAAATGAGCTGGATGTGCGCAAGCGCCGGCAGGAGTTGGGCATAAACGCGGTCTATAAGACGGTCGATACCTGCGGCGCGGAGTTTGAAGCGAAGACGCCGTATCTATATTCGACGTTCGAGAGCGAGTGCGAATCGAACCCAAGCGGCAGAAAGAAGGTGGTGATTTTAGGCGGCGGGCCGAATCGTATCGGTCAGGGAATTGAGTTCGACTATTGCTGTGTGCACGCGGCTTACGCTCTAAAAGAGGTCGGCATAGAATCGATAATGGTCAACTGCAATCCCGAGACGGTCAGCACAGACTATGACACGTCGGACCGGCTGTACTTCGAGCCGCTCACATTTGAAGATGTGATGACGATAGTCGAAAAGGAAAGGCCGGACGGCGTTATAGTGCAGTTCGGCGGACAGACGCCGCTGAAGCTGGCCGTGCCGCTCGAGGAGGCCGGAGTGAAGATAATCGGCACGTCGCCGGCGGCAATCGCCCGCGCGGAAGACCGCAGACGATTCAACAAGCTGGTGAACAAGCTCGGCCTTCTCCAGCCGGCAAGCGGCACCGCAACGTCATATTCTCAGACGCTCAAAATCGCCAACCGGCTCGGTTATCCCGTCCTGATTCGCCCGTCGTATGTCTTAGGTGGCAGGGCAATGGATATCGTTTACGATGAACAGTCGCTAAAGCAATGCGTCGATGAGGCAATTGAGGCATCCGGCGAGCACCCCATATTGATTGATAAGTTTCTCGACGACGCGACCGAGCTGGACGTGGATGCCATCAGCGACGGGCAAAGGGTCGTAATCGGCGGGATAATGGAACACATCGAAGAGGCAGGGGTACATTCGGGCGACAGCGCCTGTTCGCTTCCACCGGTTTCGGTACCCGATGAGATACTGGAAGAGATACGACGGCAGACAAAGATGCTGGCATTAGAGCTTAGAGTCAAGGGGCTGATTAACATCCAGTTCGCAGTCAAAGACGACAGGGTGTACATACTTGAGGTGAACCCGCGAGCGTCGCGGACCGTGCCGTTCGTGAGCAAAACAATAGGTGTTCCGCTGGCCAAGCTCGCTGCGAAGGTTATGACGGGGATGACGCTTGAAGAGCTTGGCACAACCTCGCAGGTCAACCGAAAGCACTTCGCCGTCAAGGAGGCGGTGCTGCCGTTTCTCAAATTCCCGGGCACAGACACGCTATTGGGTCCGGAGATGCTCTCGACCGGCGAGGTAATGGGCATATCGGACGATTTCGGAATCGCCTTCGCCAAATCGCAGATAGCGGCGGGCAACATGCTGCCGACATCCGGTAACGTGCTCATCAGCGTAAAAGACGACGACAAAAAGCGGGCGGTGGAAATCGCGCGGAAGCTGCACGAGATGGGGCTCAAGATAGTGGCCACGAAAGGGACGTGTATCGAGCTGATTAACAATAACGTGCCGTCGGAGTTTGTTTTGAAGATGAGTGAGGGTCGGCCGAACATAGTTGACCGGATGATAAACGGCACGATTGACCTGATTATAAATACGACGATTGGAAAGCAGGCGATAATCGATTCGTTTGCGATAAGAAGGACGGCACTCGACCGCCAGGTCCCTTATGTGACGACAATAAGAGGGGCCGCCGCCGTGGTCAAGGCCGTCGAGGCGATGCAGAAGGAAAAAGTCGATGTCAAACCCATTCAGTTATACACCCGCGATTGAGAACCGAATGTGAAGGCGATACTGCTGCTCGAAGATGGAACAGTTTTCCGGGGCAGGGCTTTTGGCGCGAAGGGCCAACAGTGCGGGGAGGTTGTTTTTAATACAAGTATGACCGGTTACCAAGAGATACTGACCGACCCTTCGTACAACGAGCAGATAATCACGATGACGTATCCGCTGATTGGCAACTACGGGACGAACCCGGAGGATCGGGAGTCGAAAAAGATTTTCGCCAGAGGCCTGATAGTAAAGGAGAACTGCCGATACCCGAGCAGTTGGCGCAACAGCAGCTCTCTGGACGAATACCTGAAGAAGAACAACATCGTCGGGCTGGAGGGTATCGACACTCGCAAGCTTGTAAAACACATACGTACCGAAGGGGCGATGAGAGGAATTATCTCGTCGTCGCAGCTTCAGGTACACGAGCTGAAGCAGGAGCTTTCCAAATACCCGGGCTTAGTTGGAAGAGACATAGTCAAAGACGTTACGACGATAAAGCCATACACATGGGAAAAGCCGGTTATCGACGTTTTGCGCCCGGCGCGAGAAAAACCGGACTGCAAATATAAGGTTGTGGCGTTTGATTATGGGATTAAGCATAACATCCTCAGACTTCTCTGCTCGCACAGTTGTGCAGTTGAGGTCGTACCGGCAGGGGCTTGCGCGAAAGAGGTGCTGGCAAGAAAGCCGGACGGAGTGTTTTTGAGCAACGGCCCGGGCGACCCGGCGGCGGTGACTTATGCAATAGAGACGGTGCGTGAGCTTCTGGGGCAGGCGGCGATATTCGGGATTTGTCTGGGGCATCAAATACTCGGCCTTGCGCTCGGGGGGAAGACTTATAAGCTGAAGTTCGGCCATCGCGGCGGCAACCAGCCCGTCAAGAATCTGCGGACAGGCGCGGTGGAGATTACGTCGCAGAACCACGGCTTTTGCGTAGATATCGAGTCGCTGAAGGATAAGGACGTCGAGCTGACACATATAAACCTCAACGACAACACGCTCGAGGGGCTCCGCTGCAGCAAGCTGCGGGCGTTTTCGGTGCAGTATCATCCCGAGTCGTCGCCCGGGCCGCACGATTCGCGGTATCTCTTCGGGGATTTCACGAAGCTGATGGGCCATATCAAAGAATTTTCCGCGGGGGTCCGATAACGCAGATTTGTTCTGAAATCGTCGCCCCTTTATGCCGATGATTGTACAGGCGAAGCAACACCATAAGTGGGGCTTCTGCATTTAGTTATGGGAACTTCCACCAGGAGGGTATTAGAGCTTCCAGCCCCGTCCCAATTTCGGGTCGTGAGTCTTCGAGAGCCGAAATTGGGGCGGGGTAAACGACACGTAAGGACGAGGGAAGGGACAAATGACCGAGCAGATAAGGATACTCCAGGTAGATGACGACGAGATTGACGTTCGATTAGCCAAACGAGCTTTGGCCAAATGCACGCGCCCAATCAAGTTCGACATCGAATCCGCAGGCAATCTTTCACAGGCAATCGAAAATCTCAAGGAAAAAGAGTACGACATTATCCTGCTCGACCTCGGGCTTCCAGACAGCAACGGTATCGAAACCGTTCAGAGAGTCACCGAAGTCAATCCCAATATCCCTATCGTTGTGCTGACGGGACTCGAGGACGAGGAGACAGGTCTTACGGCGATAAAGAGCGGGGCCTCGGATTACTTAGTCAAAGGACCTTCGCTGGAGAACTCGCTTGTAAGGACGATTCAGTACGCCATCGAGCGCAAGAAGGTGGGCGAAAAGCTGCAGGAGTCACAGCAGATGCTGCAGCTTGTGATGAACAGCACACCTCAGGCGATATTCTGGAAGGACCGCAACTCAGCCTATCTTGGGTGTAATCCCAATTTTGCGAGGCACGCAGGCCTTTCTTCGCCGGACGAAATAGTGGGGAAGACGGATTATGACCTGCCCTGGCGAAAAGAAGAAACTGACTTTTACCGCGAGTCCGACCGACGGGTAGTCGAGGCCGATTCACCCGAGTTCCACATCATTGAATCGCAATTGCAGGCGGACGGCAAGCAGGCCTGGGTAGAGACGAACAAAGTGCCCCTGCACGATGCAAAGGGCAACGTGGTAGGCATACTCGGCACCTACGAAGATATTACGGAGCGGAGACAGGCCGAGCGGAATTTGCAGATTGCCGAGGAGCGATATCGGACGATTTTTGAGAACTCAGCGGTTGCTATCACAATGGCAGACGAAGAGGAACGGCTGGTATCGTGGAACAAATTCACAGAGGACCTCCTGGGGATGAACAGCGAAGATTTGTACCGCAGAAGCGTTAAAACACTGTATCCGGAGGGTGAGTGGGAGAGGATAAGAACGCACGACGTGAGGCAGAAGGGGATGCAGCACCATCTTGAGACGAGGATGGTTAAGAAGGACGGGGAGATAATCGACGTCGATGTCTCGCTGAGCGTGCTGAAAGATTCGGAGGGCAGGATTACGGGGTCGATAGGCGTAATCCGGGACATTACCGAGCGCAAGGAAGCAGACAGAAAGATGGAAGAGGCGATGGAGCTGAAATCCCAGTTTATATCGACCGTGTCACACGAGCTTCGAACGCCTCTTACGATAATCAAGGAGGGCATATCAATCATCCTCGACGGCGCCGCCGGCAGGGTCAAGAAGAAGCAGAAGCAGCTTCTGGAAATTGCGCAAAGAAACATAGACCGCCTGGCCCGACTGATAAACGACGTTTTGGATTTTCAGAAGCTGGATTCCGGAAGGGCGAAGTTCAACATGCAGGATAATGATATCAACGAGCTCGTTGAGGGAGTTTACAGCACGATGTCGCCTTCGCTTGAGAAGAAGGGGCTGGATCTGTGCCTTGAGCTGGACAACAACCTGCCGAAGGCCAAATTCGACAACGACAAGGTCATCCAGGTTCTGACGAATCTGGTCGGTAATTCGACGAAGTTTACGGAGCAGGGAGGCATTACAATTTCAACTCGCAAGATAGAAAATGCGATTCGCGTCTCTGTGTCGGATACCGGCTGTGGCATCAAGCAGGAGGACCTGACGCGATTGTTCAGGAAATTTGAGCAATTAGCCACCGGGGGGAGGAGAAAAACCGGAGGGACGGGACTGGGTCTGGCAATCTCCAAAGAGATTGTGGAAAAGCATGGTGGCAGAATCTGGGTGGAATCCGAGTACGGCAAGGGGACCACGTTCCATTTCTTACTGCCAATCACGTCAGGTGTCCGAGAGCCGGAGCCGGCTTACCAGCCGTGACTACGTGCAAAGGCACCGTCGGGACACATTGGGCAAGGCTAAGACCTGCAGGATGCCTGCGAACGAGCAGAGGTGAGCTGCCTGCTGGACATGACTGCCGCAACTAAAACGTTTAGACGCCGCTTGGGGCCTTACTCTTCTCGAGGGCCTTTGAGATTTTTTCTCTGAGTTCGGCGAAGTCGAACGGCTTGGCGATGTAGTCGGTGACACCATAGGAAGACGCGGTTGCGATATCATCCATTTCACAGGCGGCGGTGACCATTATCACAGGGATGTTCTTGAGTTCGGGGTCGCTGCTTAGGTGTTCGAGCGTTTCGTGGCCATCCATAACAGGCATACTGGTGTCGAGCAGGATGAGGTCCGGGTTTTCACTTGCCGCCTTTTCGAGACCCTCTTTTCCGTTGGAAGCCACTACGGTCCTGTAATTGCTCCACTCGAGGTGATGCTGAATAGTGCTGACATAATCCGGCTCATCGTCGATGATGAGGATTTTGGCATGACCGGCTTTGTTTTTTGATTTGAATAATCCGAACATTAATACTTCTCCTTCCCGTGAAAACACGGCCAAGCCGGCCGTGCCACCAAATTCTTTGCCTTCTATCGGCCTAAAAGAGGCCCTGCATTAGCAAAAACGCCGGTTTTTGACTAACAGTCCACTCTATTCATCGAGCAAATCAGGCATCTGTCGTTCACTCTGGTCCGGTAAAGACAGCATCGGCCTGTTTCTTATCTCGTCGAACTTTGCCATTGTGTCGTCGTCCACGCGCTCGCCTTTATAAATGTGGGGCGAAATCAAGACAATAAGCTCGGAGTTTTCGATTACTTTCTTGTTGTTCGAGAACAGAATGCCAATCAGGGGCAGGTCGCCGAGGATTGGAATCTGATACTTTGTGAGCTTGATTTCCTTTCTTCTCAATCCGCCCATAACGACGATTTGTCCGTCTTCCATCAGCAGTTTAGTATCGGCCTGTCTCGTATCAACGACGGGGACATTTCCTATGGAGACGCCGGTATCGACGCTTTGCTTTGGCTTGATTTCCATCAAAATCTGTTTGTCCTCGATGAGGGTTGCCTTTACCTGCAGGGTGACGCCGACTTCCTTGAACTCTGTGGAGGTGAGCAGCCCGCCTTGTTGTGTATCGGTCTTTTCCTGGTAAGGGATTTCCTCAACGGTCTTTATCTCCGCGTGTTGTCCGCTGACGACGAGGACTCGCGGGCTTGCAAGAATCTCGACATCCTTCTTCATCTGCAGCAGATTGACGACGTTTCGGATAGTTCCGCTGATGACGGACAGTTCACCGCCCTGCCCGATGGTCATATATGCGGTTGCATCCCCGATGCTGTCGGTGTCGGCCCTGGTGGACTTTAGTCGGTTCGGCCAGACCATTCCCTGCCGATAGGCGACATCATAGTTCTCGTCGGAGAGGATGTCCCAGTCAACACCGATTTCCGTATCATTCTCGAGCTTAACGTCTATTATGACAACTTCTATCATAATCTGGCGAGGGGTCTGGTCGGCCTGTTTAACCTCGGCAAGCATTTTCTCAAGATTTTCCTCCGTGTCGCAGATAATCAGCGAGTTTGTGTTGCCATTCACAGCGATGTTTCCAAAGTCGGAGGACATTTTATCAAGAGCTGTCTTGAGGTTTTTGGCGTCGAGGAATTTCAAGGTTACTGTCTTAACGAACAACGGCGGTCTCGATTGGGCAGTTGCGTCGAAGTCGCCAAAAGCGTCCTGGTCGTCCGACTTGGAGCTTGTGGCTGCAAAGAACCTCTGGAAGGGATTATCGAGGGCCGTATCGGGTTCCTGTTCCATCTGGCTGCCACCACCTGAATTCTGGGCGCAGCTGTCAGTTATCTGGAAGCTTAGAAGCAAGACGCAAAATATGAAGACTTTTATAGAACTTATGTTATCCATCAGATGAGGCCTCCTTATCGGAGAAAATATAGATTGTAAAAGCGATGTCGCATTTGAGTGTGCTCGGGTCGGCCCGGCGAATTTCCATCCTCACCGAGTCTATCCAGATTTTTGGTTCGTAATCACCGATTAGCTTCAGGAGTTTTGTTATGCTTCCATAGCCGCCGACAACGCTGAACTGAACCCGTTTGGGTACAATGCCGCAGCTATCCTTCTTTTTATTTTGTCTCTGTGTCTGCCTATCCACATCCAGGTTCAGGGAAGGCGCGGCACAGCCGGTCTGTTCGACAAGCGACTGAAGCCGGCCAAAGAACGGGCTGACATCTTCCGGAGCAAAAAGGAGACGTCGAAGGTTGTCGAACTTTTCGCCGAGCTGTTCGCTCTTTTCCTGTTTTGCTTCGATGAGGTCCTCGAGATTTTGGCTTTTGTTGACGAACCTTTCGACAACCGCCCGCTGTCTCTGAGCGGCAAAGAGCTGCGTATTAAAGGGGGCAAGTATCCACTGATACATCGCCACCGCCGCCACGACGACAAAGGCAGCACACAAGCCGTTGCGGGAAGAGCGATTCAGTTTGGCAAGCCGATCAATCACGGTCCGAAGCTCCTTCCGGCGTAGTTAACAGACAGTTGATTTTGTAGCGGACAAACTCTTTCGCGGCTGGGTGTTTTTCCGTTTCCACCACCGACGCGGAATCGATGTTCTCGGATTTTTCAAGCTCGCCTGTGAACAGATGGACGGCCTGGTTAGACAGCGCCAGTCCCTCAAGAGACAGTTTCGAGCCGCCCCTGCAGGAGAGCTCGGTTATGCAGACCGAGTTCGGAGCGGCCTTGGCCAGGTCGCTTAGAATCACGGTCCAGTCGATTTGCCTGTGCAGAGCAGAAATGTCTTTGATGCGTTTTATTCTGCGCGAGAGCGTCTCAATTTGGTCGTCGTACTGCCGTCCGCGGTCAAGCAGAGCATTTGTCTGCTCTGCGGGCAGGACGCGGTCATTTCGAGCTACGTCCCGCTGTATTCTTTCACACATCCAGGCGGGGACATCGACGACCATTATCATCAGAAGCAGTAATGCCGCAGCAACGTTGGCTGCTATGAGGGTGTCTTTTTTTGTCGTTCTGCGGCGAACAATTTTTTTAGGAAGGAGATTTACCCGCGGCGCAGCGGACCTAGCATCCAAGAGTCTGGCTGCCAGGCCCACAGCAACGGCTGAGAGCTGCGAGGCATTTGTGCCTGTGTTTCGCTGGAAGGCAATATGCTCGTGAATATCACCTCGAGTGATGACTCGCACGTCCGCATCTGGGACTTGTTCTCGAAGAGCAGCTTCGGCGGCGTGCGGGAACGGCTCTGTGTCAGCAATAACCGTTATCTGCCAGTTACCTGAGGTTTCCGGCAGTTCGACGTCATAGTACCGGATAATGGCGTTTATCTGGTCGGCAATCCAGCGGAGGTATTCGCCGGGTTTGCCGGCCGGGGCTTTGCAGTCTTTTACTCTGACGAAATCCAGGGTATTGTTTCGAAAGACGGCCAAGGTAAGGTCGGAGCCGCGGAGCAGGGCCAGCAAAGAGCTGCAGCTCGTTTTGCGGGCAACCATTTTGGGGCCAAACGCAGTGACATAGGAAAACAGGGGTGGTTCAATAAACTCAACTTCGAGGCCGGCGGCACTACAGGATTTGGCAAGTTTAGTAACTTCCGTGCGGGCGGCAGCGGCGACAAACAGGCGTTTGGCTGCTGCTTTGCCCTGAGACCGAATTCCGCAATAGTCGAAGGTTATGTCTTTAGCAGGCAGCGCGGCATAGTGGCGGACCTCGGTATCCACAAAGGCGGTCACATTGGCGGGCATCTGCTTCGGCACGTCCATAATCTGCATGAGCACGGGACCAGCAAAGAGAGAAACGGCGACTTTTGTGCACTTGATTTTGTTACGCGCAGCCAGAGTCCTGATAGTGCTCGCAAGAGCAGCCGCATCGTTTATCCTGCCATCCTTAACAACCCCGGAGGGCATCGGCGCAGAAGCGGTCTTTGCCAGCTCCGGCCCCGAGTCGGTCTGTCTGAGCAGGGCCATGCACACCCTGTCGTCACATACGTCTATTCCCAGTGTCGTCTTCGCAGACATCATTCGTTAATCCTCAAATTGTCCACCCTGATTATGTAAGGTGAACCGCCGGATACGGTGACATCGGCCTGAATTCTCGCGCGGTAGCCCTGAGAGGTAACAGCGGTTGAAGTTATCGTGCGGTTGGGCAACGTCCCAGTAACGGTGACGCTGTAAGTGTCCCCGTTAAAGGGCTTTTTGTTGAAGCCGGTAATCCAGCTTGAGTCGGTCCGCATTTGAGCAAAGGCGTCGTTCAGTCCGGCCTCAGCGGTGGCAAGGGCCTGAGCAGCGTATATGTGATTTTGGAGCAGTTGCACCTCTTCCGTGGTCATCTGCAATATGCCAACTGTGATTGTGGCAAGAAGCGCAACGGCAAAGACCGTTATGAGAAAGACCGAACCATGGTTTTTAGTCTGGCATTCCACGAATACAAAGCCCTCAAGGCATGATTCCTTCCCCAATTTGCAGAATTGTCGCCCATCCATCGGAGCCCTGGCCGGTGTAGGCACAGAGATAATTGTCGGTGTCTATCTGCATCAGCGCTGGGTACGTACCCTGTCCGCTGTCGAATTGAAGCGGACTGTCTTTGGTAATGGTCCAGGCGTCGGTATCAACGTTGAGGATGACAGCCCAGCCGGTGTCGGATGCGCCGGCGTATGCACACAAACAGCGATTGGCGTCTATTTGAGCCAATGCAGGTGTTACGCCCTGGGAATCATCAAACTCGAACGGAGCTGCAGCAGAGATGGTCCAGCTTCCGGTATTCACCGTCAAGACAAACACCCAGCCATCACCAGCCTGACCCTCGTATGCACACAAATAATGGGTCGAGTCAACCTGGACCAGAGCAGGGGCTTGACCATTTGACGCATCGAACTCAAGTGCGGTGGAATTCGAGACGGACCAGTCACCTGTATCAACGATGAGGACAACGGCCCAGCCGTCGTTATTTGCGCCGGTATAGGCGCAAAGATAATGCGTGGTGTCTATCTTTGCCAGGTCGGGCGCGACACCGTTGTCCGAATCGAACTCATAGGCGGTTTGTTCGCTGACGGACCAGTCGCCCGTATCGACGGTAAGGACAACGGCCCAGCCGTCGTTGTTTTTTGACGTATAGGCGCAGAGATAATGCGTGTCGTCAATCTTGGCCAGCGATGGATATTCGCACATATCATCCTCAAAGTCACGGGTTGGGCCTTTTGAGATTGTCCAGGAGCCGGTGTTGACGGTAAGGACAACGGCTCGGCCGTATTTCTTGCCTTTTGATTGCGGCCCCTGGTATGCACAGAGATAGTGTGTGTCATCGATCTTTACAAGAGCCGGCTGCAAACCGGTATCGTCTTCAAACTCGAATGCGGCTGCCTTTGAGATGGTCGCGCCTGTGGTGTCAACCGTGAGCACGACAGCCCATCCATCACCATCAGCCCCTTCGTAGGCACAGAGATAGTGCGTGGGATCTATCCGGGCTAAGGCGGGCGTTGCACCGTTGGCCCCGTCAAACTCAAAGTCAACAGTCTTGGTAAGGGCGGCCTGGCCACTGGCATTAGTCCGGAGATAAGCGTAGCCGGTGAAACTTTTGTTCTGAGAAAGGGCAGCGGAGTTGATGACAGTGGTGTCAATTTTAACAAGGCGAACAAGGTTGGGGTCGTTGACGGGCGAGAGGTGGTTGTCGATATCACAGGCGTCGTAGCAGGTGAACTGCAGGGAGCTTACGGGACCGGCTAAGTCTGCCAAATCGCCAACGACACCGAACTCGACGTAGTTGTTGGCGGCGATATCATATCTCAGCATATTGCCGTCATTGCCCTCGAAATCGATATACCCATCGGTATCGGAGGACTCAGTGACATCGCTTATTCTAACGGCCTTTGACAGATTCCTGGTGATGTGGTCCATCAGCACCCTTCCGTTTTGCAGGGCCTCGGCAGAGCCCTGTCTGGAATCCCAACTGTTGCGGATAGCGGCGAACTGCGGCAGGACGGCTGCAAAGATGACCGTCACCATCGCCACTGCAATAACCAGCTCGAGAATCGTCAAAGCAGTACGCGAACGAGTTTTGCCGGATAGCTGTCCCATGTTTCTCTGCGCATAGAATTACCTGTTATCTTCGTTGTTTTCGGCATTTAAGCGAAGCTTGGTTGGTTGAGAATTGAATTATCGGCTTGGTGATCGATGGATTTTAGAGGAGCCGATAAAGCACAACGCCTCGCGGCAAAGATTGGCTTTTATCAGACAATAGCACAACGCCTAAGCAGCAAGTTTTGCAGCCAGCGATTAAGTCCGATAAGCTACCATCGCTTTGCCAGCTTAGTGGCAAGCGCTGCCTCGACCTCCGCCGCGGCCAGGGTTGCGTCACCGTCACCATCATAGCCGACCGAGACAGTCACAGTCCTCAAATTTGGGTCCGCATTGTCGGTGACATTGCACAGGTAGCTTCCGGCAAGCACGGTGTCTGTCTCGGCCAGGCTTTCTGAGTAATGGTATATCGAATAGGTCTTAACCTTGTCGAGCTTTCCCTGAGCGAGTATCAAGCTGGTTGTCTTTCGCTCGACGGCAGCAGAGCTGCTGTGTGCATAGGCGAGGGACCTGAGGATGGGTATCATCGCGACGATTAGCAGTGAACAGGCAAAGACGACTTCGATTATGCTGAAGCCGTTGCGTCTCTTTGTGGTTCCTGGCTTTGCCATATTGCCCAAAGACATCTTAATGAACAGTCTAATTCTCTGTGCAGACTATAGCTCCTGTTGCCGAGACGATGGTGACAGTAAAGGTCTTCTGGCCATAGGCAACCGTCAATTCAGTGTCGCTTCCGGTCAGGAGATTGCCCAATGGGCCGAATATAAATTCGTTTCCACCCGTGCAGTTAACCGGTGAATCAACAGTGTGTGAATCGATAACCTCGGCGGAGTTGGCGTCTATTATCCGGTAGCCGGTATAAGGCGCCGAGCCGGTCATCTGAAGCTTATAGCCGACAGTATTGTTCGCGGCATTAGAGACAGCAAGCGAGCGTGTACGACGAAGGTCGGTGACGATTTTCCTTGTGGCCGTATCTGCCTGTTTGCGGTACAAAGCACCGAACTGTAGTTTCGGGACGGCGATAAAGGTCAGCGCAACAATTATCAAGACAACGATGGTCAGCTCGACCAGACTGTAAGCTTTTCTTTTCTCAGCCATAGAACCGCCTACCCTGACAAATCAAAAAGGATGGCCGCCGAGAAGTCAGCGCAGCCATCCATATTGATCTTAAGCCAGCAATACTATCCCGGCATGCGCCGGCAGCACAGGCAGCACAGGCAGCTCAGTGGCTGTGGTCCGAAACCCTGTTTGTGGTTGTGCTGTAGGAGTACGCCGTGCCAAACGGACAGGCCGGCGCTCCATCCGGGAAGTAGTTCGCGTCGGTCGTGACATCGGTCAATGCGCTGGGGTACGAGCCCGTGTCCACGTTGTACATCTCGATAGACGTGTTGAGCGTATCAACGTTGGTTTTGCAGGCATTGATTTTGGCTGTAGTTGCACTGGTCGTAATTCTCGGTATGGCGATGGCCGCCAACGCACCCAGGATTATGACCACAATCAGCAGCTCCATCAGCGTAAGACCTTTTCTCCGTCTCATTTTACTCTCCTATTTAGTTCCCCAAGATTAGTTTCATTTTGTTCAACTGGTTAAAAATCGACAGATAACAGTACGTACTTTATGGAAAAGCCACAAAAACTATTTCCGAGGGTTGTCCGTGCTACAGGACCCGGGCAGGGTTTTTTATCGGAACCCCGGTCATCTGAGGTGTCCGATGTAATCGAACATCGGCAGATAAGCACCCATCAGTATGAAGGCCACCACGACACCCATAGTCAGCGTCACCGCCGGCTCGAGCTTGACCATAAGAGCGCTTACGGCCTTGTCAATGTCCCTGTCGAGCAGGTCGGCGCCTTTGTTGAGCATCTCGGGCAGGACGCCGACCTCCTCTCCCGAGGCGGCCATCTGGACAATGACTTCGGGAAAGAGGTCATACTTTTTCAGAGAGCTTGCTATGGGCGCCCCTGCCTCGATGCCTCTTTGCAGCTCTTTTGTTATGACGGCCACGCGGTGGTTGTCCGCCACGCGGCTGGCCATATCCAGCGCCTTTATTATCGACACGCCCACTGAGGAAAGTATGGCGAAGGTTCTGGTAAAATGCGAGACAACGAGCATTCGATTAAGTTTGCCGAAGACGGGCATCTTTAGTTTCACATCATCCCACTTGTCTTTGACGCGAGGGTTTTTCACCAGGCGCTTGACGGACAGCACAAGGGCACCGGCCACGATAAGGATAGCCCACCAGAAATTTTGGATGAACGAACTGAGCGTCACCAAAGCAAGTGTAGGGCCAGGCATTGGGGCGTGGACCTGTCTGTAGAGCTTCGAGAAGACGGGGATGACAAAGGCCAGGAGGAATGCTATTACGACAAGAGACATAACCGTCACTATGATTGGGTAGGCGAAGGCCGACTTGACTTTGTGCCTCATCTGAGCCTGCTTTTCCATATATGAGGCCGTTATACCGAGAGTTTCGGCGAGTTTTCCGCCGGCTTCGCCCGCTTCAATCATCCCCAGGAAAAAATCTGAAAAGACTTCCCTGTATTCTGCAAAGGCGTCCGCAAGTGCCGAGCCGGTTGCAACATCCTGTTTCACACCGGCAATTACGCCTTTGAGGGCACGGTTGGAGGTTTGGTGCTCGAGAGTTTCGAGGCACTTGATGATGGGCAGTCCGGCACCGTACATACCTGCAAACTTAAAGGCAAAAGTTGCGACTTCCTCGCGTTTGATTCTTCCTCTCTTCTTGATGTTCTTCCTTTTTCGCCGTGCCTTAACCAGAACATAACCCATCTTCGCAAGTTCCGTGCGAAGGGCACGTCTGCCGCTTACCTCGGTGTAGATTCCGGAAACCACCGAGCCCCTCTCATCTTTTGCGACATAGGTATAGGCGCTCATCACTGTGCCCTCACATCGACGACTCGCACAAGTTCCTCGACAGTGGTGTTGCCGTTGAAGACTTCGTCGATTGCACTTTTCGTCAGCGTCCTCATGCCCTCGGCTATAGCCCGCTTCTTGATTTCGCCGTCGCTGGCACCGTCAACAGTCATTGTTTTGATAGCAGGTGAAACGGGTAGAATCTCATAGACGGCCTTTCGTCCCTTAAAGCCGGTGCCGCGGCAACTGTCACAGCCGGTGCCGCGGTAAAAGCAACCGTCTTTGTCCTGAGGCAAGTGATTCAGCAATAATCTCAACTCTTCTTCAGAGGGCTGGTAGGGCTGTCTGCAATCAGGACACGATGTTCTTATAAGCCGCTGGGCTACCGAGCCGAGAAGTGCCGAAGCAACGAGAAACGGCGCGACACCGAGATTGATAAGGCGAGAGATGGCGCCAGCGGCATCATTGGTATGCAGAGTGCAGAGAACGAGGTGCCCAGTGAGGGCGGCGCTAATGGCAATTTCAGCGGTCTCGCCGTCACGGATTTCGCCCACAAGAATTATGTCGGGGTCCTGCCGGACTATACTCCGCAGGGCCTTGGCGAACGTCACGCCGGCGACGGGTCTGACCTGTATCTGGGTGATTCCGTCGAGACGGTACTCGACCGGGTCCTCGACGGTGACGATATTCTTCTCGGGGGTGTTGAGCAACTGCAGGACGGCGTAAAGGGTTGTTGTTTTACCGCTGCCGGTCGGACCGGTAAGCAATATCATTCCGTACGGGTTGCTTACGAGCTGTCTGAACCTCTGATTGTCTTCGGGGAAGGGGACAACCGCATCGAGAGACCATTTCGCAGCGTACTTGTCGAGAATCCTCATGACTATCTTTTCGCCGCCGACGGCAGGCAGGGACGAGACTCTGAGGTCATATTCCCTGCCGTCATGCTGAGCGGTCATATGGCCGTCCTGCGGGACTCTTCGTTCGGAGATATCCATATCGGCCATAATCTTGATGTGAGAGATTACCTCAAGCTGGGCCGATGCGGGCACGTTTATTGCATCGTGGCAGATGCCGTCCACACGGTAACGGACACGCATATCAGCTTCCCGGGGTTCAATGTGAATGTCACTTGCCCTGGCGTCGATGGCACCGTTTATTATCGAAGAGACAAGCCGCGTGATGGGATTCTCATCGGGCCTTTCCGATTGGCGTTCTGCCTCGCTGAGCTTGCCTTCGAGCACCTGGTCGCTGTGGTCCCGGTCTGTGGCGTGTTCATCCTTGAGGCGCATCGAAACGATGGTTTGTCTTGTAACGTCGCGGACGTTAAAATGATAGTGTATTGCCTGTCTTATGTCAGCGGTTGTTGCGGCAAGAGGGACTACTTCATAGCCGGTCTTTGTCTCTATCTGGTCCCTGACCGAGAGGTTAAGTGGCGAACTCATTGCCACGAACAGCCGGTTGCCTTCCTTTCTTACAGGAATAACGTTGTGGCGGTTGACCATCTCGTAGGAGAGCTGGTGAGCCATCATAGAGTCAACCATGTCGGGGGAGAGTTTGACGAACTCGATATCGTTCGCGGCGGCGATAAGTTTCGTAAGCTGCTCTTCGCTAATGAGTTTTTTGCTCTTGAGCAGACTTATCAGACTCCGGCCCGTCTCGGCCTGCTGGTCGAGGAGGTTGCTGAGAGTATCCTCATCAAGGATATTCTGCTCAGCGAGATGTGATATTATCGGGTCTTTGGTTTTCATTCTGATTCTCTGCGTGGCCTTGCCCCCTTAGGGGTCCCCAAGGGAACATCCCAAGGGGGCGTAATGCCCAACAGCCAAAAGCGCAGAGAGTATCGACAACGGCTTTTGACGACTTGAAGACAAAATGCCGCACCTATTTTACTCCAGGGCAATGGGGCGAAACAGGTGCGGCACAGGGCATTCTAAGCAGCCGGACTTCGACGAGCTCAGTCGAGTCGCTCGGGAGGTTCAAATTTGTAGCCGATTTCTCTTATGGTGTGAATGAAGATGGGATGTTGCGAGTCCGGCTCGAGCTTGTTCCGAAGGGTGGTGACAAAGCGGTCAATACTGCGCGGCGTAACGATACAATCATAGCCCCATACCGCATTTAGTATATCGTCACGGGTTAGCGCCCTGCCTTCTTTCTTGAGGAAGAACTCAAGCAGGTTGAACTCCTTGGGTGACAGCTTTATCTCTTCGTCTTTTCGCGTCAGCTTCCGGGCTGGTATGTCGAGGCAATAGTCACCGAACTGGTAGCACTGCCGGTCCTTCTGTCTGGCTCGACGCAGAAACGCAGCCGCACGGGCAAGAAGCTCCTTTATACTGAAGGGCTTGGTGACATAATCGTCGGCTCCGAGGTTGAGGCCGAGGACGATGTCCGACTCTTCACCCTTTGCAGTGAGCATAATTATGGGCATCTCGAGTTTCTCCTCCCTGATCAGACGGCATACTTCATAGCCGTTGATTTTGGGCAGCATAATATCGAGAATAATAAGGTCGGGCTTCGCATCCAAAGCGGCGTTTAGACCCGCTTCGCCGTCTGCCGCAGTTATGACCTTATAGCCCTTAAACTCGAAGTTATCCTTAAGGGCCCGCAGCATCGCGGGGTCATCTTCAACTACCAGGACAGTTTCCATATTTCATCCCAGAGCAAACTTGAATCCGATTTGACCTATGGTATGGATAAAGGTCGGTTGTTTCAAGTCCGGTTCAATCTTACCGCTCAGATTTACAACGAACTCGTCGATGTTTTTTTCGGATATGAAATGGGAATAGCCAAAGGCGCCGCTGAGGATTTCTTCTCTGGTGAGGACATAGCCGCGTTTCTTGAGAAACAGCCGCAGCAGCTTGTACTCTTTTGGGCTGAGCTTGATTTCGAGGCCGTCCCTGGTGAGCCGCTCGCTGTTTGTGTCGAGTTTGTAATCACCGAACTCATAGACATCGGGCTCGCCCCGACCCTTGCGACGAAGCAGCGCTTCACAGCGGGCAAGCAGCTCCTTTAGCCCGAAGGGCTTGGTGACGTAGTCATCCGCTCCGAGATTAAGACCCATGACTATGTCATCTTCTCTGTCCTTGGCGGTGAGCATAACGATGGGCGTATCAAGCTTGCTTTCGCGAACTTTGCTGCATATCTCGAACCCGTTTACCTTGGGCAGCATAATATCAAGAACAATCAGGTCCGCCTGGCCGGATAGCGCCGCCTTTAGTCCCTGCTCTCCGTCGCGGGCAACAATCACGCGGTAGCCCTTGAATTTGAAGTTGTCCTCAAGAGCCCGAACCATTGCAGGGTTATCTTCGACAATCAATACGTTTTTCATTTTCCGGCTTCCTTAAAGCAATGCTCTACCTTCCTGCCGGCAGCGCAATGGTAAAAGTGCTTCCCTTGCCGATTTTGCTCTCCACTGAGATTTTGCCCCTGTGAGCATCAACTATGAACTTGACTATGCTAAGCCCCAGGCCACATCCCTCGGCACGCCGAGACAGTGAACTATCGACCTGATAGAACCTATTAAATATTCTTCTCGCGGCGCGCCTCGGCATCCCAACACCGTTATCGCAAACGCGAAAACAGACCGAATTGTCTTCAGCAAAGACTGACAGTTCAACTTTCTTTTCGTCGCCGGAGTACTTGTGCGCATTATCGAGCAGATTAACCAAGACCGTCACCATAGCGTCATGGTCTGCGCGCACGGAGGGAAGACCATCGTCAATACGCACGTCGAACTGGCAGTTGCCTGTTCCGAACTTAGTACGGACTGCTTCAGCCGCATCGGCGGCGATAGCTGCAGGGCTTGTTTCGACAATCTCGAAGGCCTGTTTGTTTCGCTCCATCCTCGAGAAGGTCAGGAAATTCTCAATCATTCGGCTAAGCCGTTCATTTTCCTTTGCAGTCATTTGAAGATACTCTCTGGCCTGCGTCTGGTCTTTAATGTGACCTTCGAGAAGGGTGTCAATGAGAACGCGTATCGACGCCAGAGGTGTCTTGAGCTCGTGCGAGACAGTGGCAATGAAATCATTTTTCATTCTGTTCAAGCGTATTTGCCTGGTGACGGCACGGCCGGCAACAGCCCCGGCAACGAGGATTAGGACAATAACCAGCAAGCCGGTCCAGACGTAAAGGGCAATCTGCCTGCTGGCTGCTTTTTCAAAGATATTCGCCTCGGTTGCATACAGTTCGAGCCGCCAGCCGGGGAAAAACGTCCCCATCGAACCTATCAGAAACGGATTGGTATCGGCCGGGGCAAGACCAGCCACAGACGCACCTGCGCCGTCGACTATCCTGTAAGAAACCCCCAGCCCGGTCAATTCTTCTTCAACAGCAGCAAGGTCCAATTGCAGCCCTTCGGCTGTCTGCACCAGCAGATACGTACGGCTGCCCGAGCGGTGAAATACACCGTAAACATCTCCGCTGACGGGCAGTTTCTGCACCGCACCTTGTGCAGGCGACCCAAATGAAGCCGCCGTCGGCAGGTTTTCGAGTGCGGCATCGGCCTGCTGCGCGGTCGTAAGCAACTCTTTCGCCAAGCTCGTATCGACCCGCAGTCTTTCGGCCCATTCGCTTTGCTCGACGATCTCGAGTATTCTTTGCAGAGAGGTGACGAGATTCTGAGTAGCATCTCTCGAAAGCGGCTCGAGCGCCACCGAGGCGGGGAGCTGCTCAATTACCGATGTGGAAAGCCGCTCAGCAGAAAGCAACTGCTTTGCTGTATTGATTTCGGTGGTGAGCCCATCGGCCCACGAGCTACCCTCAGCAATCTCAACGGCCTTTTCGAGAAGAAAGATACGCACATCGCAAGGCAAGGACGCAAAGGCAACCGGCGAAGCTGCAGTGTAGTCCGTGGCCGAATCAATCAATTGTTGTATATCTGCTTTGGTCAGGCCTGAGGCGATTTGCCGCTTCAGGTCAATCAGCAGGACTCTCGCCTGAGCGATTAGGGAAAGGCCGTCCGCTCCCAGCCGGGCCCGGCCCCAGGGGCTGAGATTACGCTCATAGGCAAGTTCGCTGCAGAGCCGGATTGCCTGTTCGATTTCACCTGTTTTTCTCAGGCATCGTATTTGCGCGATAGAGGCCAGGATTCCGATATAGTCATCAGGAACAGACTCGGCGATTCGCCCGTAGTATGCAGCAGCTCTGGTGAAGTCTCTTTCCACAAACTCGATATTCCACGCTGTGTTGAACTGCTCAGGCAATTTACGGCTCCGGTCTCGGCCTTTTCGAATGTCAGGATACAGCAATGCTCCGTTCGAGTCGTAAATGACGACGCTGCCCCTGAGGGGCTCACCTGAACGTGCCGAGGTGCTGCTGAACAGACCGAACACTTCCTGCGGGCTGCGCCCGGTCGATGCAAGAGTATCAACAAGCCCAAGTCGAGTTGACCAGACCTGGTCTATCCGGCGGGTCAGACTATCCAACTGGCCTCGATATACATCGGTAAGCTTCTGTCGAACGACCAGCCGTTCATTTCTTACCGCCTGGTTCATAAACCAGAGCAGACATACAGTGGGCAGTACCACCGCCACTACGAGCAGCAGCACTACCCACTGCAATTGACTGCGACCGGCGATATTGTTCCGACCTAATCCAGCCATAAAGCCCTTTATTCGCCCCGACAGAGCATCGAAATCTCGGCAGGACTCAACGCGTAATCGTAAATCCGCACATCGTCTATCATACCATTAAAGGCGCGATCTCGTGCCCGCGAATTTTCGCCGATACAGACCGGCTCGTCGTTCGTCGCGATGGAGCCCGACATCTCAATCTCATCTTCCAGCCGTCCATCAACGTAAATATAACCCTTGCCGCCGCCGTAAACCGCGGCCACATGATGCCACTGCCCGTCGGCAATATCCGTCTGACTGGCAGGGCCGCCATGCTGTCGCATACCGGGAGTCGAAAGTCCGGTCGCGTGGAACGCGACGCGGCCGGACTGCTCGTAATGGTGCAGCCGCCAGGCACTATCCCCTTTGGTCACAATGGCCTGCCACCACTTGTCAACCGAATTGACCTTCACCCAAGCGGCAACGGTCATCTGGTCGGTAAAATCAAATTTCTGCTCATTGGCTATCTGCACGAAGTCGCGCTGACCATCCAATAGAAGAGCGCCGCCGATTTTCCCGCCGTTCGGCTGCCACTTCGGCGTACCCTCTAATATCTTTCCAATGTTGCCGTTGCCCGACGAATCAGCAACGTCTTTGCCCTCGGTCTCGTCGAGCTTCCACCACCCGACGAGCTTGCCGGAGGTCGCAAAACGCCAGAGATTGCCTGCAATAACTGTTCCATCGCCGAGGACTTCATCGACGCGCCAATAGTAGGCAGTGTCCGGCTCGAGCCAGCCGAACTCGGCCTGGCCGGGCGAAGACACCTCTGCCAAGTGGCTCAGATTTCCTTCGTCGGTGCCGAAATACACCTTATGGGATATGGCTTCGGAGACCGGCTTCCATAAGGGTTTCAACCCGCTCACTGCTCCTGTTACGCCCCCGTCGGCCGGCTGCGGCTGAGTCGCCATCACTTCATAAAGCTCACGGATCTCCTTGTCATTCAATGCATAATTGTAAATCCGCACGTCGTCAATCAGGCCATTCCAGCAGCGTCCTTTGGCCGTCGGATTCTCGCCTATGCAGACAGGCATGTTGTTGACGGGAATCGGGCCGGATATGGGGTTTTCGTCATCTTGGCGACCATCGACGAACATTACGAGTTTGGTGCCATCGTATGTAACAGCAATGTGGTGCCATTGGCCGTCATTTACTGCGGTATTACTCACGACCCATCTGTTCTGGCCGAAAGAGAACCCGAGCCGGTCGTTATCCGCGTCCCTGTGCAAGACCCAGCCATCTGTGTCGCCCTTGCTGATTATGGTCTGGAAGGGCTTGTGGAACTGGTCAATTTTAACCCAGACCGAGACCGTAAGCTGGCTGGTGACATCAAAGTCGGACTCGTTGCCGACCTCGACAAAATCACCGTCACCGTCAAGCAGGATTGCGCCTGCAATCTTGCCTTTTGGCTCCCATACGGGATTTCCCTGTAGGACGCCGTCATTACCGCGGCCGGAACTGTCGGAGGCCCCGGCGCCGCTGGTCTCGTCCAGCTTCCACCAGCCGAGGAGCTTGCCAGTCATCTCGAAGCTCCAGATGTCGCCTTCTGTCACGGTGCCATCCTGCATAACCTCGTCAACGCGCCAGTAGTAGGCGGCATCTTCCTTCAGCGGAGGAAGCTCTACCTGGTCCTGCCTATCAACCTCAGCCAACAACGGCACTGCATCGGCGGTCGTCCCAAAATAAACTTTGTGCGAAGCAGCACCTGCCCCCTTCGTCCATCCGAGCTTAACCTCGGCATCGACCCGCAGCGCCGCGCCATCCGACGGCCTCGGCCTGGTTGCCTTCACTTGGGCCGTAAGGTCGTACTGGCCAAGCTGCATTAGAAGTGGAAACAGCCCGTCCAGCGGCGGGATTCCATTCAAGCTTGAGTGTGACTTGAAACTCGTATCTGTCTCGACAGTAAACGCGTGTATAGTGGTTTTGCCGCAGGCCTCCGCCAACTGGGCCATTATCTTGTGGCCGGGATTGGCCGGGTTGTTGTGCACGGCCTTTATGAACTCATCGGCTATGCGAATCGCTCCGCCGGCGTTGACAAGCACGAGCTTGTTTGTTCCCGGCGGAATTGTGTTTAAGGAATCACGCAAAGGACCTTCAGTTAAAGCAGACCTTTTGTCCTTCACCGAGCCGATAGAGGCCGCAACAACCGACGGGTCCAGAGCCAGCACCGTCGTATTTGCCGTTTGGCCTATGTGGCAGTATACCTCGCTGTCTTCCAGAATACCCAGCAGGAACCTGTCCTGCTGTGAGTCGGGCTGACCAGGAATCTCTTTGTCCGCTGAGAGTCTCACAACCATATCCGCTACGCCAAGGGCCTGCTGCAGGAGGCGGCGCGTCTGTGCGGGGTCCTTGCTCGTAATCGAGACGCCGAAACAGCGAAGCGCATCTGCGATGCCGTATTCGCCTCCGGCTTTGCTCCTCGGCGGGACAGCAAAAAGGTTTATCTGCTCGATATTGGCAAAGATTTCCCTGCCCAAATCAAGCCCCGTGATTTGCTTAATGGTATCCTGAGCCGTCTGAACCTGCCGGCCATTCGATTCGCCCAGGGCTATGCTCGCGACCGCAACGGCATCGGCAGGGACGGCAGCGAAGCCAGCCCGCTGAAGCGGCGGCGTGCGAGTCAGGCCATACGCCAGCGACTGCTGGCCCTGGCGGAAGTTCACAATAGTCTCGGAAGTAATGCCCCCCTCTTCGAGAACCGCGTATGTGACTATATCCTCTATACTGTCGAAATCCGCGATTTTGTTAACAAGTGCAAGCTGCGGGATTTGCGGTCCAAGCTGCTCGGCCAGCGCCTTGTACGTGCCGGCGCCGTCCACCCAGAGGGTAAAGGCATTTCGCTGCCGCATTGCTCTGGACAGCTTGGCGAATTTCGTGCTTCCACCAGCCAGTGACGCAGCGGTGTCAAGCCCTCTGTATCTCTTTATGGTCGGCTCAAGCAGCGACGGCGGCTGGGTGACAATAACTATGCTGTTGTCGTAGGCGGCAGCGACCATATTTTGTATGGTGACGGTCTGCATATCTTCGATGGGCTCGCCCGGCTGACCCGCCATACCCAGACCTGCAAGTATTATCGCTCGCAATGCGTCACTTTCGCCGGGACACAGGACGGCAATCACAGGAGGATTATTCTGCTGAAACTCTGTAACGCCGACGGCAAAGCCCTTAATCTTCTTGAACTCGGCCATCATGCTCGGATTGAGAAGAGCGGCAATAATGTCACCAGGTGTTTTCTGTCCGTTTTGCCGGCCGCCTCCGCCTCCACCAATCGCCGCCAGAGGATTGGCAAGCGGCGTGCCCTGCAGCATCTTCAGCAATGTTTCGACCTGTCTGCCGGGAGCGCCGACCTCCATATAAATCTTCGTATCGGCGGGCATCAAGGTAGCTGGGTCAAGAGTTGTCATCTCATCAAGCAGCGGCTGAACCTTGGCCACAACCTGCTGCTGGTCCTGGTACTGTGCAGCGATTTTCTCAAACAGCGCTTTTGCTCGTGCGTCGTTTTGCTTCTTCAGATAGCACATCCCCAGCCGGTATGTCGCCTCGGCGACGTACGGTCTCTGAGCTGAGCTATCCGAGATAACCTGCTCATAGATACCCATCGCCGCGTCAAGGTCGCCTTGGGTCTCCTCGGCGTACAGCCCTTCCTGCAGCAGCTCGCTTGCGGGCTTGGCCTGAACGACACAAGCCAGCACACCCAGAAGCAGCAGGAGGGTAAGCGGGATTATTCTGCACCTCCCGCAAGGGATTCTGGAAATTTCCATAATTCGCTCCTTTCGAAAATAAATTAGCATAAAAACCTTAGTTTCCACACTGATAATTTACGGCGCGAATGTTACCGTTTTGCTACGGGTCTGTACGTTTTTAGATATTTTTACAGAGGGGTTTTGCGCCTCAGGCGAGCTGTTTTGGGACAGGTCCGGTCCATGGAATGCGCATTTAGGGAGGCAATTGCTGCCAAGGTGATAGGACGGGGACCCCAGCCGCGAAAAATGGCGGCTGGGAACCCACGGAAGAGCTTTAGATTGTGGCGCAGGCGATAAGAATTTTCAGCGCATCGGTATTCGGTGCGGCTGCAAGGTCGAATGCCTCGGCAATATCTTCTAAGCCATAACGATGTGTTATGAGCCGGTCGGGATTTATTCTATCGTCGGCAATCAGGCGAACCGAGGATTCAAACAGCTTGAAGTTGTAGGGCGTTGCGCCTTGGAACTTGACGTTGCTGAGGAAAAGGTCGTAAGTGGAGACATCCAGGCGCTGCGGCGTAAGGCCCAGCGCGCAGACGGTATGTCCGACCCGTGTAACGCGCATACAGGCAAGCAAGCTGTCGCCGGTGCCCGCGCACTCAAGCGAGAAATCGACCTTATCGGCTGCCGAGCCAAGAACAGCATCCTCAACAAATTGGCAGGTCGGGTCCACCACTACATCGGCGCCGAACTGCTCGGCTTTGCCGCGTCGATGCGGGTTCGGCTCTGAGGCAATAATCTTCCTTGCACCAAAGGCCCTGACTAACTCGATTCCAATCAGGCCTATGCTTCCACAGCCGGAGACAAAACACGTGTCACCGATGCGGAAACCACACTGTCGCAGACCGCTGAGCACGACGGTCACCGGCTCAAGCAGACAGCCGACCTCGGTCGAAATCTTCTCGGGCAGAACAACCGCGTACTCGGCAGTAATCACAGCATACTCGCCGAACCCGCCCGCGTCATAAGCATAAGCCGCGACGCGGTCGCCGACGCGAACATTCTGAACGTTGACGCCAGCCTGCGTCACAACGCCCGTGAACTCGTGCCCGAGACACTGCGAGAAACCCACAGGGTAAAGGTATTCAAGAACGTCAGAGCCGCAGATGCCACAGCAGCAAACCTGGATTTTGATTTCATCCGCACCCGGTGTCGGCTCGGGGACATCGACAATCTCGATTCGTGATTTCGCTGTAATTCTCGCTTGCTTCACGAAAGTTACCCTTTTGTTTCCTGTGCAGGTTATTCGCCGATTCGATTTCGCAGCCGGTTCTGAACCAGATAAAGGCGTGCGGCCTCAGCGGCCTTGTATCGCATCTCGAACCAGCCCTGTTCGGAATAATACGCGGCGTGCGGATTGATAACAAGTCGGCCGCTTAGCCACGGCTCGTCATCACGCCAGGCACGAAGCAGCGGATGGTCCTTCGGCGGCTCGAAAGGCAGGACATCTAGCGCTGCACAGGCGAGATGGCCGCTTCGAAGCGCATCAGCCAGGCAGTCCAGGCCCTCAAAAATCCCGCCGCGAGCCGTATTCACCAAAGCCGCACCCTTCTTCATCTGCGAAAAGAACTTTCCGTTCACCATTGCCCGCGTCTCGTCGGAAAGCGGGCAGTGCAATGTCACTATATCCGAGCGGCCAAGCAGCTCATCCTGCGAATCCACGCGCTCGTAGCCGACTGCCTTCTCATGGCCTGACGGCTGATAAGGGTCGTAGCCCAGGATGCGAAAGCGAAACGGCTTCAGGCGGTTGACAAGCGCGGTACCAATTCTGCCCACCCCGATTATCCCGACGGTTTGCTCGCTTGTCCGCTGATGCGGTTTTAGCAGATTCTCCTGCCAGGTGCCTTCATAGCCGCGGGCGGCACGGTCATAAAGCAGCAGCTTCCTCTGAATCATCAGTATCATCCCGCAGGCCACATCGGCCACTTCCTCTGTCCCGTAGTCGGGGGTGTTGCACAGCGGTATGCCACGCTTGGCCAGAGCGGCGACGTCAACTGTATCATAGCCAACGCCGTAGCGAACCACAATCTTGCACCGGTCGAGCAGCTCCGCGGCTTGTTCGTTTATCGGCAGGTGCCAGGCAAGCAGGGCATCAACGTCGCGCCACTGGTCACTCTGCACTTTCCCTTCGCGCCAGTCCGGCAGGAACCGAAACTCCGCTTCGGGAAAACCCTGCTGCTCGATATCCGCGGGCGGCTGGATGTAGTCGGTTATGCCGACCACCCACTTCTGCTTTCTGGAGCTTTTTGCCATTATTGTTCTTTCGCGCTAAAAATCGGCAGGCCACTCGGGTCGGCCCCTGACACCGCAATCAAGCTCATAGACTCTGCCGCCGAGAAATCGCCCCGCTGCATCTCTGCCGCTGCTCGGGTCAACAGCGCCGCCGGCAGCGGTCGTGATATAAAGTGTGCCGAAACCGGACCCGCCAAAGGTCAAGCTCGATACCTGCAGGGCAGGTACGCGAATTTCGGTCAGTTGGCGCGCTGAGGCGTCGAGCCGTATGACTCTTGCTCCGCCCCAAACAGCCAGCCAGAGACAGTCCTGCGAGTCAACGGTAAGCCCGTCGGGGCACTGGTCGGTCTGCTCCATTTTGTACCAGGGCCGCCCTGCCGTTATCCGTCCTGTCTGGATGTCGTAATCATACCGCGTAATCGTCGCGGCAGCCGAGTCGGTATGGTAAAAGAACCGGCTGTCCGATGAAAAACCCATCCCGTTCGAGATACCCAGACCTTCGAGCAGACAGACGGGGTCGTGCCCTTTTTCAAAGAGAAAAAGCCGTCCGTCACGACAGGTATCCTTCATAGTCCCGGCAAAGACGCGGCCGACAGCATCGGTAGTAACATCGTTAAAGCGCTCGCCCTGCTCAAGCCCGACATCATACAACATAATCGGCTCATCATCGCCGGCCAGCTTGAACACTCCTTTGTCGGTGCACAGCAGCATACCGCCGTCACCGCAGTCCCGGAAGGGACGCCTTCCGGCGAACGCAAAGCCGCCGACCTGCATGTCACCTGACCAGGCATTTTCCACCCTGCTGCTTTTGGGGTCGTATCGCCATATCCGACACTGGGTAATATCCGTCCAGTACAGCCGTCCTTCGGATTCGTTCCACAAAGGACACTCTGCGAGCCGGCATAAGGGGTTGTTCAGACTTCGCAAAGTCGGTTCCATAGCAGACCTCTGAGTGCTACGACCTCACAGGAAACCTGAGAACATGGTTAATAAGCTCGTCAAGTGAAACGGTCGCAAGGCATATAGCCGTATCACAGACTCCGTAGTAGATGTGCACGAGGCCGTTTTTGACCACCGCAGCCGTGGGAAAGACAACGTTCGGAATGTAAAGCCCGAACTTCTCATAATATTCCTGCGGCTCCAGAATCGGCTCGGGGCAGCGGGCAATGACCTTTCGCGGGTCGTCCAAATCAAGCATCATCGCGCTCATGCGATAGACCACCCGGCGTGTCGGCGGATAGATACTCTGGACACCGTGATAAAAGACAAGCCAGCCGTGCTCGGTCTTTATCGGCGGAGCAGAGCCGCCTATGCGATTGTCTTCCCACTTGAACTTTGGCCGAATCACGACCTCCGGTTCGGTCCACGTCTTCAAGTCTTCGGAAAAGCTGATGCGAATACAGGGCTGCTCATCGGTGTGTTTTGTATCGGTGCCGACGAAGGCACTTGGCCTGCGCAGGACTACAAAGCGGCCGCCGATTTTCTCAGGAAATAAAATGACGTTGCGGTCGTCGGCAGGCGGGGGATTGACCCAGCTATGCACCTTCCAGTTGACCCTGTCGGTCGAGATGGCTATGCCCGAGCGCGACTGATTATCTTCATCGCGATAGGTTATGCCGGGAAAATCAGTCTGGTGAGATTCGGGGACACCGAGGCCGGTGGGGTAACTGCTCCAGGCGTACGGCCTGAAGGCAAATGTTATGTAGTAGGTGTCAGCAATCTTGACTATGCGCGGGTCCTGGACGCTTCCGTGTTCGCAGCCGCACATCTCGGGTGTGATGACGGGCTGCGGTTTTGTGTGTGTGAAGTGGACTCCGTCATCGCCTTCAAGCATACCAATATAGCACTGAAAGGGCCTCAGGCACCCCGACGCACGCTCATACATATAGAAGCGGCCGTCCTCATACAAGACCGCGGGGTTCAAGGTCACGGCCATACGCCAATCATATAAACCGGGCTGCACTATGGGATTCTCAGGACAGCGGGTAATTTTCAGCGGCACTGCAAATCTCTCCTTTCGTAAAACCGGGGCATTGAGGGTAAACCGCCACTGCAACAAAGCCGGACGAACCGGAGCGAAGCGAAACATCATCGCCGGGGCTCGCGCGGGGCTCGCCCAAAGGGATACTTATACCATAACCGTGTACCTCAAGCAACCAGTTGCCGAGCTGGCTCATCGTCAGCGTCAGAGAGAAACGGTTTTGCAGGTATTGTGCGATTGCAAAGCTGCGGTGAAGAGACGATGGCTAAGGGCGGCTTCGGCAGGTGTGACAGAAGCGGCGAATTTGCTCGCAGGGCCGCCGTGCTCTAACTCATAGAGAAACGCCGCCCACATCTGCAAAACGGCATCGGAAAAACCGAATTCGAAAATACCCCCCGTTATTGACTTGAAGGCGACTTCGTGCCCCATATCAATTCGCTGCCAGGCCTGCTCGCCCCTCAGGGACAAGCCGCCGGTGTATTCGAGGATTTGAATGGAGTTGGCTTCTTTTGTTGAGAACATAGCGCTTGCCTTTGTACCCATTACCTCGAAGTACCACGTGTCTTTTTCGCCCGGCGCTATGCGCTGAGTTTTTATGGTGAGGGGAAAGATTTTGCCACTATTTGGGTCTTTGGCCCGACAAAGCAAAGTGGCATTGTCCCAGGTTTCGCAGGGAGCGATGCCGCCTTTGCCGTCCGGCCTTTCGGTCATAATGTTCGACAGCACCGCACGCACATCGATGGGAATCCACCCGGCGCGAAACGGCGTATGACACGGGTGCATACCCAAATCACCTAAGCAACCATACTCGCCGCAGTACCTCAGCATCCTTTTCCAGTTAATCGGCTTGTCGGGGTTAAGGTCGCTCGAGTGCACAAAGCCGCTGTTTACTTCGATGATGTCACCGAAAACGTTTGCCTCAATCATTCTGCCTATACGCTGCATAGCAGGGAAGAATGGAAACTCAGACGAGCACCTGACGAAAAGCTCCGGATGTTCGCTGATGCAGGCCGTAATCGCATCGTTTGCCTTTTTGTCTATGCCGAAGGGCTTTTCGCCCATAAAATGTTTGCCGACTTTTAATGCGGCGCAGTAAAACTCCTCGTGCAGGTTGTGTGGAACCGCGATGTAGACTGCCTCAACATCCGCGTTCGCTAAAAGCTCTTTGTAATCGGTCGTGGCCTGCTCAATCGAATCGAAGCAATCAGTGAACCATTTGAGGGCCTTTTCATTCGTATCGCAGACCGCGACAATTCGGGGTCTTACGGTCATTTCGGGCAGGTGACACCATCGGGCGGCGGCACTTGCGAATTCCCTGCCCATCAAACCACAACCTATGATTCCAAAATTGACCACTCGCATAATGTTTTACGATTCCAGGCACTTACTCCAGTCAGAGCTTTACCGTATCTTTGACCTCATTCGACTTCAGGGCCGCGGTGAACAGCCGGTGACAATCGTGCATCTCCTTCGGCGTCGGGCAGGCGGCCGACCTGCTTAGAGGCCGCTCGTTCGCAAGCTCATACATAAACGCGGCTGTCATCTGCATAAAGGCATCGAGAGCACCGAACTCAAGAATGCCGCCGGTAATCGTTTTGTATCGCGTCTCAAATCCCATATCGATGTTTTCCCACGTCTGTTCGCCGCCGGTATATCTCAAAAGTTCAAGCCGCCGAGGGTTTTTCAACGAAAATTTCGCCGATGCCTTTGTGCCGAAGATATTCAGATACCAGGTATTCATTTCGCCGGGCATAATTCGAGCCAGTCGCAGCGACAAGGGGAAATCCGCGTCGTCCCTGGGGTCGCGGGCCTGGCAAAGCATAGTGACGTTGTCCCAGGTCCGGCAGGGGACGAGCTTTCCTGTGCCGTCGGGTCTTTTATTGACTAACTTCGAGCATACGGCAGTTGTGTTTTCGATGACCCAGCCGGCACGGAACGGCACCAGAGCAATGTGCGGCCCCAAATCGCTCATCACGCCGTATTCGCCGTTTGCCTCAACGGTTCGCTTCCAGTTGATGGGCTTTTGGGGGTTGAGGTCGCTTGAGTGCAGAAAGCCCGCCTCGACCTCCATAATCCTGCCGAAGCCGCCTGCATCGAGCATCTGCAATATCCGCTGCACAGCCGGAAAGTAGATATACTGCGAGGCACAGCCGGCGTGACAATTCGGATTGGCCTGTATGGACTTCAGGATTTTCTCGTTGGCACGAAGGTCAATTCCAAAGGGCTTTTCACCCAGCAGGTGCTTACCCGCCTCAAGTGCGGCGCAGTAAATCTCTTCGTGGGCGTTATGAGGCACTGCAACATAGACCGCCTCAACGTCACCGTTTGCCAGAAGCTCGCGGTAATCGTCGGTCACCTGGTTTATTGTCGGGAAATTGCGGGTGAACCAGTCGATTCGCTGAGGGGTCAGTGAGCGGTTGCATATCGCCACAATCTCGGGCCGGGCGTCCATCTCTGTGAGGTGACACCACCGGGCGGCGGCGCTTGCGAACTCGCGTCCCATCATGCCACAACCAATTATTCCAAACCTCAGAATCTTCATAGCTTGTTAGTAGCCCATTTCTTTCAGAATCTCCGTCACCGTCTTTCCCAGTTGCTTCGCCCTGAATTCGATGATTTTACGGCCCTTCTCAAAATCGATTTTATCCACGTTCTCTTTCAGAAGCTTCACTTTGCGGTCTCGCTCAATCACGCCAAACTTAGTCTTATCGACATATTTCGGGTCAATCCCTCCGAGCAGGCTGGCCTCGGAAAAATCGGCATGACCGCCGGACCCTTCGAAACGCAATTCGTCAGGCATCCGAGCACCTCTCAATCCATACGCAAAGACAACCTTCATCGGACTGTCTTTGTATCTGCCGCAAACCTCCCGAATGACCTTAACGTGCTCGGTAGCGCCGTGCCCGGTCGAAATCACGACCAGTTTGAATCCTTCTCGCTCTAAAAAGTAAAGGTAATCCTCGACGACTAATTGCAGCGTGATTGGCCGAACATAAAGCGAACCGGGGTTATGCTCTTCGGTGATCTGCTCCAGTCCCCAGTGACTCATCAGTCCTTTTTCGCCCCAATATTTATAGTCGGTTTCGGCGCCTATATATATCGAAGGGACACGCACGCCACCGGCCTTTTCCCATGCAAGGTCGACCACTGTCTGGCCGATGAATGGGTCGCACCCGAACGACATCGCCTCACCGTGCCATTCCATCGGGCTAAAAAGTAACCACGCTACCGGCTTTTCTTTGAGGGCCTCTTTCATATCGTCGGGGCGCATCTGTTCCCAACGCCATTTTTTCACTACTGCCTTTTCTTCTTGTCCGCTCGCTGTCTGTGCAATAGCTAATCCTGTGCCTGCTGCTATTGTCCCAGCCATGAATCCTCTTCGAGTGATTCCTTTTGTGGCTCTCGTTTCTTGTTCGTTCTTCATGGCTACCTCACTTTCTTAATTCTTTCAGTACCCGAGTTCTTTTTGAGTTTCGGCAATTGCCTCTTCGATTATATCCATCGCCTTTGCCGCCACATCCACAGGCATAACTATTGGCGGACTCATTCTCAGGATATGGCCCGCGGGAATCCATGCAAGTCCTTTTTGGAATGCCTTGCGGTAAACCATTTTACCGGCTTCATCGAACGGCTGTTTTGTCGTCTTATCTTTTACCAGCTCGACGCCCATAAGGCATCCCTTGCAGCGTGTGTCTCCGACGATGGCGTAGTTTCGGGGCCAGTCGGCCATCCGCTTCGTGAAATAATCACCAAGCTCGAGGGCGTGAGCAAGCAGACCTTCTTCTTCGATTACCTCTATGCAGGCCAGCGCCGCGGCACAGGCCATAGGACTACCGCCGTAGCTGGTCGATGCGCTTATCTTATCAACGGCCTGGGCATACTGCTCCTTGACTACCATAGCCGTCACAGGAAAACCGTTGCCGAAACCCTTACCAAGCGTTACCACATCCGGCATCACATCCCAATGCTCCATACACAGATACTTGCCCGTTCTGCCCATGCTCGTAAGGACCTCATCGGCAACGAGCAGAATCTTACGCTCGTCACAGAATTTGCGGAGCTTGGGGAAGAAATCGTCGGGCGGCATAATCGTCCCGCCCCAGCCCTGGATGGGCTCGAGCACAAACGCGGCTATCTGGCCGGTGGTACTTTCGGTGATAAACGTGTCGTAGAACTCAAGATACTTTTCGGTATCGAGCGAGCCGTCTGCTCTTGTCCACCACGGCCTGTATGTGTCAGGCCTCGGCACCATATAAAAGCCGGGTGCTCGTGTCGGCCCGTAGAACGGATTCATCCGCGCCAGCGAAACCGCATGTCCGCTCTTGCCGTGGAAATCCATAAAGCAGGAGATGAACTCGCACTTGCCCGTGGCGGCCCTGCACGTCCGCAGCGCCGCTTCGACCGCAGTCGTGCCCGAATCGTACAACTGCACGCCTGCAAAGCCCTTGGGCAAAACTGCGAGCAGCTTTTCGAGCAGCTCGACCTTCACGGGCGTGGTGAAATCATGGGCGTTCATCAGGCGGTCTGCCCAGGATGCAACCGCCTCGCTTACCTTAGGGTGACAGTGTCCGAGCGTTGTGACATATATACCGCTTGAAAAATCGATGTACCTGTTGCCGTCCACGTCGGTCAGCGTACAGCCCCTGCCTTCGCTAAAGACCACAGGAAACAGGCGTACCTGGCCTGACAGGCCCCTCATTATCGCCGACGCCCTGCCGTGAAGCTTCTGGCTCTTAGGCCCCGGCGGCGCCACCTCAATATGGGGCCAGTCGCTCAGGTCTATTCTGTAGGGACCGTCGTCGTAGGTCCCAGCGGCAGAAGCATTATCTGCGGGTCTCATGTCAACCTCCAAATATACGCCAACTCGATTCTCACTTCGTTAGAAGATGCAATTCACGCCAGCCGGTGATATGCCGCCCAAAAACGGGCTTGCTAAACATTGTACAAAATGTTAGATTGTGTTCAAGTGTGTTTTATTATAACATTGCTCGGTCTCAAGATTCTATCAATTTGCCGGACCGGTGAGCATATATAAGGAGCAACCATGGCCAGGAGAAGCGGCAAGCCAAGCCGGATGCGTCGTCTCGAGGTGATACGCGACGAACTGCTCAAGAAAGATGAGGTCTCAATAGACCAGATGGCCCGGATGCTAAAGGTCAGCGCCATGACTGTGCGACGCGACCTCGAGAACCTTGAAAAACAGGGCGAGGTGCTAAGGACCCACGGAGGCGCCGCCCTGGCGAAACGGCTGACGTTTGAGTTCTCTTTCAGGGACAGACAAAACAAAGGCCAGGAGCACAAACGCCTCATCGCAGAACAGGCTGTCAGATACGTCGAAGACGGGCACGTGGTAATTCTCGATACCGGCACGACCACGCTCGCAATCGCCCGGCAGCTCGCAGGCAAGCGCCAAGTTACGCTCATAACGACTTCTCTGGCCATCGTATCAGCGGTTCAGTTCTCCCCCGGTATAGATGTCGTGCTGCTCGGCGGATTCCTGCGCCGGGGCTCGCCCGACCTGCACGGCCCGCTCACCGAACAGAACGTTGAGCAGTTCAAGGCCGACATCGCGTTTATGGGGGCAGACGCAATCGCCGACAACGGCAACACCTATACCGATGACCTGCGAGTACTGAACCTTGACCGCAAAATGGCGGCAAACGCCAAAAAGGTTATAGTCGTTGCCGACAGCAACAAGTTCGGGAAAAGCGCGATGTGTCGCGTCTTCACACCCGATGACTATAACCTGCTCATTACCGATTCACACATCAGCAAAGACATAGCCAGGAAGCTGTCCAAAAAGAAAATCAACATACAGCTTGTCTGAGACGAAGAAGGAGACTGTACGTGGAAAGTTCGAATCTGTTTTTGTCGCGTTTTTTCAGCACAGGACCTGCAATAGTAATTGCGTTCGACCACGGAATGTTCGCAGGACCTGTGGCAGGATTTGACAAAGTAGCCGAGATTCCCGGCAAAATCCTGCCGGATATCGACGGCGTGCTGATGAGTCCGGGGATGCTGAGGGACATCGGTGCAGACCTGTGCGGCCATCGCCACAGCCCCATGCCGATAACCCGAATCAACTGGTCCACCATTTATTGCTTCCAGTGGGACTATCACTCCGGCGATACGGTGCGCATTTACACACCGGCAGAGGCGCTCAGATTAGGTGCGCAGATGGTCCTCGTCTCACTTTCACTGAATACAGGCAGCCAGCAGCGTGACAGCAGGAACATCGAGGTTTTCTCAAGACTATGCAACGAGGCGCACGAGCTGGGCTTGCCGGTAATTGGTGAATACTTTCCGGTTGACGACGAGAAGATGAGCGACGATGAGATGTACGAGGAGGTGAAGGTCGGCTGTCGTATTCTGTACGAGCTCGGCGCAGACGCGATAAAGACCTTTTACACGAAGAAGTTCGATGAAGTCGTGTCCGGCTGCCCAACGCCCATCCTCGCATTGGGGGGCAAACGCCAGGGCAACGACCTCGACGCACTCGAGCTTGCCCGGCAGCAGATAAAGGCAGGAGCCGCAGGGATAGTCTTCGGCAGGTATGTTATTCAGTCACCTAAGCCGCTTGAACTACAAAAGGCACTCATTGACGTGGTCAAACATGACACGGAACCCGAAGAGGCAGCCAAGCAACACGGCCTGAGTTGACAAGAGCGGAGCGTCTGCTAAAATAGGGCTCTCAACTCATACAAGCTGTCAGAGGGGCACCACGAATGTCGAAATACAGCGAATACCGAAACGAGACCGATTTTGACATCCCTGCGACAATGCAGGCGGTGCTCGCGGCAGGGGCGGGCTTTGAGAACCTCAAGGTCGCAGAGATACCAGTGCCTGAAATCGGGCCGAATCAGCTCCTTGCCCGAGTCGATGCCGCGGGCGTGTGCACAAGCATTCTCAAGCTCATCGAACAAGGCGAAAAGCACATGTACATCAACGGCTGGGATATGAAAAAGTGGCCTCTTATCCTCGGCGACGAGGGCTCGGTAACGCTGGTCAAAATCGGCGAGAACCTGAAGGGCAAATACAAACCGGGCGAGCGATACGCGATCCAGCCAGCGGTCGACGTCGGCCCAATCATCCACCGCGAACGCTATAACAACAACGGCGAGGGTATGTTCAAGTGCGGCGTCGGCTACTCACTGCCGGGCCACCTCGCTCAATACATCCGCATCCAGGAAGAGGTCCTCGCGGGTAAATGCCTGCTTGGTTTGCCCGATGACGACATGCCCTGCTTTGCCGTCTCGATGGCTGAGCCGATAAGCTGCGTGTATTCCGCCCAGCAGCGAAACTACCACCTCATCAAAGACGAGCCCTTCGCCGAACGCCGGGCGCATATCGGCATCTTACCGGGCGGGCTGGCCGTCGTCGTCGGCGCGGGCGCTATGGGCAGGATGCACGCCGAGTTAGCTCTGCGGTTCAAACCCGCCGTTCTGGTTGTCTCGGACCTGCAGCAGGAGCGGCTCGACAAGACCATGAAAGCCATCGGCCAAAAGGCCGAGCAGTACGGAACCCACCTGGTCTGCATCACGGCTGACAAGCTGGCCAAGGCCGTAAGAGAACTATCGCACGGCAAAGGAGCCGACGACATCATACTGGCTGTAGGCATCAGGCCCGTTCAGCAGGATGCGCTCGGTCTGCTTGGCACCGGCGGCGTGGCAAATCTGTTCGGTGGGCTCCCTCGCGGACAGCACATCTTAGAGCTCGATGCAATAGCAGTGCACTATCGTGAGATAAAGGTGGTCGGCTCAAGCGGCGGCGAGCCGAGCGACATGGCCGCTACACTTAAAGCAATACACGACGGCGACATCGACCCCGGCAATTACATCGCCGCCGTCGGCTCGCTCGATAACGCCATCGATGTCCTCAAGATGATTAAGCAAACCAAAATCGACGGAAAAGCCCTCCTCTACCCCCACATAAAACAAACACCCCTCCGACCCGTAGACCACTGGAATAGGCAAAAAGAAATCGCCCTTCTCAACTCCCGCCTCAATCCACTGTCGTGAGGGTGAATATTGAGCGTTCTGGGACAGCGGCTGTGAGGATGCCGCCGGTCACCTGCGATTCGGCGATTTTTTTGCGTCGTCATACGTTTCGACTGCGCCACATTTGGTGTCTTTCACGGACAAGCTCACGGCGCCGTAGCCGGCTTTCTTAAGCACAGTGAGTATATTTCGACGTCCCTGTTTGGCGAGGGTATCCGGGAAAAACTGGCGATTGGCGACTATCACTGCGAATGTTGTTTTCTTCATCTCGGCTTCCCTTGTCATCTACGACGCTTCTTTTGCGGCTTTGGTCACAGAGTCTATCATATAATCAACCTGCTCATCGGTTAATGCCGGCGTCATCGGCAGACAGGTTGAATGGTCATAGATTCTTTCCGCGACGGGCGCAATTCCCTCCTTGTATCCCATTTCTTTGTAAATACTGAAACGATATACGGGAGGATACAGTGGAGCCGTTCTTATACTATACTTGTCGTGGAGAACTCCGACAAATTTGTCTCTGTCTCCGTCGATAACCGTTTGGTAAAGATGGTAAACGTGTTTGTACCCCTGCGGTTCGACCGGAAGCTGCAGATTGCCGACGTCCTTCAATCCCTCTGTCAGTCTCGCGGCGATACATCGTCTGCGTTCGTTGAGTGCAGTTACCTTCTTTAGCTGCACCCTTCCGACGGCCGCCTGTATTTCGTTCATACAGAAATTGTAAGGGATGCGTCCTCTGACGTCTGTAATGTCATAGAAATACGGAATCCAGTATTTTTCCTGGTCCTTATAACCTCTCATTCCTACGTGGCGCAGCGCAGGTATGTCTGCTGCCGCCTGGTCATCATCCGTTGTAATCATGCCGCCCTCGCCAAGGGTTGTCATATTCTTGGCTGTATGAAAACTGAAACACCCATACCTGCCAATGCCGCCTACTTTCTTACCCTTGTACTCCGCTCCGGGTGTATGTGCACAATCTTCGACCACAGTCAGATTGTGCTTGGCTGCGAGCTGCATAATCGGGTCCATATCGACGGGCAGGCCGTATAAGTGAACCACATAAATCGCCTTTGTCTCAGGGGTGATTTTCTCTTCGATTGTTTCGGCTGTGATGTTGTAGGTGACAGGGTCAATGTCGGCGAATACAATCTTGCCCCCGAGCCGCAGTATCCCCAACGTGGTGGAGAAAAAAGTTATCGCGGGCACGATAACCTCATCACCCTGCTCTATTCCAATAAGATATGCAGCCATTTCAAGTGCGCTGGCGGCGTTACTCACGGCAAAAGCGTATTTCGTGCCGACAAATTTAGCAAACTCTTCCTGAAATTTTTTTGTATAGGTGCTTAGAGTATATATCGGCCCCTGCATGGCCTCAGTCACGGCCTGCACCTCTTCAACGCCGTACATCGCACACACTTCAGGGTAATCAACCTTCAATCCTGTCTCAGGGACGCCGGTTCCGCTCCAGTCATTTCCAATTTTTGCCATATTATTCTCCTGCGCTTTGTAGTTTTCCTTCTAATGCCTTCTCCACCAACTTCAGATACACATCACCCGGAGGAGGGCATCCGGGACAATAAGGGATTTTTCCGTCATATCTCTTGAGGCAGTTTCCGATGGCAATTTCATCGCCGGTGAACTTGGCCTTTGCCTTGGCTCCGAAGAGTATCTTCACTTGGTGCGTTGCTTTTTCGGCTTTGTTCTTGTCAAGGTAGCCGTGAATGTTGGAGGCAAGGGCCGCAATGCAATTGGAGCATGGCTTGCCGTCAACGATTTTTATCTGCTCGTAAGGAGAAATGCCTTCGATTGTGTCGGGCGGATGGGCGAAGCTTAGAGGGGTAACACTTTCCAAGGTCCGGCCTGCTATCTCAATCTCCTCCGGCTTGATTCTGCCCAGCCCATTTTCAGAGGCCAGCTTGATATGCTTTATATCCGCCGGGTCGAAGTGCATTACCCTGCAGCAGGTACTATCTACCGCCACGGGGTCGGTGCCGGCGACAAGCACTCCGAGGTCAAGGGGAGTTCCCGGGACCAAAGGCCCTATTCCTTCCAGAGCGATGAGTCCTTCGACGATGGAGAGACTGGGCTTGAATAGTTTGTTGAGGTCGACTATGCATTTATGCACATCCAGAAGATGAAACCTTATTCTCTCTCTGTCTCGCGTGATAAGCCCCTTCATGTTCTTAAGAGATAGGCTCGCTCCGGTCTCGCAATGCGTTTTCAGTTTTGCCAGACTGATTATGAAATCACAGTCACGAACGACCCTGTCAACCGTGGCGGTTTTCGTCGCCAGCGGCTCAGGGATGTCAAGTTTGACCTCATTAGCGGGGTCAACTTCGCCTCTCTTGAAATCGTGCAGCTCAATCCCATAGTTTTCGACCAGCTTTCTGGCGCCGGTGCGGTTGAATACATCATCGCTGAGCTGTCCCCAGCCGGCGCCTTCTCCGACTACAAGGTCAAGCCCTAGTTCTTGAATCATCTCAATCAGATGTCCCAGGAGGTCCAGGTTGACGGTCACTCCGGTATCCCACGCGAATCCCGCCATAAGATTTGGCTTTATAAGGACCTTCTTTGTAGCAGGCGGGATAATTTTTGCTATGCCTCCCAGGTTCTCCAGAAGCTGGCTGAGCCCGGCTTCAACCTTCTCTCTGGAATATTCTTCTATTTTGACTATTGAAATCTTTGATTTTTTCATCAGGATATTCTCGTATCCACTGCCGCGGATATTTCACGAATCTTCGGATTCCTTGTCGTTTCGAGATAGTCTAACCTTCTGGTCCATCGGGTCTCTCCCAGAGCCGGGTTATAAGGTCCACCCATGTTGATACTGAGGATAAATGAACTGCTCGGCGTTGCGGGCGTTGCCGGCTTTGAGATTAACGGGGTCCCAGTAAAGTTTTTGGCCGGAGCGGATGGCGACGTTTCCGAGCAGGATGGCCTCGGTCACAGGGCCGGCGATGCGGAAATCCGAACATGCCGGTTGGCCGGTTTTGCACGCCCGTAGCCAGTCTCGCAGATGGTTACCACCGGGGATGCGGGGTATAGTCTTGGGCGGCTGTTTGTAGGCCTTCATTCTGGCTTCCGGAATGAGCCTCGGGCTTTCGCCCCAGCCACCTCCCATGATTTTGCCCTTGTCGCCAACAATGATGATTCCATTGCCCCGGCTTCCCATCATTCGCTGCGGTTCGAGTTCCGGAGGTCTTTCGGGTTCAAGGCCTCCGTCGTACCAGTACAGCTCGACCGGCGGCATGTCACCGCGGGCGTCGAAGTGGTAATGAATCTTCGACGCTGACGGGACATGCTCAGGACCACCCCCGCGGAACTCGGCTTCGACGGTAGTCGGGTGGTCGAGTTTGAGGGCCCAGAGCGCGGGGTCCAAATGGTGACAGGCGAAGTCGCCGAGAGCACCGGTGCCGAAATCCCACCAAGCCCTCCAGTTGTGGGGATGATAGGCGGGATGGTAGGGTCTCTGTGGGGCAGGTCCGAGCCAGAAGTCCCAATTCAGAGTGCTCGGGACCGGTGGAGTATCCTTCGGGCGCTCAGGGCCGTCCGTCCAGGAATAGAATTCAGTCCAGGCGTGGACCTCGCGGACAGGCCCGACGGCGCCATCGGCAATCCATTCACACGTAAGGCGAGGCCCTTCGCCGGAGCGGCCGTGATTGCCCATTTGAGTGGCAAGGTTGGATTGAGCGGCGGCTTGTGTGATTTGGCGGACCTCATAAATGGTGCGAGCCAGCGGCTTTTCGCAGTAAACGTGCTTGCCGGCCCTGATGGCTGAAATGCAGATGAGAGCATGCCAGTGGTCCGGCGTGGCGATGACCACCGCATCGATGTCTTTCTGCTCATCGAGCATCTTTCTGAAGTCTGTGTAGGTCCTGCACTGCTTGAGAGCCGAGGAGTCCGCAGCGGCATAATACTCTTCGACTAACTTGCGGGCCGGTCCGCGACCTGCCATGCCTTTATAGTCAAACTTGCTGTAATCGGCAGCTTCTTCGACATCGCAGACGGCAAGAATGTTTACGTCGGGCTCCTGGAGAAATCCCTTCATCAGAATCATGCCCTGGCCGCCACATCCGACAAAGCCCAGGTTGATTTTCTCACTCGGCGGGGTGTGGCCCGAGCCACCCAGGACATATCTCGGCACGACGGTCAGCGCGGTAATGAAGCCGGCCCTGTGGAGGAAAGCTCGCCTCGTTGTTCTGTTCTCTGTTCTGTCTTTCTTCCTGTAAACTTCTTTCATTTCTCAGTTACTCATGCTGTGAAGTTGGTTATGCGTCAACGGAAGGCGGGAATATTTCCCTTAGATACTGGATGTTATAACGCATGCTTTCTTCGAGGCCGATTGGCATTTTTCCGCCTTCGATGACAAGCCATCCGCGGTAGCCGATATCGTCTATGGCTTGTCGAACCTTCACGAAATCTATCGAGCCCTTGCCGTACAGGCCTCCATAATCTTTGGCGTGAAACTCGATAATGTGCTTGCCGAGCATGCGTATTTCTTTGTATATGTCGTAGCCCTCACCATGAGAATTGGCTACATCATAATACACCTTGATGACAGGCGAACCCACTCGCTCAATGATGTCCAGGTGCTCCTCTGCACTTAGTAACGATTCAATAGTAAGAGAAACGCCGGCCTTTTCCGCCTTAGGGGCAAGACGTTTGAATTTTTCGACAACAACATCAGTGCCCTTGTCATCACCTTTTATGTTACCATCCAGAAAGAAGGGAACCAGAATAACACCAACATTCATAGCTTTACATACGTCGATGCATTCCGATAGCCACCGCTCGGCTCGAGGGTCGTTGCCCTTCACGGGGACGTTGTTCAATTCCCCGATAGCTATTGAAGGTATCTCCATGCCGTATTCTTTTGCAGCATCCAAATACACCTTCCTGATTTGCGGGTCCTGCAGATGGACTTGTTTATCGAGACTGTTGAGACTTAGCTGGACGCCGTCGAGGCCGAGGCGGTGGGCGAATTCAAAACAGCCCGGGTCAATCTGCTTTTCCAGTGTCCAGTCGCAGGCGCCAATCTTGAAGCCCTTGTCGGCTGACTTTGCACATTTGGGTTGTTGACAGGCACAGCCGCCAGCAAGTGCAAGCCCGGCAACGGCCTGTGCGGACTTTGCCATCATTTCACGACGTGTTAGGTTGCTCATTTTTAAATCTCCTTAAATCAAGTGACAGGTTTTCAAACCAAGGGTGTCTTTCCCGGTACTGCGACGGGCCTGACGGGCAGGTCGCCGAACTCATATTTGTCGGGGCTAAGGTCAAGTTTCGATGCGTTCGTCACCCAATCCCACGATAGCTCCCGGCCCGTATAAGCGCTCATTCTGGCCATTACGGCGGTGAGGGTGCTCTCGGCAACTTGTCGGCCTTCGTTGATGGCTTTGCCCTGTCTCATACTTTCAATGAGGTCTTTATGTTCCTGAATGTATGGGTCGATGCGCTCCGCTTCGTATTTGTAGGGGTTTTCACCCAGGATTTCACGTCTTTCCATAATCGCAACGCCCTTTGTTCCGACGATTCTCTCCGACATCCGTTCGCTGCATCCATCCATCTGTCGACACATGCTCATTACCCTGGCGCCGTTGGCGTATTCGAACTCGGTAGTGAAATGGTCATAGATGTTGCCCCATTTCGGCTCGGTACGAACCTCACGGCCGCCCACGCCGAGGCACTTGACTGGATGATCGTTATATGCCCAGTTGAGCGCGTCGATATTGTGGATGTGCTGCTCGACGATATGATCCCCGGAAAGCCATGTGAAGTAGTACCAGTTGCGTATCTGCCATTCCATGTCGGACCATTCGGGCTGTCTCGGGTGGATCCAGAGCAGACCGGTGTTGTAGTAGCACTGACCGCCGACGAGCTCGCCGATGGCTCCGTCATGAATACGTTTCATGATTTCAATGTTAGAGGGGGCATGGCGTTTCATGGTCCCGGCGACAACAGTAAGGCCCTTTTCCTTGGCCAGCTCAGACGAGGCGATTATCGAACGAACACCTACAGGGTCAGTCGCCACCGGTTTTTCCATAAAGACATGCTTGCCTGCCTCGACGCAAGCCTTGAGGTGTCTGGGCCTGAAGCCCGGTGACGATGCGAGGATGACGACGTCCACGTCGCATTCGAGTAGCTTCTTGTATGCTTCAAAGCCGGTGAATCTGGTGTCTTTAGTTATCTTGAGTTTCTCGCTCGGTATCCTGGTGACCCACTGTGACCCGTTTCTGAGCTTGTCGAGCGATTCGTCGATATGGTCGTCGAACATATCCGCGGCGGCGACTATTTCTACAGCGGGGTCGGCGAAGACGGCGTTGCTTGCCGCCCCGGACGCTCTGCCTCCGAAACCTATTATCCCATAACGTATCTTTTCCGAGCCGGCTGCAAATACCTTGCTTGCGCCTGTGCCCAGGGCAGCCAGTGAAATCGCCGTAGAGGTCTTGATAAAATCTCTGCGGGACATGCCGCCCTTGTTCTTATCTGTCCTCGAATTCATTTTGTATCTCCTTTCTGATTTGTTCTGTTTCATTATCCTTACCAGGCATCGTCGTGCTGCCGTGATATCATAATGAGCCATAGAGTGTTGTTACGGTTCGTCCGGGCAGGGACATTGTGTCGCTGCTGGGGACGGTTCCGACGTCGGCGCAATCCTCGGATTCGCTCGTTCTATACAGGGTGAACTTCGAAGGCAGGCCGGAGCCGGACAGCGCAATATCTTTGGCGGTCTGGCTGGTATTGATTACGACGAGGGTCATTGTCTCTTTCTCTGCGTGTGTAAAGGCCGTTGCAAGGATATTGTCATCGGCGACGTTGGCGTCGACCATGACGGCGCCGGGTCTGATGTAGCGGTAGTAGTTCTTGGAGACGTAGTAACGTTTGCCTGGCTTGCCGAGGTTCATCAGTACATACTGGCCCAAACCCTTCTCGCTGATCTGCCACCATACCCATGCCGAGATTTTGCCGTACTTGAGGGCGGCGTAGATGCTCTGCGAGAGTTGTATGGCATTGTCCCAGTTTTCCTTGTATCCGGAGGTCTCGGTCATCCACAGGGGCTTTCCCGTGTCGGCCAGATTCTTGTGCGCCGCCGCCCATTGGTGTGCCTCTTTGGAATCCGGCTCAGGCGTCTTGCCATCATTGCCATACCCGTGACATGCCCAGATGTCGATATACTTCAGGGCCTCTTTGTCTTCGATGATACCGCCTTCGAAGGAGATGTCGGGCCATTCGAGTGCCCAAACCATGTGCTCTGCGCCGAAGATATTGACCTTTGGGAAGGTTTCCTTGATGATGGGGCCGGCTACTTTGAGCATGTTCCTGTACTCATCGCGGGCGTATACACACGAGTTGTAGGGTTCTTTGAATGCAGGTTCGTTCTGCAGACTGATTGCATAGAGGTCGATGCCAGCGTCTTTGTAGTCCTCTATCGCTTTGACGGCGTATTTGCCGAGGTCGTCGTAGTACTCAGCCAGCACATGTCCGCCTTCCTTCGTGCTCTTGTTGTCTTTCATGTGTCCCGGCGGCGTCCAGAATGTGGCAATGAATTTCAGTGGTTCTCCGCTTGCCTGGGCTTTTGCCTTGAGGGCCCGGAGGTATGGGATCTGTTTGGCCCACTGATTCGGCTCTTCGACAGTGGGGTAGTATTCGTTTCTGATGATCGTAAGGCCCATGTCGTCAATGAGCCGGTCGAGAAAGGCCTGGTTAAAAAACGGGCCATCGCCCCACCAAACGTTCATTGCGCCGTGTGCCCCAAAGCCGTCTATGGTCTGGTACACGGTGCTTTTATTGACAGAGATTTCGACCGAGCTGGCACGTTCTTCCGCCCAACCACTACACGCCATCCAGCACACAAGGATGGATACACAGGGAACAAGTCTCATTTGTCTGAGCAACATGATCTAACAACCTCCTTCTCGATTTGATCAAATTTACTGGTTCACACCACGACATCCTATTCACACCCGGCATTGCCGAACGAAAAAGTAATGGCTTTCTCATTCGCGGCGTAGGGAGTCTTTGCCAATGAGAAGTCGTTGGCGAACAACCTGATGTCTTTGCTCTGCTCGCCTTCCACGCGGAGAAACTGTCCCGTTCCCTTTGCAGCCCGACAGAGGCGGATATCGGCTTCGGCAACGTTTTTCAGAGTCACCGCCGGCTCATTCGAGCCCAAATGCGCCTGCCTGCCGACAAAACCGTCGAGTATCAACCCATCGACATCCTCAAGATAGAGCGCGCTTTTCCACTTCTCTGAACTCGGCCCACCCCAGACGATTTCGACATCCTTCAACGTAAGGTCCTTGAAGTATCTGCCCTGAATACCATGAATGGCCTCTTTGAAATAAGCCTTCGGATCTTCCGACATGAACAGCTTGACGTTCTCAAACCGAATATCCGTCAGGGGGCTTTCCGGGTGCCCGTTAATGATACTCGAACCTTTGACGTGGGCTACCACGTCCTTTATCAGCATGTTCTCGAACTTGCCTATCGTCGAATCTTCGTCGCGTTTTCCAACCTTGAAGTAAAACGCATCACCCTGTCCCCACCAGAACCAGTCATACCTCTTGCAGTCGATGGTGATGTTGCTGATAATTACGTCACTGACCGTTCCGCCATCGAGAATCATAAACGCGAAGGCACGATGGCAGTTGCGAATCACGCAGTTATCCATAACCACGTGCTTGACGTCACCGGCGATTTCGTCGCCAATCTTGACTGCTGACGACGAGCTTGTGAGCCGGCAGTTGGTTATCGTGATGTTCTCGACGGGCACTGCGGCCCCGCTCCAGTCACGGCTCTTGAGTGAGATGCAATCGTCTCCGGTCTCAATCGTGCAGTTTGCGATACGGGCGTCGTAGCAGCCCATCAGGTCTATCCCGTCGCTGCACATCCCCTTGACCAGACTGCTGAATATGCTCACACCGTCCACGACCAGACGCTCACACCGAACATAAAGCGAATTCCAAATTGGCGCGTACCTGAGCGTCACGCCCCTGACTTGGATATCCTTACAGTCCATCAGGAGGATGATATTGTATGTAGGCCGAGTAAATCTCACGAAGGGCATTCCCTCGGGCTTGTTTTTCTTGAGTGCGTCAATTCGATACTGTATCTCGTTGTCGCGTTTCTCGGTATAGGGCTGCCATATGTGTTCGGCCTGCCCGTCGATTATCCCGCGCCCTTCGATAGTGACGTTGATTAGATTTTCACCGTACAGAATCCCGTTGCGCCCCCTGGGCCAGTCGTTGCCGTCCCTGCTGCCGTAAATAGTAGCTCCCGCCTCAACAAGAAAACGCACATTGCTTCGCAGATTCAACTGCCCCGTAACATATTCGCCGCCCGGCACATAGACTACTCCACCTCCGTTGGATGCGCACGTATCTATCGCCTTCTGCATCGCCGCCATTGTCTCCTTGCTGCCCTGCTCTCTTGTCCCCAGCGCTCCAAAATCCTTCACATCGTAAATCGAATCGCTCGTAAGAAGTCCGCGGCCGCTGCTTTCGGACTCTGTTTTTTCAGCAGCTCCGAATAAAGGCGCAACAACCATAAAACACATGACCGCAATCAGCATTTTTCTCAACAAGTTCACCTTCAGTCTCCTTTCGATTTCTTATGGACTGTTCATTTCGGCATATCGTTACCGAACGAATAGGTAACGGCCGAATCGGCTTTTCCCTTCGGTCCAAAGGCAATCCGGGCCGCTGAAAAATCGTTGCCGAAGAGCTTCAAGTCCTTGTTTTTTTCGCCTTCTATGCGAAGGAATTCACCGGTTCCCTCGTGAGCTACGCAGCCGAGAATATGCGCGCCGGCGACATTCTTCAGCACAACAGCAGCTTCTTCAGAACCCGGATGCGCCTGTTTGCCCATGAAACCGTCGAGCGTCAAACCTTCCACATCCTCCAGATAAAGTGCGCTTTTCCACTTTTCCGAACTCGGCTTACCCCAGACGATTTCGATATCCCTCAAGGTCAAGTCCTTGAAGTACCTGCCCTGAATTGCGTGCACAGCTTCTTTGAAGTAAGCCCCGGGGTCTTCCGACATGAACAGCTTGACGTTCTCGAACCGAATCCCCGTCAAGGGGCTTTCCGGATGCCCGTTGATTATGCTCGAGCCCTTGACGTGCGCAATCACGTCCTTTATCACTATGTTCTCGAACTTACCTATCGTCGAATCGTTGCGGCGTTTGGCAATCTTGAAGTAAAACGCATCACCCTGTCCCCACCAGAACCAGTCGTGCCGGGTGCATTCAATCGTGATGTTGCTTATGATTACGTCGCTCACAGTACCGCCGTCGAGAATCATAAATGCGAATGCGCGATGGCTGTTACGGACCACGCAGTTGTCTATAAGGACGTGTTTGACGTCGGCGTTGATTTCATCGCCTATCTTAACAGCCGATGAAGCGCTGGTAAGCCGGCAGTTCGTTATAGTGATGTTCTCACACACTCGGGGCGTGCCGCGACGGTCTCTGCTCTTAATCGATATGCAGTCATCACCGGTAACAATGGTGCAATTCGAAATGCGAACATCTTTGCAGCCGTTGGGATTTATACCGTCACTGTTGACGCCCTCGACCAGACTGCTGTAAACATAGACCCCGTCAACCACTACTCGCTCACAGCCCAGAAAATGCACGCACCAGACCGGGGCATTTATCAGGTTTACGCCGGTCATTTGGACGTCGGTGCAGTTGCGCAGATATACCAGGTTGTAGGTGGGGCGGGTCCATCTCCAGAAAGGCATGCCCTCGGGCTTATCCTTTTTCAGCGCGTCGATACGGTACTGGATTTCGTTGTCACCTTTTTCGGTGTATGGATATTGTGTGTGTTCGGCATTTCCATCGACTGTCCCGCGGCCTTCTATGGTGACATTGGTCAGGTCCTCGCCGTGAAGAATCGCGCGCCTGCCTCTGCCCCAGTCGCTGCTGTCCCTGCTGCCGTAAATAGTTGCGCCCGCCTCGATATAGAAACGCACATTGCTCTTCAGACTCAACGGACCCGTCACATATTCGCCCGGCGCGACATAAACCATTCCGCCGCCTTCGGCGGTGCAGGTGTCTATTGTTTTTTGGATTGCAGCCATTGTCTCGGCGCCGCTCTGGCCCTTTTTACCGGTTGCGCCGTAATCTTTGACGTTGTAAATCGGCATTTTAGCCGAGCGTTTGGTTATCTCGATTTTCTTTTCGACAACCTCTGCGGCCTGCAATGCACATGGTACAACCAGTAAGCACATCACCGCCAATACTATCGTTCTTCTCATCATTTTATTACACAGCTCCTGACTTACTTCTCATATACCACCTTGTAGGGCGTATTTGCTTCAGCCGACAGATCCAACATCCCGTCGGAGATATTAAACACCGCTGGGTCCTCACCTCCGTCCGCCATCAGCTTTGTCACCTTGATATTGTCCTGTCGCCATTGCCACACCACCGGATAACTAAGCATCCCGCCTTGACGTGAGTATGCATAATACACGTTTTCGCTTCTCGGCACGAAAGACGTAAAGTCTTTCGCAATCAGCCGCCCATTCACAACCACCGAGTATCGGTTGTTGCCCCAGCTAACCTCGACGTAGCTGCCGTCCTCGTATGTCACCCTCTCCACCTCTCCGTCCCTGCGATGCGCCATCATTTCCTTGCCATAAAGCTTCAACTGAGGAAAGACCCGCAGATAATAATCCTGCACAGAGCCTGATCCTCCCACATTTGCACCGTACAGATGCGCCTGCATGAAAGCCCTGTCGCTTCTCGTTCGCATTCCATAGCACGACTTGGCATGATAGATGAACGGTATCAGCGGTATTTTCTCCTCGCCCCGAAAATACACGTGGTCGGCATCGATTATCTTCAGGAAGCCGCCGACATAAGGGACGAATTTGCCGGTGAAATCCTCGGTTGTGATATCGACGCGGCCCTTGTTGAACTCCTTGATTATCGCCACCTTGCCCTCGAAGTTCTTCGCTGCTCCTGCGGGACTTTCCGGGTCAAAATCATGCTTCCTGCCGCCCATATATCCGCCTGCAAGAACATCCGTATGGTAGGTCTCCGCAATCGGATAAAGTTCCAGAGTCCGCCTCACGCGTTCCAGACCATACTTCTGTGCATACTTGTAGGTGCTTATCAGGTAGGGCGGCTCCAGTCCCCATATTCCGCCTTCCATCAGATTGCCCTTCGCATCCCTGCAAATGATATCGGGGTCCCACGCGGGACTACCCGGGTAGGCATCGTCGTAGTTGTCGTGAAAGCTCAGGGTTGTATTGTATTGCTTGACGTCCTCGAACAACTTCAACAGCGCCTCTCGCCCCCCCAAACGCTCATTTACCTTCTCAATCGCCGGGTATCCCGTGTCATGCCCTGTGTACTGCCAGCCGACCATATACACAACGTGCGGTGCGTCATCGGTAAGATTCACCCACTCCTTGACTCTGTCCAACACCTGCTCAAATGTCACAATCCCCGTCTGCTCCCGACGATCGAGCCACATCTTGGAGAACGGCTTGTTTGCATAATACGGACTTGACTTGCCCGGCAGCTTTTCTCTGATAATCTTGGCCCCGTCGACCCAGCTCACCTGCCTGTCGCCGTCGTAGTCTCCTGAAATCGTAACCATCGCCTTGCTCGAATCCTGAACCTTCAAATGGTACCGCGGGTCCACCGCCTCGACATACTGCTCGTGCTCTTCCAAACGATACCAGTCCAGCCGGTGTATGAATCTCACTCCGATAGCTCCGGTGTTGCCGCCTCGCCCCGCTGCAAAGCCGCTGATGAAATGGTCTTCCCACGAATCCGAATCCACAGCCGCCAGGACCTCCCTGTTATAGACAATCCCGCAAAGCAGCGCGTTTCGCCAGTCAATGTCATACTCATACGTTTCCTGGTTAGCCGTTGCAACATCCATCAGCCGACCGCAGTCACCCGGTATCGCGACCCAGCCCTGCCCCTTGCCGCCCGTCTCGACCGACACCAGCACAGGAATCTCGATATCGATAAGGTGATACTCACCGTGCTCTTTCACATTCTCGAATCCTGCGGTCAACGTGCTGCCAGCAAGTGAGAAAACCATATCGAATCCCACCATGGGCCCGGCTTGGCCATTGATTGCCACCTCATACGTTACCGAATCACCCGTCTGTTTAACCTGGCACACCGTCTCTTTGTTGTCCCACAAAGTTGGTGCCACCCCATTGAGTATCCTGGCGTCGAATCCTGTTCGCGAAGTATTCCCGCCCAGCTTCGCCCGCGTCGGCTTGTGCAGGTACTCCGCGATGACGGGCGTGTCGGCGCGCAGCAGCACCTTGACCTGGTTGTTCTCAAGCACAATCTCGCCGCTTTGCGTATTGGCGGCACCGACAGCGGCCCCGACGAACAAGCAAGACAGTAAAAATCCTGTCGCGAGGTTCTTCGCATTACTCATAACCGTTTCTCCTTCAGAACGACTCCCAAGTTTTTTTGCCTCGTTATCGGCGCACCCCGTATCTCCTAACCAGCGGCCTTTAGGAACAGGTCCACATTGTCCTCTGTGACGGTGTATGAGCCCGTGTAGAATATCTCAGGGACAGGGCTGACGCCGGCCTGTTTGTCGTTTTCCGTGAATCTCAAAGAAGTGTGGTTGATGTCGAAGAGCACTCTTGTGCCATAGTAGGTGAACAACTCGCGTTTCTGGCCGATGGCAGCGGTTAACACACCCTCCTTAACGAGTCTGAGATGATGTTCTTCGGCGTCCACCGTCGTCGCTACAATCCTGCCGGCCTTGCCCGATTCCTTGATGGCCATGCCGATGCCGGGGCCGCTTTCTGAATCAAAGCCGGCAATACCTGCAAGGTCGGGAGTGCTCTGGATGACGGCTGTGGCTACACGGGCCGCCTCGGCGATGCTGCCCTTGTCCTCCAGTGGTTCCATTACTTCCAGACCTTGCTTCTCGACGATTGACCGGAAACCAGCGAAGGCCTGCTGATCAATATATTGTTCGATAAGCCCCAGCATGGCTATCTTGCCCCGATGTTCGCCGAGGGCCTTGAGCATAGCCTGTCCCTGGCGCACGCCGAGGTCATACCAGTCCGTTCCGACAAAGGCCAGCCGCTTGCTCGCCGCGACGTCGGCATCCACGCAGATTACCGGGATGTCCCGATCTACCGCACGATTGATGGGCGCAACCAGCGCAGAAGGGTCCCAGCCAACGACCATGAGCCCAGCCGGCTTACGCACGATCGTCTGCTCGATGGCCGTTACCAGCGCTGCGATATCAAAGACATCAGGCCCGGCAATTGTCACCTGTACGCCAAGCTCCCTGCCGATCTGTTGCAGAGCACGATGGTCGTGTGCCACGAACAGCGGCAGATTGGCGCGAGCTGAGAGCCATACATACTCTTCGTGGGAGTAGTCAGCTTTGGCCTTATCGGCGGTCCCCGCATCGGCTGCTTCCTCGCGGCGCTTCTCACAACCGCATAACAGGGCAATCCCCAAACTCGCAGTGCCCGCGACACCGATCATGTCACGACGCGATATCTTCTGATTCTCCATCTCTATTCCTTTTGTCATTTTCTACTACAACCAAAGCCATCGCGGTGAAAACGAGCGGTTCGTTTTCGTCCTAAGTGCGACGTCGCTCAAGCAGATAATCCATCGATACTGCCAGAACCAGCACCGTGCCTATCACTATGCTGTGCCAGTAGGAGGATATCTTGGCGATAATCATGATGTTGTTTATAAGGGCTATGAACACCACTCCGATAAAGGCGCCGAGCACCGAGCCCTTGCCGCCTCTCAAACTGGCGCCGCCCAGAATCACGGCGGTTATAATTCGCAGTTCAGCTCCGTCTCCGGAGGTGGAGACACTCGTTGCCAAACGTGCGGCAAAGGCGATACCTGCCAAGCCGGCAAGAAAACCGGATATCATGAACGCCAGTATTTTCAAACGAGGCACGTTAATCCCCGACAGGTACGCCGCCTTTTCGTTACCGCCGATATAGTAGAACTGTCGGAAGAACCGCGTCCTGGTTAGCAGGTAGTGCGACAGACCCACAACAAACACCATAAGCCACACCGGCATCTGCAACCCAAGCAGCTCCGTCTGTCCCAAACGCGAGAAGGACTCAGACAGAAACGAAATCCCCGGTCCCCCTACAAGGACCGCCACGCCGCGGAAGATTTGCATCGTACCAAGGGTGGTAATAAGGGCGTTGACGCGGACCTTCGCCACCAGGAAGCCGTTGAGAGCGCCGCCCAGCGTGGCGATGCTCAGTCCCAAGAGAATTGCCAACGGCACGGGTACACCGGCGGTCTTCATAAGCCATCCTGTAATGACCCCAATCATGGAGAACATCCCACCTATGGACAGGTCGAACAGGCCGCTCACCAGCAACAGCAGCATGCCCGCCGCCATGATCCCATCCAACGCAAGGCCTCGCATCACTGCGGAGAAGTTCTCAAATGTCGGGAATGACACAGGGTACAACACCGAGAATAGTATCACACACAGTATGGTCAGATACAGCAAGCCGAGTTCCCTCGAGATGGGGATTTTCCGGAGTAGTCCCAGCCAGCGATTGTTTGCACTCTCTGTAATCAAATAGCTACCTCTTGTGTTTCTTTTTATGCTCCCAGGGCGTATCGCATTATTCGCTCTTCTGTCGCTTGCCTGTGGGTCATCTGTCCGACAATTTGTCCTTCGCGCATCACGTAGATGCGGTCGGCTACGGCGAGGATTTCCGGAAGCTCAGAAGAGATCATTATCACACATGTACCCTGGCGTGCCAATTTGTGCAGGAGACGGTGTACCTCCTGTTTGGCCCCGACGTCAATGCCCCGTGTCGGTTCATCCACTATCAGAATGTCCGGCTCCAACAGCAGCCACCTTGCCAGCAGCACTTTCTGTTGATTGCCTCCGCTGAGCATCTGTATTGTGGTTTCTGCGTCCGGGGCTGAGACTCTTAGCTTGCGACAGTAATCATTAGCCGTGCGGGCGGCTTTGCGGTCATCCATCCACCATGTTCCGAACTTACTCAGGCTGGCCGCGGTAACATTCCAGCGAATGCTCATTTCCACGAAAAGCCCGGCTTGCCTGCGGTCCTCAGGAAGGTAGCCCAGACCTGCGGAAATTGCGTCTTTCGGGCAATTGATAGTCACGGTCCGCCCGCAGACCTTGATGCGCCCGGATCTGCGAGGCCTGGCTCCCATAATCGTCAGTGCAAGTTCAGAACGGCCTGCTCCGGCTAATCCTGCAAACGCGGTTACTTCGCCACGATGCGCGCTGAAACTGACACGATGCAAATACCGGTCGTCGCTGAGTTCTTCGACCTTTAGCACGACGTCGCTGCCCGGCGGCGCATCGCCTGCTTTTGTCATGTCTTCGAGAAACTCTCTGCCGACCATGCAGGAAACCAGTTGGTCCCGGGTGATGTTGGCCTTTGCGAACGTGCCGCAGTATTGGCCGTCTTTGAGCACCGTAATGCGGTCGGCAATGGCGAAGACTTCTTCCAGCCGATGTGAAATGTAGATGATGCCCACCCCACGTGCTTTTAGGCGGCCAAGCAGCTCAAACAGCGGCGTCACTTCCGACGGCGTAAGAGACGATGTCGGTTCGTCGAAAATCACTATTCTGGCGTCGAGTGACAGTGCCTTGGCGATTTCAACTCGCTGCCTCTGCGCCGGCGAAAGCATCTCCACACATACCATGGGGTCAAGGTCCATCCCGAACTGCTCCAGCAGTTCCTTTGTCTGTCGGTACAGCTTTCGATAATTCACGATACCCCAGCGATTGGCCGGCTGCCGCGCTGCAAAGATATTCTCTGCGATGCTCAGACTCTCGACCAGACTGCCTTCCTGAAAAACCATCCCGATACCGAGCTCCTGTGAGCGCTTCTCGTTTTCAATCGTCACGGTCTTGCCGTTGATTGAAATCGTCCCCGTGTCGGGCCGGTGCACCCCCGCCAGCAAGTGCATCAGTGTGCTTTTTCCGGCTCCGTTCTCGCCCACGAGGACATGGACCTCGTGCCGCTGCAACTGGAAATCCACTTCCTTCAAGGCATGCACACCGGCAAAGGACTTGCTGATTCCCTCCATACACAGTAGCCACGCGGCATTCTTGCAGTCTGGAGTGTTCTTGCCCTGACCTTCTGACATTTGCTCCTCATATAAGACGAAGTAGCTGATACTCGCTCGCCAGCTCTCTCACATCTGTTCCTGTAAGACTAAGGCGATATCCTCAGTAAAAGCTGGCACGGTTAGCGTAGTCGTTTTCGTGACAGCCAAATCCGGCAACTGGCGGTTTTCACCTGTGCGCGGATCAAACGTCTCAACCTTGTATCGCTTACCGGGCAGATTAACTGAAATATTCAGACTCTCTTCTGCACAAGGTTCCTCTTTATAAATACGGCCATCTACGAGATATATCAGATATGTCCCTTCGGCATCGGTCAAAACGCCATGGCCATACCCGGGTATTTCATCCGGCAGCACTCCGCAGGCGGGCTGTAATTTCGCCTCATCGAAACGGCCCAGGAATTCCCGCAGGATGTGCAGCCAGTTGCGCAACTCACGGCCATCAAGTCGGCGCCCGTCGCCAATCGCGATCTTGCCGCTGCCTGTCTCGTCGGCTGGCGTGAACGTCCAGTCCAGGTTGCTGTATCCGGCGCCGCCCGAGAGCATCATCTCCCACGCTTCGGCGCGATTCATTGAGTATTGCTCATCGGTGCCGAGTATGCCTGAGTAACTCTCGTCGAAGACTATAGGTTTGCCATAGGTTTCCCGCTGCCGCAGGAAACTCCACGGCGCACCGGCAACGGGCTTGCTCGAACCGCCGAATGCGAAATACAGGCCCTGCGAACGCCACTTGGCGGAGATATAGTGGTAATTCACGATATCGACATCGGGATTAGCAAATGCGGCCATATCATCATGACGCATCATCCCTCTGCCGAGCTCCTCGCCTCCACGTATTGTCAGGTGACAATTAACCGCGATTAGATGCCGCTTGGGAAGCTCCGCTTCGGTCTGGCGAATTACGCCTATAAGATGATCCTGCCATGCCTTGATCTTCGCCTCATTGGCCTCGGTTCGCCAGCGGCTGTAAAACATCTCCGGCTCATTGCATATTTCAAAATAAACGTTATCGAAGTGGTTCAGTTCCGTCACGATTTTTCGTACGAGCTTTTCCTGGAGCTCGACTATGCTGGGTACCTCAAGCGTCATGAACTGAAAGATATGTTCCAGATCTTCGCCTGCTCCGTTTATGTTGCTTGCCTTGCTGCACGGAAACCGGTCATAAAGCTCCTGCGAGTAAGGGCAGCAGAATAGCACTATCTCGCAGACCACACCATTCTCGTCACAAGCCCGCACATAGTCCTTCAAACGCGCGAAATAATCCGGGTTCCACTTATCCAGGTCGAATTTGTCCAGACCATCCGCCGCTTCTCCACGCCCACTGACCCGCTGCCAGGGCATAATTGAAGCTTTGGCAGTCGGCGCAAGAGTATTGGCCGCTCCCACTCCTGAAATGGTCTTGGGAATTTCTCGATAGAACGTAAAGACCCGCGTGGCGTTCTCGCCTGTGCGCTTCATTTCCTTGAGATAAAGCTCGTAGTCGAAGTCCGCATTAAGAACGGCGCCGTAGTGCTCAGCCGAGGCCACAATCCTGAACGGCTTGCCCTCGTAAAGAAAACACGTCGGATTATCAGCATGGCGTGAAAATACCTTCGACTGCTCGCCGCCCGCACATCCTGCAGCCATAGAAGCCAGGATTAAATATGAACAAAACTTGTATCGCATCTTCTTCTGCCTCCAGTTTAGTCTTGCGTGTCTGCTGCTTTCTTCAACGAATCAAGATACTGGGAACATCAATATCACCTTTCGGCGTATTGATTGTTTTCGTAGGCCAACCGCTGCCGAGCGACGCAATCTCCGGGCCGTCCTCCGTCAGAAGAGTAAGCTCCTCGAACTTAGCGCCCGTAATAGTAATGAAATAGTCATACGCCTGTCGCTCGACAACCCTGCTCTCGCCGTCAAAGCAGCGGGTCGGGTCGGCAAGAGTATACCCCGTAATACCACCCTGGAAATGATACTTCCACTCATCGCCAAACCCCAGTTCGTTATAAAGGCGTTTCTCTTCTGCGAGTATTTCGGAAAAACGTACACCCGGCACAAGCTTAGAGAACACATTAGCTCCGATTTTCGCAACACCGTCGATCGCCTTTTGTATCTCTGGATCAGGATTTCCAAAGTGAACCAGCCTGGAGACATTGGCATGAAGACCCCATCGCTTCACCGCCGGATGCAGCAGGGCATACCGCTCCAGACAATTGCCGCCCGGTATAGGATGACGATACCGGCTTATACGGTCATCAAAACCGACTATCAAAACATCAACCTTCATATCTGCGAGAGTGTATTCATATAGAAAACGTGCTGCGATTTCCTGCTCACTAACTCCCGGCTTCAAGTTCAGGGCAACTTTTGTGATTATTCGATTGGTTTCGTTGCTCACCCAGCGGTATCGGTCAATCTCCAGATCTGTAAAAGGATAATGCAAGTCAGTAATCTCAGAGCTGAGGTATCGGGCGGCCGGCAGGGCAAAATCAGCAGCCACCTTCATTCCTTTGGTCAGGTCAAGTATCCTGTCTATCGGTGAGCCCTGGTACCAGTTCAGCGTGACAAGCTCGAAATCCCCCTGGGGGACCTGCTCATCCATCAAGCGCTGTCCGTCCATCGAATAAGACACAAGCCATTTATGCTTTGGGGTGATGATGATATATCCAACGCCCATCTGCTCACTCGAGACGACACTGTTATCGCCGCCTCCTGTCAGCCACGCGAAATTATCCTGTCTTCCTATTACCAGTGCGTCCAAACCCTGGCGTGCCAGGAATTCCTGGATTCTTTGCTCTTTCATCGCAGCGTCGGCAATAACCGCATCGTTGTTTTCAGGATTTCCCATATTACTGGCTCATCAGCTCCCCAGCCGAGACTATTATTGCTTCACCGGTAATATGGTCTGAAAGCTCCGAGGCCAGAAACAGAGCGACCTTTGCTATATCTTCGGGCTTACCCAATCGCTTCAGAGCGGTCTTGTCAATCCACTGCTGTTCGGTTTCCGGGCTGGTCAAAAATGTCTTTCTGACCATTTCGGTATCGGTCGCGCCGGGGCAAATGGCATTGCAGTTAATACCATAGCGCCCCAGTTCAAGAGCCGTGACGCGCGTCAACCCAATGATGGCCGATTTGGATGCGCAATAAGCCGCCTCCTCCATCGTTGGTTTCTTGCCGGAGCACGAAGATATATTTATGATTTTGCCGCTTTTCTGCTTTATCATTATTTTCCCGACGGCCTGAGTGAATAGAAATGTCCCCTTAACATTGACCTTGAATATGGCATCCCAGTCCTCCTCCGTCATATCGACAATCAAAGCATGTTTCAGAATGCCGGCATTATTAACCAGAACATCGATACGCCCAAATCGCTCCAGAGCACTTTCGCATACCGCTTCGATGTCCTTCTTTTTTGTAATGTCTAACTTTATAAACTCGGTTTCGTTTCCCAAAGCCGCCTTTATTTCCGCTGCCGCCGACTTGCCGGCTTCTTCCAGCACATCGCACAGAATTACCTTCGCCCCATTTTCCGAGAACAAACTGGCAATCGACTTGCCGATTCCCTGGGCCGCGCCGGTCACTATGGCTACTTTGTCTTTTAGTAACATAACACTCCCTTGCAATCTCAGTTTATTCTACACCACCGTACGATTCCGCCTCAATTCCTGTTCTTTCTTGAAATCAGGCTCCGATTATTGACCCTCAATTCCCTTTTGCTCCAGAAGTTTCATAACGTCGTCTTCCGTAACGCGTTTCTTATCAAATCCGGCGAACTCCGAGGCATCCAAACCGTGTTTTGCCATCAGTTTCCTGGCGCGGGGCGTGATATTCACCTCTGCTTTCGACCTCGATGACGCACTCGAAACAGGAGTCTCTTGCTGGACTTGCCGCGTCGTTACAGCCTCATCCTGTGGACTATCGCCCTGGCTGATAATACCGGAGATATCTTCGCCCGGTGCACCGACCACCGCAAGCAACGTCAGCACTTTAACTTCAATACCCTCACCGACAAGTATCTTCAGTAGTGTCCCCGTGCAGGGGCTTTCTACCACGTTTACTATCTTATCCGTTTCAATTTCAAAAAGATTCTCGCCTTTTACAACCGTCTCCCCCTCTTTCTTGAGCCAACTGCTCACTAATCCGGTTTCCATGGTAAGACCTAATTTAGGCATAACTATTCGCTCAGCCATTATAACTCCCCGCTATTCACTGCACATTGCAACTGCGGAGTAAACGACATCCTCAGTCTGGGGCAGGACGAAGTTTTCCATAACAGGCGCCAACGGCATGGGTACATCCCTGGCGGTTATGAGTTTGATGGGCGCATCGAGGGAATCAAAGCCCTTCTCGGCGACAATCGCGGCCACATCGGACGCCACACTGCAATGCCGATACGTCTCCTGAACGATAAGAAGCTTTCCTGTCTTCTCGACCGAGTTAAGGACGGTTTCTTCATCGAGCGGAGAGACGGTTCGCAGGTCGATAACCTCAGCAGAAATGCCTTTGCCCTCTAAAGTTTTTGCCGCGTCGAGACACTTCGAAACCATAAAGGACCACGCCACAATCGTAACATCACTGCCTTGTTTTTTCACCGTCGCCTTGCCTAACGGGATTTCATAGGGTTCCTCGGGTACGTCCATCTTCTTGTCGAAGAGCTTCTTGTGCTCGAAATACATCACTAAGTTATTCTCTCTTATGGCAGAGATGAGAAGACCCTTGGCGTCATAGGCATCCGACGGCAGGACAACTTTCAAACCCGGTATGAACGCAAACCACGATTCGAGCATGTGAGAATGCTGTGCGCACGCGGACAGATAAGCGCCGGACGGAGCGCGTATTACCATAGGTACGGAGATTTGCCCGCCGAACATATAACGCATATTGGCGCCTTGCTGCACAATCTGATCCATACAAATCGTTATAAAATCCTGAAACTGAAGCTCGACCACAGGACGCATCCCGGTAATGGCAGCGCCGATACCCGCTCCGACATATCCATTTTCCGAAACAGGCATATCGATAACCCTGTCTGTTCCTATCTTCGAGGTTATTCCCTTTGTCTGACCGAACGCCGAACCGTATGGATCTCTAAGCACAAGTCCCATCAGAATCACTTTCGGGTCTCGTTGCATTTCCTGAAGCTGGGCTTCTGCAATTGCTTCTGAATATGATATTTCTCTCATTAAAGTTTCTCCTAAGGTTTATGCAAACAAATCTGCAAGGGCGTCTTCCGGCTGTGGGTCGGGGCTCTTCCTTGCATAGTCAACAGCTTTTTTCAGTGCGTCGATTGCTTCCTGTTCAATTTCCTTTGCCCTGGCAGAGTCCAGCAATCCCCTTTGCTCAAACTCTTTGAGCCCTATTGCTAATGGATCCTTTTTGAGCCATTCTGCCTCTTCCTCCTTGCTTCTGTAAGCTGCAGGCTCTCCCTGGAAGTGCGCCCGATATCTCCACGTCTTCAATTCGAGAAGCGACGGACCCTTGCCGTTGCGGGCCTTTTCGATAAGGTCTTTAGCCGCCTCATACACCTCCATCACATTCTGGCCGTCCACAATAACCCCCTCAATCCCGTACGCCGCAGCCCGCTTGCCGATATCGACCATCTTTGACGCCTCGGTTATCCGTGTACCTACTCCAAACTGATTGTTCTCGCACACAAAAACCACAGGCAGATGCTGCGCCGCTGCGAGATTAACAGACTCATGGAAAGTTCCCTGGTTTGAGGCCCCGTCGCCGAAAAAGGCCACCGATATTCGCCCGTTCTTCTGGAACTTGGAAGAAAGCGCCGCGCCGACCGCCATCGGCAGCCCCCCGGCGTTGACACCGTTGGCTCCAAGAATCCCGATTCCCGTATGGGCTAAGTGCATCGAACCGCCTTTACCCTTGTTGTAACCCGTCTTCTTGCCGAACAGCTCCGCCATCATCCTGTTCAGCTCACCACCCTTGGCAATGCAGTGCCCGTGGCCTCTGTGCGTGCTGGTTATATAGTCGTCGGGCTTGAGATTGGCACATACCCCCGCGGCACAGGCCTCTTGGCCGATGTATAAATGCACAAAGCCCGGCAACTCACCGGCAGCAAAAAGCTCTTCTACCTTCTCCTCAAAGATGCGAATCGTATACATCGTTCGATATATGTGCTCAGCTAATTTCTTGTCCATATCCGTCTCCTCAAATCAGTTAGAACTGGAAGCATTCTTTGGCTTGGCGCAGCGACTCTGCGGTTTCGCCGGTCGGCATGAATTCAAAACCCACATTGCCGGCGTATTTGAGCTCCTTAAGTGTTCTGTAAATGTTCCTGAAGTTTATCTCTCCGGTGCCCGGCTCATTTCTTCCGGGAACGTCGGCGACGTGTACATAACCGATGGCGTCTATATTATCCTTCATCGTCTGGATGAGATTACCCTCCATAATCTGCATGTGATAAACATCGTAAAGTACGCGAATATTAGGCGAGTTGATTTCTCTTACCAACTCGAATGCCGGTGCCGAGTGATCCAGGTAATAACCCTTATGGTCAACATGAATGTTAAGCGGCTCAATGACCAGCATGATCCCCGCCTCTTCTGCAGCAGGCCGAAGAGTTTTCAAGATATTTTTCACAGACGCAAGCTTCTCCTGCTCCGAAATCGGGTAAGGCGGCTCCTGTACCGTCCTGTCCCCCTTCAGGATATCCGTCATTAAAAACAAATGCTTCACTCCAAGGCCCTTAGCAGCCTCGATCGATTTCTTTACCCCTTCAACATAAATATTGTTGTCCTTAGGATCGATCATCCTGCCTTCAATATTGCCCTGGAAAATCCCAACCTCCATACCTGTATCATCAAGGGCCTTCTTGATCTTGCCCAGGTCCTTAGGCTGCCAGAGCCAGAATTCCACCGCATCAAAGCCGCTTCCCTTAGCCTTGGCGATCCTCTCAACGAAATCCACTTCACCAAACAACATTTCAATACAAGCTGAATATTTCATAATACTAATCCTCCATGTTCATTGACTGTTAGTTGATTTCAACCCACCGACCGGACTTGCTGCTCTGCAGAATAGCCTCCACCACTCTGATTATGTAGTGAGCCTGTTCGAAGGTGGCAAAATCACACTTGTCTTTGCCAAGCTTCTTGCCCTCGGTAATGAACTTGTAGAAAGCCCTGACATTATTGGTCATCGCGTCATTCCAGCCTTCAGGGTGTCCCGCCGCGAGATACGTATATTTCCTGATTTCTTCCGGCATCAGATTGGGATTTCGAATAATCTCACAGTTATGCTTGTCCCTGAAACCCATCCACATCCGGTCTGCATTCTCCTGATTCCAGTAAATCGAAGCCTTTTCACCATTGACCTCGAAATTAAGAAAACATTTCCTGCCTGCGCAAACCTGGGCCGCATGAAACACGCCATGAGCGCCGTTGCTCATCTTGAAAAGCACCGCTCCGTAATCCTCGGTATCGATTCTTTTGTCCTCGTATTCCATATCGGTATTGACCGCGAAGGCCTCTACCATGCCCTTGGTTTTTTTTCTCACCGGATGATTCGTTACAAGGTCCGCACAAACACTCGTAATCTGCGCCCCCGTTACCGTCTGAACCGAATCCATCCAGTGCGACCCGATATCAGCAATACAATTCGACAGCCCGCTTATCTTGGAGTCCAGCCGCCAGTTGTAATCTGTGTCATAGAGCAGCCAGTCCTGCAGATAAGAACCGTGAACAAGCTTGGGCTTTCCTATCTCACCGCTCTGCACCCTGGCCCTGGCATCCTGTACAAGCGGATTCATCCGGTAATTAAAATTGACCCCCGCCACAACTTCAGCCCGATGACCGAGGAGATCAACCAGTTCTGCTGATTCCTCACTGTCTTTAGCCAGCGGCTTTTCTGAAAAAAGATGCTTACCTGCATTTATTACCTGGGCGCTTATTTCCTTGTGAAGATTGTTCGGTGTGCAGTTATGAATGACCGTGATCTCGTCATCTTCAAGCATCTGGTTAACGCCTGCGTAATACCTCGGTACGTTATATTGCTCAGCTTTCCTCTTCACCAGATCCTCGTTCACATCAGCTACCGCCACTATATCGACGAAACCTAACCTGCGCAGGGCGTCAATATGACTGACGCTGATATACCCCATCCCGACAATACCGCATGATATCTTCTGCATTTGCTTTGCCTCTCTTTCAAACAGTATCAATGCTCACCTTGATACCCGGAACGAAACCACACAACCGGCAGATAGCCGCAGAACAAGCCCTTAATGCTAAGTCTTGACAACCGCGTCGGCTACAACTCTATTGCTCAATCCTAATATTATTTTGACCTTTTTGAGCGGGCTTGCGTTGCTCCGCAGTGAGCCGGCTCGCACGCATTCCGGCTTGGTCAGATGCAGCATCACCTCGCAACATGATTGACATGCGGCTCCAGCATCATTATTATAAGGTCTTGCTGAAATTGGCCTTACAGACTGATTCGTAGAGACCGAATATGAAGTGGCAACAAAGCCGAGACCTGCATTTTTTGCCTGACGGTAGGCATTGTGTGCAGTTTTCAGCGGCTCTGCCGCTAACACTGTTTTGCTATGATTTCCCCGTCGGCTACCGCCTGACTCCCAGCTACCACGACTACTTCGAGCTTTCCTATATCTTCAAAGGCAAAGGCATATTCCACATCGAGGACCAATCCCGGCACGTTACCGAGCGAGATGTGCTGCTGGTAGGTAATGCCGTGATGCATCGTCTGGAAGCGGTCCCCGGCGGCTCATTGAAGGTCATCTGCATATACTTTATGCCGGCACTTGTTTGTCCCAAGGTAAGCTTCGGCTGGGAATCCAAGTACAGGAGTCTGTTTGCTCAGCCGCTTTCTGGCCGTAACGGAAGCAGCGGTGTCTATGTCGATACTGACAGGCGCATCCTTAAGACAATCCAGGCAATCGACAACGAGATCGCCTCCAAAGGCGACTACTACGAGCAGGCAGTCCAGGTTCATCTGCTCAGAGCGCTGCTATTGATACTGCGGTCCTTCGGCAACCAAGTAGCGCCTCTCAAGCAGAGTCGCGGCGAAGAGCAAGACCGGGCACGAAGACTGGAGCCCGCCTTTTCATACGTTCAATCGCATTACCGCGAACGCATCTTCAGCACCCAGTTGGCGCGGGCCGCCTATATGAGCCCGAGCTACTTCTGTCGTTTTTTCAAGAAGACTACCGGCATGACGCCAACGGACTATATCCATCGAATCCGCGTCGATAGAGCCAAAACGCTCTTGCTCCAGACTGATATGCCCGTCACACAGGTGGCCTATGAAGTAGGTTTCGCCAGTCACAGCTATTTTGACAGCATCTTTAGACGACTCACTGGGTTCACGCCGGGCGACCTGCAGCGCGCGCTCCGCGGCGATGAGCACTACCCGTGACCTATAACGAATCTGTTGTTGGCCGACACCTGCGATTGTCTGCTTGTGCATTTCTGTAGTATGCAGTGTTTCCCTGGTGGCCGCACGTGTGTCTGACGCGTATCTCGTCTACGGCCGGAATGCCCACTTAAATCTCTGAGAAAACAGTACTTAAGTGCGCACAAGCTGTTCAGACCCTCGCGTCGAAGGCCAGTGCATAGCCCATTCGGTCTGTTCTGTGCGAGATGCCTTCTCAAATGTAGCTGTGTCCGGCGTTGCTCCTTATTTGGCGTCAGTTAACAGCCATAGCCGCCCTATGCTTGTGGGTGGTCGGTCAATGAGACCACAAAGGAGACCCCGAATTCTTCAGCCACGTTTAATTGACAGCTTGGGCGTCTTGCTCTACAGTAATGAGAAGAAAATCAGTTGGCACCCATGTCCCATTTTACTGATTCATAATCTGCGGAGGATGGCCATGGAAGTAACAGCGAGCTTCATCGTAAATGGTCAGGAGGAAACTGTCACCACCGAGGCCGCCCGACCGCTTCTTGACGTTTTGAGGGAAGACTTGCATTTGGCCAGCACGAACGTACCATTCGGTGGGGACATCGCGAACGTGCCAAGCAAGGGCATCTGCACAATCCAAAGCCGCTTTGAGATACTTTTTCTCTTCGGTAATCTGATAAAACTTCAGGTAGCCGTTGCCAAGCTCAGCAACCTTGTCCGGCTGGAGCACACCTTTACCGTCTCCGGCGCACCGGTAGTTGGCGACATTGGTCTTGTCGAACTTTTTGTCGAGAATCTCGGCGCCCTCATATTTGGTTGCGCCCGGGTCGGAGCTTGAGTAAGGACAATTGGCCCAGGCGTAATTGCCGGGTGTGGTTCCGTGCTCGAGCTGATAGTCGAGCAGTTCGCGGACGATGTTGAGATATGAGTCGTCGCCGCTATAGACTCTGAAATCAACAGCAAGCGACTGGACGAGACCTGCATAAAGGCCTGCCGGGTTGTGCGGCCACTTAGAGCCGGTCTTTCCCGCGTGGTAATCGTCGAGGTTTCCCTTCTTCGGCTTGATGATTGAGCAGTGCGTCATATAGACCTTCAGGCCGTTGTTGGGATCGACGGGACAGCCGCTTTTGATGTACTCGGCTGCCAGCCGCATCACCTTGTCGTAACCCACGCCGGGTACTTGCGGCTTATACCATGACAGATACCGGTCACTCTCGTCGTACTGTACCTCGTGTGTGCAGAGGAATTGATGTCTTCTCTGTGCGAGCCCCTGCGTTGCGGTAAGCACAAGCAAAAGCAAAAGGACAGTCTTTCTCATACTCATATCCCCTTGGAAAGACTTAGAAGTTGATGGCGACCTCCGGGCTGGTTGTGTGTTTTACCCGCAGGACACCGCCCTTTTCGAGCGGCTGCCAGGTCCAGCCCTCGGCTTCAAGGTCTTTTCGCTCGGCGAGCGCCTTATCTGCGACGGCGACTGACTTTGGCTTTGCGGTCAGACGCAGCGTCTCGGTTGCATCGTCGTCATACGTTCTGTATGTAATCCTGCTCGGCCTGTACCGAACGGACCTGACAACCGAAGTCGATGAGAGGATATGGTCGGCGTTGTCGGGGGCAAGCTCAGGACAGGCCGCCATCGCCCGCAGGTAGTGGCGCACGTAGTCGCCGTAGCCGTCCGTCATCCATATCCCGGCGCCCGGGTAACGGTTCTTGCCGTCGGTATCCACCATATACGTCGCCCAGTTGAGCTGCCTTATGGCGTTCTCCTTCCATTTCGTATCGCCCGTCAGCTTGGCGTACAGAAGCTCCATCGAGGCCTGCCTGGAAGTGTGGCTGTTGCCCGGCTGCATGTACTCCGTCTGCTCGTTAATGACAAAAACGCCGTACTTGGTCCACTTGTCATTGCCCAACCTCTCGCAGGGCCAGTCCAAAATGCTGCGGGCATCTTCCTGCCAGTTCGGGAAAAGCTCGCGATTTTCCATGATGTACATCGCAAAGGTAACGGCGTTGACTTGCGTATCCGACCAGCCCGGGACATCCTCAAAGAACGGACCCCACTTGTTCGTCTTCAGCGGATACTCTTTCATCCAGTCGAGGAATATATCGAATGCTTTCTTGTAGGAGTCAACGTTGCCCTTATTCATCTTTATCAGCTCGGTGAACATCTGCATCGTACCGGTCCAGTTGGTGGTATAGGTGCACCGGCCATCGATCTCGCGGGTATAGTAATTTATGAGCACGCCGACTTCGCCGGTTTCGGCATGCACCTTGAAGGGAAGCGGCGAATTGTCGTTGTCGCCTTGCTTTGTGTGCATAGCCAGCGTATCTGCGATCTTGACGGCGTCATCAAGGTAGTTCTCATTGCCCGTGATCTTGTACAGTGTAACGAGCTCGATGCCCAGCGAGCCGGCCTTGTCCGGCTGCGTGTAGCCCTTGCCCAAAATCATGTCGCCGTCATAGATACCCGAATATATGTACGTGTTGTAAGGGTACGATATGTCAGGCCATTCGGCGTCCGGGCTCGAAAGCGAGTGCGTCAGGTAGTAATCGGCCATGAATTTCATGTTCTCGACGACTCTGCTGTCGCCCGAATACATATATAGCAGCGACCACGACGACAGAGCCATCTGGAGCTGGTCGCCGCCCAGGCCCCTGCGGTCGTTGACACCTTCTCTCCAGACCTGGTGGTTCATATAGTAAGGGATACCGTTGCGGTCCCGCCGCATATTGTCCCAGAAGTTCCACACCAGGTTAATTACATGGTCGTAGGATTCGCCGGAATCAGCACTATACCACGGAACAATCTTGCCTTTGCTGTCGGTTCTGATATTATGATATGACAGTGCCTCGCTTGTGACCCGCTTGCTATTGCAGCCGAGCAGACAAAAACTCAGCACCATCCCGACAAAAACCATCGGGACACCACATTTGCCAATTCGCATTGTTTTTCTCCTGTAAGACTACTTGTTAATCACGACTTGCGAGCCCGAATCATGTCGGATTCTCAGCACGCCACCTCTGTCTAACGGCTCCCAGGTCCAGCCCTGGGCTTCGAGGTCGTTGCGGAGTTTAATAGCCGTATCATTTACAGCCACTTTGACCGGCTTGGACCTTATGCGCAATACTTCCGTCGATTCATCGTCGCAGGTCTTGTATTTTATCTGCTTCGGGGAGTAGGAAATCTGCTGAACGACCGATGTTGTTCGCAGCAGGTGGTCCTCATCGGCGGGCGCCCACTCGGGTATCGCAGCCATACCATCAAGGAAGTGGCGGATGTAGTCACCGTAGCCGTCGGTAAACCAGTACTGAGGTGGAAAATCCGGCCCGACAATGACGTAGCCGTTCTCATCACATACGTACGTCGCCCAGTTGAAGAACCGATACGCCTGCTCCCTGAACCACTCGTTGCCGGTCCTCTCATACCACATCGCACAAATCGAGGCGTAGCGGGCGCTATGGCTGCCCATCCCCGCGTAGCACCATGACTGCTCTCTTATGCCGTCCATATCCTCAATCTCAAACGCAGTCGCCACCCAGTAGATAATCGCAGGGATATGAATGTCCATAAACGGGTCAAGGCCCGGATTTTTTAACAGATGCCTCGCAGTTTCGAGTGGGATGTTCTGCACGCGATTTCTGTTGGCAGGGTCGTGCGGAATATCTTCAAAGTAGCCCTTCCATACGAACGTCCGCATAGGCCCCTCGGTCGAATACAGCCAGTCCCATACGGCCTTGCGGGTCCGCTGGTAGCTGCGCACCTTCTCATCGGACAGCCCCAGCCGGTCTTTCAACCGGACCAGCTCATCAAAAAGAGCTATGCCGCCGATGACATTCGCGGTGTAATCCTCGTGCACCTGCCCGTTCTCTGCACTTACCCTGAAAGGCCAGGGCGAACGAAACGGCTGTTCGCTGCGGTCTTCTCTTCTTGAACGAACACGAACGTTCTTCGCCAGTGCGTCCGCACAGTCAATCGCCGCCTGCAGGTATTTCTCTTCGCCGGTAACCTTGTAGAAATTGAGATACTCGATTCCAATCTCGCCGACCTTGTCCGGTTCGATGACGAACGGCCCATCGTTGCGCCCCCCCACCCCCCAGTGCGTCGCACCGAAGTACTCCGGGCTTCTCGGATTGGCGCTGGCGTACGGACATTTCGCCCACACCCACCCATCCGGCGTCGTGCCGTGGTCAATCAGCCGGTCAAGACATTCCCTGACCAGACCAATATACGCAGTGTCACCCGTGTATGGATAATAACCGAGCACAAAGCTCTTGACGAAGTTGGCATAGGTGCAGGCCGGTGTGTGACCGTCGTCCGAACCGCTAAGCCCCTTCTCGAACTGCTCGGCGCCCACCTCCTGCGGCGTGCTGAACCACGTATGGACCATATACAGCGGCAGGCCCGTCGTGGCTTCTTTCGGACAGCGGTCCTTAATGAAATCCGCAGCCAAATCAATTACCTGGTCATAAGCAGCACCGGGAACCTCCGGTCTATACCAGGCCAGCAGACCACCCTGCTCATCATAAGCCGCCTTGTGCGTACACAACGTCTCTCGCGTCGTCTTGGCCGTGGCTACACCGTAAATCAACGATACCGCTACGATTACCAAAAACATCCTTCGCATCATTTCGGAACCTCACTTATTTGAGTATTATCTCGCACTCCGCATTTTCGGTGTGTTTGACGGTCAGTACGCCGCCCTTTCCAAGTTCCGTCCACTTCCAGCCCTGCGTGGCGAGTTCCTCGACCGGTTCGATTTCAGCGCCACCGACCCTTACCGCCTTGGGTCTCGATGTAAGGCGCAGCGTCTCCTGTGAATCTTTGTCGTAAGTTTTATAGACGATTTTCTCATCGCCATACTCAATCTTCCTGACAACAGACGTTGTGTGCATAAGATGATTGCTGCTATCCGGTGCAAGCAGCTCAGGCATCACCGCCATTGCGTTGAGATAGTGCTCGACATAATCCCCATAGCCATCGGTAAACCATATTTCGGTATCGTATGGGTCGCCGGGGTATTCGTTTCTGCCCTCGGTATCAACGCTGTAAGTGGCCCAGTTGAGCTGGCGGATTGCGTTGGTGACACGTGAGTCGTCACCTGTCAGTTTGGCATAAAGCAGCTCAATCGATGCGTAGCGCGAGGTATGGCTGTTGCCCTCGTATTCATATACCGACTGTTCGTTGATGACCGTAACCCCATACTTGTCCCAGCGGTGGTTGCCGAGCTCATTGAACATCCAGTCAAGGCATCGCCGGGCGTCTTTCTGCCAGGTATCGCCCCATTGGTCTTTGTGCGTGAGGATATACCACGCGAGCCGCCCCGCATTGATGCCGGTATTGGACCAGATGCTTATGTCCTCAAAGAACGGGCCGTATTTGTTTTGGGACATTGGGACGGCCTTGAGCCAGTCAATGAAGCTTTCCCTCGCCTTTTTGTATTGCTCGGTGTCGCCGACATTCATCCTTATCAACTCTTCGAACAACTGAACCGTCCAGGTCCAGTTGGCGGTATAAGACCAGAGCACCTTTCCTGTTTCGGTGTTGACCTTGTAAGGCAACGGCGAGTTATTGACATCCCCGGGATGGGTATTGGCCGCGAGCGTGTCCGCTATCTTGACAGCAGCATCAAGATATCTTTTGATGGCCGTAATCTTGTAGAGAGTGATGAGCCGGCAACCCAAATCACCCGCCTTATCCAACTGGGTGACATTAAGGCCGTCACGCAAATCGCCGTCATAGCGAAAACCGGGCTTTGAGGTTGTGTGCCAGGGGTAGGGCAGATTGGGCCATTTGCAGTCAGGCGAGCTAAGGCCTCTGGCGAGATAAAAATCCGCCATATAAATCATATTCTCGACAATCGCATAGTTGCCCGTGTAGGCGTAGAGCTTGGCCCAGGAGCTAAGCAGCATCTGAATCTGGTCGCCGCCTATGCCGTCGTCGTGATGGTGCGCTTCAAAGGCCGGGTTGCCCAGCGTATAAGGCAGAATGCGATGAACCATATAGTACTTCGTGCCGTCACAGACGTATGGTATCTCGTTCCACTTCTGCCATATCAGCCGCAGGACAAGGTCGTATGACCGCCCGAGATTATCCCCGGGCCAGGGGACGATATTGTCGTTCGCATCCGTCTGAATGTAGTGGTGGCCCAGCCGCTCGGGATGGCCAAACAAACCGTTGGGGCGCTTGCGCCGCTCGACCCGTTCCTTCCCGAACGCAGCCGAAAAGACACCCACTGCGACAAGGACGACTAACAGTACCCACCTGGCCATACAGACCTCCTTCAATTATAGACGAAGGTATGACTATCGTGTGACCACAACCTCCGCGCCATTGTCATGTCGGATTCTAAGCACACCGCCCTTGTTTAACGGCTGCCACGTCCAGCCCTGGGCTTCAAGGTCTTTTTGCTCGTTTATCTGTTTACCGTTGACTTTGACGCTCTTTGGTTTCGACGTGATTCGCAATACCTCCGTCGCGGCATCATCGTATGTCTTGTAGCTAATCTCATCCGTCTTATACGAAACCTTCTGCACAACAGATGTTGAGCGTAGGAGATGGTCTTCATCGGCCGGCGCCCATTCGGGAATCGCACCGAGTCCTTCCATAAAGTGGCGAATATAGTCGCCGTAACCGTCGGAAAACCATGAGCCAAGCCAGCTCGGCCCTACCGCGACTACTCCGTTATCGTAGGTCATGTACGAGGCAAAGTTAAAGAATCGATAGGCCTGTTCCTTGAAGTATTTATCGCCTGTGTGCTCATACCACATTGCGCAAACGGACGCATAGCGGGCGGAATGGCTGCCCATTGGTTCATAACACCATGTCTGTTCCTTGATGGCGTCCATACCATCTGTACCGAATGCACTTTGTACCCAGTAGATCATGGCTGGCACATTCGAGGCCATCTCAGGATCCATGCCGGGATTCTTTATTAAGTATCGGGCCGTTTCCATAGGCGTGATCTGGACACGGTTGCTTCTGGCAGGGTCGTTGGGGATATCCTCGAAATAGGCGTTCCAGATAAAAGTTTTCATCGGACCGCTCTTGGAGTAAAGCCAGGTCCATGCAATGTCACGGGCCTTTTTGTAAGCAGCGGCCTGCTCTTCTGATACCCCGATGCGTTTTTGAGTTCGGAGCAACTCGTCGAAAAGGCGAACAGACTCTACGACATTTGAACAGTATTCACTAATAACAACGTTGGTTCTGGCATTGACACGAAATGGCCAAGGAGATTTCTCAACTTCCGCAGAAGAAAAGGCGTCGAGTGATCCTTTAATCTGGCGAACATGTTTCGCCAGTGCATCGGCGCAGTTGATAGCTGCTTCGAGAAATCTCTTTTCACCGGTGACCTGATAGAACTTCAGATACGCGATACCCAGTTCGCCAACCTTGTCAGGCTCGATCCCGTGCAGGCCGTCCCCTCTCATGCCATCTGATTCCCATCGGGTAGCCCCCTGATAAACCGTTTCGCCCGGATCTGAGCTTGCATAGGGGACATTGGGCCAGGGCCAATCAGCTTCGGTTGTACCGAAATCAAGTTGATAGTCGAGCATTTCACGCACGATATCAATATAAGATTCATCTCCAGAGAAAACTCCCCAATCAAGAACAAAGCTCTGGACAGCGCCGGCGAAAAAGCAGGCCGGATTATGCGCCCAGTCTCCCCATGTTCTACCTGATTCAAAAGCTCTGAGCCCTTTGACATGTGGGCCGTCGAAGCAGCATGAGATAAAGTAGATTTTCTTGCCGGTCTTGGGATCAACGGGGCAACCTGTCTTGATAAATTCCGAAGCAAGCTTTGCTACGTGGACATAACCTGCGCCTGGAATATCAGGCTTGTACCATGAGAGTATCTGTCCATCGGCATCTTTTATTATTTTATGGGAGCACATTTCTCCCTGTTTTTGCTCTGTTAATTGTGCCGATACTTGTGTTGTCAGGATAGCGAGCAGTATGAGAAGTGTAATTTTGAGCCTCATCATAAAAACCTCCATAAAACCTTTCCAGTGCCTCTCGACAGTCATTGCGAGCGTCCGGAGCACAAATAGAATGTTATTAAAAAACACACTTGAACATAATTTAACATTCGGTATAATTCCCTGCAAGTAAGATTTCGCGCATAATCAAGCAGAACTACTCCAGCAAAACCGCGACTCAGGGAGAAAATGACATGGCTAAGAAAAGAAAAATTGTGGCAGGCATTATAGGCCTTGGTTTCGAGGGCTATTCTTTGGACTTCGTCGATAAAATTACCAGGCGAGTCCTGACGGACCTGAACAAAACCGGCATGTTCAGCTTCAGACGAATACCCAAAATCCAGAACTACGAACAAGGACAGGCGGCAATTAAGGCCTTCGACCCGAAGGGCTGCGACCTGCTGCTCGTTGTCGTCGCGAGCTGGCTGGATGCCAGGGGCGCGATGCCCTTCCTGATAGCCAACAAGCAACTGCCGATGCTGCTCTATGCCACAGGCGGAAGGACCGTAAAGCAGGGGTATATTCTCACGCCCGCCGCGGGTGCCGGAGCACCGGGAATACTGGAGCCGATGCGGGCCGCCAGCATCAAATTCGATTTTCTGCATGAGCCGCCGGATACCAATACAAAGGTCGATGAGATATTGAAGTTCGCCAAAGCAGCCAAGGCCGTCAGTGACCTGAAGAACAAGAAGATTGGCAGCATGGGTTTCGGCGACATGGGTCTGTACACCACCGATATGGACAAAACACTTTTGCGCAATGTTTATGGGGTTCAGACCGAGTTCTTCGACATGCTCGAAGTCGAGAATAAGGCGACGGCTGTGGGCAAAGCTCAGGTCAACGCGCTTGTGGCTAAGCTGAAAAAGGAATGGAAGTTCCTCGGACAGCCGCCGAAGGAACAGACGCTTGAGCGAGTGGCTCGGCTGACCTTAGCCGTCAAAAAAATCATCAGAGAAAAGAAGCTCACCGCCATATCACTTAAGTGCGTTGACGGTATGATGTCTCACATGGCTTGCGCCCCCTGCATGATAGGGACACTAATCGGCGATGATTGCTTCTATGTGTGTGAGAATGATATAGCGGGCATGCTGGGACATGTGCTGTTGAATTCCGTCAGCGGCCAAGTTGCTACGTTCGTCGAGTCGTATGAACTCTGGGACGACCGAATCCTGTTTGGCGTATGTGGGTTCCTGCCACCCTCGATGATAAAAGGGCAAAAGCAGGGCAAGCTCTTTCGCACCGAGCCCTGGGAAGGGCTGATGAACTGCTCAAAAATGAAAACGGGCAGAGTCACGATGATAAGGCCTTATGTCTCGGCTGGCGTGCCGAGTATCCACATGGTCACCGGCAAGGCGGTCGAAGCAAGAAAGTGGATAGAAATCGGTTTTGCCGAACCCGGTATGCACCCCAGCGTCGAAATCATCCTCGACGGAACGCTCAGGCATTTCATCGACCACGTGCCCGCTCAGCACTTCTCGCTGGTTTACGGCGACCGGGCAACCGAAATGCAGCAGCTCTGCAAACTGCTCAACGTTGAGCTGATTTACGAGAACAGGTAGCGCAAAAGGAAACGAAGATTTGGACTATTTTCTCTCCCTCGACGTTGGCACCACGTCTGTAAAAGTCGCACTGGTGGCAGGTGACGGCGAGATTACCGCTGTCTCAACAACGGAATACACTCTCCACACACCCGCCGAGAACATCGTTGAACTCAACCCGCAGGTCTATTGGAACTGTTGCAGGCAGGGGGTCGCAGAAGTCCTGAAAAAATCCGGTGTCCCGCCGGAGCAGATAAAATCCGCTGGTGTCTGCAGCCAGGGCGAAACCCTTATATGCCTGGGCAAAAACGATAAGCCCCTGCGAAACGCCATCGTCTGGATGGATAACAGGTCCGCTGCCGAAGCCGAAGAGCTCAAAAGTGTCTTCGGAACAGACAACAATACCGGCCAGACCGACCTTGTCCCTACCTGGCCCATCACGAAAATCCTCTGGCTAAAAAGAAACGAACCGCAGACTTACGCAAAAGTGAACCGTTTTCTTCTACCAGAGGACTACATACTCTTTCGGCTGACCGGCCTGTTCAGAGGTGAGTATTCGCTCTACACCTCCTCATATATGCTCGACATTGTGAATAAAAAATGGTGGGCGGAAATACTCGACTATGTCGGCGTTGGTGCTGAAAAGCTTGTTGACCTTTGCGAGTCAGGCCAGGTCATCGGCGAAGTTTTGCCCGACGTCTGTGAAGAACTTGGACTGGCCAATGCCACCAAAGTAGTCACCGGTGCCATGGACCAGACCGCAGCCATGATTGGAGCTGGCAACATCGCCAGCGGCATCGTCACCGAGACAACCGGAGCTGCACTTGCTATATGCGGCAGCATCGACGCGTATCCCCCAAAAGACAAGAAACGCACAATGGCCGTCCAGTACCACGCCATCCCTGACGAATACTTCCTCATCGGCTGGTGTCCAACGGGGGGAATGGCCTTGAAATGGCTTCGCGACGCCTTCTTTGCCGACGAGAAAGCAAAGGCCGCCAAAGAGAACAAGGACGCCTACGACTATATGACAACAGAAGCCGCCAAAATCCCACCGGGATGCCAGGGGCTTGTTTTCCTGCCGTACCTGGCCGGGCCCGGAACCATCGACGTTCAGGCCGATGCAAAGGGCGTCTTCTTCGGCCTCGAACTGCACCATAGCCGAGCACACTTCGCAAGAGCCGTTATGGAAGCAATCGGCTTTATCCTGCGAATGCACGTAGAAGAAATGGAAACGCTCGGACTCGACTGCACGGAAATACGTTCGCTCGGCGGCGGCTCGAAAAGCCGACTCTGGAACCAAATCAAGGCCGACATACTCGGAAAACCCGTTACCACTATGAAGTCCGGCGAGGCCGCCGCAATCGGCACGGCAATCCTGCAGGCAAAAGCAATAGGAACATATCCAAATCTCCAGCAAGCATGTGAAGAGATGATTCAGGTCTCTACTGTTATTGAACCCAGCGAGCAAGGCACAGGAATCTACGGGCCTGTTTTTGAGAGATTCGTTCAGATAAATAACAAGTGCTTCGGTCAACGTCAGGAGTAGCAAATGGAAAAGATTGGCGTACTCGATGCAACCGTCTTCATTGCCTACTTTGTCATCGTGGTTCTCATCGGCTTCTATATGGGCCGAAAGAAGAAGGAGTCCGCCCGCGACTACTTCGTCACCACCGGGCGGCTGCCCTGGTATCTTATCGGCTTTGCAATGGTCGCGTCCTCGATAAGCACCGAGCAGTTCATCGGCTCAGCCGGTGAGGCGTACCAGTGGGGCATCGTCATATTCAACTGGGAGTGGTGCAACTGGCCGGCTATGCTGATTTTGCTCTGGATATTCCTGCCCGTTTACCTGAACAAGAAAATCATCACAATGCCCGGCTATCTCGAAAAGCGATTTGGCGAGGGCCCCAGAAACATATACGCCATCATTACAATCCTTGCAGCGCTGTTTATCATTCTGCCTGGCGTCATCTACACCGGTGGATATCTTCTCGAACAGATATTCGGACTAAACCGCTACGTCGGAATCTGGCTTATGGCCATCGTCGCAGGCACCTTCACTATTTATGGCGGGATGATTTCGGTGGCCTGGGCGCAGATGTTTCAGGCGATTCTGTTGCTCGCTTCGGGCGTTCTGGTGTTCTTCCTGGCCGTAAACAGGATTGACGGCGGGCTAAGCGCGATTCTCTTCCCAGCAGGCGACCCTTCCCGACACCATTTGATGCTGCCTGCAAGTCACCCCGAGCTGCCGTGGACGAGCATAATTGTTTTGGCCTTTTCCACAAACATCTGGTACTTCTGTACGAGCCAGTACATCATCCAGAGCACGCTGGGCGCACGCTCACGCTGGGACGGCAAGATGGGTATCATCTTCCTCGGGTTCCTTATGCTCCTGACGGGAATATCCGTTGAGTTTCCCGGGCTCATAGCATACGCACTGGATCCGGCCGGCACACAAATCACAGAGGTGGACCAGGCGTATCCGTTCGTTGTCAAGACTCTGGTCACAACCGGCCTAAAGGGACTCGTCCTTGCCGGGCTTTGCGGTGCCGTGATGAGCACAATAGAAGCCCTCGTGCACTCCTCATCCACGGTATTTACGATGGACCTCTACTGCCGATTAAGAAAGAATGTCTCCGACGAACACATGATAAAAGTGGGCCGCTTTACAACGGCATCTCTTCTTCTGGCCAGCACCATCCTGGCGCCCATCGTCAGAAACTTTGAGAGCATATTTGACTTCTTTCAGAAGTGCTGGTTCTTCATCGCCGCACCGATTGCCGCCGTCTTTATTCTCGCGGTGCTCTGGAAACGTACGACAAAGGCCGCTGCCTTCTGGACGTTAATGCTGGCCCTTCCCCTGTTTCTGGTGCCACACGGACTGCAAATCGCCGAAAGGCGCCTTGACTGGCAGGTCAACGAATATAACCTTGCCGGTGTGATGTTACTGATATCGATGGCCTTTGCAATAGTGACGAGTTTGCTCACAAGGCCTCCAAAACCGGAGCAAATTGAGGGACTGGTTTGGAGGCCGTCCATGATAAAGCTGCCCGAAGCGGAACTGGCACTCGGCTACCCCTGGTACAAGAACCTGTGGTTGTGGTGCGCAGTGTGGGTCGGCGTGATGTTGGCCATATACATCAACTTATGGTAACATCCTCCGCACCTTCATTCCGTAAGACGGGCTGTCTTCGTGCAAAATCCGCTAAGACCACACCAAAAAATTTTCGATGCTCCAACAAAAAAACAGTGGACATTGGCCAAACAGCGCACTTATTCTATTGCAGAACGGTGATTTCATGAGTTTTTTTGCTACGGCACAGGGAAATACACGCCCCACTCGTTGGTGAAATTTGGAGGATGGCAGAGTCGAAGCCAACGCAGCGGAGTTATACAGGCCTTTATCCGGCAATTATGGGACTCAGACGCACATTGAGAAGGGTGTGCTTTTCACTGCTGTTTTTAAGCAATTTTCAAAGGCCGGAGAGGTAAGTTTTAGGTTGACAGTGCCTGTTAAAATAGGTAAAATACCATACAAGAGTCCAGCCGGAGCACGAAACAACATTGACCAGGAAAGAAGAAACTCTTTGCGGAAAATCGGAGTGTGTTAAATGACCATATTTACATTAGTTTAGATGGATGGGAGAAAAAATGAGACCCATAAGAAAACTCTCAAAAAAGTTGTCACTCAGACGCCTGATTACTTACATGCTGATCTACATTATGCTGCTGTGCCAGCCGTTGTCGCTGCGTGTCGCGCAGGCGATACCACCCGGCGCGTGGACTGTAGTTGACGGCTCAGCCGACATAGGCCAGGCCGGCAACACTACCACGGTGACTATGCAGACCCCACAGGCAGTTATCGACTGGACCACCCTCGATACCAGTTCATCTGAACTGCTCCAGTTCCTAAGAGACAGCGGTTATTTCACAGGAAACTTCACCGTCCTGAACCAAGTCACTGAGGGAGCGGCTACCGAGTTCTACGGTGACCTCTTTGGGCCTGAGGGACATATCATCATCGTCAATCCGTACGGCATAATCTTCGGCGAGGGAGCAACTATCGAAACGTATAAGTTCACCGCTTCGGGTCTCGCCATCGATATGGCCAACAGTGACCTCGTTGCCGATTACTATCAATTCTCCGGCGGCGACGGTACCGTCGAGAACTACGGTGAAATAATTGCCGAGCAGGTCAGTCTCATAGGCAGGCAGGTCGTCAACGCCGGAACCATCACAAGTCCCGACGGCGTGGTCATAATGGCAGCAGGCGACCAGGTCTATCTCGGACACAACGGCAGCAACCTCGTCGTTGAAGTCGCTATGGATATGGCCCAGGTAGAGAACTACGTCGTTGATAACGGCGGCAGCGAAGGTGAAGGCCCGGGCGAAATAGATGCAGACGACGGCGAGGTGATTCTTGCCGCCGGCGATATCTTCTCGACGGCTATCAAGGGAATCGAGTCATTGTCGGCCAGGGCCGAAAGATATGCAACGTTCAAAGGCGACATAGTGGCCGACAGCAGCGTAACCGTCGAGGCAGGCAGCGATATAGCCCTTGAAGGCGTAGACGTCGGCTCACCAACGGAAGATACCGCAAGCATCAGAATCAAGAGCGAACAGGGCGATATCGAAACCGGATATCTCAGCACCCGTTCACGGGCGAATAATTCACTGACCGTGATTGCTGCAGGTGATTTGACTATCACCGGCGACGCATCTCACGGCGCGGTCTCAGCCAGAACCAACAACGTCCCCGAAGCCGACAGCGCCACTTCCGATATATGTCTCCAGGCCGGCGGCGATATGACCATCGAGTACGGCATCGAAGCTATAGCACACGGCAAAAAAGAGAGCACCGCAGTAGTCCACCTGCACGGAGGAGAAGGTGACATCGTAGTTGACGCGCACAACGGATGGGTTCTGGCCTGGGCGGAAACCTCCGGCGGAAGTGACCCGGGATTAGCTAATGCTGCTGTCCTTATCCACACACAGGGCGATATTTCCATTGACCGCAACGGCAGCACTGATTCGGTTCGTGCAAGAGCCAAGGTTGCCGGCGGCGGACTGTTCGACCTGTGGGCAGACGGCGGTGAAACCTACCAGGACGAGAGCGGCGATGGAGCCCACGCAACGATAGATATCGAACCGGATTATCAGGGCGACTGCCCTGGCTGCGGTGACACCGATGACGACGCGGATACCGACACCGACACCGACACCGATACCGACACTGACACAGATACTGACACAGACACCGATACCGATACCGATACCGATACCGATACAGATACGGATACGGATACCGACACAGACACCGACACCGATACCGATACCGACACCGACACGGACACCGATACAGATACCGACACTGACACAGATACTGACACAGACACCGACACAGATACGGACACAGACACCGATACAGATACGGATACCGACACTGACGTGGACCGGGAAGCGGCGCCAATTCGCGAGGTGGAGCTGAAATCCACCGGCTGTCCCGCATTGATGAACTGGGTGTCCAGGGAGCTTGGCCTTGAAGCAGAGCAACTCCAGACTTACATGGAAAACGCGATGGCACTTTCAGACGACATCAGCCCGTGCGATATGTGTGCCCGGCTTCGCAACGCAGCAATGGCGATGAGAGACCCGTCCGGCAAACGCACCGAGGCACTGGCAAACGTCGTCAATGAGTTCGTCACCACGTCGGCACCGCTGTCCGAGGAGCAAATGGCAATGATTGCGGCGGCACTGGCCGAGGCCGAGGAAAACACACAGTATGCATTAGCCGCAGAGTGGGTCGATGCTCTTGTCGCGTATGTAGAAATCCTCAATAACGAGATGCTGATGCAGCCGGAAGACGCTTTGACGACCGTAGCCAAATACGCCGAGCCCATAACCGCCGGCGAAGACACAGTCCTCTCGACTTACGTGGAGGCGAGACTTACTGCCCTGGGCGGTTAAGTCGTTAAATGCTGAAAACGCAAAAGCCGTTGGGCTTACCCCAACGGCTTTTTCTTTTCCCTAACCGGCTTCTGGGCCGCTATTGCATATCGTGAGGTGATTTGTCCCCACAGGCGTATTTTGCGAGCCTTATGGCCAGTTCCGCCATCTGCTCCCGCGCGACGTCCGCGTCCTCATATAGATTCTTCAGCGCAAGGTCGTTGAATATCTCCGCAGGAGCAACAAGCACAAATCTTCCGCCCCCTGCCCGTTTCTCCGACAACAGGTCACAACGGTACGTTTTTCGAAGCCACTGTTTTTCGGAGATGTGAAAGCCGCCCGCACTGAGTGACACTATGTTCTCAAGGCCCTCGACCTGCACAGGTACGATGCCTCTGTAAGTATAGCATCGGAAGACTCCCTCCGTCCAGTATCGAGGCCCTTGAACATTCGTCGGCTGGCGATAAAGCTTCTGTTTGTAATTGCGGTCGAGACCAACTTTGAAGTCGAACTTCTCCTGAAGCTGTTTGCCTGCGTCGGATTCAAGCGACGCGGCGGTTGCGATATAAACGACTGTCTTGCCCGCAGCCAAGTAACGGTCAATCGTCCCGAGTTCCAAATCCGTGTACATCGCTGTCGGCGCTGATAAAAACAGTGCGTCATAGCCGTCCTTGAGGTCTTTCGACGCCCAGGGCCTAAGCTGAGGCTCCTTGGTCCACTGCCCGTATAGCGAAAAGAAACCCCCACTCTGCTTGGTCATGTACTTCATGTCGGATTCATTGCCGGTATGCACAAGGAAATCGCAATACTCCGGCCTGCTCTGCTGCCGGACAATTACAGAGGTGACAAGCAGCACAATCGTTATCAGACCGGTGGCTTTGGTTGTGTCTTTATCGAACCTGCAGAGTACACGCAGAGCGAACAGACAAACCACACCCACAGCGCCGACAACAAGAAAGATGATGTCCGTATTGAACCGCGTACCTGCCAGCCATCTCATCGAGTTCATCACAAATCGATAGTGATCGCCCCAATACATAGTCGGGTTCGACATCGCGTTGTGATCGCCCAGCACCACGACTCTTCCCTTGCCGTACTCAAATGCCGCCGCGGCCGCAAGCGGACCCGAAAGCTCCCCTTCGTCACGCTTCTTATTACCGTTGTGAATGGGGTTGTCCTTCTCGTTGTACTTGTCCGACCACGATGATTCTGATGAAAAAAGCACCCCGTGCGGCGTCTCGAGCGAAGCACCGTTAAAAAACCTATACTCCGAAACCCCTTCCGTGGTCGGGTGCTTCTTGGTGATCGGTATATCAACCCATGAGGGAGATACCAGCCCGGGCTGATTCGTATCGCAGATGCTGTCGAGACGCACTTTGACCGGAAGGTCCTTGAATAGCTTATTGAGCACCTCAGCCATGTAGTGTGCGTTCGTATGCTCTGCAATTGCAAACAGCCCCCCACCCTGCTTGACCCATTCGAGCAGGTCTTTCTGCTCCTCTTCGGTCATGAAACGCGCGTGATACGTCTGTTCTCCGACGAACAAGACATTGTATTTGTCCAGCGTATCGCGATCAAAGCCGCTGTAGTTCTCGACGCGCAGACTGAATCCCTCCTCACGCAAAGCTGTACAAAAACGCTTGAAACCCGACACCGTGTGGTAGTTCGAACGGTACCTTTGGTTGCTGCGATTCCACAGGTGCCTCGCTCCGTGAGTAGCATCGTAATAGACCTTTGCCCCTCGATGCCCTCTGACCCCGAATCGCCGAAGCGACCACCCGCCATAGAACATCGAAACGACACATACCACTATTAGAAGATGCAGTAAAAGTGACAGCAGCAACTTCCCGTACTTCCTGGCCGAATCGTTATTCTGCATCTATGATTCCTCCAGCTTTGAGGTTCGCTTTTTAGCTTGTCAAAACTTTGCTTACCGGTCTCAGAACTCGGCGCAACACCGCAAAGACGTCCTGAGATTTCCCTCTCTGTTCAAATCCGCACATCACTGCAACCGCATAGACGGCTAACACTATCAAAACAAAATCGTACGGCACGCGGTACCGTATTTCCCCTATGTACATCAGCGCCGTATAGAGCATCGTTATGTAGTGCAGGGCATATATTTCCAGGTACACATTGAGCCGGAACAAGAGAATGATGAATCCGACAAACGCCATCGGGAAGACGTAATACTGCACAAGCCCGGGCCAAAACTCGAATATTGTTTTTCGCCAACCTTCCTTTGCGTGGTTCCGTTCAGGCCACATCGTGTTCCAATATGCAAGCAACAGCACGTTCCGGCACAATAGGCCCAACTTGTCCTTCACGCTAAGCTCCGACCAATAGCGCTTGCGCTCGGCGTTCAGGATTTCCGCGTCACCGATATATCCCTCAAACTCGAAGACTTCTGTGTACCCAAGGTTCCTTGCCGACGGCGGCTGAAATCTTCTTTCTCGCCTTGTCCCGTCGTGCTGATCCATGTCACACACGATTCGCCTATACCTGCTGCTCGCGAACAGTCTGTTGACCGGGCCATTACCACTAATCAACGCATGCCTGCCGGTGAAATAATGATACCGATACATGCTGAATCCGGCGACCATGACAATCGGGACTGCAAATGCAGCCAGTGCTGTCCATCGGAATCGCTCGAAATGAGCGCGTCGGACAATGGCCCAGACGACGAACATGATAATAGTCATCATGAATTGAGGTCTTATTGCAAAGCCCATCCCACATACAACACCTGCGGCTACTGCAACAAGCGTCGGCCTCCGTGTCCGCAAATACCAGAACCAGAGCAGAATAGAGAAACACATGAAGAAGCTGTACGGCAGTTCCGTCGAGAAATACCCCGTATATACTATGGCTGGATACCATGTCGCGCACAGAAAACCTGTGACGTACGGCAGCCAAACGCTCCTGAAGCAGAGCTTCGCCGATGCCATTACGATCACCACCGTCAGCGCAGATAAAACCGCGTTGACAATTGAAATGGCTATGTAGCTCTCGGCACCGAACACCTTCATCAAGATGAAATAATAGTGGTGCGCCCCATATGCCACCACCGCCAAGTACGGATCTCTTACCTGCTCGCCTCTTACAAGGTCCTGTGCCCGGTCAATGTACCCGACCATGTCGGAATAGATCGCCTCGCCCGGCAACTGAACGCTAAGCGTCCACCAGAGACGCACCCAAAACGACAGAGCAAAAACCAGAATCATCGCAATGGCAAAACACTTCTTCGAACCCAGTATTTCTCTTGCACGTCCCGCTGTCTCTTCCATGTGCTAATCCTCCAACTGCTCCATCGCAGACAGCAATCGCACGTAGAAGCACGCAGTATGCTGAACGGTATCGACGCGAACCCAGTGTCTGGTCAGCTTAAACCGAAACGAACCAATCGACTTGTGCGGAAACCTGTGCATATAAGCAGATTCAGGACTGTTGTAAGTATGCATCAAGGCCCTGGCGACGGTGACACAATTCTCTAAGTAAACTTGCGCCAACTGTTCGCGTCCCAGACGCTTTGCCAGATAATAAGCGGCGATAAGCCCTTCGGCTCTTGCACCGTCGGGATACGCATGGTCACCGTAGTTGTAAAAGAACATACCCGGGTAATCATAGTAAGGGCTGTTTCTCTCATTATACATATGGAAGACCATCTGGTTAGCATCGTTGAACACAAAGTCGAGATAGTCTTTCTTACGAAACTGCTCATCGCAGGCCCACTCTTCAATCGCCTGCATCAGCCATCCATCGCTGGGCAGCTCCCTGAACATCTCGGCATACCTGACCGGCCGAAGCTTGACCAGAAAGTCCAACGCCCTTTGAGCACCGTCTCTGACCTCGGCCCGAAGCTCGTCGCTCATATCCATTGCCCGTTCAAAAAGCGCAAGGCCCAGCAACGCTTCCCCCGGATAGTAAAACGAAAACAACTGCCTCTTCTGCTCAGCGCTCGGAGCCGTGATGGGCCCTCCATCGTTGAACTCGGGGTGGATATAGTAGCCAATCATCTCGCCGTCCTTGTCTATCCTCGAGAGCAAATGGTTCGCCATCCCAAAGATGTAGTCATTGAATGCAGCATCACCGGTACTCTGGTAATATCGTACCAGAGCGGCCAGACCGATACCTGTGCCGCCCAGCTTGGCCTTTTCGTTGTAGAAAACATAACAGGCGTCCCTGCCTTTGTAGTCGTGCCGCCTTACGTGCCGCAGCAGAAATTCCAGCGCCCTCTTCGAAGCCGTGACATATTTCTTGTCCCCGGTCAGCTCGTAGGCGCGCAAGAGTGTTATGACACCGCCGCTGTGCCGCAAGATATTATAGTAGTTGTCTTCTATGCTCCTGCTTGGATGGGCGTGGTCGATAACGCTGTCTCTTACAGCATCATAATAATAGAGGAATTGTCCGGCCTCGGTCATATTGTCATACACCCAATCGACCGAGCGCCTCGTCATCTCGGAAATCCTGTCTGTCGAGAAGCGCACCGGCATTGGATAACCGCGGTAAAGCGGCAGAACCTCGTCACCATAGCTAATGAAACCAACACTTTCGATTATGCCCCACTCAATCGGCAACTCTTTGAGCATCTCGATTCTTTCGGATATCCTGTCGGTCTGGTCGGCTACCCCGATTTTTTTCGACAGCAATTTCAGGGCGTGCTGAGCGCTGAGGTGGCTTTCAACCACAGCATCGGTCGGCATATAGTAGTATCGTCTGCCTTTATAACGCAGGCAAAAGCCCGTAATTCCCGGCTCAAAGCGACTGTCGGAGAATTGCGACCCGGTCAGCCGTTCGATGTCCAGCGGACGCTGGTCGGTTATTATCTCCAGCATTATCCTGCACCTATTAGCGTCCCGGACCTCGAACCGGCTGAAGTCTTTGTGCTCTCTGAGCTTTTCGAGTATTCTGTTTATGGTTTCGACCGGCGTTTGCCTTTTCGAAATCCAGCGTATGGAATCTGCACCCTCCTGAAACAAACTCACGGCGACCCAGGCGTATGCCGGCTCCAGGTCAACACTGAGCCTGGGCACACTTTTTACCTCTACGTCGTCGGCCAGCGATTTGCGAATCAGGTCGAGCAGCCGCTTTTCAGCACTGAAATCCCTGCTGAACCACCGGTCGTACTTATGTATGATCTGATTCGCAGAAGCCCGGTCACCAAAGAATGGCAACTGCTCCTCCAGGTCCACCCGCGCTGGTCCGGCCCTGTCGGGATTCCAGCCCTGAAAATAAAGATAACAAACAGCCAGCAGAACAGCCCAGCCAACACATACCCCAACAGCCGCGTAAAACCGTTTCATTCTCGCTCCCTGAAAAACCTACACTCTTTGGCTAATTCGACCCAAGCCAAGCCCGGAGGCACAGTGGAAAAGACAGCAATCCAACAATCTGCGCCCAAACCCGCCGATTTGCCTCCCAGTATAGGTCGGCATCGAGCTAACGTCCAGTTGAGAGCCATTTTCAGCCCGTCTAAGACCGAACCACAGACCAGGGCACCATACGTCCTATAACCGTATCGGCCGGCACCAGAGAAGACAAAAAGCCCCGTTGCAGGGGCTGATAACGCCGAAAACTATCGCAGACAACAGCTTTCCGCAGGCCAATTGGGGCGCCGTCGACGAAGCCCGCCAGCCGGTGACGCTGCGACAAGGCAAATGAACGCCCGGCGGCCGCGCAAGCCAACCGGTCCGAACCCCAAACGGCCTGCAATTGGACCAAATCTTATACAAGTATTTGTTCAATCTTGACTTGCCTCGCAGTCGATTAACCTGTATAACGTCCGTGTTCGAACTGCTAATAACTTGAGAGGGAAAACTTATGAAAAGAAAGACAAATTTGAAAAACGCTGTTTACGGTATCGTTCTCCTGGCATTTACCGCTTCGGTAATCGCCATCGGCCCGGAGGAGCAATTAGAGGCGCGAAAAAAAGCTCTCGAAAAGGCCAAAGCCAAACTCGAGAAGCAGCTTGTCGACATTGAGCTGCCCGCTGACGCAACTCCGCGTTTGACAGTCAGAGAATTGCAGATTAGCGGCAACACCTTGATATCTACCGATAAGCTGCTGAAAAAGATGCCTCTGATTTACAACGCCTCTGGCAAGCCCCTAAAGGAAGCAGACAGTCAACTTCTTTACGACTTCAGGGTGCTCCACGACATCCTGGTCGAACCGGGCACCCCGCAGCAGGTTTCCTCGCGGACCGCCCAGGGACTTACACAGTACATACTTTCTATGTACCAGAAAAAGGATTATGCCGGTATCTACGTGTATGTTCCCGGCGGCGTTCTCGAACGAGGCGCCGAGCTGGAAAGCGGAGTTTTAAATGTCAATGTCATCGAGGCAGAAGTGGCAGATGTCTCCGTCACTCTATACGACGCCAACCAGAATCAGGTGGAGCAGGGCTACATCGACGTCAATACGGTGCTGAGCTGGTCGCCGGCAAAAACCGGCAAAGTAGCTAATCAGAAAAAGGTCGATGACTTCGTCGGTCTGCTGAACTTGAACCCGGATAGGTATGCCTCCGCGGTTGTTACGAGCGGCCCGGAGCCCAACACATTGGCGGTAAATTACGATATCTACGAAGCCGCTCCCTGGCACTATTTTATCTACGTCGATAACTCGGGCACAGACGACAGGCAATGGAATCCGAGAATAGGCGCGGTCAATACCAATCTCCTGGGCAGAGACGATTCATTTATGGCTGTCTATCAAATGCCGCTCGAATCGGATTGGGATGACAACCACTCCCTGTACGGCAGCTATGATTTTCCCCTGTCGGGGCCGGGTTTACGACTGAATGTCTATGGCGGATACAGTGAGTTCGACGTCAGTCCGGAGGCCAGCGATATTGACTTCTTCGGCGGCGGTAAGTTCATAGGAGGCATCCTGCGCTGGAACGTACTGCAGACAGGCGGATGGTTCTTCGACCTGACCGGTTCGGTCAGCCACGAAGAAAGCAAAATCACGTCGTCTCTGGCCGAACTCTTCCCCGGAATCGGCCGAAGTGACGTCACTATGGACCTCTGGGGACTCGGCTTCGATATTCACAGAAGAACCGATATGTCACGAAGCCGCCTGTCCTTCAAGAGAACACAGAGCATGAAGGCCTCAGACCTCAGTGAGTTTATCGCAGCAAGAGCCGCCTCAGAACCGTACTTCAGCATCTCGACACTCGCCGCAAGCCACAGTCAGCATCTCGACCCGAACAAGGTTACCCGGCTGAACACCACCGTCAAATGGGTGACAACAGAGGACCGGCTCGTGCCGGCCAAGATGACTCTGTTCGGCGGAATGTACAGCGTCAGAGGTTACGACGAATACGAAGTGGTTGCCGACGGCGGTGTGCTGGCTTCCACGCAATATGAATTCGACCTCATCAGGCACGAAAAAACCAAGGGCGTCCAGCGACTCGAGGAAGAGGAAGAAGAGCAGCACGCGGACGATTGGGAGCTGAAGAAACTGGCTCCGCTTGCTTTCTTCGACTTCGGCAGGTCCAGAATCAAAGACCCCATCGGTGCTGAGAAGGGACACACGACATTCGTCTCCGTCGGTGTCGGTACGCTCGTAGAACTCGGCGACAATCTCAGCAGCGGCGTTTACTACGGTTTTCCCCTCAAAGCCACGGAAGACACAAGGCGAGGAAAGGGAAGGTTGAATGTCGGCATCATGGCCCGATGGTAAAAAGCCCGAAGAACACAGCGTTATCGGCTGAATGAACAAAAAACAAAGGCCTGTCCCACAAGGGTCAGGCCTTTTTCTCTGTGCGCAAATGTCACCTGGTTTCTCAAAGCAACGGCGAAGGCTACTAATAGGACATCGCCAGCACATCCCGTGGTATTTCAGAATTGTCGGCTGCCTTAGCGAGCTTGGCTACGGTCTGCTTCTGCTGCAATTGAAGCATAGTGTGTTCAACCGTCTGAACATTCGGATGGTCCTCACCGAAGATACGCCCAAGCGTGTTTAGGGCCTTCGTGCAGAGCTGCTCCGCCTCAGCGTATCTGCCCCGGCAAATATAGAGTCGCGCAAGGTTGTTAAGAGCCATTGCGGTATGGTCGTTATCCGGCCCCAGCGTATCGGCAAGCACCTTGACGGCCCGCTCACAGGCCTGCTGTGCCTGGTCGTATTTATCCGCCTCGATATAAAACTCACCGAGCAAACTGAGAATCTCGCCTGCAAAGGGATGCCCCGAGCCGAGCTTCTTTTGAACCGCCGTCAGCGCTTTATTGGCAAGCATCTCAGCTCGCCCCTGGTCATCCGTCGCGTGACAAATTACCGCCTTTGTCAGCCACGCGCGGGCAACAAGATAATTGTCGCCGCCGTAGGCCTTTTCCTGAATGGCCGTTGCCTGGTCCACAAGCAGCTGCGCTTCTTCGTACCTGCCCTGAAGCGCGTAGAGTCGTGCAAGGTTGGCAAGAACGGTGGCCGTGTACAAATGGTCCGCGCCGTAAGTATCATTGGCCAGCTCAAGCGCCTGCTGATAATACTTCTCAGCCGTTTCAAACATGCCCCGCTCAACGGCCAGCTTTGCCCTGTCCACATAAAACGGCGCAAGGGTACCGTCGTCCGGCTGATGACACCTGCTCATAATCTCCATCGCCCTGTCGAGAGCTTCCTGGGCCTCGGCGTATTTGCTCCGCTGCTGATAAATAGAACTTAGTATTCGCAGTGTATAGGCAAGATAAGGGTGGTGCTCGTAATAGACCTTCTGCTGAAGCTCCAGACCCTCCAGACACATTTTCTCCGCGTCGGCGTATCTGCCCTGACTCTTATACAGCCACGCCGAATCAATCAGACACAAGCTCAATTCGGCATCACAGCTATCTCCCATCCGCGCCAGCTCCAGCGCCTTGCCCATCAACGGCTCGGCCTTTGCATATTCACCGCAGGCGATATATACCCTCGCCATCGCACGCAAAGCACGAGACGTCGCAGCGCCTTTGCTCTGCCTGGAGCCCTTCTCAGCCGCCGCCAGCCAATTCGGCAACAGCAAAAGGCAAAGCAGAATCGCTGCTATACGCTTCAGCTTGAGACGATTGGTGCTCGTTGTCGGGAAATATGTCATGCTAATATCCAGGCGCAATTCAGAACAATTTCTGTTCAATAAAGGCCTGCGTGCCCTCCACGCGGAAAAGCCCCTCTTCCGTTTGATACTGCTACATCTGCTCTTCGTAAAATTCGACCTCTCACTTTAGTTGTGTTTCCCCAATCGGCGTTATGCAAATATCAGCTTTCTATCTGCGTCAAATAATCGCAGGGTCGCTCCTTTGAAAATATAGAAAATAAAATGAGCTGCCCAAATTATCGCTCCAGCCCTTCGGGCATAGCGGCGGTAACGGTTGTAACTGCTGTGACGGTAGTAACGGACCAGGCCGAGTCGATAGAACAACGCAAAAGCTACACCCTGCCGGCTATGTGGCCTTTATGGCATAAACGCAATTTCTCGCCGCGTCTTTACAAACCGCGGATTTTTTGTAAATTCTGTTTCTGAGTATGTTAAAAAAATGTTCGCCAAAATCGTTTCTGACTGCGGCCCTTCTGGCGCTGGTCATACTGTGCCTGGCCGGTTGTGGCGGGTCCTCAGAATCGTCAAAACCGCAGCCCGGCCCATACAGATACTACAGCCCAACCACCCAACGACCACGCCGGGATGTCGCTCAGACCACACCCAAACCCGGACCAAAACCGCAAGCCAAAGCGCACCCAAAAGCAGAACCCTACCCCCCTTCCGAACCAGATTATGACCCGGACAATTTGGCGCACAGAAAGCTCAGCAGCACACACAACCTTTCTGCTCTCGCTCCCGAGACGCCGTTTAGCCAGGCCATCGACGTTTTGCGAAATTCAACCACCCCGCCCCTGAATATCGTTGTTCTCTGGTCCGATCTCGAGTTGAATACACACATTGACAGAACGACACCAATAGGTATGAACGCCGTTGACGGAATCTCGGTGCGAACGAACCTGGAACTGCTTCTGTGGTCGGTATCGAGCGGCAAAGCGGAACTGGCCTACACCATCTGGGACGGCGTCATCGTTATCGCAACGCGAGATTCGCTGCCAACTAAAATGACGACGCGCGTATATGACATCACCGACCTGACAGCCAGGCCAGCCGACTATTACCTGACAACCTCCGCCCAGCAAGGTCCATAGCCGGCCTTGAAGATAATCTCAAACAATACACCGGAGGACTCAAAAGCTTATTGTCCTTGGAGAGCAAGATGGGCAACCGAAACAACGTTTACACGCAAATCAAACAGTATGGAGTCGTGCCGGTGGTGGCGGTCGATTCGCCTGAGTCGGCGCTGCCGTTGGCAGATGCGCTAATCTCCGGCGGTCTACCCGTGGCAGAAATCACCTTCCGCACAAAGGCGGCAGCGGACGTCATAACCCTGCTCACAAAGCAGCGCCCCGAGCTTCTGGCCGGAGCCGGGACTGTGCTGAATGTCAACGACCTCAAACGTGCGAAAGACTGCGGCGCCAAATTCTGCGTTGCACCCGGCCTCAATCCCGATGTCGTTGCCACGGCAATTGATATCGATATGCCGTTCGCGCCGGGCGTAATGACCCCGAGCGACATCGAAAAGGCAACGTCACTCGGCCTGACCGAACTGAAGTTCTTCCCGGCCGAAGCCGCCGGAGGAATCAAATTCCTCAAAAGCGTGGCAGCTCCCTACAAACACCTTGGCCTGCGGTTCATACCAACCGGTGGTATAAACGCCGACAATATGCTCGATTACCTCTCCTGCGACCTTGTCCTTGCGGTCGGCGGTACGTGGGTGGCAAAGAAAGATGCGATAGCCGCAGGCAACTGGTCCGAGATTACCGAAAACTGCCGACAAATCTGCAAACTGGTCTCTGCCCGCAAGTAATCACTTCACCATACATCCCTGCTGTGGGCCGGAAGTAATCGCTGAATAGAATGGACCCCGGCGGCCCGTGCCGCTGAGGTCCGTTCCGGCTCCGGACGAGAGGGAGGAAGCTCTCGCCGAATTTCTGGGTGCATTCAAGCCCAGCGAATTCTAAAAGCCATATACCGGGCGAAGCTGCTCCTCGGTAGGCAAGGTGGGATAATACTCACCCCGTGTGCCTACCCAGCCAACGCCCTGCCGTCGCAGACGCACCTGGACGATGGAGCCGTTGCTGTTCGTCACGTTGACAATCTGAGAATTGATGTCGTCCTGCATAGCGTACATCTGCGAATGGGTCTTCTTGCGGTCGCTTTCATTGCCGAGCATATAGCCGGCGCCCGCTCCGACGGCTGCTCCTATCAGCGTTGACTCCGTGTCCCCGCCAGCAAGCTGCCCTATGCCCGCTCCTGCCAGAGTACCCAGCGCAGCTCCCGTCTGCGCGTCACTCTCACAGCCGGCAACAAACACAAAGCCCCAGCTTGTCGCAAACACCAACATAATTGTCACCAATTGCCTAATCATTTTAACACCTCCTTAATCTTCATCTTTTATTGCCTCAGGTGTCTTGGGCTCGGACTGTTCCGTGCTCTCTTCTTGAATCTTCTCTGCAAGCTCCAGCAGTACCGACGCCGCGGCAAAGTTCTTGTAATCCCGTCGGGCGTTTCTTAACGGCTCGAGCGACTTTTCCATCTCACCTATGCCAAGGTAGTGATAGCCAAGCAGCAACTGCAGGTCTGAATTGTTGGGCCACAGGGCCGCCTGCTCGGCCAGCCGGTCGATTTGCTCAAGCAGAGCCTCCTCGTCGAGGTAAAGCCCGCGCGGATAGAAAACACCTTCCTCGTCAGGCGACGACTTCTCCAGAGCCCTGCGAAGCGCTTCCGCGGCCTGCTCATACTGGCCGTTTGCAAACAGCGCCTGAGCATAAGCAAACGGCAGGATGGCATCCTCGGGTGCAAGCTCCATCGCCTCGGCGAATTTCTCGGCAGCCGTTGCGTAATCTCCGGCCTCGAACGCCTTGACCGCCTCATCAAAGTATTGGTCGGCAAGCGTCTCGGCTCCAGGTCCCTGCGCCTGCTGCCGGGCAAGCTTCTCGCGAACGTCGGCAAAAGTCGTATGGTCGACCGTCCCCAGCGCAGAAGCGCTCTGGGTATAACCCTCGGCAGCACCGCCGTCGCCATAGTAATAGTTGTAGGTGTAGTAATTGTATGTGTCACTGCGAATCTCTCGCGCCACCGGGTGGTAGCCATACCAGCTATAGAAATGGCTGGGATACCAGTAGTACCGAGCATACGTGTAATGTACCGGCCAGTAACCACCTAAGCTGACGAAGATGTACCTGCGATGATAATAAGGATAGACGTAGTGGACGACGACGCGCGGCCCCCAATTGTAACAAACAGGGAAGTAGTACCTCGGCCGAATCACGCGGTGACAGAAGCGGCCGAAACGGTCCCTGTAAACGTGCTCATGATGGCGCCTGTGCCTGATGAGGCGTGTCCGGTCTTCATAAACAATCCTTGAGGTTCGCCGCGGCCGACGAAGCTCGGTACCACGGTCCGTCCTGTCAATCAATGTGCTGCCTCGTCTGTTGATGATTCTGCCTCCGTCGCTGCGCCCGCCACGGCCTATCCTGCCGTCTCTGCTACCCGGTCTGGTCCGCTCAGGCGGTTTCCGCAAGCGGAAACCGGGACTGCGCTCCATGGAAGGCGGCTTGGTTATGTCGCGTCTGCCGTCGCCTATTTCGAGGCGGTCCCTCTCTCTGCCAATGACAACCGACCTGTCAGTCACTCGCTCTCTGCTGCGTTCGCTCGGCCTTGCCGACCCTGTGGGCGGTTTGGCCGGGCGAATCGGCTTTAGAGGTTGTCGGTTGCTTGTCCGCGCGCCTTGGCCGGGACCTCTGATCGGCGGCTTTTCTCCCAAGCCGGTCCCGCGGCCACCCCTCACCACTGGCGGCTTTGCCGGCTGCGTCTGAACCGGCTCGGGTTTCTTGATTGGACCTGCGATTCGCCTCGTCCTGTCGTCAGTGACACTCCGCTCCGGCTTCGGCATTTTCGAACGGGGGCTCTGTCGCACGGTGATGGTCGAACCGAGCCGAGAAGTCCTGTCAACACTTATGCTCGGCCTTATGGTCTGCGTCGGTTTTCTTGGAGTTTCCAGCCGTTGTGGCTTTGGGGCAACAATCGGCCCTGCGATTCTTGCCCTCTGGCGCGAAGTTATGCGACCGCTGCTAGAACTGCTTCGCCTGCTCGAAATATCAGGTCTTGCAGCTTGCGGCCTGTTCGTCACCGAACGCTGCCTCGCAACCGAAGGAGCCGATGACCGAGGAGCTTGGCGACGCACCGACGGCCTCGAAGGACTTGTGTTGCGAGGTACACTGCGGCTTACCGCCGGCGATTGCCGGCTGGGAGCCGCTCTGCTCGGCACAGACCTGCGAGGCGACGGTCTCGCTGCAGACATCCTGCTCCGGCCCGCACCTCTCGAACGACTTGGCGCAGCAGCTCGTGGTGCAGAACTTCGACTGCCGGCCCCGCGCGACACGCTCGGCTTACTCACTCTTGGCGCCGGCTTGCTACCGCTACCGGCTCGCAGTTGTGGCGAGGGCTTTGGAGCCGCGCGAACCTGCTGGGGCGCAGAGCCCCTGCTCGCTCCCTTTGCCCCACCGCCCCGCGAGTTCTTCGCCCAGACTACCGGGCACAACACTATCAACAGAAGTAGCGATGCCGTGAGCAAAGATCTCTTCCTGGTTTTACTTTTTGGCGCTAACATGACACGCCTCCTTTCTCTGCAAATGCCACCAGATTTCGATATGCCAACCGGCCACTCTCAGCCAGCCGGCTCAACTTGCGCAAGTTCCTCCCTAACGTACCCTTCAGAATCTCCCTCGCAATAATTCCACACCAAACGCCCCGACATTTCACCCTCTCTTCTCTCTCGTGCCGATAACCCCCAACACAACTCCCACCCGAACCTATCAGCCCCCTCCCAGCTCCCCGCGTCCCAAGCCATGTTTTTTGTTTCTTCCGAGCCATCGCACAATCCTCTAAACCACTTGTCGTGTGACTCTCTGCTGCCTACATTACTAATACTAACCCCAAAGACGTTTGGTGTCAAGTATTTCTTGCATTTTTGTTTAATTTTTTTATCATACGATGATTGAACCGTAACGACTTTGCTCTCAAGGCGTTACAATACATAACCGCCGCTCAGAGATAAAAAACTTTGACAGCTCCGCTTGCAGTTTTTTGCGCCAATCTTATAATTGACATTGCATGGGCAGCTTTGACGAATCGCATTCTGTCAATTTGAGGGTTCCAGTTTGGCAGTTCAGAAGCTTAGAAATCCGTTGGCCCAGGCGCTCGGAATAGTGCTGCAGGGCATGCGTGACCAGATGGGCGGGATTTCCTCGTCACAGGTCGCATCAATGCTCGGGCTGGCCGCTTCCCATTACAGAATGATTGAGGCCGGCTCCGCCATTCTTCAGCCGTCGCGCGCCATGCGTGTAGCGCAGAGTTTTGACACAATCGAGTTCGTCCCGCTCTGCCAAATCCTTGTCTCAATACAGATACTCGATACCGCAAGACAATCGGCCCGGGACATGGCCACAACCGCAGGACTGCTCACCGAGGCCGACCCGGGGCTGGCTCGCGTAATCGACAAGCTCAACGAACTCTGGGACGTGATTGAAAAGGGCCAGCCAAGCGACGTCGCGCACGCAATTACCGCAGTTGGCCTAAAGGATGAGCTGACGGATTTTCTGGCCACTAAGCCGGTCGCATTTACCGCCGACGAAATCGACAACTTTATGAGCCCTACCTACGAGCATCCGCTGTCGGGCCGACTTTACAGCAAGATTGGAAACATCCTGCAGGGAATCGCTCCCTTCTATCTCGATACCGTTCTCCAGTTAATTGACAACCTCAGAGACGTCACGCCGCGCGTCACCGCCGAAGAGTTAGCCAAATGGGAGCAATTGCACAAAAACAGATTTTCACATATAATCGGCGTCGTTCGCAGACCTGAAATCATCCTTGATGTCAGCACATTCGATTACGGTTACCTCTGGGACGAGAGCTTTGAAAGAATAGTCATAGTCTATAGGGATGAACCACCTGATGACGCGGCAACAATTCAAGAGAGGATTGCCGCGAACCTGAGGAAAAAGTTTGAGTCCAAACGCCTGAGATACGAGCACGAGCTGGACAATTTTGACACCGTCGTCGCTGACAAGCTGCAAATCATCTCCGGCAGCAACCGCAGCGACCAGATAGACCAGATTCTGCAGTATCGCGACCTTCCGATGAACAATCTCTGGATCTATTTGATGGTTAACGGCTACGTTGTTCCGTTCATTGATGATTCCACCGTTGATTCGCACGGCAGGAACCTCTATGGGACGAGTCTTGGCTATGACGAAACGTGTGAGAAACTTGCGAAGATAAGGAAATTGTGCAGTGACGTCGGATTCAAGCTCTGAGAACGTCGGTCAATCCTCGGTCCGTATCGCAAAGATACTGCCCAAAATCTCTGCCCGGCAGCTCTTCGCTTACAGGCAATGCTACCTGGGGATAAGCTTGGAGAACCCGCTGTTCGAAGGCCAGCCGCTGCGTTCGCTCTTATGGTGGGCGGCTGAGCAGTTCGATAAATGCCTCGTAATCCTCGGCGACCATTTATCTCGCTTTAACGAGCGCATCCTGACCGGCTGCGGACTCGACGAAGCCGCGAAGCGCGCCGAGAAACTCGGCGACTCGTTCATTACCAAAAACAAAACACTATTCGACGAACTTCCCAGCGGCAAAGTCCGACTAACCCGCTGGAAAGAGCATCTCCACAGCCAACAGTACGAAGAATCCAGAGTGGTTGTGCAGCGGCTCTTCGCATCGGACGACGGATTCAAGGCGTCCGTGGAGAAAGATGCCTTCTCGTTTGTTAAGCGGCTGAAACGCCGCAACCAGCACCTGGCTGTCGAAACAGAACAGGCAACAGCACTTTGCTGTGAGTACCTGCTTGAGGAGATAGCCGTCTTCAGCGCCCTGTCGCAGCAGGGATGGCACGTCGAGCTGTACCCCGGTTCGGAACTTCGGGTGCTTGTGGAGGTAGCCGGGGGCAAGTACAAAACCGTCCCAAAGGGCCTGAAAGACAGGATTAGTGTGGAGTTGGAAATCACAGACAACGGCCTTGGTCAATCATGAGTCCTGCAGTTCTAATCGCGTTCTTGATCGCTTTGGTTGTTTACGTTGGGGTCGGTATCGCCGTCGGGCGAAAGACTCGCGGAATCGCCGACCTGCTTCCTCTGGCTCGCGGTCGGCACGCACAGGTAAAAACTCCCGCTGAGTTCTCATCAAGCACTGTGGCCACCACAATCTCCTTAGCCACCGTCATTATGGCGTTCTTCGAGCTCGGACGCTATCTGGGCCTGTGGCTGTTGTGGACGGTGCTCACCACCTCGGCAGGTCTGATTCTCGTAAGGATACTGGCACAAAAAATATGGCATCGCATGTCGGAATACGACCACAGGCCCACGCTCCACGACTTTTTGGGCACGGAATTCAACTCCAATGTACTTTCATACGTCGGGGCGGTCTGCACAAGCATGGGCTTTCTCGGCGCCTTTGCCGTTGAGCTGATGGTGGGCTCCAAATTTTTCGCAGGGCTGGTTCCGGAAATCCCCGCCTGGGCCGTCATCGTGGCCCTTTCACTGGTCACCTTCTTTTACACAGCCGTCGGCGGCTTCCGCGCAGTCATCATTACCGACAGAATCCAGATGTACTCTATATGGTTTCTTTTGCTGTCACTGCCTGTCTTTTACATTTACTACCTGTTCACACATGGCGGCTGGGCGGCAAATCTCGCTAAGATACCCGAAGGCGTACTTGACTTCTCATATCGAGAGGGGCTTATCTCCTTCCTCCTGGGAATCTTCGTTATCAACGTCCCCACGTTCATTTCCGATATGAGTGTATGGCAAAGAATAGCCGCAACCCAGAAGCACGAGACTGTTACGACCGGCCTGTGGGGCAGTGTCTTCGCCACCGCAGCAACGTGGGGAACCTTCGCCCTCCTGGCGTGCTTTGTTTTTATGATATGCTCACCAACAAATAAGGTAAATCCGCTGGTCTCGCTTGTAAATGTGATTAGCACCACACCGGGCATCCTTGCCCCTGTCGTTCTCTTCCTCACCGCGCTCGGACTTTACGGCGCAATGTTATCGACGGCGTCCACACAGCTTATCGCCGTATCGCACACCCTCTACGCCGATGTCTTCCTCCGCTTCAAGAATATAAGAGGCCGGCAACGCCTCGAATCAAAAAGAGAGTTGAATATATCCCGTGCAATACTCATCCTCGCCGCGATTGTCTCGACCATACTGGTCCAGGTCCTTTCGAGCGCGGGTTTTTCGATAGCGGACCTTGTCTTTGCAATATACGGCGGGCAGCTTGGTCTATGCCCTCTGGTTGTTGCAGCGCTGTTGATGGAGCGCAAACGACTGAAAAAATTATCGGGCTGGGCCGTATTGGCCATCTCGGCCGGCTTCATCACCGGCTGGGGCTCAGCCATATACGGACGCTTCTCGGGAAACACAAATCTTGTCTTCCTCGCACCGGTCTGCAGTCTCGTGTCATCGCTTGTGCTGCTTGGACTCGGTATTCTGTGCAACAAAACCACCACCCCGAATGTCAACTGGATTTTGATAAGAAGCGTTATAAAGGCGCGCAGGGCGGGTTTATACCGTTTTGTGCCCGCGACTGGGCCGACGCAGCTTGTCTGCCTCAAAGATAAGTGTGCTAAGTGCTGCCGGACCCTCGGAACTCCCGTCGTCTCACCGGCCGAGGCCGAACACATCAGACACGAAGCCCTGATGAAAGACAAGGACGCCGAGTTCATCAAATCTCAGCAATGCGTATGCACACTGCTTGAAGAGGGACTCTGCTCGATTTATCCTCGCAGGCCTCGCGGCTGCCGAGAATACCCCTGGTACAACATTAGAGGTAAGCTGTACTACGACCGCGGCTGCCCCGGCGTCAAACACGACCGGGACGAGCGCCCCGCTGTCGAAGATGTTCAGCCCTTCGAGAACTTCTTCCCGAACACGCCACGCCTCATCATCTGGCTGGTTAAGAAACTCTGCACTAAGCGCTAAGGGTACACAGCAGGAAATCAGCATATCGCATGAACACATTATGAGAACTTGAGATTCCAGGAAATAGTGCTATGGTGATGCATGGAAAGGGCAAGTCGAGCTTTGCCTTATCGAAACAGGAATTCCAGTCAGATGCAGCATCAGCCAACTGAAAAGACGGAACTGTCAAAAGGACACAAGCTCCGCGCCGTGACGATTGTCCTCATCGCGTGCGCGTGCGGCTGGTTTGTGATGGAGCTGGAGATACTGGGCGTAAGGGTGCTCGCACCGTATTTCGGCAGTGCTGTTTACGTTGTAACCGGCAGCGTCATCGGCGTCTTCCTGCTTAGTCTGTCCGTAGGATACATGCTCGGCGGATGGCTCTCCAGAAAAACCGCTAACCACCGTGCTCTCGGAATCAACCTGATAGCGGCCGGCGCCTGGCTGTGTGCTATGCCGTTCTTCATAGAACCCGTTTGCGACGGGATGTTCAACATCGGCTTAGACGAAAAATGGGGTTCACTGCTCGCTGCCCTCGTCCTGTTCGGCCCCCCGACAGTACTGCTCGGCACAGTCTCGCCTACGGCCGTTCGCTGGCTGACGACGCGAGCAAGCGATTCCGGACTTAATGCCGGCCTCGTTCTTGCCTTCTCCACATTGGCCAGCTTCGCCGGCTGCATCGTAACCGCATTTTACCTTGTCCTTCTCTCGGTCCGCTACACCATCTGGGCCTCCGGCGCAGCTCTGCTGGTTTTGGGTGCCGTGATCCTGCTAAAATCGGCCGGACTTAGTTCAAGTAACCCGCCCGGCAAAGCAAAAACGCCACAACAAATCCTCGAAAGCCAGCCCAGCCCCGAACAAAAATAAGGTATAATACCTCTGGCCGCATACTCAAATGTGAATTACTTGCCATGCTCCTGCAACAACGTAACTCGCTTAGGAACTCGGCTATGAAAAAGAGGATGCACAAACCAATTCTAACTGCGATTGTTTGCCCCACGGCCTTCTGCCTGCTGCTCTCTGCCACCCTTGCAGTCGCCGGCCCATTCGGCCAGCTCATCCATGAAAAAAACTCCCTCTATCACCGCATATTCGTTTACAAACAGGGCCCCATCGTTACCCTCCAGTTCGGCAAGCGCACCACCGTCCCGATTCAGAGCCAGGTCAATCTAAATAATCTGCGCCAGCACACACTCGATTACACCAAGCTCACCTTCTGCGGACTGCTCTACAAACCCGAGCCCAAAAAGATGCTCCTGCTCGGCCTCGGCGGCGGAGTAATTCCCAGAGAGATGCACTATTATTTCCCACAGCTCGATATTGACGTGGCCGAAATCGACCCCGATGTCTCCAGGATAGCGACGCAGTTCTTCGCTTTTCAGCAGGACGAGAAACTGAAAGTGCACATTGACGACGGCAGAATGTTCATCAAGAAACAGCTCCGCCAGGACCCCATACCAAAATACGACCTCATCGTCCTCGACGCATTCAACAGCGACTACATCCCGTTCCACCTGATGACTAAGGAGTTCCTCGAAGAGGTAAAAGGCGTCCTCGCTGATGACGGTGTGGTCGTCGCCAATGTCTTTCACTCCAACCGCCTTTTTGATGCTGAGCTCAAGACGTTTCTAGATGTCTTTGGTCGCTGCCAAGCATTTATGGGGACGCATTCCACCAATGCCATGCTTGTAGCTTGCGGCCCGACCGCCCAAACGCTTACGGTCAACCAGGCCTTAGCCCAAGCCGAAACGCTACAGCAAAAGCACAGGTTCGCCTTCAATCTGCTGATGGTCGCTAGGCAGCTTCATCCCAACATAACCCCCGACCGCCGCGCAAAGGTCCTCACCGACGACCGCGCACCCGTAAACTGGCTCCGCACACAAGAAAGGGAGTAATCACCCCGTTGGATAACCTCACGTCCACCCACCCTGACACTCCCCCCTCATTCACTGCGCAAAACTCGCTCTTGCCCCTCCTCATCAGCCGCCGACAACGGTACCGATACGCCGCGACGATCCAGCAGAGACCCTTCTATCCGGTATAGGGAAACCAGCGCCTGAAGATAATTGGCGACCGCCTGCGTCTCGGCAATCTGGCTGACAACAAAATCCCGCTGCGCCTGCCCGACAAGCAGCGAAGTGGATTTACCCACGCGGAATTTCTCCGTCTCGGCGCGAAGCTTCTCCTCCTGGAAATTGCGCGTCGCCGTGGTCGCCGCAATTTGCTCGCGCGCCCGCGTTACCTCAATATAAGCCGAACGCACGTCAACCTGAACAAGCTGCGTCAGATTCTCCAGCACCTCACGTGACTGCTCCCTGCTCAGAACCGCTCGGCTGTAACGCGCACGCGCACTTCGATTTCCCATCGGCTGCTCAAACACTAACCCTAAGGCCGCATCATAATCATGAGCGTCAATCCGCTTCGACGCCTCATTAAACGTCTCCGCATAACCCGTCTTGCCTAACGTAATAAACACGTCCATCCTCGGAAGAAGTCCGTTCCTCGTCTGCACAACCTCGAGCCCCCCGCGCTCAACCTCTAATCTGGCCTGGTTCAGGTCCGGACGCTTACGCATCGCAACCTTAACATGCTGCTCCACGTCGTCCAGCTTCACGTCCGGCACCGAAGCGTCGTATTCCAGAATCACATCCCTGCCCCAGTCGATATTCCGCGAAGGATTAAGCAGTCGAAGCAAATCCACTCGTGCCTGTGCAAGAACACTCCTCGCGTTTATCAAATTCTCCCGCCTCAGCGCAACCTCCGCCTGAGCCGCTGCAAGCTCCGTCTCCGCAAGGTCTCCTATCTTTATCCGCTCCTCGGTCTCAGCCATCTGCTTCTCGGCTAAATTCAGCGAGTCCGTGTAAATCTCAATCTCCTTCTGTGCAAGAGCATAATCCCAGAACTTCGTCTCGACCTCCTCCAGAAGTATCTCCGTAAAGCCCCGGAACTCGTATTGCGATATCCGCGTATCAAGTCGCGCCTGATTTACCCGCGCAAGGTTCGCCTGAACGTCAAACCCCTCTAACAGCGCCTGAGTCACCGTAAACCCCAGACGATTGGCCGTGAACGTGTCGCTGTAGAGCGACGAGTCCGTATAGTTAGTGCTCCCCTCCAGCGAGACAATTGTCCCCGTTGAAAACAGCTTGGCTAACGAAATCGACCCCGTTGCAGAATCCACAATCGAACTCTCCGTGCTGGAACCTGCACGCGAGAGCCTGCTGGCCATAGTCCGCCTGTCCAATGCCTCGGCGCTGACAAGCGGGTCGAAAACCGAAAGCTCCTCCTGCTCGAATGTCGCCGTTATCCGCGGCTGCATCCTCTCGACAATCAGCGACTGGTTGTTCTCCATAGCCATAAGAATCGCCTGCCGAATTCCTATTTGCAGAGGACCTTCCGGCACCGACACATCGTTTGTCTCACCGCCCCGCTCAGCAGAAGACGCCTTTCCCGCCTTCGATACATCGGCCTCGACTTCGGACCTCACGCCCTCAGACCGCCCCTCAGCATCACCGGGCGCACATGAAGACAGCAGTAATACCGCCCCAATCAACACCGCCCCGCATGCTATGATGACTCGCCTTCCATTAAACATAATCGCACCGCCAGCCCTTACAACAGACCATTTCACAACTGTCATTCCCGCGAAACCTGTCCTGAGCAGGGTCGAAGGAGCGGGAATCCAGAACGCAGCTTCTGTCACCATAAGCCGCGCCCTCAAACGCGTCATAGCTGGGACGGGGTTGTAAAATAGCTTCTAAACTAAGCCGCCCCGCCCATCCGCCGCGCCGTCGCTACAGCGGCTTTGGGGCGTCGGCGACCGCACCGCCCGAGCTCGTCCCGGGTTTCAGACGCTCGAAGACCGAATACACCACGGGAACGAATACAAGCGTAATCAACGTCGAGCTCAGCAGTCCGCCGATGACGGCCCTCGCCATCGGCGCCTGTGCCTCACCGCCTTCACCAAGACCCAGAGCCAGAGGTATCAGCCCTATGATCGTCGTCATCGCCGTCATTAGAATCGGCCGAAGACGCCTGCGACCTGCCTCTTCAATCGCCTCCCGAATCGCCAGACCGTCCCTGCGACGAAGCAAATTCGTATGGTCCACCAAAAGTATCGCGTTGTTTACAACGATGCCCTCCAGCATGATACAGCCGATGAACGACTGAATGTTGAAAGTCGTCCCCGTCAGAAGCAGCATCACGATAACGCCTATTGCCGCCAGAGGCACCGAAAACATCACCACAAACGGGTCGCGCAATGACTCATACTGACACGCCATCACCATGTACACTAAGATAATTGCCAGAACGCAACTCAAAAGCAATTCACGAAACGACTTCTGCTGCTCTTCGTAATCCCCGCCGAACCCTATCGTAAAATCAGGAGGCACCGGTATCACCCGCAGTCCCTCCCCTATGTCCGACAGAATCGAACCCATGTCCCTTCCGCTTATGTCCGCCGAGACGGTAGCCACACGCTCCTGGTCCTTTCTCTCAATCAGCACCGGGCCGCTTCGAGGCCCCACATCCACGACGTTTCTCAGAACAACCGGCTCACCCTCCGAGTTGGCAATCGTCAAGTCCAGAATGTCCCGCAGCTCCATCTTCTCGGCATCCCTTAGCTTGACGAGTATCGTATACTCGTCGCCCGCCTCACGATAGTAGCCGGCCCTTGTCCCCGACAGAATTGTCTGAAGCGCATTGGCTATCCTCGAGACCGTCAGATTCATATCCGCGGCCTTCTGCCTGTCTATGAAAACCAGCTCCTCGGGGCTGCCCGACTCACGGCTGATTCGGGCATCGGTAATCCCTTCCACTGATTCGACAATCTCCTTGACTTGCGCAGCCAGCATATCCGCCTGCTCCAGGTCGTGCCCGCGAACTTCAACCTCAATCCTGTCCCCCCCGCTTGTCCCCATCCGAAATATGAACAGCCCCTGACCCGCACGTGTCCGAACTATCGTCCCGGGTATTCCGCTGAGCTTCCCCCGAAGCTCTGCTGCAATCTCCTCGCTCGACCTCGACCGCTCCGACTGAGCCGTTAGCGCAATGCGAAAATTGCCCGTATGGCCGCCCCGGCCGCGCCATCGCGAACCGCCCACGCTTGTCACAATGTTCTTTATCTCAGGCACCGACTTGTTGATAATTTCCTCCATAACACGAAACTTCGCGTCCAGCACGTCCAATCTCGTCCCCACCTGCATCTCCGCATCAACACGAACCTCCCCCTCATCCGTGCTCGGCATCAGTTCCACCCCGACGTAGGGTGCCAGCATCAGACTCCCCCCAAAAAGTAAAACCGCCGCAACCACCACACGCACACGATGCTCCAGAGCCAGGTGCAGCAGCCGCTTATACCTGTCCTCCAAGTGCATAAAAAAACGCCCGCTCATCTCGAACACCCTGCCCCAAACAGTCCGCCCTGACCCTGCACCGCTCGATGCCGAAGGAAGAATGCGAGCCGACAGCATCGGAACAACCGTAAGAGCCACACCCAGCGAGCACAAAAGCGAGAAACTCACAACAATCGAGAGCTGCTTGAACATCACCCCCGACATCCCCTTGATAAAAATCAGCGGCAGAAATACCACCATCGTCGTCAGTGTGCTCGCAATAATCGCCGCCGTCACCTCCTCCGCACCATGGACAGCGGCAGTCCCCACCTTCTCACCCGATTCCCGCATTCGAAAAATGTTCTCTAAAACAACAATCGAATTATCCACAAGCATCCCGATTCCAAGTGCCAGCCCGCCTAACGTCATTATATTGAGTGTGAAACTGCCGAAATACAGAAGCGCAAACGTCGCAACTATCGAAACCGGAATCGCCGTCGCTATGACAACCGTGCTTCGCACGTTCCGCAAAAACAGCAGCAGCACGACAACGGCAAGAATCCCTCCGTAAATCGCCGAAGAGCCAACATTCTTTATCGAACGCTCTATATAATCCGACGTGTCGATAATCGGCGTTATCTTTATCTGTGGTATTTCGCGATTTATCCGCTCTAATTCCGCCAGCGCCCCCCGCGCAACGTCAACCGTGTTCTTGCCCGACTGCTTGTTCACCGAAAGCCGCATCCCCGGCTCCCCGTTGACACGCACTATCCGCGTAACCTTCTGCCACGAATCCTCCACAATCGCTATCTCTCTAAGCTGAATCGGCACACCCTGACGAACCGCTATCACAGTATCCTGCAGTTGCTTAAGGTCGGTATACTCTCCCGGAGTCCTGATGGTAATCTCCAAATTGCCTTTCTCGATAGTCCCGGCCGGAATATTTACGTTCCCCTCGCGCACGCGAGATATGACCGAATCCAGCGGTATCGCCAGAGCGTTTATCTTCGCTGGGTCCAGATTAACGTGTATCTCCCGCTCGAGCCCGCCCCAGATATCTACCGCAGCCACGCCACCCACTCGCTCCAAGCGATACTTCACCTGGTCCTCAATAATCTGCCGTGTCTGCACAGGGTCCAGATTGCTCGACGCCCCGAGAATCAGTATCGGAAAGCTCGCAAGGTCGAACTTGCGAAGTGTCGGCCGCTCAACCTCCTCCGGCAAACGGACCATCACGCGGTCCAGACGGTCGCGTATATCATTCGCCGCCGAATCAAGGTCCGTCCCCCAACCGAACGTCACTCGAACCGTGCTCTGACCTTCTGTCGAAACAGACGTAACCTCCTCAACACCCGGCACCGCGCTCACCGCCTGCTCAATCGGCCGCGTCACAAGCTCCTCCATCTCCTCCGGCCCGGCGTTCTCATAGCTGCACGAAATACTCAGAGTCGGGTACGAAATGTCCGGCATCAAATCTATCGGAAGCCGAAAAAGTGATACCGTCCCCAGCAGCACCACCATCAACACCACCATAATCGTGAATATAGGGCGATGAACGGCAAAGCGTGAGATTCTCATCGCGAATCTCCTGCGCCTCTCCTGACAGCCGTTGCCTCCACATCAGCTTCAGGACCGACCGGGCCGCGCACCTCCTCCTGCAACCCCGACAGCATAATATCCGAACCGTCCTCAAGAAGATGATTCCCCATCGTCACCACAAGGCCCGAAATCTCCGGCTCGACAATCTCGGCTGACTCCCCGCTTATTATCCCCACCGTCACCGCAACAAAACGCACCTTGCCGTTCTCATCATCCACCACAAATACCCCCTCTTTATCCTCTCTCTTAACCAGCGCCGCAAACGGCACCAACACCGCATCTTCATGCTCGGCAAACTCCACCCTCGCCCTGACAAACATCCCCGGCTTCAGCAGGTGGTCGGAATTCGGCACCTCTAACTCCACTCTCGCCTGTCGGCTGCTTTCCCTCAGCAGCGGCGCTATCCGAACTATCGTCCCGCCGAAACTCCTCCCCGGATAAGCATCCGTGCCCACAACCGCCTCCTGACCTGTCTTCACCTTCGGGTAATCCCTCTCAATCACATACACCACCGCCTTCAGCGGGTCGTTCTCCAAAATCGACACTATCGGCTGATTCACCTGCAATAACGCTCCCTCATCCACAAACCTCTCACCAATCACCCTCGCCTCGTCCCCCTCTTCCCAGAACGCCTGAACCTGCGTATATGAAAGCCGCACCTCCGCCGTTCGCAATGCCGCCTCCCGCTGAGCCACCTGCGCAAGCGACACCTTATACCGCGTTTCCGAAGCGTTGAACGCCGCCTCCGACACATCCAGCTCCGAAGCCGACGCTATCTGCTTCTCTCGAAGCGCCTTCGCCCTCTCGTATTCCCGCCTCGCAATCTCCAGGTCACTCGCACAGTTTTCCGCATTCGCTTTCGCCACCTGCAATTCGGCCCGCGCCTGCTCAACCTGCTGCGTGAACTCCTCGTCGTCAAGCATCGCAATGACCTGGTCGCGCTCCACTGCGTCGCCCACGTCAACCAGCAGCTTCTCGAGCCACCCCCCTACCTTCGGTGCCACGACAAACTGCGACTTCGGCTCCAAAGACCCCGTAAATACCGCGATGTCGCGTATCGCGCCCCGACGGATTGGCTCCGCCTCGACCGCCACAGCCCCGCCCGCTCGACCCGGCCCTCGCCCCGCACCCGAACCGCTCACCCGCTTATACACCTGCCGCACGCCCACCACGGCAACCACAGCAACAACCAGCAATAACACCACCTTCTTCATTTGTCTTCACACCCCGCCGCAAACCCACTTCGGTCTTGTCGACACTATACCATATTCCACCACCCAACTCAAATTGTATCGCTCCAGCAAGAGACCATCTGCCTGAGCCGTTGCACGAAATGCCCGCCACCCGCCGCCGCCTCAGCCCAAAAAGGTTGCCCCTACAAGTGAAATCCAATATACTCCCCTTCACAGGACGCCGGACAACTGCAAAACAATCTCGATACCGGAGCCGATATGAAAAAGACTCCAATCGCACTGTGCCTCTCGGCAATCTGCCTTGGTTTGCTCCTGGCCGCTGGCTGTGCCGAGAAAGAGGAAGATGTCAAAGTGCTCAAACTCGTCCACGGCCTCGACACAACCCACCCTGTTCACAAGGCAATGGTCTTCATGGCCGACAGGGTCAAGGAAAAATCCGCCGGCCGCCTGCGAATCGATATCTACCCGAGCGAACAGCTCGGCAGCGTGATAGCCCTATCAGACAAAAACAGCCAGCTTGTTGAGCGCTACACCTACGACGTCTTCGGCGAACCCAATCGCACCAGCAGCGTAGGCAAGAATTGGAATTGCAGTTCCTGGTCTGCAATTCCACTTCTTCGAATTACCCCGGCACTTCGTCCGACAACAGCGATTGAATGCCAAACCGCTATAAGGTCCGCGCAGCAAAAAAACTAGCCGTAACTGACTGGCTCTAAAGCACTTAACGAAATAGCGGGGGGAGGATTCGAACCTCCGACCTCCGGGTTATGGGCCGGTACCTTCCAAGCGCCATACGTCCTTATTTGTATTGTATTTATGAAGTTAGAACATTTTACCAAAGTGGCAAAATGAGGCAAATCGCGGCAAATTGGGACATACCGGCAAGCGTAGGACAAGCCTAAAACCAAAAACCATAAGCGATGCAAGGGTTCCTATTCTCCAGAAAATACTTGAGCACAATCTCTTAATCTGTGCCACTTCTGCTGACGGCGAAGAATGACGTGTTTTGAGGCTGGTGGCTACGGCAAACATCCCAATAACCGGACTGCAGACACCGCGAGTCGCGGTCTGCAACGTGGTGACTTTTGGTCGTGCGGCAGAAGGCTGATATCGCCTAAGAACGGTCTTGAGCGGCTTTGACGGGGTGTTTGAGTGGAATTAGTTGATTGGGACGGCATGATTTGCTAAGATAGTACCGTGGGTGATTGTAGATCTGCTTCGCAGTCGTCGCTGTCCGTGAACTGACAATGGATTGGGCCACACCATAAACATTTGTGAGGAAGGTGTAAAAAGTGCTGGATACTATGAAATCACCGGCCGTTTTCTTTGCACTCATGTTTGTTTGCGTGCCGCTGGCGGGGGCCGAGCCGTGTCCGTGGGGGGACATCAGCGGCGACTGCAAGGTTGACAGACAGGACCTTGTGCTTTTCTGCGAGCAGTGGCTGGAATTGTACGGGTGCGAGCCGGGCCCAGGTTCCGGCTGTGCGGACCTCGACGGTATCAACCGTGTGGATATGAATGACCTCAATTTGCTTGCGAGGGACTGGGGCAGAGATGAGCGTCAGCTCGGTTTTGTGATTAATGAGTTTATGGCCATCAACGACGAGACGTTCGGGACGACGTATCAGCAGGGCGGGCCGGTCGAGTACCCGGACTGGATTGAGATACGTAATCCGAATGACACGGCGGTATCGGTCGATGGTCTTTACCTGACGGACGATGCCGACGACCTGACCAAGTGGGCGCTGCCGGCCGTTACCATCGATTCAAACGATTATCTTGTCATCTGCGCCTCGGGTCTGGACTTTCTCGATCCGAACGGCTATTACCATACGAACTTCAAGCTGAGCGGCGCCGGTGAATATCTTGCTCTGGTTGGGCCCGGTGGTAATAAAATCCTGCACGAATATGCGCCGCAATATCCGTCCCAGGTGGACGACGTCTCGTATGGTCTTTACGACGGTGAGCAGCGTTACTTCGCCACGCCGACTCCCGGTGCAGACAACAACGATGCATATCTTGGGCTGGTTGCGGATACGGAGTTTAGCCACAACCGCGGCTTCTATGACGCGGCCTTCGACGTCATAGTCGCAACGACGACCAACGGCGCCACGATCAAATATACGCTCGACGGCACCGAGCCAAGCTTATTTCACAGCAATACCTATTCAGGCCCTGTTCATGTCAGCACAACGACGTGTCTGCGGGCGATGGCACTCAAAGAAGGGTACAGGCCAAGCAACGTTGACACACACACGTACATCTTTCTCGACGACGTGATAGACCAGTCGAACGACCAGAGCGCGCGTGGCATGCCGTCAACATGGGTCAAAGAAGACGGCTGGAGCCGACCTGCGGATTACGCGATGGACCCCGAGATTACGGGCAGCGGTGAATACAGCGGGCTGATGCGAGAGTGCCTGACGTCCATACCAACACTGAGCATCGCGATGAACGTCAATGATTTGTTCGACCAGTACGACGGTATTTACTCCAATGCCAATCGACGCCACGTCCTTCCATACGAAGACTGGGAGCGAGCGTGCTCGGCCGAGTTTTTTGATGCAAACGGCACTGAAAACATGCAGGTTGATTGTGCAATTCGCGCGCACGGCGACCTTGCCAGAGTCGAGAGTGTAAATCACAAGCATCCGCTGCGTCTGCTGTTTAAGGGCGATTATGGTCCCGGGCGACTGAATTATCCGTTCTTCAAGGACAGCGACCAGGACAGCTACAACACGATTGTGCTGCGTGCGACATACGGAGGTGGCTGGGGCGCCGGCGACAGCGGCGCCGACTACGTCCGCAACCGGTTCAGTCACAACCTGCTCGGCAATATCTCGGATGTGGCACCGGAAGGCAAACATGTTCATCTCTATCTCAATGGTGTGTACTGGGGCCTGTATAACCCGGAGGAGCGGCCTGACGACGTGTTCAGCGCCGACCACTTCGGGGGTGACCCAACGCAGTGGGACGTTATCAAGGGTGGATGCGTCTGGGATGGTAGCGGCTGTGATTGGCAGGGGCTCCTGCACGAAGGGAGCAAGGCCGCCTACGATGCAATGATAGGCCTTTGCCCTAAGTTCAGCGGCGAGGCAGATATGGAACACACGCTCGACGACGTCAGCTACAATCTGCTGTGCGAGTATCTCGATATTGAGCAGTTCATCGACTACCTGATTGTCCACATGTACGTCCACAGCTACGACTGGCCGCAGAAGAACTGGTATGCCACGTGTCTGCGCGACCCCGACGACCCCGGCGCACCGCCTGTTCAGAAATTCCGCTACTTTACGTGGGACATGGAAAGCAATATGGGCTGGCACGAGCAGGATCTTACCAGGGTCGGCGACAGTGACTATACGAGGATGGGTCCGGGAAGGATTCACAAAGTGTGTCGCCTGCGCCCCGATTATCAGCGTACTTTCGGCGACCGCGTGCACAGGGCGATGTTCAACGACGGCGGACTGCTGATGGCCAAGAACTCTGCGGAGTACTCGGCTATCTCCGACGAGATCTACACCGCAATTATCGGCGAGTCCGCCCGATGGGGCGACAACAGGGTGGATTACTACGGCGGCGATACGGTTTACACTCGCAACGACCATTGGCTGCCGAGGATTGACTACGCGAACGGGACAGGGTGGTATGGTAGCAGTTATATCGGTCTGCGAAATGACATCCTCCTGAGTCAGTTCAGGGCGTCGAACCTTTACCCTAATACCGATGCGCCGGTATTCAACGTCAACGGCGGATATAAGCACGGCGGACAGATATCGGCGAGCGACCAGATTACGATGACCGGGACAGGGGGCATGATATTCTACACCGTTGACGGCAACGACATACTTGTAAGCGAAGAGGTGCCGCCAATTACCTACAGCACACTTATAGCCGAAGACGATGCGAAGAAGGTTCTGGTGCCGACCAGCAATATAGGGACAAGCTGGAAGGGCGGCAGCGAGCCGTACGACGATTCCTGGTGGAACAGTGGCACCTATGTCTCCGGCAAAACGGGCGGCGTGGGCTATGACAACAACCCCGACTACCTTCCCTACATCACCTACGACGTCAAGAGTGAGATGAGCGGAGTTATGGGAAGCTGCTATGTACGGGTACCGTTTACCGTTGATAGCGGTGAGCTTGAGGACTATACGGTGCTGAAGCTGAAGCTTCGCTATGACGACGGCTTTGTCGCTTACATAAACGGCGTGGAAGTCGAACGCGAGAATGCCCCAGAGTCGCTGTACTGGGATTCTGAGGGGCAGGGTCTGCACAATGACAGTGCCGCTGTTGTCTTTCAGGACTTTTACATTTCCAGCCATATCAGCAACCTGCATGCTGGGACGAACATCCTGGCGATTCAGGGGCTGAACTCTCCGAAGACCAGCTCTGACTTTCTCATCTCGGTCGAGCTCGAGGCTGCTACGGGCGGCGCGGGTGACGTGAATATGTCGCCGGGGACGGTCGAGTATAGCGGAGCATTCACCCTGCCGAACAGCAGCGTTGTCAAGGCAAGGGCGCTCGAAGCAAGCGAATGGAGCGCACTGAATGAGGCCGTGTATTCGGTAGGGCCTGTGGCGGAGAGTCTGCGCGTCAGTGAGCTGATGTATCATCCGAAGGAGACGGACCCACCCGACGACCCCAACGCCGAGTACATCGAGCTGACCAATATCGGCGGCGGCACCATCAACCTGAATCTTGTTCGCTTCACAGACGGTATTGACTTTGCTTTCGGCCCCGATGAGCTCGCACCGGGACAGCGGATTCTTGTCGTCAAAAGCAAGGCGGCGTTTGAGGCCAAGTACGGTACCGGTCGCTACATAGCGGGCGAGTATGCCAGCTCACTTGCCAACGGCGGCGAGAGGATTCGCCTGAGAGACGCAATAGGGACAACCATTACAGATTTCAGGTACAGCGATGGGTGGCGGGAGACCACCGACGGTGCTGGCTACTCGCTTACGATAATCAACCCTGCGAATCCCGACCCCAACAGTTGGAACGCGAAGGATTCGTGGAGGCCGAGTGCCTATATCGGCGGCTCGCCCGGCTGGGATGATTCGGGGATTGTCCCCAATCCCAGCTCTATCGTCATCAACGAGGTAATGGCGCACACCGATTCGGCGCCCAACGACTGGATTGAGCTTTACAATACTACGGCAAGTCCGATCGACATATCTGGGTGGTATTTGAGTGACAACCTGAGTGATGTGATGAAGTATGAGTTTGGACCCGGGACAGTCATCGGCGCTTATGACTACCTGGTCGTATCTGAGGATGCCAACTTCGGCACGGCAAGCACCGACCCGGGAAAACATGTTGCATTTGCATTGAGCGAGAACGGCGAACTGGTGCGGCTCTGTTCCGCACTTGATGCAAACGGTGTATTGACGGGCTATCACCAGACGGAAGACTTCGGCGCTTCTGAAAACGGGGTATCGTTCGGCAGGTACTACAAGGCGAGCACGGATAATTTCAATTTCGTGCCGATGAGCTCACCGACGGCGGGCGCGGCCAATGCCTATCCGAAGCTGGGGCCTGTCGTTATAACCGAGATTATGTATCATCCCGACTGGTACGCAACCGGGTGGCTCTACGACAACGACCAGTATGAATACATCGAGCTGTATAATCCCAACCCGGCTGGGGTGACGCTCTATGACTATGGGCAGGGCGAAGCGTGGAAGTTTGTCGACGGCATCGACTACACGTTCCCGTCGCCGCCCGATGAAGTTACTATACCGGCAGGTGAATACATAGTCGTGGTCAAGAACTCGTCCGCCTTTGCGCTACGGTATTCATCAGTGCCGCTGAGTAAGGTATTTGGGCCTTATGATGGCTGGCTTGCGAACGACGGCGAGAAGATCGAGCTGGCCAAGCCCGGCGATGAGTACCTCGGCACACGTTACTATATTCGCGTCGAGCGAGTTAACTACAGTGACGGTTTGCATCCGGGTGACAATCCTAGCGATGTTGACCTATGGCCGACCGCAGCCGATGGTCAGGGAAGTTCACTTGAACGAATCGACATCAGTTTGTACGCCAATGACCCCAACAACTGGATTGCTGACACGCCGTCACCGGGCTCGTGAGTGTTGTCTGGCCGACTGTGTTCGGGATGACAGAAGTGACGTCAACCGAGTGATATGGCGGGCCTGAAGCCATTATTGTAATGGGCCCCGGGGCCGGCGCAGGTTCTCATGCAAGTTATGTGCAATTTGACTTTGGGGGCAAAAAAAGGACTCGTGATTTAACGCAAGTCCTTCATTGACAAGTAATAGCGGGGGGAGGATTCGAACCTCCGACCTCCGGGTTATGGGCCCGACGAGCTACCAGACTGCTCTACCCCGCGGTCAACGAAAAATAATAACACGAGACACCTCGACTATCAACATCTGAAAAAACAAATCAAAGAAATTCTCTGACCTTAGCGGCAATTATTTCGGCCTGTCCCTCTTGGTACTTGTAGGCCGGCCAGCGATTAAAAACACCGTCACCCGTATTACGCGGGATAATGTGAAAATGCACGTGGTCAACAAGCTGCCCCGCCGCTCGCCCATTGTTACACAAAACATTGTATCCCTCGCAGCCCATCGCAGCGACAACAGCACCGGCGATTCTGCCAATCCGGGAACACACCTCGCCGAGCAGCTCAGCAGAACACTCGTGCAGTCGTTTACAATGCTGCCGAGGAACAACAAGTGTATGGCCGTCGCTTATAGGGCCGATATCCAGAAACGCCACGACTATGTCATCTTCATAAACTTTGGTTGCAGGTATCTCGCCCGCCACTACCTTACAGAAGATGCACCCATCGTCGCCCATACGAACCTCATTTCAGGTCTGTCATTCCGGTTTGTCGGCCTGCTCGACCTGTTGCTCGGCATCGCCCTTCTTTTCCTCGGTCTCTGCGCCGGCTTCTTCTTTGGCGGCCTTGCCCCTGGTTTTCTTTTGGCCCTTACCTTCACTAACCAACTGCAGCAGCACCAGCCGCCCGTTATCACCCAGCCGGCGCAGCGGCAAACGGATTATCCTTGTGTACCCGCCCGGCCTGTCCAGATACCGCGGACCCAGCTCACTAAAAAGCTTGCCGATTACCGTTCCCTTGTTGACTGTTTCACCGCCTTCTTCAACCAGAATATCGCGGTTGCCGAGCAGGGAAATCGCACGACGCCTTGCCGCCAGGTTCCCCTTCTTGGCAAGCGTAATCAGCTTCTCAGCCAACGCTCGAGCATCCTTTGCCTTGGCCATGGTCGTCGAGACAGTCTCGTGCTCGATAAGCGACAAAACGATGTTCCGCCGCATCGCCAAACGATGCTCGCTGGTTCTGCTTAAATGTCGGCCTGCTACTCTGTGACGCATTTGTTCAAATTCCCATCATCCTGCATAATATCATAAGCTGCCTCCTGCACTCCACAAACTTACGCTTCCACGTCGGTCATTCCAAGAGACAACCCCATATCTGCCAGTTTCCTCTTCACCTCACGAAGACTTGTCTTACCGAAGCTGCGAACCTTCAGCAGGTCGGCCTCGGTCATCTTCGCCAGTTGAGCAACAGTCTCAACCTTTACCGATTCGAGGCAGTTACTTGCTCGTACAGACAACTCGAGTTCCTGAACAGGGGTGTTCAGCTTTTCTGCAAGCTCGCTGTCAACCTCTTTTTCTTCCGGCTCGACCTCTATTTCGCCGGCAACCGTCTCTACACCAAGCTCAGAGTACTGAACAAAGGGATTGATGTGCTTTCGCAATATCTTCGCGGCCTCTACAAGTGCCATATCCGGTGTAGTGGTCCCATTCGTCCAAATCTCCAGGATAAGCTTGTCATAGTTTGTTCTTTGCCCAACTCGTGTGTCCTCGGTTGTGTAGCGGACGCGAGTGACGGGCGAGTAGACAGCGTCGATTACGATTCTTCCGATTTCCTGCTCATATCGGTCCTGCTCGGCAATCCGCTCATCCGCAGACACGTAACCACGTCCGTTTTCAACAACCATCTCCATCTCAAAATCCATGTCCTTGGTCAGCGTTACAAGTACCCGCTCCCTGTCAACTACCTCTATCGCAGGGTCTGCCTCTATATCGGCCGCAGTTACCGTGCCGGCTTTCTTTGCTGTGACTTTCATCACCCTAGGCCCTTCGCTCTGGAGGCGCACTGTCAGGTTCTTCACATTCAGCACGATACCCGTGACGTCCTCCATTACACCGCTTATCGAGGTAAATTCGTGGTCCACCCCGCTTATCTTAACAGACGTCACCGCACTTCCTTCCAGCGAAGAAAGCAGAACACGTCTTAGACTGTTGCCGATAGTCGTTCCGAATCCGCGCTCGAACGGCTCTATAGAAAACCGGCCGTACCTGTCGCTTGTTACCTTGGTGTCTCGCACCACACGAGTCGGCAACTCCAAACCACGCCATGTAATCCGCATACAGGCCTCCTGTGACTAATACCAATTAGTCATTTACTAATTGCTGTCAAAAACAAATATCCAAAATCAACCACCCTGCCGCTACCTCGAGCAGAATTCAACAACCAACTGTTCCTCGACAGGAATCTGAACATCATCACGTGTCGGAAACGCAACAATTATCGCCTCGGGCCTGGTCCTGTCCAACTGAAGCCAGCTCTGCGTAGTGAAATTCGGATTGCTGTCCAGTTGCTGCTTTACCCTCTTTATGCTTTTCTCCGAAGATTTTACGGTTATCTTGTCCCCTATACTCACCGTACGGTCTGGGATATCGACCTTCCGCCCGTTCAGATATATGTGTCCGTGTGAAATCATTTGCCGCGCCGCTTTGCGGGAAGGCGCAAAATTAAGCTTATAGACCACATTATCCAGCCGTCGTTCGAGCAACTGCAGAAGAGTCTGGCCCGTGTTCCCTCGCAAGCGCTCTGCCTTGTGAAAGTAGCGCATAAACTGTCTTTCGAGCACCCCATAGTATCTTTTTACCTTTTGCTTCTCGCGCAGCCGCACTCCGTATTCGCTTGCTCGGCCCCTTCGCCAGCCGTGCATGCCCGGTGCAAGGTTTCGCTGCTTCTTCTCCACCGGACACTTCGCAGTCTCACAGCGAATCCCCTTCAACATCAGCTTAACGCCTTCACGACGACAATACTTACAGGATGAACCAAGATAACGTCCCATTGCCTTCTATGTTTCTCCCAAAAACACTTATGCCATACCGCAAATTACTTCCAAATAAACAAACCTCATACCCGTCTGCGCTTTCGCGGCCTGCAACCGTTATGCGGCAGTGGAGTCACATCTTCTATAGACGAGATTCTCAAACCGGCCTGCCGCAGGGCCGAAATAGCAGATTCCCGACCGGGACCAGGCCCCTTGACTTTGACCTCCACCTCACGCACTCCGTTTCTCATGGCAGCTCCCGCGCATCGCTGCGCCGCCTGCTGAGCCGCGTACGGCGTGCTTTTGCGCGAACCCCTGAAACCTATGCAGCCGGCCGAACCAGAGCAGATTGTGTCCCCCTCGGGGTCCGTGATGGTTATCAACGTATTATTAAATGTTGCCCTTATATGCGCGATCGCCTTAACAACATTTCTTCTGATTTTTTTCTTGCTACCTTTGGCCATTATTTCGGAATTCCTCTTCCATCTTAAACTCACAAATAAAGAAAAGTACTAACGTACCTCCTTAACACCTTTCTTGCCCGCGACCGTCTTTCTGGGTCCCTTCCGAGTGCGAGCATTGCTTTGCGTATTCTGGCCGCGAACCGGCAGACCCCTCCTGTGCCGAATCCCTCTGTAGCAGCTGATGTCACGCAACCGCGCAATATTCTGTGCAACCTGCCTCCGCAACTGCCCGCCAACGATGTAATTGCGGTCGATGACCTGAGTTATCCGGCTTAGCTCATCCTCGCTCAGCGTGCCGGCCTTAACGCTATTGTCGATCTTCGCCTCTTTCAGAATCTGCTTTGAAGTGTATCTGCCTATGCCATAAATATACGTCAAGGCAATCCATATCGACTTGTTATCCGGTATGTCAACACCAACTATACGCGGCATTTTTGCTCCTGCTCAATCCAGCAAAATGTTCCCAACCTGTTCCAGATAAGTCACCCCTGGCGCTGCTTGTGACGCGGATTCGTGCAGATCACACGCACAACGCCCTTGCGCCGAACAATCTTGCAATTCTCACATATACGCTTTACAGAACTTCTGACTTTCATTTTGCCTGCATCTCTCTTTACTGCCTTGCCGAAAAAAGCTAATTTCGCAGCACAATTCGGCCTCTGCTCAGATCATACGGCGACATCTCCACAGTGACCGTGTCACCCGGCAAAATACGGATAAAATGCATCCGCATCTTGCCGGACACATGCGCCAAAACCTCATGGCCGTTTTCCAGCTTAACTTTGAACATCGCGTTCGGCAATGCCTCTGTCACCTCGGCCTGCAGTCTTATCGCATCTTTTCTTGGCATAAACCCTGCCTTGCCGTCAAAACTTCACAACCGTCTTTTGTTATAGCTATCGTATGCTCAAAATGCGCCGAGCACTTTCTGTCCCCGGTGACGACCGTCCAGCCGTCCCTCAGCGTTCGAACCTTGCTGCTGCCGATGTTTATCATCGGCTCAACCGCCAAAACCATCCCTTCTGCCAGGACTATATCATTGGCCAACAGTTCATTGCTTACGAAATTCGGCACACGCGGCTCTTCGTGCATCTCGCGCCCTATGCCGTGGCCCACAAACTCTCTAACCACCGAGAACCCGGCAACCTCCGCGTAGCGCTGCATTGCACCTGCAACGCGGCTCCACTTTACGCCCGGCGCTGCCTTTTCAATCGCTATATCAAGCACGTTCTTCGTCACGTCAATCAATCGACGTCTGTCCTCGGCAATGCGCCCGATGCCGACCGTGATAGCAGCGTCTCCACAATAACCGTGCAGTCTCGCACCGAAGTCAATGCTCAGGACATCGCCGTCCTTGAGTACCACGTCCTCGGCTGGAATCCCGTGCACGACCTGCTCGTTCAGCGATGCACAAATCGCACCCGGAAACGGCATCGGCGACTGCGGATTGCGCACACCCTTAAACAGGGGCTGGGCCTCTGCATCACACGTCATTTGCAGAGCTACATCGTCAAGCTCGGCCGTGCTCACTCCTAGCTTCGCAATCTCATCTAATTTTGAAAGAACATCGGCAACAACGCTGCCCGCTTTCCGCATCAAGTCTATTTCTCTTCGGCTTCGTAGCGTTATAGGCATTTACGATCATCGTCTAAGCAATAGCGCTTAGCTTCTCGAATATCAAGTCCCTTACCTGCTCCGCCGGCTCATTCGCATCAAGGTCGTAAAAAGCAACGCAATTCCTGTCTCGGTAGTACTCCACTAACGGAGCAGTCTGTTCATAATAATTCTTCAGGCGATTCTTAACCACCTCTGCGGTATCATCGCCGCGCTGCACAAGCTTAGTTCCGTCGCGGTCGCATATCCCATCGATCTTCGGCTTCATATTCTCAATATGATAAATCGCTCCACACTCCGGGCACCCTCTTCTTCCGGTTATCCTTTTGACAACCACCTCGTCGTCCACGCTCAGATTCACCACCGCGTCTATCTTCTCCTCCTTCTCAGCCAGACAGCGGTCAAGCTCCCGGGCCTGATTGACCGTCCGCGGAAAACCGTCCAGCACAAATCCGGCATCCGGCACCTCATCAATTTCACCCGCCATCATCTCAACTATAAGCTCGTCCGGAACCAGCTCGCCCGAATCCATATAGCTCTGCGCCTTTTTCCCAAGTTCCGTGCCCTCGGCCCTGTGGCGTCTCAGAATGTCGCCGCTCGACAGGTGCAAAAGACCATATTCTTCGACTATGTCCTTGCACTGCGTCCCTTTACCGGCACCCGGAGCTCCGAGCACAATCAATCTCATCCGTAGGCCCCTTTTATCCTTCCCGTCTCACTGAAACCTTCATAGCTGTGCATCAGCAAACTGGCCTCAATCCTCTGGACAAGGTCCAGCGACACACTGACAACAATAAGCAGACCCGTACCGCCCAAAAACGTCGCCACCCGCCAGTCAATCCCGAGCCATACCGAGATAACCGTCGGAACCACTGCTATGATTGCCAGAAAAGCGCCGCCGTAATAGGTGACGCGGGTCATTACCGTCTCAAGGTATTCTGCCGTCCTGCGACCCGGCCGAAGCCCGGGAATAAAACTTCCTGAATCACGCAAACTCTTCGCCATCTCCCTCGGCTGAAACTGAACCGTCACCCAGAAGTATGTAAACAGAAAGATAAGCAACATATACAGAACGTTGTAGCTGTAGGCGCGGGGCGCCAAGGCGTTTTGGACACTTAGAAAAATCGGCGAGCCCGCCACAGCTTCAATATGCCCCAACTGACCGATGATGACCGGCAGGAACGTCATAAACGCAGAGGCAAAAATTATCGGCATCACCCCGCCGTGGTTCACGCGAAGCGGAAGGTAATGCCTTTGACCGCCGTACATCCTCCTGCCGCGCATCTGCTTTGCCTGCTGTATCGGGATGCGACGCTGACCCTGAGTTATCAGAATGGCACCTGCCACAACAAACACGAACGACCCGACCAAAAACAATATCTTGGGCGGACCTATAGTACCCGGGGCCGGCGCAATTCTAAGGTCGACGTTCTGTGCAAGCATCCGAATCGCCCACGGCATCCTCGCTATAATCCCCGCCATGATTATCAAACTTATGCCGTTTCCTATGCCGTATTCATCTATCTGCTCGCCGAGCCACATCAAAAATACAGTTCCAGCAGTAAGACCGAAAACGCCCATCACACGTGCCTGCACCCGCATGCCGGGATAAGTGAAGTCCCCGAGCATTCGCATATACAATATTGCCTGAATCACGCATATCAAAACCGTCAGATATCGCGTGTACTCCTGAATCTTCTTGTACCCCGTTTGGCCCTCCTGTCGCAGCTTCTTCAAGGCCGGCACAATCTCCCCCAATAGCATCAGAATAATCGACGCCGTTATGTAAGGCATAATACCCAGGCCGAACAAACTGCTCTTGTCCAGTGTCCCGCCGCTGAACATCTGCATCATCTCCGCAGCCCTGCCGAAAGCGCCTTCCGTATCACGCGATGCAACCGACTTAGCTATCTCTTCCTGGTCGAATCCGGGAATCGCAATATGAAAACCGACGCGGTATATCATCAACAGCGCCACGGTAAACAGTATCTTGTTCCGCAGGTCGGAAACTTTGAATATGTTAATTACGGCTCCAAGCATCTTTACTGCCTGCAAAAATATCCGGTTTTCTAAGGCAAAAACCTCAACTATACAACCTTGGCTGTGCCTCCACAACCCACAATCTTCTGTTCAGCCGTCTTGCTGAACTTGTGTGCGGCCACGTCAAGCCGTTTTGTCAGCTCGCCGTCGCCAAGAATCTTGACCTTACTGCTGCTGTTGCCGATTAGCCCGGCGTCCGAAAGCTGTTCTACACCTACGGCGGCGCCGTCGGCGAATCTGTCAAGCTGCGAAACGTTGACGATTTCGTACCGACTCGCAAATCTGACATTGCTGAACCCCCGCTTCGGCAATCGCCGAAACATGGGCATCTGCCCGCCTTCGTAAAGCGACAGCGACTTGGCGCCGGCTCGGCTGCCCGCGCCTTTGTGTCCGCGACCACAGGTCTTGCCCCTGCCGCTGCCCCTGCCTCGCCCAACACGCCTGCGATTCTCGTGTCTGCCTGAAACAGAAGTTATCCCAAGCTCTGCCATGTATATCATCACCACCTTTTTACAGTCTCAACTTTCACACCACGAAGAGATTCGATTTTTTCTTTGCTCCGCAGCTTCAGCAATCCGTCCAGCGTCGCCTTCACCACGTTCTTGGCCGAAGTGCTGCCATATACCTTCGTAAGTACGTCCTGAACACCCGCGTACTCCAGAACTGCCCGCGCACTCGAGCCCGCTATGACGCCGGTTCCGGGACTGGCCGGAACAAGAACTATCTTCGTCGATTCGTGTCGCCCCATCACCTTATACGGGATAGTCCGCCCATCCAGCGATATCTTCCGCAGCTCCTTCTTGGCCGCCTTTACCCCCTTCTCAACCGCCAGGGGCACCTCGTTGGCCTTGCCGTAACCGACGCCGACCGTCCCGGCGCGGTCACCAACCACGACCAGCGATCCAAAACTGAATCGCCGCCCGCCCTTGACAACCTTGGCGCAGCGGAAAATCTTAACCACGGTATCTTCTAATGGCGCTTCTTCCTGACCGTATTGACTGACTGGTTCAACTGCCAATTTAACTCTCCGAATCAATCACACATTGCCTATACCGCTAAAACACGAGACCGGCCTTTCTCGCCGCTTCGGCGAGATTTCTGACCCGCCCGTGATACTTATAACCGCCTCTGTCAAAACGAACACATTTTATCCCGACACCCAGTGCCTCCTTCGCAATCGCCGCGCCTACCTTCTCAGCGGCCTCTTTGTTGCCACACGTACTTAGCTGGCCGCGAAGCAACTTGGCCCGCGTGCTGGCAGAGACAAGCGTTACACCCGCAACATCGTCTATAACCTGCGCGTATATGTGCCTGTTTGAACGAAACACCGAAAGCCGCGGTCTGTCCGGCGTCCCGCGCACCTTTCTTCTTACGTGATGCTTCCGCCTTAATACTGCTTTGTTTGTCTTCCTGGTGGCCATACCCATACGAACCAATTCTTCCACTACGCCGTTCCGGATGTAAACGTCTTGCCAACCTTACGTCTGACGTGCTCGTCAGCATACCGAATCCCCTTGCCTTTATACGGCTCGGGAGGTCGTGTCTTGCGAACTTTGGCGGCAAACTGCCCAAGCTCCTGCTTATCTGTCCCCGATATCGTGAACTTCGCCGGAACATCGTTGCCGCGAGTAGCCACCGTCTCAACTGTCACCTTAATACCTTTGGGAACAGCCATCTCAACAGGATGACTGAAGCCCACTTGAAGAATTAGCTTGCCGCCCTGCTCCTTCACACTATAGCCGGTCCCGTAAATCTCCATCTTCTTGGCAAAACCTTTGCTCACGCCCTCGACCATATTGGCTATAAGCGCACGCATCGTACCATGAAGCTGCTTATTCCTGCGCACGTTAGGACGCTCGTTATCAACCACTATCTTCTTATCCCCCTCGTCCACTTTTACCTTGATAAGGGGATGACAGTCCATATCGAGCGCGCCGAGCGGCCCTTTAACGTTTATATGCCGGCCCTTCTGTCCAACCTTGACACCGCCGGGAATATCTATCGGTTTTTTCCCAATACGACTCATCAGCTTACCCTGCAAAGCACCTCGCCGCCGACATTTTCCTGCCGGCACTTCCTGTCGCTCAAAACACCCTTGCTCGTCGAAACAACTGTGATACCCATCCCGCCCAATACTTGCGGCAGGTCGCCAACAGGACAATAGACTCTCCGGCCCGGCCTGCTCACCCTGCCAATCTCGCATATCACAGGACTGTCTTGCTCGTCATACTTCAACGTGATTCTCAATATGCCCTGCTTGCCGTCGTCTATCCGGTCAAAGTCCTCGATATATCCTTCCTCCTTCAGAACACCCGCTATACCCGCACAGATATTCGAGGCCTTGACATTCACCTGCTTGCTCCCTATCCGCACCGCATTGCGCACTCGGGTCAGCATATCAGCTATTGGATCGCTTAAGCTCATAACTCGTTTCTCTAATCGGCCATAAATCCGGCGCTTCTCTCACCGGCAGACAATCAGCTACCAGCTTGCCTTTCTGACGCCCGGTATCTTTCCTTCGTTCGCCAAGGTTCGAAAACAAATCCGGCAAACCTTGAACTTGCGATAAACCGCCCTGGACCTGCCGCAAAGCTCACACCGCGTATATTCCCTGACGCGGTACTTCTGTTTCTTCTTTGCCTTGTTTTCCAAAGCTTTAGTCGACATCTAACGCTCCACTTACTGCCACTCCACGTTCATCTGCCAAATGCTACTGTGAAGCGGTCCCTGCCGTCCTGAACGGCATACCGAACAGCGACAGCATTCTTCTTGACTCTTCGTCCGTCTTTGCCGTAGTCACAAACGTAATATTCATGCCCTGCTGGAACTCAATCTTTGCAGGGTTTATCTCGGGAAAAACGCTCTGCTCCGAAAGGCCCATCGAGTAATTGCCACGCCCGTCAAAACTATTCGGGCCAAGCCCCCTGAAGTCTCTCACCCGCGGTATCACCAAGTTAATCAGACGGTCCATAAATTCATACATTCGCTCCTTACGTATCGTAACCTTCAGGCCCGTCTCGTAACCGCTGCGCACCTTGAAGTTGGAAACGCTTTTCTTCGCCTTACAGACCAGCGGCATCTGCCCGGCTATCATCACCAAATCGTTCTTCGCAAGCTCAAGAAACTTCTTATCCCCAATGGCCTTTCCAACACCCATAGAGACCACTATCTTCTCCATGCGCGGCACTGCCATCGGGTTGCTGTAGCCGAACTCTTCGATGAGCCCCGGTACTACCTTCGATTTATATAAATCCTTCAAACGCGCCATATACCAGTCCGTGCTATTACCTCTCACTCACCCTTAGCTCGTCTCACGTCGTTTATTTTCGTCCCATCCACGGCAATTCGTTTTTTGCCGCCGTCGTCGCTGACCTCGTAACGAACTCTGCTGCCTCGCGAACTCTTCGGATTCACCGGCAGCACATTGCTTATATGTATAGGCTGTTCAACATTAATACGGCCGCCCTGCGGGTTCCGCCGAGACGGGCGTACATGCTTCTTCGCTATGTTGTGACCCTGAACCACTACACACTGCTTTGCAGGTATCACACGAAGCACCTTGCCGGTCGCCCCTCTATAGTCGCCGGCTATAATCTCTGCCATATCACCTTTTTTTATGTGCAGTGCCATATTTCGCTACTCGTTTTGCACAATCGTTATGTCCAACACTCAAACAACTTCGCTGGCCAGGGAAATTATCTTCATATAGTTCTTCTCTCGAAGTTCCCGCGCAACAGCACCGAATATCCGCGTCCCTATCGGGTTGCCTTCGTTGTCAATCATCACCGCCGCGTTGCTGTCAAACCTCACATAGCTGCCGTCCGAACGCTTCACAGGACTTTTTGTGCGAATAATTACGCACTTGTGAACCTTCTTATCATCAAGCTGACAATTCGGCAGCGACTTCTTTATAGCCACTGACACAATATCGCCAACACCTGCCACAGGACGCCTCAATTTACCCCGCGACCCGCCCCTGCCCAGAACTTTCACACAGAGCGCCAACTTCACGCCCGAATTGTCGGCAATTGTCAGCATTGTTTCCTGTTGAATCATCTCTTGCTCTCTTCTCTGCAGCACTACTCTGTGACCGCTCTGGCCACCACTTTCACAAGCCGCCAGCTCTTGGCCTTGCTGTAAGGACGGCTCTCCACTATCTCGACCGTGTCACCCACACCCGCCTCGTTGCGAGGGTCATGAACACGGAGCTTGGTGGTCCGCTTGACGTACTTGCCGTACACCGGATGCCTAAACTTGTGGTCCATCGCCACCTTTATGCTCTTATCGCCGCTCTTGCTCACCACCACGGCACTTATTGTCTTTTTCGTACGCTCTTGCATCCCAAAAATCCTTCTTGCCGGGCACCACCCGGGAAGACACACATTCCGTCATTTCCGTTCTGGCTGATTACCTGCCATTTCTCTCTCACGAAGTATTGTCTTTATCCGCGCAATTTCCCGGCGAGAGTTGATTGCCGCTTTGCAATTCTCCAGCTTCTCCGTAACGGCCTGAGCACGCAAATCAAAAACATGTCGCTCAAGCTCTTCCAGCTTGCTCGCCAGCTCGTCGGAACTCATCTCACGATATTGATGTGCCTTCATCTCAAACGCCTTGCCTACAACGAGTGTCTTCGTCTTACGAATCTGCACCGAATGGGCATTTTGTGCGCTACCCTGATTAGCGCCTGCTTTGCTACGTCTTCGTCAACGCCTCCTATCTCGAACATCACAGTCCCGGGTCTGACCCTGGCTACCCAGAATTCTGGCTCGCCCTTACCCTTTCCCATTCGCGTCTCCAATGGCTTGGCACTTACCGGCTTGTGCGGGAATATCCGCAGAAAAACCCTGCCTTCACGATGCAGAAAATGCGTCGCGGCAACACGACCCGCCTCGATGTTTCGCGCCGTTATCCACTTACTCTCCAGCGCCTGAAGACCGTAATCACCAAACGCCACGAAGTTGGTACGGCATGCCTTGCCGCGCATTCTGCCTCGTTGGCTCTTGCGATGTTTGACTCGTTTCGGCATTAATGCCATTTCTCAATTCCTCTGATACAGAAAACTGCCTTTTAACACCAGGCCAACCGTCAGCCCATCGGGGTCAGCTTTCTCCTGTCTCAACTTTTTCCTGCGTAGCACCGTCCTTGTTTTCGGTCTGGACCTTTTCCTCTGCCGGCTTCGCCTCTTTGCCGGCCGGTGCCGCCACGCGCTTGCGCGCTCTCGGGCCGCCGCCTCCGGTACGTCTTGGCGCACGACGGCGTCGAGCTGGTCTGGCTTCAGGTTGTTCACCAAATTTACCCCTGTATATCCACACCTTCACACCGACAGTGCCGTACGTTGTCTTTGCTGTAGCAACACCGTAGTCCACATCGGCATCGAGCGTGTGAAGAGGAATACTACCCATCTTCTGTGTCTCTCTCCGCGCCATCTCCGAACCTGCCAATCGGCCGGAGCAAATAATCTTGACCCCCTTCGCGCCGGCGTTCATAGCGGACTCGCAATACTGCTTCATCGTTCGCCTGAACGACACCCGCTTACAGAGCTGTTCGGCGATGGACTCGGCGACCAAAGTTGCATTGAGCTCCGGCTCCTTTATTTCCACCACATTGACGATTACCTTTCGCCCCGTCATCTGCTCAAGTTCCTCGCGGAGCTTGTCAACCTCACCGCCTCTCGGTCCAATCACAACGCCCGGCCGAGCGCTGTGCAGCGTTACCTTAACCTCGTTGCGCGTTCGAATTATCTCGACCTTCGCAACCGCCCCTTTGGGCATCTGTCGGTTGTGTCTCTGGTTCACATACTCCCGAATCCTCTGGTCCTCAACGAGCAGCTTGCCGTAGTCGTTCTTCGAAGCAAACCACGTGCTCTGCCAGGGCCGAGTTACCCCCGTTCTAAAACCAATTGGCGATACTTTTTGACCCATAACTAATTCTGTCTCATCACCTAATGCGATTCAATTCAGACCTGCGTCACGGCCACGTGTATGTGGCAGGCCTTCTTCGAAATCGGATGCGCCCTGCCCCTGTCCTTTGCAATCCACCTCTTCGTACCGATGCGTACACCCGCATCGTCCACGCGGGCTTCGCTGACGTAAAGATTATCAACGTCGGCCCGCTGCTCGTCGGCGTCGGCCACCGCCGCCTTTAAAACCTTATTCACCATTGACGCCGCCCGTTTACATGTAAACTTCAGTATGTCCAGCGCATCCTGAACGTCCCGACCAACAATCAGTTGCGTAACTAATCTCGCCTTGCGCGGCGAAAGTGGAGCATAGCGATACGATGAACGCCAGTCCAGCAAATCGTTGGCATCAACTCCCAAGGCGGCAGCCAGATTGCCTATATCCTCACGATGCGGCACCGGTTTCAATAAACCCTTCCGCCAGTTCTGCAATGCCGAAACGGCGGCCTGCCTGTCCAGCCCCGCCCTTACCAACTGCTCGGCAAGCTGCTCGGTGTTCGCCTCTTGCCGCCGGTAAATGTCGTTCAGTTTTCTCTTGCTTAACACAGCCATCTATTAGTCCGCTCTTGCCCTGTACAACGTTACTTTATCTTCTTGCTCGAATGGCCCTTGAATGTCCGCGTCGGCGAAAACTCACCCAGCCTGTGCCCAACCATATCCTCAGTCACGAAAACCTTGTTAAAAATCTTGCCGTTGTGAACCATGAACGTAAACCCGACAAACTCAGGCGTAATCGTGGAACGTCTTGCCCACGTCTTAATCGGCTCACGCGAACCCAATTGCGTCTGCTTCATAACCTTCTTAAACAGCTTCTCGTCTATATATGGGCCTTTTTTTAGAGACCTACCCATCAAACTACCTCAAATTCTGCACTCTACGCCAACAGCTAAACCTTACAGTGTCAGTTGACCCTGTCTCTTGTTCTTGCGTCTGCGAATAATCCTCTTGTTGCTGCGATTTCTGGGACTTCTCGTTTTCCCGCCTTTTGCCGGTACTCCGGCAGGCGAGCAGGGGTGTCGTCCGCCGTTCGCCCTGCCCTCTCCCCCACCCATCGGATGGGCCACCGGATTCATCGCCTTGCCTCTTACGTGCGGCCGCCGTCCCATGTGCCTCTTGCGGCCGGCCTTGCCAAGCTTGATATTCTGGTGGTCGGGATTGCTCAGCCGACCTATCGTCGCCCGACATTCCTTGCGAACCATCCGCATCTCACCGCTCGGCAGCACAAGCGTCACCCAATCGCCTTCCTTGGCAAGTATCCGCGCTACACCGCCGGCTCCACGAACAAGCTTGCCCCCCTGCCCCGCCGTCATCTCTATATTGTGTATCTCTATACCGCTCGGAATCGCAGACAGCGGCATCGCGTTGCCCGTCCGCGGCTCGCAATGCCCTCCGCTCTGAACCACGTCGCCCACCTGGATTCCCAGCGGCGAAAGAATATATCTCTTCTCACCGTCGGCATAGTTCAACAAAGAAATGAAACAGTTTCTGTTCGGGTCATACTCAATGGTCGCCACCTTCGCAGGAATATCATCCTTATCGCGCTTGAAATCGATAATCCGATAGATCTTCCGCGCACCGCCGCCGCGGAACCTCGCCGTCGTCACACCGTGATGGTTCCTCCCGCCGCTCTTCTTTATACGCACACAAAGCGACTTCTCGGGCTTTGTCTCCGTCAGCTCGGCAAAATCATTCGCCGACCCGTGTCTGCGTCCTGCACTCGTCGGTCTGTATGTTCGGACACCCATAATCGCCGCCTCTTACATCTCTTCTCTAAAACAAATCAATATGATAGTCGTCTTCCAGATACACAACCGCCTTCTTCCAGTCCGGTGTGTACCCGCCGGTCCTGCCCTTGCGCCTATATTTACCCTTGCAATTGGCAGTCCTTACCTTGCTCACCTTTACCCCGTATAACTTCTCTACGGCGCCCTTTATCTGCGGCTTGTTCGCACGCCTGTTCACCTCGAACGGATAGGCACTGCGCGTATTGGCAAAGTGCATTCCCTGCTCGGTTATCAAAGGCCGGATTATTATCTGATGGTCATCCATCGCACGAATCATCCATTTTTGCCGCCATTGTCCCTGTTCAGAAGCGACACAAAAGCTTCTCTGGTGAACAGCAGTTTCTTGTGATTACAAATATCACCGGCATTCGACTGAGCCACGGGCATAACGTCCACTCTCGGCACGTTCCGCACGGACTTGTAAACCGTACCGTCGTGCTCGCCTATCACAACCAGGCAGCTCCGGTCAATCTTAAGATTCCCGAGTACCGCCGCAAAATCCTTCGTACGCGGCCTGGCAAACTTCAACTCGTCCACCACAACCACATCTTCGCTCAGAAGCTTCGCTAATATCGCCGAGTCACGAGCCAGCTTCCTTTGTTTACTCGGCATACGCTGACTAAAATCTCGAGCCGTCTTGGCAAACGTAACACCTCCGCCCACTCGCTTGCCCGTCCTTATCGTACCGGCGCGGGCGTTGCCCGTACCTTTCTGCCTGAACAGCTTCCTGGTTGAGCCCGCCACCATGCCCCTGCTCTTCGTAGCCGCCGTTCCAACACGCTTATTCGCGTGGTACATAACAATCGCCTGCTTGAGCAGCGGATATCTGACACAACCGCCAAAGCTCGCCTCATCGACCTTCAAGCTCTCGACCTCTTGGCCTTCTCTGTTGTATACAGGCAGAGTTATCATCACGATTCCCGTTTCTCTTACGCTCGTCCTTTTTTCGAGCTTTGAACCACCACATAACCGCCCGCCGGACCCGGCACCGAACCTTTCACTACCAAAAGCCCTTTGTCCTCATCCACTGCCACCACGCTGTGGCTCTTTATCGTCACACGTTCGCAGCCCATGTGACCGGCCATACGCTTGCCCTTCTTCGGGCCTCCACCTCCACCGGCATTGCTCGCAAAACTCGATATCGAACCCGGAGCACGGTGCTTTCTCTCTGTCCCGTGCGAAGCGGGGAAACCACCAAAACCATGCCGCTTCATAACGCCTGCAAAGCCTTTGCCCTTGCTCACACCTGTCACGTCTACGAACTTCGTCTCCGCAAACACGTCAACGGTTATCGAGTCACCGGCACTAAATTCCGCCTCTGCATCGTCCGCCAGACGCATCTCTCTCACAAACCGCTTCGGAACCGTCCTGGCCTTTTCCGCGTGCCCCACAGCCGGCTTCTTCCTGCTGGACACCTTGACGTCATCGTACCCCAACTGGACCGCATTGTACCCATCGCTCTGCTTGTTCTTGACTTGCATAACCAGACAGGGCCCGGCCTGTATGACGGTCACCGGCAGCAATTGACCCGCCCCGTCATACACCTGAGTCATTCCAACCTTTTTTCCAAGCAGCATCGCCATCACTGGTAACCCGTGTATGAATTAAAAAAGCTCAGCCACAGAGAACTCAGAGATTTATCCGCCGAAGCCGTAGCGGAGGCGGAAATATAATTATAAACAGTGTCAATCTGTGTTAATCCGTGTCTGACATTTATGCCTTTATCTTCACGAACACACCCGCTGGAACCACCAAACGGTTCAACACCTCAACCGTCCGCGCGTTCGCCTCACGGATGTCAATCAGACGCTTGTGCGTCCGCAGCTCAAATTGCTCGCGAGACTTCTTATCAATGTGCGGGCTGCGAAGCACCGTATACCGCTCAATGCGTGTCGGTAACGGTATCGGCCCGCTGACACGCGCGTTCGTCCGTCGGGCGTGCTCCACTATCTCCTTCGCCGACGCATCAAGTGCCCGGTGGTCATAGGCCTCCATTCTTATTTTTATTCTTTCTGTCTCAGCGGCCATAATCCTACCTGGGCCTTCTCAATAACTGCGAACTTTTACGTATTCACTTATCGATTCGCCATAAGCCTCTGGCGTACACTAACTTAACAAGCAAAAAACACTTGCCGTCCTATACAAGACAAAAGTCCCACCCCTGATATACAATCCCCGTCAGGACAGGAACATACTACAATCTTGTGGCAGGAAAGGCCTTGACCGGATGTCAAACGCTCGCCTCAACGCCTCGGCGTCCGATTCTCAGTCTGCCTTCCTTCATACGGTCTTGGGCGAACCCTCACAATGAGCCCCGCTCGAGAACAAGAAGCCCACAAGCAAGCCCCAGTGGCCCCGTCAAAACCGATTTGGCTTCGACAAACCCAAAACAAAAAACCTACTTAACCATCCTTGCCGACCACAATACAGACGTGTTACAGCCCAACTCGTCTATCGCAAAGCCGTCCCTGGCAGTGCTCGCTACGGCTGAAAACCCAGAAATATAGCACAACATCACCACTGCCGTCAACAAATGCTCGAAAAAAATTTATAAAATAAAAAAAACGCCGCTCGCTACAGAACAATCCGCTTGGCAACCTGGTCAGGTATCCTCTCATACGTAAGCGGCTCCATAGTAAACGTCCCGCGTCCCGCTGTTGCGCTCCTTATCTCGCTTGAATACCCGAACATCTCCGATAACGGCACCTTGGCATCAATTATCCGAATCCGCCCGTGCACCCTGCTATCCGTTATCAGACCCCGTTTGGCCAGCAGACCCGCCTGCACAGGCCCAAAAAATGACTCCGGCACCGCCACCTGAAGCCGCATCACCGGCTCGAGAAGGACTGAACCACCCTTCTCGAGCAGCCCACCCGCAGCTATGCTCGCCGCTTGCTCAAAGGCAATATCCGAAGAGTCAACGGAGTGAAACGAGCCGTCAATTAGCGTAATCTTGACCCCTGTGACCGGATAGCCGGCCACAATACCGCTGCCTAAAGCCTCTCTGGCACCCTTTTCCACTGCCGAAACATACTGCCTTGGCACCTTATCGCCGCCCGCCCTGTTCTCAAAGACAATCTCCTGGCTCCAGTGCCCGTCCTCCGTCATCAAGGGCTCGATTTGAAGGACCACGTGCCCATACTGGCCGCGACCGCCCGTCTGCCGGATGAATTTGCCCTCGGCCTCCGCCCGCTGCGTGACCGCTTCTTTATATGCCACACGCGGCCTGCCTACCCGAATGTTCACCCCTTTTTCCTTAACGAGCTTGTGCTCGAGCACCTCCAAATGCAGTTCGCCCATCCCGCTTATCACCGTCTGGCCTGTTTCAGCGTCCACTTTCGATTCGAAAGTCGGGTCCTCACGCCGAAGATGCGCCAGTGCATCGCCTAACTTCGCCTTGTCCGCAGAGCTTTTCGGCTCAATGGACATAGTTATAACCGTACGTGGAAACGTAATGCTCGCAAGACAAACGGGGTGCCTGGGGTCACAGAGCGTATCACCGGTAACGGTCTCCTTCGGCCCCACCAACGCCACGATATCCCCCGCTCCCGCCGAGTCCAGAATCTTCCGCTCGTTGGCGTGCATCTCGAATATCCGAGTCACATTCTCGCGCTTGTCACGGTTCACATTCAACACCCTCCTGCCCGACTTCAGCGTACCCTGGTAAATCCTTATGAAGTTAAGGTCCCCATGGGCGTCGCCGGTTATCTTAAAGGCCAGAGCTACGAACGGCGCGGCCCTGTCACATTTAATCATTATCTGCTTACCTGTGTCGGATGGCTTGTGCCCCACTATCGCCGGCCGGTCCAGGGGAGAAGGCAGATAACAGGCAACACCATCAAGCAGTCGCTGAACGCCGATGTACTTTAGAGCCGACCCACAGAACACGGGGTGAAGCTTGTTCTTCAAAGTGCCTCCGCGCACAGCCCGCTCGACCAGCGATGCATCGATGGGCCTGTTGTGAACGTACAAATCCATAAGCTCTTCATCGTGCTCAGCCGCTAACTCCAGCATCTCGTGCCGCTTCTGCCCAGCCAGGGGCTTGATATCACCGGGTATCTCGACCTCCTCGAAAGTCGCACCGAGCTTCTCGGACTGATAAAAAACCGCACGCATCTTCACCAGGTCCACTATCCCTGCAAAGCAATCCCCGGCACCTATCGGAATCTGCACCAAAATAGGATTGGCCAGAAGCTTGTCGTGAATGCTCGCAACGCTCATCTCGAAGTCAGCGCCCACCTTGTCCATCTTGTTGATGAAGCATAAAAACGGCAGCTCGTACTTCTGCCCCTGCCTCCACACCGTCTCACTCTGGGCCTGCACACCCTCGCTGCCGTCAAACACCGCCACCGCACCATCGAGAATTCGCAGCGACCGCTCCACCTCAGCCGTAAAATCGATATGCCCCGGTGTGTCTATCAGATTAATCTCACAGCCCTTCCAGGGACACTTGGTGGCCGCCGACGTAATCGTAATCCCCCGTCTTTGCTCCTGCTCCATATAATCCATCACCGCCGTGCCGTCGTGAACCTCACCCATCTTGTACGTCTTGCCCGCGTAGTACAGCACACGCTCGGTCACGGTAGTCTTGCCGGCGTCAATGTGGGCTATAATCCCAATATTGCGCGTCTTGGCGAGTTTCTGAGGCATTATTACTGTTTGAAAAACTAAAGAAACCGCAACACTCCGTCACCCCCGCACAGGCGAGGGTCCAGAAACGCCTTGAGCAGGCCTGGATTCCCGCTCCCCGCTTTCGCGGGGACAAGTTTACCCCTGTGAAAACAGGGGCGGGAATGACATTTTTGATCTATCATGTTCCATTAAATATTCAAAGCTCAACAGATAGGTGCGGTATAAAAAAACTGCCACGAACCGGTCGGAAACCGTACGTGGCAGTAAAACAGTTCTCTATTACCACGCGAAATGAGCAAACGCCTTGTTCGCCTCGGCCATTCGGTGAACGTTCTCTCGTGTGGTCATTGCGCCGCCTCGCTTGTGATACGCATCCAGAAGCTCCGTCGCCAGACGCTCACGCATCGGCTTGCCCTTTATCCCTCGCGCCGACTGGATTATCCAGCGAAAGGCAAGCGACTGCTGTCGCTTTGCGCTGACCTGCATAGGAACCTGATAGCTCGCGCCGCCTATCCGCTTGCTCCGCACCTCCAACATCGGCTTTACGTTGTTTATAGCCGTCTCAAAAACCTCAAGCGGCTCGGCGCCTTTCTCCTTCTTGGCGATTATCTCCATCGCATCATGGAAGACCTGTTGAGAAGTACTCTTCTTACCTTCCCACATCAGGCAGTTAACAAACTTTGAAACCAGCTTGCTGTTGTATTTGGGGTCGGGTTTCAACTGTTGGTTGGAAGCTGTGAATTTCCTGGACATTACTTTCCTCTACACCGTCACTTGCCTTTCTTTGCCCCGTATTTGCTTCTGCCTTGTTTCCGCCCGCTCACACCGGCACAATCAAGAACGCCGCGAATAATATGGTACCGCACGCCCGGCAAATCACGCACGCGCCCGCCACGAACTCTTACCGTACTGTGCTCCTGAAGATTGTGGTCAATGCCCGGAATATAAGCCGTTACCTCTTTGCCGTTCGTAAGACGAACACGTGCAATCTTCCGCAGCGCTGAGTTCGGCTTCTTCGGCGTCTGCGTACGCACTATCAGACACACACCACGCTTCTGAGGCGAACCGCTGATTTCAGATATACGCTTGCGGCGTTTCGACTTCGCCCTCGGACGTCTGACTAACTGATTTATCGTCGGCATAACCTGTGCTCGCTCCACTTATTACTCGACTTACCGTCCTACTTTATACCCAAAGCTTCCTTGATGGCAGCTTCTCTCTTTGCCTCGGCCTCCTTCGCCTCTTCGACTTCTTTCGCCTCGGCAAACACCTTCGGAAGCGGTGCCTCAGCAAGATGCTTAACCTTCATCTCAAGATATGGCTTGAAGGCGGTGCCCGCCGGTATAAGGTGACCAAGAATCACGTTTTCCTTCAAACCGCACAATTCATCCACGCTACCAGCAAGAGACGCTTCAGTCAATACCTTAGTTGTCTGCTGGAAGCTCGCAGCAGCTATAAAGCTCTCCGAACGAAGCGACGCCTTCGTTATCCCAAGAAGCAGTGTATTGGCTGTCGCCGGCCTGGGCTTCTTGCCCTTGGCCTCCGTGCCACCAATGGCCGCTAATTTCTCATTTATGCTCGCAAGCTTCGACTTCTCGACTATCTGCCCCTCCTGCAAATCCGTCGCATCCCCAACGCCGGTCACCTTTAAGCTGTTGGCCAGCCGCTCTTTTTCCCCACGGAACGCAAACTTATCGACAACCTCACTTGGCAAAAAGGAGCTGTCACCCACAGACTCTATTTCAACCTTGTGCATCATCTGAGAGCAGATAATCTCGATGTGCTTATCATTGATAGTAACGTTCTGCGAGCGATACACGTTCTGAATCTCACCGATGAGGTATCTTTGCAGCGCCTCTTCGCCCTTAATCCGCAATATGTCGTGCGGAACCAGCGGCCCGTCGGTCAAAGTATCTCCGGCCTCTACAATATCGCCCGTATGCACGTTAAGATGTCTGTCTCGCGGCACGTGGTGCTCCTTCTCCATACCGCTTTCACTGCGCACCGTGATCGTCATCTTGCCTTTGCGCTTGTCACTCTTGAGCTCCACTCGCCCACTAATCTCCGCTATCGCTGCAGGGTCTTTTGGTTTTCTCGCCTCGAAGACCTCGGTAACTCTCGGCAGGCCGCCGGTGATGTCCTGGGTGCCTCCGCTTGCTCTGGACTGATGGGCAAGCAATTGCCCCGCCTGTACCTTCTGGTCCTCGACAACCTCAATTCTCGCACCGGCAGGGAGGTAGTGAACGTCAAGTATCTTACCCGACGAATCCTCTATCATTATCTGAGGATGCTTGTCACCCTTGTGCTCTATGACAACCGGTTTGCCTATCTGGCCCTTGCGCTCTTCCTCTAACCGTATCGTCTCGCCTTCGATAATGTCCACGAAGCGTATTACACCCGACACCTCCGCCAGTATCGGTGTTCGGTGTGGGTCCCATTCGAAAAGCACCGTACTTACCTTGACATTTTCTCCATCTTTGACCTTGACGACGGCACCATACGGCACCTTGTATCTGTCAAGCTCTCTGTCTTTCGCGTCCATAATTGCAATCTCGCCGTTGCGCTTCAGTGCTATCGTCCACTCGGTCCCGCCTTCGCCCTTGAAGATCACGGCTTTTATCTCACGGTATTGCACCTGCCCCGAATGCGTCGCTATCTGGTCGCGCTCCAATATCGCTCTCGAAGCTATACCGCCCATGTGGAAAGTTCGAAGCGTAAGCTGTGTCCCCGGCTCACCTATCGATTGAGCTGCAATAATACCGACCGGCAAACCCTCCTCTACAAGACGACCCGTGCTCATATCCCACCCGTAGCACTTCGCACAAACACCGAACGCACTGTCACACGTCAGTGGGCTTCTGACCCGGATCGCATCAAGACCCAACGCCTCAATCTTGGCCGCCGCATCCGGCGTTATCACCTCATTCTCCCGAGCTATCATCTCGTCCGTAATCGGATTGCGAATATTGTCCCTCGCCGTCCTGCCGATAATCAACTGAGAAAGTGGAACATCAGTCCGCTCGCCGCGGGTCACCGTGCTCTTCGTGATGCCCTGCAGTGTGCCACAGTCAAGCTCGGTAACGATTACGTTCTGCGCAACATCGATAAGCTTGCGAGTCAGATAGCCGGAGTTGGCCGTCTTAAGGGCTGTATCCGCAAGACCCTTGCGCGCTCCATGCGTCGAACTGAAGTACTCAAGAACCGTAAGGCCCTCGCGGAAATTCGATTTGATGGGAGTCTCTATAATCTCACCGCTCGGCTTGGCCATCAACGCACGCATCCCTGCCAACTGCTGAATCTGATCCACACTGCCTCGCGCACCCGAAGCAGTCATCAGAAATATCGGATTCAGATACGGCGAGCCGTCTTCCTTCTTGTCTTCTTTCAGACCCTGCATCATCTCATTCGTCACCGCAACTCGCGCATTTGTCCACGCGTCGATGACCTGATTGTACCTCTCACCTTCGGTCAGCACGCCCGCCTGATGATTCTTCTGAATCTTCTTCACCCGCTTCTCAGTTTCGCTGATGATGGCCTGCTTCTTCGGCGGTATCTTGAGGTCTGTCAACCCAAAGCTCAGCCCCGCCAGCGTAGCACACCTGAACCCCAGACTCTTGATATTATCGAGCAAATCCACCGTATCGGCACTATAGGCAATCTCGTAACAGTCGCTTATAACCTGGCTCAGTTGTTTTTGGCCCATCACCCAGTTATAGAACGGCATCACATCGGGCAGCATGTCGTTGAATAAGCACCTTCCCACCGTTGTTTCAACCACCTCTGGCCCCTTCCGCTTTCCCTCGTCAATATCAATGGCCCTCTGTCCTTCCCTGACCACGGTCTTGTATAGCCTGACCTTTGCCATTGCGTGTAGCGTAATCGTCCCCCTATCATATGCCATGATGGCCTCGAACGTGTCCCTAAACGCCATCCCCTCCCCCTTCTGTCTATCGAGCATACAGGTCAAATAATAGTTTCCCATGACCATGTCCTGCGACGGTCCGACCATAGGCAGTCCGTTGGCGGGCGAAAAGATGTTGGTGGTTGTCATCATCAGCGTGTGTGCCTCCGCCTGCGCCTCGATACTCAGAGGCAGGTGCACCGCCATCTGGTCACCGTCAAAGTCCGCGTTGAAGCCCTTGCACGCCAGCGGATGCAGCATTATGGCATTGCCCTCCACCAGAACCGGCTCAAATGCCTGAACCCCCATACGGTGCAGCGTCGGCGCTCGGTTAAGCAAAACAGGGTGCTGATGGATTACCTCCTCAAGAATATCCCATATCTGCTCGCCTCTGCGTTCAATCATTCTCTTGGCGCTCTTGATGGTATCGGCAAGGCCTCTTTGTTTAAGGCGTCGAATAATGAACGGCTGATAAAGCTCCAGCGCTATCCTCTTGGGCAGCCCGCACTGGTGCAGCTTCAGGTTAGGTCCTATCACAATCACCGAACGCGCCGAGTAATCCACACGCTTGCCGAGCAGATTCTCGCGGAAGCGACCCTGCTTGCCCTTAATCATATCGCTCAAGCTCTTCAACGGCCGATTGTTGCTGCCAAGCACCGACCGCCGGCACCTGCCGTTGTCCAGAAGCGAATCAACCGCCTGCTGAAGCATCCGCTTCTCATTGCGAATAATCACCTCAGGTGCGTTCAGGTCCATCAGCTTCTTGAGCCGATTGTTCCGATTGATAATCCGCCGGTACAGGTCATTCAGGTCGCTCGTCGCAAAATTGCCGCTCTCAAGAAGAACCAGCGGACGCAGGTCCGGCGGAATCACCGGAACAACTTCAAGTACCACCCATTCCGACTTGTTGCTGCTGTTCTTTATCGCGTCAACCGTCTTCAGTCGCTTGGTCACGTTCTTGACCTTCTGCTTGCTGTTCGTCTTGCCCAGCAACGTCCTCAACTCCACACTCAGGGCATCCAGGTCCAGCTTGCTCAAGAGTGTCTTTATGGCCTCGCCCCCCATAAGCGCCTTGAACGAAACGCCATACTTGCTTGTCGCCTCGCGAAATTCCTCCTCGGTCAGAAGCTGACCAAGCTTCAACGGACTGTCGCCCGGGTCCGTGACGACGTAGTCCTGGAAATAAATAACCTTCTCCAGGTCCATCGTCCTCATCCCCAGCAGCGTGCCGAGATGGTTCGGTATCGTCTTGAAAAACCAGATGTGCACACACGGAGCTGCAAGATTTATATGGCCCATACGCTTGCGCCGAACACGACTGTGAGTCACCTTCACCCCACACCGGTCACATATTATCCCCTTGAATTTCGTGCCCTTGTACTTGCCGCACGCACACTCCCAGTCACGCTCAGGACCGAATATTCGCTCACAGAAAAGCCCGTCCTTCTCTGGTCGATAAGTCCGGTAGTTGATTGTCTCGGGCTTTCGCACCTCGCCGAAAGACCAACTGCGAATGTCATTCGGACTGGCAAGTGAAATCTTCACCGAGCCGTAATCATTTATCCGATCGTAAATATTACTTAACATTTATATTCAACTCCCTGCCGAAATAAATACCGAAAACGACGATCCTTCACTAAACTCTCCGGATAAATCATCTAAAACGAGCCTCCGCCAAGCCGTTTCTTTTCAAGCTGAACGTTCAGTCCCAACCCTCGGATTTCATTACACAGAACGTCGAAAGACAACGGCGTTCCCGCTTCAAGCATGTTTTGCCCCTTAACCATCGACTCGTAAATCTTGGTTCGCCCCTCAACGTCATCGCTTTTGACCGTCAGCATCTCCTGAAGCGTATATGCCGCTCCGTAACCCTCAAGAGCCCAGACCTCCATCTCGCCGAACCTCTGGCCTCCGGTCCTAGCCTTGCCGCCCAGCGGCTGCTGAGTAATCAGGCTGTACGGACCGGTCGAGCGGGCGTGAATCTTGTCATCAACCAAATGATGCAGCTTCATCATGTAAATATAACCAATCGTCGCCTGTTGGTCGAACGGCTCGCCCGTCCTGCCGTCGTACAGTTGCGTCTTGAGAGACTCGGGCACGTGGACAAAGAACTCATCATCCCTCGGAGCTTCTTTACTCTCGTCAAGCTCGGCGACTCTCTTGTCTGTCAACTCGTTGGCTTCCTTTGTAATTTGCCTGACATCTTCCTCCGTTGCACCATCGAACACCGGTGTTATCGCCCTGAAACCGAGTATCCTGGCGACCCAGCCAAGGTGCGTCTCGAGTATCTGACCAACGTTCATTCGACTCGGCACGCCAAGAGGATTCAACAGTATATCCAGCGGCGTGCCGTCGGCCAGAAACGGCATGTCCTCTTCCGGAAGTATCTTCGCTATCACACCCTTGTTGCCGTGACGACCAGCCATCTTGTCGCCAATCGCCAGCGTCCTCTTGGTGGCAACATACACTTTTACCATACCAAGCACGCCGCTCGGAAGCTCATCGCCGTGCTTGAGCCGCTCTACTCGCTGTTTCCTCTGTTCCTGCAGCTCTGCAATCTTGCCCCAGAACTTATCAACAATCTTCTGCACGTCCTCTCGGGCAGCAGCGGGCCTGACCCACTTGATATCAAAGTTCTCGACCTGCTCATAAACCACGTCGTCGTCGTCGCTCACACCAACCTTTTGTCGAGTCGATGGGTCAACAATATTAACATCCAGCTTCTCGTGAATCACCGCTATCATCTGCCTGAATGCCGCGCATTCCCTGCTGCGCATCTCGGTCTCATATTGCTTTATCTGCGTTGAAAGGGCTTTCTTGCCTTCCTCACCGCCCGCGCCGCGTCTTGTGAAGCGCTCGGCCTTAATAACCACCCCTTCATATCCGTTGGGCAGTTCCAATGAGTCGTTCTTCACATCCTCACCCGCCCTGCCGAATATCGCATGAAGAAGCTTCTCCTCAGGAGTCAATTCCGTCTTGCCCTTTGGAACAACCTTCCCCACCAGAATATCTCCGGGAACAACCCTCGTTCCTTCCCGGACCACACCATACTCATCAAGATTGCGAAGCGCCCTTTCGCTTACATTCGGTATGTCACTTGTAAATTCCTCCTTACCCAGAGGCGTCTCACGAACCTCAGCGGTAAACTCATTTATGTGAATGCTCGTATAACTGTCGTCCTTAACCAGCTTCTCGCTGATGATAATAGCATCCTCAAAGTTAAATCCCTCATACGAAACAAAGCCGACAAGAAGGTTCCTCCCAAGCGCCAGCACACCGTTATCCGTCCCGCCGCCGTCGGCAATCACCTGACCCTTGCTTACCTTGTCGCCGAGCTTCACAACGGGCCTCTGGTTCAGACAGGTCCGCTCATTCAACCCAAAAAATTTCTCCAGAACGTACTCGTCGGTCTGGTTTATCACTATCCTTGTAGCATCCACATTGGTCACAACCCCGGCTTTTTCGGCACGCACCACCATACTTGAATGCTGACCGACCACAGCCTCCATACCGGTCCCGACCAGCGGTGCCTCGGTCCTCAGCAGCGGAACCGCCTGACGCTGCATATTCGAGCCCATCAGAGCGCGGTTTGCGTCGTCGTGCTCCAAAAACGGCACAAGCGAAGCAGAAACGCCCACTATCTGCTTAGCCGAGACATCAACGTAGTTCACTTCTGAGCTGGGAACCTGCGCAAGCTCACCGCCCTTCATAGCCAGGACCATACCCTCGTTAATCTCCCCCGTTTTCTGGTTAAAGGTTCCGGGAGCGACTATGACTGCCCTCATATCCTCGTCAGCCCGCAAGTAGTCTACTTTGTTGATGGCCTTGCCGGCCTTGACCTTGCGGTAAGGCGTAAGCAAAAAGCCGTATTCATCGACCGTGGCAAATATCGCAAGTGAGCTGATAAGCCCGATGTTCGTCCCCTCAGGCGTCTCGATGGGACAAATCCTGCCGTAATGGCTTATGTGCACGTCGCGAACCTCAAATCCGGCACGCCTGCGATTCAAACCGCCCGGCCCAAGAGCCGACAGACGCCGCTCGTGCGTCAACTGGCTCAGTGCATTGGTCTGGTCCACAATCTGGCTCAGCTCGCCCCGACCAAAGAAGTAGTTGATGCTGCTCGATACGCTCTTGGAATTCACTAAGTCAGCAATCCGCACCGGCTCCTCGTCGCCCCTACCCGCCGAGCTCATCCGTTCCTGAACCGTTTTGCGAAGCTTAAGCAGCCCCTTTCTTATCTCTCCCGAAGCCAGCTCGTCAATCGTGCGAAGACGCCTGTTGCCCAAATGGTCTATGTCATCTACCTCGCCTTCGCTGTTCCGCAGCCCTATGATGTACTTTATCGCGTTTAGAAAATCTTCCGGCCTCAACGTCATCTCGTTCTCATCAACGCTCTGACCAAACTTGCGATTCAGCCGAAATCTGCCGACCCTGCCCAATCGATAGCGGTTTATATCGAAAAACTTGTCTTCAAAAAATGTCTTTGCCTTCTCCTGGTTCGGAGGATTTCCGGGCCGAAGCCGCAGATAAAATCTCAGCAATGCCTGCTCGTGCCCTTTGCAGTCGTCTTCCGCCAGCGTGTTCAGCACAAGCAGGTCACGAGCATTGCTCACAACCTCGACACGCTTGAGCTTGCTTTGCTGGACAATGGACAACTTGTCGCCGATTACCTCGCCGGCCTTGACGATTATCTCACCTGTCTCCGTATCTACCACGTCACCCACCACATGCATATCAGCAGTCAGCCGGTTCTTCTGCACATCTTTTGTCTCGTAAAACGCCCTTATTATCTGCTCCGTCGAACCATAGTCCTCACTTATCGCCCGCAAAAACACCGTCGCCGGTATCTTGCTCGACTGGTCTATCTTGACAACCAGCACGTCTTTGTGCGTCACACTTATCTCAATCCAACTGCCTCTCTCCGGTATTATCCTCCCGCCGTGCAAAACCCGGTCGCCCTCCTTGCTCTCAATAAGGAAATCAACACCGGGGCTTCGGTGAAGCTGGCTGACGATGACACGTTCGGCGCCGTTGATGATAAACTCCCCGCCGCCTATCATCACCGGCATCTCACCGAGATATATTGACTGCTCTGCCAGGTCTTCACCTTCCTTGGTCCGCAACCGGCACGTTATCTTCAGCGGATACCCGTACGTCAGACGAAGCTGCCGACATTCTGAAATCGTGTACCGCGGCTCCTCCAGCTCGTAGTAGAGATACTCCAGAATCATACTCTTGTCGTAGCTCTCAATGGGAAATATCTCCCGAAACAGCTCTTCCAGCCCCTGGCACTTGCGACGTTTCGACGACACGTCCTTCTGCAGAAACCGCTCATAGCTGCTTCTCTGTATCGCCACCAAGTCCGGAATCCCAACGGCGTCCCGCACCTTCCCGAAATCGCGAACGGCAAGCTCAACCATTTCTCACCCCAAACAAAAACAGTATTCCAAACAAACCCGCCAAACCTCTTCTCGCAGCCGCCACCGGCCTCATACAGAGCTGCCTATGTCAGCTCGACAACCGCACCGGCCGCTTCGAGCTGCTTCCGCGCCGCCTCAGCATCCTCCTTGCTCAGACCCTCCTTGACCGCCTTCGGAACGCCCTCCACAAGGTCTTTGGCCTCTTTCAGACCCAAACCTGTCATCGCTCTGACTTCCTTGATAACCTGAATCTTCTTGTCTCCGAACGACTTGAGAATCACGTCGAAAGTCGTTTTCTCCTCTGCCTCTTCGCCGCCGCCTGCTCCCGCCGCGGTTCCTGCCATCACAATCGCAGCGCCTGCCGCCGGCTCAATACCATATTCGGCCTTGAGGTAATCACCAAGCTCTTTGGCCTGCATCAAAGTCAGCTTCACTATCGCATCACCGAGCTTCCTGATTTCACTGCTCCACTTCTTTGCACCCTCACCCGAAGACTCCTGCTGCTCCTTCTTCGCCGTTTCTTCTTTGGCCGGGGCTTCCTGCTTTTGCTCTTTGTCCGGTTGTTTTGCCTCTTCTTTTGCCATCTTAGCTACTCTCCTATCAACAATCACCTGCCGGTAGCCGGGACTACGCCGTCTCGTTTAACCCAAAAAGGGACAGCCGGTCAGGCATTTACACTTCAACATATTATTCCCTGCCTCAAGCGGCCTCTTTCTCGCCCTTGTCAACTATCGCCTTCATGCAGCCGGCGATAACACTCCCCGGCCCTGACAGCGTACCTGCCAGCTTAGCACCCGGCGAACAGGCCAGAGCTACAATCTCGCCCTGCAGCTCCACGCGGCTCGGCATCTTTGACAAATCTGTCGCCTTGTCCGGCCCCAGCACAGTACCCTCAAGATACGCACCTCTAATCTCGATGGCAGGAATCTTCTTCGCCCACTCCACTAATTCCTTCGCTACATCCACAACACCGTCGCCGCCGTACGCCACCGCGCATGGACCTTCAAAAAGCACCGCTGCTGCACCCATCTCACAACTCCGAAGCGCCTTCCTGAACAGCGAGTTCCTGACAACCAGCAGATTGATGCCCTTCTCTTTGAGACCGCCACGCACTACGTTATTGTCCACACCTCCCACGCACTTCGTGCTGACGACCAAAAAATCGCTTATATGCTCGTTAGTTATCCGCTTCTCAAATTCCGCCTGTAGTAGCTGCTTTACATACTTGCTCATCTTGCCACCTGTCAAATCGCCGCGTAAAAGTCCGGCCAAAAACAACAACTAAACTGCAACCGGTATGCCGGGGCTCATAGTCGCACAGATGCTTATCCTCTTTATGTATGTCCCCTTCGCCGCCGCCGGTCGAATCCTCTGTATGTGCGAAACGAACGCCTCGACGTTCTCAACGAGCTTCTGAGCATCAAAGCTTTGCTTGCCGACTACAACGTGCACGTTGCCGCCCGCGTCGTTTCTAAACTCCACCTTGCCCGCCGCAAATTCACTTACCGCCCTCGAAACCTCATTTGTCACCGTAGCATTCTTCGGTGACGGCATCTTGCCCTGCGGGCCGAGAATCCTGCCCAGCTTGCCCACCTTGCCCATCACCTTCGGCGAAGCAATGGCCACGTCAAAATCCATCCACCCGTCCTCAATCTTCTTGACCAGCTCATCGCAGCCCGCCTCCGCCGCACCTGCCTGCTTGGCCGGTTCAACATCCTCATCTGCACAGAAGGCAATGACTTTCTTTTGCCTGCCTATCCCGTGAGGCAACGAAATCGAACCGCGAACCAACTGGTCGGCCTGCTTCGGGTCTATCCCAAGATTGATGACGCACTCAACCGTCTGGTCAAACTTCACCGAATCAAAGGATTTTATCTTAGTCACGGCATCGGTTAAGCTCACCGGCTCCTTGCCCAACGCCTCTGTTTCCTTCCTGTATCTCTTGCCTCTCGTCGCCATAACCTCACTTCTCACAACAAACCAACCGCCCGGCCTCCTAAACTTACTGCTCAATCTCGATGCCCATACTCTGTGCGGTACCGCGTATGATTTTCTCGGCCTGCTCCATATTAAAAGCGTTCAAATCTCGAAACTTCGCCTCGGCAATCTGGCGAACCTGCTCTGCACTTACCTTGCCTACCTTCTCCTTGTTGGGAACGCCGCTGCCCTTGGCTATCTGTGCCGCCTGCTTCAGCAAAACCGCCGCAGGTGGACTCTTCACCTCAAACACAAAACTCTTGTCCAAATAAACCGTTAATACCACCGGCACTATGGTCCCGTTAAGCTCCTTCGTGCGCTCGTTGAACTGAGAAACAAACTGCCCGATATTCACACCGTGCTGGCCCAGCGCCGGACCGATTGGAGGAGCAGGTGTCGCCTGCCCTCCGTGTGCCTGCAGCTTTATCTTTGTCAGTATCTCTTTCGCCATTTTTCACTTCTGTTTTGTGAGTATTTTTATGATATTTAGCCCCCGGCTTCACCGGGGGTTACACACGTTTACCCACATCACCCACAGGGGTAATTTATCCTCACACCTTCTCTATCTGCCAGTACTCAATATCCAGCGGTGTACTTCGCCCAAAAATCTCAACAATCACCTTCACTATCCCGCGGTCTTCGTCAATCGATTCGACGGTGCCCTCAAAGCTCTCAAACGCGCCTTCTCGAATCTTTATCTGGTCGCCCTTCCTGAACTCAACCTTTATGCTCGGCGCCTCTTCCGGCTTCTCAACCTCCATCAGCATCTTCGCAACGTCGGTATCACGCATCGCCGTCGGGAGCCCCTCAGTGCCCACAAAATCCCCGACTCCCGAGATTTCCTTAATCATAAACCACGCCTTTTCAGGTACCCGACCGTCCTCTGTCGGCTCCATCTCCATAAAAACATAACCCGGGTAGAGCTTGCGCTTGTGCACCGTCTGCTTATTGCCTCTTATCCGCTTGACACGCTCGACAGGCACCTCTATCCTGCCTATCACGTTCGTCAGGCCCAGCATCTCAACCTTCTGCTCAAGCACCTCTCTGACGCGCATCTCTTTGTTCGACGCGACCCTTAGAACATACCACTTCATTGCAACGCCTCACTCTAAGTGCTGCAAAGCCCGTTTCCGCCCGCAAAAACCAACACCTGCACGCACGAAGACTTCAACTCAACAGCCACGTAAAGAACACCCGGAAAGTCAAATCCGTTACGCCGAGCAGACTGGCCAGCATCACCACCACCACTATTACCACAAATGTCGAGACCGCTATCTCCTTCCGGCTCGACCAGTTTACCTTCTTTATCTCCCCTTCTGCCGCCACCATAAAATCCGCTATCGTCTGCTTGTTCACCAGCCAGAAAATCAGAAAACACAGAATGACAAATAACCCCGCAGGAACCATCGTCGATATCCACAGCGCCGCCCTGCGACCCAGACCCCAGTTAATCGGCTCCAACACGGCATAAAGCCGAAAACAGCCAAGCCCCACAACCACCGCTGCACCAAGAGCACTGGCAATCCTCGTGTATTTACCTTGGCCCGGTTTGTAAATGCTAAATCTCACTACTTTAGCCCTTCCCCGAAAAACCGCTCCGTCTCCCGATTCACAACCACCCAAGACCACAAAAAAGCAGGCCAGGGAGGAATTGAACCCCCAACCTTCGGTTTTGGAGACCGACGCTCTGCCAATTGAGCTACTGGCCTGTCTGATGACCCTTCATAAATGCCTTATAAAACTATTTCCGGCGAAGCTTGTGCAATGTGTGTTTGCGCTCGGCCCTGCAATACTTCTTCAATTCGAGCTTGGGCGCACCCATCGCCACACTGACGCTCGTGCGGTAATTCCTCTGGCCGCACTGCGTACATTCAAGCCAAACATGCTCTCGTTTGCTCTTCTTCTTAGCCATTTGCTCGATTCGGAACTCGCAACTCTGCCCCTAATGGACCGACTACACCCTGTGCGTCCCCCTACCGACACTTTGCGGCACCTTTGCCCGGCCCGACCGCACAGATTGAAGCCGTTCAGGAAACGACTACTCTATGACCTTCGTTACAACGCCGGCGCCGACCGTTCGGCCCCCTTCACGAATAGCAAAACGAAGACCTTCCTCCATCGCGATTGGTGCAATAATCTCAACTACCATCGCTATGTTGTCCCCGGGCATGCACATCTCTGCGCTCTTGCCCTCACGGCTCTTTAACGCCTTCACCACACCGGTCACGTCGGTCGTCCTGAAGTAGAACTGTGGTTTGTAACCCGCGAAGAACGGCGTATGCCTGCCGCCTTCTTCCTTCGTCAGAACATACACCTCGGCCTCGAACTTCGTATGAGGCGTAATGCTCCCCGGAGCCGCTACCACCTGGCCCCTCTCCAATTCCTTCTTCTCCACTCCACGCAGAAGCACCCCAATGTTGTCACCTGCCTGTCCCGTGTCCAGTGTCTTGTTGAACATCTCCACCCCAGTGCAGACTGTCTTACGGGTCTCTTTGGCCAAACCTACTACTTCCACCTCTTCTCCTACCCGAATTACACCACGCTCGACTCTGCCTGTGCCCACAGTGCCTCGCCCCTTGATGCTGAATACGTCTTCCACAGGCATCAAAAACGGCTTGTCAATATCTCGCTCGGGAACCGGAAAGTACTCGTCAACCACAACCATAAGCTCATCTACACACTTGCACGCCTCATCGTCCTTCCCCTCTGACTCCATAGCCACAAGAGCTGAACCCCTGATAATGGGAATGTCATCACCCGGAAATTCGTACTTACTCAGCAGCTCTCTCACCTCCAGCTCCACCAAATCAAGCAGTTCCGGGTCGTCCACCAAATCCACTTTGTTAAGAAAAACCACGACCCTGGGCACATTCACCTGACGGGCAAGCAAGATATGCTCGCGAGTCTGAGGCATAGGACCGTCGTTGGCCGCGACTACCAGAATAGTCCCGTCCATCTGGGCCGCTCCCGTAATCATATTCTTGATGTAGTCGGCGTGCCCCGGACAGTCCACGTGCGCGTAGTGCCGATTCTCCGTCTCATATTCCACGTGCGCCGTGTTTATCGTGATTCCCCGCTCTTTCTCTTCGGGCGCATTGTCTATCTCTTCGAACTTCTTGATGTTGCCACCACCGGCCTTGAATGCCAGACGCATTGTTATTGCGGCTGTAAGCGTGGTCTTGCCGTGGTCGATATGGCCTATCGTCCCAATGTTTATATGTGGTTTTGTCCGCTCAAATACCGCCTTAGCCATCTTAACATAAACCTCCAATCATGCAGTGTGACTACTTATTGGATTCCGACCCAATTCTCCCAATGACGCTTAAAAATTGCCTGTTACAATGTCTCAGCCAAGCACCCGTGATTAACCAAAATCTTGGCCCGTTCTTTCTCAATTTAGCTGCTGATGGGGCTTGAACCCATGACCTCGTCCTTACCAAGGACGCGCTCTACCACTGAGCTACAGCAGCAACAGTCTCCCCGCAGTACACCTCGTGAAAAGACAACACCACTATACCTCGAACTCAAGGGCGTCTGAAAACAAAAGCCACCCATACACCCAGCCAACGCAGTTTGCATTGCGGGCGCAGGGACACCGAAGCTGCCACGCTGTAAACGTACTAATCTATAGTAGTTCATCGCAAACTTCAAACAGAAAAATTAAAAAAAACAAAAAATTTCCCCGTCCCGAACCCACGGCCAAAATCCGCCGCCGGCTCCACACCTCAATCCCCAACGTCCCCAAATCTATGCGCCGCTCTTGGCGCCGCCACCCTGACGCCCTTGCGCAAGCCGTTCCGTCCACTCAGCCAGCCACCTGCCCCACATAGGCCTCGACTGCGGAACATCTATCGCCTTGAAAGCTGCCAGAACCGCGTTTGGGTCAGCCCCCGTCCCTGGGTTCGCAAAGTACCCGTTTATCGATACTACTATCGCGTCGTCCGGCTCCAGGTCTTTTTCCAGCAGTATGTTGCTGACAAGCCGCGTCGCCGCCTCCAGCTTAGGCCATCGCAAATATACCTCAAGCAAAGATGCCAGAACCGCATCTTTCTCCTCCGGGCTCTGCGCCACCTGACGCAGTTGACCAAGATACTCAGCAGCACGCTCGTAGCGACCCATCTTCGCATGTACCGTCGCCAAATCCTCCCTCACACGCTTAACCAGTTCCGCGTTGTTCTCCCCCGTCGCTTTGCGCTCCGCTATCTCAAGAAAAGACAGCCACTGCTCGTCAGACAAGGGTGATTCGCCACCCTGCGACTCGAATCTCGTGTGCCAATCCTTAATAACGGCAACTTCGCTATCGTCAAATATCCTCAGCATTGCCTGCCACGCCGGCTCACTTTCCGAGTTCGAGCCGATTTTCTCCCTAAGCCAATCCAGGTCCTCGACCCCACCGACTTCACTCGCCAAACCAATCAACCGCCTCCTTACAACAACACTCGCATCGTCAAGGAAGCTCTCTCTGAGCAGTCTCAAAGCTCGCGTCCTATCGATATTCGCAAGTCCTTCCACGGCCGCCTCACGCACCAAACTCGCCTCATCACTAAGCGCCTTCTCGAACAAACCTCCGAATCGCCTTACCACCTCGGCTTTGTACGCGCTCTGCCCGCATAAGCCCGCCATTATCCCCAGCAATTCGCCCCGCAGCACCCCGTCCGCCTTGCCAATTTCTCGCTGATACCTCGCCAGCAACAAATCCAGGTAAGAGTTTATCGTCTCAGAGCCAAGATCCCCCCCCTCATGCAGCTTGCGAATCACCTCAGCACCTCGCAAAGACTTACGAGAGTCCTCATTCGCCAGATACCTGCCCGCCCACTCCAGCGTCGAAGTCCTTATCTCATCGGTGAGCTGAATTCCGGAATTTGGCAACATTGCATAGTGGCACGCCCCACCAAGCGCGACGAAAATCTCTGTCTGAACCTCCTCATCGGCCTCAACTTTCAACTGCTCCAGCAATCGCTCGGCTGAGCTTAGCTCTCCCATCAGCGAAAGCAGCTTCGCAGTTTTCAGTCTGACCTCTCTGTTCGGGTTTGATATCAGCTCAATCAGCACAGGCCCGAGCGAAGAAGGAAGCTTCGATTGCGTTCCAAGACGCCACTGAGAGACCTTCTCCAGACCCCACAAACGCACCACGGGCTCAGGGCTGTTCAAATGCTCGCTAAGAAATTTCGCCCTCTCCGATTCATCCGATATCGCCTGGTATATCTTGTCAAGCGCTTGTAAGTAAAGCTTGCGCCAGAGGTTACGCTCTCTTTCAAGCTCGCTGACCTGCGCCTCCTGGCGAATCAGCCAATCCCGCTGGAATCTCTCCATACCTTTATCATGCAATTCGGCCAGTATCCGATGCCGCGCCTTTTCGTCGCTGCCCACCGGGATACCTATCGAGCGAAGTGCCTCCGCTGCCGCCTCGGCCACCTGCCCCTCTTCATCATCCAGCAGGTCCATAAGCTGCGACACCGCCTTTATGTCCAATTGAAGCTTCAGCGCATATATCGCGTTCAATCTTGCCCGAACAGGCGCAGAACCATCCGTCGCCAGTAACTCAAGACCACCCGCTATATCCTCATACTCGAATATCAAAGCCGCCTCAGCAGCGCTCCTCGCCGCTGGCAGCTCCTCGCTCCGCAAAACCTCAACCAGCGGTTCTATGAAGTCCGATTTGTTTCTCAACGCCTCTTTCTGGTTGCGTGTCTGGCTAAGCGCCTTGCAGACAGCGATCCTCGCTTCCGTGTTCTCCGGCTGCCTCAACACATCTATCAGCACCGCCCTGACCTCAGCACTGTCGCTGAACAGCATAATCGTCGCCGCATCTACCCGAATATCCTCGGTAGCCCCTCTCATCAACGCATCCTGGTTGATACGCAACTGCCTGTCCGCTTCAGTCTGCTGAGCTGGTTGCTTCTGCTCGGCTGCCGAGCTTTCAGTGCTCACAGCCGCCTGTTGGCAGCCGACAGCCAACAACAATATGGCTATATACAGCCGTCGTGTAAACATCCCAAGCACCTTTAGAAAAGTTCGAGCCGACAAAATCTAACTCATAATAACCTGAATATCACCTGTTCGTCAATCCCGGGCCGCTCCCGCTGCCACGCAAACTGCCATGGTTGCCACAGCCATCACGGCCTCGGGTGATACTTCCTGTGAATCTGCCGAAGTCGCTGCTGGTCCACGTGCGTGTAAATCTGGGTCGTCGCTATGTCTACGTGCCCCAACATCTCCTGCACACTACGCAGGTCCGCGCCGCCGGCCAAAAGGTGCGTCGCAAAACAATGCCTGAGTGTATGAACCGTAAGGTTCCGCGGCATACCCGCCCTCGCCGCATATTTTTTCACCAGCCGCCAGACTTCAATACGGCTCATACACCTGCCGGTTCGCGAAAGAAACAACGCCTCGCCGCTAAGCGCCTTGGCCAGCGCAGGCCTCAATTCGCGCAAATACTGCGATATCGCCGATATGGCGGCCCTGCCCATCGGTATCACTCGCTCTTTGTTGCCCTTGCCCATACACCGCAGATAGCCGATATTAAGGTTCAAGTCCGAAACCCTCAGCCCCGCAAGCTCGCTCGCCCGGATGCCCGTTGCGTAAAGCAGCTCCAGAATCGCCCTGTCACGCAGGTGAAACGGCTCATCCGGCGCCGGCGACTCCAGCAAGGCTGATATCTGCTCTGCACTACAAATAGTAGGCAGTCTCTGCCAAAGCTTCGGCCCCTCAAGTATGTTCGCAAAGTCGTTATCGAGCAGCCCCGTCAGTTTCCCGTAACGCAGCAGCATCCTTATTGCCACCAAGGCCCGCTTTACCGACGCCTCAGCCCGATTCTTCTTCGAGAGGCGCACCACGTATTCCTGAATAACCGCCGGGCGAAGCTGTTCTATGCCCTTTACCCCCTTCCCCTCACAATATTCCAGAAAGCCCCTAAGGTCCCGCCCATAGCCCAGAACCGTGTTCTCCGCAAGCCCCGCCTCAACCAACAGGTAATCAAGAAAGTCTTTGACCGTCTGACCGAGCGGCAGCGAGTCCAAATCTTCCGTAATGGCTTGTATCTGAGCAGAAAACACAGGCAGACCCCGACAACACCCGTAGGTTTGGAGGTGTACCTTCATTGTGCACCTCCAAACCTCGACACGGCTGCCCCCGCGTTTAGATTTGCCCGGGCAAATCTGCGGGGGGAACGCCACACAATCAATATCGGCCCGCTACTAACCCCGCCTTTAGCCCCACAGCGTAGCACGGGCATCCTTGCCCGTGCATTTACCTTCCCTGCGCCACGGGTATCCTCCTCCCTTTGCCCATCCTGCCGCGGCCGACTGACTGCCGCCCGCAAAGTCGAGAAACACCGCCTGCCCGGACAGCACATATTTAAGCCCGGATTTCCCAGGTAAACTCATGTAAAAAAATTAAGGATTTGATACTATAGCGCCTACAGGTGCTTTTTGAGCCGGTTTTGCAGTGCCCATTCGGAGAACCCAACGCCTGAAGGCAGAAAGGACGACCTGTAGAACAAACGCTCAGGTGTTTTATACAGAAACCATATAATCATTGTTATGCGTTGAGCCGAACGGGCAATGGATTAGGATGAAATACGCACTGCGAATTAATTTAATGTGGAGCCTTATCATGATAGGTGCTTTTTCCTGTCTTATAAGTCATTACAGTAACCCAAGGGCATTATTGTTGGCTCTGGCTTGCATCTATCTAATTGTGTCGTTACTTGCCATGTTTCATATGAGGTGGGCTGTTGGCACATGCGTATTGGTGGCTTTTGTCTTAATGATTAGATGGCTGCCGATGGTGTCTGTTAATATTTGGATGTTCTTTTCTGGTCATGAGCTATATCAGGACTCTCCGGCAACCATACTAATCGTTTTAATTTATGCAATTGTATTTGCAGTTCCAGCTACCCTTTTGTGTATCCTATACCTCGCAAACAGAAAAAAGTTGTGGCAAATCATCCGTTTCGGTACAGCACAGTCAAACGCATAATTATAAAATCAACAAGGACATGAAAAACCGCGCCGTTGAGTTTATCGTTCGCTGGTCCAGACGGCGATCGAGAAAGACAAAAACACCGCCCACCCGGACACGCATACGTAATTAAGAACGGAAACCGGCACGACCAGCCGGTGATGGAATGAAGACTACGAGGACTTCTTCTTGTCCTTCGATTTGGATTCCGCGCCGGTCTCGCCCTTTGCCTTTGCCGGCTCCGACTTCTCGGCAGAACCTTTTTTCTCGCCCTTCTTCTCAGCCCCGGGCCGTTCCTTCTCCGCCGCCTGCTTGTAGCTTTCACTCCGATAGTCGGTTTGATAAAAACCGTTTCCCTTGAATATCACCCCCGCACCCGGACCTATCAGCCGACGAAGATTATTCTTCCCGCATTTCGGACACTTCCGCAGAGCCCTTGCCTTTATGCTCTGAAACTGCTCGAAGGCGTGCTCGCAGCTCTCACATACGTATTCGTAAGTCGGCATAAAATCCTCACCAATACCCAAAACGCCGTTTTACAGTGCTGCAAATCCATATCAAACCCGGTCTCGTCTACCTCATCTAACCGCTGACCTCGTCGTCACCCATGTCTTCGGGTGTCTCCACCTCGGTACTCTGCGCTGCCTCCTGCTCAGAGGCCGGCTCGGCCTCGGAGACCTTGTTAACGACCACTCGGCTGGCCCGGATTAGCCGCTCTCCAAGCCGATAGCCCTTCTGGTATTCTTCAAGCACCACCCCGTCCGGCTTATCCGACTCGGCTCGCCGCTGCATCGCCTCATGAACCGCCGGGTCGAACATCTCCCCCACCGCCGTTATCTGCTCCACCCCGTGCGACCTGAGCACGCCTAATATCTGGTCATACACAATCCGAACACCCCTGGCCAGAACCTGAGCCGACTCTGCCTTCTCCGAATTGGCAAGGGTATGCTCGAAGCTATCCAACGCAGGAAGCAGCGTCTTTATCACCGCTTCCTTCTCGTATGCAACCTCGTCCGCTATCCGCCTTGCCGTCCGCTTCTCAAGATTGTCATAATCCGCGGCGACCCTCTGATACTGAGCAAAGAGTATGTTGGCGTACTCCCCCCAGGCGCTGTTCTTTTCTCTTTCCTCCTCAAGCGCGTATTTGAGCTCATCTTTTTCTTCACCACGTATGCCTTGGAGACGCTCCTGCTTCTCTTCCAGGACTTCTCGAAGCAATTCCCTGCCTTGGGGAAGAAGTTTGTCCAGCAATCCATAAAAATCTTGCAGAGAGCTCTTGCCCAGTGACGAATCCTCTTCACTTTTTGCTTGTTTCTTCTTTTTCATCAGTTGCTACCAAAATACTTCTTGAGCTTGTCCACAAACCCTTTGGCCTTTGGAAAAACCTTGCTGTTCTCTGTCTTGGCGAATTCGCGGAGCAGCTCTTCCTGTTTTGCGCTTAGCTTCGCCGGTATCTCAACGACAATCTGCACTAACTCGTCGCCCGTTCGCCGCGTCCGTATATCCGGAAGTCCCTGTCCCTTTATTCTGAACACGCTTGCGTACTGTGTACCGGGCGGAATCTTCAGCTCTCTCGTGCCGTTTAAGCTCGGTACATCGATCGTCGCCCCCAGCGCCGCCTGCGTAAAACTCACCGGCACCACGGCAATCAGGTCGTTGCCGTCCCGCTCCAAAAACTCGTGCGGCCTTATCCTCACATAGCAGTACAAATCACCCCTCGGTCCGCCGCCCCTGCCCGGCTCGCCCTCGCCGCCGACCCTGATTCTCTGGCCCTCATGAACACCGGCGCGTATCTTCACACTCACTTCGCGCTTCTTCGGCACCCGCCCTGTCCCCCTGCAGCTCTTGCACGGCGCGGTAATCACCTGCCCCGTACCCTTGCACTGCGGACACGTAGAAACCATCTGAAAGAACCCGCCACCGCGAGCCACCTGCCCTGCGCCGCCGCAGGCGCTGCACTTGCTCGGAGACGTCCCCTTCGCACAGCCGCTGCCCGCACATTCCGGACAGACATCCTGCCGGGTGAACTCTATCGTCTTTTCCGCACCGCCAGCCACTTCATTCAAAGTAAGCTCGACGGTCGTTTCCAAATCGTACCCCCGGGCAGGACCTCCCCGCCTCCCGCGCCCACGTCCTCCCATCCCGAAAAGGTCCCCGAAGCCGCCCAACCCACCGAAGATGTCCTCGAAAATGCTGCTGACGTCCTGCCAGCGCATATGCGTATAATCACGCATACCCATACCACGCAGCCCGTCATGACCGAACTGGTCATATCGCTGCCGCTTCTCGGCGTCGCTCAGAACCTCGTACGCCTCTGCGCACTCCTTGAACTTCGCCTCCGCCTCTTGCTTGTTGTCAGGGTTCTTGTCCGGATGATACTTTATCGCCAGCCGCCTGTACGCACGCTTTATCTCGTCCGCAGATGCCCCCTTGCCGACTCCCAGCACTTCATAATAGTCACGCTTCGCCATAATAATTGGTTATCGCGTATCCAAGATCCGGCCTGCAACCACACCACTTCAGAAAAAAGCAGCGACAGGACAGCTTTCTATCTGTTAGCATTAACGAACGGAACCGGCAATCGGCTCGGCGTCTTTGTCTTCGTCCTTCAAATCGGTTATCAGGACATTTGTAGTCAGCATCAGCCCCGCTACCGAAGCCGCCGTTTCAAGTGCCGTCCTGACAACCTTCGCAGGGTCGATGATGCCGGCCTTTAGCATATCCACGAACTTCCCTGTGTTCGCATCATAGCCGACGTTCTTGTCCTTCGCGGGCCGCTCCAGAAGCTGAGCAATAATCACATCGCCCTTTTCACCGGAGTTATCCGCTATCTGCATCGCCGGCTTGCGAAGCGCCTTCGAGACTATGTCAAAGCCGAGCTTCTCCTCGCCCCTGGCCCTGGCTTTGCCCTTTTCCACCTCGGCAATCGCCCGCAGAAGCGCTACGCCGCCGCCGGCAACTATCCCTTCCTCCGTCGCAGCACGCGTCGCGTGAAGCGCATCCTCCAAAAGGTCTTTGCGCTCCTTCATCTCCGTCTCGGTCGCAGCACCTGCCTTTATCACCGCCACCCCGCCCGTCAGCTTCGCCAAACGCTCCTGAAGCTTCTCGCGGTCATAATCGCTCGTCGTCTTGTCAATCTGATTGCGAATCTGCTCACAGCGCCCGTTGATGTCCTTCTTCCTGCCCGCGCCTTCAATTACCGTCGTCGTATCCTTGTCTATCACAATCTTACGCGCGCGTCCCAACTGCGAAAGCTCAACCTTCTCAAGCTTGATACCAAGATCCTCTGTCAACACCTGCCCGCCGGTCAACACCGCCATATCCGCCAGCATCGCCTTTCGCCTGTCGCCGAAACCCGGTGCCTTCACCGCACAAACTTTCAGAACACCCTGCAGACGATTGATAACCAGCGCAGCAATTGCCTCACCCTCAACATCCTCAGCCACCACAAGCAACGGCCTACCCACACTGGCAATCTGCTCCAGGAGCGGTATCAGCTCACGAACACTCGATATCTTCTTCTCGTGAAGCAGAATATACGCATCCTCCAACACCGCCTCTAACGTATCGGGATTCGTCATAAAGTACGGAGAGAGATACCCCCGATCGAACTGCATACCCTCGACCACGCTGACCTCGTTGGCCATACCCTTGCCTTCTTCTATCTCGATGACGCCTTCCTTGCCGACCTTATCCATCGCCTCGGAAAGGAGCCGCCCAACTTCGGCGTCGTTGTTGGCGCTGATGGTCGCCACCTTCGCTACGTCGTCGCGCCCCTTTACCGGCACACTGACAGATCCAATGAAGCTCGTGACCACCGCCACCGCCCTGGCTATGCCCCGCTGAACAGCCATCGGATTCGCCCCGGCGGCAACATACCTAAGGCCCTCCGCATAAATCGCCTCAGCAAGTACCGTCGATGTCGTTGTTCCGTCCCCCACCTCGTCCGATGTCTTGCTCGCCACCTGATTGACCATCTTGGCGCCCATGTTCTTGAACGGTTCGGGAAGCTCTATCTCCTTGCTCACCGATACACCATCCTTCGTCACTTTCGGCGAGCCCCAGCTCTTCTGGAGTATCACGTTCTTGCCCGTCGGGCCCAGCGTAACCTTAACCGCATCAGCCAGTGCACTTAGCCCTTCCTTAAGATGCGTCCGCGCCACATCATCAAACATCATTTGTTTTGCCATCGCTATTACCTCTCAAAATCCAATCGTCCGTTACCACCCAATCGCGATTTCTATTTCTCCACTATACCTAAGATATCACTCTCGCTCAGGATGACATATTTCTGGCCATCTATCTCTACATCGTTGCCGATGTACTTGGCATACAGCACTTCGTCGCCCTTCTTAACGCTCATCTCGCTGCGCCTGCCGTCCTCCTGCAGCTTGCCCGGCCCGACCGCCACTACCTTGCCCATCTGCGGTTTCTCCCTCGCCGCATCGGGCAGAATTATACCGCCACTGCTTTTTTCTTCCGCTTCCGACTGCCTTATCACTACTCTGTCATCCAAAGGTTTAAGTTTCATACAACTACTCCTTAACTCCAATTGTCTTGCCATTGTGCGATATATACGGTTTTCTCTGACAACACATACTATGCGATTAAATCCACCCTCAGACCAAGCATCCTGCCAAGCTCGTAAATTTGCTGACCATAGTCCCCATAAACCCACGGCAAGTGGTTCCCATAATCGAGGCGCTTCTGTATGAACTCGGTGCTCCTGCCTGCCGGCGGCCTGATAAACGCCTTCACCGAACAACCTGTGTAATCCTGCTCCCAGCCACCCGAACCCACAAGCTCACCTGCCAAAACCAGAAGCTTCGTCCCGGTCGGGTCAACCCTCGCCACCGTAACCTTCCTCTCGTCGTTTGCAATAAAGTCCACGACAAACTTCGTTCCCCAGCCCGACTCGGTGAAACGTCCAAGCTTGTAGGGCAAGCCCGGTTCGTCAAAACCGTTCATACGCAGACCAGGAACGCTGTGATATATCTCAATGTCACCCTCCCCCGCAGGATTCGCATTGCCCATATGACAGCTCCTTCCCGCCACAGACATCAGCATCCGCATCGCAAGCATCGCACCTAGGTCTGCTTCGCATGAGGCCGCGTAGCCCTCATCCCTCAGAACCGTGTGCACTAAGCACGGCGTAACCTTCCACTGCTCCGGCAGCCGGCTCGAACAAAACTCAAAACACTCTATCGTAAACGCGTTGCAGTTATGCTTAGCCATCAGATTCGCCACCGCCTGGTAGAACTGAACGCTGCTCACAACGTACTTCCTGTCGAGCAGAGTCTCCGCCGCCTGTTGAATCAGCCCATCGGCAATCTTCCCAGCCCGCTCCTTGTCGGACCCGCTTTTCATCACCCGGCTCATCTCCTCGGCAAGCTCTGCGTAGCTGATCACCTCAACCTCCACGCCCAGACGTCTTTTCAACTCGTCGAGGTCGTTGATACTCGTAATCGACGCCACTGCAGGAAGCCCCCGGTCCGTCGGAAACAGCACTCGCGTCCGCCCTAATACCTTCCGGGCCCGCAGCAGAGCAAGCGTTCGGTTCAGCTCGTCGTAGTCACTGCACGCATACGCCTCGAATCCCTTGCTCCTCGTATAAGCGGCAATATCTACCTGCCTGCACGCCAGCCCCACCATTGCAATCGGCTTGTCAAACCTGCTCGCCAGCTCGTATGCGGCGATTGACGAGCCCCACGGAGCTACGAAAAACACATCAGTCCGCTCGGCATCGGCTTTGAGTTTGTCGAGCTGGTCCTGCGTCAGAACAAAGTCTTCTGCAAAGGTTATATGGACCGGTTCGAGTATATCTGCGACAGATAGGTCTATTGAGCCGCGCGTTGTATTCCTCGCCCAGTTGTCAAAGTTCCGCTCGGCGCCGGCCTTTTCCTCAGCCGGACTAAGCCCCTCAATGCGGCATGGACCTTCCCACGCACCCGTATGAATGATGTTCGTCATCACCGGCTTAAGGTTCAACTTCACCCCTCGCGGGTTAGGCGGCAGGTTTGCGGCAAGCAGCTCCGAAAGTGACCCCTGAGCCGATGCCGATTCAGCACCGAGCAAACCAAGCGTCCCGAACGCCCCCGCAAATGACGCCCCAAACCCCGTCAATCCCATTGTGCCCAGAAACTCGCGTCTGTTCATACTGCCATCCCTTCTGCTCTCGCCTCCACCATAGTCACTATCCCTCAAGCTCAAGCACCACGATTGTATCTATCGGCTCACTTTCCACACCGCTCAGGTCCAGCCCAATGTCGCCGCTTTTCGTAAACGGCACACTGATGCCTTGTCCAAAAAGCTTTGCACATTTGACCTTGAGCCTGCCTGTCTCCGGAAGTGTCACCTTTCCGTCTTCAGGTATTCTGAAAAGATGCACAAACACCTTGCTGTCTTTCCGTGTCGTCACGCCCCACTGCTGTGGCGGCATCGGTCCGCCTCGCGTCCCGTAAATCGTCTCACCGTACTCCTGCATCCACCGGCCTATCTCTTCAAGCCGTTCCACGAACTCCGGCTGAATCTCCCCCGTCGGCATCGGCCCAATGTCCAAAAGAAAATTCGCGTTGTATCCCGCCGTCAGCACAAGGTACCGAATCAACGGCTTGCTGCTCTTGAACCGCGTATCCGTACTGTTGTAACCCCAGGAACCGTTCATCGTATCGCACGTCTCAAGCGGAAGCTCCGAAACAAAGTTCGCCTTGCTGTACTTGTCCTTGCCCGGCACGCCCCGCTCGAACATCTGAAAATCTTCGCCCTCGAACGGCGCCTCATGGTGGTTGTTCCCTATCAGCGCCTGCGGCTGCAACCTGTGAATCAGGTCGTACGTCTCCGTCAGTCGCCAGTCCACGTGAGTCTCTCTTCCCGGCCTCTTTACCTGCTGGTCCCACCACCCGTCGAACCAGAATCCTCCGAGCTTGCCGTACTCACCGCTGCAAAGCTCCGCAATCTGCGCATTCATATAGTCTATGTACTTATCGAAGTCCCCGCTCTCAGGCCTGCCCGTGTGATGCCCGGTGCTGCCTCGCGGATAATAATCCGGATGGTGCCAGTCTAAGTGCGAATGGTAGAAAAACAGCTTCATACCCTGCTTTTCGCACTCATCGGCCAACATCTTCAATACGTCCCTGCCGTAGGGCGTACGGTCCACAATATCCCAATCGCTCACTCTCGAGTCCCACATCGCAAAACCGTCATGGTGTTTGCTCGTTATCGTTATGTACCTCATCCCCGCGCCCTTGGCGATCCGAACCCACTCCGCAGGGTCGTACTGCTCAGGATTGAACTGCCCTGCTACTCTTTCGTACTCATCAACCGTCAGCTTGGCGTTGTTCATTATCCACTCGCAGCCCTGTACCGGCTCGCCCTTCCACACACCGCCCGGCACCGAATAAATGCCCCAGTGGATAAACATCCCGAACTTCGCATCACGGAACAACTCCTGCTCCGCCGCTCGCGGATTCACATCCGACCCCTGCGCAAACTGCCCACAGCCCGCTCCCACTGCAACAATCACCACATAGAGCAAAAACATCAGCCATTTGCTCTCTTTTGCCTTCACTGCCTTACTCCCTTACACTACATCATCCCGCCGCCGTAGCCGCCCATACCACCCATGCCGCCCATACCGCCGCCTGGTGGCATACCGCCCGGACCGCCCGGCATATCTTCCTTCTCCTTCGGCTTCTCCGTCACTAAGCAATCTGTCGTCAAAAGCAATCCCGCTATGCTCACCGCGTTCTGAAGCGCAATCCTCGTCACCTTCACCGGGTCGATGACACCTGCCGCAAGCAAATCTTCATACTTATCCGTGTCGGCGTTATAGCCGAAGCCGCCTTTGCCTTCTCCAACCTTGCTTACCACTATATTGCCCGTCGCCCCTGCATTGCTCGCTATCCAGTAGCAAGGCATCGATAGCGCTTTGGCCACAATCTCAGCACCCGTCACCTCGTCACCTGACAGCTTCAGCTTCTCCACCGTCTTAATGCAGCGAATCAAAGCCACCCCGCCGCCCGGCACAATCCCCTCCTCGATTCCCGCCCTTGTCGCGTGCAGTGCATCCTCAATCCTCGCCTTGCGTTCCTTCATCTCAGCTTCACTGGCCGCTCCAACGTTAATCTGGGCCACGCCGCCCGTCAGCTTCGCTAACCGCTCCTGAAGCTTCTCGCGGTCGTAATCGCTCGTCATTGTCTCTATCTCGTCCTGAATCTGCTTTATCCTGCCCTTTATCGCCTCGTCGCTGCCCGCGCCCTCGACAATAATCGTGTTGTCGTTATCAATCGTAATCTTCTTCGCCTGCCCCAATTCCTTGATACCGATATTCTCCATATCAATGCCCAAATCCTTGAATATCGGCTCCGCACCGGTCAGCACGGCTATATCCTGCAGCATTGCCTTGCGCCTGTCGCCATAACCCGGCGCCTTGACCGCCACCACCTGCAAAACTCCTTTGAGCTTGTTCACCACCAACGTCGCAAGCGCCTCGCTCTCCACGTCCTCGGCAATAATCAGCAGTGGCCGCCGCGATTTTGCCACCTTCTCCAAAAGCGGAACTAACTTCGCCACGCTGCTTATCTTGTCCTCATACACAAGAACAAACGGCTTCTCCAACTCGCACACCATCTTCTCCACGTCCGTCACAAAGTGAGGCGAAAGATACCCGCGGTCAAACTGCATACCCTCGACAAACTCAACGCTCGTCTCCAGGCCCTTTCCCTCCTCGACGGTTATCACCCCGTCCTTGCCGACCCGCTGAAACGCCTCAGCCATAATCTTGCCTATCTCAACGTCGTTGTTCGCCGAGACTGCGGCGATATTGATGATGTCGTTTTTCTTGGCGATATCCACCGGCTTGGCAAGCGACGCGAGCTGCTCCGTAACCGCCTTCGCCGCCTGCTGCATCCCCCGATTCAAGGCCATCGCATCCGCCCCTGCTGCAATGTTCCTCAATGCCTCCTTGAACATCGCCTCGATAAGCACCGTCGCCGTCGTCGTCCCGTCACCAGCCACCTTCGACGTCTTGCTCGCCGCCTCCCTGACTAACTTCGCGCCAAGATTCTCAGTCTTCTCGCTAAGCTCAATCTCCTCAGCCACCGTCACCCCATCCTTCGTTACCGTCGGGCCACCCCAGCTCTTGTCGATAATCGCGTTTCTCCCCCGCGGCCCCAATGTGGACCTCACCGCTGCTGCCAGCTTCTCCACCCCCGACAACAAACCGGCCCGCGCCTCTGCCTCGAATGACAAATCCTTCACTGCCATAATCGCCTATCTCCTTATCTAACCAACTCAAACTGACCGATTTACGGTTAAGAACTGACGTAACTGTTTACTTGACAAAATGTTCTATAACACAAAAAAAATCAGTAAAATTAGCCATCCGCCGCAGTCCCAGAGAGGACGCCTTCCGGCGGCGGATTCCACAATTTTGCATTTTGCAGTTTGATTTTTGCATTCTCAAACTGGCCATCGGTCAGTTTGAGTAACCAGCTTTGGTCTATTGTTTTCCTGCCTAATCTATACTAACCCAGCAAACCCGATACCAGCTACACCCTATAAGACGTAGCATCTCGCCCTTGTTATGGCAAGCACTTATTTCACAAGGAATTACGCAACGCCGAAATTACATGCCGGCCTCTCACATTGCTCCTCCACTGCCCCCAAGCCGCCATTTTTGGCACCGCCAGCACCCACCACCCGCCACTTTGACAGCCACCGCGCAAATATTTAGCACCGCGTTTCACGCGGGGTCCCCGAAGAGGGTCAGCGGGCTGGTCTTTGTGATTTTGACTTTTGCGAATTGGCCTGCGAGCGTCTCTGGGCCGTTGAAGACAACAATCCAGTCGCCGGCGGTCCTGCCGACCAACTGAGGATGCCCCCTGCCCCCGGCCGACTCAACGTGCGGCTTCTTACTCAAGCCCTCGACCAGCACTTGAACCGTTTTACCTAAGAAGGCACGGCTTAACTCATCACTTATCTTCTCCTGCACCGCCAACAATTCGTAGTTGCGCTGTTTCTTGACCTCAAGCGGGACGGTATCTTCGAGCCGCTTGTCGGCGGTTGTACCCGTCCTCGGCGAGTATTTGAAAACAAAGCAGTTCTTGTACCGCGCCTGCTTAACGAGCTGCACCGTCTGCTCGAAGTCAACATCCGTCTCGCCGGGAAAGCCCACAATGAAGTCGCCGGCAATTGCAATATCCGCCACTACTTCTCTGGCCCGTTCGAGCAGCACCAGATAGTCAGAGCACGTATAGCCGCGATTCATCGCCTTTAGGATTTTGTCCGAGGCGCTTTGGGCGGGGATGTGCAGATAGGGACATACCTGCGGGACATCGGCCATCGCCTGAAGGATTTGCTCGAAGTACCTGGCGGATGGATAACTGGTTACGAATTTGACCCATTCGATTCCGTCGATACCACTTACCATCGAAAGCAAATCCGCAAGACAATATGTCTTGTCGCCGGCTTTGTATTCGTACGCGTTAATTCTCTGTCCGAGCAATGTCACCTGTTTGACGCCGCCGGCAGCTAACTTCTTTACCTGCTCAACGACCGCCTCTGGAGGCCGTGAGACCTCCGGCCCGCGCACGTATGGCACAACGCAGTATGAGCAGAACTTGTCGCACCCGCGCATCGCACGGACGTATGCTTGGCCCGGAACCGCCTTGTCCGGCCGGTCAAAGCCCAGTTCAAACCGTTCAAGAGTAGCGGTTTCGTCCGCATCGAGTGTTCGCCGGATATGCTCGGTCACTGTGACGGCCTTTGCCTTTTGTTTGAGTGCCTTTGCAACAAGCTCGGGGACCTGAGGAATCTGTGCCGGCCCGCAGACAATATCAACCACACCTCCATCTAACAGCTCGGCCCCCAGCCGCTGCGCCATACAACCGATGACACCAACCACCAGCCCCGGCCTGTGCTGCTTGATGTGCTTTAGGTGTCCAAGCTGTGAATGCACACGCTGTTCTGCGTGCTGCCGTACCGAGCAGGTGTTTATCAAAACCGCATCGGCCTCTTTGACGCTCCCGGTCAATTCAAATCCGGCTTCGGCAAGCGCAGCAGCCACAAGCGCACTATCCAGCTTGTTCATCTGACACCCGTAGGTTTGAAGGTGCACCTTCATCGTGCACCTCCGAACCTCGACACGCCCGTCCCCGCATTTAGATTTGCCGGGGCAAATCTGCGGGGACAGCCAAAGCTCTTTATGTGCACCGTCCTTGTGGTCATAGCAAAACGCGAGTATATTGCCTCGGCGCATCTAAATCAACGCAACCGTGCTGCGCTGCGGAAAATGATGCGACATAATGAACAGCATCATCAAATTCACTGAAGCACATACCAAGAGGAATTGATGATTGATGAACGCCGACCGTTGATTGAAATTGCCCTGCTCCGCACCAACACGTCATCTTCTTGAGCGGAGGATGATAATTTTTTGCCGGATTTTCCGAGTCATCGCGGTGGTGAGGCCCTCGATGTTGTTGACGGCGTTGTTGGCAGCGGGGTCAAAGTTGCCGGTTTAGTGTTCGCTGGAGGTCCTTCAAACGGTTGGATTCGTCGAAGCCGACGCGAATTATGGTAAAGGCGGTGTTGTTGTGCAGCAACGGCTCGGACATATTGACGTACTCGCGGCAGCGGTCACCGTCCAGCGTACCGGGGATGGGCGAAAAGTCGGCCAACATTCCCCGTATGCCAAGCGACGCAACGAATTGCATCGACTCTTCCAACTGCTGGATGTCGATGTCGGGATGGCCGAGCATCTGGTAGGCGGTGATGTTCTGCGGCTCGGCGCCTGCGGCCTTTAAGTTCTCAACGGCCTCGCCAAGCTCACCGGAGCAGACCTTTGAGCCGGTCTTCTCCTGCCACTGCTCGGATGCGCTCTCAAAGCCGAGATAAAACGTCTGAAAACCGGCGGCGACTATAAGCTGCGCAATGTCCCTGCTCAAGAAGCGGGCGTTGAGGGCGTTTGGGCTATGAAAGTTCACCCTTATATCTCGGCTCAGCACCTGCTCAAGGAAGGGCCTAAGAACTTCATCGGCTTTATACAGCAGCGCATCATCGTAGAAGGCAATGTCGGTTACGCCGAGGTTGGCCAAGAGCTCAAGCTCGGCCAACGAGCGTGACATCGACAGCGCTTTGAATTTGCCATAGACCTTCGGCACCGAACAGTACGTGCAATTAAACGGACAGCCCTCAGCCAATTTCAGTACACCCGTTGACAGCTTCGGATAAACTTCCCACAGTGCCGGCTGTTCGACATCTGCTCGCAGAGACAACAATCGCCAAAGCGGTTCGAGGTTTTTGCCTTCTACAGTCAAATCCGCCCCGAGCGATTTTGCGTGCCGGCCGCAGAGCGTAACATAGTTTCCGCCAAGGACGATTTTGGCACCCGGCTGGAAACGCCGGATATCCTCGATGACCTCTTTCACGCCGGGATACCAGTACGTCATCATCGTCTGAACGAGAACGAAGTCGGCGGACGGCTCTTGTTGAAGAAAGTCTTGAAACAGTTGTCGCGGCAGGCCGAAGCGGCGGAAGTATCGCGGAATTGTCTTCAGAGACGCCGGATTCGGGATTCTCTGCTCGCCGAATCGCCCTCGTTGCCACTGGTCGCAGTGAAGCTGCCGCTTGTCGGCACAGAACGGGTGCAACCGGTCCAAGTAATCGAACAGTTGAAACTCGGCCTTTCCCCGCAGGCAGCCGGCCACGCTCAACAGCCCGTAGGGCTTCAGCCAGAAATCATACGCGGCAAAATCATAAATCGGCGGATTAACAAGGAGTATGCGCACTTTCATAAAAACATTATAGTCGCCGCAGCACCAAGCGCAATATCAGATAAAAGCGAGGTTGAGATTCTTCACCACGGCAATCAGACTTCCTCGACTACCTTCAGCCCTGTCAACACGCCCAGATGTTTTATGTCCTGCAAATGGTTTCCGTAGAAAACGACGCGGTGCAGATGTTCGACCCAGCCACCGCCAACAACGCCACAGCCCCAGTTGTCGAGCATACTTCGGGCATCGGCAACCTTGGTGGCAATCTTGGTTCGACAGCCGCGGTCCACATCGGGGCTGCCGATTATCTCGCCCGTGGAGATGAGGATGGTGTCGAGCTTGACGAGCTTGGCGCATGTCATGGCCCGCCCTGTCTGGTGGGTCACCTGCAACGCGGCTCCCTGGTAGTCCTCAAGGTGGTTGCGAATGATATACGGACACTGTGGACCACCCGGGCCGTCCATCTTTGTTGCGCTGACGCAATGGGCATGGATAACCGTGTTGGCCGACGTGTCAAAGACGGGGTCGCTGATGAAGCCGGGGATGCCGAATGCATAACCGAATATCAGCATCGTCAGCGTTGAGTCCATATCTGCCTCGCAGGCACCAACGAGGCCCTCGTCATTGAGCTTGCAGAAGCCGAGACAGGGATATGCAGGCAGTGCTCTTTGGGCGAACAGGCCGAGGCAATCAATGGTAATGGCCTGTGCATGCTCGTCGTCCATAATCTTCTTCATCGCGAGGTATAACCGTAAGGACTTGACGATTTCCTCGCGCGTGGGCTCAACGACTTTGACGGCGTTGCGAATCCACTGCTCCGCTTCTGCTTCGGCCTGCCTGCTGTCAACTGCCTCATACACCTCGCTGAGCTTCTTGTGGTCGATTGAGACGACAGTAACGCCGAGCTTGTCTTTGAACTCGGCGGCTCGCCGCGCCTTCATCGCTGCGCCACCGACATAGATGATTCGCGTCTGGCACAGGCGAGGTGCGACGCGCATGACACCTGCAACCCGTGTGATTTCGGAGTAGTCACTCGTAGCGAGCAGGACGACTTTCTTACCCGCTTTGGGCATTTTGCACACCTTGCACCAATCGTGGCCGCTGTAGGGCTGGGAGAATAATACGGTGGGCTTGCCGGTGGCAACAAAGGGCAGGAACTGACCCTCGACGAGCGTATTAAGATTGAAGGCCAGCACCCCATCGACATCGCCGAGTTTCTCGGCGAGCTTCCCCGGGTCGGCTCCTGCGTGACGGACCACGTCGCCGCCGACGAATTTGACGTCACCGAGTTGTCGTTCGGCCTCGGCCAGGTGCTTCTCTAATTTGGCGACCTCGGCCTGGATGTCAAGGTCCGGCTTGGGCCAGCCCTTCACTCCATCGAGATATACCTTGTAGATTTTCACCTCGGGCAGTTTCGGCGGCCAATCGGTGGTTGCGGCGATACCGGCCGTCTGAGCATCGAGCTTTCCAGCCAGGAACATCGCGCTTGCTGATGCTGCGCCCGCCCCAAGAAATTCGCGTCGGTTTATCACATTACGCATGATATGGCTCCTTTCTCTGACTATTGCGCTGTTATGGCCCGGCGCTCACTATAACGGCGATGCTACAGGCAGGCGACGTTGAGATTCTTCGCCGCGGCGGTCTCATCCGGGCGAGAGACCGGTGTACTCTTTGGCGCGTTCTTTATCTGGTCGGGGTCGCTTTCGGCCAGCCGGGCTATCTCTATCATCGCCTCGATAAAGGCGTCCAAGGTCTCTTTGCTCTCGGTCTCGGTCGGCTCTATCATCATCGCCTCTTTTACAATCGTCGGAAAATACACCGTCGGCGGATGAAAACCGCGGTCAATCAGCGCCTTGGCAACATCGATTGCGTGAACGCCGTTATCTAACATTTTCTTCGAAGGACTGACAACACATTCGTGCTTGCATACCGCATCGACCGCCGGCTCATAGTAGCCCCGCAGCTTTTCGCTCACGTAGTTGGCGTTAAGAACCGCGTTCTCGGCAACCCTGGCAAGTCCTTCTTTGCCCAAAAGCAGCATATAGACGTAGGCCTTTAGGATTACCGCGAAATTGCCGTAGAAAGGCGCGACGTAGCCGATGGATTTGGGCCGGTTATACTCGAGCGCGTACGTCCCGTCGTTTCTCTTGACGACGATTGAGACAGGCAGAAAGTCCAGCAGCTTTTCCGTCACACCGACGGGCCCCGCGCCCGGGCCGCCGCCGCCATGGGGCGTCGCAAATGTCTTATGCAGATTTATGTGGACGATGTCGAAACCGAAATCGGTGGGCCTTGCCTTACCTACTATCGCGTTTAGATTCGCACCATCATAGTACGCTAGGCCGTCAACGCCGTGCACAAGCTCGCATATCTCTTTTATGTGCGGATTGAAAAGCCCTAAGGTGTTCGGACAGGTCAGCATCAGCCCTGCAACCTCGTCGTTGAGCACTTTCTTCAGCGCCTCAACGCCCATCACGCCCTTCTCGTTGCTCGGCACTGCCACGACCTTGTAGCCCGCGATTGCGGCACTGGCAGGGTTGGTTCCGTGCGCGCTGTCGGGAATAAGGACCGTCGTCTTTTTATTACCCCTGTCCCTGTGGTAGGCGGCCATAATCATTATGCCCGTAAGCTCCCCGTGAGCGCCCGCCAGCGGCTGCATCGTAAAACCCGCCATCCCCGTTATCTCGCGCAGCAGCAAATCCGTCTCGTAAAGAACGCCAAGTGCACCCTGGGTCAGCATACCGCCCATCTGAAGCTGAGGCAGCAGCGGATGCAGATGAGCAAAACCCGGATATGCTGTGATGCGCTCGGCAACCTTCGGATTGTATTTCATCGTGCACGAGCCGAGCGGATAAAAATTCGTATCCACGCCGAAATTGCGACGAGAAAGCTCCGTGAAATGCCGCACCACGTCAAGCTCGCTCAGCTCCGGTAGTTCCGCAGGCGCCTCGCGGAGAAACCGTTTGCTTATGTTTATCGTCGTGGCAACATCGCTTCGGCTCTGGCAAACCGCTCGCCGACCCACCACGCTCTTTTCAAACAGAAGCTTCATAAGACACTCTCCAACGCTTCGGCGAACATGCCGATTTGCTGTTTTGTCCTCTTCTCGGTAACACATACAAGAATCGAATTTTCCATTTGCTCGTAATATCTGCTCAGCGGGAAACCGGCGGCGAAACCCTTCTCGATTAGCTTTGCGATGACATCCGCCGCCTCGCAAGGCAAGTCCAGCACAAACTCATTGAAAAACCACTTCGCCCGGAAATGCGGCCTTACACCCGGTATCGCAGTAAGCCGCTGGTAGGCATAGCTGGCCTTGTCCGCACAAAGCTGCGCCGTCTCTCGAAGCCCTTCCTTACCCAACAGCGACAGATATACCAAAGCAGTCAGCGCGCACAGCGCCTCATTGGAGCATATATTCGAGGTCGCCTTTTCCCTGCGTATGTGCTGCTCCCGCGCCTGCAGCGTCATAACGAAGCTGCGTCTGCCCTTTCTGTCGGTTGTCTGGCCGACGATTCGACCCGGCATCTTACGAACGCACTTCATCCGCGTAGCCATAAAACCCAGATATGGCCCCCCGAAAGACATCGGCATACCGAGCGACTGTCCTTCTCCGGTCACAATGTCGGCCCCCATCGCGCCGGGCGCCTTTAGTATCCCCAACGAAATCGGATAGCACGAGACAATAAGCAGCGCACCCTTCTTATGCGCCGCTTCGGCCAGGTCGGTAAAGTCATCGATGCACCCGAAAAAGTTCGGGTTCTGCACGATGACAGCCGCCGTCTGGTCGTCGAGCTTCTCCAAAATCCGCTTTCTATCCACCAGCCCGTTCGTGCAGTGCGTCTGCTCTAAGTCTATACTGAGATTCTGAGTGTAGGATTTTATCATCACGCGGTAAATCGGATTGACGCTGTCGTCGATAACGATCTTATTTCGCCGGGTGATGCGAAGCGCCGTCATCATCGCCTCGTAAATGGCCGTACCCCCGTCGTAGAGCGAGGCGTTTGCCACCTCCATACCGGTAAGCCGGCAAATCGCCGACTGGTATTCGTAAACCGCCTGCAGTGTCCCCTGAGAAAGCTCCGGCTGATAAGGCGTATAGGCCGTATAGAATTCGCTGCGCGAAACAATCGAATAAACCGCCGCGGGAATAAAATGGTCGTAGAACCCACCGCCCAAAAACAGCGTCAGGTCTATATGATTCTTCGCCGCCAAATCAGCCAACTCGTTGCGGACCTGCTGCTCGGTCAACCCCGCCCGCAGATTGAACGACTCGCACATAAGCTCCGGCGGTATATCGCCGAAAAGCCCCTCCATCGTAAGACCTATTTCAGCCAGCATCTCCCGCCGCTGCTCATCCGTATTCGATATGAAAGGCATCTTCCAGACTCCTCACAAAACCCTACCAAGAAACCTCTAAATCATGTCCCTCTTGAAACCATATCGCACCGGCTATTGGCCGAGACCTTCCAGGTACTGCTCGTACGCCTTGGCGTCCATCAGTTTCGCAAGCGGCGCGGTATCGGTGACTTGCAGCTTGCAGAGCCATCCATTGTTATAGCAATCCTCGTTGATAAGCTCCGGCCTGCCTTCCAGCTCCGAATTGGCCTCGACAACCTTCCCCGTCACCGGCGAATAGACATCGCTCGCCGCCTTCGAGCTTTCCACAACCGCCAGCTCGCCCTTCTGCTGCACCTGCCCGCCGAGCTCGGGCAGCTCCACAAACGTAAGCTCGCCCAGCTGGTCCTGAGCATAATCCGTTATACCCACGGTGGCCTTGTCACCATCCACCTTTACCCATTCGTGCTCCTTCGTATAGAGCAGCCCTTCAACAACCATAGCCCCATCTCCTCAATCAGAATTTCTCAAACCTGCCAACCACCCTGCCCGTGATATCCGCATCCAGCTTCTCGCCCCGGTCCACTTTTCCCTTTTTGCCTCTGGCCTTTTGCCCTGCGCTTCTGGCAAGGTAATAGACTGCGACTTCATCTCCTTCGTTGGCAGCATCTTTAGGGACATAGACAAGAGCGACCTGCCTTTTGCCTGCCTTTGCGCAGCTAAGGACCCATCCGATGCACTGGCCGTTTCTGTCAAGGACACCGTCACTCTGCCGAACGGGCCTGACACCTTTTTCGCCGGGCAGCTCGAGCCTGATAACTTTCATCTCACACGTTTCAGCCGCGTGCTGCATTGCGGCCTTGCCGATAAAGAACGGCTTATCGAGCTTGACGGCCCAGCCGTACCCCGCCTCAAACGGCGAGATGTTAAACCGCCCGGCAAGCTCATGCCCGTACAGAGGCAGACCCGCCTCGATACGCAAGCTGTCACGCGCACCAAGACCGCAAGGTATAGCACCGAACTGCTTACCGACATCGACCAGCTTCTGCCAAAGTCCTGGCGCCTCTTCCGGACTAACGAACAGCTCGAAGCCGACCTTCGCCCCCGTATAACCCGTCCTCGCAACCAGGGCATCGATACCGCCAACCTCGGCCTCTACGAAGCGAAACGCCTTTATCTCATCGAGCCGTCGCCGGAAATTCACATCGGCGCTCAATTCACACAGCACATCAACCGACCGAGGCCCCTGCAAAGCGATATCCACCCTGCATTTCCCATAGCCCGTTCGAGCCCTCATATCACGAATCAGCGGCTTTCGCTCTATGCGTGCCGCCGGCTCCTCGGCATCGAGCATCGCCTTTCCGCCGAGCAGCGCCGCGAAGTAGGCCTTTATCTTGGGCTCATTGGCCGCGTTCACAACGACCATAAAATCGTCGTCGGCGCATCTGTAAATGATGATGTCATCGAGCACGTTGCCGGCTGCATCCAGAATATAGCTGTACTGCGCCGACCCGCAGGATAGCTTGGTGACGTCGTTCGTGGCAACGATATTAAGAAACTCCTCAGCCGCCCCGCCGCTGACCTCCAGGACGCCCATGTGCGTGCAGTCGAAAAAACCCGCCCGCTCCCGCACCGCCTCGTGCTCGGCGCTGATAGAAGAATACCACAAAGGCATCAGGTAACCGGCGAACTCGGCGATATGCGATTTCTCGGTGAGTTTGAGATGCTCCTCGTACAGGATACTGCCTGCCGGCCTGCCCCCAGGGGGCTCGCTCCCCACCGGCTCAAAAACGAACTGCCCTGCGGTTCCGTCGTTTCCCAACTTGCGCCTCCTTGCCAACGAATTAACGAAAAAACCAACATAAGCAAAACCATTCCAAAGTCAAGCCGCCCGCCAATTTAATTGTGAAAAATCCTCGCCAAAACCGCACCGTTAGCTAAGATATAGGTACCCAAAAACGGCACTTGGGCCTGGCAGGCAGAATCAAGGAGGTTTCTGTGGCAGCTCAGTTAAAAAAAGAGCTTGGTTTACTCGACGTGTTCGCCGTAGCGGCCGGCGCTATGATAAGCTCCGGCCTTTTTGTCCTGCCCGCCATCGCCTATGCAAAGACCGGCCCCGCCGTCATTCTCTCCTATCTCCTCGCATCCATTCTGATAATCCCCAGTCTACTCAGCAAAGCAGAGCTGTCCACCGCCATGCCGCGGGCTGGCGGAACATACTTTTACGTCGAACGAAGTCTCGGCTCCGTCTGGGGCCTCTTCAGCGGATTCGCAAACTGGTTCTCCGTTGCCCTCAAAAGCGGTTTCGCCGTTGTCGGCGTCGCTATCTTTATCGAGGCGATGGCACATTCAGTCTTTGCCGTTGAGCTGACGGGCTTCAACCTCAAGCTCATCGCGGTCCTCTGCTGCATCTTCTTTACAGGTCTAAACGTAGTAAGCGTAAAGCACACGGGCAAGTTTCAGGTCTTGCTTGTGGTTTTCTTGCTGCTGGCGCTTGCGGTTTTTGTCTTATTTGGGGCCGGAACGGTCCAAGTCGTGCGTTACAAAGGATTTGCAGAGAAAGGCCTGGGTACTATTTTTGCGACGGCGGGCCTGGTATTCATAAGTTTCGGAGGGCTGACGAAAGTTGCCAGCATCGCCGAGGAGGTCAAAGAGCCGGGCAAAAACCTGCCGCTCGGAATGCTTCTGGCCTGGTTCGTCGTCTCTGTATTCTACATGGCCGTCATTGTGGTCACCGTCGGCCTTGTGGACAGCACCGAACTCGCCAACAACCTTATGCCCATCTCGCTGGCCGCTTCAAAGTTTATGGGAACACCGGGTTTCGTCCTGCTCGGCCTGGCCGCTGTCGCCGCCTTCATCACCACCGCTAACGGCGGTATCTTGGCCGCTTCCCGCGCCCCGCTGGCTATGAGCAGGGACCAGCTCCTCCCGCCCGTCTTGTCCACACTCAGCAAACGCTTCAAGACACCACACCTCAGCATCCTCCTGACAGGTGTATTTTTGGTGGCGGCAATAGTCTTCCTCGACATCGAAACCCTCGTCAAGACCGCCTCTACGCTGATGATAATACTCTTCATCCTTGCCAACGCCAGTGTCATCATAATGCGCGAAAGCAGGATTCAAAGCTACCGTCCGAAATTCAAATCCCCCCTGTATCCCTACCCGCACGCCGCCGCCATCGTTTTATACACTCTGCTCATCATCGATATGGGCGTGGTGCCGCTGGCTATAACCGCCGGCTTCGTCGCAGTAAGCGCCGCCTGGTATTGGCTCTACGTTGCAAAAAGAGTTCGCAGGGCGTCTGCCGTTATGCACGTCGTCGAGCGCGTCACCGACCGCACCTTAAAGACTGTCACGCTCGAAAACGAGTTGCGGGACATCCTGCTCGAAAGAGACGAAATTATCGAGGACAGATTTGACAAGCTCATCAAACAGTGTGAAATCCTCGATCTTGAAAGACGTCAGCCCGCAGAGAAGGTCTTTCGTCAGGTCTCTAAGATACTCGAGAGACGGCTCGATACAAGCCAGTATGTGCTGTTCGAGAAGTTTCTTCATCGTGAGGCCGAAGGAAGCACAGTCATTCAGCCCGGCCTGGCCATACCTCACATCGTCGTTGAAGGCCAAAACAAGTTCGATATCCTCCTCGTCCGCGCACGTGACGGCATCGAATTTGCACACGCCGCTGAGCCGGTAAAGATTATGTTCGTCTTAGCCGGCAGTCAGGACGAAAGAAACTACCACCTCCGCGCCCTTATGGCCATCGCACAAATCGCCCAGGAAAAAGACTTCGAGAAGCGCTGGCTCGCCGCCCGAGGCCCTGCCGAAATACGAAACCTCATCCTCCTCTCCGCCCGCAAAAGAGACGTCAACCGTTAACCACCACCCTCTGCAAAAACCCGACCACTCGCACCCGCACCTCGGCCCACCACAATCTTCTACGCAAGTTCGTCTGTGACCTCAGCATTGACGATTGGAATCTGTCTGAGACTTGGCCGCATTTGCACCCGGGCACATCGCCGCTGTGCAAACACTGCCTTGCAGGTCCTAAAAAGCCGGATGGACCATCGTTACGCTTGGGGATAATGTCGGAACGGGGTTATTCGCTTCTGAAGATACTCTTCACAACAAATTTTGCGTAGTTGTCCTCATAGGTTCGAACAACGTATGTGTGGCCGACCACGCAAGCTTTCTTGTTGGTGGAGTACCCGGTTTGAGACGTTTCTGTGAGGGATTCGAAATCTAAAATCCCTGCGTCGTAAAATCCATTTTCCCCGTTGAAATAGAAAATCTGGAAGTTTAACATGCCCTGGTCTTGTCTCATTTCGATATCCCGGAGTGACCGATGGTCGTATTCCTCCACTCTGCCGTCTGAGAAATCGACTCCCTCATGACCATTAACCCATTCAATAGTACCTGTTTGGAGGTCTCCGCCGGTGAAACTGCAACTGCCGTCTGCCTGATAGACATAGTCAATTACGACCCCAAGATTTGGGTGAAGGGTCAGTTCTTTTATTGTTGTTTTGCCTGAGAGAGGCGTAACGTTGCTCGAAAGTGATGCATATCCTGATGCATTGACGACAACGCGATGTTGGGTCAAAGATAGACCATCAAATGAATACCTTCCGTCCGGCCCCGTATGAATCGTAATGCGAGGTGCTCCGCTCCTCACATTGTACGCGTATGAAAACGACAGACTGACTCTGGCTCCATTGATGGGTTCGTTCTGGTCGTTCACGACTATGCCGGTAACAGATGCCAACTTTTCAGAAGGAGTCTTATTCATTTCGAATTCTACATAAGTCATCTCCCCCTGCATAACTGCGATGGTTGCATCAATAGGGTCGTATCCGAAAGCCCTGAGTATAAGTTTCGCCGGTCGTGGATAGGAACCTGGTTGATAAGTGCGGTTCATAACAAACCACCCGCCGTCATATACCCAAAGGGGCGCATCGACGCCTCGCAGGAAGTTTATTTTGACATCCTTTCCGCCGTTGATGCGAGCTCCGTCACTCATTTTAACCCTGCCCGCAATGCATATGCCGCCTTCTGATTTCACCTCGGTGATTCTCTCGTCGAGAACTTGTTGAAGTGCTGGCGGAAAGCTATTGCGATTTAGTGCACAGCCGGTGAGATTAACCAGACAAATGATGGTGCAGATAATTGTCTTTTTCATTCTTTGCTCCCTCTCAATATCGCAGATTTGCAGTCGCCTAAGCTATTCCCGTTATAATGCAAAGCCCGCTTCGCTTCTTTGCCATTCCCTGTCTATACCCTACAGCGGCAGCCAAGTAGCTGACACTGATTACGTCGACTTAATGAAAAGACCGTGTTAAGCCGCGTTAATCCGTGGTTGAAACGCCGTATCCTCCGGCCTCAAAATTCCGTTTCCTCGTAAGTTAACTATAAATCCTCACTAAGCGGGTGTCAACCCTCTTTCGTTAAACCTTCGCCGCCTGAATCACTCTCCAAAAATTCCTTGTCCCCCGCCTGCATCCCAAGATAACACGCCCTTCTCCTATCGCAACAGGACAAACCGCCCCAGACCCGGAAACCCTATGCACACATCTATTCCCCCCACAATCGCCAGCAAAAAACCTGCCAACTAACCATTCAGCGTAATCAGTGCAATCCGCGATTAAATGAACCTCCGTCTTCTGCCCTCTCCCCTCTCTATGCCTGAGTAAAATCCGTGTAAACCGTGGAACCCGCGATTAAAAAAAATTAGTGTCTTTGTGTCTTGGTGGTAAAAAATTCACTTGACACACAACTTCCCCCCTTGTATACTACTGACCGAACAATTGAAAACTAAATACCATATTCCAAACTCGCAGGACCCAATACACGATCCTGTCCTGAGCGACCAGTGGTGAGCAAAGCCGAACCAAGTCGAAGGAACCCAATTTTACCCGCCGTAGGCGGGACGAGATACGAGGGCCGAGCCACGAGTCCCGGCTTTCGTGGGCCGCGCGACGGCTTTTATGCAAAACAAACCCAAAGTTAAGATAGGCAAAATGAACGCAACCCTATATCACAAAGTGGCTTATAAGAAATGGGCTTCTCACCCCTCAAAAAACGAACTCGCAACGAAGTTTACCCGCCGCGCAGTCTGGCGGGCGGAGACTTGTCCGGCGCGCCGTGTGACGGATCCCTACGTGGGCCTGGCCATCCCAAGGGGAGGTCAGTTCTCGAAACACCAAACCGGGGACCAATTTTCAAGCGACCCGCCCGGCTCGCGCAGATCCCCGCAGCGGCTATCTCAAACGGCCCGGAAAAGTGCTTGACTGGCAGCGGCAATGCCGTTTAACATCGCGTGATTTTTTGAGCCCGAAAATTCAAGAAGGAGGTAACGACCGCCTATGGACAATGCCAAAGAGATACTGCGCGACAAACTAAGCCCCCAGCATTACGAACGGCTCATTGCGCTGGATAACCCGAAAATGCACGCCTTCGTGGCCGACGCCGTTGAGCTTTGCAATCCCTCATCGGTATTCGTATGCACCGATGCCCCGGCTGACGTGCAGCATATCCGCCAGCTTGCAGTAAAAAACGGCGAAGAGATTCCCCTTGATATCAATGGCCATACCTGCCACTTCGACGGCTACTACGACCAGGCCCGCGACAAGGCACAGACAAAGTATCTGCTGCCGCCCGGCTCAGAATTAGGTGAGTCGCTCAATTCCATCGACAAGGCAACAGGTGTGCGGGAGGTTCGCTTATATCTGGCCGACTCGATGGTCGGCAGAGAAATGCTCATCTGTTTTTGGTGTCTGGGGCCGGTTGATTCCGATTTCTCCATACCCTGTATTCAGATAACCGACTCGCCTTACGTCGCGCACAGTGAGAGCATTCTCTATCGTCCGGGCTATGAGCAGTTCAGAAAAATCGGCACTAATCCTGATTTCTTCAGGTTTCTGCATTCAGAAGGAGAGCTTGCCAATTACGTAAGCAAGAATATCGACAAACGCCGTATCTACATTGACCTCGAAGAAGATTTGGTCTACAGCGTCAACACGCAGTACGGCGGCAATACGATAGGGCTTAAGAAACTAGCACTTCGGCTGGCAATCCAAAAGGGCTCAAGCCGGGGCTGGCTCGCAGAGCACATGTTTTTGATGGGCGTTCACGGGCCGGGTGAGAGAGTAACGTACCTTGCCGGCGCGTTCCCATCGGCCTGCGGAAAAACCTCGACTTCGATGCTTCCCGGACAGACCATCGTCGGGGACGACATCGCCTACTTTAGAAAAAAGAATGGCCAGGTCCGCGGCGCAAATGTCGAGAAAGGCATCTTCGGTATCATCCGCGACGTCAACGCGACCGACGACCCCATAATTTATGAGGCCCTCACAAAACCGATGGAGGTCATCTTCTCAAATGTCCTTATAGACAGCAACAACAAGCCACATTGGCTCGGTATGGGCAGCGAATTGCCGACCGAAGGTGTCAACCACTCCGGCAAGTGGCACAAGGATAAGAAAGATAAAGACGGCAATGAGATAACGGCCTCCCACAAGAACGCCCGCTACTGTCTGAGCATACCCGACCTGGCCAACTGCGACCCGATGCTTGACGACCCGAACGGCGTTCCGGTCGGCGGTATTATCTACGGCGGACGTGACAGCGATACCTGGGTGCCTGTCGAGCAGGCATTCAACTGGACCGAAGGCATCATTCTAAAAGGTGCAGCCCTCGAATCAGAAACAACAGCCGCCACGCTCGGCAAAGAAGGCATGCGAACCTTCAACCTTATGTCAAATCTCGATTTTCTCTCGATTCCACTGGGCAGATATATCCAGAACAACCTCGACTTTGCACAAGGCATAGACAATCCCCCTGCTGTTTTTTCGGTGAATTACTTTTTGAGGGGCAAAGACGGCAAGTACTTAAACGGCATGGCTGACAAGCTCGTCTGGATACTCTGGGCCGAGCTGCGCGTCAACGGTGACGTCGAAGCGATAACGACACCCACCGGCTACATACCAAAATACGAGGACATAGCAAAGCTGTTTGAAGATAATCTAAAGACCGACTACACCCAGGCAAATTACATTCAGGAATTCACAGTTCGGATTCCAGAAAACTTGGCCAAGCTCGATCGCGTCGAAAAAATCTACCGCGAGAAAGTAGCCGACTGCCCGCAGATTCTGTACGACACGTTCGCCGAGGCCCGCAAACGGCTAAAGGCCGCAGCAGATAAACATGGAGAGTATATCTCTCCGCTCGAGCTTGCAGGTGAATAAAAAGACGCTTTGAAGGGCACGCTTGAAGAGGGCTTGTGCCTCGGCGTGCTCATATACTGAGATGAAAGGAGGTGTGCTATGCCGGAATTTGGTTCACCATTCAGCGGGCTTGCCAGCGACCGCAAGCTGACGGAGCCGGAGCTTATTCGGGCCGTAAGGTTTATGGTCGCAGCAGAGTACGAGGCCGTCCAGCTCTACATGCAACTGGCGGAGTCCACCGACAACAACTTGGCCCGGGAGGTACTAATCGACATCGCCGATGAAGAGCGAGTGCACGCCGGCGAGTTCCTCCGCCTGCTCAAAGAACTGGCTCCGGATGAAGAAAATTTCTAAGCCGAAGGAACTGAAGAAGTCCAGGAGGTTATCGACAAGCTGAAAAAGGACTAAGCGCCTACACAGCAAGCACTTAAGCATCTTGGACGGGGTCGAGGGCGTGTTTGAGTCGATGAAATCGCCTTCACCAAACCCCCAAAGCGCGAGGGAATCTTTCAATTTGGGGGAAATCGCGCTGAACGTCCTATAATCCACTTGATTTTTTTCCGTGTTCAGATTATAATCTACCGTAAGAAGAAGTGGAAGAGAGTACCCTCTCGAACCGCGTGAGGGTGCATCTCGCTGACCACACATTGGGACAAGTGCAGGCGCTGTGTAGGCGCAACGGGGAGTGTGTGCGAAGGTGGTGAAACACAGTTCAGGCAAAGGGCTTCCGGAAGGAAGGGCATTTAGACCAGACAAAGCCGCTGCCGGCAGGATGGGGCGGGTAGGTGTGTCCCCAGGCAGCTCAGCCGATTGTGAGTTTGTCGGCAGGTCACCCGCGTTCCACTCTATTCTCGAACTAATCAACGCTATCTCACGCAGAAAATGCCCTGTCATAATCGCCGGCGAAACCGGCGTCGGAAAGGAAATGGTCGCCCGACAAATACACCAGGCAAGCGACCGAGCCGAAGAGGTCTTCGTTCCCGTCGACTGCACCACACTGACGGGCCAGCTCTTCGAGAGCCAATTGTTCGGCCACGTCAAGGGCGCATTTACAAGCGCCATCGACAACACCCTCGGTTTCTTCAGGGCAGCCGACGGCGGAACAATCTTCCTCGATGAAATCAGCGAAATAGCAATCGAACTACAGGCAAAACTGCTCCGAGTTCTCCAGGAGCGGCAGGTGACACCACTCGGCTCGACGAAATCATACTCCGTGGACATCCGTGTTCTCTGCGCCACCAGCCGAGACCTGTTCGAGATGGTCGAACAGGGCAGCTTCCGTGCCGACCTGTATTACCGCCTTGACGTCGTCCATCTCGAAGTGCCGCCGCTGCGTCAGCGCAAAGAAGATATCATCCCTCTCGCCGAGTATTTTTTAGCCAACCAGGCGGCCCTGTACGGCGAGCCGCAGAAGAGGCTCAGCCCGCAGGTCGTGAACCTGTTGTTGAGCTACAGTTGGCCCGGCAATGTACGCGAGCTGGCCAACGCCATTGAACGCGTGTATGTACTTACGCCTGATCTCGAAATACAACCCGCCGCCATGCCCTTTGAGATAATCATCTCGGACTCGGCTTTGTATTCGTACCCCAAAAACGAACTTCCCACTCTCGACGACGTTAAGCGCCGCGTAATCACACGGACTCTCGAGTTCACAAAGGGGCGTAAAATGGCCACCGCAAGAATACTCGGAATTGAGCGACGCCGTCTTAACCGCATGATAGAAAAGCTCGATATCTCCGTCACCCAGATAAGAAAAAAACCAAACACCTAAAACACATACCCTCCCCTCAACACCCACCTTTCTCAGGCCCATCGTCACACTTCTCTTATATCTTCCCACAACTGGCGCAAGGGATGCTGCGCATTTCCCAACCTCTTCGCCGATATTCTCGGCCACCACATAAACGCGATTGCTCCACACACTCACCGCACATACTCGCTGCCAGATGGCTTGCGCTTCGTCTGGAAAACCGGTGGTTCTTTACTGAGCTGGTATGAAAAAGTTGAGTATTAAGCTTATTTGGTTTTTTGGTGCACAGCCTTGCCGCCTCTGTTGTCGTTGCAATCGGACTATATCAGCGTAATTATGTTTTTAGTGCTTGCAAGGGCGCGGGCGGGACATTATCATCTTCGCCTAAACTGTTGTTAACCGAGTTTCAGGAGTGCAGGAATGAAGCCAAAAGTCGTAGTCTCCGGTGCCGCAGGGCGAATGGGAAAGAGAATTATCGCCGTCGCAGTCGAGCAGGGAAAGCTCGAAATCATCGGCGCAGTTGAAAAAGGAATCCATCCGGACATCGGCAAAGACGCCGGCCTGGTCGCCTCGGCCGGTCAGCTCGGTATCGAAATCACAGGTGGTTTTCCGCCCGGTGCCGACCTGGTCATCGATTTCTCACTGCCCGAAGCCGCCGACAAAACCATCGATTACTGCAGCCAAAACAATGCCGCACTCGTCCTCGGAACCACAGGCCTCAGTGACAGTCAACACGAAAAAGTCGAATCGCTTGCCAAAAAGGTGGCCGTTATCTACGGCTCCAATATGAGCGCTGGAATGAATCTGCTCTTCTCGCTCGTCGGCAAAGTCGCAACCCTGCTCGGAAACGACTACGACGTCGAGATTATCGAGCAGCACCACCGGTTCAAAAAAGATGCCCCAAGCGGCTCGGCCCTTACGCTGGCCCGGAATATCTGCAAGGCTCTCGGAAAGCCCTTCCCCGATTCGCTTGTCCACGGCAGGGCCGGAAAAGAAGTCCAGCGAGAAAAAGGCGCTATCGGCATCCACGCGGTCCGCGCAGGCGACATAACGGGAATACATTCGGTCTTGTTCAGCTCCCTCGGCGAGACCATTACATTGAACCATACCTCGCACAGCAGAGACACCTTTGCAAGGGGCGCGCTTCGCGCCGCCGAATGGCTGCTGAAAAAAGAGCACGGACATTATACAATGGCCGACGTCCTCGGCATCGAGCAGTAAGTTCTCCGACACGGACCGAAACCCGTGCCGAGACGGGCTTGGTCTGGTGTTTGCGTAAATTGTCGCATACGGTATACTGGCAGGCGCACTTAGGGTCATGGTTCCGGAAAGGATTGAGCGATGCTAAACACATTCTTCGCTGTGATAGCGCTGCTTTTTGGCGTGCTGTTGTCGTTAGTGGCCTATCGTATCCTGCCGCTCGAGAGGTGGCTCAACCCCGGCGAGGTGGCCGATTGGCACGACCGGTTCGGATGCATCTTCAAGATAGCCGGCCCCGTCGTCGCCCTCATCGGCGCCCTGCTCCTGTTGTTCTAAAAAGACCCATCGGCAGGGCCGGCTACCCCCGCTCGCAGGGGCTCCGACGCGACGAGCAGAACTTCGCTATTACCGTCGGTCAACTCTCGCGGCGCCATCCTGGCTCTTGCCTTGGGGTGATAAGTGCATGCGAAAAGGAAAAGGGCTGTGGCCAAGGCCACAGCCCTTTTTGCTGCTATCGACTTAGTGCCGGGTCATCACGGACAATCCAGGCAGTTCGGATCAGGATTGCTCTTCCAGTTGCTCACCAAAATGCCGAGGTCGTTATAAGCGATCCTGTACCATTTTGGCCCGATCTTCTCAGGTGAGTGGCTAAAGTCGGCGCATATCCCTGGTTCACCTGGTGGATTGGTCTTCCAGTTGCCGGTAAGAACAGCCAGGTCGTTATAAGCGACCCAGTACCACTTGGGTCCAATCTTCTCCTGGGCACAGTCAGCGTCACCGTGACACTGGGTCGGGCAGCACCAGCAGTGGGGTTGTCCGACCGCGAGCCATTCTAGGTAGTCTTCATGACAACATGGCATACAACCGTTAAACAGCATAAACGACATATCCTCACTCTGCTCGGTCTGGTCCCTCAACTCGACCCATGACCATTGGCTACTGTACACGTCGAACTGTCCCTGTACTGCGTTGTCGTTGAAAACGTACTCGTGGTTTGTCCAGCCCCAGGCGTATGTAGGGGTGTTAACATCGTAGACGGCGACGACACTGAACCAGTAAACCGCTTCGTTGTTCTCCTGGCAGAACCAATTGGTGTCAGGGATTCGGACGGAATACCGGAATACCGGTTCGTTGGGACTGCCGTGCGGGTGTTTGTCAAAGCCGACCATGACCTCGTCGTAGTCGTATGCGTGATATTCCCAGATGATATCGTTGGGGTGGCTGTACCCGTACTCGTTGCACGGGTCGTCGTCGGGGACGTCCGTCCACATTGTCAGCAGGAAGTAATCGGGCCTGATGCGGTCATCCGGGACGGGCGGCTGGCATGGGAGGTAGGAGTATCCGAGATAGGAGCCCCACCAGACAGCGGCTGTGACCGGCTTGTTTGTGTCGCAGAGCCAGTCATCGGCAACGAGCAGTATGTCGTTCGGTTCGACCGGTGGGTAGTGATGTGCAATGGACTCCTCGTCCTCGTAATGAGGCCAGCCGCGCAACCCGGTGAACCGCTGCTCTGCCTTGACGAAGTTTGCATCGGTGTCCAGTTCGAATGCCAAATCGAAGCTTTCGCCTTCATATTCAATTGGGCTGATATTGTTCATATCCACGGATGCCCCTGTGCTGAGTTCTCCAAACGTCTCAAAGACTACCGCGTCATCAGCCCAGTGAGCCGGCCTTGTTTTCCAGCCCCACGCGTAGGGCGCGTTGGTGTCTTCAGGGAAGATGGCAGCGATACTGAGCCAGAAGATATTCTCATAGGTGAGGTTAGTGTATTCATCCTGCCAGAAGTACTCCTCCGGCTCCAGTTCTGTAAAGTACTGGAAGCATGTATCCGGTGTGATACACGGATCTGGGAAGAAGTCGTACCCCGCGAATTCTTCATCTACGCGATCCTCTCGCAGGTCAAGCTGCCACAAGAGTGTGCCGGGATGGCTGTAGTCGGCGTCAACACCGGCAGGTACATTGCTCCAGATGCTCAGTCGCCACGTTGACGGTTTGTTCGGCGCCGCAGGCGGTTCGGGGCCTTCCCAGCCGACGTAAGAGCCCCACCAGTGAATGCTCGTCAGGGGCATCGGGCCTATGCATCTGAAGTCATCTGCGGCCTGTCTGAACTTCGTGGTCGGCAGTGCAAGTGTCTGGTCTGGTCCCTGAGGCCCTCCATCGTATATATCCCAGGTGTTAATATCGACCGAGAATTGGACCCTGTACCCATATGCGGAGGGCAGTTTCGCCGCAGCTCCCCAGATTCCGATATCCTGGGTGGTGGCGGGGTCCTGGTAGTCCCCGATATCTCCGGTACTTTTGCCATCCCCAAAGTCATTTGCCGCCAGCGTTATATCAGTAACTGGTCCGGCCGTACTAACATTGGTGCCGCCGTCGGGGTCCAGCGGACTGACCGACCACTGTGGGGTAACCGCTCCAGGTAGAGTGTTACCGTCGGGCCCAAGGGCATAGACAACGATATTGCTTATGGCCCCCCACGAACTGTTTAGTCTGTCTGCCTGCGGATTTGTCGCCGTGTCGAGCATGACGCTAAGGTAGAAATCGGACTCGGTGTCGTTTATTATCATGATGTTTGTATCTTCGGTATGGTCGTCCATCTGTCCTGCTGTGTGTCCGCCGTATGCCCAGATTACACCGTTCAGGGCGGTATTTGGGTCAATCAAAGAATATCCGGTCGGGTCGCGGGTCGGGATTGGGTCGTCGATATCACCGTAGCCGCCATTGACGAGTTCCCAGTAGTTAGCGTCGGTGGAGATGGTAACGGTGAAGAGGTCCCAGTAGTTGAACTTTCCGAATTCTGCGGGGGTGTCATTAAGGTCGAGTTCTACCGGCAGTACCGGGCCCGGACAGTCGGGCTGCGGGGCGAAGCATGGGTCGAACTGCCTGTAATACTCTATGAATTCAGCCAGGTCATCATCATCCACGTAATAGTCCCGGGTGAAATCGCAGGCGGGGTTGTAGCAGGGGTCGCCGAAGCTCGTGCGGTATGCGGGGATAAACATATCGAGGTCGTTATCTCCAACACGGACCCAGACCATGGCGAACTTTTCTGTGTTACAGTCGGCGTCACCGTGGCACTGGTACGGGCAATCCCACTCTTCGAACCAGATGTTTCCTCTGTAGGACGGTTCGTCCCAACCGCAGTACGTTGGCGTGGCTGAGCATGGGTCTATTTCGATGGGCGGCTGTGACCACTTAGCATTCGCAGCCGTCGTTTTGGGTGTTGGTGGTGGTGGCGCGGACTTCTCCAATGTCAGCAGAGCCCACGTAGTGGCAAGTGTTGTACCACCCCAGTCGTCCGGGGGAAAGTTTCCATCGGGTAGCTGTGTATTTACGATGGCGTCGGCGAAGTCTTCGTACCAGTCGTTGGGGCTGCCGGCGACATTCAGCGTGTCAATTCCGGCGTATTCGAGGCCTTTCATGATGCAGTACATGGCCTGGTAGTGTGGGGTTCCGACGTAGAAATCGGGATTTCCCCAGCCGGGGTCGGTATTTGCGTCGTTATAGTGTCTCTCGAGGTAGTCCACTGCATCCTGAAGTCTCTGTGTTGCGACGCTATCTCCGTAGAAGGTCATCTGGAAGATGAGATTTCCTGTTTTGAGCATGTTGGGCCAGTCACACGGGTCCGAGTAACCCGAGCCGCCGTCCTGTGAGTCGCCGTCCACGTCGTTTTGAATGTAGTCTATCCAGAGGTTTAGTTCACTCTTGACGAAGGGCGGGATTGTGCAGTTGAACCCATATGCGAGGGCTTCGGTGTAGGCCAGTCCGAGCACAGCGTATCCGGAATTGGAGTTGTCGGCGAATCCGGTGTTGTCGGTGTAGTCCCATCCACCCCGAGAAGAACCGCCGTCACACTGTCCGAAGGCCAAATAATCCACCATATCCTGCAGGACATCTTTGTACGTCCATCCGTCAACGAGCGAGCCCGGGACGTTTACGACTCTGTTTGGCGTCCTGCTTGCTGCGATTGCCATCATTGCAATTCCGGTTTCGTACGTCCTGTGCCAATTGTCGCTGCCGAGGTAAACTCCGTTTCCGTCGCCGTCGGAGTCGGGGTCACCTGCCGGTTGTGCGGAGATGGGTATGATATTCACCTCGCTGAAGATGTAATCGAGGCCGTCCTCGACATTCTGTTTAAGTGGATAGCACGGATCGAACGGCGATGTGAATCCCAGCTCATAGGCGCGGTCCTGCAGTTTGATCAGTGCTAAGCCCGTCGTGCCGCCTCTGTTCCAGGTACTCGGGTCTTGCCAGGAGCCGTTCGGGTCCTGTTGTGAGATGAGCCAGTCTATTCCTGCGTCAATGGCGGCCTGTATCGATTTGGGTGGTGGTGGCGCGGACTTCTCCAATGTCAGCAGAGCCCACGTAGTGGCAAGTGTTGTACCACCCCAGTCGTCCGGGGGAAAGTTTCCATCGGGTAGCTGTGTATTTACGATGGCGTCGGCGAAGTCTTCGTACCAGTCGTTGGGGCTGCCGGCGACATTCAGCGTGTCAATTCCGGCGTATTCGAGGCCTTTCATGATGCAGTACATGGCCTGGTAGTGTGGGGTTCCGACGTAGAAATCGGGATTTCCCCAGCCGGGGTCGGTATTTGCGTCGTTATAGTGTCTCTCGAGGTAGTCCACTGCATCCTGAAGTCTCTGTGTTGCGACGCTATCTCCGTAGAAGGTCATCTGGAAGATGAGATTTCCTGTTTTGAGCATGTTGGGCCAGTCACACGGGTCCGAGTAACCCGAGCCGCCGTCCTGTGAGTCGCCGTCCACGTCGTTTTGAATGTAGTCTATCCAGAGGTTTAGTTCACTCTTGACGAAGGGCGGGATTGTGCAGTTGAACCCATATGCGAGGGCTTCGGTGTAGGCCAGTCCGAGCACAGCGTATCCGGAATTGGAGTTGTCGGCGAATCCGGTGTTGTCGGTGTAGTCCCATCCACCCCGAGAAGAACCGCCGTCACACTGTCCGAAGGCCAAATAATCCACCATATCCTGCAGGACATCTTTGTACGTCCATCCGTCAACGAGCGAGCCCGGGACGTTTACGACTCTGTTTGGCGTCCTGCTTGCTGCGATTGCCATCATTGCAATTCCGGTTTCGTACGTCCTGTGCCAATTGTCGCTGCCGAGGTAAACTCCGTTTCCGTCGCCGTCGGAGTCGGGGTCACCTGCCGGTTGTGCGGAGATGGGTATGATATTCACCTCGCTGAAGATGTAATCGAGGCCGTCCTCGACATTCTGTTTAAGTGGATAGCACGGATCGAACGGCGATGTGAATCCCAGCTCATAGGCGCGGTCCTGCAGTTTGATCAGTGCTAAGCCCGTCGTGCCGCCTCTGTTCCAGGTACTCGGGTCTTGCCAGGAGCCGTTCGGGTCCTGTTGTGAGATGAGCCAGTCTATTCCTGCGTCAATGGCGGTCTGTATCGGTGCGGATGTCGCTGCCAACGCCGCAGCACCCTGCAGAAAGAGGACCAAAACCAATGAGCAGACCACTACACAGTTTTTTTGTGACTTAGTCATTTTCCACACCTCCTGCAATCCTTTTATACGGATGTTTCTGACGGGATGGCCGTAGCGGCAAATGCCTCTTGTACAAGCGTCGCCATTGGCCCTCTTTTCTAATGACGTTTGTAAATAAATAGACACTACGCTCTATTTGGCCGGGACCTGCCGATGGGGAAGAACCGGTAAATCACCCCGGGCCAAGGTCAAAATCCGAATGGTCTCCGTACCAAAAAACACACCTAAAGTCAAGTTAATAATGCACGGAATAGACATATTATTCGTGCGGGTCGGTTCAGAAGAAGCGAAGCAGAACGGCGAGAGGTATCGTGGCGGTGAAGGGGTATCGGTGCAGAGCCAAAGAAGGAAAGGGCTGTGGCTTGTCTGCCACAGCCCTTCTTGCTGCTATCGACTTAGCTCGCTGTCATCACGGACAATCCAGGCAATCCGGAGCTGGGTTGCTCTTCCAGTTGCTCACCAAAATGCCGAGGTCGTTATAAGCGACCCTGTACCATTTTGGCCCGATCTTCTCGTTGGAGTGGCTAAAGTCGGCACAAATCCCCGGTTCACCTGGTGGATTGCTCTTCCAGTTGCCGACCAGAATGCCAAGATCGTTATAAGCGACCGAGTACCACTTCGGTCCAATTTTCTCTTGGGCACAGTCGGCGTCGCCGTGACACTGGGTCGGGCAGCACCAGCAGTTGGGCTTTCCGACGGCTCGCCACTCCCAGTAGTCCGGGTGGCAGCACGGGAAGCATCCCGGCTCGGTGAACAGCATGAACGACATATCACAACTGACTCCGGTCTGGTCATACAGCTCCCACCATTCCCACGAACCGTCGGTCGGATTGATGGTTCCGGCAACGGCGTCGTCGATGTCGACGTACTCGTGGTTGGTCCAGCCCCAATCATAATTGGGCTGGTTGACCTCATAGACCGCGACAACACTTAGCCAGTAGATGTCGTTGACTTCCTTCTGGCAGAACCAGTCATCCTCAGGCAGCCGCACCGAGTACCTGAATACCGGCTCGGTACGATAGGGCGGCTGCTGATCTGGGCCGTGAGGATACTTGTCATACCCCACAAGGACCTCGTCATAGTCGTAGGCCCTGTATGTCCAGTTGGGCTCATTGGGATGGCTGTAAGGATACGGATTCGTCGGGTCGCCTGCAGGAGTGTCGGTCCAGATGGTCAGCTCGAAGCAGTCCGGCTTGACCGGCGGCGGCGGCCAGGAGCCCGTTACGTCGCACGCCTGATATGTGTACTCAAGATACGAACCCCACCACACAACAGCTATCACCGGTGTCTGTCTCTCACATTTCCAGTCGTCCGCCACGAGCTGCAGAAGCTCCGGTTCCTGCTGCTCCGTTGTGAATATCTCAAAGGCAAGGTCGATGGAGCAGGGGTCAAGCGGATGGTTGCGTGGATAGCGAAGCTCTGTCCACGGGCCGTGTCCCATTTCGTTGCCGTCAGCCCAGACGCCGTCGTCGTTCCAGTGGTCGTAAGAAGTCTTCCACCCGAATCGCGTGTATGGCTCGCACGGCTCTGCCTGGACGTCAAGCCAGTAGATGTTGTCTTTTTCCTGAGTGAATACGTGCGATGCATCGATGGGGAAGTGATAGAGCCAGCAGATACTGTCACCCTGTTGCTCGTACCAGTCATTGCACGGTGAATAGTACCCTTCGTACAGGTCCCAGGCATACTTGATTACTTGGAACTCACCCGGCCGGAATGTCTTTATCCACAACAGGTCGTTCGGCTCTGACCAGCCCTGTGAGCCCATCGGATTGTCGTTGTGGATGCTCAGCGTGAACTTCACCGCGTTTGCATCCTGGAAGGGAAGCTCGTCATAGAGCCACGAACCCCAGACATTGATGGTTGTAATCGCCCCGGTCAGGTCGCAGCGGAAATCATCGGCAATCAGTTGTGGCTGAAGCTGCAAATTGCACGGGTCGTTGGTTGCGTCCACATCGAGTCCGTAGTCGCTCAGGTCCGGTCCCTGCCACCACTTGGAGATTTCCACTCCGTCGGACGCGAGCATCGAGAGGTAGTCCTCGTAGTGCGGCCAGTCACGAATCCCGGTGTAGAGCTGCTCCCACTTTATCCAGCATGGGTCGGTATCGAGCTCGAACGCGACATCCATACTTTCACCCAGACACGGGTCCGTGATTGGATCGACCATAATCGGGTCGATGGTCATACCAGGTGCCGGCGGTGTGTCAAGCGTTATGCGGACGGCATCGTCCATCCAGTGCCACGGCCGAGTCTTCCAGCCCCACGGATACTTGGGCATGATATCCGGCGGATAAATCGCCGCGATGCTTATCCAGTAGATGTTATTCTGTGTGTCGGCAGCGAAATCATCCTGCCAGAACCAGTCGCACGGGTCGAGATCGACGTTGTACTGGTAGCAGGTCTCCGGCCAGATGTACGGGTCGGGGTAGTAGTCCATGCCGACGTATTGGCTTTGAACCTTGCTGGCATCGACGACCAGGTGGTGGATGATGTTGCCCGGCATGCTGTACGGAGCAGCAACACCGGCAGGAATGTTGGTCCAGAATGAAATAGCCCAGCCGTTGGGCTCATTCGGCGGCGGGGTTATGGTATCCCAGCCGATATGCGAACCCCACCAGTGCACGCTCGTCACGGGAATATCTCCAATGCAGCGATAGTCGTCGGCGACAAGCTGGTATGGGGCACCTGTATCCGGCGGAAGTGACGACAGTTCATCCCATCCGCAGTAGACGATATTCGGAGCGTTGGAATCAATCTCTATTGGCGGCTGTGACCACTTGGAGTGCGGCACATACAGGGCTTTTGGCTCTATCTCGCCCTGGTCTATCAGTAGCAGGTAGTCCTCGCTCTCACCGTCCTCGAACTGTCCCGAGCCGTCCCAGCCGGCGGTGACGGGGCTTTCTGTGATGCTGAACCTGAACCAGACGTAGCCGGCGTTGGGCCCGATAAGAAACATAGGCGGAGGCACCGCCATAGTAGACGCTGCTCCCACGAAGCCCTGTGGTACGGGATGGTTGATAACCACGTGCTCCGACGCGGGTGCAGTTGGACATTGAGAGGAGCCGCCCCAGGTTCCGCCCTGGTCCCAGTCCGCAAGGACGTTTAGATAGCCGTCACACGGCATGCCGTTGTTGATCATGATGTCCACGTTTGCCCCCCAGACGGCCATTGTGCACGTCTGACCGAGGGCAGTCCCGGTGGAGCCCGGGCAGGTGACAACCTGCAACGGCCCCCCGGCGGCGGGCTGTATTATCGTGTATGGTTCAGGCATTATCAGCCCTGCGTCGCCATCCGCGAAGCATTCGTCGTCGTCATACGTGGGAAAACAGCCCGGACACAGCCCGGCGTCGCCGTCAATTTCAGCATCCCACGCCGGCTGCGGTGCGCCACCGGTGGAAAAGTGTGCCCAGCCCAGGCCGTGCTCCACCCAGGCCGACGGTCCTACTGTGATACAGGTAGGGAACTGCCCATTAACGGCCAGAGACGGGTAGGCGACGTTACCGTCGGGTGCATCACCGAAGTCGTTCACCTCCTGCGGCTGTCCCCCACACACCGACGCGCACACCCAGAGGGACAAACAAAAGGCAGCAAACAATAACCTATAGTACTTTGTTTTCATCTTGATTCCTCCTTAAAACTAATATTCGTTACTATTTTCGGGTTTACAGAACAGACGCTTCACTTCCTTTGTTTTTTGGGTTAGGCTCCTCCTAATCGACAGGAATATTTTGTTTGCACTGTTTAGAGGTGTGACTTGTGTTGCGATAGTAATTGGGGTTCTGAAATTGCGCGAGTCGCTGGCGCAGTGTTTTTGCGCTTGCAGCGTCCCCATCGGCAAGCGCGATTCTACTTCGCGAGAAGTGAAAGGCATTACCGCTCCTCACCAGACTTTCTTAAAGCGATTTACTGGTGATTATACCGTGTGGGGGCTTGGAAGTCAAGTTAAATTATTGTCAAATTTTTGGTTTTCTGCTCGGCGATGGCCCGCACCTAAGTCCTTCTGAAAGCTACAAATAGCGTTTCCAAGGGTCTTCTGTGCTAAGTTTTATATGTCTGGCGTGGGTCATAGACCTTTTCGGCGACGAACTCAAGCTCTCGGCTGCTGCCGGCCTTTAGCCGCCGGTAGAAGCAGGATTGGTAGCCGACGTGGCACTGCCCGGCATCGACGGAGACCTTAAGCAGCACACAGTCCTGGTCGCAATCGATGAGGATTTGCTCCACTTTCTGACTGTGGCCGCTTTGCTCACCCTTTGTCCACAGCTTCTTTCGTGACCTACTGTAGTAAGTTGCCAAGCCGGTTTGAATTGTCTGCTGCAGGGCCTGCTTGTTCATGTACGCGAATATCAGCACCTCGCTCGTCTTCGCGTCCTGAGCGATGACCGGTATAAGACCATCATTATTGAAGCTGGGCGAGAACTGCGTTCCCTCTTCGATAGATTTGTCAAAAGCCATTGTCTGACCTCCAGAAAACCCCTGCGCGTTTGAGACATCTTCTCTTTCAAACCGGTTCGTTCGCCGCGATGCGACCGTTAGTTTTGTCGGCCGGGCCCAGTTCGGTGCTACTTTTGCGATTGTCATTGCTGAGATTAGCCGATATTATCTCCGGCAACAAGCGTTTTTGCCATCCAAGTTTATAAATGAGTGAAGCAAAGCCGAAAAAACGACGGATGATATTGACAGCGCTGCGGGCCGCCGTGGTCTGCATCGCCATAGTATGGGGGATTCGCTGGGCGTCCGACCCGAAGACCTGGAACGACCTGGTAGCGACATTTGGGCGGCTGAATCTGCTGGTCTTTGGCACGGCGCTTTTGATATTCATGGGCGGTCAGGTGATTGTGGGGTTTCGATGGTGGCTTCTGCTTCGCTCGCAGGGTGTTCACATAAGGATACCTGCCGCCGTGAAGCTGCATTACCTGGGCCTTTTCTATAACAACTTTATGCCCAGTTCCGTCGGCGGGGATTTGGTCAGAGCGTGGTATGTAACGAAGCACCACCACAAGCGCTTCGAAGGTGCGTTGAGTGTCTTCGTTGACCGGGCCATCGGGCTGGCAAGCACCTTCATAATAGCCGGTTTTTTCTACTTTGTTTTCCTGCGCGGCGGGACTATCACCGGCCGGGACGAACCGAGCGCCGATGCGGGCCTGTTCAGCAAAATTTTGGAACACAAATTCGTGGTACTCGGAGCGTTAGGTGGGGTTGCTGCAGTTGTCTGCCTGCTGTTGGTCATGCCGGGAGGCAGGAGAGCGGCCGGCAGAACTCTGTCAAAACTCTGGAAGCTCGCCACAAAGCTTGGCCACAAAGGCAGGGATGCAGCCGTGCTGTATTGCAAAAGCCCATTGACTATAGCTGCGGCCTTTGGGCTAACTGTTGGTATGCAGCTTATTACGATAACCGGATTCTGGCTTGTCGGCCGGAGTCTCGGCATCGAAGCAAGCCCGAAATACTACTATGTCTTCTTCACTCTCACCTGGGTCCTCGGTGCGATTCCGGTGAGTATCGGAGGGGCCGGTGTCGTGGAAGGGTCGCTCTATTATCTTTTTACCACCGTTGCAAACGTCGCCAAGGCACCGGCGATGGGGCTGGCCCTGTGTCAACGGGTGGTGTGGATGTTAGCGTCTTTGCCGGGTGCGGTCATACATCTTTTGGGGGCGCACCTGCCGAAGGACTTTTCAATTGACGACGAGCAGGGGACCGACTAACCTGATACCGGTTTATTGCTGACGGCCATAGCGCCGGTCAGCAAAAGAATGGATTGGCGAAGTCTTTAATAATGCGAGGGTATTTGGCCTTATGTCGGTGAAGGGGCGGTTCAAAAGCTATTTCCTGCGGGGCCTCGCGGTCTTTTTGCCCACGATAGTGACCATCTGGGTATTCGTCTGGGGCTATTCCTTCATTCAGGATAAGATAGGGATTCACATAAAGCGAGGGCTGGTCTATTTGATAACCCAGGCCGGTGGTTCTCAGGAGGAACTCGGCAGGTTCTGGATCGACTCAATGCTGTCGGTTGCCGGTTTCGTGATAGCGTTAGTGGCTTTTCTCGTAATCGGAGCGCTCCTGGCCAGTGTGGTGGGCCGGGCAATCTGGGCTCAGGTCGAAAAGTTCATTATGAATACCCCGTTTCTGCGACAGGTCTATCCTTATGTCAAACAGGTCACGGATTTCTTCCTCACCCAGGAAGAAAAAAAGAAGATGTTCTCGAGGGTCGTTGCCGTGGAGTACCCTCGCAGGGGCGTCTGGTCTTTGGGCCTGGTGACGGGGTCGGGAATAAAGAAGGTGGTGGACAACGTCCAGAAAGAATTCCTGACGCTTCTCATTCCCACCTCGCCGACACCTTTCACCGGCTTTGTCATTATGGTTCCGAAAGAAGATACGATAGAAGTTGATATGACCATCGAAGACGCCCTTCGATTTGCCGTCAGCGCGGGCGTCATAGCGCCCGGCCCGCGTGCCAAAGCTTCTCTGCCCAATTCGCAGACAAAGTAGCAGTCCCGCCAGGGACGTCGCCAGGACCCCCAGTGGGGCCTTGTGGCGGCGCTCGCCTGTCGGTATATTACAAAGGGGGCTCTTATGACACAGTGCGCTTTGTCTGTGGCAACGTTAGTGAACATACTGTTGGTAGTTACAGTTCACACTACCTGTGGAGCAGAGATACCTCTGGGGGGTCCTGGGCCGTTTCCGCTCGCGGTTTGTGAGGAAGACTCGCTGCTTGCCCGCTGGGAAACTAAGCAAGTCCATGCTTCGCGGCTGATTGACAATATGGAACGCGACGCCGGCTGGAGCGCATCGGGAATCAGGCAGGTGAGCTATACCGAAGAGCGGGCCAGGGACGGGCGACGGTCGCTGCGTTCTCGCAACTCGTTGCGGGACGAGGAGCACTACCGCAAACATCGCAGCAAGTGGGACTCATTCAACGGCAATCAAGGCGGCGATACGTCGATGGAATTGCGTTTTGACCAGCCGCAGGACTGGTCGGAGTATAATCGCATCTCGCTTTGGGTGTATGTCCATCCGACATCGATGTCCACGTACTGTTTTTATCTGCGGCTTGGTTGTGAAGGGGCGCCGAGCAACGCGACTTCGCCCAGACCCTCACATTTTGTACAGGACCTCAGAGCCGGGCAATGGAATCACGTTCTTTGGGAAATTCCGCATCTTAAACGGGACAAGGTGACCAGCTTCACCATCGGGCAGTTGCTTCGCGGGCACGACCCCGAAGATAAGGGGATTGTAACGTATGATTTCGACCGGCTGGAGCTCCAGCGTGTGGATGCGGACCCGTACGAGGGGTGGGAGGTTGGACCGGGCAAGTTCGCGTTTTGCCACGTCGGTTATCGACCCGCAGACCGGAAGATTGCTTTTGTTGGCGAAGGTGCGGGCGATAAGTTCCAGCTTATCGATGCCGATGGGGATGTTGCTCTTTCAGGTGATGTGCACGTCATCAGAAACCAGCGGGGCCAGTTTCGGGCGCTCGATTTTTCCGATTGCCGAAAGGCGGGCCAATACCGGCTGCGGACTGGTTCATTGAAGTCTCGTTCGTTTCGTATCGCCGAAGATGTTTGGCAGCGGCCCATCTTCAAGGCGGTCAATTTCTTCTTCTGCCAGCGGTGTGGCTATGCAGTTCCGGGCATCCATCGCCAGTGTCATCAGGATTGGCAGGGATTCCATGGCGATGTGAAGAAGGTAATCAACGGCGGCTGGCACGATGCAGGTGACCTGTCGCAAGGCGCTTGGCGCACCGCGATGTCCACGTACTCCATGCTGCGGATAATCGAGGGTATGCGGGCCGAACAGGGCGGCAGTGAGCTTGAGGAACGTCTGGTCGATGAGGCGGTGTGGGGGCTGAAGTGGCTTTTGAAAACCCGTTTTGCGGACGGATATCGCATGCACTGGAGCACGATGAGAATCTACACCGATAACCAGATCGGCACGATTGACGATGTCCTGTCGCCGGCGCAGAATGTGCCGTGGGAGAACTTCCTGGTCGCTGCGGTAGAGTGTGAGGCGAGTCGGTTGCTGGCCAAATCGCACCCGGAGCTTGCGAGGCAGTGCCTGGAGGCAGCCGTCGAGGATTGGGATGCGGCGGTGACGGCGAGGAGGGATGTGGATGAGCCGGTGAAAATCGACATGGCCTGGTGGGGTGAGGCGCAGTACCTCGAGTTGGCCTGGGGCGCGACGTCTTCGGTAATGCTGTTTCGTAAAACCGGCGACAGTAAATACGCCGAGCAGGCGGTGCTTTTCGGCAGACTTTTGCTTCAGTGCCAGGAGCAGCGTTTTGTGGAGGGGGTTCCAATAACGGGATATTTTTATCGCGACTCAAGTCGAAGTACTATAATCCATTTTCATCACACTGCGTTCGAGGAAGCTCCTTTGATCGCGCTGGTGTTGCTGTGCGAGGAATTCCCGGAGAATGAAGACTGGATAAAGTGGTACGCCGGCGTGGTGATGCACAGCGAATTTTTCCTCAAGCGCGGCAGCCGAATCGCCGCACCGTATGAGCTGCTGCCGAACTCGGTCTGGCGAAAGAGCGAGATTATGGCCGATGAGGATGAACAGCGGCGAAATGACAAGCTCCGTCAGTTTAACGAGGGCACACGACTGAATGATGAATACGCACTGCGGACTTTTCCAATATACAGGGACAATCTGTTTCACGGTAATACGCACGTCCACCTGTCCGGCACCTGGGCGCTGACTGAGGCCTCGCGTTTGAGGCGTGACGACGAAGGGATGCGGCTGGTTGGTCGGCAGCTCGAATGGGTGTTTGGAGCCAATCCCTTCGCCCAAAGTCTGATGTATGGGGAGGGTTATGACTTTCCGCCGAATTTTGTTTACTGTCTGAAGAACGTGGTGGGTTCACTGCCTGTCGGTATGGACTCAATGACCGGCGACCAGCCGTACTGGTCGGGTTCTAACGAGGCGACCTTCAAGGAGATATGGGTAGAGCCGGTCAACCGATTCCTGGGCACGATGTCGGTCTATGCTCAAAAATCGTGGTCGGCCTCAGCAAAACACTCAAGTGACAGCGATGTGCGAATAGGTGCCGCCGTTGCCAAGGTGGACCGTGACTCAAGGAGTTTACGGCTGGAGGTCACGGTGTCGGGACAGGGCAAACACTCACTTGCAATCAGGACCTTTAACGCAGAGCCGGAATGGCTTGAAAGGCCGGTTCAATTGTCGTCCGAAAAGCCAGCAACAATCGGCTGGGACTTGCGAATTGACGACCTTGAAAAGCCGTGGGTCATTGTTGTTACTGCTGATGGTGAACCGGGGCTGCGTCAGGATTTGGTGGGGGCTTTCGTTGCAGCAGACGACCTGGATTGACGATGTGGCCTTGCGCACCGGTGTTTGCGGGTCAAAGGTCAATATTAAGGCAACCAGAGAGCTAATTCTGGCATGGCGGAGTTGACATTTGGGTATCGCCGAGTTAGTCTTGGAGTATCGGATTCGGGTCTGATGAATCGTGCTATGGAGCTGGATATGAGGACCGGATTGACACGCAGGGAGTTTGTTAGGGGGGTAGGGGTATCGTTGGGGGCGTTTTATTGTGGACTCTCAACTGCGTATGGGGGCGAGAAGAAACGGCCTAACGTCTTGTGGATAATGATGGATGACTGCCGGGCTGATGCTCTCGGCTGCTACGGAACGAGCTGGGCCAAGACGCCTTTTATGGACGAGATAGCGGGCAGGGGGGTGCGTTTTGAGACAGCCATCATTCAAAATCCGGTATGTGTGCCGTCGCGGACGAGTATGAAGAGCGGGTACTATGCGCACGAGACGGGTATAAATTCGATGGGGCCGGCGCCGTGGAAGGAGCAGGGATATAAGCCAAAGCACACGATGCTTGATGACTTCACAGCGGCCGGGATGAAGCCGGTTAACGTGGGGAAGATTCATGGTTTTCGCGGCCATTGGGATTCGCGAGGAGATGAGCAGCCGGACTTCGACGTGACCGGTGAGATTCGGTTCAAAAGGGACTGGGCTGGCACACCAAACATGGAGCGGGCGAAGCTGATAAGACAGAAGCTCAAAGATGCAGGCAGAGAGTATCCTGCCGCGGTGACAAAAACGCATAAGTGGCCGATAGGGGGGACAGTGCCTTTGGAGCCCGAGGAAATGAGCACGTGGCGGATGGGGACATTGGCGGTTGATACCTTAGAGGAACTGGCGGGAAAGGATGAGCCGTTTTTTATGCGGGTTTCTTTTCATGCCCCTCATGTGCCGTGCGTTGTGCCGGATAAGTATTTCATTGACCCAGCCACCATAAAACTGCCGCTGCCGACCGAAGAGGAATTGGCGAGCAAACCGAAGTATGAGCGAGAGAATATACGGACATACTCAGGTGCCGATTTGACACCGGAGCAGATTGGCATAGCAAGGGGCACATATTACGGTATGGTATCGCTCGTCGATACGCAGGTGGGCCGGCTGGTAGATGTCCTCAGTAAGGCAGGCAAACTGGATAATACGATTATCATCATCAACTCCGACCAGGGATTTCAATTGGGTGAGCATGGGTTCTGGAAGAAGCGATGCTTTTATGAGCAGAACGTCAAGGTCCCGTTCGTCTTGAGCTGTCCGGCTCTGCTGCCTGGAGGGCGCGTAATCGACGAACCAGTGGAAATGATTGACTTTATGCCGACCCTTCTGGAGCTTTGCGGCTTGGAGGTCCCGGCAGGGATGAGCGGACAGTCACTGATGCCGCTGATAAGAGGGGATGTCAAACAGTGGAAAGAAGCGTGCTTCTGCGAGCACGATTTTGCGACGGATATGTATGAGGAGCTACGCAACGGCGGGGCTCGGTGCGTGATGGTCCGTACGAAGGGCTGGAAGCTGATTGAGTTTGTCAGCGAAACGTCGGCAGGACGCAATGGCTCACTCTACGACCTAAAGAATGACCCCGGTGAGACTGTGAATCTCTACGGCAAGGAAGAATACGGCCGGAAGGTTGAAGAGCTAAGGGAGTTGGCAAAGAGATGGCAAAGGAAGGCGTAGCGGATAGGCCACTTTTTTGGGTGTTCTTGCTGGCGGGGGCAGCATTGTGGGGATCGGAGGCGAACCTGAACCGGGTCCGGAGCGGCAGCATGGCCCGTGAACAATCCCCGACCGAGTCTGACGACCCGGATTCTACCGGAAACAATAAAATGTGAGTATCGAGCGCCTTTGTCTTGGCTTGGGCAGTGCCGAGCGCGCATCAAAGCAGGAAAATGCTGCTGCCGACGGGATTAAGCGTGATTATTTTCGCAGTTGTCGTATAATCTTATTCGCAGATTATGTTCCTGGTACTGATGCCTATTTTGTGCAGTTAAGGAGAACTGAGTTGCTTTTTAATGTCACAGGCAAGCATATCGAAATCACAGATGCTCTGAGAAAACACGCAGAGGAGAAGACATCGAAGCTGCCGCGATACTACAACGTGATTAACCAGGTGGAGGTCATAGTGGACGGCAGTGATGGCGGCGCTCTCAGCGTGGAGGTGATTGCAAGGGGCGAGCACAGCAAAGTGTTTGTTGTTACCGAAAGGGGGGAGGATGCTTATGCGTGCATAGATTTGGCCGCCCATAAGCTGGAGCGGCAGCTCAGAGAGACAAAGAGAAAAGAGCGCAATAAAAAGCATGTTGCCGGCTGATGCCGGAATTGACGCACGCTGACTTCGGCCTGGGCTTGGTTCACTGCGGCATCTGCCGAGCGGCGGCGAAATAGTTATAGACTGTTACAGAACGAAGGACTTCGGGAACCCACAGGATGAAGTTCGCTGAGTTTGTGTGTTTCGATGCGCTGATTCCGAGACTTAAGTCGCACGACCGCGATGGGGCCATAACCGAGCTTGTTGAGGCCCTTGATGCCGCCGGACAGCTTGGAAAGGACAACTGCAAAAAGGTCGTTCGAGCCGTGATACGACGAGAGAATGAAGCGAGCACGGGCATGGGCAAGGGTATCGCCGTGCCGCATGTTAAACACAAGACCGCAAAAAGAGTCGTTGCAGCGCTGGGACAGAGCGAGACCAGCATCGATTTCTCGGCGCTGGACAAACGACCCGTCTATTCGGTCATACTGCTCATCAGCCCCGCCGATGACCCGGAGCAGCACCTGCAGGCGATGGAGAAAATCTTTTACCACCTTCAGCAGGACAAGTTCCGCAGGTTTCTCAGGCAGGCGCGCACCACAGAGGCCATTGAGGACCTGCTTAAAGAGGCCGATGAAAACCCGTCTTGGTAACGGAAACCCGTCTTTCAGGCACAGCGAGTGGCTATGCGGTCGGGAGAAGAAACATTGGAAGAGATTGTTTATCAGGCCGAGCTTGAGATAAAGAACGCCGACGGCCTGCATATGCGCCCTGCAATGCAGTTTGTAGATGTTGCCAGCCAGTTTGACAGCGACGTCAAGGTCAGTAACGACGAGACAATGGTTGATGGAAAAAGTATTATGCAGATGAGCATACTTGCTGCGACCTGTGGGACCAGACTAAAGGTAAGAGCCGAAGGGCCTGATGCCCAGCAGGCAGTCGAAGCGCTCCGGGAGCTGGTTGAAGTAAAGAAGTTCGACGAGCCAACGCCTGAGGAAAAAAGGAAATCCCAAATCGGATAGAATAAGCGGATGGAGATAAAAAAAGGAATAGCAGTTTCACCCGGAATTTCCATCGGGAAGTGTCTGGTTATTGACGCCGAGGACTATCGGATTCCTCGCCGTTCGGTCAAGTCGTCACAGCGGATGGCGGAGGTTCAGCGCGTGAGAAACGCGTTCAAAGACGCAATTACCGAGCTGACCCGCCTCGAGGCCGAAAGAGGCGACATAGAACAGCGAAGCATAAAGGATATATTCGCCGTCCACATTCGTTACCTGCGCGACAGGGTTCTGCGAAAGAAGATAACGGACATGGTCCACGACGAATCGGTGACGGCCGAGTATGCCGTCTCGGCATCGATGAAGGAGATAGCGTCGCATTTCACAAAGGCCAAAGACCGCTACATAAGTGAGCGTGCAGCAGACATATACGATATTGAAAGGCGACTTCTAAAGCAACTGCTCGGCAGAAAACGCGAAGATGTTCAGCACCTGAGCGAGGAGGTCATCGTCGTTGCCCGCGAGCTGAGCCCCACTCAGACAGCCGGCTTTAACAAAGAATATGTAAAGGGCCTTGCCACCGACGCCGGCGGAAGAACCAGCCACACCGCCATTGTTGCCCGCTCTCTCGGCATACCTGCCGTCGTTGCTCTTGAGGACCTTACCGAGACTGTCACCGGAGGCGATACGGTCGTAATCGACGGCAACCGCGGCCTGGTCATTGTAAATCCTGATGACGAGACGATAAAACAGTACCTCGAGTACGCCGTGGAGTTTGCCGAACTTGAGCATCGGCTCGACGCCATTAGACAAAAGCCCGGCGTGACCCGCGACGGTGTAAAAATCACGCTTCTCGGCAATATTGAATTTCCGGATGAAGCCGAGATGGTTCTCGAAAGGGGCGGAGAAGGAATAGGCCTTTATCGGACCGAGTTCCTCTACCTGAACAGCCAGACCGAGCCCACCGAAGAGGACCATTACAATGCTTATGCCGAGACAGTCGGGGTATTCAAACACAGACCGGTTGTAATCAGGACCCTTGACCTCGGTGCCGACAAATACACCCAGAGCAGGCGTTTTGTCCGCGAGCCGAATCCGTTTCTGGGTCTGCGCTCCATAAGGTTCTGCCTCCAGAATCTCACAATGTTCAAGACCCAGCTTCGCGCCATCCTGCGAGCGTCCGTCCTGGGTGAAGTCAAGATAATGTTTCCCTTGATAACTAATCTTCAGGAGCTTATGCAGGCCAAGATGCTTCTTCGTGATGTGATGGAGGACCTCGACGAGCAGGCCATACCCTATAATGGGGACATAGACGTCGGCATAATGATTGAGACGCCGTCGGCGGCGCTGACGGCCATGCTCCTTGCGAGGGACGCTGATTTCTTCAGCATAGGCACAAACGACCTGACGCAATACACGCTGGCGGTTGACAGAGGCAACGAGCTTGTCTCCACTCTGTATTCGGCTGTCGATCCTGCCGTTCTTCGCCTCATTCGCACCGTTATCCAGGATGCACACAAGGCACGTGTCGATGTCAACATCTGTGGTGAAATGGCCGGTGAGCCCGAGTATATTATGCTGCTGCTTGGCATGGGGGTCAGGAAAATCTCACTTGCTCCTCCCATGATACCGGAGATAAAGCAAATAATCCGCTCGGTTACCATAGAGGACTGTAACAAAGTCGCCAGAAAAATACTTGGGATGAACTCTGAGCGGCAGATTTCCGGTTTCTTGCGCGATGCCGCACGGAAGATCCTGCCTGAGGCCTTTTAGAGAACCTGTTTCTTGGACTCTCATGCGGACGAAAAAACAGCAATCCTGCTCGGTCCTTATATGGTCTCAGGTAGACTTGGGAACTCTTACGAAAGTTAATGAGTGACTTCTATATGGGTGCTTCGAGTATTCTGTCGAAAAAGACAACGGCTCGCCCGGGGCTCGGCAAAGCGGCCAGTGTCAACCTGATTATGCTGATATATTTCGTCTCCGGTGCCTGCTCGCTGATTGACCAGGTCGTTTGGGTTCGGTTATTGAAGTTGACTCTGGGCAACACCGTGTACGCAACAAGTATTGTTGTATCGGTTTTTATGGGCGGTCTTGCCCTTGGCGCCCTTATTATGGGGCGCTACTGCGATTTTGTAACGCGGCGGCTGCGGTTGTATGCATTGTTGGAGACGCTGGTGACAATCTCCGCATTGTCATTGCCGTGGGCGCTACGTCTGGCGGATAACGTTTATGTCTGGTTCTACAGGGTATATCATCCGGCACACTGGCAGTTGCTCGCTGTCCAGATTGCAATATCGGCTGTTATTCTGCTGGTGCCGACAGTGCTGATGGGCAGCACACTGCCCCTCTTGGGTCGGTTTGTAACCGCCCTCGAGGCCGAAGCTGGTCATCTTGTGGGACGGCTCTATGCCCTGAACACCCTGGGTGCGGCGGCCGGCACGTTCCTGGCCGGTTTCTTCATGATTCGCATGTTCGGTGTGATGGGCACATTGTATGCGGCAGCCAGCCTCAATCTGATAGTCGCCGCCGGCGGCTGGCTCTTGTCTGTCTTTTCATCTGCTGCGACCGCAGACGTGCCTGAGCCAACCGCTCCCAGGCCACAACCGGTCCACGACGCAGCGCATGCCGACCGAAAGTTCTGCCTGCTGATTGCGGCCCTGTTCGCCAGCGGCCTTATTTGTATAGGTTACGAACTCGTGTGGATGAGAAGCATCATTCATTTGCTTGGCGGTTCTACTTATGTGTTCTCAGCGGTGCTGACGGTCTATCTTGTGGGAAATGTCATAGGTGCCGGTATCGGAAGTGGACTGGTCAAACAGATAAAGGCGCCGGCGGTCGCCTTTGGAGTGACGCTCTTTATGCTGGCTGCCTACGGTATTGGGTATATCCCGTTGCTTTCGTTCTGGACGGACAAGGGGCTGAGTTATGTCAATAATCAGGTCGAGTTCATCAACTGGCTCATTCCCTTCTCCATGTTCGTCGTAAAACCAATTGTCCATTCCGTTTTTCTCTTTCTTGTTCCCTGCACCATAATGGGGGTCGGTTTTGTCTTTGCGCTTCAGGCATGGGCCAATCACGTTCATCTCGTAGGCAGATCCACCGCAGCGGCCTACGGGGCTAACACCATAGGTGCCGTGGCCGGCGGTCTCGTGACCGGCTTTGTGCTTGTACCCCTGCTCGGTGTGCAGCTTTCGGTATCGATTCTCGGCCTGATTGGACTGTGGATAGCCGTCTTGCTGTGGATTAGTTTCGCCGCGCACCTGTGTCCTTTACCGCGTTTTTCGGCCGTGGGTTTTGGGTTGGTCGGTACGCTGGTCGTTGTCATGCTTCCCGGAGGAATGTTCGGCAATGTTGTGGCGGCGAGTCCCGCTAATCCGGCCCTTAAGCTCGAGTATGTCCAGGAAGGTCTGACTACCACCGTCTCACTTCACAGAAACAGGTCTGAAGGGACGCTTTACATGTATTCTTCGGGCCAGAGCATTGCGGGCGAAAATCAAAGCGCCCGCGGAGACCAGAAGATGCTTGGCCACCTGAGTGTCCTGCTCGGCGGAGACACTGAGAGTGTTCTGTCGGTGGGGTTCGGGTGCGGAGAGACTACCGCTTGTCTTGCGATGCACGACCTTGAGAGAATCGACTGTGTTGAGATAGCACCGGAAGTCGTTTATGTTGCTTTGAAATACTTTCGACACCTCAATCTGGGCGACCGGCTTGACGAAGAAGTGAATATGATATATATGGATGCTAAAAACTATATTCACTTGACCGACAGAAAGTACGATGTGATTATAAACGATTCGATTCACCCGCGGCTCTTTGCTGAGAATGCCTCCCTGTATACAAGCGAGTATTATGATGCCGCAAAAGAGCACCTGAATGATGGGGGTATAGTCGTCTGCTGGATACCGACGTACGCTATGCCGGTAAGGATTGCCCAAAGTCTGATAGGGACATTTCTGGAGGCCTTTCCACATGTTAGTCTGTGGTATTTAGTCCCTCACCCGGCACCGCTTATGCTTCTGATCGGCTCAGAAGACGAGCAATACTTTTCGCCCAGGCGGATAGAGGATGCTTTCCTGAATGAGCGAGTACGCAAAAGTCTTTTGGAAATAAACGTCACGAACAGTATGGATATTCTGGGCTGCTATATTGCCGACAAAAGTGATATGGAGCAGTATTTCGCCGACTTTCCGGTCAACAGCGACTACCATCCGTTTGTCGAGTTTGCCACGGACAACGAAGAGCTTTACTCGCATTGCGCGATATACGACTATTTCGTATGGCGGATGCGCAGTGATTCGCTCGGCCGGCATATCGATTGGACCGGCTTTACCGAAGACCAAAGAACCGCATGGCTGGAGGAATACAGGCGGGCTTACGAGAGGCAACTTGAGGATTGCGAAGTCGCTTCCTCGCAGTCTGACCGTTTGGATGTTGACGATTGAGATAATAAAGGAAGAAGACGCTGGTACTTGTCAAATTAGCTGTTCGCGGACTAACGATATTTTTGTCGCATGCTGAGATGTTGCGGCTTATTCGGCGTGCCTGCGTCAGGGCCGGCATGAATCTGGAATACAGAGGCAGATTTAACCCTCGTCCACGCATCTCACTGCCCCTGCCCAGACCGGTGGGTGTTGAAACAGAGAACGACCTGTTATGTATCGGCCTTGCGGATATGTGCAGATCGGTCGATACCAATGCTTTTAAGGAACAGATAGCCGGACAGTTGCCGGAGGGGCTTGAAGTCCTCGCTGCCACCGCTGCCGAGAGCAAGACGGTACCCCAGCCGATTTCGGCCACCTACGTTGTTCCTGTGAGGGGGCAATCTGAAGGCACGCTGATACAGCGGATTGCAAAAGTACTGAAAGCTGATAGAATTGAATGTGAACGAGTAACCGGCAAGGGCCGCCGAGGCGGAAAGGTCGATGTGCGACCATTCATAGAGACTATCGAGGCAAAAGGCCGAGACATCGTCGTGCGTTGCAGAGTAGGGCCTGTCGGTTCGATAAGGGTTGACGAAATCCTGCGGTTGTTTCACCTTAGCCCGGCCCAGCTCGCCGGCCCCGTCAGGCGGACGGATGTCGAGTGGCGGCTCGGCACAGAACCTTTGAACGTATAAAAATTATAGAGAACTGGTGATATAAATGGCAAGAGAAATGATTATTAATGTTGCCGAGAGCGAGGAGTGCAGGGTTGCTGTCGTCGAAAACGGCTTGCTTGAGGAGCTTTACATCGAGCGGGCCAGCTTGAGCAGGCATGTCGGCAACATATACAAAGGCACCGTAGTCAATATCGAATCCGGCATACAGGCCGCCTTCATAGATTTTGGCACAGGAAAGAACGGCTTTTTGCATATCAGTGACCTGCATCCACAATACTTTCCGGGCTCGGCAAGGAGGAAAACCGAGCATGTCGGACGCAGAAAATCGCTCAAGGAACGAAGGCCTATACAGAGCTGCCTGCACAAAGGCGACGAGCTTGTGGTCCAGGTAACCAAGGAGGGGATGAACACCAAAGGTCCGACGCTCAGCACCTATATTGCGCTGCCGGGAAAATATCTGGTTATGATGCCGTGGATGGAAGACTCCGGAGTTTCCCACAAAATAGCAGATGAGCAGGAGCGCGAGCGCCTTCTGGATATCCTTAAACAGATGAAGCGTCCGAAATCCACCGGCTTCATTATAAGGACGGCTGGCGAGGGCACCTCGAAAAGGGACATCCAGAATGACCTGAGATACCTCAAGCGCCTGTGGATGGCCATTCAAAAACGAATAGATAAAACCAAAGCCCCCGCCGAGCTTTATCAGGAATCAGACCTGGTCATAAGAACACTAAGGGACGTTTTCAACAGCGACATCAGCAGAATAATCTGCGATTCCGAAGCTGTTGTCCGCAGAATCAAGGATTTCCTCCGCATAGCTTCACCCCGGCTCAAACAGAGGGTTATCCATTACGAGGGCCAGGTGCCGCTCTTTCACAAATACAAGATTGAGGACGAAATTACCAGGGTTCAGTCCCGCTCGGTTGAGCTTAAGGGCGGCGGCTCGATTGTAATAGAGCAGACCGAGGCCCTTGTTTCGATAGACGTCAACAGCGGCCGATACCGAAAACATCAAAGCGCCGAGCAAACCGCCTATAAAACAAATCTCGAAGCCGCTGAGGAAATCGCAAGACAGCTTCGGCTACGTGACCTCGGCGGCCTGATTATCTGTGATTTCATCGATATGAGAAACGAAAAGCACAGGGCAGCGGTCGAAAAGGCATTCAGGGCCGCTGTCAGGCCCGACAGGGCAAGGTCCAGGGTACTGAGAATCAGCAGATTCGGTGTCGTTGAGATGACCCGCCAGCGGATGAGGCCCAGCTTACAATCCAGCACCTATCTGGCCTGTCCCCATTGCGGCGGAACCGGATATGTCAAGAGCCACGAGTCCAGCGCCATTGAAATCATTCGGCTGCTCAACCTCTCGGCCTCTAAGCAGCAGGTCAGGCGAATTGAGCTGTTTGTCTCGCCCGAGGTTGCCGATTACCTCCAGAACGAAAAGAGGACCAGCATTGCCCAGATTGAGCAGACCAACGACAAAAAGGTGATAATCCACTCCGCGCCGAATTACTCCGGTGCAAATCACGAGCTGGTCTGCTACAACGACCGGGGAAGCGTGGTCAAGGTATAGATTGTTCGATGGGCAAGCTGAGCGGCAAATTGAAGTACGTCAGAGTTGTATGCGACGGAGCGATCAGGCTGCTCGGTGTGTTGCTTGTTGTTGCTGCCGCTCTGAAGGCCTGGCAGTTCCTTGCCGACCACACTCCGCCTGACGATCTGGTGGAGGCGTTCTTCAGGGTCTTTACCGTCTTCGAGATTTGCTTTGAGGTCCTGATAGGTCTTTGGCTTGTTTCGGGTTTGTGGAAGAAGTGGGCCGTTCGTGTTGCGATACTGTGCTTTGCGGTCTTTTTCTGTATCACGCTTTATCACGTCGGGGCCGGCTCCAAGACCTGCGGCTGTTTCGGCCCCATTGAAGTTGCACCGCTGATCACCCTGCTGGCCATCGACCTGCCCGCAATAATAGTGCTTGCCGCCTTCGGCCTGCTGCCCGAACCAACCCCCGCCGCCACCAAACCCAAAGAAGACACCAGCGAAAGTCAGCCGAAGCCGAACCCGGCAATACGGTAATGGCGGTTTTGTGAAAATCGTAAATAAAAATTTCATGAAAGTTATTCCGAGTTGGAGCAAATCAGTATGGATAAGCTTTGTCAAAAGATAGAAGAAATTCGCGGGAAACTGGAAAGTCTTCAGCGACATACGTTAAAGGAAACTTCCACACGAACTATCGTAATAGACCCTTTGCTTGAATCATTAGGCTGGGATATTCGCGACCCTGATGAGGTTCAGTTGGAATATCCTACGGTTGATGGTAAGTCTGTTGATTATGCACTAACAATTAACAAAAAGACTGTCTTGTTGGTTGAGGCAAAAGCTCTTGACGACCCATTAACCGATGTCAAAGCTATTACTCAGGTAGTTGGGTATGCAGCAAATGATGGTGTTGAATGGTGCGTTTTAACAAATGGGGTAGTTTGGAAAGTTTATCGCAGTGTGGAAAAATGTCCCGCTCCTGACAAATTGATGTTTGAAGTTTCACTGGATCCGCGTGAATCAGAAGGTATATCTACTGAACAGGTAGCCAAGCAGATGTGGCGATTTTCGCGTGACGAGATGGCAAAAGGTACTCTGGACGCTTTGGGTGAACAAACCTTTACTGACAGTAAGGTAGAGAAAGCTCTCGACGCATTGATGTCTGATGCCCCCCGTGCTTTGCTCAATCTGATAAAAAAAACAACGAACGATGAAAATCTCAGGCCCCAGAAAATCAAAGAAAGCCTTAAGCGTATTTTGGACAGAAGCCGGTCAACAGAAATCGTAGGAACTTCAAATAAGATTACTGGCGTATCTTATGTTATACCTGATACCTCAAAGCAACGCGTTGGGAGAAAAAAACCTAAGCAAAGACGCGAATCTGTTTATGATGAATCACTTCACACGTCAGGAAAATCCCAAGAAGTTTTATCACTTTATCAAGATATTGACAAAGCTTGCATGTCATTAGACCCCGGAAACATTTCAAAAATCGTCAAGAAAAAACATATAGGCTATCATAGTGGAAAAAGAGTTTTCTGCTCCATTCACATTTCCAATTCTGGCTTGCGTATATGGTTGAAATTAAAATATAGTCGTTTAGATAATCCACCATCATTTG